>NZ_RXNS01000010.1 GCF_003966155.1 Halomonas nitroreducens
ACATCGCCCGATCGAAGCAGCGCCCGGTGTACTCGGCCATCCGCGCCGGGTGGGTCACGTGGCCCTGGTACTTGGTGAACTCCTGGAACATCGGCAGCTGGTGGCACTCCTGGAAGCCGCCTAGGCCGATGCCGGTGGTGCCCGCCTCGGGAGTGACGATGACCACCGGGCTGTGCGCCCAGTAGGCCGCGGCGATGCCGGTCACGGCGTTGGAGATGCCCGGGCCGTTCTGGCCGATCACCGTGCCGTGGCGCCCCGAAACCCGGGCATAGCCGTCGGCCATGTGCGCCGCGCCCTGCTCGTGGACCACCGGGATCAGGCGGATGCCGGCCGGCGCGAAGATGTCCATGGCGTCCATGAAGGCCGAGCCCATGATGCCGAACATGTCGGTGACGCCGTTGGCGACCAGGGTCTCCACGAAGGCCTCGGAGGGCGTCATGGTCTGCTTGCCCTGCACGACCTGGCGGGTGTCTGTGGTGTTGTCGGTGCTCATGGGAACCTCCACGGGAGCGCTGGGATGGATATTGTTCTCGCGAATCCTGTTTATGGTACGAGAAGTTCCAAAAATCGGAACGCGAGTAAAAAGTAGCGCCACACCCACGCCTCGTCAACACAAATTCCATAAAATGGGACAAATTGATTTCTTTTCAGGAACAAATTATCTTGCGAGCAAAGGGAGAGTTGACCATGACCACGCATCGAACCGACATGAGCCGCCTCGAGGGCGATACGCCGGCACAGCGTCTGCTGGCGCTGCTGGAAGTCATCGCCGGGAAGGACCAGTTCTTCACGCTGCAGGGCATGGTCGACGAGACCGGGCTGCCGAAGCCCACCCTGCACCGCATGCTCCAGCAGCTCGAATCGTCGGGCATGCTGCAGCGCGAGGCCGATGGCCGGCACTACAGCAAGGGCAGCCGCCTGCGCCGGCTGGCCGAGACACTGCTGCTCAACGACACGATCCAGGGGGCTCGCCATGCCGTGCTGACCCAGCTGGTCGACGAGGTCGGCGAAAGCTGCAATATCACGGCACTGTCCGGCGGCGAAGTGCTGTATCTCGACCGGGTGGAGACCTCGGCGCCCCTGCGCTTCTATCTCCATCCCGGCTCCCGGGTCCCGGTGCATTGCTCGGCCAGCGGCAAGCTGTTCCTGGCCCAGATGGCGCCCGCCCAGCGGAGGCGCCTGCTGGACCAGATGCCGCTGACGGCATTCACCCATAACACCCTCACCGACCCGGAGGCCCTCGAGGCCGAGATCGAGACCGTGCGTCGCCAGGGATACGCCTTCGATGACGAGGAATTCCTCCCGGGCCTGCTGTGCATCGCGGTGCTGGCCCCCAACCCGGATGGCGCATCGAACACCGGCCTGGCCATCCAGGCGCCTGTGATGCGAATGAATCGCGACAAGGCCCTGGCCTGCCTGCCGGCCCTCCAGAAAGCCGCCGAGGCGATCGCCAACATCCACCGGGAAGCCCTGCCGGACGCTGCCGAGCTCGCCTCGGCGGATCGCTGAGGGACCACTCCATATGCCTGGCCAGACGCCTACCGAGGGGCGGCACGGGGCCCGGTCATGAGACCGGAAGAGAGGCTCCCGGCGAGGCACGATGCCGCTCCCCCTGGCTTGAGGGGGAGATTGCGCATATCCTCTGAGCCATACGTGATGGCCCGCACCGCAACAGGGAGACCGCAATGACCGGACTGCTACCCGATGTCGACCCCGATGGACTGCTCGAGTACTCGGTGGTCTACACGGACCGTTCGCTCAATCACATGTCGAAGAGCTTCCAGGAAGTGATGTGCGACATCTCCGCCACCCTCAAGCAGGTCTACCGCGCCCATTCCGCGGTGATCGTGCCGGGTAGCGGCACCTTCGGCATGGAGGCGGTCGCCCGCCAGTTCGCCACCGACCGGCGTTGCCTGGTGATCCGCAACGGCTGGTTCAGCTACCGCTGGAGCCAGATCCTGCAGAAAGGCGATATCCCCTCCGACCTCAGCGTACGCAAGGCACGCCGGCTGGACGACGATGACCCGACCTCGCCCTTCGCGCCGCCGCCCATCGAGGAGGTGATCGAGTCGATCCAGGACCAGAAACCCGACCTGGTCTTCGCGCCCCACGTCGAGACCTCCTCCGGCATGCAGCTGCCGGACGACTACCTGAGGCGCATCGCCGAGGCCATCCACGACGAGGGGGGGCTGCTGGTGCTCGACTGCATCGCCTCGGGCACCGTCTGGGTCGACATGCAGGACGTCGGCGTCGACGTGCTGATCAGCGCGCCCCAGAAGGGCTGGAGCGGCTCGCCCTGCTGCGGCATGGTGATGCTCTCGCGGCTGGCCCGGGAGATCATCGACGAGACCGAGAGTTCGAGCTTCGCCTGTGACCTGCGCAAGTGGCTGTCGATCATGGAGACCTACGAGGCCGGCGGCCACGCCTATCATGCCACCATGCCCACCGACGGCCTGCGCCAGCTGCGCGACGTGATGGCCGAGACAGCGGCCTATGGCTTCGACAAGGTCCGCGACGAACAGCTCGAGCTGGGTCGCCGTGTCCGCGAGCTGCTCGCCGAGCACGGCTACCGGAGCGTCGCCGCCCCGGGGTATGAGGCGCCCGGCGTGGTGGTCTGCTACACCCAGGATCCCGATATCGCCGTCAAGTTCGCCGCCGCCGGCATCCAGGTGGCCACCGGCGTGCCGCTGATGTGCGACGAGGGCGACGACTTCCAGACCTTCCGCATCGGCCTGTTCGGCCTCGACAAGCTGCACCATATCGAGCGCAGCCTGGGCCACCTCGAAGCAGCCCTGAAGGAAATCGAATCCGGCCACGAACGGGCCTGAGGGCATTCCCCGGAATGATGAAGGGCGGCCATTGGCCGCCCTTCGTGTATCTGTATCTGGGCGTTGACGGGGGAAGGGCTCGCCTCAGGAACCGAACAGCGAGAGGAGGATGCGTTCCCCGTAGCCCCACAGCAGCACCGTCATGCCGAGCAGCGCCTCCAGCACCAGCACGCCGATGCCGAGGGTGGTACTGGAGACGATGAAGCCCTCCTCGCGACTGATACCGAGAAAGGCCGGAATCCCCAGGTACAGCAGGTAGGCGGTATAGCAGAGCCCGACGACGCCCACAAGCAGGCACAGCCAGACCAGCGGGTAGACCGCCACGATGCCGCTGAGGAACATCGGTGTGGCCACATAGCCGGCGAAGACGATGCACTCGCTCTGGCTCGGCGGCTGGGTGAAACGCTTGGCCATGGCGCGGATCACCTTGCCCACCACATAGACCGCCGCGAGTATCACCAGGTAGAAGACGAGCCCTGCGCCCAGGGCATCCAGGTAGCTGAGCCGTATCGTGGTCTCGCCCCCCAGCCCCCAGCCCACCTGGGTCGTGCCGATATAGGAGCAGATGACCGGGATGGCCGCCAGCAACAGCACGTGATGCTCGTAGAGGTGGGTCAGCGTCTCGCGCTCTTCCTTGATCTGGCGCCACTCGCGCTGCGGATGGGCCAGCAGTCCCCAGGCATGTGTCAACATCGCGTTACCTCCTGCCGTCGACGGGCCGTTCGGCCCGTCGGTCCATTGCATTGGGCGACACACGCAGTATAGGCAGGAGGTGGGACGGCATGCCCCGCGCCAGGGACGCTCAGTTCAACGCAGCGGCCCAGAGCGGCGCCGCCGGCGGCAGGCTCGCATCCAGCGACATCATCAGGCTCAGGGCGGTGATGGTCACAATCGAGAAGCCGAACACCCGTCGGGCCCAACGTTCCTCGTCATCGGCACGATAGCCCTGCAGGGCCAGGTATAGCCAGTAGCCGCCCATGCCCAGGGCCACGGCGAAGTAGCCCGGCCCCGCATAGCCCGCCACGCTCAGCGCCAGGGAGGCCGCCACGAAGGCCAGGATATAGCCGAGGATATAGTGCTTGGCCGTGTGGATGCCCTTGACCACCGGCAACACCGGGATCGAGGCCGCGCGATAGTCCTTCAGCCGGAAGATGGCGATGGCATAGGAATGCGGCATCTGCCACAGGCAGAAGATCACCAGCAGCGTCAGCGCACCGGTATCGAACACCCCGGTGACCGCGCAGTAGCCGACCACCGGCGGCACCGCCCCGGACAGGCTGCCCACCAGGGTGCCGTAGGCGGAGCGACGCTTCATGCACAGGCTGTAGGCCCCCACGTAAATGGCGAAGCCAAACGCCGCCAGGCCCACCGTGAGGGCGTTGGTGAACAGCGCCAGCAGGGCAAAGCCCGCGACCCCGAGCAGGGTCGCGAAGCGCAGCGTGGCGGCCGGCGTGAGCCGACCCTGGACCAGCGGGCGGTTCCGCGTGCGCGTCATCAGGGCGTCGATATCCCGGTCGATGACGTTGTTGAAGGCACAACCCGCGGCGATCACCAGCGCCAGCCCGACCAGGGTCGCCAGCAGCAGCAGCGGGTCCACCTCCCCCCGGGCGGCCAGGAAGAAGCCGCCCAGCACCGAGATGGTGTTGCCACCGATGATCCCCGGCTTGGTCAGGGTGAGATAGTCCTGGCGCATGGTCGGCGCCGGAGTCAGCCGATCATCATGTTCAGATGCAGATGATGCATGATCCATAGCGAACCTCCGATGACCAGAACCAGGATCGTCACGGTGAAGACGAATGACATGAAGTTCCAGCCTTCATCGGCCTTGGTATTCATGTGCATGAACAGCACCAGCTGCACCAGCAGCTGGGCCACGGCCGCCACCACGATGGTGATCACCGTCGCCAGGGTGTCGAGGGCCCCGGTCATCACCACCCCGAAGGGAATGATGGTCAGGACGATGGACAGGATCAGGCCGATCACATAGGACCTGACGCTGCCGTGGCTGTGCTCGACGTGCGTTTGTCCACTCATGTCACAGGACTCCCATCAGGTAGACGAAGGAGAAGACGCAGATCCAGACGATGTCCAGGAAGTGCCAGAACAGGCTCAGGCACATGATCCGCGGGCGAGTGACGTCGGTCAGGCCCTGCTGCTTGACCTGGAGGATCATCACCAGGATCCAGATCAGGCCGAAGGTCACGTGCAGGCCGTGGGTGCCGACCAGGGTGAAGAAGGCCGACAGGAAGCCGCTGCGATCCGGTCCGAAGCCTTCGTGAATCAGGTGCTGGAACTCGTAGATCTCCATGGCCACGAAGGCCGTGCCCAGGGCGAAGGTGATCCACAGCCAGCGACCAACCTTGGCCGCCTGGTTGGCGTTCATGGACAGCACGGCCATGCCGTAGGTGAAGCTCGAGAACAGCAGCAGGAAGGTCTCGACCAGGATGAACGGCAGCTCGAAGATCTCGCCCGGGGTCGGGCCCCCGGCCGTGCCCTGCAGGAGCACGGCGTAGGTCGCGAACAGGGACCCGAAGATCACCAGGTCGCTCATCAGGTAGACCCAGAAACCGAAGATCTTGGTGCCCGCGGTGTCGTGGTGGTCATGGTCATGCCCGTGGGCATGACCGTGATTGCTCAGAGTATCGGTAGCCATGATTACGCCTGCACCCCCAGCCGAGTTGAATACGCGAGATCGCCCTTCTGCTTCAGGCTCTGGCGGTGCTCGCGCTCGATGCGCTCCACCTCTGCCGCCGGCACGTAGTAGTCGACGTCATCGTTGAACACGCGGGCGATGAAGGTGGCAAAGACCCCGAGGCCACCCAGAGCCACCAGCCACCAGATGTGCCACACCAGGGCGAAGCCGGCGATGGTGGCGAACAGCGCCATGACCGGGCCTTCCCAGGTGTTCTTGGGCATGTGGATGTCCTGGTAGGGCGGCTCGGACAGCGGCGGCACGCCACCGTTGGCCTGCTTGGCCGTCCAGAAGTCATCGACGCCCTTCACCTCGGGCAGGTGCGCGAAGTTGTAGTACGGCGCCGGCGAGGAGGTCGCCCACTCCAGGGTGCGGCCATCCCAGGGGTCACCGGTGACGTCCAGGTTGAGCTTGCGATCGCGGATACTGACGTAGAACTGGATCACGGTGCAGGCGATGCCGGCGGCGATGATCAGGGCACCGACCCAGGCCACGAGCATCAGCGGCTGCCATTCCGGGTTGGCGTAGGACTGCATGCGACGCACGGCACCGAAGAAGCTCAGCACGTACAGCGGCATGAAGGCCACGTAGAAGCCGATGATCCAGCACCAGAAGGAGCGCTTGCCCCACTTCTCGTTCAGGGTGAAGCCGAAGGCCTTGGGGAACCAGTAGGTGAGGCCCGCCAGCATGCCGAACACCACGCCACCGATGATGACGTTGTGGAAGTGGGCGATGACGAACAGGCTGTTGTGCAGCACGAAGTTCGCGGCCGGCACCGACAGCATCACGCCGGTCATGCCACCGATGGTGAAGGTGATGATGAAGCCGAGGGTCCACAGCACCGGCGAGGTGAATTCCAGGCGGCCGCGGTACATGGTGAACAGCCAGTTGAAGATCTTCACCCCGGTGGGGATGGCGATGATCATCGTCATGATGCCGAAGAAGGCATTGACGTTGGCGCCCGCGCCCATGGTGAAGAAGTGGTGCAGCCAGACGATGAACGACAGGAAGGTGATTGCCACCGTGGCCCAGACCATGGTGTTGTAGCCGAACAGGCGCTTCTTGGCGAAGGTCGCAATGACCTCGGAGAACACGCCGAACGCCGGCAGGATCAGGATGTACACCTCAGGATGGCCCCAGGCCCAGATGAGGTTGACGTACATCATCATGTTGCCACCGAGATCGGTGGTGAAGAAATGCATGCCCAGGTAGCGGTCCAGGGTCAGCAGGGCGATGGTCGCCGTCAGGATCGGGAAGGAGGCGATGATCAGGATGTTCGCGCACAGCGAGGTCCAGGTGAAGATCGGCATACGGAACAGCGTCATGCCCTTGGTGCGCATCTTCAGGATGGTGACGAAGAAGTTGATCCCCGTCAGGGTCGTGCCGATCCCCGATATCTGCAACGCCCATATCCAGTAGTCCACCCCGACCCCTGGACTGTAATCGAGTCCCGAGAGTGGCGCATAGGCCAGCCAGCCGGTCTTGGCGAACTCGCCGACGAACAGCGAGACATTGACCAGCACGACACCGGCGGCAAACAGCCAGAAGCTCAGGTTGTTGAGGAAAGGGAAGGCCACGTCACGCGCGCCGATCTGCAGAGGCACCACCAGGTTCATCAGGCCGATGACCATGGGCATGGCCACGAAGAAGATCATGATCACGCCGTGGGCGGTGAAGATCTGGTCATAGTGCGAGGGGGGCAGGAAGCCCTCGGCCCCGGCCGAGGCCATGGCCAACTGGCTGCGCATCATGATGGCATCGGCGAAGCCACGCAGCAGCATCACCAGGGCCACGATGAAGTACATGATGCCGAGCTTCTTGTGGTCGATGGAGGTGATCCACTCCCGCCACAGATAGCCCCACTTCTTGAAGTAGGTGATGGCGCCCGTGATCCCGAGCCCGCCCAGCACGATGGCCGCAACGGTCACCATGATGATCGGCTCGTCGAACGGAACCGCCTCTAGAGTGAGTTTTCCGAACATAATTTACTCCGCTGCCTCCGCGCTCATGGGCTTGCCGTGAGACTCGGTCGACTCGTGGTGACCGCCACCATGGCCGAAGCCTTCGGCATAGCTGTCGGCATATTTCGACACACGCTCTTCGTGGTCACCGCCGGCATGGAAGCTCTTGATGATGCTCTCGTAGAGAGACGGGGATACCTCGGAGAAATACTGGATCTCGGTGTCCTCGGAGGGCGCGGCGAGCTCGTAGTACTCCTCGGGGAAGGTCAAGGACTCGGACGACTCGCGGACCTTGGTCACCCAGGCGTCGAAGTCCTCCTCGGAGCCCACGTGGGCGTCGAAGGTCATGTCCGAGAAGCCGGCACCACTGTAGTTGGTGGAGCGGCCGGGATAGGTGCCCTGTTCGTCGGCGATCAGGTGGACGTCGTTATCCATGCCGGCCATGGCGTAGATCTGACTGCCCAGGCGGGGAATGAAGAACGAGTTCATCACCGAGCCCGAGGTGACGCGGAAACGCACCGGGGTATCCTCGGGGAAGGCCAGCTCGTTGACCGTGGCGATGCCCTGTTCCGGGTAGATGAACAGCCACTTCCAGTCCAGCGAGACCGCCTCGATCACCATCGGCTCCTCGCCATCGTCGGCAGCGATGGGCTTGTGCGGATCCAGGCTGTGGGAGGTGTACCAGGTCAGCACCGCCAGGAAGGCAATGATCACGCAGGGAATCAGCCAGACCACGGCTTCGATCTTGTTGGAGTGGGCCCAGTCGGGCTGGTAGGTGGCGTCACGATTGCTGCGGCGGTAGCGCCAGGCGAACAGCAGGGTCATCACGATGACCGGCACGACGACGATCTGCATCAGCCCGAAGGCAGTCAGGATCAGGGTGCGCTGCTCTTCCCCGATCTGTCCCTTGGGATCCAGCAACGCCGAGCTGCAGCCCGCCAGCAGCAGCGGTAGCACCGCCAGCAGCAGGCCGCCGAGCTTGCGCAGGGAGGGGGTTCGACTCATGTTTCGACCTCGTCAGGGGGCTTGGTGACAGGCGCATAGCCTATTCATTTTAAGCAAGCTATATGCATGCCCAAGACCTCTCCGGCGCAGGTCGACGCTCTCCCTACGGGGCGACCTTCGACCGTCGTGGAGAGGGCTCCGGGGCTGACTCACGGCCGCTGGATCGGGACACGTCGAACGGTGTCACGAGCGGACGGCGGCCGTGAGGCCGGGATTGTGCAAACAGTGAGGGCGAAACGGAAGGGGCGATTTGACGCAGGGTGTCGCACCGCCCCCTGGAGGGGGCAGCGATCAATTCAGCAGGAATGGTGCCCGGGGCGGGCGCTCAACTCACGAGCGGCTCAGCTCGCCCCCACGCCCTTGGGCAGGAACCCCAGGTTGTTCTCCACGGCCTTGACCCCCGGAATGTTCTCGGCGGCCACCTGGACCGCCCAGCGCTGCTCCTTGCTTTCCACCAACCCCCAGAGCTGGACGTTGCCGCCGGAGACGATGACGTTGAGGCGGTCGACCAGCACGCCGGTGTGAGCATCGACTTCCTTGAGAATGGCCTCGCGAATCGCCCGGTCATCGGCCAGCGGCGCCTCCCCCGGCGACGCAACCGAGAAGCCTCGCAGCAGGTTGGCGCGGCTGACGATACCCACCAGGCGGCCATCACGGACCACCGGCACCCGCTTGATGCCCCGCTTCTCGAGCAGTGCCGCGATGCGGTGCAGCGGTTCATCCTCTAACACGGTGACCGGCGCCGGGGTCATGATCTCGCCGGCCAGGCGCCCGTGCGTGCGCACATACTCGGCGTCCTTGTTCCCCGTGGAGAACAGGCGCAGCCACCAGGATCCATGGGCCTTTTCCGCTTCCTCGCTCTCGATTCGTCGAATCAGGTCCCCCTCGCTGACGATCCCGAGCACCCGCTGATCGTTGTCGACCACCGGGACGGCACTGATGCCATGCTCCAGCAGCAGGCTGGCGATCTCGCGGACCTCGCTGTCGGGGGACACGGTGATCACATGGGGCGTCATGACGTCGGCGGCATGCATGGTCAAGCCTCCAGAGCACGGATGATACGATGAGCGGTAACGGCGGCCGTCCCCGGCCAGGCTTCTATCACCATAGCAGGCCTTGCGGGCCGGGAACTTGATCCGCGACAGGGTTGCTCGTCATCAAGGCCGTTGTGGCGCCGCCTCGGTGATCACCTCGTCGATGTCATCGAGCCCGGCGAAGCGCGCCGGGCGGACCAGGCCCTGCTTGCTGGCGTCGACCACCAGCAGCCGGCGCTGGGCGGTGGCGATGGCCGCCTGCTTGGGCGCCACCTCGTGGAAGTGGAAGCAGCTGAGTCCCTGGCGCGGATGCACGCCGGCAGCCGACAGGAAGGCCTTGTTGAGACCGAAACCGCGGATCGTCTCGGCCATGTCATCGCTGGCGAAGGAACGCGACGAGCCGTGATAGATCCCGCCCAGCAGCCACAGCCGCACCCCCGGCCGGGCGCTGACGGCCTCGGCCACGTTCAGGGCATAGGTGACCACCGTCAGCGACATGTCCTCGGGCAGGCTCAAAGCCAGCGGCATCAAGGTGGTGCCGCAATCGATGAACAGGGTGTCGCCCGCCTCCAGCGTGGCCAGGGCCCGCTCGCACAGCCGCCGCTTGGCCTCGGCGTGGCGGTCGCGCTGCACGGCCAGATCGTAGGCCGGAACATGGCGGGGGTCGTCGGCACGCATCAGGTGACCGCCGATCAGCACCAGCTCGCCGTCGGCTCCCGCCAGGTCACGCCGGATGGTCATCGCCGAGACGCCACACAGCGAGGCCGCCTCGGCCAGCCGCAGGCTACCGCCCTCGGCCAGGGCCTGTTGCAGGCGCGTCAGTCGCACCGCACTTCGATCGTTCACTCCACTCCCTCCGCCTCTCGGGACGGCTCTCGGCGAGCCCACGCCCCTGTTGCGTTGGCGCCGCCGCGAACGCGGGCTTGCGGCGCGAAATGTGATTAAAATAACATTGTCATGTTACCTGAGTAACAGACATGTCGCGCATCAGCCTTATCCCCGGCCCGACCGGGTTCACGTACCGACGTCGGCGTGATCGTCCGCTCCTCCTCTACCCGGCGCATCACACGACAACAACAGCAAGGAAAGCCGTTTCCATGCCGACTGCCATCGCCCCCGGCCGCCTCGCGCCCCTCGCCGGCCTGCTGCTGGCCGCCGCCACGCTGCCCGCCGACGACGCCTCGGCCTCGTCCTTCACCCCGCAGTGGTCGTTCGCCAACGCCTCGATCAACTACCTCGACTGGTCCGACGGCACTGAGCAGCGCACCGCGACCAATGCCGCCAAGGGCGACTTCTTCTACCTCGAGCTCGAGGGCGGCGCAGGGTTCGACTGGGGGGAGTTCTACGGTTTCTACGATTTCGAGAACCCCCACAATGACACCCTCGAGGACGATACCCGCGACAACCGCCGCAGCGCCGCCAAGGTCACCTCGCATATCTATCTCGGCAACTCGCCCTTCTCGCTCTACTTCCATGTCTACGACTTCCGCGACTATGGTTTCGACAGCGAGGAGCAGGACCGCATCGCCGGCCTGGGCTATCGTCACACCTTCGCGAACGGGCTGTGGATCAAGCCCTTCCTCGGCAAGGCATGGGTCGAGAGCGGCGACGGCGGCTACGACGGCGAGAACGGCTACATGGCCGGCTGGGTGCTGGGCTACGACTTCGCGGCCTTCGGCGAGCGCTTCAGCCTGACCAACTGGCACGAGCAGACCTTCGACCGCGAGGACGCCTACCTGCGCCAGAACTACGTCAACGGCCCGGCCGGCGGCGTCGGCACCAATGGCGCGGCGGCCCTATGGTGGCACCCGATCGATGCCGTCACCACCGGCCTGCAGTATCGCTACTCGCACAACAAGCTGGGTACCGCCGACGACTATCAGAATGCGATGATCTACACCCTCAAGTACAACTTCCGGTGAGCCATCGCCGGTCATGAGGCCGTGACCCAGCCCATGCCGCCAACCACAAGGACCTCCCCATGACCTTGATCATGAGCGTGATCGGGATGGTGACGCTGATTGCCATCGCCCTGATCTTCTCCTCCAATCGCCGGGCGATCCGCCTGCGCACCGTGGGCGGCGCCTTCGCCATCCAGGCCGGCCTCGGCGCCTTCGTGCTCTACGTGCCGGTGGGCCAGACGGTGCTCAAGACCGTGTCCGACGCCGTCAGCCAGGTGGTGCTCTACGCCAACGACGGCATCGACTTCCTGTTCGGTGGCCTGGCCAACGTCGAGGCGACCGGCTTCGTGTTCGCCATCAAGGTGCTGCCGGTCATCATCTTCTTCTCGTCGCTGACCGCGGTGCTCTACTACCTCGGCATCATGCAGTGGGTGATCCGCATCCTCGGCGGTGCCCTGCAGAAGGCGCTCGGCACCTCGCGCACCGAGTCGCTCTCGGCCACCGCCAACATCTTCGTCGGCCAGACCGAGGCGCCGCTGGTGGTGCGCCCCTTCATCGCCCGCATGACCCCCTCCCAGCTGTTTGCGGTGATGTGCGGCGGCCTGGCCTCGGTGGCCGGCTCGGTGCTGGCCGGCTACGCCGCCCTCGGCATCCCCATGGAGTACCTGGTGGCCGCCTCCTTCATGGCCGCCCCCGGCGGACTCTTGTTCGCCAAGCTGCTGATGCCCGAGACCGAAACCCCGGACGACGACATGGGCGAGGCGGAGGAACGCCTCGACGCCGAGGAGCACCATCCCAGCAACGTGCTGGACGCCGCGGCCGCCGGGGCCTCCTCGGGCCTCTCCCTGGCCGCCAACGTCGGCGCCATGCTGCTGGCCTTCATCGGCCTGATCGCCCTGCTCAACGGCCTGATCGGCGGGGTCGGCGGCTGGTTCGGCGTGGAGTCGCTGAGTCTGGAGCTGATCCTCGGCTGGCTGTTCTCGCCGCTGGCCTTCCTGCTCGGCGTGCCCTGGGAGGAGGCGACACTGGCCGGCTCCTTTATCGGCCAGAAGCTGGTGGTCAACGAGTTCGTCGCCTATATCAACCTGGCCCCCTATATCGACGGCGAGCAGGTGGTCGCCGCCACCGGCGAGGTGATGTCGGCCCACACCTCGGCGATCCTGTCGTTCGCCCTGTGCGGCTTCGCCAACCTGTCATCCATCGCCATTCTGCTCGGGGGCCTGGGCAGCATCGCCCCGAGTCGGCGCCACGAGATCGCGAGGTTTGGCATCAAGGCCGTGCTGGCCGGTACCCTGTCCAATCTGATGTCCGCTACCCTCGCCGGCTTCTTCCTCGCGCTTGGCGCCTGAGGAGACCGGCAAGCGCCGCGGCCCCCGCCGCGGCGCCACTTTTCCCCCTTAACAGGACGATCCCATGACCGATCTGCAACGCGCTGCCCGCCAGGCTCTCTCGCTGATGGACCTCACCAGCCTCAACGACGACGACACCGATGCCACCATCGAGGCGCTGTGCCAGCGGGCCAAGACCCCGGCGGGGACGCCGGCGGCGGTCTGCGTCTACCCCAACTTCATCGTCCCGGCCCGCCGCGCGCTGACCGCCCACCGGCTCAACGACACGGTGAAGATCGCCACGGTCACCAACTTCCCCCACGGCAACGACGACGTCATGGGCGCCGCCCGCGAGACGCGCGAGGCGGTGGCCTCCGGGGCCGACGAGGTCGACGTGGTCTTCCCCTATCGCGCCCTGCTGGCGGGTGACGAGGCCGTGGGCCAGGAACTGGTCGAGATGTGCAAGGCGGCCTGCGGCGACAAGACCCTCAAGGTGATCCTCGAGACCGGCGAGCTCAAGGATCCCGCGCTGATCCGCCGGGCCGCGGAGCTCGCGGTCGCCGGCGGCGCCGACTTCCTCAAGACCTCCACCGGCAAGGTGGCGGTGAACGCCACTCTGGAGGCCGCCGAGATCCTCCTCGAGGTGATCCGCGACAGCGACCGCGACGTGGGCTTCAAGGCCGCCGGCGGGGTGAGCACCGCCGAGGATGCCGAGGCCTACCTGGCCCTGGCCGAGCGCCTGATGGGGGCGGCCTGGATCACCCCGGCCCACTTCCGCTTCGGCGCCTCGGGCCTGCTCGACGACCTGCTGGACACCCTCGGCCTGGCGGGTGGCGTCGCCGCTCTCGAGGCGAACTACTGATGCTGCCCCAGGAGGCCATCCGCGCCAAGCGCGACGGCCAGTGCCTGGACGCCGTGACGATCCGGGACCTGGTCGCCGGCATCAGTGACGGCGGCCTCGGCGACGCCCAGGTCGGCGCGCTGGCCATGGCCATCTATCTCAGGGGCATGGACGCCGCCGAGACCGTGGCCCTCACCGAGGCCATCCGCGACTCCGGCGAGGTGCTGGACTGGTCGGGACTCGACCTGCCCGGCCCGGTGCTCGACAAGCATTCCACCGGTGGCGTGGGCGATCTCGTCTCGCTGGTGCTCGGCCCCTGGGTCGCCGCCTGCGGCGGCCATGTGCCGATGATTTCCGGCCGCGGCCTGGGCCACACTGGCGGCACCCTGGACAAGCTCGAGGCGATCCCCGGCTATTCGGTCACGCCGGACACCGCCACCTTCCGGCGTCTGGTCAAGGACGTCGGCGTGGCGATCATCGGCCAGACCAGCGAGCTGGCCCCGGCCGACAAGCGCCTCTACGCGGTGCGCGACGTCACCGCCACCGTGGAATCGCTGCCGCTGATCGTCTCCTCCATCCTCGGCAAGAAGCTCGCCTGCGGCCTCGATGCCCTGGTGATGGACGTGAAGGTCGGCAGCGGCGCCTTTATGCCCACGCCCGAGGCGTCCCGGGAACTGGCGGAAACGATTGCCGAGGTAGCGAGCCGCGCCGGCACGCCGACCACGGCGCTGCTCACCGACATGAGCCAGCCGCTGGCGCCCTGCGCCGGCAACGCCGTGGAGGTCCGCGAGGCCCTGGCGGTGCTGACCGGCGAGCGTCGCGACGGCCGCCTGCTGGAGGTGACCCGCACCCTGGCCGCGGAAATGCTGATGGTCGGCGGGCTGGCCGCGGATCGCCCCAGCGCCCTGGCCAGGCTCGACGAACGCCTGGCTTCCGGCGCGGCCGCCGAGCGCTTCGCGCGCATGGTGGCCGGCCTCGGCGGGCCGGCCGACCTGCTCGAGGCCGCCGACCGCCACCTGCCCACCGCGCCGGTGGTGCGCGAGATTCGCGCCGAGCGCAGCGGCTACCTGCGGGCCTTCGATACCCGGGCGCTGGGCATGGCGGTGGTGGAGCTGGGCGGCGGGCGCCGCGCCCCCGGGGACGCCATCGACCCGGCCGTGGGCCTGGCCGACATTGCCGCCCTGGGCGAGCGGGTGGCGGCCGGCCAGCCCCTGGCGATGATCCATGCCAGAAGCGAGCCGGAGGCCGAGCGCGCCGAGCGCCAGTTCCTCGCCGCCCTCGAGATCGGCGAGACGGCCCTTGCCGAACCTACACTGATACACGACATCATTCGTCGGGAGGCCCCATGACCCGCGCCCTCGTGCTCGTCCTCGATTCCTTCGGCATCGGCGCCACCCCGGATGCCCCGGCCTTCGGCGATGCCGGGGCCGATACCCTGGGCCATATCGCCGCGGCCTGCGCCCGGGGCGAAGCGGATAGCGCCGAACGCCATGGCCCGCTCGCGCTGCCGAACCTGGGTCGGCTGGGGCTCTTCCACGCCCACCGCGAGAGCACCGGCGGCTGGGCCGACGGCATCACCCCGCCCGACGCCGTGACCGGCGCCTACGGCCACGCCCGAGAACTCTCCTCGGGCAAGGACACCCCCTCCGGGCACTGGGAGCTCGCCGGCGTGCCGGTGCGCTTCGAGTGGGGCTACTTCCTGGAGCGCGAGCACAGTTTCCCGACCGAGCTGCTCGAGGCGCTGGTCCGGGAGGCCGAACTGCCCGGCGTGCTGGGCGACTGCCATGCCTCCGGCACCGAGATCATCACCCACCTCGGCGAGGAGCACCGGCGCACCGGCAAGCCCATCGTCTACACCTCGGCAGACTCGGTGTTCCAGATCGCCGCCCACGAGGAGGCCTTCGGGCTGGACCGGCTCTACCGGGTCTGCGAGATTGCCCGGCGCCTGCTCGAACCCTACAACATCGGCCGCGTGATCGCCCGCCCCTTCACCGGCGACGACGCCGCGAGCTTCACCCGCACCGCCGCGCGCCGCGATTACAGCGTCGAGCCACCCGCCCCCACGGTGCTCCAGCGCCTGCACGACGACGGCGGCCAGGTGGTGGCGATCGGCAAGATCGCCGACATCTATGCCCACTGCGGCATCTCGCAGACGATCAAGGCCAGCGGTCATGATGCCCTGTTCGACGCCACCCTGGCGGCGCTCGAGGCGGCCGGCGACCGCACCCTGATCATGACCAACTTCGTCGACTTCGACATGGTCTATGGCCATCGTCGCGACGTGGCCGGCTATGCCGCCGCCCTGGAGGCCTTCGATGCCCGGCTGCCCGAACTGCTCGCGAGCCTGGCCCCCGACGACCTGCTGGTGCTCACCGCCGACCACGGCTGCGACCCCACCTGGACCGGCACCGACCACACCCGCGAGCACGTCCCGGTGCTGGCCGTGGGCGCGGGCCTCGCCGCCGGCTCGCTCGGCGCGCGCGCCAGCTTCGCCGACATCGGCCAGAGCCTGGCCGGACACTTCGGCCTGCCGCCCATGGACGACGGCGAGAGCTTCCTGCCGGCAAGTCCCAACCAAGGAGATCAGTAATGGCGACACCCCATATCCAGGCCGCCCGCGGCGACTTCGCCGATACCGTGCTGATGCCCGGTGACCCGATCCGCGCCAGGTACATCGCCGAGACCTTCCTCGAGGATGCCCGCTGCATCAACGAGGTGCGCAACATGTACGGCTACACCGGCACCTACAAGGGCCGCGAGATCTCGGTGATGGGCCATGGCATGGGCATTCCCTCGGTGTCGATCTACGCCAAGGAGCTGATCACCGACTACGACGTCAAGCGGCTGATCCGGGTCGGCTCCTGCGGGGCGGTCCGCGACGACGTGGCGGTGCGCGACGTGGTGATCGGCCTGGGCGCGAGCACCGATTCCGGCGTCAACCGCACCCGCTTCCGCGGCCACGACTTCGCCGCCATCGCCGACTTCGACCTCACCCGCCATGCCGTGGATGCCGCCGCGACCCAGGGCGTGCCGGTCAAGGTGGGCAACATCTTCTCGGCGGACCTGTTCTACAACCCGGACGCCGAGCTGGTCGAGACCCTGCGCCGCTACGGCATCGTCGGCGTGGAGATGGAGGCCGCCGGCCTCTACGGGGTGGCCGCCGAGTTCGGCGCTCGTGCCGCCACCATCTGCACGGTCTCCGACCACATCGTCAAGGGCGACTCGCTGTCCAGCGAGGCGCGCGCCACCACCTTCGACGAGATGATGACCATCGCCCTGGACAGCGTGCTGCGCGACGATGCCCAGGAGGCCGGCGCATGAGCGGGGCCATCGAGCGCGACATCGTCGAGGCGCTGATCGCCGTGCGCGACCGCGCCTACGCCCCCTACTCCCACCACCCGGTGGGCGCCCTGGTCGTCAGCGAGAGCGGCACCCGCTACACGGGAGCCAATGTCGAGGTGGCCCACTACAAGGGGCTCTGCGCCGAGGCCTCGGCCATCGCCGCCTTGGCCAGCGCCGGCGAGCGCGAACTGCGCGAGGTCTACGTGATCGGGCCGGGCGAGCACCTGTGCACGCCCTGCGGCGACTGTCGCCAGCGCATCCGCGAGTTCGCAAGCCCCGAGACGCTGATCCGGGTGGTCGACGCCGAGGGCCGGTTGCTGCGCCGCTACACCATGGACGAGCTGCTGCCGGACTCCTTCGGCCCGGAGAACCTGGGGCGTCCCTCGACCATGGGCGACTGAGGCAAGCCGCCGGCGGGTCTCACTTCGTCGGTGGCACTTTGGTAGACTGTGGCCCCGCCAGGCCCCCGCGCACGACAGGAGACCCGCTCCATGCCTGCCCCCGCCCTTGCCATCCGCCGCACCCCCCTGGTCGCCGTCTACGGCACCCTGAAGCGCGGCCTGCGCAACCATCACTGGCTGGACGGTGCCGACTTCGTGGGCGCGGATCGGCTCACCGACGCCACCCTCTACGACCTCGGCCCCTACCCCGGCGCCCGGCTCGAGCCCTCGCGGGGCGTCGAGATCGAGGTGTTCCGCGTCGATGCGTCGCTGCTTGCGGGCCTCGACCGCCTGGAGGACTACCGGATCCGGCGCCCGGCAAGCGGCACCTACGACCGCGTCGTCCATCCCACCGCCTTCGGGCCGGCCTGGCTGTATCTCTACAATCGCGACGTGGCGGGCTGCAGCGTGATCCGCGAGGGCGGCTGGTCGCCGCACGCCCGCCGTTCTGTGGTATAACCCCTGCCGATCTCTCGCATGCCACGACCAAGGAGAATGCCGTGGGCCGTCTCTTGTCCCTTATCGTGATCCTCGGCCTGGCCTATGGCGGGCTCTATGTCGTCTATGGCATGAGCGTCAAGGACGACGTCGAGCAGGCGCTCGCCGACGTCGGCCTGACCGCCCTGGAGGTGCAGGGCGTCGACTACGGCCCGCTGGCCCCCCTGAGCACGGAGGCGACGATCTCCGCCGACGTCAACTATCAGGGCGCCTCGGCTACCGTCGACCTGCGTCTGCAGGGCCATCCGCTGTTCTCGGACAAGATCCGCCTCGAGCTCAACGGCCTGCAGGCCCTGCGGCTGACCATCGGGGCGGGGCAGTAACGACCTCGTCAACAGGGCCGGCCCCCGGTTACGGTCGGTACTGATGACCGTTCATCCGCCATCGACGACCCGGAGCCCCTTCATGTCCCGCGCTATCGACATTCCCGCTGCCGACGGCATCATCGACGCCCATGTCTTCACGCCCGGCAACGCCGCCGGCCCGCTGCCGGCCGTGGTGCTGTTCACCGATATCGGCGGCCTGCGCCCCTGCTATCACGAGAAGGCCCAGCGGCTCGCGGACAACGGCTACGCCGTGTTGATGCCCAACGTCTACTACCGCGATGCGACCGGCACCGTCGTGCCGGAAGGCAAGTCCTTCCGCGATCCGGACGTGCGCCCGACGCTGCTCGGGTATGCCGAGCACCTGACCCCCGAGGCACAGGCCCGCGACTTCGTCGCCCTCCTGGACTGCATCGATGCCGAAGCCGAGTTCGCGGACAGCAAGGTGGGCGTGGTCGGCTACTGCATGACCGGGGCCTTCGCACTGCGCATGGCGGCCGAACACCCCGGCCGCGTGGCCGCCGCGGCCGGCTTTCACTCGGCCCGCCTGGCGGAGGCCGGCGACCCGACCAGCCCCGTGCAGGTGGTCGGCACCATCGAGGGGCGCGTCTACTTCGGCCACGCCGACCAGGACGAGCTGCTGCCCCCCGCGCAGATCGCCCACGTGGACGAGGCACTGGCCGAGGCCGGCGTGCACTTCACCACCGAGCTCTACAAGGGCGCCGCCCACGGCTTCACGGCCAAGGACGCGCCCTCCTACGACGCGGCCGCCGACGCCCTGCATCACAAGCGCCTGGCCATGCTGCTGGAGGAGGCGCTATGAGGCCGGGCATGAATTGACTGGCCTTACCGAGATTCACGCCCTGCTGGCCTCGACCGACGCCCTGGGCTACAGGCGCCCGTTGCGGGTCGGCCGAGGCACGACGACGACCCCTCACGAATCCGCTGACGGGCGGGATGGGGCCGGGAGGTGGTATCCCATGACGATCAAGCGTTCAGCCAGGGTGGCAATATGCGCCGGACTGACCTCGCAGCAGCCGCCGACGATAGTCGCGCCCAGCTCAATCCACCGACAAGCATGGTCGGCATAGCCCTCTGGATCCAGATCCTTGCGTGTCTCCAGTGCCTTCACCGTGCCGCCGGGCTTGAGGTCAGCCGCCGACATGAAGCCGTTGGCGTACCCCCCGAATGGCACGCCAAGGCCAGCAAGCTCGTCCATCGCGGTCGTGACCGCCTCAGGCACCGAACAATTGACCAATATCGCCTCGGCACCGGCCTCTACCGCCCCCCGGGCCGCCTCGACCAGCGGCTCGCCGGAGCGCAGACGCGTGCCATCGTGGTCTTCCACCGTGAAGGCGACCCACACCGGGATACCAGACTCCACCGCCGCGAGCGTCGCGGCACGCGCCTCGCGCATGAGGGACATGGTTTCACAGAGGAAAAGATCGACCCACTCGGCCTGGGCCTGCACCAGTCGGCGATAGTCGCGCAGGCAAGTGACGTCGTCCGGCACGACTTCGGGGTGATAACTCGCGACCAGCGGAGGTAGGCAGCCCGCAATGCGCACCGCCCGACCGCTTTCCTCACGCACCTGGCGAGCGGCGTTCAGCGCCGCGGCATGCAGCGGCGCGAACATGCCGGCATCACCGTCACGCGCAAGGCGCTGCGGTGTCGCGCTGTAGTTGTTGGTCGTGATGACCTGGGCACCGGCGTCGATGAAGTCACGGTGGACGGCGGTGACCAGCTGCGGTTCGTCCAGCATGACCTGCGCGGACCACAGCGGAGTGGCAGGGCGATCGCTGCGCCGCCTGAGCTCCTGGCCCATGCCTCCGTCCAGCAGCACTACGCGGTGTTGTTCAGAGCTCATCCGATCACTGCCCTTCTGTTTTTGCCAATGAGTTGTCAGCCGGGATATTGCCCCGCGACCCTAGCCGTTCGAGTTTGCCTGCTCAAGCCCCTGCCGGCTCAAGGAATGGCGCCGTATGGTACCAACCAGTGCCCCGACCGCCGCGCGCGTGGCCCGGATCGGTATGAAATCGATCATTCAGGTATCCACATCCATCAGTCCGGTTCACGCCGCTCGTCAAGGAGCCGATCAAGGGCTGCCTCAAAGGTGCCGTCCTCTCGCCATTGCCGAAACCGGTCGTGGACCGTCTTCCAGGGGCCATACCCTTCCGGGAGGTCGCGCCACTTGGTGCCAGAGCATAGCGCCAGCAATTTCCGTTCAGCACTTCGCGGTCCTCCCGGCGGGGACGGCCCAATGGCTGGGTAGGCGAGGCAATGTCCTCGATCGTCTTCCAGCATTGATCGGAGAGCGCGTAGCGTCCTGCCATGCGCGATGATTCAGTTGCGGCATGGGTCATAGTAAAACCCGACGTTTCAACAAACCGGAAGCGAATGAGGAGCCAGCCGCAATGGCTCTTTGAGCTTTGATCCAGCCCAGGAAAGCGACGAGGCGCTGCGTTGATGCACCTCGACGGGGTCGCCTCGCTATTCGCCGAACTGCTCCCTGAGGTAGTCGATGATGACCTGGGCGCCGTAGAGCCAGCGCTCCTCGCCCTGCGGCTCGCGAATATACAGGCAGGGCACCTCCAGCTTGCCGCCCTCCTCCTTCAGGGCCCGGGTATTCTCGGGGTCGAGGCGCACGTCGCGGGTCTCGATCTCGAGACCCAGCCGGGTGATCTCCCGCCTGACCTGGATGCAGTCGGGCTCGCTCCAGGCCTGGTAGAGGGCCAGGGTCTCGCAGGCCTGGTCCACCTCGGCCTGCTGTGCCTCGCTGCGCGACACCTGCCGGGAAGTGCCGAGCTTGTCGGCCACCCAGATCACCGGCGCCAGCAACGTCCGAATAACAGAACGCATGATGTTCCTCCCTACCATCAAGATTTGACGCCCGTCGCCGATAACGGATGGTCGTCCCCGCGATCGGCGAGCGCCGGACCTTCTGGCCCCCGAGATTACGCTAGCATATCGTGGCCCCGGGCTTGGCAAGGCCCGGAGCCAGTAAAACCATGAGCCCCCAGGCCCACCGACAAGAGTCAGGGAATGACCGCCGCCCGCTTCTCCCCCTTCGAACTCCTGCTGCTCCAGAGTCGCGACCAGGCCGACACTGCCGCCCTGCTGCTGCTGGCCTGGGTGCTGACCCAGCAGGGGCCGGTCGGGGAGTCCGAGCGCGCCCACCTCACCGCCCTGACCGGAGCCTTCCGCCACGGCCATGAGCTAGCCCCCGTGCTGGAGGTCGCCGCCAGCCAGGACCTGGGCGCCATCCAGCTCGCCGCCGAGGTGCTGCAGAAGGAACTCCACGGAGAGACGTCCCGCGCCTTCCTGCGCCTGGCCGTCACCCTGGCCACCGAGGAAGCCGAACCGACCCTGGCCAATCATCATGTCCTGCGCTTCCTGGCCGACCTGCTGGGTGTCGCACCCGCCGAATTCGCCGCGCTATATGCCTCCCAGGCGGGCCGCCCGCTGCGCGAGCCGGGCGATCCCAGCCGCCACGCGTACTGGCAGCGCCGCGAAAAGGGTGCCCGGGAACGCCGTCGCAAGCCGCCGCCCGGCAAAGGCGACGAGCCCCAGGACGAGACACAGGAAGCGATACGCAAGCGCCAGCGTGACGAGCGGGCGGAAGCCCGCCGCCAGGCCCGCGCGGCACGGGCGCAAGCCAGGCACGAGCAGCACAAGGCCAAGGAGCAGGCCCGGGCCCGGCAGCGCGCCGAACGCGAAGCCGAGCGACGCCACAAGCAGGCCCGGCGCGAGGCCGAGAGAGAGCGCCAGCGGGCCGAGCGCGAGGCAGCGCGACAGCGCCGGCAGGCCCACCGTGAACGCCGGCGGGAATCCCATGACGAGCGCCGGCAACGCTCGAGGCCGGGGGGCGACGGGACTCACCATGCCCACGCGCGGGCCACGGCGCCCGACCCGAGAATCCGCAGCGCGCTGACCGTGCTGGGGCTGGAGCCCGGTGCCAGCCGCGGCGAGATTCGCAAGGCCTATCGCCGCCTGGCCCAGGCCCACCATCCGGACCGTTTCCACCGGGAGGGCGAGGCCATCGTCGCCAGCGCATCCCGGCGCTTCCAGCGGATCCGCAAGGCCTATGACTTCCTGATGAAGGTGAGCTGAGATGCGCGACCTCTATCAGCGGCTGCGCCTGGCCCCGGGGGCCGACGACGCCCAGATCGCCGCGGCCATTGCGGCCTGCGAGCATACGGCGCTCAAGGCCGATGCCGACGCGGTGCTGCAGACCGAATGGCGCCGCGCGGAGTATGACGCCCTGCACGACACCCTCGCCGATATCGGCCGGCTGCGGGCCCGGCTGGGCTTGACCCATGCCCCCTACTGGCGGGCCGGGCCCGCCGACGACTTCTCGCTGCCGCCGGGCCCGCCCGGCTCCCGCCTCGAGGCACTGATGGGGCGCCTTGAGCATGCCGCCCGCCGCTACAACCGCTGGCGCCGCCTGCATGCCCCCTGGTTGATCGCCGGGCTGGTGGCACTGGCGCTGGGCGCCGGCGTCATGCTGGGTCGCTGGATGCCGTGATCCCGGCTACTGGCCCGGCGACGGGTCTGGCGAGGCCCCCCGGGCATTGGTGTCGCCGCCCGGGTCGGCCACGCCGGCCTCGCCCGGCTCGCGGCCCGCGGCATCGCGGGCCTCGCCCCGCTCTTGGCTGCCGTCCAGGCGGCCGCCGCCCATGCCCTCCATGCTGACGCTCAGGCGTGGCACGCCCAGGTCCAGGGCCTGCTCTTCCATGCGCTGCTTGAGCAGCAGGTTGAAGGCGCGGGCCACGTCCCACTGCATCTCCGGCGAGGTGCGAAAGCGCATGCGCAGGATGGCGCAGCCATCCTCGAAGTGGTCGATGCCCTGCATCTCCAGCGGTGACCAGATATGGTGACGCATCATCGGATCCTGGCGCAGCGCCAGGGCGGTGTCGTGCATCAGGTCGGTGGCCTTGTCGATGGGCATGTCGAAGGGGATGCGGATCTTCATCAGGGCGATGCCGAACTGCCGCGACATGTTATGGATCGACTCGATGCGGCTGAAGGTGATGATGTGCACGATGCCATCGAGATCGCGCAGCCGCACGGTGCGCAGGGTCAGGCCCTCGACGGTGCCCATGTGGCCGTTGATCTTGACGAAGTCGTCCACGGCCAGCGAGTCCTCGATGAGGATGAAGATACCGGTGATCAGGTCCTGGACCAGGGTCTGGGCACCGAAGCCCACGGCCAGGCCGATCACCCCGGCACCGGCCAGCAGCGGCGTGACGTTCACGCCCAGGTTGGCCAGCCCGACGATGGCCGCAATGATCACGATGGTGGCGAAGATGATGTTGCGGATCATCGGCGTGATGGTCTGGGCGCGGGCCTGGTTGACGCGCCGGCCGCGGGAGCGTGCCGAGGACACCAGGGCCCGCTGGATCGCCGTGTCGGCGAAGATCCATGCCAGCCAGGCCAGCAGCACGGTGAAGCCGATGCCCAGCAGCGCCTGGCCGATGCGTACGCTGGCCACGCCCTGCTGGCCGATGCCGACCAGCGAACCACCCCAGACCTGCAGCGACAGCTCGGCGAAGGCGATCCAGGCCAGCACATGGGACAGGGCATAGCCGAAGCGCTCCAGGCGCCGCCGGTAATCGCTCTGGCGCCGTCGCTTGGAGCGGCGCTCGGCATGGCGGCGGATCAGACCGGTCACCACCAGGGTCAGCACCAGCAGCGAGGCGGAGATGATCGAGCGGGCCAGGGCCGTCCCCACGTCGCCGCCGGTCACGAAGATCGCCAGCAGCGAGCCCCACACCAGCATCAGGGCCGGCACGTGCCACAGGCCGCCGACCACCCGGGCCACCTCGGTGGCCCCGCTGCGCTCGCGGCGATAGCGATAGGAGCGGTTGCCGATCAAGTGCTTGATGGGGCGCTTGAAGCGCAGGATGAAGCGTCCGCTAAGCAGCGCCGCCAGGGTGTTGGCCAGCACCGAGAGCAGGCTGGCCAGATCACTGCCGAGCAGCTCGGTGAGGCGCGACGAGTTGAGGGCATCGCCCAGGGCGATCAGTGCGCCGATGATGAACAGCGGGCGCAGGGCGCGGTGCTGGAGAAGCTGCACGGCGGTGAAGCGGTGTCCCCGGGTGAACACCGAGATCACCGACTCCACCACCACCGACAGGGTGCGCCCGCACAGGGCCACATAGGCGATCACCAGGGAGGCGGTGCGCCCGGCGCTCTCCGGCACCAGCTGGGCGATGCCCAGCACCATGGCGAACGCCAGCGCCCAGGGCAGCATGCGGCGCAGGAAGTGGATCGCCAGCAGGCCGCCCTTGGGTTCCCGAGGCAGGTCCAGGGGCCACCCCCGCCGCTGGGCCAGCATGCGGCCCAGGGCGATGAGGATGATCAGCAGGCCGGCCCAGATCACCGTCAGCACGGCCATCTCGATCACGAAGCGCAGCAGCTCGGTGTTGCCGGTGTTCACTACCAGCGCCGATAGCTCCGACCAGCCCTGGCGCAGCTGGCGTCCCCACTCGTCGAGCGGTGAGCGCCCCGACTCGGCCTGCTCGCCCAGCGCGTTGAAGGTCTCGGCGAGCGCCCCCAGCAGGCCCTGCGGGGTCGCGATGCCTTCCTGGTCCACCACCTCCTCGTTGGCCTGGCGCAGGGCCTCCAGGTTGGCGAGCAGCTCCCCGCGGCGCTGCTCATTCTCCAGGGTGTCGATGATCCGCTCCAGAGACGCCTGGAAGGCCTCGGGATCGTGCCCCTCCTCGGTCTCCCCGCCCCCCAGGGCGGACAGCGGCAGGGACTGCGCCGCCGCCGCCAGGGGCAGCAGCACGAGCACCAGGGTCAACAGGCCTCGCAGGGCATCGCGTAGGCGGGGCAGGCTTGGCAACGTCGGGTCTCCCTTGTGTGGCATGCCGGCATCTTGCCGCATCCTGTCCTCCAACGGCAGTGTGTTAGGCTGCCGACGAACAAGCCCACAGGATGCCGACATGACGCCCCAGCCGCCACCCGTGCCCTGCAAAGCCGATGGCAGTCGCCGCCGGGTCGGCGTCGAGATCGAGTTCGCCGGCATGCCCCCCCGCGAGACGGCCTGCCTCGTGCAATCGCTGTTCGGCGGCCGGCTGGACGTGATCAGTGCCCACCGGCTCAAGGTGACGGGCGCCCGCTGGGGCGACTTCGGCATCGAGCTGGACACCCAGTATGCCCATCCCGACAGCCGGCTCCTGGATCCCGATGCCTACCAGGACAGCGAGTGGGAACGCATGCGCCAGGACTTCCACAAGCGCACCCGGGAACTGATCGGCGACGTGGTCACCGGCCTGGTGCCCACCGAGATCGTCTGCCCCCCCGTGCCCTGGGACGAGCTCGAAGAACTCGACGCGCTGTTCGAGGCGCTGCGCCATCATGGCGCCAAGGGCACCGACGCCAGCCTGCTGTACGGTTTCGGCCTGCACCTCAATCCCGAGGTCCCGAGCCTGGCCGTCGAGGATATCCTGGCCTACCTGCGGGCCTACCTGCTCACGGCGAAGTGGCTGCGCGAACAGATCCGGGTGGACATCACCCGCGAGATGCTGCCCCATGCCAACCCCTTCCCCCGGGCCTATGCCCTCAAGGTGCTGGACCCGGGCTACACCCCCGACCTGGAGACGCTGATCGACGACTACCTGGAGGACAACCCGACCCGCAACCGCGAGCTGGACCTGCTGCCGCTGTTCGCCTACCTGCATCCCGAGCACCCCCACGAGCTGCTCAATGACGCCCTGGTCAAGCCGCGCCCCACCTTCCACTACCGGCTGCCCAATGCCCAGCTGTCGGAACCCGGCTGGGGGGCCGTCACCGAATGGAACCGCTGGCTGGAGGTGGAGGTGCTGGCGACCGCGCCGGCCACCCTGGCGGAGCGGGGCGCCCAGTACCTGGCCCTGCATCGGCCCTCGCTGCCCCGGCGCTGGTGGACCGCCCTGCGGCGCTGGAGCCGTCGCCCATGAGTCGGGAGACGCGTCCCCTGATCGGCATCACCACCTCGGACCGCAAGAGTCGGATCGCCTGGTGGTTCGACTGGTTCGCCGTGTGGCGCCATGGTGGCCGGCCCCTGCGGCTGTCCCCCGCGCGCCCCCGCCCGATGGCCCTGGATGGCCTGATCATCGGCGGCGGCGACGACATCGAGGCCCACCACTATGGCGGCGAGATGCAGCTCGACGTGCGCGTCGACCCCGAGCGGGACCAGCTGGAGCTCGAGCTGCTCGAACGCTTCATCCCCGCGCGCCGGCCGGTACTCGGCATCTGCCGGGGCGCCCAGCTGATCAACGTCCACCTGGGAGGCACCCTGGACCCGGACATCTACACCACCCATGAGGGGCTCAAGCGGCGGCGCACGGTCTTGCCGCGCAAGACCGTGGACATCGTCGGCGACAGCCAGCTGAACCGCATCCTGCGGGTCACCTGGTGCCGCATCAACAGCCTGCACCACCAGGCGGTGAAGGAGACCGGCCAGGGCATCGAGATCGTCGCCCGGGACCGGGACGGCCTGGTGCAGGGCATCGAGTCCCGCCAGCACGACTTCCTGATCGGGGTGCAGTGGCATCCCGAGTGGCTGATCTTCAACCGTCCCCAGCAGCGCCTGATCCGCGCCCTGGTGGACGCCGCCCGGCGCCGGCCCTGAACGCCAGGAGGCCACCCGACGGTGGCCTCCTCGTCTGGCGCGAGCGCTGCTGGCTCACCCCTCCAGCTTGGCGTCCAGGCTGATCTCGGCGTTAAACAGCTTGGAGACCGGGCACCCCTCCTTGGCCTTGTTGGCGGCATCCTGGAAGGCCGCCTCGTCGGCGCCGGGGACGCTGGCCCGGGTGTCCAGGTGGATCGCGGTGATGCCGAAACCACCTTCGACTTCCTCCAGGGAAACCGTGGCCTGGGTGGCGATGCGCTCGGGGGTGAAGCCCGCCTCGCCGAGGATCATGGACAGCGCCATGGAATAGCAGCTGGCATGGGCGGCGCCGATCAACTCCTCGGGGTTGGAGCCGGCCTCGCCCTCGAAGCGCTTGGCGAAGCTGTAGGACACCTCGTTGAGCACGCCGCTCTGGGTGGAGACCGTGCCCTGGCCATCCTTGAGACCGCCCTGCCAGACGGCGCTTCCGTTCTTCTTGATGCTCATGTCGACTCCTTGATCGTTGGGTGGGTCGAAGCCTTGCCCCTACACGATAGACCATGCGGGTGGCCTCCCCGGGACACAGGGTCACGTTGCATCCCTTTCGAGCTGCCTCCAGAATACATGGAAAATCCTTCCACAAATATCGAAAGGAGGCGTCATGACGATCCCGCCCCGTGTCACCCTGGCTGCCACCGCCCATGAACCCGCCGTCGAGCTTCCCGCCATCGGCCAGGGCACCTGGTTCATGGGCGAGGGTCTCGTGCCCCGGGCCAACGAGGTGCGCGCCCTGCAGCAGGGCCTGGAGCGCGGCCTGAGGCTGATCGACACCGCCGAGATGTACGGCGACGGCGGCGCCGAGTCAGTGGTCGGCGAGGCCCTGGCGGGACGCCGCGAGGACGCCTTCCTGGTCTCCAAGGTATATCCCTGGAATGCCGGGCGGGAGACCGCGATCGCCGCCTGCGAGGCGAGCCTCAAGCGACTCGCCACCGACCACCTCGACCTCTACCTGCTGCACTGGCCCGGCGGCATCCCCCTGGACGAGACCCTGGAGGCCTTCGAGCGGCTGCGCGCGGCCGGCAAGATCCGCCGCTTCGGCGTCTCCAACTTCGACGTGGCTGATATGGACGCTCTCCAGGCCACGCCCGGCGGGGACGCCTGTGCCATCAACCAGGTGCTCTACCATCTGGGCTCCCGCGGCATCGAGCATTCGCTGCGTCCCTGGCAGCGCCGGCATGGCATGCCGCTGATGGCCTACTGCCCCCTGGCCCAGGCCGGCCGGCTGCGCCGGCGGCTGCTCGACCACCCGGAGGTGCAGGCGGTGGCCGCCGAACGCGATCTCACGCCCGCCCAGCTGCTGCTGGCCTGGGCCATCCGCCCGGTCGACGACCAGCGTGGCGAGGCCCGACGCGACGTCATCGCCATTCCCAAGGCCGTCCAACCCGGCCACGTGAGCGACAACGCCGACACCCTCGACATGCGCCTGGACGAGGACGCCCTGGCGCGGCTCGATGCCGCCTTCCCGACGCCGACGCACAAGGCGCCGCTGGATATCGTCTGAGGCCTGCCGGCGCCCCGTCGTGTGGGGCGCCTCACCACACCTTCCCTTGCCTCCAGGTCTGCGTCCGCAGGCCGACGCCCCCTTGTCTCCTGCCGGCACGCTGGTAACATCGCGTTACAAATTGTACCCATTGGAGCATCCTGGTGCCATCCTGCCGTGGTTTCACCCTGATCGAGGTGCTGGTCGCCGTCCTGGTGCTGTCGATCTCCCTGCTGGGCCTGGCGGCCCTGCAGCTCAAGAGCCTGCAGGGCAGCCATGTCGCCTATCAGCGTGCCGTGGCCAACCTCGCCGCCCAGGATGCGGGCGAACGTCTCTGGGAATGGCTGGGCCAGCAGGAGGGTCTGGCCTGCCCGGACGACAATGAGCTGTCGACCCTCCAACGGGACTGGACCCAGGCCTGGGAGAATGATCTACCAGGGTTTTCGAGCAGTCGCTTGAGTTGGGCGGATCGCTCGGCTTGCCGGGTCGATGTCACAGTCCGCTGGAAAGATGAGCGCTTTGCGTATCGCAAGGCCGATGGTGACATGGAGACGGAGAGCGTCTCCCTGCTGACCTACACGCTGGCTATTCCCCATGCATGAACCGACGCCACCCATGCCACGGCGGCACCACCAGTCGGGCTTCTCGCTCGTCGAGACGATGATCGCCACCCTGCTGGGGCTATTGGTGCTCGCCGGGGCGACGCAACTCTATCTCACCCTGGGCCGCAGCCAGGATCGTAGCGAGCAGCTGGCGGAACGCCAGCAGGCCCTGGTCTTCGGCACCGACAGCCTGCTGCGCGACATTCGCGTCGCCAAGGGATGGGACCTGCCAGCCGACGGCATGACCGCCACCAGCCTTCGGCTCACCCTGGAGGGCAGTCGCCGTGCCACGTATTGTCCGGGCGCCGGCACCGACGATTTCACCGTGACCTATGCCCGGCAGGACGATGACCTGATCCTGGATCCCGGCTGCGCGGCCTCGATGGCACTGGTCAGCGGCATTGCCGGCTTCCGCGTCGAGCGCGGCGCCGGTTCCCACAGCGCCAGGATCACGATGACCCTGACGGCGGCGCAGGATGCGCCGTCGCCGACCCTGACGTTCACGGCCGTCAACCGACCGATGACAATCCGCAACGCCACAGCAGATGACTGAAGGGGAATAGACATGGATGTCCAGCCTGGTCGCCAAGGAGGCATGGCGCTGGTCGTGGTGCTCGTGCTGATGTCGGTGGGGACCTTGCTCGCGCTCTCGACCTTCCAGTCGAGCCTCTTGCAGGAGCGCATCACCGGGAACTATCGCCTGGCGACCCTGGCCCAGATGGGCGCCGAGGCCGGCATCGGTGCCGGACGCCGGGCCTATGGCGAGGGGCAGCGGCCGCCGTCCGGCCTGGACGATCCGGCCTCGACCTGGAGCGCGACGACCCCGGTATCCTCGCTCGCCAGCTTTCGCTTCGCCATCGTCGATAAGCAGCAGGCAGAGCAGCTGACCAACCTGGCGTCCGTGGCGACGGGCACCTACGTGCTATCGCGCGGCTACGCCGGCCCGGACGCCAGCCCCGTGGAGCGCATGATCCTGTCGCGGGTGGCCGGCGGGGGCGCGGCGCCTGACCTGGAGGCCGTGTTCACCTGCTTCGGCGCCGACTGCTCGGCCATCGGTATCGAGCATGTCGATGGCCGGGATCATCACCTTCCCAGCGACTTCTCCTGCACCGGGAGCCACTGCACCACGACTCCGGTGGACGACCCCGACGCGATCCCCCGGACGGCGCTTTACAACGATGCCTGGTTCAGGGCAGAGAGCGGACAGGCGGATGGCGACACGGATTCGCTCAGCGCCGAGTACCTCGAAAAGCGCCAGGCCTGGGCGGACTATCTGGACAGCCTTCCCGAAGCCTCCGCCAGCTTCGGCGACAGGAAGAACGACAAGATCAGCGGTTGGACCTCCCGGGAAGACCAGAGAGTCATAGAGATCATCGGCAGCGCCCGACTCAACAGCAACCAAGCTACCGCCGGGGTGATCATCGTCAGGGATGGCGGCATCCTCAGCGTGAACGGCACGGCCCACCATGAGGGGCTGATCCTGGTCGAGGAAGGCGGCCGCATCGACCTGGCCAACGGCACCTTCGATCTCTATGGCGGGATCGTGATGCTGAAGTCCCCATCCCCCGACGGCCAGACCGCACCATCTCAATCCCCCCAGCGCCAGTCGGCACAGGGTCGCGGCAATGGCAATGGCAATGGCAATGGCAATGGCAATGGCAATGCTAGCGGCAACCACACTGCCGACCTGGCGCTGAACGGAAATATCAACCTGAGCTATAGCAAGGCAGCACTGGAGAACCTGGGGCTGATCGCCGGCGTGGGGGGCGACGGGGCGAGCATCACCTGGCAGGAGGTCTTCTGACAGCGCTCGCGGCCAGTCGGGGGCGGATCCCATCTGCCCTTCCCCGCGTGCCCCGGATAGGCGGGATCGCGCCCCGCGGTGTCACTCGCCCCGCAGCGCCGCCAGCGAGGCGGCCAGCCGCTCGCGTCCCAGGGCCTGCATCCGCTCGCGGTTGCGTTCGGGGATCGCCTCGGGGTCGGGATAGTGTGCCAGGGCCCGCTCCAGGCCCGCTTCTCGCAGCAGGTGCCACATCGGCCAGGGCGAGCGGTTGGTGAAGTTGCGCGGGGCATCCTCGGCTTCGCCGTCGAACTGGTAGTCCGGGTGGAAGCTCGCCAGCTGGTAGCCCCCCTCGTAGCCCTGCTCGACCAACAGCGCCTCGGCCAGCCCCAGCAGGTCCAGGTAGTCGTCGAAGTCCGCCAATCCCTCGCTCAAGACCAGCAGGGTGGTCTCGGTCTCGGGATGGTCGTCGAGGTGCCAGCACTCCTCCATCAGCCGCATCAGGGCGGTGGCAGGGTCGGTGGCGTCCACGTCTACATAGCGGATGCTGTCGCGGGCGACCTCGCGGCCGGCGAAGGGGCAGACTTCATGGCCGACCACGAAGGTCTCGACCCAGGCACGGGTGGCGTCGAGGGGGCTGACGGGCGAATCGGTCATGTCGGGCATCCGAGGTTAAGGGGTCGTCATGATCCGCCGCTCTGCCACGGTTGGCAAGCGGCGGCCCCGGAAGAGCGGCTCAGCGCCGCTTCTGATCCCGGCGCGAGGCCAGCCGATCGGCCAGCCGGGTGGGCTCCGGCAGCTTGGTCTTGCCCAGGCAGGCCACCACCCAGCCCACCGACGTCTCCAGGCACAGCCGGTGCCCCGGCGAGACGAACACCGGCTTGACGCCCTGGCGGGAGCGCAGCACCGCGCCGATGACCTCCTCGCCCCCGGGGCCGTCATCATGGAGCGGCGCCCAGTCGCCGCGCTCGGTGCCCGGCTCGCCATGGCGGCCGACCAGCCGCGACTTGGCCACGCCGATGGTCGGCCGATCGAGCCATAGTCCCAGGTGGCTGGCCACGCCCAGCCGCCGCGGATGGGCGATGCCCTGGCCGTCCACCATCACGAGCTCGGGGCGAATCGTCAGGGTGTCGAAGGCGGCCAGCGCCGCGGGCACCTCGCGGAAGGACAGCAGCCCCGGGATATAGGGCATGCGGGTCGGCTCGCGATGCACCGCCTGCTCGACCACCACGAAGTCGCCCTCGGCCGCTGGCGGCCAGGCCAGCACCACCACCGCGGCCCGGGTGATCTCGCCGCCCTGCTCGAAGCCGATATCCACTCCGGCGACATGGCGCACCGGGTCGAGCCGGTCGACCCGCTCGACCCGGCCGGCCAGGCGCCGCTGCAGGGCGATGGCCTCGGCGGGGGCGAGCTCCCAGTCATGCAATGGCGTCGATGACATCACGGGCTCCCTGAATCATGGTAGTGGCTCGGGTTAGACTACGGCTTTTGCCGCGTGACGGAACACCGGAGGGCAACGGGTGAAACTGATCCATACCGCCGACTGGCATCTCGGCCAGAGCTTTCACGGCCAGGAGCGCCACGAGGAGCATCGTGCCTTCCTGACCTGGCTGCTGGATACCCTGGTCGCCCGACAAGCCGACGCCCTGCTGGTGGCCGGCGACCTCTTCGACGTGGTCAACCCCTCCCTGCAGGCCCAGGCCCTGCTCTACGACTTCATTGTCGACGCCCACGAGCGCCTGCCCCACCTGGATCTGGTGCTGATCGCCGGCAACCACGACAGTGGCAACCGCATCGAGTTGCCGGCCCCGCTGATGCGGCGGCTGCGCACCCATGCGCTGGGCCGGGTCGCCTGGACCGGGGACGGCGAGCTCGACGCCGAGCGCCTGCTGGTGCCGCTCACCGACGCCGCGGGCGCGACCCGCGCCTGGTGCCTGGCGCTGCCCTTCCTGCGGCCGGCCGAGGTCACCGGCCGGGGCCTCGACGAGGCCGGCGATCCCGGCAACGCCTATGTGGCCGGCATCGGCCGCGTCCACGAGCGGCTGATCGCGGCGGCTCGGGCGCGCCGCGCCCCCGGCCAGGCCCTGGTAGCCATGAGCCATGCCCACCTGCGCGGCGCCGCCGTCTCCGAGGACAGCGAGCGGCCCATCGTCATCGGCGGCGAGGAATCGATCTCCGCGGCGCTGTTTCCCGAGGACATCGCCTACGTGGCGCTTGGCCACCTGCACCGTGCGCAACGGGTCGGCGAGGCGCGCATCCGCTACAGCGGCAGCCCCCTGCCCCTGGACTTCAGCGAGGTGGCCTACCCCCACCAGGTGCTCGAAGTGACCCTGGAGGGCGAGGCGCTGGCCGGCGTCGAGGCGCTGCCCGTGCCCCGACCGGTGGCCATGCATCGGCTCGGCCCCGCGCCCCTCGACGCGGTGCTGGCCGACCTCGAGGGGCTGGAGGACGACCCCGCCCTGCCCCGGGAGCGCTGGCCCTGGCTCGAGGTCAACGTGGAACTCGAGGCCCCGGTGCCCGACCTGCGCGCCCGCGTCGAGGCGGCCCTGGACGGCAAGGCGTTGCGCCTGCTGCGCCTCAAGCGCCGGCTCCCCGAGACGGACAGTCAGCGCCCCCGGGCCAGCGAGCGCCTGGAGGACATCGGCCCCCGCGCGCTCTTCGCCCGCACCTGGGAGGCCCGCTGGGGAGCGCCCCCGGAGGACGCGGTGCTCGCCGACTTCGACCGGCTGCGCCAGGACGTCCTGGACGCGGCCGGGGATGCGGACACCTGCAGCGGGGAGGCCCGCCCATGAGGATCCTCGCCCTGCGCCTGGCCAACCTGGCCTCGCTGCCCGGCCCCGTCGAGCTCGACTTCGGCAAGGCACCGCTGGCCGACGCCGGCCTGTTCGCCATCACCGGCCCCACCGGGGCCGGCAAGAGCACCCTGCTCGATGCGCTCTGCCTGGCGCTCTACGGCAGCACCCCCCGACTGCGCCAAGCCCCGGTGCGCGACGCCCAGCTGCCCGATGTGGGTCGCGAGACCCTGACCACCGCCGACCCCCGCACCCTGCTGCGCCGGGGCACGGCCAGCGGCCATGCCGAGGTCGACTTCCTGGGGCGCGACGGCCGCCGCTACCGGGCGCGCTGGGCGGTACGCCGGGCCCGGGAGAAGGCCGGAGGGCGCCTGCAGGCGGTGGAGCAGTCGCTCACCGACCTGGAGGACGAGCGGCTGCTGACCACCCAGAAGCGCGAGTTCGACCGGCTGCTCCCGGAGCGGCTGGGCCTCAGCTTCGACCAGTTCACCCGGGCGGTGCTGCTGGCCCAGAGCGAGTTCGCCGCCTTCCTCAAGGCCGACGACAACGAGCGCAGCGAGCTGCTGGAGAAGCTCACCGACACTGCCGAGTACTCCGAGATCTCCAAGGCCGCCTACCGCCGCGCCCGGGAGGCCCAGCGGCGACTCGAGGTCCTGGAGGCCCGACTCGCCGACGACCCGCCCGCCGAGCCCGAGGCCCGCGCCGAGCTGGAACGGGCCGCCGAGACCACCCAGCGAGCGCTCACCGACCTGCAGAAGCGCGCGGAATCGCTCCAGGCCGAGCAGCGCTGGCACGACGACGATACTCGCCTGGCGGACGCCTTCCGCCAGGGCCAGGGCGAACTCCAGAGTGCCGAGGCGGAGTGGCGATCGCTCGCCCCACTGCGCACCGACCGCGAATGGCGCCGGCTGATCGCGCCCCGCCGCCACGACCTCACCCGCCAGGCCGAGCTCCCCGACGAGATTTCGGCCCTGGAGGCGACCCACGCCGAGATCCTGAAGGCCCGCGACAATGCCCACGCCGAACGACAAGCCGCCGGCCAAGCCCTCGTGCAGGCCGACCAGGCGTTGAACGAGGCCACAGAAACACGGCGCCGGGCCGACCCCGAGCTCCGCGAGGCCCGCGAGTTGGCCCAGCGACTCGCCACCCAGGAGAGGCAGCTTGCCGACCTGGAAGCGAGCCATCACCAACTGCAGAAGCAGGCCACCACTCTCGCCGGGGAACATCGCCAGGCCGATGAAGCCCAGCGCGCCCGGCAGCAGCAACGCGACGACTGGCAGAAGACCCAGCGCCGGCTGTTGGGCCCGCATCGCCATCTCGACGACGCCCGCCGCGCCGCTCAGCAGCTCCACGACCAGGCCGCCCAGCGCCGACTCGCCCTGGGCGAGTTGTCCAGCCACTGGCAGGAGGTCTGCCACGCGGCGCAGGCCCGGGATAGGCTGACCAACCAGGTCAGCGAAGAGCGCTCACGGCGCGAACGGCTGCTGGCCGAGGGCCAAGCCGCCCGGGAACGCCTGGACCGGGCCCAGGCCCACCTCGACAGCGTCTCGGCGCTGGTCGAACGCGGCCGCGCCGTGCGCAGCGAGAGCGTCGCCCGGCTGCGCGAGGCCCTCACGGACGGCGAGCCCTGCCCGGTCTGTGGCGGCCTCGACCACCCCTGGCGCCACCAGCCGCCTGCCTCGCCCGAAGCCACCCAGCTCGCCGCCCAGGAAGCAGAGGAAGCGCGCCAGCTGAGCGAGGCCCGGGCGACCCGGGACACGGCTCAGCGGCAGCGCGACGAGCTGGTGGGCGACTACCGCGGCGTGGAACGCTCCCTCAAGCCGCTGGAGCGCGACCTGGAGACCACCGAGCAGCGCCTGGGGGCCGCCCAACAGGCGCTGGAAGCGCACCCGCTGCACGACGAGCTGGCCGCGGTCGACACCGCCGAGCGCAACGCTTGGCTACAGGCCCAGCGCGAGCAGAGCGAGGGCCAGCGGCAACAGCAGCGCCAGGCCCTGGAGGCGCTGACCCAGGCGGAAGAGGCCCTGGCCCCGCTGGAGGAATCCCTGCGCCAGGGTGAGCTGGCACTGACTCGCCTGGAAGCCGAGAAGGCCAGCGCCGACAGGCGGCTGGCCGAGGTGGACGAGCAGCTGCCAGCCCATCGGCAACGACGCGACGGCCTCGCCCGTGAACTCGCCGCCCGGCTTGGCGAGCATGCCTCACCGGACGCCTGGCAGCAGCACCTCGACACCCGCCAGGAGCGCGCCCGCCAGGCATGGGATGCCGCCCAGGCTCGGGATCACGAGGCGCAGCAACGGCATCAGCGTCTCACCCAGCAGCTGGAGCAAGAGACCCACCAGCTCGACCAGCGCCGCCAGGAGCGACAAGACCTGGAACACGAGTTGACCACGTGGCGCCGGGGCCATCCCGAGCTGGACGATGCCACCCTGGCGCGTCTACTGGACCAGTCGGAAGAGGACGCCGAGGAGGCCGAGCGGCGAATCGAGGCCGCCAGCCAGGCCTGCCAGCGCACTGCCGCCACCCTGGGTGAGCGTCGCGACGCCCTGTGGCGTCACCGTCGCGACCGTGGGCTGGTCGAAGGCGACACCGGTGACGAGGAGACGCTGCTGAGCGACGCCATTGCCGACGAGCTTCACCGTCGCCGGGAGGCACTGAGCGAGGCCCAGGTCGAGCTGGGACCCCGGCTCGCGGCCGCCCAGCGGGACCGCGACGAGGCCGTGCATGCCCTGAAGGACGACGACCGCCGCCGGGAGCGGCAGCGCCAGGGCCAGGCCGAGCGCGAGGCCGCGCAAGCCGAGCAGCGCCGCTGGGGGCGCATCAGCGAGTTGATCGGCGCCGCCGACGGCAAGGCCTTCCGGCGCATCGCCCAGGCCTGGAACCTGGAGCGACTGCTGGAGGAGGCCAACGCCCACCTGACCGGCCTGACCCGCCGCTATCGCCTCGAGCGGGGCGGCAGCGAACTGGGCCTGCTGGTGGTGGACCGGGACATGGGCGACGAGCGCCGCTCGGTGCACTCGCTGTCCGGCGGCGAGACCTTCCTGGTCTCCCTGGCCCTGGCGCTGGGGCTGGCCTCCATGGCCTCGGGCCAGCTGGCGATCGAGTCGCTGTTCATCGACGAGGGCTTCGGCAGCCTCGATCCCCAGTCCCTGGCGCTGGCCATGGAGGCCCTGGACGGCCTGCAGGCCCAGGGCCGCCGGGTCGGGGTGATCTCCCATGTGCAGGAGATGCACGAGCGCATCCCGGTGCAGATCCGGGTGGAACCACTGGGCAACGGCACCAGCCGGGCCCGGCTGGTCAGTGGATAAGCCAGCGCCGACGCGCGAGGCAACAGGTGACGAATCCGGGGTGGCGAGAAGGAGCAACGAGGATGTCAGACGCCCGAGACACGACGACACGCAGCATCCTGATCACGGGCTGCTCGAGCGGTATCGGCCATGCCGCGGCCCACGCCCTGGCGGCGCGCGGCTGGCGGGTCTTCGCCACGGCCCGTCGCGAGGCGGACGTCGCGAGGCTCGGCGAGGAAGGCCTGGAGGCCCTGCCGCTGGACCTCGCCGACAGCGACTCGATCGAGGCCACGGTGGAAGCGGTGCGGGAACGCACCGCGGGACGGCTGACGGCGCTGTTCAACAACGGCGCCTACGGCCAGCCCGGGGCGGTGGAGGACTTGTCCCGGGCGGTGCTGCGTGCCCAGCTGGAGACCAACCTGCTGGGCACCCACGAGCTCACCACCCGGGTCCTGCCGATGATGCGCGCCCAGGACCACGGCCGCATCGTGCAGAACAGCTCGGTGCTGGGCTTCGCCGCCCTGCCCTACCGCGGCGCCTATGTGTGCTCCAAGTTCGCCCTGGAGGGGCTCACCGATACCCTTCGCCAGGAGCTTACGGGCAGCGGCATCCAGGTCAGCCTGATCCAGCCCGGTCCCATCACCAGCCGCTTCCGCGAGAACGCCTACCGCGCCTTCCAGGCGAATATCGATCCCGTCCACAGCGCTCATGCCAATACGTACCGGAAGGTGGCGGCCCGCCTGGCCAGCCAGGACGGCAAGGCCCCCTTCACCCTGGGCCCCGACGCCGTGGTGGACAAGCTGATCCATGCCCTGGAGAGTCGACGCCCGAAGCCCCGCTACGCCGTGACGCTGCCCACCCACCTGTTCGCGGCACTCAAGCGCATCCTGAACACGCGCGGCATGGACCGGGTGCTGCTGCGCTCGACCCGGGACGAGCGGGAGTGAGCCCATCGCCGGCCCGTCTCCTCGGCTGGAGGAAGCCTCACTCGAGCCTGAGCGGTGGCTCGGCCAGTCCCCGGCAGCCGGGCAGATGCCCGGCCAGCTCGATGGCGAAGACGCCGCCCTCCGCCGCCTCCGGGGCCACCAGGCCCTCCCGGGCCGTGGTGACATAGAGGGTGGTGAGGCTCGCGCCGCCGAATACCGGGCAGGAGGGCTGGCGCGCGGGCACCCTGACGTGGGCGATCTCGTCGCCCTCGGGGCTCAGCCGGGCCACCCGCCCGGCGCCCCACAGGGCGATCCACACACCGCCCTCGCTATCCATCACGGCCCCGTCCGGGCCGCCCCCCGACTGGCGCAGGTCGGCCCAGGGCTCGGGTTCCGCGAAGGCGCCATCCTGGCCACGCACGGGGAATCCCTGGTCGTCCAGCGACCAGCGCATCACCCAACCGGTCGCGGTGTCGCTGAAGTAGGCATGGCGGCCGTCCGGCGAGAAGCACAGGGCGTTGGGAATGGTCAGCCCCCGGCGCAGGCAGGTGAGCTCGCCGCGGTGCAGGCGGTAGAGGCTGCCGGCGCCCGGCTCGGCGTCGAGTCCCATGGTGGACAGCCACAGGCTGCCATGGGTATCGACGCGAGCATCGTTGCTGCGGGTGACGGGATTGTCGGCCTCGAAGGGCAGCAAGGCGCGGCTCACGCCGGTCGACGGGTCGAAACGCGACAGGCAGTTCTCCGCCACCAGCAGATAGTCATCGTCGCGGGTCAGCGCCGCATAGGAGGTCCGGTGCTCCAGCCGGGTGACGCGATGCTCACGGCCATCGCCGCGGGCACGGTGCAGTTCGCCGGCCAGGATATCCAGCCAGCGCAGCTCGCTGTGCCCTGCATCCCAGCCGGGGCCCTCGCCCAGCTCGCAGCGACTGTCGATCAGCCACTTCACCTGGCCGAGGCACGGGCTGGTCGGCAAGGTCTCGTCGGACGGGGACTCGCTCATGCTCGGGGTTCTCCTGTCGGGGCGTGTCAGAGTGCCTGCTGCCAGGCCGTGACCAGCGCGCGGGCCCGCTCGCCCACCTCGGCGGCCGTCAGTCCCGGCGTGTAGAGGGCGGTCCCCAGGCCCGCCCCGTGCACGCCGGCGCCACGCCAGGCGGCGAAGTTGTCGATCCCGATGCCGCCCACCGCATAGAGCTCGGTGCCCGCGGGCAACACGGCCATCATCGCCTGCATGTTGGCGATGCCAACCTGGGAGGCGGGGAACAGCTTCAGGCCCGAGGCGCCGGCGGCCAGGGCGGCGAAGGCCTCGGTGGGAGTGACGATGCCGGGCAGGGAGACCATCTCGAGGCGACGGCTCTCGCCGATCACTGCCTCGTTCATGTTCGGCGAGACGATCAGCCCCCCCCCCGGCGGCGTGGACCTCGCGCACCTGCTCGGGTGTCAGCACGGTGCCGGCCCCCACCAGGACGTCCTCGCCGCCACGCTGGGCGCAGTGCGCCGCCAGGCGGCGGAGGCTCTCCAGGGGCTCGGGGGAATTGAGGGGCACCTCGATGCGGGTGATACCGGCATCGATGACGGCCCCGGCGATCTCGATGACCTCGTCCGGCGTGACGCCGCGCAGGATGGCGACCAGTGGCAGGCTCATACAGGCTCCTTGCAGTCTCGGGGCGGCGCCGGGCGGCGGCGGCCGCGCATCAGGGGGTTGCGAGCGTGGTGTGGTGGATGCGCCCCAGGCCGGCCAGGATCATGTCGGCATTGGCGTGCTCGTCGACCGTGAAGCCCCGGTGCTCCAGGGCGATTCGATAGCGGTGGCACAGCGTCTCGGCCCCGATCAGCACGACGCGACTGCCGGGGGCCAGGGTGACGGTGGCACCGGCCAGCTCGAGCCCCAGCACCAGGCCGGACAGGCGCGCGCCGAGCCGGGCACCGCGTCGCTCGCCGACGGGCAGCCGGGGGTCGAGCAGGTCTCGGGCACGGATGCCGAACAGCTCCGCGCTCAGGCGCTCGGGAGTGGCCATGGCGATGTCGATGCCCTCCAGGTAGGCCGCATGCTGGGCCGCGTCGGCGAGGTCATCGGCGTGGAGCGAGTGCTTCAGCACCGAGTCCCGGCTGAGCAGCTGGTAGAGCTCGCCGCTCATGAAGGTGGTGAAGCCGGTGATGCGGCCCGCCTCGAGGCGCGCCCACTTGGCGTGGGTGCCCGGCAGGCAGACGGCGCCGCTGAACTCGGGGTGCCGGGCGACCAGGCCGAATAGCTGGGTCTCCTCGCCGCGCATCACGTCGAAGGCCTCGCCGCCGTCCTGGCTGGCGTGCTGACAGAGCCCCGGCACGATACGCACGCGCAGGCGGGCATCGCGGGTGGTCACCGGCGTCAGCCGGCCGCCGAGACGGCCGAGGGTATCGGTCGCCCCGGCATCCAGCGGCAGGTAGGCGGCCTCGACCCAGCCCTGGCGGGCGCCGGCCATGCCACAGACCAGCACCTCGGTCGGCCGGCTCCCGGCTGCCGGCGCCAGCCAGTCGCCGATCACCTCCAGCAGTGCGCCCTCGAATGCCTCGGGGGCCAGGCCCAGCATGCCGCGCGGGGCGCTGGCCTCGGCGATGACCCGGTCATCGGCATCCAGCGCCCAGGCCCGCAGGTTGCTGGAGCCCCAGTCCACGGCGATCCAGGCCGGGGCAAGGGTCGCATTGGTCGATACGCTCATACGCGCCCACCGTCGACCACCAGGGGCTGGCCGGTCATCATTCGCGAGGCCGTCGAGGCCAGGAACAGGCAGGGGTTGATCATGTCCTCGACCGGGATGGCCTCCTTGAGGCACTGCTGGTCGAGACATTCCTGGAGGTCCTGGTCGTTGACCCACAGCTCGCGCTGGCGCTCGGTCATCACCCAGCCGGGAATCAGGCAGTTGACGCGGATGGCGTCCGGGCCCAGCTCCCGGGCCAGGGCCTTGGTCAAGCCCATGATGCCGGCCTTGGCGGTGACGTAGGTGGGGTAGCCGTCGAGGCCCAGCAGGAAGCTGTTGGAGGACAGGTTGATGATGGCGCCGCCACCGAGGCCGCGCATGTCGTCGGCCACCGCCTGGGCAGTGAAGAACGGCGGACGCAGGTTGGTGGCGATGGACGCGTCCCACTGCTCGACCGTCCACTCCCCGAGGGTATGGCGGGTGTCGCGGGCGGCGTTGTTGACCAGCACGCCGATCGGGCCATGGGCCTTGCGGGCCTGGCCGATGGCCGCCTGCAAGGCCGCGATGTCCTGGATGTCACAGGGGAGGAACAGCGGGCGGTTGGCGTACCGGGCTTCCATGGCATCGCAGAAGGGGGTGGCGTCGGACAGCCCGACGAAGGCGACCCGGGCGCCCTGGGCCAGAAACCCCTCGGTCAGGGCGGCGCCGATGCCGGAGCCGCCGCCGGTGATGAAGACGCTGGCGCCATTGAGGTCCGGGTAGCGGAAGTCGGCGAAGGCGGGCACCGGGCCGGATGCGGAAGCAGCTGACATGGGAACTCCATAGGGTCTGGGGCGAGGCACCCCCGGGGCGGCGGTGCCGGCGTTCATGGGGAGAGGCGTGATCGCGGGCGCGAGGCGCGGCCTACCATTCGGCCACCGAGCCATCCTCATGCTGCCACACCGGATTGCGCCAGCGGTGGCCCACCTTGGCACGCTCCTCGACGAAGGCCTCGTCGATCTCCACACCCAGCCCCGGGCCCTGGGGAATGGCGCAGAAGCCGTCCTCGATGGCCAGGGCCGACTTGTCGACCAGGTAGTCGAGCACGTCGTTGTCCCGGTTGTAGTGGATGCCCATGCTCTGCTCCTGGATAAAGGCGTTGTGGCAGACCGCATCCACGTGCAGCGAGGTGGCCAGGGTCAACGGGCCCAGCGGACAGTGCGGCGCCAGGGCCACGTCATGGGCCGAGGCCAGGGCGGCGATCTTGAGGCCCTCGCTGATGCCCCCGCAGTGCGAGAGGTCCGGCTGGACGATGTCGACCATGCCATCGGCCAGCAGGTCGCGGAACTCGAAGCGGGTGTGCAGCCGCTCGCCGGTGGCCAGCGGGTAGCCGAGCCCGCCGGCGATATGCTTGAGGCACGGCAGGTGCTCGGGAGCCACCGGCTCTTCGACGAACATCGGGTGGAAGGGCTCCAGCTCGCGCAGCAGGGCCTTGGCCATGGGGCGATGCACGCGTCCATGGAAGTCGATGCCGATGCCGACGTCCGGCCCCACGGCGTCGCGGGCCTCCGCCACCCGGGCCACGGCCTCGTCGATCTTGCGGTGGGAGTCGACGATCTGCAGCTCCGGCGTGCCGTTCATCTTGAAGGCGGTGAAGCCCTGGTCGACTAGGGCCCGGGCACCGGCCCCCACGTCGTCGGGCCGGTCGCCGCCGGTCCAGGCATACATGCGCATCCGGTCGCGCACCGGGCCGCCCAGCAGTTGGTGCACGGGCACGCCCAGGTCGCGGCCCTTGAGGTCCCAGAGCGCCTGGTCGATACCGGCGATGGCCGACATCAGGATGGGGCCGCCGCGATAGAAGCCGGCGCGATACATCACGTTCCAGAGGTGCTCGATATGGTGCGGGTCCTGACCGACCAGGTAGTCGGCCAGCTCATGCACCGCCGCCTCTACCGTGGCGGCGCGCCCCTCGATGACCGGCTCGCCCCAGCCATAGCAGCCCTCGTCGGTCTCGATCTTGAGGAACAGCCAGCGGGGCGGCACCTGCCAGGTCTTGAGTCGGGTGATCTTCATGTGATGGGTCCTGTAGATGGGGCAAGTGGCGACAGCCGCGCCGTGGCGGGGCCGCGGTTCAGAGGGGAAGCGAGGTCGGACGCTTCAGCGAGCGCGTCCCGTTCTCCACGCCGAGGTCGGCAGCAGTACGCGCCAGGACACGCTCCGTGGCATCCCGCGCCGCCTCGGGATCCCGCAGGCGGATGGCCTCGAAGACTCGGCGATGCCGGTCCAGGCTGTCGTCCAGGGAGCCGGCCTGGTGGTGGGAGTGCTGGATCAGGGCGACGATCGAGGGCCGCAGCAGCAGTCCCATCTGGCGCCAGACCAGGTTGTGACTGGCGCGGTAGATGGCGTCGTGAAAGGCGACGTCATGCTCGGCATGTTCCTCCCGCCGGGCCGGGTCGGTTGCACTGTCACACATCCCGACCAGCGCCGCTTCGATGCGTGCCAGGTCCTGTGCCGTGGCCGCCAGGGCGGCGAGCTCGCTGATGAACGGCTCGGCGGACAGGCGAAAGGCGAAGACCTCGCGGATCAGCTGAGGGTGCGGCGCCTCGAGGCCGGCCATCCAGTCGCTCATCTGCGGGTCGAGGAGATGCCAGTCCTCGATATCGCGCACCACGGTTCCGCGTCCCGCGGTACGCTCGATCAGGCCACTGCCGCTCAGCTCGGCGAGGGCGTTGCGCACGCGATTGCGACTGGCCGAGAAGTGCTCGCACAGATCCCGCTCGCGGGGAAAGGGCTCACCGCTTTCCCATTGGCCCGACAGGATGGCATGCGCCAGCGTGGTGGCCAGGGCCTGGGCCCCTCCGGCCTCGGGGGGCAGCGGAAGCTGGGATAGCGTCGTCACGGTGACCTCCAAAATATCTGACCTTACTATACGAAATGTCTGACATTTATCGCAAGCCCTTCGCCCCCGGGCCAGTGCCCTGGTCTCGCCACGCCGACGGGGGCCACCCGGCGTCGAGGGGGAGACCCAAGGACAGAATAATTGTCCAATAAAGACAATAAAAATAGGCCATAAAAGTAGATAAATAACTAACACTGGACTATTATCCCGCCGGACAGCGGAGTTACCCCTCGGCTGTGTCGTCGGCGGCCCTACCCGGGCCGCCGAATCCTTCAGGAGAACCACCATGTCCTCTGATCCCGTCACCCTGATGGTGGCGCGTCGCGTGGCCCGCGGGCGCTACCGTGATTTCCTCTCGTGGCTCGAGGAGGGCCGCGCGCTGGCCGCGGACTTCGGCGGCTACCTGGGCTCCGGGGTGCTGGCCCCGCCCCCCGACGATGACGAGTACCAGATCATCTTCCGCTTCCGCGATGCCGAGACCCTCGGCACCTGGGAGCACTCCGCCTCGCGTCGGGCCTGGCTGGCCCGCGGCCAGGGCCTGTTCGAGGCGCCCCAGGAGCACCGCGCCACCGGCCTGGACCACTGGTTCCAGCCCGCCGGCAGCGCCGCACCGCCGCGCTGGAAGCAGGCCATCGCCATCTGGCTCGCCTTCTTTCCCGTCTCGCTTGGCTTCCAGCTGCTGTTCGGCGAGTCGCTGGCGGGCCTGCCCCTGGTGCCGCGAGTGCTGGCCAGCACCCTGATGCTGACTCCGGTGATGGTCTTCCTGTTCATCCCGCTGTCGACCCGGCTGCTGGGCCCGTGGCTGCGTGGCGAGGTTGCCTCCCTGCCCCGCCTGGCACGCCGGCTGAGGGCCTGAGCGGCATAGCGGGCCGTCTTCCCCTCCGGGGGATGCATGGTAGGCTAGCGGACGATTCCCCCCATTCCGGAGCCCGACCATGACCGACGCCGCTCAGCTCCTCGAGACTCTGGTGGGCTTTGCCACCGTCTCGCGTGACTCGAACCTGGACCTGATCGCCTTCGTCGAGGAGTATCTTGACGGCCATGGCGTCGAGCACTGGCGCGTCGACAACGACGACGGCACCAAGGCCAATCTGCTGGCCCGGATCGGGCCGGCCGTGGAGGGCGGTGTGGTGCTGTCCGGCCATACCGACGTGGTGCCGGTGGATGGCCAGCCCTGGTCCAGCGATCCCTTCACCCTGCGCGACGGCGGCGATGGCCGCCTCTACGGCCGTGGCACCTGCGACATGAAGGCCTTCATCGCCTGCGCCCTGGCCGAGGTGCCGCACTGGGTGACCCTGGAGCTCAAGCGGCCAATCTACCTGGCCTTCTCCTATGACGAGGAGGTCGGCTGCCTGGGCGCGCCACGCTTGATCGAGCGGCTGCTGGCCGACCACCCCCGGCCGGCGGCGGTGTTCGTCGGCGAGCCGACTCTGATGCAGCCGGTGGTGGCCCACAAGGGCAGCACCAACCTGCGCACCACCGTGACCGGCCGCGCCGCCCACTCCAGCCAGGTCAATCAGGGCGTCTCGGCGATCCACGTCGCCGCCCGTCTGGTGACCCGCATCGAGGACGTGATGGCCGAGCTGCGCGCCGAGGGCCGAGTCGACGAGGCCTTCAACGTCGCCCACTCGAGCCTGCACGTGGGCAAGATTGCCGGCGGCACCGCCATCAATATCATGGCCCGGGAGTGCAGCTTCGACTGGGAGGTACGCCACCTCCCGGGAGACCGCTTCGAGGACCTGCTGGGCCGGGTCGAGGCCTATGCCGACGAGCTGCAGGCCGAGATGCATGCCCGGGCCCCGGAGACCGGGATCCGCACCGAGCGCCTCACCAACACCGTGCCGGCGCTGGCCGATGACGACAACGCCGAAGTATTGGCCCTGTGCCGGGCGCTGGTCGGGGAGGTGCCCTCCGGGGCGGTGGCCTATGCCACCGAGGCCGGCCAGTTCCAGCGGGCCGGCCTGTCCACGGTGATCTGCGGCCCGGGCAGCATCGCCCAGGCCCACCAGCCGGATGAGTACCTCGAGATCGAGCAGCTCGAGGCCGGGGTGGCCTTCATGCAGGCCCTGGGACAGCGGCTGGCGGGGGACCGCTGAGATGCCACGACTGCTGATCGTCAAGACCGGCGATACCTTCGAGGACGTGGCGCGGATGCACGGTGACTTCGAGGCCTTGTTCCTGGCCGTACTGGAGCCGCTGGCCAGGCGCCATCCGGCGCTGTCCCTGTCGGTCTTCGATGCCCGCCGCGACGGCGCCCCGCCCGCCCTGGACAACTTCAACGCCCTGGTGATCACCGGCTCCCATGCCATGGTCAGCGACGCCGAGCCCTGGAGCGAGGCATTGATGCCCTGGCTGCGCGAGGCCATCGCGAAGGACATCGCCATGCTCGGTGTCTGCTACGGCCATCAGCTGATGGCCGCGGCGTGCGGCGGCGCGGTCGGCTACCATCCGGGGGGTCGGGAAACCGGCACCCAGACGATCACCCTGACCGAGGCCGGCCGCCGCGATCCCTTGCTGGGCGAGCAGCCCGACACCTTCAGTGCCCAGCTGACCCATGCCCAGTCGGTGCTCGAGGCCCCACCTCAGGCCGAGGTGCTGGCCCATAATGCCCATGACGCTTACCAGGCCCTGCGCTACGGCCCCCGGCAGTGGAGCGTCCAGTTCCATCCGGAATTCACCGCCCCGGTGATGCGCGCCTACCTGAGCCACCAGCGCGAGGCCCTGGCCGAGCAGGGGCAGGATGCCGACGCCCTGATCGAGGCCGTCAAGCCCGCGCCCGCCGCCTCCGCGGTGCTGCGGCGCTTTGCCGAGCAACTGATCGCCGGCGCCCCCTGAGCCAGGCGACGGCGCCCCCGCCGTCACCGTCGAGGGGCTTCACCAGCGCACCGATCCGACCAGGCTCAGCGGCGCTCGAGACCCATCTCGCCCTGGCATGACGTCTCGCTGTCCTCCTGAGCCTGGGCGGCCATTTGCGGAAGCCGCTGAGCATCCGGGGCCCCGGCAGCCGCCTTGCGGCGCTGACGATGCAGGTCGCGCAGGCCGCTGAGCAGCATGGCGGCAACGATCAGCCCTCCCCCCAGGAAGGCCAGCAGCGTCGGTACTTCACCGACCCAGGCCCAGACCAGCAGGGTTCCAACCAGAGTCTCGAGCAGCATCACCAGGCTGACCTCGGCGCCGGGGAGGTAGCGCGGGCCGGTCTGGATCAGGAAGTAGGCGGCGGGCAGCAGCAGGCCCATCAGGGCGATGCGCTGCATGTCGTCGGGCGGCGGTATCTGCACCCCGCCCAGCGGGATGGCGGGCAGCAGCATCGCCAGACAGCCCAGCGGCAGCACCACGGTGGTGTCGACCCCGCGCCGGCGGTCGCCCTTCTGGACGCTGGCCACGGTGGTATTGATGGCAATGGAGGCCGGCACGAACAGCGCCACCGCCAGGCCCAGCAGGCTGCCCTGCCCGAGCTCCCCCGCCGCCATCAGGCTCGCGCCGGTCACGCAGATGCCGATCACCACCCAGGTCTGGCGCCGCAGCCGCTGGCCGAAGCACAGCAGGCCGATCAGCCCGGCGACCAGCGGTGCCAGGTTCATCATCACCAGCACGTTGCCGGCGGAGGTGAGCCGGTTGGCGATCACGAAGGCCCAGGCACTGCCGGCGAAGGCCAGCGGGCACCACCAGATGGCGGGGCCGCAGGCACGGATGGCCGCCGGCAGGGCGCGCCCGTAGCGCAGCACGGCGATCAGCAGCAGCAGGCTGCCGAGCAGCAGCCCCCGCCAGAACATGAAGGTGGCGACATCCACCTGGGTATCCTTGACCAACAGGGCATCCGGCGACAGCAGGAGCACCCCGGTCATGGTGATCAGGTAACCGCGCAACCGGAACGGCAAGCGCTTCCACATGCGTGCTCCCTCCCTGTGGGCGATGAAAGGTGTCGGCGATATCAACGACAGCAGGCCGGGGGAACCCCCCGGCCTGCTGGTCGTTACGGGTGTCGCCGAGGTCTCCCCCGGCGACGCGGCTCAGGCCCGCTCGCGGCGAGGCACCGGGCCATCGTCATCGCGGCGACGACGGGGAGCCCGCTCGGGGGCGCGGTCCTCGCTGATCTCCAGCGGACGACCGGCCACCCGGGCGCGCGCCATCTTGGCCAGGATGCTGGACGGCAGGCCGTTCGGCAACTCGACGACGGAGAATGCATTGCGGATGTCGATACGGCCAATGCGGTTGCCCTCGATGCCGCCCTCGTTGGCCAGCGCGCCGACCAGTTGGCCCGGCTTGACGCCGTCCTTGTGGCCCACGGAGACGCGATAGCGGGTCATGCCCTCGCTGGGGGCACGGTCGCGGGGACCGCCCTCGCGACGCGGCGCCTTGCCGTCGCGCGGGCTGCGCTCGTTACGCTCCTTGCGCGGCGCCTGGAGACGGCCGATGGGCGCCTCGTCGGCACGGGCCAGGGCGGCGAAGGCGCAGGCCAGCTCGACGGGGTCATGCCCCTCCTCGACCAGCCGCTCCACCAGGGCCCGCTGCTCGTCGGCGCCCTTGGTCAGGGAGGCAACCACCCGGTGGTGGAAGACCTGGTCGCGATGGGCGCGGATGGCGGCCTCGTCGGGCAGCGGCATCTCGATCATCTTCTGGCCGGTGGCCTGCTCCAGCCAGCCGACCTTGCGGCTCTCGCGGTTGCCGGCGAAGGTGATCGCCACACCGTCGCGGCCGGCGCGGCCGGTGCGCCCGATGCGGTGGGTATAGGCCTCGGAATCCTGCGGCAGGTCATAGTTGATGACGTGGGTGATGCGCGGCACGTCCAGGCCGCGGGCAGCCACGTCGGTGGCGATCAGCACGTCGACCTTGCCGCGCTTGAGGCGGGTGATGGTGCGCTCGCGCAGGCTCTGATCCAGGTCGCCGGACAGGCTGGCCACGTTCACGCCGCGGGCGGAGAGCTGCTCCATCAGGGTGGTGCAGGCCGCGCGGGTACGCACGAAGACGATGGCGCCGTCCACCGGTTCCACCTCGAGGATACGCGCCAGGGCTTCCAGCTTGGCGCCGCCCTCGATGCGTACCCGGCGCTGCTCGATATTCTCGCCGGTGGTGGTGCGCGACTCGATGGCCACCTTGACCGGCTCCACCAGGTAGCGGTTGACGATGCGCTCGATCTCGGTGGGCAGCGTGGCGGAGAAGAACACCCGTTGGGCGTCGGTGGGGGTGTCGGCCACCACGCGCTTGACGTCATCGATGAAGCCCATGCGCAGCATCTCGTCGGCCTCATCGAGCACCAGGGCGGACAGGCCATCGAGCTTCAGACTGCCGCGATCCAGGTGGTCGATGACCCGGCCGGGGGTGCCGACCACGACCTGGGCACCACGCCGCAGGGCGCTGAGCTGCTCGCGGTATTCCTGGCCACCGCACAGGGTCGCCACTTCCAGGCCCTTGAGGTTCTGGCCGTACTTGGTGAACGACACGGCGACCTGCTGGGCCAGCTCGCGGGTCGGGGCCAGCACCAGCACCTGGGGCGCGCGGCGCGAGAGGTCGAGCCGCGAAAGCAGCGGCAGGGCGAAGGCAGCGGTCTTGCCGGTGCCGGTCTGGGCCTGGCCCAGCATGTCGCGGCCTTCCAGCAGGGCCGGAATGGTCTGTGCCTGGATCGGCGACGGGGTCTCGTAGCCGAGGGTCTCGATGGCGGAGAGAACGTCAGGCAGCAGGGCCAGATCGCCGAAGCTCGGCGAGGCGACAGAAGTCGAGGTCATGAATCACACCTTGGTAGGCCGGCAGGGCCGGCGAAAAACATCGTTGGCGCCCCTGACGCGGTCAACACGGTCAGGACCCTGCACGCGGCAAGGCAACTACATCGGAGTCGGGGACGCCGGTCGCACCTGGCATCCGGTTGGCACCTGCACCCTGGCAGGCGAACCGTCGTGGCGACCGTCTGCGCCGAACTCGCCCGGGTGGCGAATTCTCGTTGGCGCTCCATCTTCACAGTTCGAACGCACGGGGCACGGGGCCTGGCGTTTTGCGATCATCGCGCTCACCTGGCGTGAGCGGGTCGCATCGTCATGATGGTGGGGTCAGCACATGCGAGGAGCGCGCATGCTACCATCGCCGCGCTGCCCTGGCCAGCCTTATTCGCCCCCGCCCTCTTTCAGGAGCCTTCCATGCCAAGCCTCTGGGTCGACGCCGATGCCTGTCCGCGCATCGCCCGCGACATCATCGTGCGCGCCGCCGAGCGCACCGCCACGCCGACCACCTTCGTGGCCAATCATCAGGTCCCCCTGCCGCCCTCGAAGTGGGTCAAGGGGCTGGCGGTGAGCCACGGTTTCGACGCCGCCGACGACGAGATCGTCGAACGCCTCCAGCCCGGCGACCTGGTGGTCACCTCGGACCTGCCGCTGGCCATGGCCGCCATCGAGCATGGCGCCAGCGTGATGACCAGCCGCGGCGAGGCGCTGGACAAGAGCAACATCCGCGCCCGGGTGCAGATGCGGGACTTCATGGAGACCCTGCGCGCCAGCGGCGAGCATACCGGCGGCCCCAAGGGCTATTCGGATGTTGATCGCCGCGAGTTCGCCAATGCCCTGGATCGCTGGCTGGCGAAGAACGCCTGACCGGCCGCATCTGCACGGGTCCCAATGCGACTCATACAGAACTGGCATGGAGACCCTGCGCGCCAGCGGCGAGCATACCGGCGGCCCCAAGGGCTATTCGGATGTTGATCGCCGCGAGTTCGCCAATGCCCTGGATCGCTGGCTGGCGAAGAACGCCTGACCGGCCGCATCTGCACGGGTCCCAATGCGACTCATACAGAACTGGCATGGAGACCCAGCGCGCCAGCGGCGAGCACACCGGCGGCCCCAAGGGCTATTCGGACGTGGATCGCCGCGAGTTCGCCAATGCCCTGGATCGCTGGCTGGCCAAGCAGCGGTAAGGGGCGAGGAGCGAGGTGCAAGGGGTAAGGAGTTAACCCCTCGCCCCTCGCACCTCGTTATCCCTTCCCGCGGATACCCTTGCCCGGCAGGCGATCGCGGTCATGGGGCCGGTCGAGTGCGAGCACTGGGCCGGCGGGGACGATACCGTTGGGATTGATGGACTTGTGGCTCAGGTAGTAATGGCGCTGGATATGGTCCATGTCGACCGTTTCGGCCACACCCGGCCACTGGTAGAGCTCACGCAGGTAATTCGACAGGTTCGGGTAGTCCTCGATACGCCGCAGGTTGCACTTGAAGTGGCCGTGATAGACGGCATCGAAGCGCACCAGGGTGGTGAACAGCCGGATATCCGCCTCGGTGAGCCACTCGCCGGCCAGGTAGCGCCACTCGGCCAGCCGAGTCTCCAGCCGATCCAGGGACGCGAACAGCGCCTTGACGTGTTTCTCGTAGACGCCCTGGTCGGTGGCGAAGCCCGACTTGTAGACCCCGTTGTTGACGTTCTCATAGACATCGGCGTTGACGGCGTCGATGGTCTCGCGCAGGTCCTCCGGGTAGAGGTCCAGGTGATTGCCGGCAAGCCCATCGAAGGCGCCGTTGAGCATGCGCACCAGCTCCGCCGACTCATTGTTGACGATCCGGCCGTCCTGCTTGTCCCACAGGGCCGGCACCGTCACCCGGCCGGTGTAGTGCGGGTCGGTAAGGGTATAGAGCTCGCGATGGAAATCGACCCCATTGACCGGGTCGCCGCTGGAGCCCTCGTCACGCTGATAGGTCCACCCCTGGTCGAGCATCAACGGGCTGGTATGGGAGACGCCAATCAGACCTTCGAGGCCCTTGAGACGCCGCATGATCAGTACCCGGTGGGCCCAGGGGCAGGCGAGAGACACATAGAGGTGGTAGCGGCCCGCCTCGGCGGGCCGACCCGGCTGGCCGTCCGGGCCCGGAGACCCGTCGGCGGTGACCCAGTCACGCAGTTTTGCGGATTCGCGAACGAACTCCCCGCCGTGCGTCTTGGTGTCGTACCACTGGTCGTGCCATTGTCCGTTGATCAAGAGCCCCATCTTGGCCTCCTCGTGACTGGTGAGATTACTGCCAGCGTAAGCCAATAAAATTGAAGCTCAAGCGCACAATTTTCCTAAAATCATTCGATTTTTTCGAATCGATTCGAAGGCGCACAGGCCGAGACGGCATCCTGCAGATGCTGGGCCATGGCCCGGGTAGCCGGCCCGGCACGATCCCGGTCACGATGGATCAGCTGGATCGGCACCTCGCGAACACCCCCGGCCGCCAGTGGCAGCGGCTTCAGGCGCCCCGCCTGCAGAGCGCCAATGATGCGCGTCTCGGGCACCCAGGCGAAACCGAGGTTGCGCTCGAGCATGTCGATGGAGGTGTCGAGATGGCTCACCGTCCAGCGCTGTTCGGCTTTCAGCCAGCCAGCATCCAGGGACTGGCGAAGGGCGGAGTCGCGCACCACCAGCTGGCGGTGCTGCTCCAGGTCACGCAGGTCCAGCACCCGCCCCAGGCGATGCAGCGGATGGTCGGGGTGGGCAACGGCGATAAAGCCGACCGTCACCAGCGACTCACCCAGAAAGCCCTTGGCGGCCAGCCCCGAGACCAGCAGGTCAGCGTGGCCGTCCTCGAGCATCTCGACCCCCCCGTTGAGCACTGTCTCATGGAGCTGCACCCGCACGTGGGGATACGACGCCGAGAAGGCTTCCAGTGCGCGGGCCAGGGCATCCGGGGGAAAGATCTGATCGATGGCCAGCACAATCTCCGCCTCCAGGCCCTCGGCCAGCCGCGTGGCCACATCCTCCAGGGAATCGGCGTTCTCGATCAGCTGACGAGCGCGACGCAGCAGCATCTCGCCGGCCTCGGTCAGCCGCACCTGGCGCCCCACCGGCTCCAGCACCGCCACGCCGAGCTGCTCCTCCAACTTGTGCACCGCATGATTGAGGGTCGACGGGCTCTTGTGGATGGCCTCGGCGGCACGGGCGAAGCCGCCGTGATCGACCACGGCAGCCAGCATCTGCCATTGGGCCAGGGTGACACGTGACATTTCGATTTCCTCGAATAAAAGTAGCGAATTATTGCGCTTAATTTTCGAAAAAACCGACCTAGAATACAAATCCTTATCTTTCGGAAGCGGAGACGACATCATGGCCCCCACCTCGACGACCCGGCAGGTAGAGCGTCTGCTGAACACCCAGCCGAGCCAGGATGGCGATGGCGTCAAGATCCAGCGTCTACATGACTTCGCAGGGGGCCTGGACCCCTTCCTGATGCTCGACGAGCTGGGCTCCGATCGGCCGGACGACTACATCGGCGGCTTCCCGTCTCACCCCCACCGGGGAATCCAGACGCTGACCTATGTGATCCATGGGGGCCTGACCCATGAGGACCACCTCGGCCACTCAAGCACCATTCGCTCGGGCGATGCCCAGTGGATGCACACCGGCCGCGGCATCATCCACTCCGAGATGCCGCTGACCGACCACAAGGGGCTCCACGCCTTCCAGCTGTGGCTGAACCTGGCGGCCCGGGACAAGCTCAGCGAGGCGACCTATCGGGATGTACGCGCCGAAGAGATGCCCGAGTTGGTCGGCAGCCATGCCTCCCTGACCGCGCTGGGCGGACGCTGGCAGACACTGGCCGGCGATAGCGTCGACGGCCCCTTGGCGCGGCTGGCCGGCCAGGGAGCCGTCTCCCATGCACGACTGGACGCCGGTGGCGAGCTCGCTCTGGCAAACCACGCCACCACCCTGCTGGTCTACGTCTTCGCCGGCAGCCTGGACGTCGCGGGCACCCCTGTCGGGAAAGGGCAGCTCGCCCGCCTGAGCGCCGGGGAAGAACTCCTGTTGTCCAGCGCCGAAGGCGCCCAGGCCCTGCTGCTTGCCGGAGAGCCCCATGGCGAGCCGATCGCCCATTACGGCCCCTTCGTGATGAACCATCGCCATGAGCTCGACAAGGCCATGCGCGACTACCGCGACGGTACCTTGACCTCATGAGGCGATGCCGGGGGTTGCCAAGCGGCCACGGGTCATGTCACTGTCGGCCTCAGTAAACAAACAGTGTTCGCTATTCAACCGCCTACCTCCTTCCCGCTCAGGGAGGGGGTGAGGCGGGCTACTGTATGGGTGTACAGACTAGGCACTATAACCATCATGGGTTAAGGTTCTAGTGACTTTTTCTATGTTCTATACACCTTTTTTATTACGGCCAAATCCATGATGCGAATCCTTAATTCGCTGCCCCGCACACACAAGTTACTGTTGTTACCCGTTGCCACCATGGTCACAGTGCTGGGCGCCCACAAGATTCTCACCTCCGTCGAGGACGCCCGGCATGACCGGCAACCCCTCGACACCGTGCTGGTCCCCCTCGACGCCACGGCTTCCCCCGGCGTGCCATCGCTGTCCCTGGATCGCGAGCCGGTCACCAAGGCCATCCAGGTGGCCTCCCGGGCCATGGACGCCACCCGCGAGCCGGTGCCCCTGTCACAGCTGACCGCCTCCGAGATCGTCGATCTCGACTTCATCGACACGGCCCAGGCCAAGCCGGACGCCGCCTCGGTTAGCAACGCTGATTCGCAGCGCGAGGCCACGGACACCGCGTCATCTCCCCTGGACGAGGGCGCCCGCCACATGGCCATCGTGCTCGGCACGGTGGCCAGCGGCATGCTCGCATCCAACGAGCGCCTGGTGGCCGATGCCACCTCCTACGAGGAGGTCTCCGAGGACGATCTCGAGCTGTTCGACGAGGGCCCGATCCTCCTCGAGGAAGAGATTGCCGCCAGCGAACCCTATGTCCCCGAGTGGCAGACCTACACCGTCCAGCCGGGCGATACCTTCGCGCTCATGGCCCAGGAGCACCTGGGCATGGGCTACAGCGAGGTAATGACCCTGCTGGAGGCGATGCCCGAGCCGCGCCTGCTGAGCCACTGGCGAGTCGGCAACCACTTCGAGTACCAGCTCGACGCCGAGGGCAAGCTGCTCGCCCTGCGTCTGATGAAGAACGCCCGGGATGGCTACCTGGTCGAGCGTGGCGAGCAAGGCATCGACGTGGCGACCATCGAGCGCGCCGGCGAGGCCACCCAGCGGCTCTATGCCGGGACGGTCAGCGGCAGCTTCGCCCGCTCGGCACAGGCCACGGGCCTGACCAGTGCCGAGGTGGCCGAGCTCGCCCAGGTGCTGGAGAAGAAACTGGACTTCCGCCGCGACACCCGTCGCGGCGATCGTTTTCAAGTGCTGGTGGAGTCCGACATCATCGACGGCAAGAGCCTCGACCCGCGGGTGCTGGCGGTCAACTATGACGGTGCGCGCATGGACCTGACACTGGTGCGCAACGACGAGGACAACCGCTTCTACACCCCGGATGGCGCCAGCCTCGACCCGGCCTTCGACCGTCGCCCCTTCGCGGGCCATTATCGCCTGAGCTCGTCGTTCAACCCGCGCCGCCGCCACCCGGTCACCGGGCGCATCAGCCCCCACAAGGGCACCGACTTCGCCATGCCCAGCGGCACTGCGGTCAATGCCCCCGCCGACGGCCGCGTGGAGAAGGTCGGCAACCATCCGGCGGCCGGCCGCTATATCGTCATCCGCCATGACAACGGCTACAAGACCCGCTACCTGCACCTGTCGCGACCGCTGGTCAATCGCGGCGACCGGGTGACCCGCGGCGAGCGCATCGCCCTTTCCGGTAATACTGGCCGCAGCACGGGTCCCCACCTGCATTACGAGGTGCTGGTCAACAACCGCCAGGTGGACGCCATGAAAGTCGAACTACCGGAAAGCCAGAGCCTCAGCGGCGACGCCCTGATGGCCTTCCAGCGCCAGGCCGAACCGGTGCTGGCGGCACTGGAGAGCGGCGAGACCGGTACCACGGTGGCCAGCGCGGACTCCGAGAGCACCGCGGCCGACGACGAGAGCTGAACTCGCCCTTCCCGGCCATCACGACGACGCCCCGCCCGCGCGGGGCGTCGTCGTGTCGGTCACTCGCCTGAAACGCTCAGGCCTCCTTCTCGCAACTGACCATCCAGGGAATGCCGAAGCGGTCGACCAGCATGCCGAAGCGCTCGGCCCAGAAGGTCTCCTGCAGTGGCATCTGCACCTCGCCGGCCTGCCCCAGGGCGGCGAACACCGCCTCGGCGCGCTCCGGCGACTCGACCGCCAGGTTGAGCCACACCCCGCCGGCGGGCGCCGTGCCGCCGGCGGGGGTATCGGACCCCATCAGCACCCAGTCCGCCACCTCGAGGCGCACGTGCATGACCCGCTCGGGGTCGGCATGCGGCAGCTGCGCGTCCGGTGGGGCCTCGGCGTAGCGCATCAGGGCCCCGATCCGGCCGCCCAGGCAGTCGGCGTAGAAGCGAAAGGCCGACTCGCAGCAACCATCGAGCATCAGGTAGGGGGTCATCGTCATCAGCAGTATCTCCTGGTCGGTCTCGGCCGGCCCGCCAGGGTGCGGGCGCGCCTCCTGAGTTCAGGATAGCCGTCCCCGCCCCCTGTCGGGCCGGCCGTCACCAGTGTTGCCCCCTTGCGCCTGTGCTGCGGCGTCCGTCCCGGTACACTGGCCATGACATCCCGAGACGGAGCCCGCGTTTGACCAGCCGTCATGCCCACGCCGAAACCGCCCCGCCCCGCGAGGGGCGCCTGGCCGCCTTCCTCGGTGTCTTTCGCTACAGCCACCGCGCCCTGGGCCTGGTCTGGCAGACCTCGCGGGGTCTGACCCTGGGGCTGGCCCTGTGCACCCTGGTGGCCGGCGTGCTGCCCGCCGTGGCTGCCTGGGTCGGCCAGCTGATCGTCGACGCGGTGGTCGCCGCCATGGCCCAGCACCGCGATGGCGGGGCGCCGCTCGCCGACCTGCTCGGGCCGGTACTGCGCTACGTGGCGATGGAGGCCGGGGTGGTAGCGCTGATCGCCCTGGCCCAACGTGGCCTGGCGGCCCAGCAATCGCTGCTGCGCGCCCTGCTCGGCCAGAAGGTCAACGTGATGATCCTCGAGAAGGCCGGCACCCTGTCGCTCTCCCAGTTCGAGGACTCCGAGTTCTACGACAAGCTGACCCGGGCGCGGCGGGAGGCCTCGACCCGGCCCCTGGGCCTGGTCAACAAGACCTTCGGCCTGGCCCAGAACGGCATCTCGCTGGTCAGCTTCGGGGTGCTGCTGGTGCAGTTCTCGCCCTGGGCCCTGGGGGTGCTGGTGCTCGGCGCCCTGCCGGTGTTCGTCTCCGAGGCCCGCTTCTCCGGCGACGCCTTCCGCCTGTTCCGCTGGCGCTCGCCCCAGACCCGCATGCAGATGTACCTGGAGACGGTTCTCGCCCGGGAGGACAGCATCAAGGAGGTCAAGCTGTTCGGCCTGGAGCCGTTGCTGCTGGACCGCTACCGGCGCATCTTCGACAGCCTCTATGCCGAGGATCGCCGCCTGACGATTCGCCGCGAGACCTGGGGTTTCCTGCTCGGCCTGCTGGGCACCCTGGCGTTCTACGGCGCCTACGGCTGGGTGGTGGTGGACACCGTGGCGGGCCGGTTGACGCTGGGGGAGATGACCATGTACCTGATGGTCTTCAAGCAGGGCCAGGCGGCCCTCTCGGCAAGCCTCACCGCGATCAGCGGCATGTACGAGGACAACCTCTACCTGTCGAACCTCTACGAGTACCTGGAACAGCCAGTGGCCCGCGAGACCGGCCGGCGCACCCGAGGGGCCCGGCCGGGCGACGGCATCCGCTTCGAGGGGGTGAGCTTCACCTACCCCGGTGCCGAGGCGCCGGCGCTGTCAGGCATCGACCTGCACCTGACGCCGGGCCACAGCCTGGCCCTGGTCGGCGTCAACGGCTCGGGCAAGACCACCCTGATCAAGCTGCTGACCCGCCTCTACGATCCCGGCGAGGGGCGGATCCTGCTCGACGGCAGCGACCTGCGGGAGTGGGACCTGGCTACGCTGCGCCGGCGCATCGGCGTGATCTTCCAGGACTTCGTGCGTTACCAGCTCAAGGTGGGCGAGAACCTCGGCGCCGGCGACGTCGCCGCCTTCGGCGACGAGGCCCGCTGGCAGGAAGCCGCCCGACGCGGCCTGGCGGAGGAGTTCATCGCCACCATGCCGGCGGGCTACCACACTCAGCTGGGCCGCTGGTTCAAGGGTGGTCAGGAACTGTCCGGCGGCCAGTGGCAGAAGATCGCCCTGGCCCGGGCCTACATGCGCGAGGACGCCGATATCCTGGTGCTCGACGAGCCCACCGCGGCGATGGATGCGGCCGCCGAGGCGGCGGTCTACGCCGACTTCCGCGCCCATGCCCGGGACAAGATGACGGTGCTGATCTCCCACCGCTTCTCCACGGTGCGCGCCGCCGACCAGATCCTGGTCATCGACGGCGGGCGTATCCTCGAGCGCGGCGACCACCCGAGCCTGATGGCCGAGGGCGGCCGCTATGCCCGGCTGTTCCGGCTGCAGGCGCAGGGCTACGCCTGATCCTAGCGCACCACCGGCCGGTCCAGGGCGGCGATCAGGGGATCGTCGCGGTCGTAGATGTCCGGCCGGAAGCTCGGCAGGCTGCCCTGCTCCACCCGGGCCGTCCAGTAGTGCAGGGCCAGGGGCACCGGTCGGGCCAGCGACACGTTGCGGGTCTCGCCGCCGGCGATCAGGTCCATGAGATCCCGGGACGTGCCGGTGTCCTCGAACAGCATCCGGGCCAGCTCGATGACGCCCTCGACGCGGATGCACCCGGAGCTCAGCGCCCGCTGCGGCCGCCGGAAGAGTTGCCGGGAGGGCGTGTCGTGGAGGTAGACCAGGTGGTCGTTGGGGAAGCGCAACACCAGCTGGCCCAGGGGATTGGCGGGGCCGGCCCGCTGGCGCAGCATCACGGCTCCGGGCCGCCACCAGTCGATGCGCCAGGGATCCAGCCTCTGTCCCTGGGGGGTGAGAGCCACCATCTCGTGGGCCGCCAGGTAGCCGGGATCGCGACGCAGCTGGGGCAAGATGTCCTCGCGCAGAATGGTCGGCGGCACGGTCCAGGTGGGGTTGAGGGTCAGGTGGGTGATCGAGGAATGCAGCACCGGGGTTGGCCGGCCGGGCTGGCCGACGATGATGCGCGTCCGCCAGGTCTCGCCGTCGGGGCGTCGGTAGCGCAGCCACTGGCCGGGGACATCCACCGTCACGCGATGGTCGGGCAAGGTCCCCGACAACCAGCGCGCCCGCTCGAGGTTGGCGCGGATCGTCGCCAGGCGCTGGGCGGCCGGGACATTGAGCGCCGCCCGGGTACGGGGGCCGACAATACCATCGTCATCGAGCATGTGGCGCCGCTGGAAGCGGCGCACTGCCTCGACCAGCTCAGCATCGTAGTGATGCGGCGCCGGGGCCTCCAGGGCAACATCCGGGTAATGCGCCACGTCCGCGGCCATGACTTCCAGCTCGCCGATCGCCGCCAGGCGCCGGCGCAGCAGGGCCACGTCCGCGTCGACGTCGCCGGGTCTGAGGGCGGTGTCGCGCACCGGCAGCAGTGGCCAGCCACCCAGGCGGACGATGTTGCGATAGCGCGCCAGCGAGCGACGCAGGGCATCGTAGCCGTCGGTGGCAGGCCGCGCCATGGCCAGCACTCTCTGGACCTCGCCGGCCTTCAGGGCCCGGGTGATGGCCATCAGATCCAGCTCGGGCGGCGGCACCGGGATCTCCCAGCCCGGGTAGACCTCGCCGGGATCGAGCCGGCCGCGCTGCAGATGCGTCAGGGCGCGGAGCAGGGTGTCACTGGCCAGCACATCGAAGCGGGCCCGAGCCGCCTCATCGACGCTCGCATCGAGGGCGTCACCCGCCTCGCGTTCCAGCCGGGCGGGGCGATAGTCCGCCGGCGTCAGGCCCTCGTCGTCCAGGGCATGCAGCAGGTCGACCAGCGCGGCCACCTTGTCCCGATCCTGCCAGGCCAATTCGCCCCCACGGCGCACATACAAGGCCGAGACACGCGGCGGCGAGGCGCGGAGGGCGTCCTCCAGGGGAACCGGCAGCGGCTGGGCCAGGCCGACGTCGTCCATGGGGAAGGGCCGCAGCGGCTTGGCAGCCACTCCCGTCCCATCCGCGAAGACGCCCAAGGGAGCCACAAGGACCAAAAATGCCATACTCCAACGGCCTAGCCTCCGTGTTAGAGTGCCCGCTGTTCGCATGAGACCGCCTCCTGCCGCCTGATGGTCGGGAATGGTCTGCCTGGCCGCGATCCTCTTGATACGCGCCTCGAGCCAGCGACTTCCTGACCATCGCCGGGCGTTCATGCGCCAACCCGATTCGAGCAAGCCAATAACTGTGGGACTCCGCATGCCATCGCTGCGTTCGCTTCGCCGAGCGACGGGCCCCCTGCTGGCCGTCGCCCTGATGACCCTGACGCCCCCCGCCCTGTCGGGGAACTTCCTCGCCCAGGCCCATACCCCGGCCGTAGCCCCCTCCTCCCCGCTGGCCCAGCGCCTGACCCGGCTCGCGCCCAACGCCGATCCCGAGGTACTGCGCCTGGCGGCCCGGGCCCTGCACTGTGCCGATCCCGAGGCCGAGCGCCTGGCGGTGATCGACTTCTCCCTGCCCTCCACCGAGGAGCGCCTGTGGGTCTTCGACCTGCGCCGTCAGCGACTGCTGTTCCGCGAGCTGGTCTCCCACGGCCAGGGCTCAGGTGACGCCACGGCGAGCGACTTCTCCAACACCCCCGATAGCCACCAGTCCAGCCTGGGATTGTTTCGCACGATGAACAGCTATCAGGGCAGCAACGGCTACTCGCTGCGCCTGGAGGGCCTGGAGCCCGGCGTCAACGACCTGGCCTTCGAACGGGCCATCGTCATCCACGGTGCCGACTATGTCAGCGAGTCCTTTATCCAGCGTACCGGCCGCCTGGGGCGCAGCCATGGCTGCCCGGCGGTGCGCTCAGAGATTGCCGTGCCGCTGATCGACAGCATCAAGGACAGCCAGTACCTGTTCACCTACTACCCCGACCCCGAGTGGCTCCGCCAATCGGCCTTCCTGAACTGCCCCCGCGACGACCGTCGCCTCGCCATGCAGTGAGGCACCATGGCGGGGCATGGCCCCGCCAGATCTTGCTGCCTTGCACCATCCCCTCTCTGCCGACACCCCGCCCGCCTCACCGGCCATACAATAACCAACTGAAAATATTATAACTTTTTTTAAATGGCAATGCATATGCATGGTCATTGTCAGAGAGTGCCGGACGTGGACCAGGCCCAATCGGGGTACGAGTGCGTCGGACCCGACCTTCAACGGCGAAGGCCCAAGATCGTGTGTTCGAACGTCATTCGACGAGGTATGCCCCATGGAAATCCATAACAAGGCCAACAGGATACGTCTGTTCAACTGGAAGATGCCGCAGATGCGCGCCTTCCACTTCTCCTGGTTCGCCTTTCATATCTGCTTCTTCGGCTGGTTCGGTATCGCTCCCCTGATGGCGGTGGTGCGTGACGACCTCGGCCTGACCAAGACCCAGATCGGCAACACCATCATCGCCTCGGTGGCCATCACCGTGATCGTGCGCCTGGCCATCGGCGTGCTGTGCGACAGGATCGGCCCGCGCCGCGCCTATACCTGGCTGCTGTGCCTGGGCTCCGTGCCGGTGATGTGTATCGGCTTCGCCGACAGCTTCGAGTCCTTCTTCCTGGCTCGCCTGGCCATCGGCGCCATCGGTGCCTCCTTCGTGATCACCCAGTACCACACCTCGGTGATGTTCGCCCCCAACGTGGTGGGTACCGCGAATGCCACCTCGGCCGGCTGGGGCAACCTGGGCGGTGGCACCACCCAGATCCTGATGCCGCTGATCTTCTCCGGCATCCTGATGCTTGGCGTCAACGAGGCCCTCGGCTGGCGCCTGGCCATGGTGGTGCCCGGTATCGTGCTGTTCCTGACCGGTATCGCCTACTACTTCTTCACCCAGGATGCCCCCAACGGGAACTTCGACGCACTGCGCGCCCGCGGTGAACTGCCCGCGGCCGACGGTGAGCACGGCATGGGCGCGAGCTTCGCCGCCGCCGCCAAGGACATCCGTGTCTGGGCCCTGTTCGTGGTCTATGCCGCCTGCTTCGGCGTCGAACTGACCATCAACAACATCGCCGCCATCTACTACTTCGACCATTTCGAGCTCAGCCTGGCCACCGCCGGCATGATCGCTGGCCTGTTCGGCCTGATGAACCTCTTCGCGCGCACCCTGGGCGGCATCTTCTCCGATCTCTTCGCCCGCAACTCGGGCCTCAAGGGCCGGGTGCGCTGGCTGTTCATCGCCATGCTCTGCGAGGGCGTCGCGCTGATGTTCTTCTCGCAGATGCACGTCCTGGCGCTGGCCATCGGCATCATGCTGGTGTTCAGCCTCTTCGTGCAGATGGCCGAGGGTGCCACCTTCGGTGTCGTGCCCTTCATCAACAAGAAGGCGCTGGGCGCCGTGGCCGGCATCGTCGGCGCCGGCGGCAACGCCGGGGCCGTGGCCGCCGGCTTCCTGTTCCGCTCCGAGGCCCTCACCTACCAGGAAGGCCTGTTCTACCTCGGGGTGGCGGTGATCATCGCTTCGCTGTGCGCCCTGCTGGTGCGCTTCTCTCCCGAGGTCGAGGCCGAGGAGAATGCCGCCTATCAGGAGGCGGCCGGCACGCAGCCCTCCGCGGCCCTGTCGTTGCGCTGAGCCACGGCTCGAGGGGGCCTGGAAGGCCCCCACCACTCGCCATGCCACCGTCGCCTCGACGCGTCGGTGGCGTTCGCGTTTGCAGGCAGCCGCGGTTCTGGCCATGCTGGAAGCTGGAAGGGACCTGGCAAAGGAGATGGGCATGGTGAACCGCGTCTTCCTGATCACGGGGGCATCCAGCGGAATCGGCGCGGCCACCGCCCGGGCCGCGTCCCGGGAGGGCTACAAGCTGGTACTGGCGGCCCGCTCCGAGGCACGCCTCACCGGCCTCGCCGAGGAGCTCGGTCCCGAGAACGTGCTGGCCGTCGGCATGGACGTGACCGACATGGCCGCCCAGCAAACCATGGTGGAACAGGCGCTGGAGCGTTTCGGCCGTCTCGATGTGGTCTTCGCCAATGCCGGCCGGGGCGGCTCACCCGGCGGCTTCAGCGGTGCCGACCATACGGCCTGGCGCGACATGATCCTCACCAATATCTATGGCGTTGGCCTCACCGTGCAGGCCACCCTGCCGGCTCTGCGCCATAGCCGCGGCCATGTGCTGCTCACCGGGTCTGCCGCCGGCCGCGCCACCATTCCCGGCTCCATGTACGGGGCCACCAAGTGGGCGGTGACCGGCCTCGGCTACAACCTGCGCGAGGAGTTGCGTGGCAGCGGCATTCGCGTGACCCTGATCGAGCCCGGCATGGTCGATACGCCGTTCTTCGACGAGCCCCCCGAGCATGCCCTGCACGACAGGGACATCGCCGAGGCGGTGCTCTACGCGGTCGGCCAGCCCGAGCACGTGGACGTCAACGAGATCCTGGTGCGCCCCACGCCGCCCCTGAGTGATGACTGACGCCACCGTTTTCCCTACGATCCCCCTACGATCCCCTACGACCACAGGAGCCAAGCCATGACGATCGCCATCGGTGACCGCCTTCCCGACATCACCATCAAGACCAATGGCCCCGAGGGGCCGAAGGACCTGTCCACCGGCGACTTCTTCGCCGGCCGCCGGGTGGTGCTGTTCGCCGTCCCCGGCGCCTTCACCCCGGGCTGTTCCAACACCCACATGCCGGGCTTCGTGGTCCGCGCCGACGACATCCTCGACGCGGGCGCCGATGCCATCGGTTGCCTGGCGGTGAACGATGCCTTCGTGATGGATGCCTGGCAGAAGGACCAGAACGCCGGGCGCTTCACCATGCTGGCCGATGGCAACGCCGAGTTCACCCGAGCCCTCGGCCTGGAGATGGACGCCAGCGCCGGCGGCATGGGCACCCGCAGCAAGCGCTTTGCGCTGATCGCCAACGACGGCGTGGTCGAATACCTCGGCGTCGACACCCAGAAAGGAGTGATCGAGGCCAGCAGCGCCGACACCATCCTCGCCCAACTCAAGGACTGAGGCGCCACGGCCCGCACCGAGGAGACGACCATGCACGATGCCATGACCCTGCGCGGCAGCTGCCTGTGCGGCGCCGTGACCCTGGCGGTACAGGCCGACCGGCAGAACATCGGGGCCTGCCATTGCCGGATGTGTCGCACCTGGGGCGGCGGACCGCTGCTGGCCCTGGAGTCGGTCTCCCGCGTCGAGATCGAGGGCGAGAACAGCGTGACCGTGTTCGCCTCCTCGGACTGGGCCGAACGCGCCTTCTGCCGCCACTGCGGCACCCACCTCTTCTATCGCCTGAGAACCGGCGAGCATTATGCCGTGCCGGCGGGGCTGGTCGATGACGGGGAAGCCTGGACCTTCGATACCCAGATCTTCATCGACGAGAAGCCGCCCTGGTACCACTTCGCCAACGCCACCCGCGACCTGACCGGCCGCGAGGTCTTCGAGGCGTTCGAGGCGCGCAAGGACTGAGCGGCACGCGACATCGGCGGTCCCGGGCACGACATGCCTCCCCCACCGACGGCCCCTTGCCCCCGCGGAGAGGGCCTCGGGTCGTACCCGCCCCGCGACCGCGCCACGACTTCCTTGACCGCAACGGGTTACACCCGCCTTCCAGGCTGGCTATATTAAGAAAGCATGAATGAGCGAAGGCGAGCGACGTCGAGGATGCCCCCCGATCACAGGCAAGGAGACCCCTGATGCGACACCTATTCACCCTGGTATGCCTGGCCGCGGGCCTGATGGCGGGCGCGGCGGGCGTCCAGGCGCAGACCGAGTCCTCGCCCGGCGACGAGCCGGTCACGATCCAGTCCGGGCCACGCGTGGTCGGCGAGGTCTTCGAGTATGCCACCGGCGGCACCAGCTACGAGGGCTACCTGGCGCGCAACGCCAATATCGACCGGCCGCAACCCGCGGTCCTGGTGGTGCACGAATGGTGGGGACTGGATAGCTATGCTCGCGCCCGGGCCGATCAGCTGGCGGCACTGGGCTTCGTGGCCCTGGCGGTGGACATGTATGGCAATGGCCAGTTGGCCGGCCACCCCGGCGAAGCCCAGGAATTCTCCAGTCGGGTGATGCAGGACTGGCCGGCGGCACGCGCCAGGCTCGAGGCGGCGATGGCCCGGCTGGGCGAGCACCCGGCGGTGGCCGATGGCGGCATGGCGGCAATCGGCTACTGCTTCGGCGGCAGCGTGGTGATGAACATGGCACTCTCCGGCATGCCGCTCGAGGCCGCCATCAGCTTCCACGGGGTCCCCACGGTGGCGGTGAACATGCCCCAGGCCTTCGCCGGCAGCGTGCGCATCCACAACGGCGCCGAGGACGGCTTCGTCGCCCGCGAGGACCTGGTGGCGATGGCCGAGGCGCTCACGGGCCAGGGTGCCGACGTCAAGGTGACCAACTATCCCGGGGCCCAGCACGGCTTCACGAATCCCGAGGCCGATGCGTTCGCCGCGCAGCACGACCTGCCGCTGGCCTACAATGCCGCTGCCGATGCCGCCTCCTGGCAGGCGGCGCTGCTGACCCTGGATGCCACCCTCAACGACAACGACTGAACGGACGAGGCCAATCGGGCGTTCCCTCCGTCCGACACGGTTGCGCGGTGATACAGCGCAGCCGCTGGGCGGGGCCGCGGTCGGTCAGCGGAATGCCCATGCCGGCGCAGGCCGCCGCTGCCTCTCGATGCCGTGGTCGAGGAACGCCGCCTTGCCGTCGAGCAAGGGGCCAGTCTGATGACATCAGGCGGCATCGACCCCGAGATGATCGATGATCCAATTGGATTCCTCGAACCGACGCATGGCGTGCTCGGGAGTCCAGCGCTGCTCATCGAGCGTTTCCGGATCCCATTCGCTGCGCTCTGCGGCAAAGAAGTCGCCTCCGTAGATATGAATCGCCGCGGTCAAACGAGGAATCGGGTTGGTCACCGAATGGATGATGTCCGACTTCAGCGGCACGGCGTTACCAGCCGCCAGTGCCTCGGCGCCCACTGCCTCGATGTGCCCGTTCCGGCGTGAAATCCGCCGCCAGAAGATATTGTCTTCGCGACCGGTATAGATGCCGATCACCGCCCACATTCGATGATCGTGCGGCATGAGCGTCATGTAAGGCGCCCACACCATGTTGATGATGGTCAGATCCTCCGAGTGATAGAGCGCGTGGAGCCCACCGCGCTTCGGCTCCCCGAGTTCCTTGAGAATGGCGGCCGGATCGGAAACCGCTCTCGTGACCACTTCGCGCACCAACCGGGGGGATTCGTCGGCGGCAAGCGCGCTGCGACAATCGGCGATGAACTGCTCGGTGTCAAACATGATGGGCGCCCTCCTTTACCGTGCACCTCGACCGCCGGCCCCGGTGCTGCCGCGGGAGACATTCAGGATCCCACGGCTTCCCGGACGGTCGTGAGGCCCTCGTGGAAATACGGGCAATGAAGTGAGAGATCCCGTAACTTCATCATCGGTCGCCTTGATTGATACTTCCAATACCTTCATTTTTTAAGTATGAAAGGTCGTGATGCCCCGTCGCCGCCGCCGGGCTGGGCTGGTCTGGGTCTGGGTCATGCTCACCACGCTGCCCACCACGATCAGGCACGGCGACGGCAGCGGCTCGGCGGCGAGCTTGCCCGGCATATCGGCCAGGGTGCCGGTGAGCGCCGCCTGGTCGGGCAGGCTGGCGTTGGCCACCAGCATGATCGGCCAGTCGTCGGGCAGGCCGGCGCCACGCAGGCCGGCGCAGATGGCCGCGACCTTGGCCAGGCCCATGTAGAACACCAGGGTCTCGTCGCGGCGGGCGAGCGCGGCCCAATCGGGCGTTCCCTCCGTCCGACACAGCTGGGCGGTGATGAAGCGCAGCTGCTGGGCGTGGCCACGGTCGGTGAGCGGGATACCCATGGACGCACAGGCCGCCGAGGCGGCGGTGATGCCGGGGACGATCTCGGCCGGCACGGCGGCCTCGGCGAGCGCGGCGAGCTCCTCGCCCATGCGCCCGAACACCCCGGGATCGCCGCCCTTGAGGCGCACCACCGACTTGCCTTCGCTGGCCAGCTTGACCAGCAGGGCACCGATCTCGGCCTGGGGCACGCTGTGATGGCCGCTGGCCTTGCCCACGTAGTAGCGCTCGCGGCCGGCGGGCACCAGCGCCAGCACCTCGTCGCCGACCAGGCGGTCATAGACCACGGCATCGGCCTGCGTAAGCAACCGCGCCGCCTTGAGCGTCAGCAGCTCCACATCGCCGCTGCCGGCACCCACCAGATAGACACTGCCACGGCGGCACTCGCCGCGCAGCGGCAGGCTCGGTTCGCTGCCGTCCGCCCCGGGCCCCTTCAGCTCGGCCAGGAAGCGGGTGGCGCCCATCCCCAACCGAGCCAGGCCACCCAAGGCGTCAGGCCACTTGCACTGTTTCAGGCTTCTGCTCAGAACGCGCATGAGCACCCTCCTCTTCGATCAGGGACTTGAGTTCGGGGATACAACTGCCGCACTGGGTGCCGCAGGCGAGTCGCGCACCCAGCGCCTCGACGCTGGCATCGCCGGCGCGGATGGCGGCGACGATGGCGGCCTGGCCCACCTGGTGGCAGCTGCAGACCAGCGGCCCGCTGTCGGCGGCGCCGTCATCGCAGCCGGCCAGCAGCCGCCGGCGGCGCTCGCTGGCCAGGGACCGGCCCTCGGCCGCCTCGGCGAAACGCACATCGAGCCAGGCCAGGCCCGGCAGCTCGGCGGGCGGCCCCACCATCAGCCACCAGCGCAAGCGGCCGTCCTCGAGGCCGGCCGCCCGCCAGCGGCCGGTGGCGGGATCGTCGCACCACAGCGAGGCCGGCACCGGCAGGCTCTCGGTGAGGCGCGCCAGGCCCGCCTCGCCCTCGTCCCAGGCCAGCTGCCAGCGATCGGCATGGGCCAGCGGGATCCGCGTCCAGTAGTCGGCGCTCTCGCGCACGGTCCCGGCGACGGCGAGATCCCCCGCCACCACCAGGGTGGCCTCGCAGGCCGCGGCCAGCGGCGTCACCGCCACCGCGCCATGCTTGGCCTCGGGCTGGCCGGACAGCGGGTCGACATGGGCCGCGAGCAGGCGGCCGGCCAGGGCCCGGGCCGAGAAGCGATCGGTCCAGTGGATGGGCACGAACACCTCGCCGCGCCGCTGCCCCCGCGACAGCCGCAGCCGGCCGCGATACTCGCCGGTGGCGCTGGTCACGCGTGCCAGCTGCTGGTCGCCGAGCCCCAGCGCCCGGGCGTCTTCCGGGGCGATCTCGATGAAGGGTTCGGCCCGGTGGTTCATCAGCCGTGGCGACCGGGCGGTGCGGGTCATGGTGTGCCACTGGTCGCGCACGCGTCCGGTGTTGAGCCGCAGCGGATGCGCCGCGTCGAGCGCCTGGACGGGCCCCCGCGGCCGCACCGGCAGCAGCCGGGCGCGCCCGTCGGCGGTGGCGAAGCGACCGTCCTCGAACAGCCGAGCGGTGCCGCGCGGGGCGGCGGCGGTCACCGGCCACTGGATCGGCGCCAGGGCGTCGTAGCCCTGGCGATCCAGCGCCGCCAGCGCCGAGATGTCGAAGACGCGCTCGCCGGCGTTCTCGAAGCCGGACAGGCGCGCGTGCTCGGCGAAGATCTCGCCGGGATGGGCATAGGCGAAGGCCTCGCCGTAGCCCAGCCGCCGGGCGACCTCGCTGATGATCCACCAGTCGTGGCGCGCCTCCCCGGGCGGAGGCAGCAGCCCCCGCTGGCGGGAGATACGCCGCTCGGAATTGGTCACGGTGCCGTCCTTCTCGGACCAGGACGTGGCCGGCAGGACGATATCGGCATAGGGCAGCAGGTCGGTGTCGGCCATGCATTCGGAGACGATCACCAGCGGGCACTTGGCCAGGGCCGCCCGCACCCGGTCGGCGTCCGGCAGGCTGACCACCGGGTTGGTGGCCATGATCCACAGGGCCCGGATCTCGCCCCGCTCGATGGCCTCGAACAGGGCTACCGCCTTGTGCCCGGGGCCCTCGGGCAGGGTCGGCACCAGGTGCTCGGTGCGCCAGAAGCGCGTCACCCGGTCGATCGCTCCCGGCGAGTCGTAGTCCATGTGGGCGGCCAGCTGGTTGGCCAGGCCGCCCACCTCGCGGCCGCCCATGGCGTTGGGCTGCCCGGTGATGGAGAAGGGGCCGGCGCCGGGCAGGCCGATCTTGCCCCCGCCCAGGTGGCAGTTGAGGATCGCCTGGCACTTGTCGGTGCCGCTGCTCGACTGGTTGATGCCCTGGGAATAGAGAGTCACCACGTGCAGCTGGCTGGCGAACCAGTAGAAGAAGGTCTCGAGGCGCTCCGGGTCGATATCGCAGTCGGTGGCGATCGCCTCGATGGACGTCTCGTCCTCCCGGGCCGCGTCCAGGGCCTCGTCGAGGCCCCGGGTATGGCGCTCGAGATACACCCGGTCGAGCTTGCCCCGCTCGGCCATCCAGGCCAGCAGGCCGTTGAACAGCCGGGCATCGCTGCCGGGCTTGAGCCCCAGGTAGAGGTCGGCCAGTTCGCAGGTGTCGGTGACCCGCGGGTCGATGACCACCACGCGCAGCAGGGGGTTGCGGGTCTTGGCCACCCGCAGGCGCTGGAACAGCACCGGATGGTTCCAGGCCAGGTTCGAGCCCACCAGCACCACCAGCTCGGCCTCTTCCAGGTCCTCGTAGCAGCAGGGCACGGCATCGGCCCCCAGCGAGCGCTTGTAGGCGGCCACTGCCGAGGCCATGCACAGCCGGGAGTTGGTATCCAGGTGGGGTGTGCCGAGAAAGCCCTTGAACAGCTTGTTGGCGACGTAGTAGTCCTCGGTGAGCAACTGCCCGGACAGGTAGCCGGCCACCGCCTGGTCGCCGTGGTCGCTCCGGACGTCGCCGAGGCGCCGGGCCACGGTCGACAGGGCGGTGGACCAGTCGACCTCGACCCCGTCCACCCGGGGGCGCGTCAGACGCCCCTGCTCGCCCAGGGTCTCGTGCAATGCCGAGCCCTTGACGCACAGGCGGCCGAAGTTGGCCGGATGCGTGGCGTCGCCCTCGACGCCGACCATGCGGCCGTCGTCGATGTCGGCCAGCACGCCGCAGCCGACACCGCAGTAGGGGCAAGTGGTTCGCGCCTGATCCATAACGCACTCCTCGATCGTGGGTCCCAACGACGACGCCCACCGCCATGCTGATGGCCAGCGCGGCGGTGGGCGTCGTTGCCTGGGGCCACCGTCGTGGCGGCCCGGGAATGATTGTCCAGCATCAAGCAAGCCACGTGCCAACAAGCGCCATCCCCCGCCGTGGCAGGGCATCCCGACCGGCGGCCGACGCATATCCGCGCCAGCCTGCACCAGGCGGGACCGCCGGCGCCCCATCCCGCACCGCTGCGGTGCAACAATCCCCCGGCGGACGCTGGCGATGACGACGAAGCCGGCCTGCGGCGCCGAACCTTCCCGCCTCGCGGCGCCTGGAATGTATCTTGCATTGCCTCCTGCAAACGACCGATGCAACGAGCCACGCCCTATGCCCCAGCCCTTGAAGATCCTGCTGGTCGATGACGAGATCGTGCGCGCCGCCATGGTCGAGGAGGCCCTCGCCCAGGAGGGCCATGAGGTCGTCTGCCGCCTGCAGAGCCCGGCCAGCCTCAACGAGATGGTCGCACGCCACGCCCCCGACGTGGTGATCATCGACATGGAGTCCCCCGATCGCGACACCCTCGACAGCATGTCCCTGCTCAATCGCGAGAACCCCCGCCCGGTGGTGTTCTTCGCCGACCAGCATGAGCCCGACACCATGCAGGCCGCCCTGGAGGCCGGTGTCAGCGCCTATGTGGTGGACGGCCTGGTACCCAGCCGGGTCAAGGCGATCCTCGAGGTCGCCATCGCCCGCTTCGCCTCCTTTCAGTCGATGCGCAGCGAACTCGACAAGGCCCGCGGCCAGCTGGCCGACCGCAAGCGCATCGAGCGCGCCAAGGGGCTGCTGATGAAGCACCAGGACTGCGACGAGGAACAGGCCTACCGCATGCTGCGCAAGCTGGCCATGGACCGCGGCCAGCGCATCGGAGAGGTGGCCGCCAACGTGATCGATATTCTCGAACGACTGGAGAAAGGCCTATGACCGCGAGTCGCACCGCCGACCTCGAGCGCCTGACGCTGGGCTTCATCCCCCTGCTGGATGCCGCCCTGCCGATCATCGCCCGCGAGGGCGGCTTCTTCGCCGCCGAGGGGCTCGACGTCGCGCTGTCACGCGAGAATGCCTGGTCGACCCTGCGCGACAAGCTCGCCGCCGGCTTGCTGGATGGCGCCCACATGCTGGCTCCGCTGCCTCTGGCCATGAGCCTGGGCATCTCCGGCGCCGCCTGCGAGACCCTGGCCCCGCTGGTGCTGGGGCGCAACGGCAACACCCTGGTGCTGTCGAAGCGCTGGAGCGAGGGCATGCCCTTGCCGGATGCCCCCGCCCCGGAGGGAAGCGCCACGGCCCCCGCCGTCAGCGCCCGCGACTTCGCCCGTCGGCTGCGCCACCGGGGCGGACCGCCGCCCTGCCTGGCCATGGTCCATCCCTTCTCGTGCCAGCATTACCAGCTGCGCGAATGGCTGGCCCTCGGCGGCATCGACGCCGACCACGAGGTCAAGCTGGTGGTCCTGCCGCCGCCCCGCATGGCCGAGGCCCTGGAGGAAGGGCGCATCGACGGCTTCTGTGTCGGCGAGCCCTGGGGTAGCCTGGCCCAGCACCGGGGAGGCGGTCGCATCGTCGCCAGCGGCGCCCAGCTCTGGCCGGACCATCCCGAGAAGGTGCTCGGGGTCACCGCGACCTGGGCCGAGCGCCATCCCGAGACCCTCGCCGCCCTGCTCCGTGCCCTGGCCGGGGCCGCCGACTGGCTCGCTGCCTCGCCCGAGCATGCCCGCCAGGCACGCGACTGGCTGGCCCTGCCGCCCTACCTGGACCGGGCCGTCAGCCACCTCGAGACGCTGGCCCCCGGCACGGAGCCGATACGGCAACGGCTCGATGGCGACCTGCGCCCCTCCGCCGAAGCCATGGCCCCCATGGCCAACCATATCGACCAGGCGCTGCGCGCCCAGGGCGGCCGGCTGGCCCCAGAGCGGCTGTCGGCCTGTTACAGCCCCGTGCATTTCGATGCCACCACGCACCAGGACCGTGCATAAGGCACGCCCAAGGGGTGGCGGCAAGGCCGCTGCCGCCCTCTCAGGAATCTTCAAGCGACTGCTTTAAAAGGAATTAACCGCCACCTGGCCTGATTATTGAAAGGGCAGGATGACAGGAGCGGGCCCCGGCCCCTCCCTCGCGGTCAACGGCGATCGCACACCGAATTCCAGACGAAGACGTCTCAGCGCTCCCGCTGCCAGGGGGTGCGGAGGCGTCTTTTTGCGTTTCAGGAGGTTTCGACATGTGCCCCGATGCCCTTACCGGGTCCATCACGACACAGCATCCTATTGAGCACCTGGTGATTGTCGGCAACGGCATGGCCACCCAGCGCCTCGTCGAGACGCTCGTTCGCCAGGTCAATGCGCCGCGCCGCATTACCGTGGTCGGCGAGGAACGCTGCCCGGCCTACAACCGCATCCTGCTTTCCCCCTGGCTCGCGGGCGAGATGACCCATGACGACCTGCGCCTGCCCGAGATCGCCGACCGGGCCGGCATCACCCTGAGCACGCGCCTCGGCGAGCGGGTGACCCGCATCGACCGGGACCGGCGCCGGATCCTGACCGAGGGTGGCGAGGCCATCGCCTATGACCGGCTGGTGCTGGCCACGGGCTCGCGAACCGCCCTGCCCCCCGTGCCGGGGATCGAGTTGGCCGGGGTCAGCGGCTTCCGTGACCTGGACGACGCCGAGGCCCTGGCCGAGGCCGCCGAGCGCGGCGGCCGCGGCCTGGTGGTCGGCGGCGGCCTGCTGGGGCTCGAGGCCGCCGAGGGCCTGCGCCAGCGCGGCATGCAGGTCCGCGTGCTCCAGCGCAGCGACCGTCTGATGAACCGTCAACTCGACGCCACCGCCGCGATGCTGCTGCAACGCGAACTGGAGGGCCGCGGGCTGGAGATCGCCACCGGCGTCGAACTGGCCGCCCTGGAGGACGACGGACGCGGCCATGTCGTCGCGGCGCGCCTGGCCACCGGGGAGCGACTGCCCGCCGAGCGCGTGGTCATTGCCGCCGGCATCACGCCCAATGCCGAGCTCGGCCGGGAGGCCGGCCTGGCCTGTGACCGCGCCATCCGGGTCGATGCCTGGCTGACCACCTCCGACCCGGCCATCCATGCGCTGGGCGAATGCTGCCAGGTCGGGCCCCGCACCTTCGGGCTGGTGGAGCCGATCTGGCAGCAGGTCGAGGTGCTGGCCCGTCACCTGTCCGGGGAAGCGACGGCGGGCTTCGCCGACGCCCCGACCGCGACCAAGCTCAAGGTCGGCGGCGTGTCGCTGTATGCCTTCGGCCCCACCGAGGCCGCGCCGGGCCACGAGGCGCTGACCTATCACGATCCGCAGCAGGGCGAATACCGCCGCCTGCTGCTGCGCGATGGCCGCCTGGAGGGCGCCGTGCTGTATGGCGATACCGCCATGGGGCCCTGGCTGTTCACCCAGGCCCGGGCCGGCACCCGGCTCGATGCCGCCCGCCAGGCCCTGGCCCTCGGCCAGGCCGATGTCGAGGCCCTGCTTGCCGAGCAAGAGAGCCCGCTCAAAGACACCGACAGCCCCGAGAAGGAGGCCGCATGAACACGCCCCAGTCCGAAGCACAACACCTGATCATCATCGGTAACGGCATGGTCGGCCACCATCTGGTCGAACAGCTCGTCGAACGTGGCGCCACCGCGCAGTACCGCATCACGGTCTTCGGCGAGGAGCGTCACCGCGCCTATGATCGCGTCCACCTGTCCGAGTACTTCGCCGGTCGCGACGCCCAGTCCCTGGCCATGTGCCACGCCGACTTCTATGCCGAGCACGGCATCGAGCTGCGTCTCCACGAGGCGGTGACCGCGCTCGATCGCGACAAGGGCGAGGTGGTGACCGACCAGGGCCGCTACGCCTACGACCGGGTCGTGCTGGCCACCGGCTCCTACCCGTTCGTGCCGCCGATCCCCGGCAACGACCGCGAGAACTGCCTGGTCTACCGTACCCTGGACGACCTGGACGCCATCCGCGCCGCGGCCGAGAACGCCACCACCGGCGTGGTGGTCGGCGGCGGCCTGCTGGGCCTGGAGGCGGCCAACGCCCTGCGCGGGCTCGACCTCGACACCGCCGTGGTCGAGTTCGCACCTAGGCTGATGCCGATGCAGGTCGACACCGAGGGGGGCGAGCTGCTGCGCGAGAAGATCGAGGCGCTGGGGGTCCAGGTACTCACCGGCCGCGCCACCCAGCACATCGAGGATGGCCAGGCCAGCTTCCACCGCATGGTCTTCCAGGACGACAAGGTACTGGAGACCGACCTGATCGTGTTCTCCGCCGGCATCCGTCCCCGCGACGAGCTGGCCCGGGAGGCCGCCCTGGAGATGGGCGAGCGCGGCGGCGTGGTGATCGACGACCGCTGCCTGACCAGTGACCCGGCGATCCTGGCCATCGGCGAGGTGGCGCTGTGGAACGACAGCATCTTCGGCCTGGTGGCCCCCGGCTACCAGATGGCCAAGGCGGCCGCCGACACCCTGCTGGGCGGCGAGTTGACCTTCGCGGGCGCCGACATGAGCACCAAGCTCAAGCTGCTCGGCGTCGACGTGGGCGCTATCGGCGATGCCCACGGCAACCAGAACCCCGGCGCGCGGATGTTCCGCTACCTCGACGAGATCAAGCAGGAATACCGCAAGCTGGTGGTCTCCAGCGACGGCAGGAAGCTGCTCGGCGCCATGCTGGTGGGTGACAACGCCTACTACGACACCCTGATGCAGTACTACAGCAACGGCCTGGAACTGCCTGAAGACCCGGCGGCACTGATCCTGCCCTCCACCGAGGGGGCGCCGACCCTGGGCGCCGATGCCCTGCCCGAGGGCGCGACCATCTGTTCCTGTCACAACGTCACCAAGGGATCGATCTGCGCGACCCTCGATGCCGGTGCCACCGACCTGGGCAGCGTCAAGGCCGAGACCAGGGCCAGCACCGGCTGTGGTGGCTGCGCGGCCCTGCTCAAGAGCGTGGTCGACCACGAATTGGAAGCCCGCGGCGTGGAGGTCGACCGGTCGATCTGCGAGCACTTCGCCCACACCCGCCAGGAGCTCTTCGACATCGTCCGCGTCGAGGGCATCAAGACCTTCGGCGAGCTGATCGGCAAGCACGGCCAGGGCCTGGGCTGCGACATCTGCAAGCCGGCGGTGGCCTCGATCCTGGCGTCCTGCTTCAACGAGCCGATCACCGACGCCGCGCATATCCCGCTGCAGGATACCAACGACACCTTCATGGCCAACATGCAGAAGAACGGCACCTACTCGGTGGTGCCGCGTGTCCCCGGCGGCGAGATCACCCCGGACAAGCTGGTGGTGCTCGGCGAGGTGGCCCAGCAGTACGGCCTCTACACCAAGATCACCGGCGGCCAGCGCATCGACCTGTTCGGCGCCCGCCTCGAGGACCTGCCCGACATCTGGGGCGCGCTGATCGAGGCCGGCTTCGAGACCGGTCACGCCTACGGCAAGTCGGTGCGTACCGTGAAGTCCTGCGTGGGCAGCACCTGGTGCCGCTACGGGGTGCAGGACAGCGTGGGCATGGCCATCCAGCTGGAGCACCGCTACAAGGGCCTGCGCTCGCCCCACAAGCTCAAGTTCGCGGTCTCCGGCTGCACCCGCGAGTGCGCCGAGGCCCAGAGCAAGGATGTCGGGGTGATCGCCACCGAGCATGGCTGGAACCTCTACGTGTGCGGCAACGGCGGCATGCGCCCGCGCCACGCCGAGCTGCTGGCCACCGACCTCGACGACGCGCAGCTGATCCGCGCCGTCGACCGCTTCCTGATGTTCTACGTGCGCACCGCCGACCGCCTGCAGCGCACCTCGGTATGGCGCGAGAACCTCGAGGGCGGCCTGGACTACCTCAAGGCGGTGGTGCTGGAGGACAGCCTGGGGATCGGCGACGAACTCGAGGCGCAGATGCAGACCGTCATCGACAACTACGAGTGCGAGTGGGCGGGCGCCATCAACGACCCCGAGAAGCTCAAGCGCTTCCGCAGCTTCGTCAACGACGCGCGCCCCGATCCGGACATTATCGTGACGGAGGAGCGCGGCCAGCTCCTGCCCGCCTAAAGGAAATGGCTGCGCGAGCGAATCGCGTCGTTGCGCGGCACCCCGAAGGCTCGCCTAACAACCCGTTATGTCTCGCCTTCGGTGCGCCGCGCGCCTAGCGCTTCATCTCGCTCGCCGATTTCCCGATACCTTTGCGGGGAAGCTTGTTCACTCCCGATCATCGGGAATTGGTCCCCACAAGCTCCCTGGCGAACGAGAAATGAGAGGAACTTGCCCATGTCCACCGCAACCGCAGAAGCTACGACCATGACCCAGACCTGGCAACCCCTGTGCACCAAGGCCGACCTGGTCGCCTTCTCCGGCGTCGCCGCCTGGATCGAGACGCCCGAGGGACCGGCCCAGGTGGCCCTGTTCTACCTGCCCGGCCATGCCACCGAGCTCTATGCCGTGGACCATCACGATCCCTTCTCGGGCGCCAACGTCATCGCCCGGGGCATCGTCGGCGACCTCTCGGGGGCGCCGGTGGTGGCCTCCCCGATCTACAAGCAGCATTTCCGGCTCGACGACGGCCAGTGCCTGGAAGACGAGGCAGTACGGCTGCGCTGCTGGGCGGTCTGCTTCAAGGGCGACCAGGTGATGCTCCGGGCGTGACCCCGCCCTCGGCCGCCGTCCGCCACGTGCCCGCCCCCTCGCATGCCGGGGGCGGGCGCGCGTCGGCAGGGCCTCCCCGCCGCCCGGCGGCGGCATGGCGTGCCGGTCAGCGGCTGAGCACGCTGCCGTCGTCGTCGTACAGCGGGTAGCTGCCCTGCTCGTCGTGATCCTCGGGGCCGACCAGCGACGGTGTGAAGACGCAGAGCACGGTCATCCCCTCGTCGCTGCTGAGGACATGCTGCTGGTGCTTGTCCAGGGCATAGAGCACGCCGGGGGTCAGCGTCCAGCGGCCGCCTTCGGTGAGGTCCTCGATGGTGCCCTTCCCCTCCAGGCAGAGCACCGTCTCGCGGTGATTCCGGTACCAGATGTGCAATTCCTGGCCCGGCTTGATATAGGTCTCGTGGAAGGAATGGCCCATCCCGTCGGCACGCAACGTGTAACGACGGCTGATGAACTTCTCCTCGTCGATGGCGTTGTTCTCGGCGTCTTCGCGGGTGCGCACGATCATGCGGGAGCTCCTCGAACGGTGTGCGGACGGTGGCCAGTGGCGACTCAGGCGGGCTGGGACGGATCCGGCACCGTGGGAAAGCGCGGCGGATGGGCCGCCATGAAGGCGTGACAGGCCCTCAGCACCCGGCAATCATCGAACTTGCCGCCGGCCAGCTGGAAGCCCACCGGGAGGCCGGCATCGGTGAATCCGCAGGGCACCGAGGCCGCGGGCTGCTGGCTGAGGTTGAAGGGATAGGAGAACGGCGCCCAGTCTTCCCAGTCCTTCATGCCGCTGCCGGGGGGCACCTGCTGGTTGATCTCGAACGGCGAGATGGGCACGGCCGGCGTCATCAACAGGTGGTACTCCTGGTTGAAGTGCTCGAGTCGCTGGGTCAGGAGCGCCCGCTCGGCCAAGGCGCGAAACAGCTCGACGGCCGTCCAGTCCTGCGCCTCCCGGGCATTGGCCACCAGGCCGGGGTCCAGGCGTTCGCGCTGGTGCTCATCGAGCCGCGACCATTGTTCCAGCGATGCCGTGAACCACAGCTTCTTGAAGACATCCAGAGGCGAGGCGAAGCCGGGATGGATCTCCACGATTTCGGCGCCCAGATCTTCGAGCTTGCGTGCGGCCTCGGCCACCCGGTCGGCGATCTGGCGATCGACCCGGGCGTAGCCCAGGGTGGGGGAGTAGGCGATGCGCAGCCCCCGCAGGCCCTTGTCGAGATCCTCCCCCCAGTCGTCCGGCTGCCCCCGGGTGGCATAGGGGTCGCGATAGTCATAGCGGCCCATGACATTGAGCATGCTGACGGCATCGCGCACGTTACGGGTCAGGGGGCCCAGGTGGGAGAGCGTCGGCTCCTTGGCGGGCGGCCACTGCGGCGTCCAACCGAAGGTGGGCTTGAAGCCGAAGACGCCGGTGAAGGCCGCCGGGATGCGGATCGAGCCACCGGAATCGCCGCCCTGGTGGAGAACCCCCAGATTCAGGGCGGCGGCCACGGCGGCACCGCCCGACGAGCCGCCGGGCGTCAGCCGCGTGTCCCAGGGATTGGTGGTGGCGCCAAACACCCGATTGTCGGTGACCGCCTTCCAGCCGAACTCCGGGGTATTGGTCTTGCCCAGGATGACCGCCCCCGCCTCTCGCAACATGCGGGCGGGCGGCGCATCATTGTCACAGGGCGTGTCCGGGACGGTGAGCGACCCCTCGCGACAGGGCATGCCGGCGACCTCGGTCAGGTCCTTGAGCGACACCGGCATCCCGTCGATGGGGCTCAGCGGCGTGCCCTGCCCCCAGCGACGAGCCGAGGCCTTGGCTGCCGCCTCGGCGCCTTCGTGATCCACGTGGACGTAGGCATTTACCTTGTCATTGAAGCGCTCGATGCGCTCGAGCGCTGCCCGCGTGGCCTCCAGTGGCGAGGCCTCGCGCGACCGGAACAGTGACTCGAGACGTGTCGCATCCATCAAGCCCAGATCGGACTCGCTCATGTCGCTCTTCCTCCAATCGGCGCCCCGTGCCTCCCTGCCCACCCTAAAACAGCCATTGGCGTGTTCCAATCGTCGGAGCCCGACGACGCCCCGGCCATGCCGGGCGAGCACGCCGCACGGCTCCCGGTCGGGCGGCAGGCAACCGCCGCAGCGTTGAGGGCGGAAATTGTGCACAGCGGCAAAGATGGGCCATGCTGGAAGCCAAGTGGCAAGTATTGCGGTCATATGACAACGGGAGGTGATCACCACAAGACCGTCAGACCGGCACGTCGCGCCCTGTCACGGAACTGACATCCCGCGCTGACAGTGTCGACATCGAGGCGTCATCTCTGACGTCGATCCGGTGACAATCAGGAGAGCTGCGCCGATGGTACGCATCGACAAGAAGGCCACCCGGCTTTACGTGCTGGACACCAACGTCCTGATCCATGATCCCGCCGCCCTCTATCAGTTCGATGAGCACGAAGTGGTCATTCCCATGACCGTGCTCGAGGAGCTCGACAAGCACAAGAACGGCATTCGCGAAATCGCCCGCACCGCCCGGCAGGTCAGCCGGACCCTCTCGGACCTCACCGCCAACGTCGACATCGGCCAGATCCACGATGGCATCCCCATCAGCCGGCTTACCGGCCCCGAGGGTCGGCTGCGCCTGCTGTGCTACGACAACCTCTCGGTCCCGGACAACCTGGAGGACAGCCCCGACAACCGCCTGCTCGCCGAGACCTGCCGGCTGCGCGACGAGCGCCCCGACGCCTCGGTGGTCCTGGTGACCAAGGACATCAACCTGAGGGTCAAGGCCGCGGCCCTCGGTGTGCCGGTGGAGGACTACCTCACCGATCGCGCCTTCGACGACAGTGATGCCATGCTCGGCGGCGCCCGGGTCTATCCCGAGGCGGGCCACGACGGCAACGGCCTGTGGGAGACGCTCAAGACCGAGGTCAAGGTGAAGCGCGAGGACAGCCGCGTGATCTACCGCCTGACCGGCGATATCCCCACGGACTGGCACCTGGGCATGCTGGTGTCGGACAGCGACGATGAGGCGAGTTTCGAGGCGGTGGTCCGCGACCTGGGCCCACACCATGCCCATCTGGAGCTACTGACCAACTACCGCCATGGCGCCAGCGTGTGGGGCGTGCATGCCCATGACAGCCGCCAGAACTTCACTCTCAACCTGCTGATGGACGACGACATCGACCTGGTGACCATCGCCGGCAGCGCGGGCACCGGCAAGACCTTCATGACCCTGGCCGCGGCGTTCCAGCAGACGCTGGACGGCAAGCGCTTCGAGCGCGTGGTCTTCACCCGGGCCCCGATCTCCATGAGCGAGGACATCGGCTACCTGCCCGGCACCGAGGAAGAGAAGATGTCGCCCTGGATGGGCGCCTTCCATGACAACATGGACAACCTGCTGCGCGACGAGCATGACGGCAGTTCCACCTGGAACCAGGAGGCCACGCGGCAGCTGCTCGGCTCGAGGGTGCAGATCCGCGCCCCCGGCTTCATGCGCGGCCGGACCCTCAACGACACCTTCCTGATCATCGACGAGGCCCAGAACTTCACGCCCAAGCAGCTCAAGTCCCTGATCACCCGGGCCGGACGCAACACCAAGATCGTTTGCCTGGGCAACGTGGGACAGATCGACACGCCCTACCTCACCGCCAACACCTGCGGCATGGCGGCGGTGGTGCAACACTTCCGCGACTGGCCCCATGCCGGCCATGTCACCCTCCAGAGCGTGGAGCGCTCGCGCCTGGCGCTGGCTGGCGAGGAGCTGCTCTGAACGCGGCGGGCCGACGCCACCGGCGTCGGCCCGCCCGACTCTTCGCCCTCAGGGGCCGCGATTCACCGCCTTCTCGATCAAGGCCTCGCTCTTGCTGCCAGGCCCGTGGTGGAGCACCGTCTGGGCCTCGTGATAGAGGCAGACGAAGCGCTGGCAGGAGGCGCAGTGCACCTGGTCGTCGGGGTTCTTGACGCTGGAGACCCGCATCAGGTGGCTACCGCAGTTCGGGCACGCCACTGGCAGGCGGAAATCCTCGGAGAGTGACATCGGCGTCTCCTTTTGCAGGGTAGTGATGACAGTATGCTGCCCCATGGGACAGCGACCTGGCCAGTCAGTGCCTCAGGTCACCGCCTCGGGACCGACGATGCGGTTGCGGCCCGCCCGCTTGGCCCGGTAGAGCGCTCGGTCGGCCCGGCTCAACGCCTCGCCGAGATCGCCGCCGGGCGCGAGGAAGGCCATGCCCAGGCTGACCGTGAAATGCAGCGTCTCGCCGCCCAGCACCAGCTCGCTGTCCGCCACGGCCTGTCGCAGGCGCTCCAGCACGCTGCAGGCCTCCTCCGGCTCGCTATCCACCAGCATGAGCGCGAATTCCTCGCCGCCGACGCGGCCGATCAGGTCATAGGGCCGCAGGCTGTCACGGCAGATCGTGGCGAAGCGCTGCAGGGCGACGTCGCCAGCGGCATGGCCGTGGGTGTCATTGAGCACCTTGAAGTGATCGAGGTCGACCATAGCCACCGGTACCCGGCGACCATGACGGGCGGCATGGGCCAGCACCGCCTCGCCATTGGCGAAGAAAGCCCGCCGGTTGAGCAGGCCAGTCAGCATGTCGGTGCTGATCAGGTGCTCGGTACGCCGCTCCGCCTCCTTGCGCCGGGTGACATCCTGCAGCCATCCCTCCCAGAGCGTGCCCCCCTTGGACTCGCGCCGCGCGCTCGCCGTAGCCTCCAGCCAGCGCACGCCATCGGCAACCTCGATGCGAAAGGCCAGCTGCAACGGCTCGAGGCTCACCGATGACTGGGCCAGGGCATTGCTCAGGGCCTCGCGATCATCGCCGACCAGCCGGTCGAGCAACCGTGAGGGGGAAGCCATCACGGCGTCAGGGGTCAGGCCGCACAGTGCGCTGAGCCCCTCGCTCAGGTAGCCGAAGGACAGCGCCCCCCGCGGGGCCTGGTGCAGCTGGAAGACCACGCCCGGCAAGCCGGCCACGACCGCTTCCAGCCGGCCGAGCCTCGCCCGGTCGGCGATGGCCGGTTCGAGCAGCGGACCGACATCGTGCTGGATGAGCAGCAGACGAAGGGTGTCGTGGGGCCCCTCGACCAGGGGCTGGACAAGGGTATCCAGGTAGAGCCGGTGACCGTCGGCATGGCGGCAATGCAACAGGCCACGCCAGGCGCTGCGCTGCTGGACGCATTCAGCCAGTGCCCGGGACACGGGGCCGCGCAGCGGCTGTTCGTCCAGGATGGTAACGCGTTGCCCCACCAACGACGCGGGGGCATGCCCCGTGGCTTGCGCCACCGACGGGTTGGCATCGAGAACCACTCCATGGGCATCCAGCAGCATCACCGCGCCCGGAAAATGCGCGTAGAGCCGCTCGGGCAGGCTGGCGCCCGGCGGGGTTCGTCGACGACGCCACTTGTCCGGAATCCATGACATGCCCCGCATCCTTGGGGTCTCCGCATCAACAGGGAATGGTGCCGCTATCGCTCTACCCTAGCCCAGTCGTTGCCGGGGCACACGCCCGATCACCGACAAAGGGCCTACAGGCCCAGTCGTGCGGCCACGTAGTCGGCATCCTTGTCGCCTCGTCCTGACAGATTGACGAGGATGTGCTGGTCGGCGGACAGGGTCGGTGCCGTGCGCATGGCCCAGGCCACGGCATGGGCGCTCTCCAGGGCCGGGATGATGCCCTCGACCCGTGACAGGGTCAGGAAGGCCTCCAGACACTCGTCGTCGGTGGCGCTGACGTAGTCGACGCGTCCCTGCTCCTTGAGGTAGCTGTGCTGGGGCCCCACTCCCGGGTAATCGAGCCCCGAGGCGATGGAGTGCACCGGCATGGGCTGGCCCTCGGCATCCTCGAGCACATAGCAGGCCATGCCGTGGATCTCGCCGGGCTTGCCCAGCGTCAGGGTCGCCGAGTGGCGCGGCGTATCCAGGCCCTCGCCAGCCGGCTCGATCCCCACCAGGCGGACCTCGTCGTCCTCGAGAAAGGCGGTGAACATGCCGATGGCATTGGACCCGCCGCCGACGCAGGCGGCCACATGATCGGGCAGGCGGCCATGGCGGGCCTGGAACTGCTCCCGGGCCTCGCGGCCGATGATCGACTGGAAGTCGCGGACCATCTTGGGGAAGGGATGCGGCCCCACCACCGAGCCGATGGCATAGATATACTGCTGCGGGTCCTTGAGGTATTCCTCGAAGGCGCTGTCCACGGCGTCCTTGAGGGTCGCCGTGCCCCGGGTCACCGCCACCAGATCAGCGCCGAGGATCTTCATCTTGGTGACGTTGGGGTGCTCCTTCTCGATGTCCACCTGGCCCATGTGGATCTCGCAGGGGATGCCCACCAGGGCGCAGGCGGTGGCGAGTGCCACCCCATGCTGGCCGGCGCCGGTCTCGGCGATCACCTTGGTCTTGCCCATGAACTTGGCCAGCAGCGCCTCGCCCAGGCAGTGATTGATCTTGTGGGCGCCGGTATGGTTGAGGTCCTCGCGCTTGAGGTGGATCTGGGCGCCGCCCAGCTGCTCGGACAACCGCCGGGCATGGAAGATCGGGCTGGGACGCCCCACGTAGTCGGCGAACAGGTCGGCGAGTTCCTGGCGAAAGTCCTCGCGGACGCGGATCTCCTCGTAGGCGGCGTCGATCTCGTCCATCACCCGCTTGAGCTCGGCGGGAATGCGCTGGCCGCCGAAGCGACCGAAGTGTCCGGTGGTGTCGGGAAGGTCGGCAAAGGGAGACTGGGGCATGCTGGGATCCTGGATAGCCATGGGGACATCATCGAACCTTCATGATGCCCCGCTGCCGGGCCGCCGTCGAGCCGCCACGGGGTCGGGTTCAGCCGGCCAGCCAGAGTCCCAGATTGAGCAGCGCCAGGGTGCCGAGCTGGACAGCCACGTTGGCCCCCAGCCAGGGCACGAGCGCCGCCTCGTCGTCATCGTTCAGCCGCCACAGGCCGCGCACCAGCCAGGCGACCGCCGGCAACAGCAGCCAGGTCAGCCAGGCAGTCGCCGGCAGGAGGCCCACCGCGCCCCCGGCCGGCACCACCAGGAAGGCCGCCAGCACCAGGACGCCCGCCAGCCGCACGGCCCGCCGCCGGCCCAGCAGGATCGCCAGGTGACGCCGGCCGACTCGGCGGTCGGCGTCGATATCCGGCACCTGGTTGAGCAGCAGCAGCGCGCTGACCAGCAGGGTCGGCACCAGGGAAACGGCCATGGCCAGGGACGAGAAGTGTCCGCTCAGCGCCTGGTGCGCCCCCACCACCATCAGGGTGCCGAAGCCCAGGCCCGGCGCCAGCAGGCACAGCAGCGGACGCTGCGTCAGCACTCCGGTGTAGGCCACCACCAGGCCAAGGCCCAGCAGGCCGTAGAGCAGCAGCCACGGTCCCGACCGCCACACGAACCAGCCGCCGATGATCACCACCCCGGCCAGGCAGGCGACGGCGGCGCGCTTCACCAGCGGGGCCGCCACCGGCTGGGCCGGCAGGGCGCCACTGCCCCCGGAGAAGGGGGTGCGTCGGGTGGTGGCATCCAGGCCGCTGACGAAGTCATGGTGCTCGTTGAAGAGGTTCACCGCGGCATGGGCCAGCAGCGCGGCCAGCAACACCAGCAGGGTGTCCAGCCTGGCCACCGGCGCCCCCTCGAGGCGAGCCGTGAGCACCGCCAATCCGGCACACAGTGGCGCCAGCACCAGGAAATTGGGGCGAGCGCTGCGCAGGCAGGCATGCCAGGCTCCCTGCCGCCGGGTGGTGTCATACCGCGATGCGTCCATTCCGTGCCCTTCCCAGCCTCGGCGTCAACGCGCCAGTCGGTCTGACAGCCAGCGGCCGATGTCGGCGACCTGCTGAGGGCAGACCGCATGGGCCATCGGATACTGGCGATAGTGGACCGGGTATCCCATGGCCGAGAGCCGGTCGCGGGCGGCCCGGCCGAGGGCCTCGGGCACCACCGGGTCGAGGCTACCATGATGGATCTCGATGGGCAGGTCGCGATTGGCCGGAGCCGGCTCGAGGCTCTCGGCGGTGGCCAGGTAGGTGGACATGGCCAGCAGGCCCCCGAGGCGCTCGGGGAAGGTCAGGGCCGCCTCGTAGGCTACCGCCCCGCCCTGGGAAAAGCCGGCCAGGATGATGCGCTCGCCGGGGATGCCATGCTGGATCTGCTCGCGGACCAGCGTCTGGATGCACACGGCGGAGTCCTTGAGCTGGGCCTCGTCCACGCGGCGGTCGAGACTCATCTCCTTGATGTCGTACCAGGCCGGCATCACCATGCCGCCATTGATGGTCACCGGCAGGCGCGGGGCATGGGGCAGGATGAAGCGCACGCTGGCCGCCTCGGGCAGCGTGAGCGCCGGCACCAGGGGCTCGAAGTCATGGCCATCGGCGCCGAGACCATGGAGGATGAAGACGCAGGCATCGGCGGGCTTGCCGCCACGGGGCTCGATGATCAACTCGTCGGGTTCGCTCATGGGGTCGTCTTCCTGGGCAAAAGCGCCACCCTAGCGCAAAGCGCTGGCCACGGCGAGGGCCGCCCCTAGAACGGCCAGACGAGGGGAATCAGCACCATTGCCACCACGGCGCTCAGCAGGTTGAGCGGCGCACCGACCCGCAGGTAGTCGCTGACCCGGTAGCCGCCGGGCCCGTAGACCATCAGGTTGGTCTGATAGCCGATCGGCGTCAGGAAGCTCGCCGAGGCGGCGAACATCACCCCCACCACGAAGGGCATGGGACTGACACCCAGGCTCTCGGCGCCGGCCATCACCACCGGGAAGGTGATCACCGCGGCGGCGTTGTTGGTAACCAGCTCGGTGAGCAGGGCCACCACCAGGTAGCTGCCGATCAGCAGCCACCAGGGGTTGCCGTCGACAAGGGCCATCGCCGCCCCGGCCAGGCTGGCGGCCGCTCCCGAGCCTTCCAGGGCCGCCCCCAGGCCAAAGGAGGCGGCGATGGTCAACAGCACCTGAGTATCCAGGCCACGCTTGGCGGCGCTGATCGAACAGCAGCCGGAGAGCACCGAGGCGGCGGCCCCGAGCATGGCGGCATTCATCATGCTCATCGTCCCGGTGGTGGCGAGCAGGACCACCCCTGCCAGGATGCTCCAGGCCAGCCAGGCGCGCTCGTGGGCCGGTCGTGCCGCACCATTGACCTGGCTGATCAGCAGGAAGTCCCGCGACTGGCGGTGACGCTCGATGAACGGCGGCCGGGCCTCGAGCAGCAGCACGTCGGCGGGCTGCAGGCGAATCTGGCCGAGGTTGCCGGCCACCCGCTCGCCGCCCCGGCACACCGCCAGCACCGCCGCGCCATAGAGGGTGCGGAAGTGACCGTCACGGATCCGTCGGCCGATGAACTGGCACTGGTCGGAGACCACCGCCTCGACCAGGCGGCGCTCCTTGAAGTCCTTCTGCAGGCTGGACTCGCCGTGGTGCGAGGGGATCAGCCCGCGGATCTGCTGCAGCTCCACCGCCCCGGCAGAGGTACCCGCGAATACCAGCCGGTCACGTCCCTTGAGGCGCTCCCCCGGGCCGACCACGCTGACCACATTGCCGTCGCGCTCGATCTCCACCAGGAAAAGCTCCTGCAGGTGGCGCAGCCCGGCCTCCTCGACGCTCTTGTCGACCAGGGGGCCGGCCGGGTCGACCTCCATCTCGATAGTGAATTCCCGGGGGTTCTCGAAGACCTCGGCGGCCCCCTGGCGAGGCGGGAGCAGGCGCTGGCCGACCAGCAGCAGGTACGCCAGCCCCGCCACCGCCACCGGCACGCCCACCCAGGCGATGTCGAAGAGCCCCATGGCCAGGTCCGGGTAGCGGTCGATCAGCAGGCCGTGGACCACCAGGTTGGTGCTGGTGCCCAGCAGGGTGATGGTGCCGCCGAGGATGGAGGCGAAGCTCAGCGGCATCAGCAGCCGATGGGCCGGCAGCCGCAGCCGCCGGCTCCAGCTGAGTACGGCCGGAATGAAGGCGGCCACTACCGGCGTGTTGTTGAGGAAGCCACTCAGCGGCGCCACCGGCAGGATAAGACGCGCCAGGGCGCGCCGCTCGCCCTGGGGGCGACCCAGCACGTAGCGGATGATCAGGTCGATACCGCCGGTCTCGCGGATGCTGGCCACCAGCACGTACATGAAGGCCACCGTGAACAGGCCGCTGCTGGAGAAGCCGCCCAGGGCCTGCTGGGGATCGACGATGCCCAGGCTGACCAGCAGGATCAAGGCTCCCAGCAGCACCATGTCGGGGCCGACACGCGTCAGGGCCATCAGCGGAAAGACGGCAACGACGACGATGAGTGAGATCCAGGCGTCCGGGGACATGGGCATTCCAGCAGGAGTCGAAACCGACCCATTGTGACGGCCCGGGCATATTCTAAAAAGTTATTTTTAGAAATTCATTTATGCAAAAAAGCTATTAAGGAGAGGCGCCCACAACGAAACGGGGCCCGCGAATGCGGGCCCCGTCCAGCCGCCCGGAGGCGGCACATCAATGGCGATCGAGCTTAGTCGATGACCTTGATGTTGGAAGCCTGGAGGCCTTTCTTGCCCTGGGTGACGTCGAAGGAGACCTTCTGACCGTCTTGCAGGGACTTGAAGCCTTCGGCCTGGATCTCGGAGAAGTGAGCGAACAGGTCGTCACCGTTGTCGTCCGGAGAAATGAAGCCGAAGCCCTTGGTGTCGTTGAACCACTTGACAGTACCGGTAGCCATTATCGAATTCCTCGAATAGCGTGATGTGTAGCCGGGGAGATACCCGAGTTGCAGTGGGTAAAACAAGAAACTTTCACCGGGCGACCGACGCTATTGAGCTTTCGATGACCACTTGCGATGTGCGACTTGCTAACCAACTGCGGGCAGCATGCGCCCTTGAAGGGCGCAGGTCAAACACTATTTTCGACAGATGACAGCATCATGACGCCCGACCGAGGATCCACCCCGCCGCCTTCTCCGCGATCATCAGGGTCGGGGAGTTGGTGTTGCCACTGGTGATGGTGGGCATGATGCTGGCATCGACGACCCTCAGGCCCTGGATGCCTCTGACGCGAAGCTGGGAGTCCACGACCGCCATGGGATCGTCAGCCCGGCCCATCCGTGCGGTGCCCACCGGGTGGAAGATGGTGGTACCGATGTCACCCGCCAGCCGCACGAGGTCCTCGTCGCTCTGGTACTGCACGCCAGGCTTGACTTCCTCGGGCTGGTACTTGGCGAACGCCGGCTGGCCGGCGATGCGCCGGGTGACCCGCAGCGAGTCAGCGGCCACCTGTCGGTCCTCGGGGGTGCTCAGGTAGTTGGGCGAGATGGCCGGGGCCTGGCGAGGATCGCGGCTCTTGATGCGCACCGTGCCGCGGCTGGTGGGGTTGAGGTTGCAGACGCTCGCGGTGATCGCCGGGAAGTCGTGCAACGGCTGGCCGAAGGCCTCGAGGCTCAGCGGCTGGACGTGGTACTCGAGATTGGGATGCTCGTAGGCCTCGGAGCTGCGCGTGAAGGCACACAGCTGTGACGGTGCCATGCTCATGGGCCCGGATCGCCTCAAGGCATATTCCAGCCCAATCCTGGCCTTGCCCATCAGCGAGCTGGCCATGGTGTTGAGGGTGTTGGCTCCCTTGACCTGGTAGATCGAGCGAATCTGCAGGTGATCCTGCAGATTCTCGCCCACCCCGGGCAGCGCGGCTACCACGGGAATGTCGTGTTCAGCGAGCAATTCCGCCGGACCGACCCCGGAGAGCTGCAGCAGCTGGGGGGAGCCGATCGCGCCCGCGGAGAGGATCACTTCCCGTGCCGCCCTGGCCATCGCCACCTCGCCGGCCCGCTGGACCTTCACGCCGCAACAGCGGGGTTCCCCAGTCTCGCTCTTCTCGAACTCGAGCCCCAGCACCTGGGTCGAGTGCCAGAGGGTCAGGTTGGAGCGTTTTTCCACCCCGCGCAGGAACGCCTTGGACGTGTTCCAGCGCCAGCCGGAGCGCTGGTTGACCTCGAAGTAGTCGACGCCCTCGTTGTCGCCGCGGTTGAAGTCCCGCGTGCGCGGGATGCCCGCTTCCACGGCAGCGGTGGCAAAGTCATCCAGCACCTGCCACTTCAGGCGCTGCTTCTCGATGCGCCACTCACCTCCGTGACCGTGGTAATCGCGGTGGGCGGCATCCGCATCGCCCCCTCGGTCGAGGCGATAGTGATCCTCGTGGCGCATGAAGTCGGGCAGGCAGTTATCCCAGCGCCAGGCGTCGTCGCCGGTCAGCTCGGCCCAGCCGTCGTAGTCGCGGGCCTGGCCGCGCATGTAGAGCATGCCATTGATGCTGGAGCAGCCACCGAGTGTCTTGCCACGTGGAAAGATCAGCGAGCGGCCGTTCAGCCCGGGATCGGCCTCGGTTCGGAACCGCCAGTCGGTGCGCGGATTGTCGATGCAGTAGAGGTAGCCCACGGGAATATGAATCCAGTGGTAGTTGTCGCGCCCCCCCGCCTCGATCAACAGCACCCGATTGGCCGGATCTGCGCTCAGGCGGTTGGCGAGCAGGCAGCCGGCAGTGCCGGCGCCCACCACGATATAGTCGAAGACTTGGCTATTGTTGGTCTGTTCAGCCATGACATGCACTCGTTGGGGATGCCGGCCGTACCGCTGGCGAAGCTGCGGTATTCGGTCAGCGGGCGGCTACCCGCTGACCGGCCAGCATGCCTGTCGGTCGTTGGAGGAGACGTTACTTGGCGGTCGGCATGACGAATTCGGCACCGCCATCGATGGAATCCGACCAGCGCTGCATGATCGACTTCTGCTTGGTGTAGAAGCGTACCCCCTCTTCGCCATAAGCATGGGTATCGCCGAACATCGAGCGCTTCCAGCCGCCGAAGCCGTGCCAGGCCATGGGCACCGGGATCGGCACGTTGATACCCACCATGCCTACCTGGATGCGGCGGCCGAACTCCCGGGCCACACTGCCGCTCTCGGTGAAGCAGCTCACGCCGTTGCCGAACTCATGATCGTTGATCAGCTGGATCGCCGTGGCGATGTCCGGGACCCGCACGCAGGCCAGCACCGGGCCGAAGATCTCCTCCCGGTAGATGGTCATCTCCGGCGTGACGTGATCGAACAGGGAGCCGCCCATCCAGAAGCCCTCGGCGCAGCCGTCCCCGGTCGAGGCCGGGTCGAAGTCACGCCCGTCCACCACCAGCTCAGCCCCCTCGGCCACCCCCTTCTCGATGTAGCCGGTGATGCGCTGGTGGGCCTGCGCGGTCACGATGGGCCCCATCTCGGCATCCAGCTCCAGGCCGTTTTTCACCTTCAGTGCCCGGGCCCGCTCCGCCAGGCGCGGCACGATGGTGTCGGCCACATCGCCGACCAGCACCGCCACGCTGATCGCCATGCAGCGCTCGCCGGCCGAGCCGTAGGCCGCCCCGATCAGGGCGTCGACGGCCTTGTCGAGGTTGGCGTCGGGCATCACCACCATGTGGTTCTTGGCGCCGCCGAGGGCCTGGACGCGCTTGCCGTGGCGCGCACCACGCTCATAGATCAGGTTGGCGATCGGGGTGGAGCCCACGAAGGAGAGCGCCTTGACGTCGGGATGGTCGATCAGCGCCTCCACCGAGTCCTTGTCCCCCTGCACCACATTGAAGACGCCATCCGGCAGGCCCGCTTGCTTGAGCAGGTCGGCGATCAGCAGCGAGGCGCTGGGATCCAGCGGGCTGGGCTTGAGGATGAAACTGTTACCGGCGGCAATGGCCAGCGGGAACATCCACATCGGCACCATGGCCGGGAAGTTGAAGGGGGTGATGCCGGCGACCACGCCCAGCGGCTGGCGCGTGGTCCAGTTGTCGATGCCGGTGCTGACCTGTTCGGTGTAGTCGCCCTTGAGCAGCTGCGGAATGCCACAGGCAAACTCGACGATATCGATGCCACGAGCCACCTCGCCCTGGGCATCGGTGAATACCTTGCCGTGCTCCCGGGTGATCGCTTCGGCCAGCTCGTCCTTGTGGGCATTGAGCAGCTCAAGGAACTTGAACATCACCCGGGCACGGCGGATCGGCGGGGTGTCGGCCCACGCCGGGAAGGCGGACCGCGCAGAGGCCACGGCCGTGTCCACATCCGCCTGGGACGCCAACGCCACCTGGCCCGTCACCTGGCCGGTGGCCGGATTGAACACCTCCTGGGTCGTGTTGGATTCCCCGGCTGTCATTTGCCCATTGATATAATGCTGGATGCTAGCGTTGCTCATGGCCGCCTCGTCTTGTCGTTGATCAGATCATCGCCAGGAGCATGATTGCCTGCCCTGAAACGGATGCCATGGGCACCAAGATAGCGGGATCGTCACCATGATCAATTGAGAAATCCCTAAGCGTGATATAATTTTTACAAATATCTAAAGGGGCAGGAGGGGGTACGCCACCATGCAGGACCTTCAGAACCTGCGCGCCTTCGTCAGCGTGGCGCGGGAAGGCAGCGTCTCCCGTGCCGCCGAGCGCCTGCACCTGACCCAGCCCGCGGTCAGTCTCAAGCTCAAGCAGTTTCAGGAGAACCTTGGCCTGACCCTGTTCCGTCGTCGCCCCCAGGGGCTGTCATTGACCGAGGATGGTCACGCCCTGCTGCCTGCCGCCGAGAAGGCACTGGCCGCCATGGCGGCCTTCGATCAGAACGCCCGGGCGTTGCACAGCACGCTGCGCGGACGCCTGAAGATCGGCACCATCGTGGATCCGGAATTCATTCGCCTGGGGGGCTTCCTGCACCGCCTGGTGGAACGTGCGCCCCAGCTCGAGACCGAGCTGCAACACGGCATGAGCGGCAGCGTGATGGACTGGATCCGCCGCCGCGAGCTGGATGTCGGCTTCTATCTTGCCGCTCCAGGCGAGGGACCGGGCCCCTGGGCGGCGGAGATCGCCCATCGCGAGTTGACCCATTTCCACTATCACGTGATCGCTCCGGCCGGTTGGGGAAACCGCCTGGGGGGAGCCGATTGGAAAAGCCTGGCCCGCCTGCCGTGGATCACCACGCCAGTGAATTCCGTCCACCATCGCCTGCTGCATGGCGCCCTCGATCCCTTGGGAGTGGCCCCCAACGGCGTGGCTCAGGTGGATCAGGAAGCCTGCATGCTGGACCTGGTGCGTGCCGGAGTGGGGCTCAGCCTGGCCAGGGATGCCCTGGCCATGGCCGAGCGCCAGGAGCGAGGCCTGGAAGTGGTCGAAGACATCCGCCTGCCCTGCGCGCTGAGCTTCATCTGGCGCCGGGACCGCGGCGAGGAGGCGGTGATTGCCGAGGCCCTGGAGGTACTCGCCAGCGTCTGGGGCCCTCCGGCGGACTGAAAGCGATCAGAGGTCGTGTCCCAGCACCACGCGGCAGATATCGGCGAAGCTTCGCGCCTCGGGGACGGTCGACATGTCGGTTCCCAGCGCCCGGCCGATATCGGCGGCCGAGATCACGCCGCGGATCTGCAGGCCATGGCGGCGATCCCGCTCGGTGACCAGCAGGTGCTGGTCGCCGAAGCTCTCGAGGTCGCGCATCAGCTGGCCGATGGTCAGGTTGGCCAGCCGCTCCATGGACAGGGCCCGCAGCTCCTGGCACGGAGTCTGTACCATGCCAGCGGTCACCTCGGCGCGCGGCAGGGCGCGGTTCTGCATGGCCTGGGTGGTGCGCCGGCCGCCGATCACCTCGCGGGCGGTGAGCACTCCCAGACAACGTTTCAGGTCGTCGACGACCAGCAGCAGGCGCACACCGCCGTGCTGCATCACCTTGCGGGCATCGAGGATCGGAGTGTCGACCGAGATGGTCAGCGGCGGGGTGAGGGAAAAATCGGTCAGCACCGTCAGCGCCGGGCTGTCGGGGGACAGGCGCGTGCGCACCGGCTTGACGATGAGCGGATGGCCGCTGAGGGCCTCCAGGCGCTCGGGGGAGGAAGTCAGGGTTGTCATGGTCACTACTCCTTTGCGGTGGCGGGCCGGACGTTCTTGGCGGCGTCCGTATCCCGACTCCCATCCTTGGGCCCGCCACCTTAAGGAATCCTTAATGGCGGGCCACGATCCTCGACGGCTCCGGCCACGCCTGAGCGCCCGCGTTTGACAGCCGCCTGGCCGGCACATGCAATGGCAAAGACCCATCCGCAAGGAGTGCGACATGCATCGACTGCCCCGCCGCTATGCTAGCTATGTCCTCAGCCTGCTGGGGCTCGCCGTCAGCCTGACCGGCCTGGCCAGCGCCCCATCCTGGAGCTGGGGCCTGGGGGCGCTGGCCTTCGGCGGGCTGACCGCCCTGGGCACCCACGACCTGTTGCAGCGCCGTCACACGATCAGTCGCAACTATCCGATCACGGCCCACTTGCGCTACCTGCTGGAGTCCTTCGGTCCCGAGATCCGCCAGTACTTCATCCAGCGCGACACCGAAGAGGTGCCCTTCTCCCGGGAACAGCGCAGCCTGGCGTACCGGCGCGCCAAGGGGACCCTCGACAAGCAGCCCTTCGGCTCACTGCGTGACATGCAGGCCCCGGGCTACGAATGGATCAACCACTCCCTGGCCCCGGCGCCCATCGGCGACCACGACTTCCGGGTGACGGTCGGCGCCGGCCGCCTCCGGCCCTATGCCGCCAGCGTCCTCAATATCTCGGCGATGAGCTTCGGCGCCCTCTCGGCCAACGCCATCAGCGCCCTCAACGACGGGGCCCGGCGAGGCGGCTTCTACCACGACACCGGCGAAGGCGGCATCTCCCCCTACCACCGGCGCGGCGGCGACCTGGTCTGGGAGATCGGCTCCGGATACTTCGGCTGCCGGGACAGCGACGGCCGCTTCGACGCCGAACGTTTCCGCGACGCCGCCATTACGGACGCGGTGAAGATGATCGAGATCAAGCTCTCCCAGGGCGCCAAGCCGGGCCATGGCGGCATCCTGCCCGGCGCCAAGGTCACCGCCGAGATCGCCGCGACCCGCGGCGTGCCGACCGGCCAGGATGTGGTCTCCCCCGCGGCCCACAGCGCCTTCGCCACGCCCCGGGAGCTGATCGGCTTCATCCAGCGCCTGCGCGAGCTATCGGGGGGCAAGCCGGTGGGTATCAAGCTGGCCATCGGCCACCCCTGGGAATGGTTCGCCGTGGTCAAGGCCATGCTGGCGGAAGGCGAGCACCCCGACTTCGTGGTGGTGGACGGCGGTCAGGGCGGCACCGGGGCCGCCCCGCTGGAGTTCGTCAACCGCCTGGGCATGCCGCTCACCGATGCCCTGCTGCTGGTCCACAACACCCTGGTGGGCGCCGGCCTGCGCGAGCGGGTCCATGTCGGCGCCTCCGGCAAGGTGATCAGCGCCTTCGATATCGCCCGGACCCTGGCGCTGGGCGCCGACTGGTGCAATTCCGCCCGGGGCTTCATGTTCTCGCTGGGCTGTATCCAGGCCCGAACCTGCCATACCGACCGCTGCCCCAGCGGGGTCGCCACCCAGAACCGCCTGCGCGGCAGCCGGCTGGACATCCCGCTCAAGGCCGAGCGGGTCGCTCGCTTCCATGGCCGCACCCTCGAGGCCCTGGCCGAGATGCTCTCCGCCGCGGGGCTCGCTCACCCCGGCGATCTCGGCCCCGAACACGTCATCCGGCGAGTGTCCCGCCATGAGGTGAGAAGCCTGGCCACGCTGTTCGACTTCCTTGCCCCGAACGAGCTCAACGAGGGCGGCGCCTGCCGCCACGCCGTGTTCAACGACTACTGGGATGACGCCGACGCGGACAGCTTCGCGCCGCCCGCCTCGGTGGTGCGCCTGCGCCAGAGCAAGCTCGTGTAGGCGACCATGACGGGGATGCGTGCGCCCCGCCAAGCTGATAGGCTTTGCCGATCGTTGGCATGGCTCGAGACTATCACCGCGGTCATGCCCACCCTACCCTCGTTGGGGAGTAGCCGGCTCGCACCGCGCGTGCGAGAGCGCCTGTCAACATAGTCGGCCAGATGCCGTGGCAGGGGCGCCTTCGGGTTGGCGAGACCATCGACGGTACGACGCCCGTGGCCGGGCGCGTCGTGCCGTCGTGGTGAATCGCCCGGCCTGGATGCTGAACCGATGACGCTGCTTTCTACCACCCTGCTGGCCTTCTCCATGTCCACCGATGCCTTTGCCGCCGCCATCGGCAAGGGAGCGATGATCGACCACCCGCGCTTTCGCGAGGCCCTGCGCACCGGCCTGATCTTCGGCGTGGTCGAGGGCCTGACCCCGCTGCTCGGGTGGGCCATCGGCCTCGGGGCCTCCCACTATATCCAGGCCTGGGATCACTGGGTGGTGTTCATCCTGCTGCTCGCCCTGGGTGTCCGCATGATCCGGGGGGGACTGTCGGCGCCCGACGTGGAGGAAGAAGCTGCCTCCCCGCGTCGGCATGCCTGGTGGCTGGTCGCCGCCACCGCGGTGATCACCAGCATCGACGCCCTGACCGTGGGCATCGGGCTGGCTTTTCTGGAAACGAACATCCTGCTCACCGCCCTGGCGATCGGCCTGGCGACCACCCTGATGGCAACCCTCGGGGTGATGCTGGGCCGCCGCCTCGGCGTGCTGATCGGCCAGCGGGCGGAGGTGCTGGGCGGGGTGATCCTGATCGGCATCGGCACCACCATCCTCACCCAGCACCTGAGCCTCTGGTAGGCCCGCCTCAGTGGCGGTGGCGAGGCGGCTCGCTGTGCTCGCAGGCGCCCGCGTCGGCACAGCGGTCGCCGGACTCGAGCTGGATGGTGGCGTGCTCGATGTCGAAGCGCTCGAGCAGCACCGCCTTGATCGCCACCAGGGTCTGCTCCCGATCGGCATCTTCCTCGAGGGCGGCATGCAGCGACAGCAGGTGGCGCCCCGGGGTCAGCGACCACGCATGCACGTGGTGGACGTCGCGCACCTCCGCCAGGCGCTCGGGGATCTCCCGTGCGATGCGGCCCACGTCCACCTCGTCCGGCGTGCCTTCCAGGAGGATATGCCCCGACTCCCGGGTCAGCCGCCAGGCGCTGCGCAGGATCAGCGCCGCCACCAGCAGCGAGAGCAGCGGGTCGATGGGCACCCAGCCGGTGGCCAGGATCACCAGGGCGGCGACGATGGCCGCCACCGAGCCCAGCAGGTCGCCGAGCACGTGCAGCGCGGCCCCTCGCACGTTGAGGTTGTCGCGATCCCCCAGGTGGAGGATCAGGAACACCACCAGGTTGACCACCAGCCCCAGGCCGGCGATCACCAGCATGGTGCCCCCCGCCACCGCCAGCGGAGAGACCAGGCGACGGATGGCCTCGACGGTGATCCAGACGACGATGGCGATCAGCGTCAGGCCATTGACGAAGGCCGCCAGGATCTGCACCCGGTGGTAGCCGAAGGTGCGCTGGGCATCGGCGGGACGTCGGCTGATCCGCGCGGCGAACCAGGCCAGCGTCAGGGCCGCGGTGTCGGTGAGCATGTGCCCGGCATCGGCGAGCAGCGCCAGGGAGCCGGACAGGATCCCCCCCACCACCTCGGCCACCATGAAGCCGCCGGTGAGCAGGATGGCCCAGGCCAGGCGTCGCTGGCTGTCTCCTGGATGATGGTGATGGCCGTGACCGTGCCCCACTGGACTCGCTCCCTCTGCCTGACAGGGAATCAGCCTACCACGGCGCCGGGTGCCCCGCGCCAGCCACGGTGGGGAGACGGTGCGACCGGCGGGCCGTTGCAGCGTGGCGCCGACCTTGTCAGAATCCTTATTCCCCTGAAGATATACTAACGATACTTTTTATAATGAAAACGTATTTCGCCAAGATGCGCGGCACCCGCACCCGCCGTGGCACCGTGGACTGGCGCGATGCCAGCTGGTCGTGGCTGGGTGCCTTCACCGGCATGAGCGCCGTGACCTTCCTGGGTGATCACTGGCTTTCCCAGCAACTGCTGATCGTCGGTTCCTTCGGCGCCACCTCGGTGCTGATCTACGCTGCCCCGGAGAGCCCCTTCGCGCAGCCCCGCAACGTCCTGTTCGGCAGTCTGCTCTCGGCCCTGCTGGGCGTGGCCTGCTTCCAGCTGCTGGGGGCGACGGCCCTGGCCGTCGTCCTGGCCGTGTCCCTGGCAGTACTGGTGATGCAGCTGACCCATACGGTGCACCCTCCGGGGGCCGCGGCCGCCCTGATCGCGGTGATCGGTGGCCCCGATATCCATGCCCTGGGCTGGTGGTTCCCGCTGATCCCGGTGGGCCTGGGCTGCGCGGTGATGGTGCTGGTGGCCATCCTGGTCAACAACCTCGCCCGCCACCGCCGCTATCCGCTGCAGTGGTAGCCCGCCAGGGCTCCAGCGGCCGAGCACCTCCGGGGCGACGCCCCCCCATGACAGGGAGGCGGGAACGGCGTCCGGCACTGTCCACTCTGCCCGACCATGACGGCTGGACCACGCATCAGACGGCCCCCTGCCGTCCGGCGCCCGCGGGGCAGCGGGATCGGGATACCCTCGCCGATCCGGCTGTTGCCGGCAGGAGACTCCCGGGCGGGGGGGCATCTCGACTACCATGGCAGGAGGTGGCGGTCGGTCCCCGGCCCATGCCTCGCCTTTTCGCCGGACAACACAAGGACGCTGCAGATCGACAATGACGTCTCCCGACATCCCCAATGAGTCGCTACCCGATGTGCTCGCCGGCCCCCTGCTGCGTCGCCTCTCGCCGGAGCGCCTGCGGATCTGGCTGGTGGCCAGCCGTCCGCTGGCCCTCAAGCTTTTCCTGCACCCCGAGGGCCATGGCCCCCGGCGGCTGACGCTGGGCGGCGATCGCCTGCGCTGCCTGCCGCTCGGCCGGCACGCCCACCTGCACCTGATCGACCTGACCCTGGAAACCCCCTTGCCGCTGGGGGTGCGCATCGACTACGACCTGCGCATCGTCGACGACCAGGGGGACGCCGGCATCGCCGACTGGGCGCCGCACCTGCTGCACGCGGGCGCCCGGCGACCGGCCTTCGTGCTCTGCGACGGGCACCACCGGCTGCTCCACGGCTCCTGCCGGCGCCCCCACCATGACGGCCCTGATGGCCTGGTGCGCGCCGATGCGTGGCTCGCCGAGCGCCGTGATACGCCCGAGGCATGGCCGTCCTGGCTGCTGATGACCGGCGACCAGATCTACGCCGACGATGTCGCCGGCCCCATGCTGGTAGCGATCCACGCGCTGATCCGACGGCTGGGCCTGTTCGACGAGTCCCTGGAGGGGGCCACCGTGGCCGACAGCCAGGCACTCTATGCGGCCGAGGCGACCTACTACCAGCGCGAAGCACTGCTGCCCGACATGACCAGCAGCGCCGACCTGCGCGAACGCTTCTTCGGCGGGGTCAAAAAGCCGGTCTTCACCTCGGCCAACGCCCACAACCACCTGATGACCTTCGGCGAGATCATCGCCATGTACCTGCTGGTGTGGTCACCCACCCCCTGGCGCCTGGTGGAGGTGACGGCGCCCTCCCTGGGCGACGAGAACGCCGCAACCTTCGCGACGGAGCAGGCGGTCATCGAGCGCTTCGTCGAGGGCCTGCCCGCCGCCGCCCGTCTGCTCGCCCACCTGCCGTCGCTGATGATCTTCGACGACCACGACATCACCGATGACTGGAACCTCACCGCGGCCTGGGAGCAGACCGCCTACGACCACCCCTTCTCGCGGCGCATCATCGGCAACGCCCTGCTGGGCTACCTGCTCTGCCAGGGCTGGGGCAACGACCCGGATCGCCTGGCCACGTCGCTGGATGAGGTCGCCGCGCTGCTGGAAGGCGCGATGCCGGGGGGCTGGCTGACCGCCGAGGAACAGGACACCTGCATCCAGCACCTGCTGCGCTTCGAGGGCTGGGAGTTCCAGGTCCCGGGCCCGCCCAAGCTGGTGGTGCTGGACACCCGTACCCGGCGCTGGCGCAGCGAGCGCAACCCGCGCCGCCCCTCCGGGCTGATGGACTGGGAGGCGCTCTCGGACTTCCAGCAGGAGTTGCTGGACGCGCCCTCGGTGATCATCGTCTCGGCGGCACCGATGTTCGGCGTCAAGCTGATCGAGGCCATCCAGAAGCTCTTCACCCTGGCCGGCAAGCCGCTGCTGGTGGATGCCGAAAACTGGATGGCCCACCGCGGCGCGGCCAGCGTGATGCTCAACATCTTCCGCCACTCGCGCACGCCGGGGCATTACGTGATTCTCTCCGGCGACGTACACTACTCCTTCGCCTACGACATCCGCATCCGCCAGCGCCGCCAGGGCCCCCAGCTCTGGCAGATCACCTCGAGCGGCATCAAGAATGCCTTTCCCGACACCCTGCTGGACTGGTTCGATCGAGCCAACCGCTGGCTCTATGCGCCGCGCTCGCCGCTCAACTGGTTCACGAAGCGCCGGCGCATGCGCATCCGCCCGCGCGACCCGGATCGGGCCCGGGCCGGCGAACGCCTCTGGAACGGGGCCGGCATCGGCCTGGTGGAGCTGGATGACCAGGGCCGTCCCAGCCGGATTGCCCAGCTCGATGCCCGCGGCTTCGACGTGGAGTTTCCCCCGCCGCCGCCAGGACGCGACTGACCCCGGGCGCGCCCCGCGACGCGGCGAACTATGCTTGCGCCACCGCCCGGCGCACCGCCGTCAGGCCGGCGGTCGAGACCAGCCCCAGGTCATGGGCATGCGCCGCCATCTCGGCACTGTCGTCGGTGAGCACCAGGTGACAACCGTCCTCGGCGACCTCGCGCGCCAGCCGGGCAATCTCGTCGTCCCGTGCCGACGCGCGGTGCACATGGCGGATGTAGATGGCTTTCACGCGCCCGGGGTGCTCACGCACCACCCGGGCATAGGTCTCCGGGTCATGCTGCCCGCTGTCGCCGATCAGCACCAGCGGCTGTCGTGCATAGAGCGCCAGCATCTGCTCGATCAGCCGGTACTTGTGCTCCCTGGCCCGCCGCGGGAGCGGACGCTGCAACGTGAGTCCCCATTCACGCAGGAAGAGGATGGGGCCGATGGGAATGCGGTTGCGCTGGAAGAACTCCTCCAGCACCTCGTAGAGCCCCCAGGGACCCCGCGAGACATACAGCATGGGCCGATAGCGATGCCCGTCGGCCCCGGCAAACAGGGCCCGGTAGAACTCGGCGACGCCGGCAAAGGCGGTGCGCTGGTGGGCCTGACGAAGGAAGAGCCGATACATCATCTTGAGCTTGTTGGCGACCCCGGTGCGCATGACGGTGTCGTCGATGTCGCTGATCACCACCAGGTCCAGGGTGGGCGGCGGCACGTAGATCTCGGCCTGCGAGCCGACGCTGTGCTCGCCACGGATGACGGCATCGAGTCGTCCCCGGTGCCAGATCCGCTCGGACACCAGGGGGGCCGCCAGCGCCATGTGGATATCGAAGTAGCCATCGCGGTCGGTGGTCACGGTCTGCCGCTGGCCGTGAAGCTCCAGGGTGACGGGAATCCCCTTGATGCCCCAGCGCAGGCCGCGTCGCAGCACGTCCAGCAGGTCCCGGCGGAGGGAGCCTTCCGGGGCCGACACGCCCAGGGGCAGCTGGCGGAATACTCGGCCCATCACCTCGACCCGCGTCGCGGCCCCATAGCCCCGGAAGGCATGGACCACGACGCCGCCCCGCCCCCGGTCACTCTTGACCGGCCGGGCGATGACCTTGAGGGCACGATGCAGCATCCGGCCGAGAGAGCGATGCGGGGCGCGCATGGCAGGGCTCCTGGGACGATTCCACGGGACGTATGCAGGACAGCCTGACAGCACAACGCCCGCGCCGTGAAGGGCAGGCATTGTGCGGCTCGCGCCCTGGGTCGTTCACGCCGCCCGGGGCGGGTGACGCCTCTGGCTCATGAGGTCCATGGTCTACGACGCCTGATCAGCGTGACGACCTTCCAGGATCTCCCCGACCAGGGTGTGGCAGAAGCGATCGAGGTCCCGGGGCTGGCGGCTGGTCACCAGGCCATGGTCGACCACGACCGGCTCGTCGACCCAGGACGCCCCGGCATTCTCGAGGTCCTGCTTCACCGAGGGGTAGGACGTCAGAGTGCGCCCCGTGACGACCCCGGCATTGATCAGGATCCAGGGAGCATGGCAGATGGCGGCCACCGGCTTGCCGGCCTCGACGAAATGGCGCACCAGCGCCAGGGCCCGTTCGTCCTGACGCAGGGCATCCGGGTTGAAGAGCCCGCCGGGCAGCACCAGCGCATGATAGTCGGTGGAGTTGGCCTCATCGAGGGACTTGTCGACCGCGTAGGTCTCCCCCCAGTTATCCTCGGCCCAGGCCCGAATGCCCTTGGCCTCGGGCGCGACGACTTCCACCACGATGCCCGGGGCATCCAGCTTGGCCTTGGGCACGGCCAGTTCCGACTCCTCGAAACCGTGAGTGGCCAGGATGGCGACGCGTTTGCCGTCGACCTGTTGGCTCATGCAGAACTCCTTGCAGTGGTTGTCACCTGACCCACCACGGGTCAGGTGACGCACTCCCCCACCCTTGGGGTCTGCGTCCGGGGCCACAAGCCCCTCTGGCGTAACGAAATGCATCCCGACACCTCAGCCAGGCTGGGGGCGACGCCAGAGGGCCAGGCCACCGGCCACCACCAGCCAGGCCATGGCCGCGGCCACGCTGTCGTCGAGCACGATGCCGACGCCCCCGGGGAGCGCCTCGGCCAGGGCCACTGGCAGCGGCTTGATGATATCGAAGCCCCGATAGACGACGAAGGCACCGAGCAGGGCAGCGGGATGGCGGGCCGCCGACAGCCCCAGGACCGCCAGGGGATAGGCGACGATCTCGTCGAGCACGATGCGTCCGTCGTCCTTGAAGCCCAGCACGACCGCGGCCTGGTGGCAGAGCGGCATCGCCGCCACCAGCAGCCCCGCCGCCAGAGCCAGTTGCGCGCGTCGAGCCCGGCCCAGCAGCCACCAGGCCAGCGGCAGGCCCAGCAACGAGCCGAAGGTCCCCGCGGCCAATGGGGCCAGGCCCAGGCCCAGGCCGGTGGCCAGCCACATCAGTGTCATTTCCATGATCGCGGGCCTCTCAGGCCGGCATCACCGGCACGCCGATCAGCACCCTGTGCAGCCAGAAGGCGAAGACGGCATAGGCGCCAACACCGATCACCAGGCTGGCGAGGGTGGCACTCATCGCGGGAGGCGCGGAAGCCGGCGCCGGCGCCGGACGACGGCGGGCGGCGCGGAAGTCGAGTACCGCCCACAGCAGGAAGGCACCGAAGAAGACGATATCGCCCAGCCGGCCGTTGGCCAGCAGGTGCGCCAGGGCCCACACCTTCACCCCCAGGATCATCGGGTGACCGAGCTTCGCCTTGAAATGGTTGCGCGGCACATAGGCCGCCACCAGCAGGATGAACGCCGGAATCATCAGCAGTGCCACCAGGTGGCGCATGGCCACTGGCGGCGTCCAGACGACCAGCGGGTCGAGGCGCATCAGGCCGAAGCCCCAGATCGCGATCCCCAGCCCCACCAGCGATGCCAGGCCGTAGAGCGCCTTCCAGCGTGCCTCGCCCCATTGGGCGATGCGTTCACGCCGCCAGTCGTCGGCGACGATGCGCACCGAGTGCACGCCGAGGAAGATCACGAGGCCGAGAATCATCACGGTCATGGGGGGAAGCTCCTTGAATCAGGGGGTTGTCGGACTCAAGGCAGCGTAGCCGCCGGGGCGGGTCGACACCAGCCCCGGGGCGAGAGGATCAGCCGCGGGTGACGTACTTGAGGATCTCCACCACCTCGGCCGGGGTGGTCGCCCAGGCCATGGCCGCGGCATCGACCTCCTTGAGCGGATGCACGATCTGTTCGCCGTGAAGGGTCACATAGGGCTTGCCCAGGGCGGCGCAGTAGCCGGCATCGAAGGCCGCATTCCACTGCTTGTACTGGTCGCCGAAGCGCACCACCACCAGGTCGCTTTGCTCGATCAACGTCTTGGTACGGATGGCATTGACCTTGGACGACTTGTGGTCGCGCCAGAAGCCCTCGCTCGACGGTCCCAGGTGGTCACCGGCCGCATCGCTGGCCGCGTGATCGGTGACCGGTGCGGTAAAGACGATATCCAGGCCGGCGGCCTCGGCACCGCGCTGGATCTCCTCACGCCAGTCGGTATGGATCTCGCCGGACAGGTAGACATGAAAGCTCATGGGGGCTCTCCTCGATAACGGTAGGGGCAAGCGTGGAAATCCATCTTACGCCATCCGTTTTTGTATACAAGAGCCGACTCGCCGGCCTGGGCTCGATCACCTTCGACAAGCTCGCCCCGACATCGCATCATGGGCGTTTGCCTGCTCCGACGGGCACGCACCGCCACATGGGCTCGACACATGGTCCTCGACACCACCCAGCGCAACCGACGCATGACCCACTTCGACGATCACGAGGCGATCTGGCTGTTCGGCTACGGCTCGCTGATCTGGAAGGCGGGCTTTGCCTACCTGGAACGCCGCCCGGCCCATATCCACGGCTGGGTCCGTCGTTTCTGGCAGGGCTCCCACGACCACCGCGGCACTCCCGAGGCCCCGGGACGGGTCGCCACCCTGCTGCCGAGGCCCGGTGCCGTCTGCCATGGCATGGCCTATCGCATCACCCCCGAGACCCTGCGCCCGCTGGACGTGCGCGAGAAGAACGGCTATCTGCGCGAGATCACGACCCTGCACTTCGCCGACGGCGACACCGCCCAGGGCCTGACCTATATCGCCACCGAGGACAACGCCGCCTTCCTGGGCGAGGCCGAGCCGGCGGCCATGGCCCGCCAGATCGCCGAGGCCCATGGCCCCAGCGGTCCCAACAGCGACTACCTGCTGCACCTCGCCGATGCCCTCGACGCCCTCGGCGTGGCGGACCCCCATGTGGCCGACCTGGCCCGGCGCGTGCGCGCTCACTCACCGACCGACGACAGGCCCCAGGCGCGTTGACGGCCGTCCCGCCGAAGTGAGCAAGCATCCCGGGGGCAGACTTGTTCCCGATCACCGTAACGCCGGACCGGCGCGGCACCCGGCCCCCCTTCCGGTCAGAGCGTGTAGAATGACAGGTGACTCTCAGGGAGCCCGATGCCGCGACGACGGTGTCGACAGGGCCGAGGTCCGGGCCTCATCCGGATGGTGAGGTCGGCTGACTCCACTAGTGCGATACAGGAAGGAATGATGAGCGACAAGATCAAGGTGGCAGCCCCCCTGGTCATCCTGCATGGCGACGAGATGGCCCAGGTGGCCTTCGAGAGGATCCTCGCGACCTTCGTGACCTCACGGTTGGACATCGACCTGGTCGAGATCGACCTGACCGCGGAGAACCGCCTGGTCACCAACGGCCAGGCGGTGATCGACGCCATCGAGGCTCTCAACCACCATGGGGTGGGCGTGAAGAACGCCGGCATGACGGTCAACCGCGAGCAGCGCGACGCCCTGCTCGCCCGCCACCCCGAGCTGGCGGTCGAGAGCCTGCATCCGCTGGCCACCAAGTCGCCCAACGGCGCGATCCGCAAGGGCATCGGCGGCAACATCACCCGCGAGGACATCGAGTTCCGCAACCTCAAGGTCGACAAGCCGCAGTGGATCGGCCGTGACATCGAGGTCGAGACCATGGACACCGGCGGCATCAAGGACAGCTACAACACCCTGTCCAGCGCCACGGGGGTGGTCAAGCTGGTGTTCGTCGGGGCCAGCGGCGACCCGGTGGAACTGCATCGCCGCGAGGTGAACAAGGGCGATCCCTGGCTGCTGGCCACCAACGACATCGACACCGTCAGGGCCTGGGCGCATCGCTTCTTCCAGCGCGCCATCGACGAGCAGCGCGACATCTACCTGGGGCTCAAGGACACCGTGATCGCCGGCTATGACGGTGTGATGCGCGCCGCCATCGAGGACATCTACCGCGCCCACTACCAGCAGCAGGCCGAGTCGCTGGGACTCGCCTACCACTACGAGCTGATCGATGCCCAGGCCGCCCGTATCGTGGCCAACCCGCCGCAACGGGCCTTGTGGGGCGTGCCGGACAACACCACCGGTCGCAAGCTCTACAAGCTGGTGGAGCAGCTCAAGCGCTACGGCATTCCCGAGCGCAAGGCCCAGGTGTCGATCTCGCGGATGAGCGCAGGGGGCGGCGACCAGTACGGCAGCTACAACATGCCCGCCGCCGAGGACGGTATCCTCAAGGTGATCGTCGATGGCGACGAGAAGCATGCCCGGCACGTCAAGCAGGGCGACCCCATCCTGCTGATGTCCAACGACCGGGCGGCGATCAAGGACTGGGTACTGCAAGTGTTCCGTGACGCCTCGCGCAAGGACAAGGAGGTCTACTTCGGCCTCAAGCGCGAGTACATGGACTACGACGAGGTGTTCAGCGACGTGATCACCGAGGCACGCCGCGAACTGGCCAAGGCCGACACCCCACCGCCCTCCTTCATGATCATGCGACCCTCCAGTCAGCTGATCAAGATGATCACCGACCCGCCCCGCAACGCCCTCTACCCGGCGCAGAACCTGGACGGCGACATCTTCTCGGACATCTCCGCCGCGCTGGGCGGCAGCCTGGCCACCGCCAGCTCGATCATCGAGAGCAAGAACGGCACCATGCTGTTCGAGGCCCCTCACGGCACCGCCCATGACCTCTACGTGACATACCTCGAGAGCGACGGCCGGGAGGCGCACTTCAACTCCTCGGCGCTGATCTACGCCGTGGCCAATGCCCTGGAGACCCTGGCGGAGCGGGAAGACAACACGGCGCTGGGCGACTATGCCGGCCGCCTCAAGGAGGCCCTGATCGGTACCGTCGGCGATGGCATTGTCACCGGTGACCTCAAGGGCAAGACCACCGACCCGACCACGGAGACAGTGGTGGACATGCAGGGCTTCCTCGACGCCGTGGCGGCGCGTCTCTCGGCGTGACCGGCGGCCTCGGCGACGGCGTCCGCCCGGCGTGATGACCGTGCTGCTCTACGTCGCCGCCGCCCTGGCCGAGATCGCCGGCTGCTTCAGCGTCTGGGCCTGGTGGCGGCTCGACAAGTCCGCGGCCTGGCTGGCCCCCGGCCTGGTCAGCCTGGCGCTGTTCGCCTGGCTGCTCAGCCTCTCCGAGGCAGACTATGCCGGCCGTGCCTACGCGGCCTACGGCGGGGTCTATATCGTCACCTCCCTGATGTGGCTGTGGCTAATCGAACAGCGGGCACCGGACCGCTGGGACTGGCTGGGGGCCGCCCTCTGCCTGGTGGGTGCCGGGGTCATCCTGATGGGCCCGAGGGCAAGCTGACGTAGAGGGCAGGTGTCGCGTGGTGCCGGCTTCACCCATTGCCTCGCTGTCCTGCGCGTCAACGGACAGGAATTGGCTGACCGTTTGTTCAACTAATTCCCCGGGGTTGTGGCCGGCAATCGCCTGGCGTTACCCCGAAAAATACCGCCATGAAGGCGGGGTGTTTCGCATCCTCATCATCTTGAAAAACACCCCGTAACCGACAAGAATAGTGGCATCAATTGATGCAAACTCTATGTATATATACTAATTGAATGTGCCCGCCCGATGGACCTTCCCGACCAGCCTTATATTCTCTTCTCTACCGCTCCTCAAGACCATCTGGTGTTGCTGTGTCCCTGTGGCAACAGTGAAGTGTCGAAGCAGCAGGCCACCTGGGCACGCTTCACCCCGGACTTCACCCGACAGGCCTGCCTATGCGGCGAGTGCCAGACAAGCCTCCCTCTTCGAATCAACGATGATTCGCATTTACACTTCAAAAAATACTGATACGCGAGGCCCCTGGAAATCCCGCGCCGTCGTCCCGACGCCTCATCCCGGCAGTCCGGCCAAGGCGCCACGGCCGTGCCTCCCTCGAGACCTCCATGGGCTGGTGAGCCACTCGCATGTTGCTTGCCACCGGCAACACTAGATAACGCCACAGTTCTGCAGCGTCAGGGCCACCAGCAGCAGGGCCGCCAGGCCGATCAGCCGACTGGTCATGTTGGTGCGTTTCTTCTTGTCCATGCTGTCTTCCCTAGCTGATCATCTCGGCCTCAGGCCATGCACACCCTGTCTCGCCCATGGCGCTTGGCCTCGTAGAGCGCCCGGTCGGCGCGGTGAAATACCTCGGCATAGGTCTCGCCATCGGCATGCTCGCTCACGCCGACGCTGATCGTGATCTGCAGCTGCAGATCATCGCGAATGCGGATGGTCCCGGCCCCGGCACTCTCCCGAATGCGCTCCATCACCCGCCGGGCCTCGCCAGCCACGGCATTGCGCACCACCACCACGAACTCCTCGCCACCGATGCGAGCGACGATATCGCCCTCGCGCAGGCAACCGGACACCGTCGACGCCAGCCACTGGATCACGGCATCGCCGGCCTGATGGCCATAGGTATCGTTGACCGCCTTGAAATGATCGATGTCCAGCACGGCGACCGAAAAGACCTCCCGGGAGTCGCCGCTGACCTGGGTCAACGCGTCCACATGCTGCTCGAGAAAGGGACGATTGGGCAGGCCGGTCAGGTAGTCCCGCATGGCCCTGTCGGCCATCTGGTCGCGTTCCCGGCGGATTCTCTGGATTGCGGCGTCGTCGGTGATGACCCGCTCCACGGCGTCGGCGATCAGCCGAACCAGCTCGACCTCCACGTCGCTGAAGGCATGGCGGCGACTGCAGGCGCTGGAGAAATTGAGCGTCCCCCAGACCCGGCCGTCGATGCGAAGCGGCATGCCGATATAGCTCTCCAGGCCGAAGGCCTGGTAGCAGGGGTGACCATTGATCCGCGCATCCTGGCCGGCCGCCACGGTATGGAAGACATCCTCCTCGTCGAGCATCAGCCGGCAGTAGGTGGCGCCCAGAGGAAAGGTATCGCCAGGGGCGACGGGGGCCACCTCCGAGGCGGCCCAGTGCACGATGTACTGATCGCCGATGATGCGGCTGACGATGCCGATATCCAGATCCAGATACTCGAGCGCATCGCGCAGCAGCATGTCGACGGTCGCGCGGGTGCTGATATCGGTGCGGTTGACGCCGGTATGGACATCCCGCAGCAGCTGGATCATGGCCCGATATTCGGAAATGTCCTGAATGATGGCGTAGAACCCCAGCACCTCGCCGTCGAGCACGTCGGGGAGATAGTTGACCTTGAAGAAGATGCGGCGACCGTCCCTGAGGGCCAGCTCCTCCTCGTAGCGAACCTCCTCCCCCGCCAGCGCCCGCTGAAACTTTGGCCAGATCTTGTCGTAGGACGCGGCATCGAGTACCGAGGACACCGGCTGGCCATACAGCGCCTCACGGCTGAGACCGACGAAATCCACATAGGCCTGGTTGTTGAAGCGGAAGCAGGCCTCGCGGTCGACATAGGCCACCATGACGGGCAGTCGGTCGGCGAGACGGTCGGTGACATCCCTGGCAGAAGCCAGATTCCCGGAGAGGCGCGCGACGACACTGCCGTCGGCCAGGCCTTGCAGTTGGCAGGTCCCCTTGGCAAAGGCCTGGGACGCGGCCTGCCCCCCGCCACCCCCTGCAAGCAGTGACGTGATCTTCTCCCCGAAACGGACATGGAGGGCGTGCACGTCTTCTAGCGGCCGACCGACCAGGCGCTCCGCGCTCTTGCCGAGGTAGGGACGGGTATCGCCGACGGCATCGACGATACGCTGGTCAGACGAGATTCTCACGAACGCGGTGCGGCTTTCCCTCAGGGCCTCATCCAACCATGACTGCTGACTCAATCTCTCCCCTCCCGATCTGGCATGAATGGTGCCGGCCGTCTGGCCCCGCACAGCGACGAGCCCGAGCCTGACCGGGCCCTGGGCTGCGGCATTCCCCCGGCTCCGCATGCTCGACGCCGGCGGCCACCGACGCCCCCACGGAGCGCACCCAAGGAATCTTATCGGCCGATGCCGGAAAATCTTTCGTCACCGCATCTCCAGAACCGGCCACGCGGGGCCACGATGAACGCGCCACATCCGGGCGAGCCTGGCTTTCGCGATCTCTAACATAGCGAATTCGACTGCAAGACACACGCGAACGCTGCGGATGGACAGGCAGGCGCCGGTTGGCCCGCCAGGCTGCCACCAGCCGGGCGACCGCCGGCTGACAGGCTTGCATCTCATCATGCCACCGATCTAAGCCAGGCGTTTTCACCATGACTTAGCCACATTGACGGGATAATCCCCCATCGATATAGACGATGCTAGAATGCGGCGCGACCTGCGGGCGCTCCCTGGCCCGGGAGGCGGCGCTGCAGCCGCTCGCCCGGGCCCGCGCCCGGCAGGCGCGGGTGATCGATCGCCCGCGCCGCGACACCCGCCCCCACCCCGTAACCTCGAGAGACGTTCCATGATCGCAACCGTCCACACCCTGTGTCGCCCGCTGCTGCGGCTGGGGCTGATCGCCCAGACCGCCATCGGCATCGTCTGCGGCATCCTGCTCGCCGCCTACTCCCCCGCCATGGCGCAATCGGCTGCGCTGCTGGGACAGGTCTTCATCTCCGCTCTCAAGGCGGTGGCGCCGGTGCTGGTCTTCGTGCTCGTGACCGGGGCAATCGCCAGCCACCGGCGCGGCCAGCCCACTCATGTCCGCTCGGTGCTGATGCTCTACCTGATCGGCACCCTGACCGCCGCGCTGGTGGCCGTGGTGGCGAGCTTCGCCTTCCCTACCACCCTGGCCCTCGATGCGCCCCAGGCCAGTGGCAACCCGCCCGGCGGCGTCGACCAGATCCTCCGCAACCTGCTGCTCAGCGCTGTCGCCAACCCGGTCAGTGCGCTAATGGAGGCCAATTTCATCGCCATCCTGGTCTGGGCCTCGGCCCTGGGCCTGATGCTGCGCCAGGCCAGCGAGACCACGCGCACCCTGCTCTCGGACCTCGCCGAGGCCATCTCGCAGATCATCCGCCTGGTGATCCACATCGCCCCGCTGGGCATCTTCGGCCTGGTGGCCGGCACCATGGCCACCGCCGGCCTGGGGGCCCTGCTCGACTATGCCCACCTGCTGCTGGTGATCGTCGCTTGCATGCTGTTCGTGGCCCTGGTCACCAATCCGCTGATCGTGTTCGCCAAGACCCGGCGCAATCCCTATCCGCTGGTCTTCGCCTGCCTGCGGGGCAGTGCCATCACGGCCTTCTTCACGCGCAGCTCGGCGGCCAACATTCCCGTCAACCTGGAACTGTGCCAGCGCCTGAAGCTCCACGCCGACACCTACTCGATCTCGATCCCCCTGGGGGCAACCATCAACATGTCGGGCGCGGCAATCACCATCACCGTGATCACGCTCTCCGCCGCCCACACGCTGGGCATTGGCGTCGATTTCCCTACCGCCCTGCTGCTGTGCATCGTCTCGGCCCTGGCGGCCTGCGGCGTCTCCGGCGTGGCCGGTGGCTCGCTGCTGATCATCCCCATGGCCAGCAACCTGTTCGGCATCTCCACCGACGTGGCCATGCAGGTGGTGGCGATCGGCTTCGTGATCAGCGTGGTACAGGACGCCACCGAGACAGCGCTCAACTCCTCCACCGACGTGCTGTTCACCGCCGCGGCCTGTCAGGCATGGGACGCCGACGCCTGAGACGGCCGTCCCGGATGATGGTCAGTTAGTCCGGGGCGGGATCGCCCCAGGCGGGATTCGACCGCTTGTCGGTCACGCCCGCCGGGGCATGGACAGGTGCACAGGGCGAGCCGGCTTCGCAACAACCTCGGGCCCTCCCCGCGGGCCACCGGCCAGGCTGTCGCGAGCCATGCCATGTCGACCACCGCGGACCTCGGACACCCGGCGTTGCACGCCCTAGCCCTGCTGGCGTGCCGAGGGCAACAGCCGCCCCATGAGAAGACGCTGCAGGTGCTCGCGGACCCGCAGCACGAAGCGCTCCTGGAACATCACGCAGAACAGCACGGTGACCAGCAGGAAGACCGGATACAGTATCAGCGAGCTGTCACCGGCGGCCTCCAGGCAGCCGCGAACGTCATCGAGACAGCGCGAGGGCTCGCCGGCGAGGACCTGCTCGATCCGGGTGAAGATCACGTAGAGGGGCACGTGCAGCGCGAACATCGGCAAGGAGGCACCGCCCAGGCGCCTGGCCAGCTGTCGCAGCCGCGGATCCGCGGGCGAACGCACCCGGGTCATCAGCAGGATCAGCATCAGCTGCGACGGCAGCAGCAGGCCATTGTGCAGCAGGTAGTACCAGGCGTGTCCCTGGCCCAGCAGCCATACTGCCACGACCACCGAGACCGCCACCCACAGCGCCATCGCCAGGCACAGGCCCCGGCCAGGCCGGTAGCCGGCCCGTCGCCACCGCGAGTAGAGCACGCACAGCAGGATGCCGGCGATGAACTCGGGGAGGCGAATCAGGGGATTGCGGTGCAGGATGCCCGTCTCGGGCATGCCGTAGTCGGTCAGGGCGATGACCACCAGGGGCGGCAGCAGGTAGAGCAGGTTGGTCAGCGCCAGGGCCCGGCCGACATGTCGCACCCGGAACAACCGCGGCGCCGCCCAGGGAAAGACCAGGTAGAAGCCCATCAGCGCCGAGATCGACCAGGACGGTGGGTTGAAGGTCAGGTAGAGGGGATTCCAGGCATGCAACAGGCTGACGTTGAGCGCCAGGTTGACCGCCAGCTCGGAATCGCTCATGTAGTGACGCAGCGCCTCGGGATCGGTCTGTCCCAGGTCGTTGTTGACGTCGTAGATCACGAAACGGATCGAGGCGGCAGCGTCCTCCGGGGTGATGGCCAGCTTGCCCACGGCGGTCGACACCAGCATGGCCAGCAGCAGCGCGCCGATATGGATCGGGTAGAGGTTCGCGAACCGCTTGATCCAGAAGCTGCGCGCCGGCTCGCGCAGCGACTGGTGGTGATCCAGGTAGACGTGCGCCAGCAGGAAGCCCGAGAGCACGAAGAAGGAGCTGGTCGAGAAGAACCCGATATCCGTGATGTAGTGCGACCAGCCCGAGATCGACGGGTAGTTGTGCAGGGTGTGGAAGATGACGATGTACAGCCCCAGCACGAAGCGCAGCCACTCCAGGCCGATGAAGCGCTCCTTGGACGGGGCCTGGACCCGGTCGCGTGACCCGGCGTCACGCGACCGGTCGGCGGCCGAGCCACTCATCCGCTGGCCTCCTGGCCCCACGCCGGCCCCTCCAGGCTCGGCATCCGGGTGCGGCCTGGCTCACCGCTCGCCTCCCGGGCCTTTCCCGGCACCTTCAGGCTCGGCGCCCGGGGCAGGCCCAGCTCACGCCAGGCGGGATGGGCGTCCGGTTCGGCCCACACCCGGAAGTGCAGCATCGACAGCAGCACCGGGTCATCGAGCAGGCGCAGCCGCTCGCCCGGGGAGAGCCGGCGCGGGTCGCTGCTCACCGCCTCGGCCACCCGCTCCTCCCGACGCTGCCGCAGCAGTGCCGAGCGGCCGTGGCGGCTGGTGGCCAGTGCACAGCCCAGCGCATTGGCCACCGGGTCGACCACCGTCTGGGTGAAGGTCGGCGAGGCGGGCCAGCGGGTCATGCGCTTCAGGTGGCGCACCATGCGTCGCAGTACCCGGGGCGGACGGGTCTCCTCGGGGATCCGGAACAGCCGTGCACGCTGGCTGCGCAGGCCCAGCGACACCCGGCTGGAGAACACCGAGACCGGGATGGACACCATCAGCGCGCCGACGATGGGCGCCAGCCACCACAGGAAGGTCGGCTCGAGGGCGTAGACTCCGGCCGCCCAGACGGCGCCGATGACGGTCTGGACGCCATGGTTGCGCACGGCATCGCCCCAGGTCGTGTCGCTGTTGTCGCGGGACGGCGAGCGCCACTGGATTCCTCGCCCCAGCAGGGCCGCAAGCACGAAGCGGGTATGGAAGAGCATGCGCACCGGGGCCATCAGCATGGAGAAGAGCGACTCCACCACCATGCTCAGCCAGACCTTGCCGGCGCCGCCGAACTCCCGGGCCCCTTGCCAGCTGATGAGAATCACGCTGAGCACCTTGGGCAGGAACAGCAGGGTCGCCGTGGCGGTGAACAGGCCCACCGCCAGCCCCGGGTTCCACTGCGGCCAGACCGGGAACATCATCCCCGGCTCGGGGAAGTACTGGGGGGTGCCCAGGGTGTGCACCGCCAGCAGCGCCGTGGAGAGGATCAGGAACAGGCACCACAGCGGCGCGGAGAGGTAGGACATCACCCCGGTGAGAAACACCGCCCGGTGCACGGGGTGGATGCCCCGGGCCAGGAACAGCCGGAAGTTCATCAGGTTGCCGTGACACCAGCGACGGTCCCGGTTGAGCTCGTCGAGCAGGTTGGGGGGCATCTCCTCGTAGCTGCCGGCCAGGTTGTAGGCGATCCACACGCCCCAGCCGGCGCGGCGCATCAGCGCGGCCTCGACGAAGTCGTGGGAGAGGATCTCGCCGGACAGCGAGCCCTTGCCGGGCAGCGGTGCCAGCAGGCAGTGCCGCATGAAGGGCGCCATGCGAATGATGGCGTTGTGCCCCCAGTAGTGGGACTCGCCCAGCTGCCAGAAATGCAGCCCCGCGGTGAACAGCGGCCCGTAGACCCGGGTCGCGAACTGCTGCATCCGCGCGTAGAGGTTGTGCCGGCCTGACGCCTTCGGGGCGGTCTGGATGATGCCGGCCTTGGGGTTGGCCTCCATCAGGCGCACCAGCCGGGTCAGGCAGCTGCCGCTCATCACGCTGTCGGCGTCCAGCACCAGCATGTAGCGATAGTTGCGCCCCCAGCGGCGGCAGAAGTCATCCAGGTTGCCGCTCTTGCGCTTGACGCGGCGCTGACGGCGGCGATAGAAGACCCGATCGAAGGCCCCGAGCTCCCGGCATAGCGCCAGCCAGGCGTGGGTCTCGGCGATCGCCACGTCGGGGTCGTTGGTGTCGCTGAGGATGTAGAGATCGAAGGCCGCCTCCTGCCCGGTATCGCGCAGCGACTCCAGGGTGGCACGCACGCCGGCGAACACCCGGGGCACGTCCTCGTTGCAGATCGGCACGACCAGGGCGGTCCGGGCGCCGGGCTCGAACGGCGCCTCGTCGTCCACCTCGCGGGCATTGATCACATGCTGGTCACGCCCGCGCAGCAGCTGGAAGAAGCCCATCAGGGCCGTCCAGAAGCCCGCCGACACCCAGCTGAACAGCAGCACGAACAGCGCCAGGATGGCGATCTCCAGGGGCCGGGTTCCCTGATAGGGCAGCACCGTGCTCATGTATTGCGCGGCCACCAGGCTCTGTCCGACCGTCAGCACCAGCAGCACCAGCCGCCGCAGCTGGCCGACCCGCCGCCAGCGCGGCGTGCGGCCGTGTCGTGCGGGACCGGTATCGGTACCGGTGCCGGTCATCCCACGCCACAGGCGACGCGACCAGCGCACCAGCGGCCCCTTCGCCCAGGGCTCCGGCGCCAGGGGAGTCCGGGCCAGCGGCGGCATCGTGCACAGCCGGGTGATGCCCCGGGGGTCGGTCGACAGCGGCGGCGACGGGGCCAGCGGCGGCGACGGATAGCCCAGCGCCAGCCGTGGCCCCACCGACACCGCGGCGGGATCCTCTTGCGGCGCCGGCTGCTGGCCGAGGCCCTCGTGCAGGGCCGCCAGGCCCTCGGCATCAAGCTCGCCGGCCATCAGCTCACGACGCGCCTGGTGCGACTCGGCCTCGAAGGCCAGGCGTTCCAGGTACTCGGCGGCCCGGTCGGGGGAGGCGTTGCGCTCAACCATTGGCCGGGAGCCGGTAGTACCAGGTTTCCGACAGGGGCGTGTCGCCGTCCTTCAGGGTCGCGCGGATATCCAGCGGCTGATCCTCATCGCCGCGCTTGACGCGCAGGAAGACGCGCCAGCCGCCTTCGGCCTGGTTGGCAACGGCCCGGCTGGCGACCAGCTCGCCGTTGTCGCCGACGCTGGCCTCCACCTGAAGCCCGTTGTTGCCGCGATAGGCCTCCAGGGCCGGGCCCTGGAAATCGAGCACGAAGGCGATGGAGCCATCCGGCTCGCGCACCAGGTCGTTGCGGCGCACCTCGCCCCGCGACCGGCGCGTCTCCTCGACCCACGACAGATTGGGGTCGAGGAACTTGTCCTCGGTGGTCGTCCAGAACATCCGGTAGTTGAGGTTCAGCGGCTCGCCGGTCGGCGGCAGCGACTCGGGCTTCCAGAACGCCACGATGTTGTCGTTGGTCTCGTTGGGGGTGGGGATCTGGATCAGTTCGACCTGGCCGGCGCCCCAGTCGCCCTGAGGCTCGATCCAGGCGCTGGGACGGCGGTCGTAGCGATCGACCAGGTCCTCGTAGTCGCTGAAGTCGTGGCTGCGTTGCAGCAGGCCGAAGCCCTTGAGGGACTCGACGGGGGCCTCGTCGACCATCAGCTGGGCCGGGTTGGCCAGCGGCCGCCAGGTCCAGCCGTTGCTGGCATCGTGGATCAGCAGGCCGTTCGAGTCGTGGATGGCCGGCCGGTAGTTGAGGTTCTCCGAGGGCTGGCCGGGGCCGAACAGGTACATGCTGGTCAGCGGGGCGATGCCCAGCTTCTCGACCTCGCGGCGCAGGAACAGGCGTGACTTGACGTCCACCACGGTGTCATCCCCCGGGCGCAGCACGAAGCGATAGGCACCGGAAAGGCTCGGCGAATCGAGCAGCGCGAACACCGTCAGGTACTGGCTCTCCGGGGTGGGCTTGACCACCCAGAACTCGCGGAAGGCGGGGAACTCCTCGCCGGTCTGCAGCGCGGTGTCGACGGCCAGGCCCCGGCCCGACAGGCCATACTGCTGGTGACGGCCGAGTGCCCGGAAATAACTGGCTCCCTGGAACACCATGAGCTCGTCCATGGTGTCGTCCCGGTTGAGGGGATTGAGGATCTTGAAGCCGGAAAAGCCCAGGCCCTCGAGCTGTTCCTCGGGAATCGACAGGTCGCCGTAATCGAAGGCCTGGGGATCGAAGCCCACCTCGCGCACCTCGTTGTCGACCACGGTGTTGACCTTGACGGCACTGTCGAAATGCATGCCCTCGTGGAAAAAGGTGAGCTGGAAGGGCAGGTCCTGATCACTCCAGAGGGCCTGGTCGCGACGGTACTGGATCTTGGCGTAGTCCTCGTACTCGAGCTCGCGCAAGGCGTCGGGAAGGTTCGTTTCGGGCGGCTCGTAGGCCTTCTCGGACAGGGATTGCGCCTTCTGCGCCACGTCCTCGAAGCCGAAAGCCATGAGGGTCGGCGAGGCCAGGCCACCCAGGGCGCCGAGCAGGCCCGCCAACAGCCAGGGACGGACGCGTCGGCCGGACCCCGCGGAAGACGGGGACAATCGTACGGATGCTTGCACTTTCACACTCCTTCGCATTGGCCGAGGACTCGACCATCGTCATGCTCGCCGTGCAGACATAACACACCGGCCGAGCTCGCCCTCGGGTGTCCGGCGCAAGGCCGAAACGGGTATCAGGCTGATGAGACGATACGGGAACCTCCGTGCTCCCGGCGGTTATCCTCCAGAACCTCTCCTTGCACAGTCAAGACCATGGCCGCTCGCAGCACCAGAGCTCGACGGGAGAAGCGGGTTCCTGGTGCCCTGCGACTGCGGGGGGGCGGTCAAGGTTCAGCCCTGGAGGCGGCCCCAGGCCATCGGCGACGCTTCCCCGAAGTAGCGCTGTCGCCGCATTACGACGCCCGGCAGCGAAGTGCGGATTCACGAGCCGCGCAACGGCGCCCTCCCCCGTCCGGCGGCCGGCCACCACAGGGCATGATGACGCTCGCCGGCGGCGGCAGCGAGAGGGGATTCCCCAAGGGATATCGATCGTCTTACTTGAATGTAGGAAGAGCCCTACATTGCCCGAGTGCGCCTTGGCCTAGGATGGAGGGCATCAGCGAGGCCACGGCGATGGGTGCCATCATGATGGGGCTGGACTCAGCTAACCGACGGGGGACGGGCTGCCACTGCGGGGCCGAAGGTCGGCTGGAGAGCCCGACGGGACGGCCATCGAGATGAAGGGGCCATGGCTCGCGCTGCTGCTGGCCGGCCTGCCCCTGGCGGCCCCGGGCCAGGTCTACCGCTGTGACCTCGACGGGAGCACCCGCTACCAGGCCTCGCCCTGCCCTCAGGGGGAAAGGCTGCGCGAGGATGGCGCCATCACCACCTACCCGCCCCCCGACCTCTCGGCCTTCCCGAGCCTGCCGGGGGCCGACCCGCCTTCCGACCGGCCGAGCGGCCGCAGCACCCGGGACTATCTCTCGACCCTGGACCGGCGCAACGCCAAGGCCCGCGCCCATGGCAGGGGGCATCTCGTGGCGGGCATGTCGGAAAACCAGGCACTCACCATCCTCGGCGCGCCCGACAGCGTCGGGCGTGTCAGCCATGCCGACGGCGAGACCTGCAAGACGCTGCGCTGGGACGACCCGCCCTTCGTGGACGGTCGCCATCGCGCCACCATCTGCGATGGCAAGGTGGTCCGTCACAACCGCCAATGACCCGCAGCCGACCTGCCGGCCCACCATATCCGCCACTCTCTGCTCCCTGGTCCCCCGCCTGAAGACAGGCGCCAGCCTGGCGCCGCCGCGCGGTCGCGGCCGTCCCCCTCGCCGGGCTTTCCTGCCATCCGGGTCGCCCCTCTCATCCCACGGTCGAGGGCACCCGTGCCGCTGGGCGATGGAGCGACCGCCACATGGTCCAGGGCGGCTGGCCCACCTTGACAGCTCCTTGTTCCTTTTATAGAACGTTCCATATAACGAACACACTTCGCCTCGCAAGGCATGGAGCGCTTCATATGGACCGGCTCTCGCTCGGCACCCTCGGCCAGCACCTGCAGCGGCTGCGGCTGGAGAAGGGGCTATCGCTGTCGCAGCTGGCGGCTGCCGCCGGCATCGCCAAGTCGAATCTCTCGCGCCTCGAGCAGGGCAACGGCAACCCGACGCTGGACACCATCTGGCGGCTGGCAGTGCAGCTGGACGTGCCCTTCGGCACCCTGGTGGCACCTATCAGCGTGCCCCTGGGCGAGGAAGGCGTGCAGGTGCGGCTGCTCGACCAGGGCCAGGACAGTCCCCAGGTGGATGCCTACTGGATGCGCTGCGCTCCCCACACCACCCGCCATGCCGAGGCGCACACGCCGGGCGCCCGGGAATCGCTGACCCTCATCGAGGGTCAGCTGGAGGCGGGCCCGGAGGGCGAGACGCGACACCTGAGCGCCGGCGATACCCACGGCTTCCCGGCCGACCGCCCCCACCTCTACCGCACCGGGGAGAGCTGGGCGACGCTGCTGCTCAGCGTCGTCTACGCCGAGGGAGGCCCCACCTCATGACCCTGCAGGCCACCTCATCGCTGCCTCGCCCCTGGCTGACGGGCATCCGCGAGGCCATCCCCCTGCTGGGCGGCTACGTGCCGGTGGCGATCTCCTTCGGACTGGTCGCCATCCAGGCGGGCTTCAGCACCTGGGAGGCAGTCATCATCTCCACGCTGTTCTACGCCGGCGCCTCTCAGTTCCTGTTCGTCGGCATGATCGCCGGCGGCGCGCCCCTGTGGCTGGTGGTCGTCATGACGCTGCTGATCAACCTGCGCCACGTGGTCTATGCCCCCAACCTGGCGCCCTGGCTGACCGCCAGCCGCTGGTGGCCCTGGCTGATGCACACGCTGACCGATCAGGTCTTTGCCCTGGCCCACCATCGCCTGCCGCAGCTTCCCGAGGCGGCACGGCTTGGCTGGTTCACCGGCGCGGCGCTGCTGGCCTGGGCGAGCTGGGTCGCCGGCACGGCCCTGGGGGCTATCGCCGGCGACTGGCTGATGGCTCAGTGGCCGCTGCTCGGCGAGATCCTGCCCTTCGCCCTCCCGGCCCTGTTCCTGGTGCTGGTGATGCCGCGCTTGACCGGCCGGCGCTGGAGCCTGGCGCTGGGGGTCAGCATCGGCCTGGCCATGCTCGGTACCCTGGCCGGCTTCACCAACCTCGGCATCCCCCTGGCGGCCGCCTGCGGAGCCCTGTGCTTCTATCTGGTGAAGTTCGATGTCGGCAGCAAAGGAGTCCCGCGATGAGTAGTGCACTCTGGCTGGCCGTGCTGGCCGCGGCCCTCGGCACCCTGCTGCTGCGCCTGGTGCCGCTGCTGTGGATGCAGCGGCGGCTCAGGAAACTCGACGGCGAACCGGGTGCCGACGCCATGCCCCAGTGGCTCGGCATACTCGGGCCCTTGATGGTTGCCGCCGTGCTCGGCGTCTCCCTGGTGCCGCGCGATCCCGACGCCACCTCCTGGCTGGCCACGCTGATCGGCGTGCTGGCGACCCTGGCCGTCTGGTACCGGCGGCGCTCGCTCGGCTGGCCGGTGGTCGCCGGCGTGGCGGCCTACGGCGCGGTGGTGATGCTGGCGGGGCTCGGGATGTGAAGTGTCTCTCGCATGCCGTCTGGACCGTGGACAGGGCACAGACCGATCCCGAAGGATGGACGTTGGTCGCGCGCCAGAAGGCGCCATGTGCCTGGCACCCCATTACCCTAGCCTGCCCGCGCACCACGGGCGGCAAGGGGCCATCGGCGATGGCCCCCCCCCCCCCGGGCTTCCTCTCGGCCAGGACAACGGGCCGCTGATAAACGCTGGCGGTGAAAGCCAGGGCCAGCGCATCGCCGGCGCCTCGGGGCGATGGGGATCAGCGGGATCGCGGTCGAGACTGGCGGGCCGTCACGGTGAACGTCATCCCGGGCTCCCATAGCCGCTCGCGCGGGCCAATCCACGCATAGGCCAGCAGGCAGGGGGCCAACTGGCCCGTGGTGATGCGATGCTCGTCGCCGGGACGATTCAGCACCAGCGAGCCCGGGGCGTAAACGGCATTGTCGTTCTCCGACCAGGCACCCGCGATGGAGATATAGCTCTCCTCGATGCCCGCATGGCTGTGCTGCGGATAGGTCGTATTGGGCGCAAACAGCAGGATGAGATCGCTCGCCTGGACGGGACCGCGGGGTCCCAGGATCTCGGCATAGGCGTATTTATTCCCGAGCGTCCGGGAAATCTTCGAATACCCCAGCTCCCAGGTCAGCAGCGGCGCCACGCGCTCCAGGGAACGCCCCATGCTATCCAGCGATCCCCTTCTTGCCAGGTCCAGGGCCCTGCCGAGGTGCGCGACGACGGGCAAGCGGGCAGGCTTTCTCGCCTCGACGGGCGAGTTGGCCTCGATGATCGCGGACAAGGCTTCCCGGACACGGCGTCGGTGGGAGCGAATCACCTTGCTGCCCCCTGCCGAACCGTGGCGGTAGAGGGCATCATACTCCCGAAGCAGGTACAGCCAATCGGGAGCGTCGTGAAGCGGTACCGACATTGCCTAGCCCCATCGCTGCGGTTGAACGTGATCCCGAAGGGGAGCCTTCCGAGAGCGGCAGCCTTGCCGCAACGCCCGCTCCCTCCCGAGCCCCCACGAGCTTCGGGGACCCACCTCCCAACCCCGGCGGAGGCGAGCACGCCACCAACGTCGCGCAGCGATGTCAGGAATTCAAGCACTCACTCATTCGAGCCCGCTTGCCTATGGACGGTGCAAGAGCGGCCAGCGAATCGGCTCTGGTGTCTCGGGGAGCGACAGTGTGAACAGCAAAGGCAATGAGTCGCTCGGGGAGGAATTCGAGAGGAAGCAGTAGATCTGGTGGGCCCAGCAGGACTTGAACCGGAAACCAAAGGATTATGAGTGCAACCAAGTAGCCTTGGGGAACGCGCCCGCAATGCGATTAAACTTAAAAATCAATCAGATGAAGCGTTCCACCATTTACACCCACCACGCCGTTTACTCGCAATAAGCAACCAAACCGCAACCAAGCTGCCCAATCGCTTCAGTCTCCTGGCCATATCGACCGCTCTGAACGATGCATGAGCGCTCATTTCGGAACGGGCAAAGCGCCCCAGGGTGTGTCTACTGTTGCTGGGCAAGATCAATCTGGCACGCCATGCGATTCTGCAGATAGTTCGCTTCCCCCTTGGCATTGCGCGTGCGGAAGAAGGCCGTGAACTGGCCCGGAATTCCCGAAGTTTCCAAATCTTGAGAGGATGGAGTCATGAACACAACAAACCGGTGTTTCCCTGAGGTACTTCAGCGGGCAGTCCGCATGGTCTTCGACCACGAGGCCGACTATCTCTCCCTGTGGGCGGCCATGGGCGCCATTGCCCCCAAGATCGGCTGTACGCTAGAAACTCAGCGGAGCTGAGCCCGGCAGGCCGAGCGTGATGCGGGTCGTCGTGGAGGCACCACGACGTCAGAACGTGAGCGGATCAAGGCGCTGGAGCGCGAGAACCGGGAGTTGAAACAGGCCAACGAGATCCTGAGCAAGGCGGCCGCGTATTTTGCCCAGGCGGAGCTCGACCGCGCCAGAGGTCCGTGTCGATGCGTTCCAGGCGGACGGCTCGTGAAATCAGACCTCCTCGACATCAAGAAGTGGCGGGCGCCCGCCACGGAAAGGCCCCTCCAGAGTGGTATGGTCCACCACCAGTGTATTCCCCCACAGCGGCAGGCAGCGCCCCGAGCCGCCAGTGTGGCGCAACAACGCCGCTGTAGGGTGAAGAGGACTCCATCCCATTGCTTATGCCTGTCGGATTTACGTCATGGCATTCCGTGCAAGTATCGGGCTTCGATGATTGGCGCCATCTCACCCCGCCATACCGCCTCGTATCCGCGTCCTGTTCGTCAGGCCAGCGTTTTGCCTCGAGCTGCGTTGGCCCCCTCGCGGAAGACACCCTTGCCGTCGGCTAGCACTTCCCCTTGCCGGGCGGGCAGGGGACTTTCACCCCCAAGTCACCCCGAGCCCCCGGAACAGCGCCAGTCAGGCGCTGCGCGCCATGCCTGGCGCACACCTTTAAAATTGGCCGGACAAGCGGCCAGAGATAGGTCGTTAGGGGGGCGGTCGATGACCCAAGCCCCATCCGGTAAGGCCTGATTTAGTCCGCGGCCGCCACGTACCAGCTGTCAATCAAGTCACGGTTATCGTGGATCCAACCTCGCGCACCCTCGGCGGGATCACCGACCTCCTCGATGCGGGCCATCAGGCTGCCCAGGCTGTCGTCGTCCATCTTCCAGGCGTTGAGCAGAGAGGTCAGCCAGGGGTCATCCGCATCCAAGTCGGGACGCGCCATCCAGTAAATGTCCTCGTTGTCACCATAGACACCCTGAGGGTCCTCGAGGTACTTGAGGTCGTACTCGGCGAAGGCCCAGTGAGGGCTCCAGAGGGTGACGACCAAAGGCTCACCACTCCGGTAGGCACTGTCCAGCGCCGCCATCATCGCCGGCCCGGAGCTGTTGATCTGATTCATGGGCAGCTCATAGGCCTCGATCGCCTTCTCGGTCAGGCTGGCGATCGCCGAACCTGGATCAATGCCGAGGATCGCCGACCGTCCCTGATACTGGTACCGATCGGCCTGCGCCGCGAGCTCGGGGATGCTGTCGATCTCGGCATAACTCGGCACCACGAGGCCAAGGCCGGTCCCCTCGTACCAGACGTCGTGCACATCGATGCTGTCGCGATGGGGCTCCAGGAAGGGTGCATCGGTGGTCGGCAGCCAGATCTCCAGCGACAGGTCGAAGTCGCCATTGGCGAGGCCACTATAGAGCACGCTCTTGCCGACATCGGACAATTCGACGTCATAGGCATGATCCTCCTCCAGGAGAATCTTCCACATGTTAGCCACGGCGATGTTCTCGGCCCAGTTGTTGGTGCCGATGACCAGTGACTTGTCGCTCGCCTGCGCCGCACCTCCCGAGGCCATCACCCCCAGTGCCAGCAGGGTCAAGGAAGTCTTCTTCATCATCATCCTCCTGATGTGGTGGTCGGAATCATTCATAAAACACAGCCTACCATGGGATTTCGGCGATAATGTCGCCAATTTCTCATGCCCTTGATGAGAAAAATGAATGAGCCTCTCTACGCCGGGCAGGGAGCCGGGGCACCTGGGTCCTACTCCAACAGACGTGCATCGAAGGGGTAGTCGGATAACAGCTCCACCTGGCCGTCTTCCCGAACGTAGAGCTGCTCTTCCAGCTTCACTCCTTCACCGCCCGCTTCATGGCCGATGAAGCTCTCAACACACAACGTCATGTTCGGCGAGATGATCCCGTCGTAGCCCTTATCGTCGATATCCTCGCGGTGCACGATGTAGGGATATTCCCCGTTCATGCCCACCCCATGGGCCAGGGCAAAGTAACGACGCGCCTTGTACGCGGGCGGAATCTCCCAGGCTCGCTCGGCGTATTCCTTGAAACTCACGCCCGGTTTGAGGTTGGCCATGTTGGTCTGGATCTGGTCGTAGGCCATGCGATACAGGTCCTTCTGAGCCCGAGTCGGCTCCTCCCAACCGCACAGGAGGGTCCGCGAAAAGTCGGCATAGTAGCCGTATCGCCCCACCACGTCGGTGTCCAGGGCTACAAGCTCACCTGCCTGAATACGCCGGTCGGAACATTCCTGGAACCAGGGATTGGTCCTGGGCCCCGAGTTCATCAGCCGCGTCTCGACGAAGTCCGCATCGGTGGCAATGATGTGCTGATGGAGCTTCGACCAGACCTCATTCTCGGTCACCCCGGGGCGAATGGCCGCCTCCAGCTGTCGCACGCCATCTTCGACCGCGCGAAGCGAGGAGCGAATCATCTTGATCTCGTTGGGGACCTTGTAGGCCCGCGCCTGCTCGAGGGGCTCCTGGGCATCCAGGACCCGATAGCCGCGCTCCGTCAGGGCAAAGGCTGCCTGGGGGGTGGCGCTCTCCAATGCCACCTTGCCGCCACCACCGCATTGCCGCCAGATCAGATCATCGATCTCGTCGGCCCAGGCCTTCGTCACCGCATGCGTATTACGCTCGTTGAAGTAGTACGAAATGGCCTTGGCCGGTCGAATCTCATCGATGGTCGGCAGGTGTGAAGCGAGGTGCTCACAACCAGAAAACTCGAACAGCACTACCGGCCCTTCCGCCGGCACGAAGGCATAGCGCGCCGGGTTTCGGGAGCTGTAGACCTGCATGTTGCGAGAGCCGGTGGCATAACGCACGTGAGCCGGATCGAACAGCACAGCGGCGGAGATGTCACGAGCCTTGAGTTGCTGTCGCACCCGCGCCAGGCGATCACATAAAATTTGTGTGATCTCCGCCTGGGTCGGTTCGCAATCCTCGGGGCGATGGGTCGGGGCGAGGATGCCCAGAGCTTCCAGATCCATTTTCATCATCAATTCTCCGTGTCGGTCCATTGGCGGAGTGGGGCTCAATCGAGCAGGCCATCGGCACGCTCAGCCCGGTCTTGCTCGGCCTGGATATGCAACTCCGATACCCGTCCATACAGCTGGCGAGTGCGTTCCAGGCGGCCGACCACTCCCGGCGACTGGGAGTAGGCAAAGATCGCCGTAAGCCGGGGCGTAGCTCCCTCGACACGTGTCACGCGATGTAAACTGAAGCGGCCCTTGAACAGTTGGAGATCGCCGGGCCGAAGGTTGAGACGACGAACGCGGTCGCGGTCCTCGTCACGGATCACGGCCCCGACTCCGGCGTAGTTCTCGTCCTGGGGGGTGCGAATGTCCGGGCAGTACTCGAAGACCCCGCCCTCTTCCGGGGCCTGAGTCATCATGGTGACGATGAATTCGTTGGTGTCGTAGTGCCAGGGTTGCTCAGTGCCCTCGGGCAGGACGTTCAGCACCAGCCCGGCGTAGGGATCGGCATACTCGTAGACCTGATCTTCACCCAGACAGCGTGCCACCAGGGACTTCATCGCCGGCGAGACATACAGCCGCTGCATGATGCGGTCTGCTGTGATCATATCTCGGGTAACGAAGCCACTGGTGCGGGTCATGAACAGACGACGCGGATCGCCCTCGGGCAGCGCCGGATCATCGGCAGTGAAGTAGGCGTTGACCTCCCGAGTGTTGTAGAAACTCTTGCTCGCCAGCTCCTGGCACTCCTCGCGCATCTGGGTCAGGCGATCTTCGCGCAGGAAACCGCGCAGGACCGCACAGCCTTCCCGGTCCAGGTCAGCCCGCGCCTCTTCGATCGCCGCCAGCAGTGTCGGATCATCGGGCCGGTCGAGCGGATAACGCTCGGTATCGACCAGGTTGGACAGGTCATGGCGCTCGGCGTCGGCCAGTTGCATGGCAGTCAACATAGGGGGGGGGCTCCTCTCTCGCACGGAACGAAGACGGCCAGCCGCCGCTGGTCTCATCTCGCGATGAGCGGCATAGTGGAGAATCCCGAAGCATCGAGGAAACGATTCGTTCCGATGAATTCCATCGACAACTCCGATTGCCATAACCTGCCGATCCTCGACACCGAACTGCTCAGCGCCTTCGTGGCGGTGGTCGAGAACGGCGGTTTCACGGCGGCAGCGCGCCAGCTGCACAAGACGCAGTCGACGATCAGCCAGCGCATCCGCACCCTGGAGGAGCGGATCGGGGTGTCGCTGCTGCATCGCACCAGCCGGCAGCTTAGCCTGACCCCGGATGGCGAGACCTTCCTCGTCTACGCTCGTCGTCTGCTCCAGCTGCAACGGGAGGCCATCAGCTCGCTGGGACACGGCGACCGAGAGGGTGTGATTCGCTTCGGCTTGCCCGAAAACTACGCGGAGGCCTGGTTGCCGCGCTTGCTCGATCGTTTCGCCCAGCGACACCCGCGTGTCCGGCCGCATATCCACTGCCGGATGTCCAGCGAGCTTATCGAGGCCCTCGAAGGCGGTGAACTCGACCTGGCGCTGACGGTGCGCCACGCCAACCACGGCAATGGTGAAGCCTTGGGGGCCGAGACACTGGTATGGGCCGCCCACCGCGACTTCCGCCAGGACCCGAAGGCGGCGCTACCCTTGGCACTGTTCCCCGATCACTGCCCCTACCGTCAACGCGCGCTGGACAGCCTGACCCGCCAGGGCCGCCGCTGGTCCCTGCAGTACACCAGCCAGAGCCCCACCGGACTGCGTATGGCCGTCAACCAACGCAATGCCGTGACCGTTGTCGATCGCCGCACCCTGCCTGCCGACTGGCGAATCCTGGATGAAACAGACGGCCTGCCCCCCCTGCCGCCGGCCCAGCTGGAACTGCACCGCTCTCCCAGTTGCCAGCACCCCGCCGGAGACGACCTGATCGACCTGCTACGCGACCTGCTCGCCGCCGAGCTGCAGCCGGCCGATGCCGGTCGTCACCTGTGATGCCTGCGAGCCAGTACTAGGCGGGCGGATCGTCGATTTCCTGGCGCAGCCAGCGTCGAAACAGCCCCATGTTGGCAGACTCCTGGTGTCCGCTGCGGGTCACCAGCCAATAGGACTGGTGACCGGTCACCTCCACATCGAGCAACTGCACCAGATCACCGCGCATCAGCTCGCGGGCGATCATGTGCCGATCAGCGATCGTCACACCGACCCCGTTGATGGCCGCCTGAATGGCGAGCTCCAGTACATCGAATGCCATACCACCTGAGGTATCCACCCCCTGGAGACCCGCCGCCTGGAGCCAGTGCTCCCAGGTGTGAAAGCGATAGTCGTCGCGCAGGACGTGCAGCAGGGTATGCCGGGTCAGGTCGACCTCGCGCCCCCGGCGCCCCTCCAAGAGGTGTGGGGCGCACACCGCCACATGGGTCTCCTGGATCAGCAGCTCGGCGTCGACTTCCGGCCACTCGCCAGCACCGAACCGGATGACCCCATCCAGCTCGTTGTTGTCCAGCAGGGCATCCTCGAAGCGCGTGGTGATGGACAGTTCGAGGGACGGATGCAACGACTTCAGTCGACCCAGCCGCGGCACCAACCAGCGGCTGGCGAAGGTCGGCGGCACATTCAACTTCAGGCGTGACAACGTCTCCTGATCCCTCAGTCCTCCGACCGTCCAGGCGATCCTGTCGAAGGACTGACGCAAGACCGGCAGCAGGCGACTCCCGGCCGCCGTCAACTTCAGGTGCCCACCACTCCGATCGAACAGCACCACCCCCAACTGTTCTTCCAGCAACTTGACCTGGCGACTCACCGCACTCTGCGTCACGCAGAGCCGCGTCGCGGCCTGGGTGAAACTCTGGCATTGAGCGGCGGCCTCGAAGGCCTTGAGGGCATTGAGTGGTGGAAGCGAACGTTGCATGAGCACCCCTACAAAAACTCGTGACAAATGATAATAAACCCGGGCAGACACCCTGATCACAGAATGCGCCATGACTTTTAAGAATACCATAGCTGCATAATCATCGTTTGTTGCGCTTCCGGGCTCCCCCTAGGCTGAGCAGCACCGAATACGACCTAGGGAGAACGACACGATGAGCGACCGCTCCTTGAGCGACTGGCAACGCCATGCCGCTGAACTGCCACTGCCGAGCCAGGCCTACCTGGGCGGGACCTTCTGCGATGCCGCCAGTGGCGCCACCTTCCCCGCCGAGAACCCGGCCACCGGCGAGGTGCTGACCCGAGTGGCGGCCTGCCAGGCGGAGGACGTCGATCGCGCCGTCGACATCGCCCGAGCCACCTTCACGGCGGGTACCTGGCGCGAGTTGCTACCTGTCGAACGCAAGGCCAGGATGCTGGCCTGGGCCACCCTGATCGAAGACCACGCACAAGACATCGCCCTGCTCGAAACCCTCGAGACCGGCAAGCCCATCTCCCAGACCACCAGCGTCGACGTCCCGGGGCTGGTCGGCGGACTGCGCTTCTATGCCGAAGCCCTGGACAAGCTCTATGGTGAGACCGCCCCGAATGGTCCCTCCAGCGTCTGCATGATCGACCGGGAGCCGGTGGGCGTGGTCGCCGCCGTGGTGCCCTGGAACTACCCGCTGATCATCGCCGGCTGGAAGATCGGCCCGGCGCTGGGGGCCGGCAACTCGCTAATCCTCAAACCCGCTGAGCAATCCAGCCTGGCCACCCTGCGGGTCGCCAGCCTGGCCCGCAAGGCCGGCATCCCCGAAGGGGCCTTCCAGGTGGTCACCGGGCTTGGCGCCGAGGCCGGCGAAGCCCTGGGCCGGCACATGGACGTGGACGCCATCGGCTTCACCGGTTCCACCGAGGTCGGCAAGCGTTTCCTCGCCTATGCGGCGGAATCCAACATGAAACGGATCGGCCTCGAGTGTGGCGGCAAGAGCCCGCACATCGTCACCCGGGACGTCGAGGACCTGGACAAGATCGCCATGTATGTCGCCTATGGCGTCTGGTACAACCAAGGGCAGACTTGCCATGCCGGCACCCGCCTGATCGTCGACCGCCAGGTCAAGGAAGCGCTGCTGGAACGCCTGGAAGCCTGGGCGGAGAAGCTCCAACCCGGTGATCCCCTCGACCCTGCCAGCCAGATAGGGGCGATGATCGAGGAGTCCCACCTGGAGAAGGTCCGCGGCTATCTGGCCGATGGGCAGCGCGAAGGGGCCCGGCTCCGCTTCGGCGGCGAGCGTGTTCGCCACGAGAGCGGGGGCTACTACCTCACCCCGGCGGTGCTGGATGACGTCACCAACGACATGCGTGTAGCCCGCGAGGAGATCTTCGGGCCGGTGCTGGTGGTTCTCACCTATGACGACCTGGACGACGCCCTGGCCATCGCCAACGACACCGATTACGGCCTCGGAGCCGCCATCTGGACGGACAACCTGAGTGACGGCCACCGCGCTGCCCGGGCACTACGGGCCGGTACCGTGTGGGTCAACTGCTACGACCACTCGTCCATCAACGCCCCCTTCGGTGGCTTCAAGCAGTCCGGCCAGGGCCGCGACAAATCCCTGCATGCCTTCGACAAGTACACCGAACTCAAGACTACCTGGATCGAATTCTGAGGAGCCAAGCATGCATCACGACTATAAGAATGGACGCCAGGCCCCCGTCATCGCCGGACCAGGCTGCTTGGCACGCTTGCCGGCATTGCGCCGGCAGCACGGCGCCGAGCGCTACCTGCTGATTACCGATGCCGGCCTCGAGGCTAGCGGCCTGCTGGCCCCGTACCTGGCCGAGCTGGAGCAGGATGCCGAGGTCATCCGTTTCATCGCCCCCGCCGGCGAGCCCAGGGTGGCAACCGTTGATCAGGGGGCGCAGGTGGTCCGCGAGCTGGAGGCCCCGCTGGTACTGGGCATAGGCGGCGGCACTGCCCTGGACATCGCCAAGCTGGTGGCGGCGCTGGCCGTAAGCCCGGGCCGAATGGAGAATTACCTGCTGGCCCAAGAGTCCTGGGTCGGCAAGGCGCCCGCGGTGATGATCCCGACCACCTCAGGCACGGGCAGTGAGGTCACCCGCACCTCGATCCTGGCCGATGACAGTGGTCGCAAGCTGTGGGCGTGGGGCGATGAACTCCTGCCCGAAGCCGTATTGCTGGACCCGCGACTCACCCGCTCGGTGCCGGCGCCCCTGACGGCCGCCACGGGGCTGGACGCCTTCGTGCATGCCCTGGAAGCCACCACCGGGCGCAGCCGCAATCGTCTGATCGAGAGCCAGGCCCTGGCCGCGATTCGCCTGATCGGCGCGGCCCTTCCGGAGGCGGCCCACACCCCGGATAACCTCGAGGCCCGCCAGCAGTTGCAGGAAGCGGCCTGTCTGGCTGGCATGGCGATCGACAATGGCGGAACCGGTATCGCCCACAACATCGGCCATGCCCTGGGTAGCCTCTACCACCTGCCGCACGGCGTCGCCGTGGCGATCGCCGCGGAGGCCTCGCTGGCCTGGTCGATTGAAGGCCATGAAGCGATCTTCGCTCCCGGCGCTCATGCCTTGATGCCAGGCAGTGCGGCAAGCGAATTGCCAGGGCTGGTAACCGAGCTGACCGATGCCAGCGCCTTCGATCAGTCCTTGGCGCCCTTCGCGACCCTGGAGATGGAAGTCTCGGCCCTGGCCGAGGTGATGCAGGCCGAGGAGAACGCCCCGATGGCCAACAATGCCGCTCGCATCCCCGAGGGCGACGACTGGCAACGCCTGGCCGAGCTCACCGTGGCTACCTTTCAGCGCCGCCGGGCGCGCCTGCAGGCGGCCCAGTCAACGACCGAAGAGGGGGCCATCGCATGACGACTCTGTTGAACGACGAGCGCACCCCGCTCTTCTCGGCCCCCGGCCGACAGAGCCGCATCGCCCGCATCGAGATCAGTCACCACCAGTTCGAGCTCGACCCGCCCTTCCCCGCCGCCTGGGATAGCCAGCCGCGCCGGCAATTTCCCGCGACCCTGGTCAGGGTGATCGACAGCGAGGGGCGTGAGGGGATCGGCTCAGGCGACGTGATGTACGGCTTCGATGACTTCCGTCACCTGTTCATCGGTGAAGATCCGCTGGATCTGGAGCGGCATGCCGGCGTCATCGACAACATCGGCTTCCATGCTGGCCGCTGTTGGCCACTGGAGGTGGCCCTCTGGGATCTCGCCGGAAAGATCCTCGAGAGCCCGGTCTGGCGTTTGATGGGAGGGGTCTCGAACCGCCTGCGCGCCTACGCCTCCAGCGGCACCCATCGTCCGCTGGAGGAAGTCGTGGCCCTGGCCGAACAGGTGCGTGATGCAGGCATCCCAGCCTTGAAGCTCCGCTTCGGGCGTGCGCACCTGGAAGAAGACCTGGCCGTGCTGGGTGCCGTACGACAGGCCGTCGGAAGTCGTCTCGAACTGATGGTCGACTGCAATCAGGGCTGGCGGATGCCCTGGGATGTCAAGACGCCCTGGCAGTATGCCCATGCACTGGAGGTGGCCCGGGAACTCGAGCACCAGGATGTCTACTGGATGGAGGAGCCGCTGTATCGCGGTGACTACGCCGGCATGGCGCGTCTGGCCGAGGAAACGAAGCTACGGATCGCCGGCGGCGAGATGACCCGCGAGCCCTACGAGTTCCGGGAGATGCTGCGCCAGGGTTGCCTCGACGTCTATCAGCCCGATGCCGTCTGCTCGGTGGGCATGCTGGGGCTAGCTCGACTGGCCCGCGAGATCGTCGCCGCCGGCAAGGCCTTCACGCCACACACCTGGGGCAATGGCATCGGGGTGGTCGCCAACCTCCACCTGACCGCCGGTGCCGTCGGGCCAGCGGGGGCGCCCTACCTGGAGTACCCCTTCGACCCGCCCGAGTGGACGCCGGAAAAGCGCGACTTTCCCCTCGCCGCCCCCCTGCTGGCGGATAGCGACGGCTGGCTGACCCTGTCGGAGGCGCCTGGCCTCGGCCTCACACTGGACGAGGATCGCCTGGCTGCCACCCGCGCCACCCAGGCCACCTACCAGTAGCAGTAGCGCGCCACGCAAGTCGGAGGTGATCCGTCGTCCCGGTCGCTTCCGGCTTGCGACTGCCGTCCCCCCTGGGCAGGCACGGCACTCCGAAGCCGCTGCCATGGAGGTAGCCCGCTACGGCCCGCCTTGCCCCACCCCAACAAAGGAATCGCTATGTTCCAACACCTACGACCTCTGGTCTTCTGGCCCCCCTTCATTCTGCTGTTGCTGGCGGTCGGCGCGAGCCTGATCGACCTGGAAGGCTTCCTGGCGATCACCGGCAGGCTCAACTCCGCCATCCTCGAAAACGTCGGCTGGCTGTTCTCTCTCACCTCGCTTGCCATGGTGCTGACCTGCCTGATTGTCTTCCTCTCGCCACTGGGCCGTACCCGCATCGGCGGCGAATCCGCCGAGCCGATCCTTTCGGCCTGGCGCTGGTTTTCCATCACCCTTTGCACAACCGTGGCAGTAGGCATCATGTTCTGGTCCACGGCCGAACCGCTCTATCACCTGCACTCGCCCCCTGCATCACTGGACATCGCCGCCGACAGCCTGGATGCGGCCCGATTCTCCCTGTCGACCATGTTCCTGCACTGGTCGTTCACGCCCTACGCCATCTACACGGTACCGGCGTTGATGTTCGCCATCGCCCACTACAACATGGGCAAGCCCTTCTCGCTGGGCTCCTTGTTCACGCCCATCCTGGGCGATCGTCTCATCGGCCGGCCGGGCCGGCTGCTGGATGCGCTGGCGTTGTTCGCGCTGGTCTGCGGCATGGCGTCATCGCTGGGAACCGGGGTGATGACGCTGGCCGGCGGCGTCGACCGCTTCCTCGGCACCGGCACGGGCCCGCTGGCTCTCGGGGTGGTGACCCTGGCCATCGTGGCGATGTTCACCGCCTCGGCCGCCAGCGGCCTGCAGCGCGGCATCGCCGTGCTCTCCGCCCTGAACGCCCGTGCCTTCTTCGCCTTCATGGCCTTCATCTTCCTGTTCGGGCCGACACGCGACATCCTCGGCTACGGAGTCGAAGCGAGCGGCGCCTACTTCGGACAATTCCTGGAAAAGAGCCTGTTCACCGGCACCCTGGCCGACGACCACTGGCCGCAGAGCTGGAGTATCTTCTACTGGGCCAACTGGATGGCCTGGGCACCGATCACGGCACTCTTCCTCGGAAAAATCTCCCGCGGCTACACGGTACGCCAGTTCATGCTGATCAACCTGGTGGCCCCGGCGCTCTTCGCCATCGCCTATGTCTCGGTGACGAGCGGCAGCATGCTGCACCTGGATCTGACCGGCGACGGCGCCATGTACGGCCTGCTGCAGGAAGCTGGCCCGGGAGCCATGCTCTATGCGCTTCTCGATGAGCTGCCCTTGGGCGGCATCAGCGCCGGGATGTTCCTGGGCATCGCCTTCCTGTCCTACGTGACCGCCGCCGACTCCAACACCGAGGCGATCAGCCAGCTGTGCAGCAATGACAGTCAGGCCGCCCTGGCCGGCGACGGCCAGGACGAGAACGCCGCCCGCCGACTGCCGTTGAAGCTACTCTGGGGAACGACCATCGGCGCCGTGGCCTGGATCATGACCAGTTTCGTCGGCGTGGATGGCATCAAGATGCTCTCGAATCTCGGTGGCTTTCCAGCGCTACTGATCGTGATCCTGGCTACCGCCTCGCTGCTGCGCCTCGTCAGCCTGGGCACGGCTGGCGCCGGCATGGAGCGCACCCCCTCCCGCACCTACTCCGAGGAGGCACACGTGCGATGGCGGCAACGACGGCGCCGAGCCGAGGCATGACAGACCTGATGCATCTGAACGCTGTCCGCCCTATCAGGCGGACAGTTCAGGTGAAACTGATTCGGCCCTACGCGTTGGGCAGCTCGAATTGGCTGTTTGCGGATTCGCTTCGCAATGGCCAACGCGCCGCTAACACATCAGCCTGAGCCGGTCCGCCAAGCTGAATGGCCATGGGCCCTCGCCTACCTGAAAAATGTGCTGGCTCGGCTGTCGAGGCAAACAGCCAGAGCCACGAACTACTGCCCCAACACTGGCAGCGGAGCGACTGAATACTCGCGAAGAGTGATCGGCATTGCTTACGAAAGGTCTGCAACACGGCTGACCGAGGTGGGCCCAGCAGGACTCGAACCTGCGACCAAGGGATTATGAGTGCAATTTTGCTAATATTTAGGACCGCGCCTGCCCCGCGGTTATTCTTTAAAAACAGAGAGTTGAGAATTTCCACTGCTTACACTAACCACACCTATTCCTCGCAATCAGCAACCAACCAGCAACCAACCAGCAACCAACCAGCAACCAACCAGCAACCAACCAGCAACCAGCAACCAGCAACCAGCAACCAGCAACCAGCAACCAGCAACCAACTTAAGCGTCCACCGAACAACGCTGGCGCATAGTTAGGCGTTTTTGCCAGTACTGCGGCATGCGTTCGTGGAGATCGCTGGCCTTGTGAGTCATGAGCCCCTCCAGGACGTCATTCAGGTAGGTGTAAAACTCATGGCCATGCAGGTGTCAGCCATCACGAAGGCCAGGGGCGGCACGAGGTGCGAAGTCGGGCACGGCAGCAGTATGGCGTCAGCCGTGCAGGCTGGGGTTGGCCTGGCGCGTAAGAGCGGGGGCCAAACTCCAAACTAACGACCAAGAGCTGTCAGACATCAGCCCGCCTTATTCATGAGGGCGGTCTGAAAACGAAGATTGAAGTTGACCCGGTTTGGTGGACACCCGACCCTTTGAGGAGGAGGAGTCCACCATGCCCAAGTCCCGAGCCCCTTATCCTGCTGAATTCCGGCAGCAGATCATTGAGCTGGTCCGAACCGGCCGAACCCCGGAAGAACTGGCCAAGGAGTTCGAACCCACCGCTCAGACCATTCATAACTGGGTGATGCAGGCCGACTGTGATGCGGGGCGTCGCCACGAAGGGCCGACCAGCGACGAGCAGGAAGAACTGCGACGCCTGCGCCGTGAGGTCAAGCAGCTCCGCGAAGAACGCGAGATCTTGGCAAACCATTTCGGGTGATCACCCGCTTGTCGGGTATAGATCAACCGGCTACCCAGCGGCCGCACGACGTTGAAGAGGGCCGATACCAGCAACCCCTTGGCTCAACACCCTCATTCGGCACCCTGATGAATGAGGCGGGATATTTGCTTTGGAGGTCGTCATGGCAACCCCAGAGGCTTCGGTGAGAGTGAAGCCACATGCAGGGAAACAGGCTACAGCTCGGTCGTCCTGCATCAGTTCTGCAGACGTTGGAGGGCCGGCAGTTAGCGGTTTTGAGCGCCTGAAAGCTCATGAAAAGCTCCATAAGAAAGCCATGGGGACTGTCTGCCGCCATCGCCAAGCCCTCGGCATCATGTAACGGTAGCGAGCATTTTCCCGCGTCCCTGGTCTGCCTGTCCCAGCCTCGAGGCGTCCATAAACGCCTTCAGTGCCTCGGCCCTCACAGATTGAACCTGCCTATATCACCTATGATCACAGGGCGCTCCATGTCACTCGCAGCCACGTCTCGCGTAGTGAGTACAGGTTTCCTTGGGAGATGATTTGCAGCGGTGATCGACCATTGAAATATTCGTTGTGGTTTATCATCGACATGAACCCGTACACGTTCTTTGGGTTGTCGAGGATCACCCGTAGCGCGGCATGGATGTTCAGGATGTAGCTGATCCGGGTTAGCTGGTCTTCATCTAGATTGACCTTCCATTCAGGATCACGGCGTCTGGCACGCGCATAGGTCTCAGGGGAGACACGCAGTATCGCTACGCCCTGCTCACTGCTGGCCCCCCACTTTCCCAATATCGTGACGGCTACTTGTAGCCCCGTGGTGGCCTTGTCCTTGTTCTCCATAGCCCCCCCCTATACGATTGTTCATCCCCAAACCATGGCACGGCCACCACTGGTTGCGCCATGCCCCCCACCCAGCCAGAGGAACTGAGGGCTTGCACTCGCGAAAAGCGCCCGCTACACGGCCAGCCCTGGCAAAGCGCGACCCAAAGCCCCCACTTGGCCAGGGGTACTGAGGGCATGCACTCGCGAAAAGCGCTCGCTGCACGGCCAGCCCTGGTAAGACGCGACCAAAAGCCCTACTTGGCCAGAGGAACTGGGGGCATACACACACGAAAAGCTTCTGGAGCGTCATGTCGCGACCTGGCACGGCCACTGCTTTGAAGCATGGGGTAAAGAAAACGAATGTTTGTGTTCGCTTTTGGGCGCCCTGATAATACGTGAAGACAGGCCGAACCTGTCAAATGCAGGTGGCCTGTGTAACGCATTGACGAAAAAGGATTATCATATTTTATCAGAAATCCGATAATTGCCGCTAATTGATGTTACCCATCGGCCACCAGATGGCCAGTTCTAGTCCTCGAGGCTCGCCACGAGAGACAACCTGCAACCTGGCCTGCTCGGCGAAATCAGCGATTGCCCACTCGCCCGGTTCGAATCGAATGATCTTCCCCGCCGCGGTCGCCACCATAGCGCCTTTTGCGTGTAGGCTGGATGCGTAATCGAGGAATCGTGAGCCTAGGTTCTGTCTGAAAAGTCCGCACTCAAAAAAAGGTCATCTATTCAGCCCAGGCATACCATCGCCCGGAATCTGCTGTCGAGCTTGTCGCGGCGCGTGAAGCCAGGCGCAGTTCCTTGCTCCGTCCGATACACCGCTCGATGACGTTCCTTGCCCCAGTAGCGCGGTTTGTCAAAACCTCTGGGCGCCCCTGGCAGTGGCTTCGGCGCATCATCCGCCGGGTGATAATCGGCTTCATCCGATGGCTGTCGCAGTATTGGCAGAGGGGATCACTGTCATAGCCCTTGTCTGCCACGATATATCGGAAACGCTTACATGGTCGTCCCTCGGGCCCGGGAGGGTGGAGGTTTTCATGGTGGGCATGCAGTGGGGGGTATCCGAAATCTCCCCCGATGACACGGTAAATCTCAGTGGCCTGCCATGCCGATCGCAGACCATGTGGATCTGAGTGGTCAGCCCACCTCTGCTCCACCCCAGTGCATGGTCTACGGGTTCTTTCGGTGGCGTCATTAATGTCGGTTTTCACGGTGCGTCCAGCAAATGGCAATTGCGTACCACCGTCTGAAGATCGTCCGCCAAGGTCGTGTCGCCATATTGGCCAAGAAGATGGCCAGGCCGGACTCCACCACCTTGGCGATCAGATCTCGTCCCCCTAGATGCAACAACTCGCGCAACGGGTCGAGGTCTCGGATTCTGGCAGTGACAGGGCTCGGAGGGTAGGATCGGCCATGGCGTATCCGCTCTTGTTGATTGAGATCTTGGTCGTAATTGATTGAATCGTCCCTTGGTCTGTGCCCACTTCACGCCGATCTGCGAAACATCTGATACAGCGCTCTAGTCAGCTCAGCCCTCGGTCAAGCGCTGATATATGCAGTCCCGGAGGCGACAGCTTCCGGCCTCCACTCGCAGCACCACCAGGCATTGTTGGGGATTGGCAAAGCCGAGATGAGTCAGCGAGACGCGCCCCTCGTCGAGCAGCACTTCCAGCGACCCATGATCGACCAACCACTCCAGCATCAGACTGTCGCTGACCTGATGGTGGACCACCAGGTCATGGGGATAGTGCACATCGAAGGCCTCGTGCCCGTTGCGGCCCCGGCGATGGTGCTCGACATGCAGTCCATCGTCGTCTCGGGTCACCCGTAGCCACTGCTGCCCCCCCTGCTGCAGGTCCAGTTCAAGGCGAGTGTCCGCTGCGAGTATTAATTGCAGTCGTCCGCGGGTTATCGCCTCATCCGCCTCGACCAACCGATATTCCCCTACGGCTCGCTCGAGTGGGCCTGCAAGCGCGGTTACGGCCCCGCCAGGTACGCCCACCAACTCCCGGGCAAAGGCCTGCCGGAGTCGCACCCCGCCGGGCGTGGCTACCAGCGAAAGCTCGCGTGGGTAGCTCATGGCTCCCCGCCAGCCTGCCTCGGGAATCTGGTTGGCGTAGAGCCAGTTGTTCAGCCAGGCGATGGCCAGTCGCCGCTCATCCGCATCGGGCAGGTCCGACCAGCTCTGGACGGCATAGAAGTCGCGCCCCTCGTCCATCATCAGCACGCGGTCGGCGGGATTGTCGTTGTGGAAGCGCTCGCCGTCGAAGTCACCGACGAAGTACTGGGTGAAGGAGCCGAAGGGATTGTCGTCACTGGCGCCGATGCCCACCACCAGCACCCAGCGCGACGCCGGCTGGTCCTCGCCGTTGCCGGCCACGGGCAGCTCGAAGAGGTCGGGACACTCCCAGGGGTGCCGGGTATGCGCGCCCTGGTCCTCGCCGAAGGTACTCACCAGCCGCCAGCTCAGCAGGTCCTCGGAGACATGGAACTGGATCACCTGGCCGCAGGCCAGCGCCATCACCCAGCGCTGGCTGGGGGCGTGCCAGATCACCTTGGGGTCGCGGAAGTCCCGCCTGCCCGGATTGGCCATGATGGGATTACCCTCGTACCTGTGCCAGCTGCGACCCCGATCGCGGCTGTAGGCCAGGCACTGCTCCTGGACATAGACCTCGGGGTCGTCCGGCGCGGTGCGGTGTGCAGTATAGAAGGCCAGTAGCCCCGGCTCCCCCTCGAACAGGCCGCTGGTGTCGTGCCGATCGACGATGGCGCTGCCCGAGAAGCACATGCCCGCCTCGTCCGGGGCCAGCGCCGGTGCCAGGTGCTGCCAGTGCACCAGATCACGGCTCACCGCATGGCCCCAGTGCATGGGCCCCCACACCCGGTCATGGGGGTAATACTGGTAGAAGAGGTGATACTCGCCCTCGAAGAACACCAGGCCGTTGGGATCGTTCATCCATCCCGCGGGTGGCGTGAAGTGCAGGACGGGACGAGCGGGTGCCGGGCAAACGGCGGCCGGGTGCGAAGCAGCAGGCGGGGACAGGGACGTCATGGCGACTCCAGTGGGCGTGTGTTTGAAAGCCATCTTAATCGTTTAAGTTTCTTTACCAAAGCATCTCGTCAAGCCGAACCCGACCAAGGTGGCGATACCGGGCCGAGTCGGCATGACGCCCGCCCTTGGCGGGCGAGCGTCATGACCGGGTCAGGCCAGATCAGGCAACCATCCGCGATGGGCATCGATCAGCGCATCGGCCAGTGCCGAAAGCTCATCCAGGGGCAGCTCGGCGGCGGCGTGGGGGTCAAGCATGATCGCCTGTCGCACCAGATCACGCTTGCCCTGAGCCAGCGCCTCCAGGGTCAGCTGCTGGACATTGATATTGGTCTGCATCATGGCGGCAAGCTGGACCGGCAAGGCGCCAATCCGCGTCGGCTGGATGCCGTTGTGATCCACCAGGCAGGGCACCTCCACGCAGGCCGATTCGGGCAAGTTAGTGATCAGCCCGCGGTTGGCGACGTTGCCGTTGATCACCGTGGGCGTACCGGTGATCTCCGCCTCGACGATGCGCGAGGCGTACTCGTGGCTGCGTTCGACTTCCAGGCCTTTGCCCGAGAGCAGTTCTCGCTCCTGGCTCGCCCAGTTGGCGAGCTGCTCCTCGCAGCGTCGCGGGTACTCGTCCAGGGGGATATGGAAGCGCTCGAGCAACTCCGGACGATGCGACTTGATGAACCAGGGTACGTACTCGGCGAAGTGCTCGGATGACTCGGTCACGAAGTGACCGAAGTGCTTGAACACCTCGTAGCGCACTCGGTTGGACTCTGGCATGTCGCCCCGTTCCAGCACCTCGCGGATGCGCGGATAGAGGTCCTCCCGGCTGCCGTCGGCGCGCAGGCGCTCGAAACCGAGGTAGAAGGCCATGTGGTTGATGCCGGCGCAGCGGTAGCGAATCTCGCCCACGGGTACCCCGATGTCGGTGGCCAGCTCCTCGGCCGTGCCCTGCACCGAATGGCAAAGGCCTACGCTGCGCACCTCGGGCACCAGGCGGTCCAGCGCCATGCAGTTGATCGCCATGGGATTGACGTACTGCAGCATCAAGGCATTCGGGCAGAGTTCCCGCATGTCACGGGCGATATCCACCAGCACCGGAGCGGTACGCAGGCCGCGCATCACCCCGCCCACTCCCAGGGTATCGGCGATGGTCTGGCGCACCCCGAAGCGATTGGGCACCTCGAAGTCGATGACGGTGCCCGGCTTGTAGCCGGCCACCTGGATCATCACCACCACATAATCGGCGCCGTCCAGGGCACGGCGGCGGTCGCTGGTGGCCTCGATCTCGGGCGAGGCGTCGAGCGCCTCGGCGATCTTGCCGGCCACCAGCCGAGAGCTGGCCAGGCGCTGTTCATCGATATCCATCAACGCGACCCGGGCGTCAGCCAATTGCGGAATCTGCAGCAGGTCGCCCAACAGGTTCTTCATGAAGACGGTGGAACCGGCCCCGATCATGGCGATTTTGTAGCGTCTTGTGGTCATGACATAGACTCCTGTCTGTTGGGCCATGTGTACGGTGTGACGCCATCATCCCGAGCAACGCGCCGCCGCAGTAGACGAGGTTTGTGCCATGAAGGGTAATTTTGTGCTCAATCGGATCCGAACCGGGGGGCCCGCCATGCAGGCCGTCCCACTGCTCCGGGATCGCTATGCATTGCCGGTGCTGCCCAGCGGCGTCGGCTACGATCGGGTCGCCGACGAGCGCTATCGCTGGCACGGCCTGGAGCGCGGCGACACGCCCTTCGCCATCGTCCAGCACACCCTCGCCGGGGAGGGCTGGCTGCGTTTCGAGGGTCGACGCCTGCGGCTCGGTCCCGGTGACTGCATGCTGGTCACGGTGCCCCATGACCACAGCTACTGGTGGCAGGCGGACGGCGCGCCTTGGGAGTTCCTCTTCATGTCGCTGCACGGCCATGAGGCGCTGCGCCTGCAGCGCCTGTTGATCGGCGAGCGCGGCCCGGTGGTGCGCCCCCGCCCCGTGGCGCTGGAGATACTGGCCGCCGGTGTCGCGAGGCTGCTCGCCCCGCCCTTGCCCGACGCCGGCGAGGCCTCGAGCCTGGCCTATCGGCTGCTGATGACCCTGCATGACGCCGCCCCCTCTGCCACCGACCGGCCCACCGCCCCCCCGACTGGGGTGGCCCGAGCCCTGGAACACCTGCAGGCGGCCCTGCATGCCGACCCGCCCGATGCGGCGCGACTGGCCGAGCTAGATGTCAGCGCCCTGGCCCGGCTCGCCGGGCTGAGCCGTGCCCACTTCACCCGCCGCTTCGTGCGGGCGGTTGGGCAGGCGCCTGGCGAGTACCTGCTGCAGGAACGCATGCGCCGCGCCGCCGAACTGCTCGCACGGCGCGAGGTGTCGGTGAAGGCGGTGGCCCTGTCACTGGGTTTTCACGACCCCAATTACTTCGCCAAGGCGTTCCGCCGCAGCTTTGGCGTATCTCCTCGAGAGTTCCGCTCCAGCGGCATGTACTTCGATGCCCGTCGCCAGCCAGCGGATACCGGGTCGCGTCATCCCCTTCTGAATCGCGAATAGCAACATGATCCTCGCGACAGACTTCGGCTTGCTAAAATGTCAGACATTTAATAGGCTACTTCCATCGTCCCTTCCAGGAGCCTCCGTCATGACCCTCGATGGCCTTCCCCCCCACCGCGGTGGTGCCGAAGAGCTGGCCCGACTGCTGGCGAGGGCGCTGCTCGCGGGCCGCTGGCAACCCGGCGCCGCCTTCCCGCGGGAGCTGGACCTCTGCGCCCACTTCGATGTCAGCCGTAACCAGGTGCGCAACGCCCTGGCGAGCCTCACCGCTACCGGCCTGATCGAGCGCACCGCGGGACGCGGCACCGTGGTGCGCGAGATCAACGACTGGCACCTGCTCGACCCGCAGATGAGCGAGTGGATGGTCGGGCTGACCCATCCCGATCCGCAGCTGGTGCGCGAGATCTTCGCCTTCCGCTACTCGGCGGAGCCGGTGGTCGCCCGCCTGGCTGCCCAGGCCGTCGAGACACAGGACCTCGAGCGCTTGGAGAGCGCCTTCCAGGGCATGACCCGTACCGCCACAGATCCCGAGGCACGCAGCCTGCACGTGGAGTACGACGTGGCCTTCCACGACGCCATCTACCTTGCCAGCCACAACCTGGTCTGGCGCCAGATGGGACACTTGCTGCGCCCCTCCATCATCGCCCTCATCCAGGGGTCCCAGGCCCAGGTCCATCAGTTTCAGGCCGGGCTGGAGGACAGCCTGGATCGCCACGGCCAGGTGTTGGAGGCAATCCGCCACCGTGCTCCAGAGGCCGCGGAGAGCGCGGCCCGAGAGGTGCTCAGGCGCACCGCCATCGACCTGGGCATCGTCACCGATAGCCCCCTGCAATCCGCCACCGCCTCGCCGGCCGACGCCGAAGGCTGAACCGAAGGAACCCGCAGATGAAGATCACCCGACTCAAGACCTGGCAGGTCCCGCCCCGCTGGTTGTTCCTCAAGATCGAGACCGATGCCGGCGTCTTTGGCTGGGGCGAGCCGGTCATCGAGGGCCGGGCCGCCACCGTGGAGGCCGCCGTCCATGAGCTCGCCGACTACCTGGTCGGCCAGGACCCGCATCGCATCGAGCACCTGTGGAACACCATGTACCGCGCCGGCTTCTACCGCGGCGGGCCGATCCTGATGAGCGCCATCGCCGGCATCGACCAGGCGCTGTGGGACCTCAAGGGCCGCGACCTGGGCGTGCCGGTGCACCAGCTGCTCGGCGGCGCCGTGCGTGACAAGATGCGCATGTACGCCTGGACCGGCGGCGACCGCCCCAGCGACGTCGGCGCGGGCGCCAGCGCCCTGGTCGAGCAGGGCTTCACCGCCTTCAAGATGAACGGCACCCCGGAACTGCAGATCGTCGACAGCCATCGCAAGGTCGACGAGGCCGTGGCCCGCGTCGCCGAGGCCCGCGACGCCGTGGGCCCCGACGTGGGCATCGGCATCGATTTCCATGGCCGGGTGCACCGACCCATGGCCAATGCGCTGCTGCGCGAGCTGGAGCCCTTCCACCCGATGTTCGTCGAGGAGCCGGTGGCGCCCGAGCACCTGCCCTGCCTCAAGCAGATCGCCGGCGGTCTCGGCTACCCCCTGGCCACCGGCGAGCGGCTGCACACCCGCTTCGCGTTCCGCGACCTGCTCGCCGACGGCATGATCGATATCATCCAGCCCGACCTCTCCCACTGCGGCGGCATCAGCGAGGGTCTCAAGATCGCCGCCCTGGCCTCGGCCCACGACGTGGCGCTGGCCCCCCACTGCCCGCTCGGCCCGCTGACGCTCGCCACCTCGCTGCACGTGGATACAGTCAGCCACAACGCCTTCATCCAGGAACAGAGCATGGGCATCCACTACAACCAGGACAACGACGTCCTCGACTACCTGGTCGACAAGTCGGCGCTGGCCATCGAGGACGGCTTCTGCGCCATTCCCCAGGGCCCGGGGCTGGGCGTGGAGATCGACGAGGCCTTCGTCGAGGAACGCGCCAAGGTGGGCCATCGCTGGCGCAACCCGGTGTGGTCCCACGAGGATGGCTCCATCGCCGAATGGTAAGGCGTGCGCAACGAGGAGAAACGTATGAGTTTCAGCTTCACTGACCTGAGCTTCGGCGACCTGAAGGGCCAGAGCGTGTTCATCACCGGCGGCGGCTCCGGCATCGGCGCTGCGCTGACCGAGGGCTTTTTGTCCCAGGGCGCTAAGGTGACCTTCGTGGGTCTCAGCACTGCCGATGCTTTCTGTGACGCCATGCAGGAGAAATACGGCAACCGACCGCTGTTCATCGAGTGCGACATTCGCGACGTCGAAGCGTTGCAGGATGCCATCGCCCAGGCTCGCGAGGTCCATGGCCCCATCGGCGTACTGGTCAACAATGCCGCCCGGGACACCCGCCACCGCCTCGACGACTGGAGCGTCGAGCAGTGGGACGACTCGCTGGCCACCAACCTGCGCCCGCAGTTCTTCACCGCCCAGGCGGTGGCGCCGGACATGCGTACGCTGGGCGGCGGCGCCATCATCAACCTGTCGTCCAACAGCTACCTGCTGGGGCTCGGCGGCTACCCCAGCTACGTCACCGCCAAGGCCGGGATCATGGGCCTGACCCGGGCCCTGGCCCGCGAGCTGGGCCCCGACGCTATCCGCGTCAACTGCCTGATCCCCGGCTGGGTGATGACCGAGCGCCAGAAGGAGCTGTGGGTCAACGATGCCGATCTCCAGGAGTGCCTCGAACAGCAATGCCTCAAGGAGCCAATCCCGGTGGAGGACATGATCGGCCCCTGCCTGTTCTTGGCCTCGAGGGCCTCGCGGATGATGACCGGCCAGGAGCTGGTGGTGGACGGAGGCCGAGCATGAGCCGAGCCCATGACATTGCCCGCCGCCTGGCCTGGATCGCCGTGGACTGGGGCTCGAGCAACCTGCGCGCCTGGGCGCTGGACGCCGATGGCGAGGTGCTGGCCAGCGCCAGCCGCGACAAGGGCATGCTCTCGCTCACTCCGGCGGACTACGAGCCCACCCTGCTCGAGGCCGTCGGCGACTGGCTGCCCGCCAGCGGTCGCATGCCGGTACGGGTGTGCGGCATGGCCGGGGCCCGCCAGGGCTGGCGGGAGGCCGCCTACCTGCCCGTCCCGACCCGCCTGGATGGCCTCGGCAACGGCGCCGTCTCCCCGGCGGTGCAGGATCCACGCCTGCGGGTCGCCTTGCTGCCGGGGCTCTGCCAGACCGCCGATGGCGCCTTCGACGTGATGCGCGGCGAGGAGACCCAGCTCGCCGGCCTGGTGGCCGACCAGCCGGGCTTCTCGGGGCTGGCCTGCCTGCCCGGTACCCACGCCAAGTGGGCCCGGCTCGAGAACGGCACCCTCGAGCGCTTCACCACCTTCCTGAGCGGCGAGCTGTACCGCCTGCTGGCCAGCCAGTCGGTGCTCAGGCACTCCACCGGTGACGATGACCTGACGACCCCTGGCGACCGTGACGCCTTCCTGTCGGCGGTGCGGGAGGTCAACGACGCCCCCCGCGCCTTCAGTGCCCGCCTGTTCGGGCTGCGCGCCGCCGACTTGCTGGACGACCGCCTGCCGGACGGCGAGGCCCGCGGGGCACGGCTGGCTGCCCGCCTCTCGGGGCTGGTGATCGGCCTGGAACTGGCCGGCATGGGCGAGGCACTGGCCTCCACCCCGATCACCCTGATCGGTAACCAGACCCTTTGCGCCCGCTATGCCCTGGCCCTCGAGGCCCTGGGCCATGAGGCCCACCGGCTAGACGGCGAGGCCGCCGTGCTGGCCGGCCTGGGGCTGGCCAACGCCGCCCTCGGCACCTGACGATTCCCAAGGAGACGCCTAATGACCCTGCCCCTGATCGGTATCCTGCGCGGCGTCACCCCCGGCGAGGCGGTGGCGGTGGGCGAGGCGGTGCTTGCCGCCGGCATCACCCGGCTCGAGGTGCCGCTCAACTCCCCCGACCCGCTGGACAGCATACGCCGCCTGGTCGATGCGCTGGGCGATCGCGCCCAGGTGGGCGCCGGCACCGTGCTGACCGTGGCCCAGGTGCGCGACGTGCATGCCGCCGGGGGCCGGCTGATCGTCTCGCCCAACTGCCGCCCGGCGGTGATCGAGGAAACGCGTCGCCTGGCGATGGCCAGCTGGCCCGGGGTGGTCACCCCCTCCGAGGCGTTCGATGCCCTGGATGCCGGCGCCAGCGGGCTGAAACTGTTCCCCGCCGTGCAGGTGGGCATCGCGGGCATGAAGGCGGTACGCGCCGTGCTGCCCCCGGGCACCCTGATCTACGCGGTGGGCGGCATCGGCACGGACAACTTCGCCGCCTGGCGCGCCGCCGGCGTGGACGGCGCAGGACTCGGCAGCGCCATCTACCAGCCGGGCCAGAGCGCTGAGCAGGTAGGCGACCAGGCACGCACCTTGATCGATGCCTGGCAGTCCGCGGGAGGCGAAACATGAGCCTGCCCACCTGGACGGCCGACCTGGCCGTGGATTGTCGCTGCGAACTGGGCGAGGGTCCCCAGTGGCACGCCAGCCAGGGGCGTCTCTACTGGTGCAATATCCTCCAGGGTCGGATGCACTGGCTGGACGCGGCCAGCGAAGAGACCGGCCGAGTCGACATTGGCCATATGATCTCGCTGCCCGCCCCACTGACAGATGGTGACCTGCTGCTGGTCGGCGAGGATCGCCTGAGCCGGTTCGATCCGCGAAGCAGCTGTAGCGAGACACTCTGCGGCTTCGAGGCCGACAACCCGCTGACCCGCAGCAACGACGCGCGGGTCGACCGCCACGGCAGCCTATGGCTTTCCACGATGGGCAAGGCCGCCGAATCCGGTGCCGGCAGCCTCTACCGCCTGCACCGCGGAGAGCTCACCCGACTGCGCACGGGCCTGACCATCCCCAACGCCCTGTGTTTCTCGCCCGGCGGCGAGCTCGCCTGGTTCACCGATACCGCCACCGGGATGGTGATGCGCTGGGCACTGGACTCCGCGGGCTGGCCGGTGGGCGAGCCCGCTCCCTGGGCGGACTTCTCGGCCCACGATGGCAACCCCGACGGCGCCGTGGTCGACGCCGCCGGCCATCTTTGGCTGGCCCTGTGGGGGGCCGGCAAGGTGGTGCGTCTGGACCACGACGGCCGCATCGTCGCCGAGGTCATCCTTCCGGTCAGCCAGCCCTCCTGCCCCGCCTTCGGCGGCAAGGCCCTCGACCGGCTGTATATTACCACCGCCCGAGAAGGCCTCTCCCCCACCCGCCTCGCGGCCGAGCCCCACGCCGGTTCGCTGTTCGTCGCCGAGGTGGGCGTGCAAGGCCTCGTCGAGCCGCCGCTGCGCCTGAACTGAACGCTTCACCGGTCTTTCAGGCGCTCACACACATCGGCATTCACCATATAAAGATCAACCGCACCAGATAGGCCGCGCTGCTGGCGCGGCTTGTCGCGCTCCTGATGACACGCCAGCCCAAACAACTACAGGGCGCCCTGCTGTTTCCCTCCCCCATTTCCCTTTTCCTTTCCCTATTATTTTCTTCTTCTCCCTTTTCTTCCCATACCTCGACACTCCTTTGCTTTCGTTATTCGCCCCCTTTCGCTCACAACTCCCCTACCCTCCCGCCTAAAACTCTTTCCTTAACGCACTCTTTCTTTCGGCCAACACATCATAGACATTAGTCGCAATCTGGAGAATATCTGACTTTCCCGTAAATATATGACAAAAAGCCAGAAGCGTTAAACACCCCGCATCATTACTCTCTATAAAACACCAAATTAACAAAAAGGATGATGGAATAACGGCAAGGATCTGCCTGAAATCACCGGTAATTTTGCCGCAATAACAATTCAACTGGAGGATGCAACACATGACGTCCATCAAGCGCCACCTGCCCTTTTCCCTGGCACCTCTGTCCATCGCCCTGAGCCTGGCGAGCCCCGTCATGGCAGGCATGACCTACGAGGGTGACAACGGGTCACTGTCCTTCGCGGGTGACGTCGAGCTCGATATCAATGCCTATAACAGCCAGGAAGCGGCCCGAGGCTCGATCTTCTTCGCCGAGGAGATCGAAACCCGCGACGAATACAACCAGACCGGCCGCGTACTGTTCGAGATCGCCGGCGAACGCCGCTCCACTGAGGGCCACTATGCACGCTTCAAGGCTCAGCCCCTGCTGGGTAGCGATGGTGGCGTCGGGGTCGACGACGCCTGGCTGGCCATCGGCAATGGCCAGGGCGGCGAGGTCAAGGTAGGCCGTTTCGAGGGCTATGACCTCTTCCCATTGCAGGACGTATTTATCGAGCACAACGGTGATACGGCCAACAACCTGTACCGGGACGGTAGCGGATACATCTATCAGGTCAAGGAGGGCCGTGGCCGCGGAGCCAGTGCCGGCCAGGTGCTGATTAGCCAGCAGGTTGGCGACCTCTATGCGGAACTAGGAACGCTGTTCGGCGATCGCTCTAACCTCTTTGATTCCGACACCTACCACGGCTTCTCCATCGACCGGGACGACACCAAGAACTCGGCGATCCTGCGCCCGGTGCTGGCCTGGACGCCGGGCCCCTGGACCCTGGCTGCCGGGGCCGAGACCAACGTGGTCAGTGATGCCGTGGTCGACGAGCGCGGTGTGGATATCAGCGACCGAACCGGCTATGGCATCCGACTCTCCTATGCCGCTGGCGACCTGTCGGTCAATCTCAACCTGGCCTACCTGGACGCCCACGAGGAGAGCAATGCCACCGTCGGCGTGAATGCGCTCTGGCGCCGTGTCGGTCTCGGTTATATCCATGCAGACAACGAGATCGGAGAGGTCAACCCCGCCGCGGACCCGGAAGCCGTTACTCCGGAGGGCAACTACACGGCGGATACCATCTACACCTCCTATCACTTCCCCGACGTACTTGGCATCGAGGACTTCCACACCTACCTTGGCGCCTTCTACAGCATGATCGACCACGATGCGAACGGAGATCTGAGCGATGCCGACCGCTATGGTGCCCGACTTCGCCTCAAGTATCACTTCTGACGGGTAACTCAGTCGCGGCATGGTCTGACTTTGGCAAAACTGCGTCGATCCTTTCCCGCGGTTCCATACCGCGGGCTTTTTGCAATGGTGTAAGGAGTTCAACATGCGTACCGACGCCCCCCTTCCTGCCTACCACCCCGACACCCGGCGTTACGACCGTCTTACCTATCGCCGCTGCGGTCGAAGCGGGCTCAAGCTGCCTCCGCTGTCGCTGGGACTATGGCACAATTTCGGCGGGATCGATTCGCTGGAGACAGCCCGAGCCATGCTGCGCCGGGCCTTCGACCTGGGCATCACCCACTTTGACCTGGCCAACAACTACGGCCCGCCTTACGGCAGTGCCGAGACCACCTTCGGCCGACTGCTCAAGGAAGACTTCCGTGCTCACCGTGATGAACTGGTCGTCTCCACCAAGGCGGGATACGACATGTGGCCGGGCCCCTACGGCATCGGCGGCTCACGCAAGCACCTGATGGCTAGTCTCGACCAGAGCCTGTGGAGAATGGGGCTGGAATACGTCGACATCTTCTATCACCACTGCCCGGATCCCGACACGCCGCTGGAGGAGACGGTGGCGACTCTGGATCACATGGTGCGCGCGGGAAAGGCGCGCTACGTGGGCATCTCCTCTTACAGTCCCGAGCGAACCGCCGACACCGCCCGGCTGCTGCGAGACATGGGGACTCCGCTGCTGATTCACCAACCACGCTACAGCATGCTCGATCGCGGCCCGGAGACCTCGGGGCTCTTCAACACCCTGCGCCGCGAGGGTCTGGGTGCCATTGTCTTCTCGCCCCTCGAGCAGGGCATTCTCACAGACAAGTACTTGGCCGGTATTCCCGAGAGGTCACGTGCCGCGCGCCACGAGCAGGTCCATCTGTCATCCGACGACGTAACCGCCAGGATCGAGAAAGCACGCGCCCTCAACGAGATCGCCACCGCACGCGGCCAGCGCCTGGCGCAAATGGCACTAAGCTGGGTAATGCGCGATGAGGTAGTGACCAGCGCCCTGATCGGTGCCAGCCGCCCAGAGCAGATCGAGCAGTGCATCGGCGCGCTGGAAGCCGCCCCCTTCGGGGAGGAAGAGTTGGCCCGCATCGATGCCATACTGGGGAGCTAGGGCACCAGTGCAAGAGCGAGGCAGCGACGGGGCTTCCCCTAAGGCGACCCACCGCTGCCGTGATGCTGCTTGCGGAAAGCGCTCGGTGGCATTGCCAGCTCACGCTGGAACACCTCGTAGAAGCGACTGCTGGAACCGAAACCCACCGCCAGGGCGATATCTAGGATCGGTCGGTCGGTGTCGATCAACAGCGCCTTGGCCTGATTGATACGCAGCCCATTGATGTACTGCTTGATCGAGGTGCGCATCACCTTCTTGAACTGCCCCATGGCGTAATGGGGGTGAAGCTCGGCGGCGGCGGCCACCTCGCCGGCAGTGATCGGCTGGTCGTAGTGGGCGGCGATGAAGGCCAGCATCTGCTGCACCTTGCCCAGTCGCGGGTCATGCACGCCGCCCCCCCATGCGGCGGAAAGCTCCGGTAGCAACAGCGCCTGCCAACCATAGCGGGTCAGACGACGCAGCATCAGCTGCACCTCCTCGGCGATCACCCCACGCAGGGTGGCATCGTCGCCGCGAAAGTCCTGGAGCCAGGTATCGAACTGGTCGACGGCCAACCCATAAGGCTCGCGGGAGGCCAGCACCGCCCCGCCCATCAGGTCGCCGATCAGGGCCTCATCCAGGGGCCAGTTCATGAACATCTGGATGGGCACATACACCAGCAGCATGCGATGACAGTCGCCGCGGCGGATCAGGCGGTGGGGCATGGCGGCCCAAAACAGGCCGAGATGACCGGCCGGGAGATGAAGCTCCCGACCATTGATCAGGTACTCGACCCCGTCGCCCAGCGGCAGGTTGAGTTCCACATGGCTGTGCCAGTGGTGGCAGCGCATGTTGTCCGGTCGCCCCGCCTCCAGGTAGACCTGATCGGGACGATAGTGGAAAAGCGTCGGCCGATCGAGCAACTGCTCATCCAGAGACTCGATCTCCTGGATGCCCCCGCGCTGTGCCATGGACGATCTCCCCAAGGCCCGCCCCGACCGTGGGCTCGGCCGGGTAGTGTCATGGTTCATGCTAGCGGGGTCAGCACGTGCTGCCAACGCCCGCCGCATGGCCCGGTCGACGTTCGGCCAGGGGCGTCGCTCAGACACCCTCGACCTCGATCAGCATGGCAGCTTCCGGATGGAGGACCGGGAGCTGCAGGCCGACGGTCTGCAACAGTTCGCCGGAGAAGACGCCGCCTTCCTCGTCCAGCAAGACGTTGGGCTCGCGCTGAGGCCCGATGGCCCCCTCCGGCAACCAGAAGCCCACCCGGTATTGACGCTGTGGGTCCAACCCCGCCAGTCGCAGGGGCGGAAGCAGGAACTGTTTCGGCAGCGCCAGGGTGGTGGCAGCGAACAGCGCCCGACGGCGGTCTTCGTCCACCACACCGTAGGCCTGCAGGGCGTCGTCGGCGGTGTCGAGTCGCGTGAAATCGCCGCGGTGCAACAGGTCGCGATGCTGCCGGTAAAGCTCGACCAGTCCGCGTACCTCGCGCTGCTCGGCCTCGGTCATTCCACGCACGTCCAGCTCCAGGCCCATATGGCCGAACATGGCGGTGATCAACCGGTAGCCCAGCGAGTGCCGGCGCCCGGTGGTGTGACTGGGGCTGGCGCTGATATGCGAGCCGAGGATCTCCGGGGGCAGGAACAACGAGGCGGCGTACTGCATGCGCTGGCGCTCCAGCGGGTCGATGCAGTCCGACAGCCAGACCCGCTGGGTATGGCGCAGTACCTCGAAGTCGATGCGCCCGCCGCCGGAGGCGCAGGTCTCGATCTCCACCTCGGGGTGGGCGGCGCGCAGACTTGCCACCAGGCGGTAAAAGGCCTGGGTCTGGCGATGCACGCTGGGCACCCCACCACTGCCCGGCTGCACCAGGTCGCGGTTCATGTCCCACTTGATATAGGCGATGTCGTAGGTCGAGAGGAAGTGATCGATCCGCTCGAAGAGGTAGTCGAACACCTCGGGCCTGGCCAGATCGAGGACGTACTGATGGCGCCCCAGTGGCTGATCGTAACCCTCCAACTGGAGGATCCAATCGGGATGGGCGCGGAACAGCTCGGAGTCGGGGTTGACCATCTCCGGCTCGAACCACAGGCCGAATTCCATTCCACACGCCTTGACCGCGTCGATCAGGTAACCGAGCCCGCCGGGATGCTTGCGCTCGTCGACGAACCAGTCACCGAGGCCGGCATGGTCATCGTCCCGCTTGCCGAACCAGCCATCGTCGAGGATGAAACGCTCCACCCCGACTCTAGCAGAGTGCTCCACCAGGTCGAGAAGCTCATCGGGTCGATGGTCGAAGTAGAAGCCTTCCCAGGTGTTGAGGTGTACCGGGCGCGGCTTGCGGGTCACATCCAGCTCCATCAGGCCCCGCAGGCAGCGATGGAACTGCTGGGAGAGGCGGTTGAGGCCCTGGCCGGACCAGCTGGCATAGACCTTGGGCGTGGCGTAGGACTCCCCCTCGGCCAGGCGCAGCTCGCCAGGGTAGAGCCATTCGGCCGCCTGAATATGTCGCGGCCCCTCGACCAGCCGCTCGGCGACCAGGCGATGGTTGCCGCTCCAGGCCAGGTGAATGCCCCAGGCCTCGCCACGTTGTTCCCCGAGGCCGGTCCCGCCGGCAATCAACGCCGGGAAACTGTCGTGCGAGGTCTTGCCTCGACGGTTCTCGCGCACCAGCTTGCTCATCGGCCAGGGTTGGCGCTGGGTGAGGAACTCCTGGATCCAGCGACCGTGGAAGCTGATCAGTTCCGCGGCGCGCGCGGGCAACGGCAGCGTCAGGCCCAGGTGATCCAGGTCGAAGGGTGCCGCGGCCAGATTGGTCAGACGCGCCTTCAGGGTCACCACGTCGCAGCTCGGATCCATGGCTACTTCGATGACCAGTGCCAGGTCTGCGATGTCATCGCGGCAGTGGAAGCGCAGGGCGACGTCGCCGAGTTCTTCGACGTCCATCAGCGTGAACTGGCCACCCCAGCGCTGGCGGTCGGCATGGCCCATCAGCCCCGCCTCACCGTGGAAGCCACGCCCCAACTCGGGCACCAGGCTGAGATGGGGAACCGTGTCCATGACGCTGCCGTTGGGACTCGGCAGGTCGGTCAACCGAGCGAGATGCGCGAGCGGCGTATCGTCGGCCAGGCGGGCGCCCCAGTGCACCACACGAGGCAGCTGACCATCGTCGCTGCCGACTACCAGGCTGCTGTGGGTTCCCTTGAGGTGATACCAGTCTTGCATGTCATGACTCCTCTGGGCTGCGGGTGGGACCCGCGGCCGGTTGAATGCCTGTAAATTGGGTCGGGGAGACGTCAGGCGGCCTCGTCGTCGAGACGGACCTCGAAGGCGGCCTTGATCAGGCGCTGGGTATAGTCCTCCTCTGGACTGACCATCACCTGCTCGGTGGGACCGGCCTCGACCACGCGACCGGCCTGCATGACCATCACCCGCTGGCAGAGCGCCCGCACCACTCGCAGGTCATGGCTGATGAACAGGTAGGAGAGGCCGTACTTCTTCTGCAGGCCCTTGAGCAGCTCGATGATCTGGCGCTGCACGGTGAGATCGAGCGCCGAGGTGGGCTCGTCGAGCAGCAGGAACTCCGGCTCGAGGGCGATGGCGCGGGCGATGGCGATACGCTGACGCTGACCACCGGAGAACTCGTGGGGGAAGCGCTCCAGGGCGAACTCGCCGAGCCCGGCATCGCTCAACGCCTGGGCGGCTAGACGGTGGCGCTCGGCCCGGGTCTCGCCGATGCGGTTGATCTCCATGCCCTCGTGGATGATCTGGCGCACCGTCATGCGCGGGTTGAGGGACGCAAAGGGATCCTGGAAGACGATCTGCATGCGCTTGCGAAGTGGGCGCATCGCCTCACGGCTCAGCGAGTGGATCGGCTGTCCGTCGAAGATCACCTCACCATGACTTTCGGCATCCAGCAGGCCGAGGATGGCCTGGCCCAGGGTGGTCTTGCCCGAGCCGCTCTCGCCGACGATACCCAGGGCCTCGCCCCGCTTGAGCGCCAGCGAGATATCGTCCACCGCCTTGAGACGCGGGCGTGGCTTGGGACTGAAGAGCTTCTTCTTGCCGATGCGGAAGTTGACCTGCATGTTGAGCGCCTCAAGCAGCAACGGGCTGTCTGCCGGAATAGGGTCGGCGCTGCCGCTGGGCTCGGAGGCCAGCAGCATTCGGGTATAGCGATGCTGCGGGCACTCGAAGATGTCATGGGTGGCCCCCTCCTCCACCACCTGCCCCTTCTCCATCACGTAGACCCGGTCGGCATACTGCTGGACGATGGTCAGATCGTGAGTGATCAACAGCACGCTCATGCCGTGGCTCTTCTGCAGGCGGCGAATCAACTGCAGGATCTGCGCCTGGACGGTGACGTCCAGCGCCGTGGTCGGCTCGTCGGCGATCAGCAGCTCGGGCTCGTTGGCCAGGGCCATGGCGATCATCACCCGTTGGCGCTGGCCGCCGGAGAGCTGATGAGGGTACTGGTCGAGGCGCTCCTCGGGCTGGGGAATGCCGACCTCGGTGAGCAGCGCCAGGGTGCGCTCGCGGGCCTCCTGCTTGCTCACCCGCCGATGGGCACGGATCATCTCCCCCACCTGGCTGGCGATGGTGTAGACCGGGTTCAGCGAGGTCATCGGTTCCTGGAAGATCATGGCGATGCGATTGCCGCGCAGCTTCATCATCTGCTTCTCGCCGTAGCGTGAGATCTCCTCGCCGTCGAAATCGACGCGGCTGTCCGCCTCCAGGCGAGCACTCTGGGGCAACAGGCCCATCAGGGTGCGGGCGGTCACCGACTTGCCGGAACCGCTCTCGCCAACCAGGGCCACCAGCTCGCCCTTGCCGAGGGTGAAGGAGACGTCGCGCACGGCGTGGACTCGCCCTCCTTCGGTGCGGAAGGAGACATTGAGGTGGTCAGCAGTCAGAAGCGGTTGAGTCGGGGTGATCATGTCGGTCTCCTCACGCATTGCCGTAGGGGTCGATGGCGTCACGCAGGCCATCGCCGATGGCGTTGAATGCCAGCACGGCCAGCAGGATGAACAGCACCGGGGAGAGCAGCCAGGGATAGGCACCCACCGCCTGAAAGTCGGCTGCGGCATTGAGCAGCTGGCCCAGGCTGATCAGCGGTGCCTGGATGCCCACCCCCAGGAAGCTCAGGAAGCTCTCGGCCAGGATCACGTTGGGGATCAGGATGGTGGAGGCCACGATCACGTGGCTCATCACGTTGGGCAGGATATGGCGCAGGATGATGCGCCTGTCGCTGGCGCCGCAGGCGATGGCCGCCTTGACGTAGTCGAGCTGAGCCAGGCTCAGCGCCTTGCCGCGTACCTCGCGGGCCAGCTGGGCCCACTTGAGCACGCTGAGGATCGCCACCATCAGCAGGAACAGCGTCGATGGCTGGGCGGCCTGGGGCAGGATGGCGATCAGCGCCAGAAACAGCGGAAGCTCCGGGAAGGCCAAGAACAGCTCGGTGACGCGCTGGATGAGGTTATCTTTGCGCCCGCCGAAGTATCCCGAGGTAATGCCCACCAGGGTGCCCACGGTCACCGACAGCGCCACCACCAGCACCCCCAGCAGCAGCGTCAGGCGTGCGCCGAACAGGATGCGGCTGAACAAGTCGCGGCCCAGGGCGTCGCTGCCCATCAGGTACAGCGGCGAGCCGTCCTCCAGCTGGAAGAGGTGGGTCTCCAGGGGAATGCCCAACCAGCGGTACTCCCAGCCCGCGGCGAAGAACTCCACGTAGATCCGTTCGCTGGTGTTCTCCTCGAGGATCGGCTGGTAGGTGACCGGGTCATAGCTCTCCTCGAGGGGATGCACGAAGGGGCGCAGGCTGAAGCCGCCCTCCTCGCTGTACCAGTTCAGGGTCTGGGGCGGGCCGTAGCTGTGGTCGCTGCTGCGCGCGGTGGGATCCATGGGGGCGAAGAAGGGGGCGAAGACCGCCACCGTCACCAGCAGGATCAGCATGGCCAAGCCGATCAGCGCCAGCTTGTTGCGGCGGAAGCGGCGCCACACCAGCGTCGGGTAGCTTTCCCCACCAGCCACGTGATGAGCGTCGAGCGGGGGCTCGGACACCCCCTGAGAGAGTTGTGCCGTTGTCATCTTGTCATTCCTCATTGCTTGCGCAGCCTCGGGTCGATCAACGTCAGCAAGGCATCGGCAATGATGTTGCCGATCACCAGGGTGACGGCCAGCAACAGCATGAAGGTCGACACCACGAAGACGTCCTGGGCGTTCATCGCCGAGACGATCAGCGGCCCCACGGTGGGCAGGGCGAAGACGATGGCGACCTCGAGTTCGCCGGCAATCATGTAGGGCAGCGCCACGCCCTGGTACATCACCAGCGGGTGGGAGGCATTTGGCACGGCGTGCTTGAGCACCACTCGGCGACGGGACAGGCCCTTGGCGCGAGCGGTCTCGACGTACTGGGCCTGCAGCACGTCGAGCATGTTGCTGCGCATTACGCGCAGGTTGTAGGCCATGCCGCCGAACACGGCGATCAACAGCACCGGCCAGATGTGAGTCATCAGGTCGACGAACTTGGCCAGCGACCAGGGCTCGAGGATGAATTCGGGAGAGAACAGGCTGGAGACGTTGGTCAGCCCCAGGCCGAACACGAGCCAGTAGAGCAGCACCAGCGCCATGATGAAGCGTGGGGTCGTCATGCCGATGAAGGAGATCAACCCCGAGACGGTGTCGCCCAGCTTGTACTGCCGTGTGGCGGCATAGATGCCCAGGCCCGCGCCCACCAGGGTGGCCAGCACGTGGCTGAGGCCGGCGATGAGCAGGGTGATCGGCAACCGCTCGGCGACCAGTTCGCTGATCGGCTTGTTCTGGCTGAAGGAGTAGCCGAAATCGCCGTCCAGCAACATGCCTTTCATCCAACTCAGGTACTGCACCACCAGCGGCTGATCGAGACCGTAGCGCTCCCGGTAGGCATCGGCCATGGCCTGGGCGTCTTCGCGGGACAGGCCACCCATCGACATGGCCTGAGACTGCAACTGGTCGGCATAGTCGCCGGGGGGCAACTGGATCAGGGCGAAGGAAATGATGCTCAGCGCGATCAACAGCGGGATGGCGCCGAGCATCCGTCGAATCAAGTAGGTCATGTCCTGGCTCCTGGGCGAGCGGTTCGCGCCGGACACCGCGCAGGGTGTCCGGGCTCGTCGGGTTGGGGATCAGTCCCGGCCTACCGGCAGGGTCTCGGGGCGCAACTCACCGAGCTGCTGATCTTCCGGCGTCCACAGACGCTCACGGATGAGGGCGTCCTCGGCCCACTGGTAGGTGCGGATCGGGGTGCCCGCCGGCACGTTCTTCAGGCGCTTGTTGACGATCAGGGCACCCGGCGCGCTGGTCAGACCGATCTGGTAGAGGTTCTCTGTGAACACCCGGTTGAACTCGCCGATCAGCGCCGCCTGACGCTCGCCGTCGGTCTCGCGCTGATAGGTAGTCATCAGCTCGGCCAGGCGTTGCTCGAAAGGCATCAGCTCGCGCGGGAACTCGTCACTGCCCAGATGCCACACCGGGGTTCCCTCATGGAGGGGCGCGAAGATATCGCCGGTCTGGATCGGCACGATGTGGTCGTCGGCGCGACGGATCAGCATGTCGAACTGGGCGCTGCCCTCGCGGTTGTCGAAGGCGGTACCGCTCATCGGCCGCGGGATCAGGCGAATGCCGATGTCACGGAACATGGCGACCAGCCCCTCGGCCAGGGTCACGTCGGTGGGATACTCGTTGACAATCTGAAGGGTGATCTCCAGGTCCTCGCCGGCCATGGGACCCTCGGTCCAGTTACGCAGTCCGGAGCCGTCGGTATCCTTCAGTCCCAGGTCGTCGAGCAAGGCGTTGGCCAGTTCCGGATCGTAGCCGTAGAAGACCACCGAATCGGCGTCCACCGCGGGGCCTTCCGGGAAGACGCCTCCGGCAAAGGCATGCGTGAAGGGGCCGCGCACCAGCGACTGGCCCAGCGCCTGGCGGTCGATGGCGTGACTGAGTGCCTGGCGGAACGTCAGCTGGCGGTTGAGCTGACGGATGGCACGTTGACGGTCGTCGTCGGTGCCCATCTCCTCGGCCAGGTTGAGGTCAAGGGACCAACCCACGGTGCGGGGGCCGAACTCCAGTCGGGCCGGGGCCTCCTCGGCATGGGCGCGCTGCAGGGCGCTGACGTAGTTGGCCGGATTCTCCATGTTGGAGAAGTCGGCGCTGCCAGCCACCGCCTGCACCGTGCGATCCGACCAAGTGGTCAGCTTAAACTGCATCTCGTCGACATAGGGCAACTGGTTGCCGGCACTGTCGACCTTCCAGTAGTAGGGGTTGCGACGCATCAGCACCAGCTCGTCGCTGCGGTACTCGGTGGGTACCCAAGCGCCCATGGTAGGAATCGGCAACTCGTCGACGGGCAAGGCGTTGACGTAGTCATTGTAGCTGTTTGCCTCGTTGTAGCGCGGGTGGTGTTCCTTGAGCACATGGGCCGGCCCCGGACAGAACGAGAAGAAGGCCATCTGGAACAGCACCTGGGCGGAGGCGGGATCCTGGAAGGTCCAGCGCACGGTATGCTCGTCCACCACCTCGAGGGTCGTGCCCTCACCATAGGTCCCTGGCGAGGCGAAAGTGGCAACATTGGGATCGAGGACGTTGTCTTCCCAGTAAAACCTGACGTCTTCGCTGGTGAAGGGAGCCCCGTCGGACCAGTGCGCCCCCTCGACCAGGTGCATGGTCAGTTGGCGGCCGTCCTCGGACCACTCCCAACGGCGTGCTAGGTTGGGCAGGGGCTCCTGTTCGTCCGGCGGCAACATGAACAGCGGGCCGGTGCGGGTCAGGCATTCGGCGACGGTGTAGCTGATCCCCCCCCAGCCCTGGGTCTGGCCGGCTGCCCAGTTCCAGCCCTCCGGGCGGCCGCCGATCACGTGACGCAACACGCCGCCGTAGACGCCGATGCCGTCGGGCATGCCGGCCTTTTCGAAGACCAGCGGTTCGGCGGGCAATCGCTCCTCCACGGGCGGCAGCACGCCCTTCTCGACCTTCTCGCGGACCCAGGCGGGTTCCTGGTATTGCTCCAGCGCCCGGAAATCGAACAGCCGGTCGCGGGGCAGGGTCTGGACCTGGCCCCGGGCCTCGAACTCGGGGGCAGGCGGCAGGCTGGTTGGGTTGGCATCGGCGGCGATGGCGGCCTGGGAGGCCATCAGCAGGCCAACGGCAAGGGGCGTAAGGCGAAAGACATGAGTCATGGCAGGGTCCTCCTTGTCACCTTATTGTTATGGAGACTGTCGTGCGGGTATCGACGCAGACTAGGTGACCCTGAAAGGGGCGGCTTCTCGCTTTTTGTCTGACAATTCCGGAAAACTCAGAAAACTGACGCGAACGTGACTAAAGTCTAGTACTGATGCTCCGACAATATCGCTGGCTGCACAAGGCCGAAATGACACCTTGAGATGCCATACAGCGAAGCTGTGCTGATGGCCTCACTCACGTAGCGTTGAGCCCGGCTTATCCATGAGACCGGCCTGAAAACGAAGATAGCGGATGGTATTCTCTTGAGAAATCAGAACGTTCCGGCAAGAACCTGATTCCAGAGGACCATCCGCTATGCGTGAAAGCGTATCTCCCTGGATTCCGTCCTGCAACGGGTCCATCCGCGTTGAGCTCGACGGCCAGCGCACCACCAGCGACAGCGGCGCTCTGCTGCTGCGTGAAGCCCTCGACAACAGCGGCGTGATCAATGCGCTGGAGGACAATCTGGTCGATCGGCGCCACCCGCTGCGAATCCGCCATTCGCTGGCTAGTCAGCTGCGCACCCTGGTGCTGCAGCGCTCGATGGGCTGGATCGACCTCAGCGATACCGACACGTTGCGTCGTGACCCGCTCTGGCAGCTGGCCTGCAGCGATGCTCGCGGGACGACGCCATTGGCGCAGGACCGACCGTCTCAAGCCACGCTGTCGCGGCTGCTGACCTGCCTCGGGCGCAACGACAACATCGATGCCGTGCACGAAGGCCTGCTGCGACTGGTGGTCTGGCGTCTGACCTCGTTGAAGCATGGCGAACGCCCCGAGCAGCTGACCCTGGACATTGACGGCCTGCCGATCGAGGTCCATGGACACCAGGGCGGTTCGGCGTTTCATGGTCTTTACGGTGTACGGATCTACTCGCCGCTGGTCGCCTCGCTGGCCGAAACCGGCGACATGGTGGGTGGCCTGCTGCGCGAAGGGAACGCCGGCCCGGCCGAGAACGCCGACACCTGGATCCCGCATCTGGTACGGCGACTCAACGAGAGCACCGGGGCCCAGGTGCGGGTGCGCATCGATGCCGGTTTCACCGACAACGACACGCTGGAAGCCCTGGAAGATCGCAGCATCGAGTATCTGGGCCGGCTGCGCAGTCACTCGGGGCTTCAGAAGCTGGCGGCGCCGTACCTGAAGCGGCCGCGAGGCCGCCCACCCGAGCAGCCTCGGGAGTGGTACCACGACCTTGAGTACCAAGCCGGTTCCTGGCCGGCGCCGCGACGCGTAGTGCTGGTGGTGCAGGAACGCCCCGATGATCTGCTGCTGCATGCCTTCTTCCTGGTCACCAACCTCGGCAAGTTCGACTGGCCGCCGGAGCAGGTCTTGGCGCTCTACCGCAAGCGCGGCAGCGCCGAGGCACACATGGGCGAGGTGAAGTCGGCGCTCGACGTACACCTCTCATCGACGGATCGGGGCGCCTCCACCGTCCAGGACGTGATGGCTCGCAACGAGGTAAGTCTGCTGCTGAGTCTCTACGCCTACCAGGTCCTGCATGGGCTGCGGCGCTTGCTGGAGAGCCGCACGCACCAGGGGTGGAGTCTCATGCGCATGCGTGAGCAGGTGCTCAAGGTGGCGGCGACGTTGTCGGTGCACGCCCCGCGCATCACTGTTCACCTCGGCGATGCCGCCGACAAATGGTGGCGCACCTTACTGAAGGGGCTGCCGGGGTTGACACCCCTGGCCTGATCCCCGGCGTCACCACGACCCACGCAGCAGGCAAGGCGGCCACCACGATGGTCGGCGATCACGGCTGCTCTGATGGCCGGAATCAATTCCTGAGGATTATAAAAACGTGAGGAGAAAGCTCTTTCAGGGTATATGGCAGCAAATTCTCACGTCGCAAATGCTGCTCCTTAGGGCCGGTGCCGGCAACTCGCCTCTTCACGCTGCTCGATCAGCGACCTCATGAATGAAACGGGTTCAAGCTATCGAGATAGAGGGCATCAGGGGGCATAATCTAGCTCCCAGGCTATAACGCCTCAGGCTCTGTGGATGCTCACCCTGATGCCAGAGCCTGCTGGTAGCTAATCAACAGCCCCCGGAGAGACACAAGGATACCAATCTCCCTGCTAATCTAGCGCTGTCTGATGGCCAAGTCATAGTAGGTGTGGGGCTAGTATTATTGGGTCTGGGTCAGCTGTCGGTATCTCATGCCCTGCTTCACTTTGGACGCTAAAGCAGGGGATACCGGCTCTTCCCCTCCTGCTTTCATCGGGTGGTCCAAATCACTGCGGTTATTCTATGAGTCCAGGACACACAAATGATATGTGTACCATCCACCCCCCATTATTCTCCTTAGCTTCATACTTATTTATTCAGAGATTTCAAAATATAATGGTGCACTGCTCTCAATTCGTTGGGCAACAACTTCATGCGCTCCTCTCGCTCGAACAGGTCCATCATGTGGGAAGGCAACTTAATCTGATTGCTTGGTAGAGCACTAGCCACCGCCTCAGGAAATTTCGCTGGATGAGCTGTAGAAAGGCAAACCATCGGCTGCTCCATAGACCTTCGCACCTGGCGAGCGGCCTCAACCCCAATCGCAGTGTGGGGATCAAGCAGATAACTGCAGGAGTCATGCATTCCGCGAATCACCTCCAAAGTTCGCCTGTCATCCACCCTATAAGAGGTAAATACTTCTCTTGCCTTCCCCAAGGCCGTTTCACTTAAGTGCATAGGAGACTTTTGATCCTCTAGCAACTCTGACACAGCACTACCATTCTTACCGTATAGGTCAAATAGCAGTCGCTCGAAGTTACTGGACACCATTATGTCCATGCTTGGTGAAAGGCTGCGCACAAGTGGCCTAGGCGTATGATCATTCTCACTAATGCAGCGGTGCAAAATATCATTGGCGTTAGTAGCAATTACCAATTGGTCAATAGGCAGCCCCATCTCACGCGCCAGGTAGCCAGCGAAGATATCTCCAAAATTTCCAGTGGGCACTGAAAAATTTACCGTTTTAGCTGGTGCACCTAGCCGCAGCGCAGCATAGAAATAGTAGACAATTTGCGCCATAATGCGCGCCCAGTTGATAGAGTTGACTGCTACCAGACGACGCCCATCAGGGAGGAAGGTCTGGTCAGCAAAGCTGGCCTTAACTATATTCTGGCAATCGTCGAAATTTCCCTCCAAAGCTATATTAAATACATTGTCTGACAGCACAGTGGCCATTTGTCGACGCTGGACTTCGGAAATTCGATTGTGTGGATGCAGGATAAATATATCTATATTCTTGCAATGTCGGCACCCCTCAATTGCAGCAGAACCTGTGTCACCAGAAGTAGCCCCCATCACGACCATCCGCTCGTCGCGCTTCTTAAGTAAATGATCGAATAGCTGGCCAAGAAATTGCAAGGCGAAATCCTTGAACGCCACCGTTGGTCCATGAAATAGTTCTAGGATCCACTCATTGGTGCCAGTCTGCACCAATGGTGCCATAGCGCTATGACGAAACCCCGCGTAAGAGCGCTCGATAATGCATTTCAACTCTTCATTAGTTAAAGCATCACCAACAAAGGGACGAATAATACGAAAGGCTAGAGTGCAGTAATCAAGCCCTGCCATTTCTTCAATTTCTTTTCGAGAGAATGAAGGCAGCTGTTCAGGGACATAAAGGCCGCCATCACTAGCAAGGCCAGCCAATACTGTGTCAGTAAAATTTAGAGCTGGTGCGACACCGCGCGTGCTTATGAATTTCATATCATTTCCTCCAAAAGACTTATGGTTTTCAAGCTCATTATTTCAAACGCTTTACTTTGAAACACCTTGACCATAACGACCCAATTTAGAGCTATTGAATAGCAGGGCTCGATATTTAAAGGACCCATCTAAATTATTATAATGAATGGCGAGCCAAGCCTCAAAAAAACTATCAGTCCCGGGCAGCTACCAAAAAACCTAATACCAACATTACAACTCCAGACACCTTGGTAAGCAAACGCCCCGTTGAAACCTTAGAATTACTCACGTTAGCAATATTGCTTGACGCAAAAACGGCGGCAACATCTACCATGCTATTCAGCAAGACATAAATAGTGCCAAGCATGACAAACTGAGGAGCCACAGCATACTGATCAGAGATAAATTGGGGTAGGAATGCCAGAAAAAACATGGCAGTCTTTACATTGAGAAGCTCAACTATAAGACCATCCATCAAAGCACTACGACCACCAAATTTATAAACACAAGACGTCCGCGTAGACTCACCTCTTGACAGCAGGATCTTGATACCAAGATATACCAAGTAAGCGACCCCAAGATACTTCACTATACTAAAAGCCAAGGCAGACTTAGCAATTACCCATGACAAGCCTAATGCTGCAGCCAGCACATGAATTAAGCCACCAACAGCAGCACCCAACGTAGACGTAATACCTTCAACTTTGCCACCAGAAACGGTGCGTGCAATGATATAGACAACGCCAGGACCAGGAGTAATAGCCAACAATGTTGCCGCAACTAAAAATGTAGCGGTTGGAAACATGACCGCATCCTATATCGATGATTGACACTTGAAATCAACCAGCTTCGAGTCGATGGCTGCTGTTGGCATCATGCAACGCAGCCCTTTAACAAGCTGCTCACCAGCATCATGCAGCGATTCAAGCGGCATGGCCGGAAGGCTCTCCAGGATAAACCACATCTTGTCTGCATCAGTACTCAGACGAGTTCTTGTGCCTTGTCGCCAATTCCAGCGCCGACAGGTCACTCCGATATCGTCCCTCCAGACTATCTCTCCCGCTTTTGGAGACTCTTCAACCACTACTCCATTCTTCATGGTATCGAATGATTCCGTGCCATCCGCAATCACCAGTCTGGGCTCACCTACATAGGCCACTATATTTTCGCCCCCCACTGGTACGGCATACTCGATGCTGACAGCGTTATACAGATCAACTATAGGGTCGATGCTCGGCAGGGAGCCATCACGTAAGACTCTCTTGCGTAAGGCGGCGGCAGAGCAGGGTGTGCGCTGCGGCTTAGCACCGAAGGCCCTAAACACCTCAGCCCAAGCTGACAAGTGAGGTTCCGACCAAGCCACATCCCCCGTGGTCAGTGCCCGGCAGGCACGCGACAAGGCTTCAGCTGCAACACCTGTGTCGACAACCTCTGCAGCCTCCACACTGATGCTCAGTGCGCGAAAACCCGGCGCGATACTGGCTATCCTAGGATCCATTGACGGAAGAACAGCAAACATTGGAAAATCTCCTAATGACCATTTCACAACATGATAGTGACCGATGACCAAAAAAGTCAATATACTGACCAGCCCAGGTGCCGATGCGCAATCTGTTAGCCTGGCCATCGCCTCCAAGCTCAAAGCGCATAGGAAAGATCAGAAGCTATCACTTGACGAGCTCGCCCGTCGTGCGGGGATCAGCAAGGGAATGCTGGTTGAAATGGAAAAAGGGCTCGCCAATCCCAGTATCGCAATCTTGTGCAAGGTGGCCACATCACTCGGGATATCAGTGGCCGATGTTGTCAATGTCACCAGTGCTCCTCCAGTGCACCTGATTGAGGACAAGGACATTCCCACCCTGTGGACAGGCCCAAAAGGGGGAATAGCCCGATTGCTTGCAGGAGCGAGCGGCCCCAACATGATTGAGCTTTGGCGCTGGGAAATACAGCCGGGAGAGAAGTTTGAGTCACCTGGCCACCCTAATGGTACCATCGAGCTATTGTATGTGGAGCAAGGAGAGCTGGCCCTCAAAGTGGCTGATGATGAATTAACCATTTCTTCTGGGTGCTCAGCCGTGGCCAGAACGGATGTACCGCACTACTATGCCAACAAAGGGTTACCTAAGCTCATCTTCACGATGACTGTTGTAGAACTACACTAACAATTTCCCGCATCAGTATACTGTATCAGTGCCAGCACAACTATATAATCTTTAAGAACACCATGAGCCGTTAGAGTTACCCCGCCCATAAGGCGGGGCAATCAAGTCAATGGCTTAATCTCAGCCGACGCGAGCACCTAACGGAGTATTCTCAAACCTAGCAGACGGTTTGATACGGACAATACGGATCCCAAAAAAGGCATACGTGATAGCTAAGCCAACATTGATCAGGTTGAAGAAGACGAAGGGTAAGTAGCTCAGGGTTGCCACGCCCAAAGTAGCCGCCATATAGGCTCCACAGCTGTTCCAGGGAATCAAGGGCGAGGTGATTGTGCCACCATCCTCAGTCGCCCGAGACAGATTCACTGAAGCTAGGTTACGGCGCTGGAACTCTGCCTTGTACATACGACCCGGTAAAGTTACTGAGAGATACTGATCGCCAGTGACTAAGTTGGAGACAAAACAGGTCGCTATGCAGCGGATTACCAAGGAGCCTGCAGTGCTAGCACCAGCCACAAGACTGGCCACCAAACGATCAAGCATCCCCAAGCGTTCAATAACACCTCCAAACGCCATAGCCGAAATCACCAGCCACAGCGTGGTCAGCATACTGCTCATGCCTCCCTTGCTCAGCAGTGCATCAATAGAGGCATTACCGGAGTCTGATACATAGCCATCAAACAGCACTGTCCATACGCCTTTGACTAAGGCCTCCAAAGTGGGAATTGAGTCACTTCCAAGGAACTGAAATACTGCTTCCTGCTGATACAGAACAGCAAAGATAACTCCGACACCTGCACCGATTGATACAGCAGGCAAGGCAGGCATCCGAGCCACAGACAATCCGAGCAAGACCAAAACAGGGATCAGCAGATGAGGTCCTAGGTTAAACTGAGAGGCTAAGCCTTCGCGCATGGCTGTAATTTGTTCCGGCGTATGCATGTCAGTGCTACTGTCAAGGCCAAGCACCAGGAAGGCAACTAGGGCCAGACCGATACTCGGTAAGGTCGTCCACATCATTTGGCGAATATGTGCGAACAGATCAGCACCCACCGCTGCAGGTGCGATATTTGTAGTATCGGACAATGGCGACATCTTGTCACCAAAATAGGCGCCAGACACAATAGCCCCTGCAGCAATCGGTAACGAAAGTCCAAAGCCTTCAGCAATACCAATTAAGCCCAAGCCAATGGTACCAGCTACCGACCAAGAGCTGCCAATACTAAGAGATACCAGGGCACACAAAAGACAGCAGGAAGCGTAGAAATAGCTAGGTGACACAAGCTCCAGACCATAGTAGATCATGGCAGGAACAGTGCCCGCGAGGATCCATATCCCAATGAGACTACCAACTGTTAGTAGAATCAGCATGGCAGGAATTGCCACATAGATGCCATCAGCAAGGCCAGCTTCAATGCTCTTCCAGCGATACCCGTTCTTAACGCCAAAGCCAGCAGCCAGCAGAGTACCAACTAGCAACACAATTTGGGCCGGCCCCCAGGCGGCATCAGCACCAAATAGCATAACCGCTGCTATCAATAGCACCACAGTAACCGACACTGGAAAAAGAGAATCAAATACCGATAATGACTTATGAGATTGCTCTATATCTTCAGTCATAAAACAGCCCTCTACATCTTGTTGTTGATTAATGAAGTACTGGGCCAGTCCTCCACCGCACCCCAAACGCCCAGAACAGACAACTTACATGCTTAAATCTTTATTTTTCTCGAACTGACCATCCTACTCTATTTGGCATCCAGACATCCGACCGCCTAGATTTCATAGAGATATTTAAAGATAGAAGTTAATACAACCCTATCGTATTCTCACCTTACCTTATATAGTAAAAGCAATGTATAATAGTGCCACTTAACTGACTATCAGCTTGTAGTAAATCGCCCACATGCGTCATAGACGTGTAGCAGCAATAGATCAAAAACGATTTATGCAGACCACTTTGGTCTGCGTCATGTCTTCAAAGGCAAAATGCACCCCTTCACGGCCAAGACTGCCGTACTTAAACCCGCCAAAAGGCATAGCATCAAAGCGATAGTCTGAACTATCGTTTACCATGACTCCGCCAGCCTCTATCTGTGAAACAGCATCAAGTGCTGTCTCAAGGCTCCCTGTAAATATTCCAGAATGAAGGCTGAAATCAATAGCATTTGCAAGGGCAATTGCCTCATCAAAAGTGTCAAACTTCTCCAGAATCACAACTGGAGCAAATGCCTCCTCACGCCACAAGGATGAATCATGTGGAACATCTATAAGAACAGTAGGAGCATAGAGTGCTGCTTGCCGCCTATGACCGGCAAGTACCCTTGCCCCTTGGTTAACAGCTTCACTGACTCGCGTCTCAGTGCGCTTGGCCGAAGCTTCTGTTATCATCGGCCCTACATCAGTTTCCTCTGAGCTAGGATCACCTAGGACAAGCCCCTCAGTTGCAGCGACGAATCGGTCACGAAAATCAGAAAAGATAGAATGATCAATCAAAATTCTCTGAGTGCCGATACAATTCTGGCCTGCAGCCCAGAAAGCACCCGATATGCAGGCCTCAACAGCTTTATCCATGTCAGAGTCAGCCATGACAATGACTGGAGCATTCCCCCCCAAATCCATAGCTAACTTCTTGAGCCCTGCAGAAGAAGAAATTGCCTCTCCAGTTTGGAACCCTCCAGTGAACGAGATCATTCTCACATCACGTTGAGAAACAAGAGCATGGCCAAGTTCAACCCCACCAACTACAGGAGTTATGACAGTATCAGGCAACCCCGCTGAAACAAGCACCTCGACTAATGATAGCGCAGATAGCGGGGTGAGCTCCGAAGGCTTCAATAAAACAGCATTGCCTCCAGCAATTGCCGGGCCCAACTTGTGTGCCACAAGATTTAGAGGATCATTGAATGGTGTAATAGCAACTATTATCCCCAGAGGCTCCCGAGTGAACCAGCCTTGTCGTTTCTCGGAGCCAGGATATGAATCAAAAGGGATTATTTTCCCCGAAGAGTGGCGAGCCTCATCAGCTGATAACTTCAGGGTATTAATGCAACGAGCCACTTCTTTACGAGCCTGACGAATGGTCTTGCCCGCTTCTTCGACAATTTGCCGGGCGAAATGCTCGGATTCATCCTCGATAATTCTAGCTGCTTGCTCAAGGATCTCAGCTCGTTTACTACGAGAAAGCTCTCGAGCAACTTGCTGGCCAAATCGCGCCCGCCCCATCAGCTCATCAATTTCATCCGCGGTAGTTTCAGAAACTGTGTCAACAAGGTGTCCATCAAAGGGACTCGTAACAGACATCAGGCCATAGCCCAGCTTCGTTTCAGAAAAGGCATTCATTCTGCATCCCCCTTTTCCGTGAAGGAGCAACGATCATGATGTAACGTAATAATGTCTGATAGGAGAGCATAAGCAGTCTCTATGCGACCAGCACCAGGCCCCGTCACTGTCACATCACCCAGTAGTTCAGTACTAAAGGTTACTGCATTTGTGGCACCTGAGATAGAGGCCAAGGGATGGGAACTTGGAAGTCGTGATGCCTTAACCTGTGCACTGACAAATCCATCTTCATCTTTCTCAGCGGAGCCGATCAGCTTCCAACGTTCTCCATGAGACACCGCATCTTCCAAATCAGCAGGTGTCAGGCCTAAAATACCACTGCAAGACACATCGTCTGGCTTCAGGTTGGCACCAAGGATCTCATTAGCCAAAATCACAACCTTCAACCGAATATCTAACCCTTCAACATCTGCCGCTGGATTAGCTTCTGCAAATCCTTTTTCCTGAGCTTCAGCCACTGCTTCGTTAAAGCTCAGCCCCATCTCCATGCGCCCTACAACATAATTGGATGTACCATTCAAGATACCTTGGAAGCCTGTAATATCGGCCCCTGCCATACTTTTTTTCGCCAATCGAATAACTGGGGTGCCACTCATAACAGCACCTTCATATTCAAAGCCGACATTCTTCTGCTGAGCAAGTTTGATCAACTCTCTTGCTGCAAGCGCTACAGGCCCCTTGTTTGTTGTCACAACACTTCGCCCAGCTTCAAAGGCCGTTCTGCAATAAGAAATCGCTGGCTCTGCAGTTTTAGGGTCTGTGAAAGTAGCTTCTACTATAATATCCGCTGGCGCCTGGCGAATTACCTCCATGCTACGGGGATCAGGACAGCCCCCATCTAGACTAGCTAACCCACCTTTCTCCATCTTGATTTTTAGCAGCTCCTCTGCATCAACACCATTCGGAGAGATCAGAGAGCCCAAGTGGAGGTCACTTACACCTACGATGTTCAATCTGAAACCCAGCTTCTTCATCCACTCATCATTGTAGTTGCGAATGAGCGACACAAGAGCACGGTTTACACCGCCAAAGCCAATGAGAGACACATTGTAGACAGCCATACCTTTTCTCCAGTTGTTTTAACTCACCATGACAGTCTACCCAGGCAGATTGCATGCAGATAGAAAGCAAATCGACCAAAAGTCATGGCAATGTGCTCACTCGCCAACTTGTTGCATCAAGTGTTATACCAAACTGGTCACCCTCCATTTTTACTACTGACCTTCAAATGCTTTACAAGGATCTTAAAGAAATGGAAGTTAAGGTATCTCGCACACCATCCATGGACGATACTTCTTTCCATATTTGGCGTATTCGTTCAGTGGATCTGGCCTCAACTCTCAAAACTATGTCAAATTCACCACTCATGACATCACAGGATACTGCCTCTGGGATTTTATTAAGAAAGAGCAGAATGTCGTTACTTCGCATCCGGTCATGTCGATATACAAAGACCAATGCCACAAGTTTCTCATCAGCACCATTGAGACCCTTTCCTTCAATGATGGTGTAACCAGCGATGAGTCCTGACGCTTCAAGACGTTCAATTCGTGTACGCACCGCATTACGGGATAGATTAATACGTGTGGCCAGCTCTGCATGGGGTAACCGAGAGTTTAGGCGCAATTCCTCTAAGATCTGGACGTCAAATTTATCTAATTCCCCCTTCATATTGAGCTCCATCTTGAGTACGACTCACATGCGTCTGAAAACATCTATAAACCAGCATTTTTCTGTGAAGGGCATCCCGAAGCATGCTTACCAACAAATACTGTTTTGAAACTACATCTCCAAAATAGCCCCAGGAACCTCAACAAACTTATTAGATTTGTCAAACTCCCACTTATATAACTGGCGATCATTACCTCCCCTTATATTGAATAACCCTTCCCCGACCAAGAACATAATTCAATAGACGGGGAAGCTTGTTTCTTTTAAAGAGGTAGACCAGATATAGGCCTCACAATTCAATCAGAAACATCTATCAAGGTCAGAACAAATATCCTCAGCATGCTCCAACCCAACAGACAGCCGGAAAACCCCCTTTCCCATCAACTCATGAAACCGTTCTTCAGCCTGCCCAGTGTGTCGAAATGTTGACTTAAGAATATCCTCTGTTCCAATCCAGTAGATCAAGCTTCTATGATGCCCAAGAGACACAGCAAAATGCACATGCTCCAATTTTTCAATCATACGGGATGCAATTTTTTCACCATCCTCGTGAGTCTGAAATGCAATCATCCCTGAAAAGTTATTCATTTGTTGACATGCAAGATCATGCTGCGGATGGGATGGCAACCCAGGGTAATAAACGCGCTTAATTGCAGGGTTTTTCTCCAGCCACTTTGCTACAGCCATGGCTTGCTCTTGGTGAGCCCGCATCCGGATGGGTAGAGTTGCGGCACCCCGCATGATCAACCAAGCGTTAAATGGTGACATGACACCGCCAAAATGCACTGTAGCTTCCAGATTAAGCGCATCAAGATCAGCTTTTCTCCCTAACACTACACCCCCCATGGCATCGCCATGCCCCCCTATATACTTGGTCAGCGAGTGAACAACAAAATCGGCACCAAGCTCAATTGGATGAGTTCCGATTGGTGTAGCAAAGGTTGAATCAACAACAATATCGCGAACACCTTTCCCATGAGCACAACTTGCCAGCTGACGTATATCTGCTAACTGTAAGGTTGGATTACAGGGAGTTTCAAGCCACAACATCTTTGTTTCAGGCCGTATCGCAGCAGAGACAGCCTCCAATGAGGTCGTATCAGCGAAGCTCACTTCTATTCCAAAGCGAGGCAGGCTATCACGCAGGAACTCAGCAGTTCCTGCATAGTTATTTTCAGGAAAAATGGCATGATCACCTGAACTCAGGCGCCCCATGATCAGTGCATGGGAAGCCGCAATACCTGAGGCAAAGCAACGTGCATCCTCAGAACCTTCTAAGGCGCAAAGTTTCTCTTCAAGCTGGCGCACTGTTGGATTGCCAGATCGCGTATAGATGTAACCTGCCGACTCGTCCTCATCAAGAGCGGAAAAACCTGTCAACTCCCGGGGAACAAATGTCGAAGACATCACCAAGTTAGGTGAAGAAGCCTGCGTCTCTGGATCAACAAATTCTCCACCATGGATTGCAAGGGTCTCAACCTGTAAGTTTTCACCATACTTCTCTTTCGTGCTTTGCATCTTATCCTCCTTATTCAATCATACTAAATAAAAATCGAGTTTAGCCCTTCTTCATATTGGTGCTCAGATCATTGTTCAGCTACTGAGTCAGAGTTACCCATTGGTACTGTGGTGCTTTCGACGGATGTAATGGAGCACTTTCCTCCAGACCTAGACAAAATATAGCCCTAGGGAAATTCTCCTTAATTATCTAACAGCTCCACAAAGCTAATCTTAATATCATAAATAAATTTTGATCTTATCAGTCATGAGTATCTCACTGCTCACGTTACTCGCCGGCTGGTAAGTAAGCGCTATGTGGGCCGGCGATTTCAAACGGCCGTATGAATTAGGTGTGGGTGATTGACACCGCATGGGAAGCATTGGACAATCCTCTCATCGACCGTTTCGTACCAATATAGTGACCGATGGGCAGGAATGTCAATATCCCGATCGGCTCTGGCAGAGATGGACCGATCGCAAGCCAGCGGCTTGACGGCAGGCTTAGGGAACATAGGACACAGATGGAGGTGCTCCATCAGCCTGTAGGCAATATCAAGGAGGTGCTGATCGATCATGAAATCAAGACAGAACCACTCCCTGACCTGCAGACAGTACTCAGAGTGCCGGTGCCTAGCATCACGGATGCTTCGTCAGTTTCAAGGTACAGAGCCAAGTGAGCCCCATGATCGAGCTTTGACACTGGGAGATACAGCCGGGAGATCAGTCCAATGCGCCGAATACTAAAAGTTTATTTTAATTTAGAAGAAAGTAAGTAATGGGCTGCCTATTAAATCCAGCCTAGTACTTTACCTTTCTTTTAAAAACCTGGGCACAGCCCAGTAGGCACTAATCTTCCAGGGTTTCCCCTGATTTTTACACAGGAGTCATTTATGAGCACTGCATGGATTATCCTTTTCATTGCTGGCCTTCTAGAAGCAGGGTGGGCACTTGGCCTTAAAGCTTCCAATGGCTTCAGCCGTCCTTTGACTAGTTTATTTACTGTTCTCGCCATGATTTTGAGCTTCTACCTACTAGCTCAAGCGATGAAATCGCTGCCTGTTGGAACTGCCTATGCAATATGGGTTGGCATTGGAGCGATAGGCACTGTACTACTTGGAATCTTTTTTTATGGCGATAGCGCAAACCCTCTCCGATTGGCCAGCTTGACACTTATACTTACTGGATTGGTGGGACTAAAGCTTGCCAGCTAATTTATTATAGGGCCTTAGTTGAGGCCCTCATTATCTAAATTTTTCATAAAAATGATCAAAAATTCATTTTTTCCTCATGTTTATTCACTCCCTTGGATACCTGGGAACCACTCATCAATTCGTCGCTGTGTAGCTGATACGCTCAGCACGGCCAGCTCAATGGAGCAGCGGTCTTTTCCTGACCCGTTCGGGCAACTTGTCTGCCCTGCCAGCCGGATAATCCGGCTGGCAGGGCAGATTCAAGGCGCACTGGCCCCGCCAACTTAGCCCTCACAACGTGTCGCCAGCACCAGATTGGTCAGTACGAACAGGCTGAATAACTTTGCTGCACCTGGTTCTTAGCCAGCCCCTTGTAGCGCACCTTCCGGTAGCCGAAGAGCATCAGTAACAGTCAGTGCTGATAGGCCATGCCTGCCTTCTAGGCATCATCCCGCCTCATTAATCAGGGTGTCGAGCGAGAGTCTTGTACCAAGTGGTTCCCGTTAACGACTTACCTCAACACGATCGAGTTGCCTGATGGCCGACAGGCTTATTCCCAATCTGGCCTGTGATTACCATTTTTATCGCATTTTGGAATCGAACCTGAGCCGAGAAGCAGCCGTCTTCGTCGCCCAAGGGACTCCGCCGATCGTGGTGCTGCGCTGGTGGTCAGTCGCCTCGCGGTGTCAGGCCAGGGGTGTCAACCCCGGCAGCCCCTTCAGTAAGGTGCGCCACCATTTGTCGGCGGCATCGCCGAGGTGAACAGTGATGCGCGGGGCGTGCACCGACAACGTCGCCGCCACCTTGAGCACCTGCTCGCGGATCCGCGTCAGGCTCCACCCCTGCCGAGTCTGTATCTCCAGCAGTCGACGCAGTCCATGCAGCACCTCATAGGCGTAGGGGCTCAGCAACAGGCTCACCTCGTTGTGGGCCATCACTTGCTGAAGGGTCGAAGCGCCTCGATCCGTCGATGAAAGATGCACATCGAGCGCCGACTTAACCTCGCCCATGTGGGCTTCGGCCTTTCCACGTTGGAGGTACAGGACCAGCACGCTCGCCGGCGGATAATTGAACTGACTGAGGTTGGTCACCAAGAAGAAGCTGGGCAGCAGCAGATCGTCAGGGCGTTCCGCACCACCAGCACCACACGACGCGGTGCCGGCCTGATACGTCAGGTCGTAACACCTCTCCCGTGGTGTCTCGGGCCGGTGGCCCTGCGGCCGCCGGAGGTAAGGCGCAGCCTTCGCCTACAGGCCGGAGTGGCTGCGCAGGCGTCCCAAGTATTCGATGCCGCGAGCCTCCATGGTTTCCATGCGTGTCGTTGTCGGTGAAGCCGACATCCAGGCGAACCCAGATTTCGGCGCCGAGCCCCTCGTTAAGCCGCCGCACCAGGTGCGGAATCCAGGTGTCGGCGTTCTCGGCGGGCCCGACATTGCCCGCTCGCAGCAGGCCGCCCAGCATGTCGCCGGTTTCAGCCAACGAGGCGATCAGCGGCGAGTAGATGCGCGCCCCTACATGGCCGTGAAAGGCCGAACCGCCCTGATGGCCGATCACCTCGATGGGCAGGCCATCGATATCCAGCGTCAGGCGCCTCGGCCGTTCACCGCGAGGTCAATCGCCAGATCGCCAGCCGCAGCAGGCCCTCATGCAGCACATCGATGTTGTCGTCGCAGCCCAGGCACATCTACAACCGCGACAGGGTGGCCAAAGACGGCCGCTCCTGCGCCAATGGCGTCATCCCGCGCGCATCGCTGCAGGCCAGCTGCCAGAGCGGAACGTAACGCAGCGTGGCAGTATCGCTCAGGTCGATCTAGCCCATAGCCCGCTGCAGCACCAAGGTGCGGAGCTGACTGGCCAGCGAGTGGCGAACGCGAAGCGGATCACGTGGATCGACCAGGTTCCTCGAGGGCAGGCATGACGCCGCTGTTGTTGAGAGCTTCACGCAGCAGCAGAGCGCCGCTATCGCTGTTGGTGCGATGGCCTGGCAGCTCGACGCGGACAGAGCCATTGAAGGAGGGCCTCATGGGGGATACCCTTTCACCCATAGCGGATGGTCCTCCGGAATCAGACTCTTGGCGGAACTCTCTAATTCTACAAGAGAAACTCATCCGCTATCTTCGTATTCGGGCCTCCTTTATGAATATCCCAGGCTCATGGTCACACGCTCAATTTCAGATCTTCAGCAAAGTGTTGCGCCTGGCCTTCCTGTAGCTTGGACACCGTAACCCGGATTGCCTGAGCCCGACCTTGCACCTCGAAAGCACTGCCTAACCGAACCAGCCAGCCTTTCTTGGCGAGTGCGTAGGCCACATCTTTCGCGTCCTTGGGTAGCGGCACCCATACATTGAAACCACCTGTGACAGGGGGCACTTCGATTCCATGGGCTTGCAAGGCGGTGCGCAACTCGGTGCGGCGGCGTGCGTACTCGCTACGTGCCTTGTCGAGTCGCTTACGGACATCCTTGGAAGCCAAGCAGACGCCCACGAGTGCCTGGAGAATGTGGCTGACCCACGTCATACCAGGAGCCAGGCGGGTCCGCAGCCGATCCGCCGTTGCCGGATCGCAGGCCACGAAGGCCAGGCGCAGGTCCGGCCCCAAGCCTTTGGAGACAGAGCGTATCAGCGCCCAGCGGGACGTTGTGGCCGGAATGATGGAGTGATACGGCGTCTCGGCCAACAGGGCAAAGTGGTCATCAACGATGATCAGCACATTCGGATGCGCCGCGAGAATTCGCTTCAGTGCGTCCGCGCGACGCTTGGATAGGCTGCATCCCGTCGGATTGTGAACGCGCGGCGTGATCAGTACCGCCCGCACCCCCTTATCCAAAGCCGCCTCCAGTGCCTCCGGGCACATTCCCTCGTCGTCGATTTCGACGCCCACCGTCTGCATGCCGGCCAAGCGCAGCGCATTGATGGTGCCCAGGAAGCAGGGATCTTCCACAGCCACTGGGTCGCCGGGCACCAGATGCGCAGCCGCCAGGCGCTCGATGGCGTCTACGGCGCCATGCGTCACCTCCAGCTCGTGAGCAGACGGGCAGTCCGGCTCAAACCAATCGTGCCCCCACTGGCGCAGTTCGGGAAGGATCGTGTCTTCACCATACAGAAATGGCCTGGGGAGGCCTCCGGCGAGCAACGCCTGCGGCTCGGGCAACCATTGCGGATCCGGGTTGCCGTGGGCGAGATCGATCAACGCTGTTTCGGTGCTCAATCCTTCCTGTTCGCCTGCCTGGGGCGGTGCGAAGATGGTCGTGCCCAGGCGCCCCCGCGTGACGGCGATGCCCACTTTCGCCAGACGCTGGTAAGCCGCCGCGACTGTGTTGCGGTTCACCTCGAGCGTCTCCGCCAGTTCACGCACGGGCGGTAGTGAATCGCCGGGCAGCAGGTCGTCATTCTGCACCAGTGCGCGGATGCAGTCGGAAATTTCCTGTGCGGTCTTGCCGATGATCTTCACTTTTGTCCTATGACTAAATATGTTTCAACCTAAGACAATGTTACCCTAGGCCCAGAAAAAGAAAAATAGCGGCCTTCACCGTCATTGACACGAGGACAACTGACCATGTTTTCCGGCCTCAGCGCGTTTCCCTTGACCCCCATGAACGAGAGCGGCATCGACGAGGCGGCATTCGTCAGACTGGTCAAGCGTCTGGTTGATGCTAACGTTGATTCCATCGGTGCCCTGGGATCGACTGGCAGCTATGCCTATCTCACGAGAGCCGAACGGGCGCGAGTTGCGCAACTAGCGGTGGAGCACGCCGGCAACGTGCCGGTGATGGTCGGCATCAGCGCCTTGCGCACGCGCGATGTGTTGACCCTGGCCGAAGACGCGCAGAAAGCAGGGGCAAGCGCGGTGCTGCTGGCCCCGATGTCGTACCAGAAGCTCTCTACCGAGGAAGTCTTTGAGCTCTACAAAACCGTGACCTCCTCCTTATCCGTACCGCTATGCGTGTACGACAACCCCGGCACAACGCACTTTGAGTTTAGCGACGAACTGTATGGCCGTATCGCTCAGCTTCCGAACGTGCGTTCCATCAAGATCCCCGGTGTTCCGACGGACCCAGAAGCGGCCAAGGCGCATGTCGCGCGCCTGCGCGCCCTGATTCCGTCACACGTGACACTCGGCGTCAGCGGAGATGCCTTGGCTGCAATGGGGCTGAATGCGGGATGCGAGGCCTGGTATTCGGTGATCGGCGGCTTGTTCCCTAGGACGGCGCTGGCCATCACCCGTGCTGCCCTGGCTGGCGATGCTCAAGCAGCCACGCGCCTGTCCGAACGACTGCAACCGCTGTGGGCGCTGTTTGGCCAGCACGGTGGCAGCCTGCGTGTCGTCGCGGCCGCTGCGGAGCTGCGGGGCCTGGTAGAACATCCCACCCTGCCGCTGCCGCTCAAGGCATTGGACGGGGCCGCCGACCGGCAACGGCTTGCCGTACTACTTGACGAGCTTGAACTAGCCTAATGAGCCGCATTGTGCGGGCCTGTTATCGGTGAGGTGGGGGGCATTGGAACGAAGTGTCGCTTCCGTGGAGACGGCGAGCCGGAACGCCGACCGGCGGTCCGGTCTGGTCCGCTATGTCATGGCCGCCGCATTGGCACGCACGGCCGACGGTGGCGCCGTGGTTGCCATCGTACTGCTGGTCACGACGCAGGGGGGAAGCGGAGGTCTGGCCGGCCTGTTGGGGGCCTGCATCACTGCGCCGCACCTGCTGGGCCCTTTCGTCGCACGCCGTATCGACCTGGCCGACGATGGCCGCAAGGTCATCGCTTTCGCCTGTGTCCTCTATTCGATCGCCCTGGCGGCAGCGGTCTCCAGCTATGGCCTGGCCCCGGCCGTCCTCACCGGCCTGCTGCTCTCGGTTTCGGGCTGCTGCGGTCCATTGCTGACGGGCGGTATCAGCAGAGCCAGCGTCGAGCGCAAGGCTGGGACGTCGCTACCTACGGCATCGGCGGGACGGTCGGCCCCTCGGTGGTGGCCGCCGTCTCCTCATGGGCCTCGCCGGGGCTGGCCGCTTTCAGCCTGGCGGTGGCGGCCTTCTGCGCCGCCTGGCTGGTCATGCGTCTTCCTTATAGTGCCCCCGAGCACGGCGGTGATGTCCAGAGCGTGCCGAGTGCCTAGAGCACCATCGCCCTGATGGCAAAGGATGGCCCGCTGCGTCGCGCCTTGTACATGACAATGCTGGTAGCCTTCAGCATGGCCGCTCTGCCCATCACCGCCGTTCACATGACGACCTTGCTGGGTATCCCAGCCGCCAGCGCGGCGGCGATGACGGCGATGACGGCGGCTTATGGCATAGGGAATCTCACCGGATCACTAGGTGTCATGCTGCGGCCATTGCGAGGGAGTCCAGATCACTTGATGTCGGGTTGGGCCCTGTGTCATTGCTGGGCTGCTTGCGGTGATAGCGAGTGCCACGTTTCTCACCGCCATCGCAACCGGCGGTCTCAAGTTCCAAGTGCAACGCTATTGAAGGGTGCTCGGACCGGCGACGGATTTCTTGAGCACTTCGGCGTAAACTTCCAGCGGCGTTCGCCAGTCCAGTGTCTTGCGCGGCCGGGTGTTCAGTGAGTCAGCGATCTCGTCGAGTTCTTCCTGGCTGTAGACCGACAGATCCGTGCCCTTCGGCAGGTACTGCCGCAACAGCCCGTTGGTATTCTCATTGGAGCCTCGCTGCCATGGGCTATGCGGGTCAGCGAAGTAGATCGCCGTACCGGTCTTCTGAGTGATCTCGGCATGCTTCACCATCTCTCTGCCTTGGTCGTACGTCATGGACAGGCGCAGAGCTCGCGGCACCTCATTGAGCTTGTCGCTGAAGCCAACGGCCGCCGCTGTGGCGGTAGTGCCATCCACTTTCGCCAAGATCACCAGGCGCGTGGTGCGTTCCACCAGCGTACCGACAGCGGAGCGATTGTTGGCGCCCATGATGAGATCACCCTCCCAGTGGCCAGGCATCAGGCGGTCTTCGATCTCAGGCGGCCGCATGTGGATGCTGACCAGCTCGGGAATCTGCTGGCGTCGATCCTTGCCACGGCTGCGCGGCCGACGCTTGCCATTGCCCTGGCGAAGACAGGCGATGAGCTCTTTCTTGAGGCTGCCGCGGGGCATCACATAGAGCGCGTTGTAGATGGCCTCATGTGAGACCCGTCGATGTGAATCGTTGGGAGACATGCGCTTCAGTGTGCGGGCTATCTGTTCCGGTGACCAGTACTTGCGCAGCAGGTAGACCACCACCTCGAAGAGCTCCCCGTCGGGGTGCAGCTTGGGACGCTGACGTGGCCGATGTCGCGTCAGACGAGCCCGGTAGCCCGCCAGGCCGGCATCGTAGCCCTTGATGGGATCAACCGTGTGGCGGGCGATTTCTCGCGACACGGTGCTCGGTGCACGGCCCAGGTGAGTGGCGATGGCCCGGATCGAATGCGTGGCTCGCATCATCATGATGGCGGCTCGGTCTTCAGCAGAGAGGTGGCGATAGCAGTGAGTCATAGCAACACCGTACCTGATGGGTCACGTGTTGCGCTTGGTCATTGAGACCGCCAAATTAGTCAATAAAAACAAAATATTATGGCGACAATCCCGCTACCACATTTCCAACAAAAAATCCATAGCGCTGCTTGCATCAAGTTCCAGCCTTAGCAGCCAGCGAGACTGTACCGCACCGCCTCGCGATGATTTGGCCATCAAGCTAACCAATGACGGGGGCGCGTTATGGCCGGAGAGCTACTAAGGCCTGAACAGGTCGCAGAAAGACTAGGAATGAGCCTGAGCTGGGTCTATGGCAACAAGCACAGCATCGGCTACGTCCAACTGGGAAATGCCGTTCGCTTTGAGCCTGAGGTGGTTGAAGAGTACGCTAGACGCTGCAGGCGCGGTCCTCAGCGGAAGGAGGATCGGAAATGGGATACACAGTCTCGCACAGGAAAGATCGCGGCACGTGGGTCGTCCGCTGCACCGTCAACGGCCAGCGTACTCAGCGAACTTTTCGCACAGAAGGAGAAGCAAGGCAGTATGCGCTGAAGGCAGAGGCTCAGCGCCAGGAGGATGAGTTCAACGGCGTCATGGGCCGCAAGCCCAAGTACACCTTCTCCGAGGGGCTGCAACGCATGGTTAGCGAATACGATGTCCGCTCCCAGAAACAGCACATCCTGTTGGTGGCCAGGTGGATAGATGAACATGCTCCTGGTGTGATCATCGGGCAGGAGCTGCTGGACGCGGCGCGGAGAATGCAGAAGGCCCTTAAGGAGAAGGGACTGGCTCAGTCGACCATCAACAATCGCATTCAGGTCGTCAAGCGTGTCCTCTCGCTGTCGTACCGTGAGTGGGACTGGCTCGACCTGCCCCTGGACGGCAAGCTGCGCAAGCCATCCCCAAAGAACGAGCGCCATGTCTACCTGACCGAGGGGGAGCTCGCCGAGCTGCTTGAAGCAGTGCCGGAGCGCTACAGGATCGAGCGAAAGGTGATCTTGCTGGCAATGCTGACGGGCATGAGGCGAGGTGAACTGATGGGGCTGGAGCCGGGCAACGTCTACAACGGCCGCATCGTGCTCAGGCCCAACCAGACGAAAAGTGGGAAGCCTAGAATCATCCCCTTGACCGAGGAAGCCCTACCGCTCGTGGATGGTTTGCCGTTCGATACGACCGGAGACAGGGTGCGTGGCGCTTTCGAGAAAGCCAGGGAGAGGATTGGTCGCCCTGATATCCGCTTTCACGACTTGCGGCACTGCTATGCCTCGCTGCTGGCCAGTAAGGGGGAGGCGCTGACGAGCATCAGGGATCTGCTCGGTCATTCGTCACTGACGGTGACCAGCCGCTATGCTCATGCCGACCCGGCAAGGTGGGAAAGCGTGGTGGCGAAGCTGCCGCGGATCAGCAACCAATCAGCAACCACACACTGATGAAGATCGACCCTTGTCGGCGTAACCATTTGATTTCATTGGTGGGCCCAGCAGGACTCGAACCTGCGACCAAGGGATTATGAGTCGCCTCTAATATGTGCCAATATCTTCTAAAAGCTGCCAAATCAGACCACTACGAAGACAAAGCATGGCATAGGGTGGCCATTGGGAGCCTGGCCCCTGGACGCCTTCTGGACACCAAGCCAGCGGATTTTGAAGGCGAGAGGAAGCATGCCAACACCTACCTTCACCTAGAAAAATCAGAATCTTGAAAGCGCCAAACCTACCAATGCCCGCCTACCTTGGGCACCTCGGTTGACGCTTTGTTGACACGCTCACTCTAGAACTTTCTAAAACTCAGGTCAGCACAGACCAACCCGCCACTTTCGTCATTAACTAAAATTCAGCGCCACAAAAATGCCTGCTGAGACATTAAATACCAAAGACACAAGAGCAGAAAAAACAAACTTAGAAAACACCTTTTTGTTAGACCTCCTAATTACATCAAGCCTATTTCGATCACCACTCGTTAGCTGAAAAACAGAATAAGCACCATGCTCCTTAATAGAAGAAAACGCTCTTCTAGCTAGCAAGTGCGAAATCTTTACGACAACTGTAAAAGCCATCAAACTAAAAACCAACCAGGTCATAACCTCAATGGAAGTCCCTATAGTTAGCGAAGCAGAATAGTCCTTGTCATCAAACATGGATTTCAGGTACGCAACTGAAGCAAAAGGAAAAATAACAGGCGTAGAGTAGTCGACAAGCATTGCAATCTTTCTTTTATGCCTATCCAATAAGTCATGAAATCCAGATCTTGACTCAGGCACTGGCAGCGCCGCATTCCATTTGTCAACGACAGCCATTAGCTCTTCACTGACAACACTATTTATGAAATCAACCCTGCAAAAAACAGGTGCAAACTTAACTTCTGCCTCATCACTTTCCTCAGGGTTCTTTGAAAACATGGCCTGAAGAACTTCTAACGGCTTGGCACTCGCACAAAGCTTAACTGTTAATGTATGCTGCTGAGGGAGTTCATAACCCTGGACATTAAGCAAAAACTGCCACTTGAGCCTTACTTCTTTAGTGACCTTTGAGCGACTCCAGTTATATGACTCAAACTCAGCCCAGCCGCCAAACTCTGTTGTTGTCTTATCGTCAAAAACTAGTGCCGCTGATGCAACTAAAGACTCTTGATGATGAGCTCTCAGCTTCTCCTGAACCCTTTCATTTAATTCATAAATATCTTCAGGACGAATACAGACTGGCCTAGTAAACATCTGATGGTTACTATCAGGCTTCCCAACCATCAAATGGAACATTGACCTGACGGTATCTTTATCCGCTTTTGCTACAAGCCCTTTACCCTGCTCATCACCAACAATATTCATCATGCCTCCCTGCGCCCATCAACCAGTTCAAATCACTCAGAATTTCGATAGATTACCTGAGGCTTTATAAATTGAGCCTTATAGCACTACAGCTTACTTTTTATTGATGTGGAAACAACCTCCTCCGCCCGCTTGTACCCATCCTTCAATTCATTACCATCATCCATCACAACAAACCAGTGGCAGACAACACCTTCCGCGTCGCCTCATAAGGTAAAAAAAGAAGATCTGCATTAAGATGCAAGATGACCATAACTGTCCAGAACGCAACCAAGCCTCCCGCCAAAAAAGCGAAAAGAAACTTCCATTGTTGACGGGCCACATCAGGACGAACGTGCCAGTCGTTCGGAGGCTTTCCGGATATTTGGCTGTCTTTTCTTCTTAATTCCTTGGGGCGATAGTAAGTGTCTTTTTTACTAAACTTGTTGTCTCGACGCTTACGGTCTTCCCAGTAGTAGTCCCGATCCTCCATCCCCATCACGATTCCCTCCGCACTGCCCTGCGTTGCTCAAGGCCGACCTCCTATCCTTGGAGCCTGCCGCCCTGGTACCACCTTGCCGCAGCCTTTCCGGCTAGTCGGTATCCGTCCCTGTCTGCTTGAGCGTCTTCCGCGCCTTCTCAATCTCCGGGCTGATCTGCCCAGCTTCCTCGTTCACCTGGTCTGTCATCAGCCAGAGAGAGTACTCCGGCCATCGCTTGCAGATTTTCTGAGCGATGTCTGTCCGAGGGATCGTGCCTCGTTGCTCGATCCCTTCAATGGTCCTGATGGGAATGCCTGTCTCGTCAGAGAAAGCTTTCCTCCCAAGGCCATTTATATCTCTGATTTCTTTGAGCTTTTCAGAAAAGCTCTTTTCGCTTGACATATCTCGCCCGCTATACGATATTTGTCGTATATACGACAGTTATGGTACCCACAAATAAAGTACCCATAATTCTCCTGAACCCACTTAAAGCCTAACACAGGCAACCAAAGGCAGGTGACGACGATGGAAGAACCTCAAGCACCCCAGGTCCCGGCCCATGTGCCCCTGATGACCATCGAGCGGTTCGCCGAGCTTTCCGGCCTCGAACAAGGGGTCGTCTACGGCCAGATCCGCAACGGTCACCTTCCCGCCATGAAGGTCGGCAAATACCGCATGGTCAACATCGCCCTGCTCCAGGCGCAGTGCCTCACACAGGAGGACTGGGCATGATCACCTTCTGCACCGTCACCGACTCCCTCGGCACCATCACCCTGTTCGAGGTAGAGGGCCGCAAGGCCGGTTATATCGGGCAAAATCGCTATAACGGCACCTGGACTGTCTTCTTTAGCGACATGGCGGACGCGCCCGCTGGCGTCCATCTGGAGCGCTCCACCGCCCCCGGTAGCCAGGGTGTGTTTGCCCCCGGCCTCACCTCACGCGTGGCTGCCCTGGTCATTGTCCGCCGGGCCTTTACCGCCACGGCCAAGGCTGTGCCGAATCGCGCATCAGTCACTCGACCAGCTTCACGACTGTGCTTTTTCGCGCATCACTTCACTCCCGTTTCCCCCCGTAGCGTCCCTGCGCCTTTGGCCCGCAACGTCGCCACGCCTGCCCTGCCCCGATCCCCCGGCACGGCGACCGAGCGGGCCGCTTTTTTTGATGCTTCGCCCGTTTCTGCACAACCGGGTTTCGACCTGGGTGTGAACCCATCGCCCCAAGGGCCCGCCCCCCGGCTGCGAACCGATACGAATCTCCGATTCGTGAGGGTCGTAGCCCGACAACCGCAGGGCGTCAGTGCCTGACCCTCCACCCCCCGAGGAACACCCCATGACTCATGCCACCGGCAAGAAACAGTCGATCCGCGTGTTCCTGGACGCCGCCGATTACGGTCGCTACCTCGTCCAGGCCGGCACGCACCACATCACCCCGTCCGCCCTGGGCGAGCTGCTGATCCAGGACGGCCTCGACCGCCTGGAGCGCGGCGATCTCCACGCCCTGGGGCTTGCCACCGAATCGCCCGCCTCTCAAGGCTCTGGAGCCCTCTGATGTTGTCCCCTGCCCGTCACCCGTCGCCCATCGGTCGCACGGCTCCCCGAGTCGGCGCCATGGGCCCCGTCCAGGGCGAGGGGGCGAGCGCAGCGAGCGCCCTTGACGGGGGCCAGGGAGGCGACTGCCGTGCTTCCCGACCGAGGGGCAGGGTGGCGCGGCAGGGGGCCCCCTGCCCGGAGCCTAGAGCCTTGAGGGAGCGGGCTGCCCGTTGCCTCCACGGCCGGGACCTGGGTAAGGCGGCGCTGCTCTACCGCCTCGCCGAGTACTACAGCCGGGAACTGGAGGGTCAGTCCCCGGACACCACCGAGCTAGCGGCTCTCGCTGAGCACTGCGAACAGCTCACCAGCCAAGCAGCCATGAAAGGAAGGACAGACCCATGATCAACACCATCCAGGCCCGCGTGATCGGCGCCATGCGCTACTCCATGGATAACGGCGTCAAGGGCGCCAAGCTCACCATCATGAACGAGGCCGACGCCAGCAACGAGAACCGCGTCGGCTATGAGGTCGCCACGATCTCCGCCCCCTACGAGATCCTCGACCAGATCCGCCCCCATGCCGCGCACATGCCGTGCAACCTGGAGATCGACGCCGAGATGCGCACCACCGGCGGCAAGATCACCATGCACGCCATCGCCGTGCGCCAACCCTCTACCGCTCAGGCCCCCGCCCCCGCCGCGTCTGAGCCCAAGCAGGCCGCCAAGTCGTGAAGGTCCAGGTCTGCCGCGACGTCGACCCCGATACGGGCACCTGCACGGTGCCCCTGGAGTGGGTC
>NZ_RXNS01000011.1 GCF_003966155.1 Halomonas nitroreducens
GACCTCGCCGGTGGCCGGGTTGGTGGTGGTCAGGATCGCGCCGCCCTGGGCCTCGACGAAGGCGCCGTCGATATAGGCGCGGGTCTCGACGGACAGCGAGGCGGCCAGCGCCTGCCAGTCGTCGCGGGTCGTGGGATGGCGTGCGAGGCTCATGCGCGAATCTCCTCTGTTTGGGCGGCGGACGCGGCCTGCGGGCGTTGCTCGGCCAGGCGGCGAGCGGTCTCGTCCAGGGCCTGGCGCGCCAGGCGCACCAGTTCGTCGATCTCGTCGCGGGTGATCACCAGCGGCGGGGCGATGATCATGGTATCGCCCACCGAGCGCATCACCAATCCGGTGGCGAAGCAGAGGTCCCGGCACAGGTTGCCGGCCGACAGGGCCTTGTCGAAGCGCTCACCGGTGGCCTTGTCGGCGACCAGTTCCAGCGCACCCATCAGGCCCAGCGAGCGCGCCTCGCCGACCAGGGGATGGTCGCCCAGCGCCGCCCAGCGCTCGGCCAGGTAGGGGCCCAGGTCGTCGCGGACCCGCTCGACGACACCCTCGGCCTCCAGCAGCTCCAGGTTCTTGAGCGCCACGGCCGCGCAGGCCGGATGCCCCGAGTAGGTGAAGCCGTGGAAGAACTCGCCCCCCTCCTCGATCAGCGTGTCGGCCACGCGGTCGCCCACCAGCACGCCGCCGATGGGCAGGTAGCCCGAGGACAGTCCCTTGGCGATCGGCATCAGGTCCGGCTCGAGGCCGAAGTGCTGGCTGCCGAACCACTCGCCGAGGCGGCCGAAGCCACAGATCACCTCGTCGGCCACCAGCAGGATGTCGTACCGCGCCAGCACCGCCTTCACCGCCGGCCAGTAGCTCGCCGGCGGCATGATGGCGCCGCCGGCCCCCTGCACGGGCTCGGCGATAAAGGCGGCGACGTTCTCCTCGCCCAGTTCCAGGATCTTCTCCTCCAGCGCCGCGGCACAGGCGCGCCCGAAGGCCTCCGGCGACGGGTGGCGTCCCTCGCCGAACCGCCCTTCACCGAACCAGTAAGGCTGGCGGACATGAGCGATGCCCGGCACGCAGGGGCCTCCCTGGTCGTGCATGGGCGCCATACCGCCCAGGCTCATGCCGGCCACGGTGGAGCCGTGATAGCCGTTCTCGCGGCCGATGACCCACTGCTTCTCGGGCTTGCCCTTGAGGGCCCAGTAGCGGCGCACCATGCGCAGCACGGTGTCGTTGGCCTCGGACCCGGATCCGGTGAAGAACACATGGTTGATATGCGCCGGCGCCAGGTCGCAGAGCTTCTCGGCCAGGCGGGCCACGGGCGGGTGGGTCGTCTTGAAGAAGGTGTTGTAGTAGGGCAGCTCGGCGAGCTGAGCGCTGGCGGCCTCGACCAGCTCGTGGCGCCCGTAGCCGAGGTTCACGCACCACAGCCCGGCCATGCCGTCGAGGATGCGGTGGCCGTCGCTGTCATGGATATAGACGCCCTGGGCGTGGGTGACGACACGACTGCCCTCCTCGCCTAGCGCCTTGAAGTCGGTGAAGGGATGCAGGTGATGGGCCCGGTCCAGGGCCTGGCACGCTTGGGTCTGCATGATGAGTCTCCGGGGTCGAGGGCCCTCAGGCCGGCAGGGGGGAGGCACTGGCCTGATGCTGCGCGCAGGCCTGGGCGAAGGCGGTGAACAGGACGTCGTACAGCGGATGCTGGCGGGGGCGCCATTCGGGGTGCCACTGCACCGCCAGGGTGAAGGCCGGCGCGTCGGTGACCGAGATGGCCTCGATCAGGCCATCGGGCGCCACCGCCTCGGCGATAAGCCCCTCGCCGAGCCGCTCGATCCCCTGCTGATGCAGGGAGTTCACCCGAGCCTGGCGCTCGGGATAGAGCGCCGCCAGCCGTCCGCCCGGAAGGATCTCCAGGTCATGGCAGGGCGCGTACTGGGCCTCCCGGTCGCCGGCCGGCTCCCGGTGGTCGAGCTTGCCGGGCTGGTTCTGCACCGCCTGGTAGAGGCTGCCGCCGAAGGCCACGTTGAGCTCCTGGAAGCCCCGGCAAATACCCAGCAGCGGCACCCCCAGGTCCAGGGCCACCGGCACCCAGGCCATGGCCGCGGCATCGCGGTCCCGGTCGCCCCGGGTGTTCTCCGGGGCACGCTCGGCCCCGTAGCGCTGTGGCGCCACATTGGTATAGCTGCCGGTCAGTACCAGGCCGTCCAGGCGGGCCAGCAGGGACTGGATGGACGCCCCCTCGACTGGCTCCCAGACGGGCAGCACCACCGGTTCGAGGCCATACTCCCGCAGGGCGCTCAGGTACTTGTCGGTGACCATGTGGGCGGGATGGCCCTCCACCTCTCGGCGGCAGGCGATCACCCCCACCAGGGGTCGGGTCTGCATGGCAGCCTCCTCGATATCGCGTGACAGGGTGCTTGTTATGGTTTGCTCAACATAGCGCGGTTGATTAATCTTGCCAACCCGAGCACCAACCCCGACGGAGCGATAATTCATAAGGCTTTGTTTTTGTACTTTTTTATTTAACAAAGCCTCACCAGCCCCCCTGACAAGCCTGCCAATAACGTAAAAGATTTGACAACAACACCCGCTTGCGCCAAAGATGATCCCAACGACAACATCCCAAGGAAACAGGTGTCATCATGCCGCCCCTCACCGTCGACGAAGCCCGTGACTTCCTGGAACGTCACCCCGACATTGCCAGCATCGACCTGCTGATCAGCGACCTCAACGGCGTGCAGCGCGGCAAGCGCATCCCCCGCGAGAACCTTGAGAAGGCCTGCCGCGACGGCGTCAACCTGCCGGCCTCGGTGTTCGCCCTGGACATCCTCGGCAACACCATCGAGGAGACCGGCCTGGGGCTGTCGAGCGGCGACGGCGACCGGGTCTGCCGCCCCGTGGCGGGCACGCTGATGCCGAGCCCCTGGCTGCGCAACGGCCGCCAGGCCCAGCTGCTGATGTCCATGGTCGAGGTCGACGAGAGCCCCTACTTCGCCGACCCGCGCCAGGTACTGTCCCGAGTGCTGGAGCGCTTCCAGCGAGCGGGCCTGACACCGGTGGTCGCCGTGGAGATGGAGTTCTACCTGGTCGACCGCCAGCGTGACGCCCTGGGCATGATCCAGCCGCCCTGCTCGCCGGCCAGTGGCGAGCGCGCCACCCAAAGCCAGCTGTACTCGATCAGCGAGCTCGACGAGTACGCCGATTTCCTCGAAGACATCCACGCGGCGGCCCGCACCCAGGGCCTGCCGCTGGACACCGCCCTCAAGGAGTGCGCCCCGGGGCAGTTCGAGATCAATCTGATCCACTGCGATGATGCGCTGGCGGCCTGCGACAGCGCCGTGCTGCTCAAGCGACTGATCAAGGGCGTAGCGCTGCAGCACGGCTTCGAGGCCACTTTCATGGCCAAGCCCTACGGTGACGAGGCCGGCAACGGCACCCATGTGCACATCAGTCTGCTCGACGAGACGGGCCGCAATGTCTTCGCGGCCGAGGACCAGGCCCCCCTCGGCACCCCGCGGCTGCAGCATGCCGTGGCCGGCCTGCTGGACCTGATGCCGGCCTCCATGGCGCTGTTCGCACCCAACCTCAACTCCTTCCGCCGCTTCCAGCCGGGGCTCTACGTGCCCATGGCCCCGACCTGGGGCTACGACAACCGCTCGGTGGCGGTACGCATCCCGTCCGGCCCCAATGCGGCCCGACGCATCGAGCACCGGGTCGCCGGCGCCGATGCCAACCCCTACCTGCTGATGGCGGCACTGCTGGCGGCCATCGACCACGGTCTGCAGCGACGGCTCACGCCGCCTTCGGCGATCAGCGGCAACGCCTATGACCAGGTGCCACCCAGCCTGACCAACAGCTGGCACCAGGCGCTGGCCCTGCTGGAGGGTAGCGACATTCTCGCCGAGGCCCTCGGCCGGGACTTCATGAGCGTCTTCCTGGCCAACCGCCGCGCCGAGCGCGACCAGGCCATGCAGGCGGTCAGCAAGCTGGAATACGACTGGTACCTGCGTCAGGTCTGAGCCGACCACGGCGCCAGACCCGCCGGCCCTTCCCGCCCATATCACCGACGCCCCCCGGCATCCCCGCCGGCGGTCGTGCGGGGCGCCCCGTGCCGGCCCGATCACCCCGTTCATCCATCCGCCACCAAGGGACCTCCTCGATGACAACCACAATCCCCCTTGCCCCGGCTCTTCCCCACCGACCCTCCACCGCGGACAACGGAGGTCGCCCATGAGCCAGCCCAGCCACCCCTTCGCCCCCGCCCTGCCGGCCCGGCGCGGCACGGGCCGCACCCTGCTGCTGGTGCTGGCCGTGCTGGGCTCGGTGATCGGCCTGACGCTGGCCCACCGCCCCGGCACGGACTACGGCTGGATCAGCCTGGCGCCGTCGCTGATCGTGCTGGTGGTGGCCATCGCCACCCACCGCACCCTCGAGGCCCTGGCGGTCGGCGTGCTGTCCGGCCTGATCCTGCTCCAGCCCGAGGACTTCGTCGGTGAACTGGCCGATATCTCGCTGTCGGTGATGATGAACGAGACCATCGCCTGGCTGATCCTGGTCTGCGGCTTGATGGGCGGCTTCATCGCCATGCTCGAGAAGTCCGGCTGCACCCTGAGTTTCAGCCACGTCATGACGCGGCTGGTGAAGACCCGCCGCCAGTCGCTGCTCAGTACCGCCGCCCTGGGCGTGCTGATCTTCATCGACGACTACCTGAATGCCCTGGCCACCTCGGCGGCCATGAAGCGACTCACCGACCGCTTCGGCGTCTCCCGGGAGAAGCTGGCCTACATCGTCGACTCCACCGCGGCGCCGATCTGCATCCTGGTGCCGCTGTCCACCTGGGCGGTGTACTTCGCCGAACTGCTGGAAACCAATGCGGCCACCGACGGGCCCGGCATGTGGCTGTACATCCAGTCGATCCCCTTCATGCTCTATGGCTGGGTGGCCATGGGCCTGGTGCTGCTGGTCGCCGTGGGCAAGCTGCCCGACCTGGGGCCGATGCGGGCCGCCGAGGCCCGCGCCCGCGCCGGCCAGCCGATCCCCGACGGTGCCCCGGACCAGCCCCTCGGCGACGACGCCGCCCCGGCCATGCGCCCCTGGCTCGGCGTGGTCAACTTCCTGGCCCCCATGGCCGTGCTGATCGGCGCCAGCGCCTGGTTCGAGATCGACCTGCTCAAGGGCGTGATCGTCGCCACCCTGTTCACCCTGGTGCTCTACCTGATCCAGCGGCTGGCCACCTTCAACACCCTGATGGACGCCATCATGGACGGCTTTCGCACCATGATGCTGCCGCTGGCCATCGTCGCCGTGGGCTTCGTGCTACGCGAGGTCAACGACCAGCTGGGCATGACGGCCTTCATGATCGACGCCTTCTCGCCCTACCTGACGGTCGCCCTGCTGCCGGCCCTGGTCTTCGTCTCCATGGCCGTGGTGGTCTTCGCCACCGGCTCGTCCTGGGGGGTGTTCGTGATCTCGATTCCCATTGTGGTCCCCATGGCCCAGCACATGGACGCCCCGATGCCGCTGGTGGTGGGGGCCCTGCTCTCCGCCTCGAGCTTCGGCAGCCATGCCTGTTTCTTCTCCGACTCCTCGGTGCTGTCCTCCCAGGGCAGCGGCTGTCTGCCGATGCAGCATGGCCTGACCCAGTTCCCCTATGCGCTGCTCGGCGCCCTGCTGACCGCCAGCGGCTTCATGGTGCTGGGCTATGCGATGACCTGAACCGCCCGCTACCCCTTCTCTCGTCCCCCGCTTCGCGGCGTCCTCGGGCGCCGCGCTTTTTTCAGCCGGGCAGCAGTGCCTCGATGCCCGCCACCTCCCCGCAGTGCTCCGGCGTATAGCCCGGCAGCTCGGCCACCGCCGCCTGGAAGGCTGCACTCTCCAGCACCTCGCGCAGGCGCTGCAGCTTGGGCTCGGCCAGGCTGCGGTGATGGCAGACCAGCAGGTAGTCCTCCAGCGCCAGGGGCACGAAGTCGAGGCCGAAGCGCCGCGCCGCCGCCTCTACCCCGAAGCCCACGTCCGCCATGCCGGCGGCGACATAGGCCGCCACCGCCGAGTGGGTGTATTCCTCGAGCTCGTAGCCGGGAATCCGCCCGGGCGACACGCCGGCCTCGTCGAGCAGCCCGTCCAATAGCGCCCGGGTCCCCGAGGCCGCCTGCCGGTTGATAAAGCGGCCGTCTCCTCGCGCCAGGTCCCGGACTCCCGCAATGCCCTGCGGATTGCCCGGCGCCACCATCAGGCCCTGGCAGCGGCTGATGAAGCGCAGCACGCGATGGCTCCTGGGCTTGAGCAGGTCGCGATAGTCGCGGCTCACCCTGGCACCGAGCGGTCCGCGGGGCAGGTGGAAACCGGCCAGCTCACAGGCGCCACGCTGCAGCGCCGCCAGCGCTTCCCGGGGGCTGCAGTACTGGAGGTCCAGGCGCAGGTCGTGGAGATGCTCCGGCAGCAGCTCGACGGCATAGCCATGGCTGGCATGCAGGCGCAGCACCGGCTTCACCCCCTCGAGGGTCTGCTGAATGGCCAGGTTGAGCTCCGAGCCCAGGCTCTCGAGCTGGGGCCCCAGGCGGGCGATCACCCGCTGCTCGGCCCACAGCAGCTTTTCGCCCAGGGCCGACAGCCGCGCGCCCCGCCCCCGCTCGAGCTCGACCAGGGCGATGCCGAAGAACTCCCCCCACTTGTTGAGCAGGTTCCAGGCATGGCGGTAGGAGACGCCCACCGTCTCGGCGGCCCGGGTCAGCTTGCCATGCCGATGCACCGCCTCGAGCAGCGCGAAGAGCTTGGGATCGAGCTGGTTGCCCGCCTCGTCGCTGAAGTACCAGGCGGGAGTGATCCGGATACGTTTCATGTGAACAAAGTTTCATATTTTGCCTTTAACACACCAATGCTAGCGTTATCGGCACCGTGACGCACGTCCCAGCCAAAATATGAACTGGCGTGCATATTAAGCCAGTACCACAACGACTAGGGGGACTCGATGAGCGATTCCCGTGAGTGGACGCCGCAGTCGATCCAGGCCGAGATCGACGCCCTGAAGCACAAGCCCGGCGCACTGCTGCCGATCCTCCATGCTATCCAGGACCGCTTCGGCTTCGTCCCCGAGGGGGCAGTGCCGATCATCGCCGAGTCCCTGGGCCAGACCCGCGCCGAGGTGCATGGGGTGATCAGCTTCTACCATCACTTCCGCACCACGCCGCCCGGCACTCACGTGGTCCAGATCTGCCGCGCCGAGGCCTGCCAGTCGGTGGGTGCCCGGCGGCTCGAGGCCCACGCCCGGGCCCGCCTGGGCGTCGACTTCCACCAGACCACCGCGGATCGCGAGATCACCCTGGAGGCCGTCTACTGCCTGGGCAACTGCGCCTGCGGCCCCTCGATTCGCGTCGATGACCAGATTTGCGGCCGGGTCACGCCCGAGGCCTTCGACGCCCTGGTCGACGAGTTGCGCACCCAGTTGCTGGAGGTAGTCTGATGTCCGTACGCGTCTATGTCCCCCGTGACACCACCGCCCTCTCCCTGGGCGCCGACGCCGTGGCCGACCGCCTCCAGCGCGAGGCCGAAAGCCGCGACCTCGCGCTGACGGTCGTGCGCAACGGCTCCCGCGGCCTGGCCTGGCTCGAGCCCCTGGTCGAGGTCGAGACCCCGGCCGGCCGGGTCGCCTACGGCCCGGTGGCGCCGGGGGACGTGCCGGCGCTGCTCGATGCCGGCCTGCTCGAGGGCCGCGACGGCCATCCCCTGGCCCTGGGGCCGACCGAGGCGATCCCCTACCTGGCGCGCCAGCAGCGCCTGACCTTCGCGCGCATCGGCGTCACCGAGGCGCTGTCGCTCGACGACTACCGGGCCCACGACGGTTTCCGCGGCCTGGAGGCAGCGCTGGCCCTCGAGCCACAGGACATCGTCGAGGAGGTCAAGGCCTCCGGCCTGCGCGGCCGCGGCGGCGCGGCCTTCCCCACCGGCATCAAGTGGCAGACGGTGCTCGACGCCCCGGCCGACCAGAAGTACATCGTCTGCAACGCCGACGAGGGCGATTCCGGCACCTTCGCCGACCGCCTGGTGATGGAGTGCGACCCCTACGTGCTGATCGAGGGCATGGCCATCGCCGGCCTCGCCGTGAACGCCACCCAGGGCTACATCTACCTGCGCTCCGAGTACCCACTGGCCAGGGAGGTCCTCGACGCCGCCATCGCGCGCGCCGAGGCCGCCGGCTATCTGGGCGACGATATCCAGGGCAGCGGCCGCGCCTTCCACCTGGAGGTGCGCCTGGGCGCCGGCGCCTACATCTGTGGCGAGGAGACCTCGCTGCTCGAGAGCCTCGAGGGCAAACGCGGCCTGGTCCGCTTCAAGCCGCCGCTGCCGGCCATCAAGGGGCTGTTCGGACGCCCCACCGTGGTCAACAACGTGCTGTCGCTGGCCGCCGTGCCCTTCATCCTCGCCGAGGGGGCCGAGGCCTACGCCGATCACGGCATGGGCCGCTCCCGCGGCACCCTGGCGCTGCAGCTGGCCGGCAACGTCAAGCGCGGCGGCCTGGTGGAACTGGCCTTCGGCACCACCCTGCGCACCCTGATGGAAGACTTCGGCGGCGGCACCGCCAGCGGACGTCCGCTGCGCGCGGTGCAGGTCGGCGGCCCGCTGTGCGCCTACCTGCCCGAGAGCCAGTGGGACCTGCCGCTGGACTACGAGACCTTCGCCGAGATCGGCGCGGGCGTCGGCCACGGCGGCGTGGTGATGTTCGACGACAGCGTCGACATGGCCGAGCAGGCGCGCTTCTCGATGGAGTTCTGCAAGGTGGAGTCCTGCGGCAAGTGCACCCCCTGCCGCATCGGCTCGACCCGCGGCGTGGAGGTCATTGATCGCATCCGTGAAGGCCGTGACCGCGACGCCAACCTCGCGCTGCTCGGCGAGCTCTGCGAGACCATGGAAGACGGTTCGCTGTGCGCCATGGGCGGCATGACGCCCTTCCCGGTGCAGAGCGCCCTGAAACACTTCCCCGACGACTTCCGGCGTGCGCCGGAAGGAGACCGCTCATGATTCAGCACTTCGACCCCCGCCAGCACGACAGGGATCTCGGCACGCCGGCACCCGCGGCCGACGCGGCCCCGGTGAGCGTCGAGATCGACGGCGTGGCGATCCGCGTGCCCGAGGGCACCTCGGTGCTGCGCGCCGCGGCCCTGGCCGACATCAACATTCCCAAGCTGTGCGCCACCGACAGCCTGGAGGCCTTCGGCTCCTGCCGGCTGTGTGCCGTCCAGGTCGAGGGCCGGCGCGGCACCCCGGCGGCCTGCACCACCCCGGTCGCCGAGGGCATGAAGGTCACCACCCAGAACGAGCGCCTGGCCCGGCTGCGCCGCAACGTCATGGAGCTCTACATCTCCGACCACCCGCTGGACTGCCTGACCTGCCCGGCCAACGGCGACTGCGAGCTGCAGGACATGGCCGGCGCGGTGGGGCTGCGCGAGGTGCGCTACGGCTTCGAGGGCGAGAATCACCTGGCCGCCGAGACCGACCACTCCAACCCCTACTTCAGCTTCGATCCCAGCAAGTGCATCGTCTGCTCGCGCTGCGTGCGCGCCTGCGAGGAAGTCCAGGGGACCTTCGCGCTGACCATCGACGGCCGCGGCTTCGATTCCAAGGTGGCCGCGGGGCAAGCGGAGGCCTTCATGGACTCCGAGTGCGTGTCCTGCGGCGCCTGCGTCCAGGCCTGCCCGACCTCGACGCTGATGGAGAAGAGCGTCATCGACGCCGGCCAGCCCGAGCACAGCGTGATCACCACCTGCGCCTACTGCGGCGTGGGCTGCTCCTTCGAGGCCCAGATGAAGGGCGACCAGCTGGTGCGCATGGTGCCCTACAAGGGCGGCGACGCGAACCACGGCCATTCCTGCGTCAAGGGGCGCTTCGCCTTCGGCTACGCGACCCACCCGGACCGCATCACCACGCCGATGATCCGCGAGTCCATCGACCAGCCCTGGCGCCAGGTCGGCTGGGAGGAGGCCATCGCCTTCGCCGCCGAGCGCCTCACGGCGATCCAGGCCGAGCACGGCCGCGAGAGCATCGGCGGCATCACCTCCTCGCGCTGCACCAACGAGGAGACCTACCTGGTGCAGAAGCTGATCCGTGCGGCCTTCGGCAACAACAACACCGATACCTGCGCCCGGGTCTGCCACTCGCCCACCGGCTACGGCCTGAAGACCACCCTGGGCGAGTCCGCCGGCACCCAGACCTTCGACTCGGTGATGCAGGCCGACGCCATCATCGTGATCGGCGCCAACCCCACCGATGCGCACCCGGTGTTCGGCTCGCTGATGCGCAAGCGGCTGCGTCAGGGCGCGTCGCTGATCGTCGCCGACCCGCGGCGCATCGACCTGCTCAAGACGCCGCACCTCGAGGACGCCCAGCACCTGCCGCTGCGCCCGGGCACCAACGTGGCGCTGGTCAACGCCCTGGCCCACGTGGTGGTCACCGAGGGCCTCGAGGACCACGACTTCATCGCCAGCCGCTGCGACAATGAGGCCTATCGCGCCTGGCGTGACTTCATCGCGGAAGAGCGTCACGCCCCGGAGGCCACCGAGGCGATCACCGGCGTCTCCGCCGAGGCGGTGCGTCATGCCGCGCGCACCTACGCCACCGCCGGCAACGGGGCCATCTACTACGGCCTGGGCGTCACCGAACACAGCCAGGGATCGACCATGGTGATGGGCATCGCCAACCTGGCGCTGGCCACCGGCAACATCGGCCGCGAAGGCGTCGGCGTCAATCCGCTGCGCGGCCAGAACAACGTCCAGGGCTCCTGCGACATGGGTTCCTTCCCCCACGAGCTGCCGGGCTACCAGCACGTCGCCGACGCCACGGCCCGCGGGCGGTTCGAGGCAGCCTGGGGCGTCGAGCTCGACGACGAGCCGGGGCTGCGCATCCCCAACATGTTCGACGCCGCCATCGAGGGCAGCTTCAAGGCACTCTACGTGCAGGGCGAGGACATCGCCCAGTCCGACCCCGACACGCAGCACGTGGAAGCGGCGCTGTCCTCGCTGGACTGCCTGATCGTCCAGGACATCTTCCTCAACGAGACCGCCAAGTACGCCCACGTGCTGCTGCCGGGCTCGAGCTTCCTGGAGAAGGACGGCACCTTCACCAACGCCGAGCGGCGCATCAACCGCGTGCGCAAGGTAATGCCGCCGCTGGCCGGCAAGGCCGACTGGGAGGTCACCATCGAGCTGGCCCGCGCCCTGGGCTACCCCATGGAGTACACGCATCCGTCCGAGATCATGGACGAGATCGCCCGGCTGACCCCGAGCTTTGCCGGCGTCAGCTACGCCCGGCTCGAGGAACGCGGCAGTCTGCAGTGGCCGTGCAATGCCGAGCATCCGCTGGGCACGCCGACCATGCACGAGGTCGACTTCCCGATCGGCAAGGGCCGCTTCGCGATCACCGAGTACGTGGCCACCGAGGAGCGCGCCAGCCGCCGCTTCCCGCTGCTGCTGACCACCGGACGGATCCTCTCCCAGTACAACGTCGGCGCCCAGACACGGCGCACCGACAACCAAGTATGGCACGACGAGGACGTGCTCGAGCTGCATCCCTCCGATGCCGAGGTGCGCGGCATCCGCGACGGCGACTGGCTGGGCATCACCAGCCGTGCCGGACAGACCGTACTGCGCGCAAGGCTCAGCGAGCGCATGCAGCCGGGGGTGGTCTACACCACCTTCCACCACCCGGGCAGCGGCGCCAACGTGATCACCACCGACAGCTCCGACTGGGCCACCAACTGTCCCGAGTACAAGGTCACGGCGGTGCAGGTGGAGAAGGTCAGCCGGCCCTCCGAGTGGCAGCGCCGCTTCGACGAGGTCGACCGGGTGCAGCGCGAGTACCTGGCCACGGCCCGCGATACCACGGCGCCCCACCTGGAAGCGACGCCATGAGCACGCAGTGCAAGGCCGACGCGACGTCCGGGGTGGCACGTCGCCCCGTGGAGGTCCACCGCGGCCCCACGGGCTGGTACGCCGAGGCGCTCGAGGATGCCCTGGCCCGGGAGGTGCCGGTGGCACTGGTCTACAACGGCATCTCCCACGCGGTGATGATGGCCACGCCCGAGGACCTCGAGGACTTCGCCCTGGGCTTCAGCCTCTCCGAGGGGATTCTCGCGCACCCCCACGAGTGCTACGACCTGGAGGTGCAGGAGGCCTCCGGAGGGCTGTCGATGCAGCTGACGATCGCCAGCCGGCGACTGGCGGAACTCAAGGCCCGCCGACGCAACCTGGCCGGGCGCACCGGCTGCGGCCTGTGCGGCACCGAGGCACTGGAACAGGCGATCCGGCCGATCCCGGCGGTTCAGGCACCGGCACTGGCCGACGCGGCCATCCAGCGCGCCCTGGCCGGACTGGCCGATCACCAGGCGCTGCAGGCGGCCTCCGGAGCCGCTCACGGCGCGGCCTGGTGCGACGAACTGGGGCGCATCCGGCTGGTGCGCGAGGACGTGGGCCGCCACAACGCCCTGGACAAGCTGATCGGCGCCCTGGCGAAGCAGGGCGGCCCCGACGCCGACGGCTTCGCCCTGGTCTCGAGCCGCGCCAGCTACGAGATGGTCCACAAGAGTGCCAGCGCCGGCATCGGGGCCCTGGTGGCCGTCTCGGCGGCCACCGCCCTGGCGGTGGATCAGGCGCGGGAGGCCGGTCTGCTGCTGGTCGGCTTCGCCCGGCCCGGCCGTCACCTGATCTATCATCGCCCCGCCGCCGCGCCACCGGCGGTCAGGGCCCATGGCTGAGGAGTCGAGGATGTCACGAGATCACGTCATCACCCTGGTACAGATGGTCAACCAGATCGCCACCAACCTGGGCGCCGGCCGCGACGCGACACAGGCCGCCCAGGCGGTCTGCACCCACCTGGAGACCTTCTGGGCGCGTCCCATGAAGCAGCGCCTGATCGCCTGCCTGGGCGAAGACGACCACGACCTGTCCCCCCTGGCCCGCGAGGCCGTGGGCCGCCTGGCCGAACGTCAGACCCACCGGGCCAGCTAACGCAACAGGGCCGACCCGCGAGGGTCGGCCCTGTTGCATCAGAGGTGGATATCGCGGGCGCTCAGCCCTGGGTCCGGGGCTCCGCCCACTGGGGATTGCCATCCACCAGCCGGACCCGCTCGCCCTCGGGGCGATGATCCAGCTGGGTGGTGTGTTCCTGGCCGTCATAGCGCCAGCTGACCTCGTAGCCCACCGTTTCCTCTCGGCTGTCGGTCACCGTGTGGCACTGCCGCTGGGTGGTGGCGACCGTCTGGCCGGACTCGATGCGCTTCTGCACCTCGCGACCGGCCAGGCCGCCGCCAACCGCGCCTGCTACGGTGGCAATCTTCTTGCCGCTGCCACCGCCGATCTGGTTGCCCAGCAGGCCACCGACGATGGCACCGGCGGCCGTACCGACCACGCTGTGAGGATCGCGGGTCGGCGCCTGCTGCTGGACCACCACGTCCTCGCAGACCTCCCGCGGCGTCTCCACGGTACGGGTCAGGGTCTGCACCCCGGTGATGTCGGCGAACTGCGGCTGACGGCTTTCCTGGACCTGCCAGGCACCGAAGGCCATGCCCCCCAGCCCCAGCACGGCCAGGGTGCTTCCCACCACGATCGATTTGCTCATCTGTCACCTCCTTCAATGGCTCGACCTCGGCTCCGCGAGAGGCGTGGCTGCTCGACGAGCGATGTGTGAGCGGGACGACGCCTCCCACGCCGCCCGTGGCGGACAGCATACCCCCTCGCCGCGCCGGCGATGGCGCCCGAGGCGACGTTTCATAATTGCTGACCGGGCGTCGCCGGAAAGCGACGCCGCCAGGTGACGGCGACTCAGGCCATCTTGCCCCGGCGATGTCAAGCCTTACGCGACATCGACGCTCGCCCTCTGTCGCCCCGGCGCATGCCGGTGTCGCCGTCGAGCAGCCCATACCGGCAAGGTGCATTACGTTGACAGGGAGTCGACACCCAACGGCAGCACAGCGAAGGAGAGCGGCATGGCGACATTCCCCAAGCAGGCGGATGCGGTGATCATCGGCCAGGGCGGCATCGTCGGGGCATCCGTGGCCCACCATCTGATCGAGCTGGGCTGGGACAACCTGGTGGGGCTCGACAAGTCCGCCATTCCCTCGGATATCGGGTCCACCGCCCATGCCTCGGACTTCTGTTACATGACCGCCCACGACAAGATGTCGTGCTACACGACCACCTACAGCCAACGCTTCTACGAGCACCTGGGCCACTACGCCCGGATCGGCGGTCTGGAAGTGGCGCGGGTCGACGACGACGCGCGCATGGCCGAACTCGCCCGCAAGGTCGACTCGGGCAAGGCCTTCGGCACCCGGGCCCGGCTGATCGGCCCGGACGAGGCCGCCGAGCGCTTCCCCCTGCTGGACAAGACGCTCATCCAGGGCGCCCTCTGGGACCCGGACGCCGGCCTGGTGGTGCCGCGCTCCCAGCAGGTCGCCGGCGAGCTGATCGAGAAGGCGAAGGCCTCCGGGAAGCTCGCCACCTTCGCCGATACCCCGGCGCTGGGTATCGATGTCCGCGACGGCCGGGTCTGCGGGGTCGAGACCCCCAAGGGCTATATCGAAACCTCGGTGGTCATCGTCACCTCCGGCATCTGGGGCCCGATCCCGGCGGCGATGGGCGGTGCCGCCCTGCCGCTGATGCCCGTCGAGCACCCGCTGCTGTTCTTCGGGCCCTTCGACACCTTTGCCGGCACGGGCAAGGAGATCGGCTACCCGCTGCTGCGCGACCAGGGCAACTCGGCCTACCTGCGCGACACCGGCGATCCCGCCACCACCGAGGGCGGGCAGATCGAGTGGGGCTACTACGAGACCACCATCCCCCGGCTGGTGCGTCCCCACGAGATCCTGGAGCGCCATCAGGCGCGGCTCTCGCCCTCCATGCGCGACCTGGAGCTCGAGCAGGTCATGACCGCCTTCGAGCGGGCCATCGAGCTCACGCCGGTGCTCGGCGACCTGGGCTGGGACGAGAAGCATTCCTTCAATGGCCTGCTCTCGGTCACCGTCGACGGCGGCTCGCTGGTCGGCGAGTCCCCGGAGACCCGCGGCCTGTGGCTGTGCGAGGCGGTGTGGGTCAAGGATGGCCCGGGCATGGGCAAGGTGCTGGCCGACTGGCTGACCAACGGGCGGCCGGCGCTCGATCCCCACGGCATCGACATCGCCCGCTTCTACCCGGTGCAGACGACCCCGGACTACGTGTACGGCCGGTGCGAGGAGATCGCCCGCAAGATCTACGACCCCCCGGTCCATCCCCGCGAGCCCTTCGAATCCGGCCGCAACCTGCGCCGTGGCCCCTTCTGGCCCCGCGAGGTGGAGCTCGGCGCCCACTTCATGGAGACGGCGGGCTGGGAGCGCGCCCATGGCTATGCCGCCAACGACCACCTCCTGGAACGCTACGGCGATCGGGTGCCGGAGCGCCCGGTCGAGTGGGACGCACGCCACTTCTGGCGGGTTTCCAATGCCGAACACCTGGCGCTCTCCGAGGACGTGGGCATGATCAACCTGTCCCACTTCGCCATCTACGACCTCATCGGCCCCGATGCCGAGGCCCTGCTGGAGTACCTGTCGGTGGCCCGGGTGGGCGGCGCGACGCCGGCCGGCAAGGGGGTCTATACGCACTTCCTCGACGAGGCCGGCGGCGTGCACTCCGACCTGACCATCGTGCGCCTGGCCGCCGACGCCTTCCGGGTGATCTGCGGCGGCGACACCGGTCCCCGCGACCGGGTGTGGATCACCCGCATGGCCGAGGCTCGTGGCCTGACCCGTTGGCGCCTGGAAGACCGCACCGACGGCCTGGCCACCCTCGGGGTCTGGGGCCCCAACGCCCGTCGCACCCTGCAGCGGGTGGCGGACGATCCCGGCGCGCTCGACGAGGAGCGCTTCCCCTTCGCCACGGCCCGGGAGATCCGCCTGCGCGGCCTGCCGGTGTGGGCCTTCCGCATCTCCTACGTGGGCGAGCAGGGCTGGGAGCTCTACGTGCCCTTCAGCTACGGCCTGGCGCTCTGGGACCTGCTCTTCGAACAGGGCGTCACCCCGGTGGGGATCGAGACCTACGCCAACAGCCGCCGCCTGGAGAAGAGCCTGCGGCTGCAGAACGCCGACCTGCTCACCGAGTACAACCTCTACGAGGCCGGCCTGGCCCGGCCCAAGGTCAAGCCCGAGGACTTCCACGGCAAGGACGCCTACCTGGAGCAGCGCAGCCGCGAGCACCAGCCGGCCTACCTCTGCACCCTGACCCTGGAGGACAACCGGGATCCCCGGGGCCAGCCCCGCTTCCCGGTGGGCCATGCGCCGATCCTCGACCCCGAAAGCGGCGAGGTGCTGGTGGATAGCCTGGGTCGCCGGTCCTACGTGACCAGCTTCGCCTTCGGCCCTTCGCTGGGCAAGAACATCGCCCTGGGCTACCTGCCGGCAGAGGTCGCCCGGGAAGGCGACCGCCTGCTGATGGAGTACTTCGGCGAACGCTATCCGCTGCGCATCGAGGCGGTGGGCTACAAGCCGCTCTTTGATCCCGAGAACCGGCGGCCCAAGAGCTGAGCGCGGCGCCGATGTCGCGGCGCACCGCCTCGCTGCCTGTCGCGAGGCCGCGGCTCAGAGACCGAGGCGGTCACGGGTCTCATAGTACCAGGCGCCCATGGCCGAGAGCGGCACCCGCAGCATCCGTCCGCCCGGGAACGGCAGGTGCGGCAGGTCGGCGAAGGCGTCGAAGCGCGCCTCGCGGCCGGTCATGGCCTCGGCGATCAGGCGCCCGGCCAGGTGGGTGCAGGTCACGCCGTGGCCGGAATAGCCCTGGGCGTAGTAGACGTTGTCGTTGAGCACCCCGAACTGCGGCAGTCGGTTGAGCGTCATCAGGAAGGTGCCGCTCCAGGCGTAGTCGACCCGCACGTCGGCCAGGCCCGGGAAGGTCTTGAGCATCTTGGGCCGGATGACCGCCTCGATGTCGGCGGGGTCCTGGCCGCCGTAGTTGACGCCGCCGCCATAGATCAGCCGGTGGTCGGCGGTCAGCCGGAAGTAGTCCAGCAGGTAGTTGCAGTCCTCGACGGCGAGGTTGTGGGGCAGCAGCGCGCGGGCCCGATCCTCGCCCAGCGGCTCGGTGGTGATGATCTGAGTGCCGCAGGGCATCGACTTGCCCTCCAGCGCCGGCATGATGCCCTGGTGGTAGGCGTTGCCGGCCATCACCACCCGCTCGGCCCGCACCGTGCCATGGGGCGTGGCGAGACGCACCGGCTGGCCGTGCTCGACGGCCGTCACCGGCGTGCGCTCGTAGATCACGCCTCCCAGGGACTCGACCGCCGCGGCCTGGCCCAGGACCAGGTTGAGCGGGTGGAGGTGGCCGCCGGAGTGGTCTACCAGGGCCCCCACGTAGCGCTCGGAGGTCACCTCGCGCTTGACCGCCTCCCCCTCCAGCAGCTCCAGTTCACGGTGGCCGTAGCGCTCCCAGAGCGCCTTGTGCTCGACCAGTCCCTTCATCTGCCGGGCGTTGCAGGCGGCGAAGAGGTTGCCGTCGCGCAGGTCGCACTCGATGCCGTAGCGGGCGATGCGCTCGCGGATGATGCGATTGCCCTCGAAGGCCATGTCGCCCAGCGCCCGGGCCGTGTCGGCGCCGTACTTGGCCTCGATGACGTCCATGTCGCGGCTGTAGCTGTTGACGATCTGGCCGCCGTTGCGTCCGGAGGCCCCGAAGCCCACCCGGGCGGCCTCCAGCACCACCACCCGGTGGCCCTGCTCGGCCAGGTGCAGGGCCGCGGAGATGCCGGTGAAGCCGGCCCCCACCACGCAGACATCGCAGTCCACCTCGCCCTCCAGGGCGGGCCGCTCGGGCGACGCCGTGGCGGTGGCCGCGTACCAGGATGCGACGTGTTGGGTATCGTTCGAGACGCTCATGAGGCCTCCGTAATGGTTATTTTATTTAACAAATGATGTCCAATGATACGGCGAATAGACGGAAAACACCAAGGCCGCTGACATGCTTTTCTTTCCACCATGCAAAAGGCGCCGGCATGGCCGGCGCCCTTGGCGAGCGAAGTCGGCGTCGCCCTAGACGCGGAGCAGCAGGTGCTCGCGCTCCCAGGAGCTGATCACCTGGAAGTACTCCCGGTGCTCGGCGCGCTTGACGGCCAGGTAGCTGTTGGTGAAGCGCTCGCCGAGGATGTCGGCCAGCGGCTTGCAGTCGTGCAGCAGGTCCAGGGCCGGGCCGATGTCGTCGGGCAACCTGTGGCCACTGTCCCAGGCAGAGCCCACCATCGGCGGGCGCGGCTCGAGCTGGCTGAGCATGCCCAGGTAGCCGCAGGCCAGCGAGGCCGCCATGACCAGGTAGGGATTGGCGTCGGCCCCGGCCAGGCGGTTCTCGACCCGGGTGGCCTCGGCGGGCGAGACCGGCACCCGCAGGCCCACGGTGCGGTTGTCGGTACCCCACTCGACGTTGATCGGCGCCGAGCCACTGCTCTCGGTGCGCATCAGGCGCCGATAGGAGTTGACGTTGGGCGCCAGCAGCGGCATGGCGGCCGGCAGGTAGCGTTGCAGGCCGCCGATGAAGTGGTGGAAGAGCTTGCTCGGGGTGTCGTCCTCGCCGGCGAAGACGTTGCGGCCGCTTTCCACATCCACGAGGCTCTGGTGGATATGCATCGAGCTGCCCGGCTCGCCCGCCATCGGCTTGGCCATGAAGGTGGCGTACATGCCGTGGCGCAGCGCCGTCTCGCGCAGGGTGCGCTTGAACATCACCACCTGGTCGGCCAGCTGCAGCGGGTCGCCATGCTGGAAGTTGACCTCCATCTGGCCGGCCCCTTCCTCATGGATCAGGGTATCCAGATCCAGGTTCATCGCCTCGCAGTAGTCGTACATCTCCTCGAACAGCGGGTCGAACTCGTTGACCGCATCGATGGAAAACGACTGCCGGCTACTCTCCTGGCGGCCGGTGCGGCCGATCGGCGGCTCCAGGGGGTAGTCCGAGTCGGTGTTGGTCTTGACCAGGAAGAACTCGACCTCGGGAGCCACCACCGGCTTCCAGCCGCGCGCCTCGTAGAGCGCCAGCACCCGCTTGAGCACGTGGCGCGGGGCCAGTTCGACCGGCTCGCCGGTCAGGTAGTGACAGTCGTGGATGATCTGGGCGGTGGGATCCTCCGCCCAGGGCACCAGGTAGATGGCCCCCGGGTCGGGCACCAGCTCCATGTCACGCTCGGCCGGGTTCCAGAAGTGGATGTCCTCGTCGTCGGGGTAGCCCCCGGTGACAGTCTGGATGAAGATCGAGTCCGGCAGCCGGGGTCGCCCGCCGCCGAGGTACTTGCTCGCGGGCATGATCTTGCCCTTGAGGATACCGGTGAGGTCGGTGACCAGGCACTCGACCTCGGTGATGCCGCGTGTCTGGAACCAGTCGTTGAAGAGCGGCTGCTCCTGGCGGTTACTCATGGGATATTCCTTCGCTCTGGGGATGGGGCCCCGGCCGGCGCCGGGGCCCTTCGTCTCACCGCGCCTGAACCTCGGACCACAGCTGCTGGAAGGTCTGCAGCTGATCGCCTTCCAGGCTGGGAGTGAAGCGCAGCCGTTCCATGTCGGCATCACTGGGCTGTACCGGCGGCTGGGTCAGCACCTCGTCGAGATGGGCCACGGCCGCAGCATTGGGACTGGCGTAGTAGTTGTAGTTGGAGAGCTGGGCACCGACCTCGGCATCCAGGATGAAATCGATGAACTTGTGGGCCAGGTCGGGATTGGGCGCCTCGGCGGGGATCATCATGGCGTCCACCCACTTCTCGGCCCCCTCGTCGGGAATCATGAACTCCAGGTTGGCGAAGGAGTCCGGGTTTTCCTCCTTGTAGTAGAGGAAGTCGCCGTTGTAGGAGAGGCCGGCATGGGTCACGCCGCGGGCCAGCTGCTGCAGCGCCGGGGTGCCGTCGGAGAAGCCGCTGAAGGTGTCACGGTTCTTGGTCTCGATCAGCAGCCGAGCGGCCTCCTTCCAGGCGTCCATCCCGGTGCAGTCGTAGCCGTGGCCGAGGAAGGCGCAGGCGCCGCCCATGGTCACCTGGCCGTCGCCCATCAGCGCGAAGGGATGCTGCGGGTTGACCTCCGGGTCGAACAGCAGCGACCAGCTCTTGGGCGCGTCGGGGAAGGTCTCGGCGTTGTAGATGATGCCCGTGGTGCCCCACTGGTAGGGGGCGCTGTACTGGCTGCCGGGGTCATAGCTCGGGTCCTGGAACTGCTCCATGACATTGCCGAGGTTGTCGAGCCTGGCCTTGTCGAGGGGCTGTACCAGGCCGGTCTCGATCAGCCGCGGGATGTAGTAGTTGGACGGCACGATGATGTCGTACTGGGAGACGCCTCCGGCGTTGAGCTTGGCGAACATCTCGGGCAGCGAGTTGAAGTAGTTCTGCACCACCTCGACATCGTACTTGTCCTCGAAGGCCTCGATGATCGCGGGGTCCATGTACTCGGTCCAGTTGAACAGGTAGAGCTTGCCCTCCTCGGCCTGGGCCTGGCCGGCCAAGGCCAGCCCGCCCAGCGACAGGGCCAGTGCGATCTTGTTGATTTTCATGATGCTCTCCTCGTTTCCCTTGGGGATGATGGTGCCGGTCAGGCCTGCCGGCGACGACTGAACGTGAGACTCAGGATGGCGGCGACGGCCACGGCGCCGATCATCAGCGCGGCGATCGCGTTGATCTCCGGGGAGACCCCTTTCTTGATGGCGCCCCAGATGTAGATCGGCAGGGTCGCGCTCTCCGGTCCCGAGGTGAAGAAGCTGATGACGAAGTCATCCACCGACAGGGTAAAGGAGAGGAAGAACGCCGAAATCAACGCGGGCTTGATGGTCGGCAGCATGAAGTGCACCACCCGCTTCACCGGCGTCGCATAGAGGTCCTTGGCGGCCTCGAACAGCGTCGGGTCCAGGCCCACGAATCGCGAGTAGACGATCAGCGCCACGAAGGGGATCTGGAAGGTCACGTGGGCGATGATCATGGTGCCGAGCCCCGGCTGCAGCAGGCCGGTCAGGTCATGGATCTGCACGAAGAAGGCCATCTCGGAGATGCCGAAGACAATGTCGGGCAGCACGATCGGCAGGTAGATCAGCACGATCAGCCAGCCGAGCTTGCGGTGACGGTGCCGGTACATGCCATAGCCGATCAGGCAGCCGATGGCCAGCGCGATCACCGAAGAGGTGATGGCCAGCACCATGCTGTTGGCGAAGGCCGAGAGGATTTCCTCGTTGCCCATCAGCCGCTGGTACCAGCGCAGGGACAGGCCGGTGAAGTTGGCCGCGCTGTTGGAGGCGTTGAAGGAGAACAGCACCACCACCACCAGCGGCAGGTAGAGGAAGGCGACGGTCAGCCACCAGAAGCCGGTTAGGCCGCGTTGCAGGGTCCGCTTTCTCATATCACCACCTCCTCGCCGCCACCCAGGCGCTTGCCGATGCGACGCATGGCGAACAGCCCCACGAAGGTGGCGATCAGCATCAGGATCGCGCCGGCCGCGCCCAGCGGCCAGTTGGCACCGCCGGAGAACTGCGTGGCCACCAGGTTGCCAAGCATCATGCCCTTGCCGCCGCCGAGCAGCTCCGGGATCACGTACATGCCGAAGGCCGGGATGGCCACCAGCACGATCCCCGCCAGCAGGCCCGGCAGGGTCTGGGGGAAGACCGCGTGCCAGAAGGCCCGCACCGGCGAGGCGTAGAGGTCCTGGGCGGCCTCCACCTGGGCAGTGTCGAGCTTCTCGAAGGCCGCATAGAGCGGCAGCACCATGAACGGCAGGAAGTTGTAGACCAGCCCCAGGGTGACCGCGAAGTTCGAAGGGTAGAGCCCCATGTTGGGGGCGATCAGCCCAAGGCTCTCGGCCAGGCCGGACAGCGGCGTGCCCGGGGCCAGCAGGTTCATCCAGCCGAAGGTGCGGATGACCTGGTTGGTCCAGGAGGGCACCACCACCAGCAGCAGCATGATCGGCCGCCACTTCTCGCGACAGGTGGTGATGTAGTAGGCGATCGGATAGGCCACCAGCACCACCAGCCCGGTGGAGATCAGGGTCTGCCACAGCGAGCGGATCAGGGTGTAGAGGTTGCCCGGGCTCCAGCCCAAAAAGCCGAAGCCGGCCAGCCGCTTGAACGACTCCAGCGACAGCGGCATCTCCGGCAGCCCGTAGGGGCCGTTGCTCATGAAGGCCACGCCCATCAGGTAGGCGCTGGGCAGGACCAGGAAGACCACGATCCATGCCGCCCCGGGGGCCACCGTGAACAGCAGGTGCTGGGCATCGCGGACCATGGCGCGACTGCGCGCGGTAGGCGTTACGCCGGTATAGGACATGTCCGCCTCCTCACTCGCTCAGGGTGATCAGGTCTTCCGGTGCCACCACCACCGTGACCCGGTCGCCCACGTCGGGCAGGTGCCGGCCGCGGTTGTTCACCGTGGCCTGCAGGGTGGTCTCGCCGATCTCCAGGCGGAACTCGGCATGGCTGCCGCGATAGAGGCGCTCGGCCACCGTCGCCTGGAGGTGATTGGCGCCCTCCACCGTCCCCGGCAACAGGTCCAGCGTCTCGGGGCGGATCAGCAGCAGCTCGCCCGCGCCGCCCTCCTCGGCGGTCAGCTCGCCCAGCGCCGTGGTCAGCCGGTCGCCACGGCGGGCGGTGACCGGGTAGAGGTTGTCGTGGCCCATGAAGCGGGCGACGAAGGCGTTGACCGGCCGCTCGTAGACTTCCCGCGGCGCGCCGACCTGCTGGATGTTGCCGCCGTTGAGCACGGCGATGCGGTCGGACATGACCATCGCCTCCTGCTGGTCATGGGTGACGAACACGAAGGTCATGCCGAGGCGCTTCTGTACCCGCAGCAGCTCGACCTGCAGCTGGCTGCGCAGCCCGGCATCCAGCGCCGACAGCGGCTCGTCGAGGAGCAGCACGTCGGGCTCGCAGACCAGGGCCCGGGCCAGGGCGATGCGCTGGCGCTGGCCGCCGGAGAGCTGGTCGACACGCCGTTCGACGAGATCACCGAGCTTGATGAAGCCGGCGATCTCGTCGACCTTGGCGTCGCGCTCGGCGGCCCGCACGCCGCGCATCTTCAGGCCAAAGGCCAGGTTCTCGCGCACCGAAAGGTGCGGGAAGAGGGCATAGGACTGGAAGACGGTATTGACGCTGCGCCGGTGCGGCGGCACCTCGGTGACGTTCTTGCCGCCCACCACCAGCGAGCCGGCATCGGGCTCCTCGAGGCCGGCGAGGATGCGCAGCAGGGTGGTCTTGCCGCAGCCGGACGGCCCCAGCAGGGTGAAGAACTCGCCGGCCTGGATATTCAGGTCGACACCATCGAGCGCCACGGTATCGCGCCCGAATCGCTTGTGCAGTCCCTGCATCTCGATGGATGACGCCTTGCGGGTCGCAGCCTCCTGTTGCCGCTCCGCAGTGGCCGGGGTGGCACCCGGCTGGTCGGCGACATCCGCCGTGATGGTCTCGCTCATGGGGGGCCCTCTTCGGTTGTCGGCGGTATCGGCTCTCAGAGCCGGTCACGCAGTTTGTAGAAATTGGTGGCCAGCACCAGCAGCGGCTTGCGCAGGGCGCTACCCCCGGGAAACTGGCGGTGCGGCATGGCGGCGAAGGCATCGAACCGCTCGCTCTGGCCGGCGATGGCCTCGGCCAACAGCTTGCCGGCCAGCCCCGCCAGGGCCATGCCGTGGCCGGAATAGCCCTGGGCATAGAAGAGATTCGCCCCCAGACGGCCGAAGTCCGGCGCGCGATTCAGGGTGATGGCCACGTCGCCCCCCCAGCGGTAGTCGATGGGCACGCCCTCGAGCACCGGGAAGAGTCGCGCGATCTTGGCGTCCATGCGGGCCTGCAGGCGCGGCGGCTCCCGTCCATCGTAGCTGACCTCCCCCCCGTAGATGAGGCGGCGATCCGCGGACAGACGGTAGTAGTCGAGCACGAAGTTGGCGTCCGACAGGGCGTCGTTCCGGGGCAGTACCCGGGCCGCCTGGTCGGCGCTGAGGGGCGCGGTGGCGATCATGTAGTTGGCGGCGCGCATCACCCGACCCGACAGCTCCGGCACCAGGCCGCCGTGATAGGCGTTGGTCGCCAGCACCAGGAAGTCCGCGGTGACGCGGCCGCCATCGGTGATGACGGTGGCCGGCGTGCCTCGCCGGATGTCCCGGGCGGCGCTTCCGGGATGCAGCCGCACCCCGGCACGCTGGGCGGCACGCGCCAGGCCGAGGGTGTAGTTGAGGGGATGCAGGTGGCCGCCCTCCCGGTCGCGCAGGGCCGCGGGATAGGCATCGGTGACCACATGCCGGCGCAGGGCGTCGCCTTCCAGCCACTCCAGGGCCGGATAGTCGTAGTCCCGGGCCAGGTGCTCGCGGAAGGCCTCGAGCTCCCTGACGTGGCGAGGCTTGACCGCGGCATGCAGGTAGCCCCAGGCCAGCTCGCAGGGAATGGCGTGCCGCTCGATCAGCTCGGCGGTGAGGCGCACGGCTTCACGGCTCATTTCCCAGATCTCCCGGGCTCGGGTCAGGCCCAGGGCCTGCTCGACGGTGCCGATATCGGTGCCGAGTCCGGGCAGGATCTGGCCGCCGCTGCGCCCGGAGGCCCCGTGCCCTACCTCACCGGCTTCCAGCAGGATCACCGAGTAGCCACGTTCGGCCAGGTGCAGGGCGGCCGAACAGCCGGTGACACCGCCGCCGATCACGCAGACATCGGCGCGGGCCTCGCCTTCCAGGGGGACGCTGGGCTCGAGCTCCACGGCGATGGAATCGCGATACCAGGAGGCCGGGCCATCGATGGAAGAGCTGCGCATAAGTCGCTTCCCGTTATTGTTGTTGAATACTTTTACCGCACCGAACGATCACCTCGGTCCAGGCCTGGGGAACGGCGCTCACCCCTAGTCTGACACCAACCGCCAGGATGATGTCAAGTATTCAACACCTTCAAGAAGCAATAATATATATAATCTTTTATTATCATTGAGTTAAAGATTTCACGAAGAGCAGATCGTCAAGAAAAAGCTATCGGGGAGACACCTCAATCCCGATGGGCCGGTGCCCTGTGCACGACATCCGGGGGACCGAACAAGGCGTTGAATATACGACAACCCGAAATACCTTGACGCGTCCCGTGCTCGATCCGGGCACGCAGGCAGTTGATTATATTCTCTGAATCGCGACAAGCCGATTCGCTTGGCAGCCTGGGAGGAGAAGGAATGATCGGGGAGGGAAAAACCGGAAGCCCGCGTCAAGGGCCGGCAGGAGACGGGCGCCGCGCCAGCGGCGCCCCGGGAATCATCACGGACCCACGCTAGGCATCGCCGCCCAATGCCAGGCGCTCCTTGACCCGCCCGAAGGCCGCCAGGGCGGCCTCCAGGTCCTCGCGCGTCAGGGCCGCCGAGACCTGGGTGCGGATGCGCGCCTTGCCCTTGGGCACCACCGGGTAGGAGAAGGCGATCACATAGACGCCCTCGGCCAGCATCTCCTCGGCAAAGCGCGCCGCCAGGGCGGCATCGTGAAGCATCACCGGCACGATGGGGTGCTCGCCGGGCAGCAGCTCGAAACCCAGATCCTCGAGCCCCTGGCGGAAGAAAGCGGTGTTCGCCTTGAGCCGGTCGCGTAGCTCGCTGGACTCGCCGGCGAGCTCCAGGGCCTTGAGCGCCCCGGCCACCACCGGCGGTGCCACGGTGTTGGAGAACAGGTAGGGCCGCGAGCGCTGGCGCAGCAGCTCGACGATTTCCTTGCGGGCGCTGGTGTAGCCGCCGCTGGCACCGCCCAGGGCCTTGCCCAGGGTTCCGGTGAGAATGTCCACCCGATCCAGGCAGCTCCGGTATTCGTGGGTGCCACGGCCGCCCTCCCCCAGGAAGCCGGTGGCGTGGCAGTCGTCGACGTGCACCAGGGCCTGGTAGCGCTCGGCCAGGTCGCAGATCTCGTCCAGCCTGGCGATATAGCCGTCCATGGAGAAGACGCCGTCGGTAGTGATCAGCTTGAAGCGCGCACCCGCGGCGTCGGCGGCCTGCAGCTGGGCTTCCAGGTCGGCCATGTCGCTGTTGCGGTAGCGGTAGCGGCTTGCCTTGCACAGCCGCACCCCGTCGATGATGCTGGCGTGGTTGAGCTCGTCGGAGATCACCGCGTCCTCGGGCCCCAGCAGGGTCTCGAACAGGCCGCCGTTGGCATCGAAGCAGGACGGGTAGAGGATGGTGTCCTGGGTGCCGAGGAACTCGCTCAGCCTGGCCTCGAGGGTCTTGTGCAGGGTCTGGGTGCCGCAGATGAAGCGCACCGAGGCCAGCCCGTAGCCCCACTCCTCCAGGCCGGCCATGGCGGCCGCCTTGACCTCGGGATGCTGGGCGAGCCCCAGGTAGTTGTTGGCGCAGAGGTTGAGCACCTCGCCGTCGTTCGCCACGCCCACATGGGCGCCCTGGGGAGTGGCCAGTTCGCGTTCGCGCTTGGTCAGGCCGGCCTCGTCGATGGCCGCAAGCTCGTCACGCAGGTGCCGTTGAAAGTCGCCGTACATGGTGTCGTGTCCTTTTCTCCCATCGGCCCACCTCGGGGTGAGCATGATCTTGACGCTGCTTGGATATCGCGAAACGACGAAGTGCATTCCCGGCGACAAGCCCCGGCGAGCCGGGCCATCGCGAGGGCGTTGCGGCTCCGTGCATGGGCGCTACCTCCACCCTCCTTGGCCAAGCAACCTCGCTCCATCTTGTCCCCGGCGCTCCTCTCATCCAAGCATTGTGGATGGAACTCTCAGTCCCAGTTCAGTATCACCTTGCTGGCCTCCCCGGCCAGCATGGCCTGGAAGCCCTGCTCGAAGTCGGTATAGGGCAGGCGGTGGGTGATCACCGGCGAGATGTCCATTCCCGACTCCACCAGCACCGACATCTTGTACCAGGTCTCATACATCTCCCGCCCATAGACGCCCTTGATCGTCAGCATGTTGAAGATCACGGTGTTCCAGTCGATGGCCAGTTCCTCGGTGGGAATGCCGAGCATCGCCACCTTGCCGCCATGACACATGTTGGCGAGCATGTCCTTGAAGGCCACGGGGCTGCCGGACATCTCCAGCCCCACATCGAAGCCCTCGGTCATGCCCAGGGAGCGCTGCACTTCGGCCAGGCTCTCCCGGCGGACGTCGACGGTGCGGGTGGCGCCCAGCGTTTCGGCCAGGGCCAGCCGCGACGGGTTCAGGTCGGTGATCACCACATGGCGGGCGCCGGCGTGGCGGCACACCGCCGCGGCCATGGCGCCGATCGGGCCAGCCCCGGTGATCAGCACGTCCTCGCCCAGGACATCGAACTGCAGGGCGGTATGCACGGCGTTGCCGAGCGGGTCGAACAGCGCCGCCACGTCCAGGTCGATTCCCGGGCGGTGCTCCCAGACGTTGGACATGGGCAGGGCCACGTACTCGGCGAAGGCGCCGGGGCGGTTGACCCCGATGCCGCGGGTATGGGCGCACAGGTGGCGGCGACCCGCCAGGCAGTTGCGGCAGCGGCCGCAGACCACGTGCCCCTCCCCCGAGACGATCTGGCCGGGATGGAAGTCGTTGACGTTGGAGCCCACCTCGACGATCACGCCGACGAACTCGTGGCCGACGACCATGGGCACCGGGATGGTCTGCTGGGCCCAGTGATCCCACTTGTAGATATGCAGGTCGGTACCACAGATGGCCGTGCGCTTGACCCGCACCAGCACGTCGTTGATGCCGACCTCCGGTACGGGCACGTCCTCGAGCCATAACCCCGGGGCCGCCTCCCGCTTGACCAGTGCCTTCATTTCACCGCCTCCTCGACTTCATGAATTCGCCTTCGCTGGCAATCCCCGGCGGGATGGTTACCATAAAGGAATATATTCCAGCATAGTGGATTAAATCCACTATGCAAGAAAGTATTCCCCTATAATGGAATTCAGCGAGGCAATCGGACACATGAAAGACCCGGCAACGCATGACGACGGCGGCCAACTGCTTGGCGACCGCGTCAGCGAGCTGCGCAAGAAACGCGGCCTGACCCTGGACCAGCTGGCCTCGGCGTGCGGCGTCAGTCGCTCGATGCTCAGTCAGATCGAGCGTGGCCGTGCCAACCCTACCCTGGCGGTGACCCTGCGCATCGCCCAGGCCTTCGGCCTGAGCATCGGCGATCTGGTCGACCAACCCTGGACCGCCTCCAGTATCGAGGTGGTGCGCGGCGACGATGCCACCCACCTGTTCCGCGACGACCGGGAGTGCCGCATCCGCACCCTGTCGCCCTTGCATCTCGAGAAGCATGTCGAGTTCTACGAGCTGCGCATCGCCCCCCATGCCAGTCTGCGCAGCGCCCCCCACTTCGAGGGCACACGGGAATTATTGACCATTACCCAGGGCCGCGCCCGGGTGATCGCCGGCGACAACGAGTGTCACCTGGCCGCGGGGGATTCGGCGCATTACCACGCGGACCAGGAACATACCATCGACAACGAGAGCGATGGCGAGCTGCTGGCCTTCCTGGTCGTCACCTATGAGTAGGAGGAGCCATCGCCGCGAGAGCCCGTGGCGAGAAAGCGACGCGACCCGAGTGTCGCAGCGGGAAGAACGGGGGCCTCAGCCTCAGCCCCCGCACACCGGGCAGGCCGGATCCCGCGGCACGCGGAAATGCCGCCACTGGCCGGTGAGGCCGTCGAAGGTGGAGAGCCCCTGGTGCAGCCGGCCTGCCCCGCTGACCAGCTTGAGCGCCTCGAGCGCCTGGAAGCAGCCGATCAGCCCGACCAGCGGTGCCACCACGCCGTTCTCGGCACAACGCAGCTCCTCGTCACCGCCCTCTCCCGGGGGATACAGGCAGGCGTAGCAGGGTGACTCGGGATTCCGGGGATCGAAGACCGCCAGCTGGCCGGAGAAGCGGATCGCCGCCCCCGAGACCAGCGGCACCCACGCCTCCCGGCAGGCGGCGTTGATGGCATAGCGGCTCTCGAAGCGGTCGGTGCAGTCGAGGACCACATCGGCCTTAGCAACCGCGGCCGCCAGGACATCATCCTCGAGACGCTCGGTCACGGCCCTGACATCGCAGTCCGGATTGACCGCCAGGGCCGCCTCCCGGGCCGACTCCGCCTTGTGACGGCCGAGGTCGGCCATGCCGTGGGCGATCTGGCGCTGCAGGTTGGAGAGCTCCACCGCATCGTCATCGGCCAAGGTGAGCCGGCCCAGTCCCGCCGCGGCGAGGTACAGCGACACCGGCGAGCCCAGCCCCCCGGCGCCGATCACCAGGGCGTGGCCGGCCAGCAGGCGTTCCTGTCCGTCGATGTCGATCTGCTCGAGCATGATCTGACGGCTATAGCGCAACAGCGCCTCATCGTTCATGGGACTCACTTCTCGTCGAACTCTTCGATGTCCGGGACATGCAGCGTGAAGTCCTCCTTGACTTCCTCCATGACCACGTAGCTCTTGGACTCCTTGACGCCGGGAAGGGTCAGGACCACGTCACCGAGCAGCTGACGATAGGCCGACATCTCGGGGATGCGACACTTGAGGATATAGTCAAACTGCCCCGATACCAGGTGGCACTCCTGGATCTGGGGCAGCTTGGCCACCGCGCGGCGGAACTCGTCGAACACCGAGGGGGACTGGGTCTCCAGGCTGATCTCGACGAACACCAGCAGGTTGGCCTTGAGGGCGCGGGGGTCGAGGAGCGCCTTGTAGCCGCGGATTACCCCGGAGCGCTCCAGGCGCTTGACGCGCTCCAGGCAGGGCGTGGTGGAGAGCCCCACCTGGGAGGCGAGGTCCACGTAGGAAATGCGGGCATTCTCCTGCAGGCAACGCAGGATCTTGAGGTCGATACGGTCGAGCGAGCGGGTCTTGGTTTTCATTGTCGTCCTGGCTGGCGCGCCGGAAAGCAGTGAGTCTCCAGCCGCCGCAAGGGAGTCTTTGCCTGAAAATCACCTCAAAACGGATGATTGATGGTATTCACTCACGGAAAGGCGGCGGCCAATGGCGTTTTTTACTGTTATCAGGTGTAACACAGCCACCGAGCCGGCTCCAGCCCCACCTTAGCGACACCCCAGGCTGACCCGCTCGTGGCCGGCGAGATCGACCCGGCTGGTCACAGCCGCATAGCCGGCAGCGCACAATGCCTCGCGCACCGCCGGCCCCTGGGTCGCGCCATGCTCCAGTAGCAGCCAGCCTCCGGGGACAAGGTGCGCGCGGCCCCCCTCGATCAGGTGATACAGGTCGGCGAGCCCCCCCTCGGCGGCTACCAGGGCGCTGCGCGGCTCGAATCGCACGTCGCCCTGCCCCAGGTGGGGATCGTCGTCGGCCAGGTAGGGCGGATTGGCGACGATCAGGTCGAAATGCTCGCCGCCCAGGGCTGCGAACCAGTCGCTGGACAGGAAATCGGCGTTGTCGATCCCCAGTCGCGTGGCATTGCGTCGGGCCAGGGCCACCGCTTCGAGGCGCAGGTCGACGCCGACCACCGTCCAGGCGGGACGCTCGGAGGCGAAGGCCAGGGCCACCGCGCCGGTACCGGTGCCCAGGTCGAGCAGCCGTCCCGAGGCCTCGGGGGCCAGGGCCAGCGCGGCCTCCACCAGGGTTTCGGTATCCGCCCGGGGGATCAGCGTGCTCGGCGAAGTGGCCAGGGCCAGCCCCCAGAACTCCCGTTCCCCGGTGAGGTGCGCCACCGGCTGTCCGGCTTCCCGTTCCGCGACCAGGGCATCGAAGCGCGTCTCGGCGTCGGCCGCGGCGTCGCGGTCCCCCCAGGTATACAGCCAGGTCCGGTCGACCCCCAGCACGTGACACAGCAGCACCTCGGCATCTAGACGCGCACTGGGCGAGCCGGCGGCCGCCAGTCGCCGGGCGGCGTCACGCAACAGGTCGTCGAGGCGCATCAGGACTCCTGCTGCAGGGCGGCCAGCTGCTCGGCCTGGTACTCGTGGATGAGCGGCTCGATGACTTCGTCGAGTTGCTCCCCGCCGATCACCTCGCCCAGCTTGTAGAGGGTCAGGTTGATGCGGTGGTCGGTGACCCGCCCCTGGGGGAAATTGTAGGTGCGGATGCGCTCGCTGCGATCGCCCGAGCCGACCAGCGAGCGCCGCTCGTCGGCCTGCTGCTGGCGCTGGCTGTCGTGGGCCGCCTGCTTGAGGCGGGCGGCGAGCAGTGACATGGCCTTGGCGCGGTTCTTGTGCTGGCTGCGCTCCTCCTGGCACTCCACCACCACCCCGCTGGGCAGGTGGGTGATGCGGATGGCCGAGTCGGTGGTGTTGACGTGCTGGCCCCCGGCCCCGCTGGACCGGTAGGTGTCGACGCGCAGGTCACCGGGGTTGATGTCGACCTCGCCGACCTCGGCGGCCTCGGGCATCACCGCCACGGTGCAGGCCGAGGTGTGGATGCGGCCCTGGGACTCGGTGGCCGGGACCCGCTGCACCCGGTGGGCGCCGGACTCGAACTTGAGCCGGGCATAAACGCCCTCACCCTTGACCCGCGAAATGATCTCCTTGTAGCCGCCCTGGTCGCCATGGCTGGCACTGATGACCTCGACCTTCCAGCCGTGCTGCTCGGCGTAGCGCGAGTACATGCGGAAGAGGTCGCCGGCGAACAGTGCGGCCTCGTCGCCGCCGGTGCCGGCACGGATCTCCAGGAAAACGTTGCCGGCATCGTCGGGGTCCCGGGGCACCAGTAGCTGCTTGAGCCGCACCTCCAGCGCCTCGAGGCGCTCGCGGCCCTCATCCCGCTCCATCTCCGCCAGCTCGCGCATCTCGGCATCCGCATCGTCGGCCAGTGCCTCGGCGGCCTCGATATCGCCCTCCACGCGCCGGTATTCGCGCCAGGCCTCCACCAGGGCGTCGAGTTCGGCGTATTCTCGGGAATAATCACGGAAGCGAGCCTGGTCGGTGATCACCTCGGGGTCGGCCAGCAGGGCGGCGAGCTCCTCGAAGCGCTCGGCGAAGGCGTCGAGACGCTGACGCAGGGAAGCTTTCATCAACGGAGTCCTATCGGCAAGTGTCGGAATCGAAAGGCACGCCCGGCGGGAGCACGGTAACCGTGGGCACGGGCGTCGCGACGCTGACGCAGGGAAGCAGGCATCAGCGGGGTCCTATCGGGAAGTCTTGGCGGCGTCGTCCAGCAACAGCTCGGCGGCGGCGTCCAGCAGCTCCTGTCGCTCGTCGCTGGCGGCCTCGCGCAGCGCCACGGTGGGCCGATGCAGCAGGCGATTGGTCAACTGGTAGGCCAGGCGCTCCACCACTGCCACGGGGTCCTCGCCCCGGGCCAGGCGTGCCAGCGCCTGATCGCGGGCCTGGTCACGCAGTGCCTCACCCCGGGCACGGACGTCGCGGATCAGCTCGCCGCCACTGCGCAGGCGGCGCTCATAGAGCCAGCGACCGACGCCATGCTCGATCAGCGACTCGGCGTGATCCGCGGCGACCTGGCGGTGGCGACGATTCTCCTCGATGACTTCCTGCAGGTCATCGACGGTGTACAGGAAGACGTCGCCCAGCTCCCCCACCTCGGGCTCGATGTCCCGCGGCACGGCGATATCGACCATGAACACCGGCCGGTGGCGCCGGCGCTTGAGGGCCCGCTCCACCATGCCCTTGCCGAGGATCGGCAGTGGCGCCGCGGTGGAGGCGATCACGATGTCGGCCTGGACCAGCGCCTCGGGAATCTCGTCCAGGGTGATGGCTGCGCCGCCCAGCGGGCCGGCCAGCTGTTCGGCGCGCTCCCGGGTGCGGTTGGCCACCGTCAGCTGTTTCACCCCGGCCTCGTGGAGATGACGCGCGACCAGCTCGATGGTCTCGCCGGCGCCGATCAACAGCGCCCGGGAGCGCGAGAAGTCGTCGAAGATCCGGCTGGCCAGGCTGACCGCGGCGTAGGCCACCGAGACGGGGTTACGCCCGATGCCCGTCTCGGTGCGTACCTGCTTGGCCACGGCGAAGGTCTGCTGGAAGAGGCACTCCAGCTCGCCGCCCATCCCCTGGGTCCGCCGCGCCACCTGGTAGGCGTCCTTGAGCTGGCCAAGGATCTGCGGCTCACCCAGCACCATGGAGTCCAGGCCCACGGCCACCCGCATCAGGTGACGGGCGGCATCGTTGTCCAGGAAATGGTAGGCACACTGCGTCAGCGCCTCGGTCTCGAGGCCGTGGAAGCGACCCAGCCACTCGAGGATCGCCCGCTCGCCGGCCTCACCGGTGACGCAATACAGCTCGGTGCGGTTGCAGGTGGAGAGCACCGCGGCCTCCCGCACCCCGGGGAGGACGCGCAGCTCGGCCAGTGCCGACTCCAGCTGCGTCGGCGTGAAGGCGACCTGTTCGCGCACCTCGACGGTCGCGGTCCGGTGATTGATTCCCAGGGCAAGCAGCGTCATGCGTGTCGGCGTCTTCGCGGTGATGGTGGTCCGGCAGCTTCGAGCAAGCAATACGGGGAGAACGACCAGGCAGTCACCCGACACGTCTCCACGGCGCAGCATTCTACCACAGGCCGACCCGCCAAGGCGCCCCGCCGAGGGCGTTGTCCTTTGCCCAAGGGAACCAAGCCGTTATGCTGACGGCTCGGCCTCCACCTCGAGACTCGCATGCCCCGCCGATCCCCCATGACACTCGCGCGCCGTCCGCTCGCTGCCCTCGGCCTGGCCCTGATGCTCGGCGGCTGCCAGAGCCTGACCTCCCCGCCCGTGACAGCGGACCCCATGGCCGGGGCGCCGCCCATCACCCAGGGCCTGGATGCCCAGGGGCTGTCCTCGCTGCTGGTAGCCGAGCTTGCCGGGCAGCGCGGTGACTATCGCCGCGCCACCCGTGGTTACCTCGAGACCGCCGAACGCTACGGGGACGCTACCCTGGCCGAGCGCGCCGCCCTGGCCGCCCGCTTCGACGAGGACCCTGAGCTGCTCGAGGAGGCAGCGCACCGCTGGCAGGCCCTGGCGCCCGAGAGCGACGCCCCGGCCCGGCTGCTGGCCAGCCTCGCCGTGCAGCGTGGCGACTGGGCCGCGGCGCTGGACCAGTGGCTCAGCGTCGTCGATCGCGGCGGCCAGGCCGAATTGCTGGACTTCGTCGAGGGGACCCTCGAGGCCGGCGCCGACCCGCTCCCGCTGCTGGCCCGCCTGCGACGCCACCTGGCCGAGACCACCACCGCGCCACCGGATGCCGAGCTCGCCACCGCCCTGCTCGAGGCCGCGGCGGGCGAGTATCGCGCGGCGCGCCGGCGACTCGAGCGGCTGGCGGCGCGCGCCCCCGAGCTGCCGGCGCTGTGGCGTATCCGTGCCGTGGTGGCGCTGGACAGCGAGTCTGCGCAGCGCGCCAAGGCGGCGGCCCGTCGCGGACTGGCGCTGGCGCCCGGCGACCCGCGGCTGATGCTGCTGACGGCCCAGGCAGAGATCCGGCTGGGCAACCTCGTCGCCGCCGAAGCCAGCACCGACGCCCTGCTCGAGGACCACGGTGACACCTCGGAGCTGCGCCTGGCCCTGGCCCGCCTCTACCTGGAGGAAGGGCACCCCCGACCGGCGCGGCGCCTGCTGCTGCCGCTGATCGGCGGCGATGCCACACCGCCCCTGGTCTTCCTGCTGCTGGGCAGCATCGCCGAGGAGGAGGGCGAGGTGGACAATGCCCTCCTTTATTACCGCCAGGTCCCGGAGGGCGAACGCTTCCTGATCTCCCGGATCCGGGCCGCCCGCATGCTGGTGGACAACGACCGCCTGCTCGACGCCCGCACCTTCCTGCGCATCGAGCGACTGCGCCATGAGGCTGCCGCCCCCGAGCTGGTGTCCCTGGAGGTGCAGCTGCTCGACGAGGCCGGCGCCCGCGACCAGGCCGATGCCCTGCTCGTGCGCAGCATCGCCCAGTACCCGGACGCCACCCAGCTGCGCTACCAGCGTGCCATGCGCGCCTACGAGGACGGCGACCTGGTCGCCATGGAGACCCACCTGCGCGCCATCATCGAGCGGGATCCCGACAACGCCAACGCCCTCAACGCCCTGGGCTACACCCTGGCCGACGAGAACCTGGCGGACCGCCTGGACGAGGCCCGCTCATTGATCGAGCGCGCCCACCGGCTGGCACCGGACAATCCTGCCATCCTCGACAGCCTCGGCTGGGTGTACTATCGCCAGGGGGATCCCGAGGCCGCCCTGCCCTGGCTGGAGCGGGCGTGGGCCGCCATGCCCGACCAGGAGGTCGCCGCCCACCTGATCGAGGTCCTCTGGCAACTGGGCAAGCGGGAGCGGGCCCGGGACCTGCTGGAAACGGCACAGCAGCGTTTCGCCCCCCGCCCGGCCATCGAAGCACTGCGCGACCGCCTTCCCGCGCTCACCCCCTGATACTACCCGCGAAGGGAATCGACCATGCGATGCCATCGACCGAGACACCTTTTATGGCTGGCCCTGAGCCTGGCCCTGCTGGCCGGCTGCGCCACCCGCCCCCCCTCGGGGGAAATGGCGCGCAGCGCCGGCCAGTGGGAGGCCCAGCGCGACCGGCTGACGGCTCTCGAGGCCTGGGAACTGACCGGCAAGGCCGGGCTGCGCACCCCCGAGGACTCGACCAGCGCCAACCTGGACTGGCGGCAGACCCCTTATCACTACCGCATCCTGCTCAGCGGCCCCTTCGGTAGCGGGCGCAGCGTGCTCGAGGGCCGCGAGGGACGGGTGTCGCTGACCACCGGCGAGGGACGCTTCGAGGCCGACAATCCCGAGGCGCTGATGCAACAGCAGCTGGGCTGGTCGCTGCCGGTCTCGGCGCTGACCGACTGGATCCGCGGCCTCCCCGCCCCGGACCGTCCCCACCGCCTGGAGCGCGACGCCCGTGGCTTCCCCCAGGCGCTCGAGCAGGACGGCTGGCGAATCGCCTACCGGGCCTGGACACGGGCCGCGGACCTGTGGCTGCCGCGCCGGATGACCATGACCTACGACGAGCTCAGGGTCACCCTGGTGGTGACCCGCTGGCAGCCGGAGCCTGGCGATGGCTGAGACACGCCTGGTGCTGCCGGCCCCGGCCAAGCTCAACCGGCTGCTGCACATCACCGGACGCCGCGATGACGGCTACCACGAGCTGCAGACCCTGTTCCAGTTCCTCGACCACGGTGACACCCTGACGCTGTGCCGACGCGACGACGAGTCGCTGCGCCTGACCCCGGCACTGGCCGGCGTCGCCGCCGACGACAACCTGATCCTGCGGGCGGCCCGGCAGCTGCGGGAGGTCACCGGCACCCGCCATGGCGCCGACCTGCACCTGGACAAGCGCCTGCCGCTGGGCGGCGGTCTGGGCGGCGGCAGTAGCGATGCCGCCACCACTCTGCTGGGGCTGAACCGCCTGTGGAGGCTCGGCCTGTCACTCGACAGCCTGGCCGAGCTGGGCCTGGCCCTCGGCGCCGACGTGCCGGTCTTCGTCCACGGTCACGCCGCCTGGGCCGAGGGGGTCGGCGAGCGGCTGACCGCCGTGGATCTCGACACACCCTGGTTCGTGGTCGTCCAGCCCGGCGTCACGGTCTCCACCCCGGCAGTGTTCCAGGCGCCAGAATTGACACGGGATACCCCCCCGATTACCATGGCGCGCGCACTGCAGGGGGGAGCGGCGAGCTGGCGCAACGACTGCGAGCCCACGGTCCGGGCACTGTATCCCGAGGTCGCTCGCATCCTCGACTGGCTCCACGCGCGGGCACCGGCGATGCTGACAGGCACCGGAGCCTGTGTCTTCGCCAGCCTGGATCGCGAGATCGACGCCGATGCGCTGCTGGCCGAGATGCCGGCGGGCTGGCACGCCTTTAAGGCGCGCGGCCTGAACCGTTCTCCTCTTCACGATGCCCTGGATCGATGACCGCCCCCTTCCCCTGGGCACGGCGGCACATGGGTCGATCCGGCAAGGTTAAGGTTGCTGGGGTATAGCCAAGCGGTAAGGCAGCGGTTTTTGGTATCGCCATGCGCAGGTTCGAATCCTGCTACCCCAGCCATTTCCACCCCGGAACGGCACCGATCCGAATCCTGAAGACCCAACACTGCAAAGGTGGCTGCGCGTGTCAAAATTGATGGTTTTCGCCGGGAACGCCAATCCCGAACTCGCCCAGAAAGTGGCCGAGAGCCTGGACAACCGGTTGGGCAACGCCACGGTCGGCCAGTTCAGTGACGGCGAAGTCGCGGTCGAGATCAACGAGAACGTGCGCGGCAAGGATGTGTTCATCCTGCAACCCACCTGTGCACCGACCAACGACAACCTGATGGAAATGATCCTGATGGTGGATGCCCTGCGCCGGGCCTCCGCCAGCCGGGTCACCGCCGTGGTGCCCTACTTCGGCTACGCCCGTCAGGACCGTCGCGTCCGCTCTGCCCGGGTGCCGATCTCCGCCAAGATCGTCGCCGACATGATGGTCAAGGCCGGCGTCGACCGGGTGATGACCATGGATCTGCACGCCGACCAGATCCAGGGCTTCTTCGACGTGCCGGTGGACAACGTCTACGGCTCGCCGATCCTGCTCGACGACATCGAGCGCCAGAACTACGACGACCTGGTCGTGGTCTCGCCGGACGTCGGTGGCGTGGTGCGCGCCCGCGCCATCGCCAAGCAGCTCAACGCCGACCTGGCGATCATCGACAAGCGCCGCCCCCAGGCCAACCAGGCGCAGGTGATGCACATCATCGGCGAGATCCAGGACCGCACCTGCGTGGTGGTGGACGACATGATCGACACCGCCGGCACCCTGTGCAAGGCCGGCGAAGCGCTCAAGGAGCATGGTGCCCGCCGCGTGGTGGCCTATGCCACCCACCCGATCCTGTCCGGCCCCGCCGTGGACAACATCACCGGTTCGGTGCTCGACGAAGTGGTCGTCACCGACACCATTCCGCTGTCCGAGACCGCCCGTCGCAGCGGACGTATCCGTCAGCTCAGCGTGGCCGGCCTGATCGCCGAGGCGATCCGGCGGGTCAGCAACGAGGAATCCGTCAGCGCCATGTTCCACTGAGGCCAACTCAGCGGGACGTGGCGCCGGAACGTGCCCTTCGGGGCGTCCGGAAGCGTCGTGGTCTGGTCGCGGACCCCGGCGTCTTCCTTACTTCAAGCAAGAGGCAATACCATGTCCGATTTCAAACTCAACGCCAGCGTTCGCAACGACCTGGGGAAAGGTGCGAGCCGCCGCCTGCGTCGTGCGAACGAGCAAGTGCCGGCCATCATCTATGGTGGTGAGCAGGCACCCCAGCCCATCGCCGTCGACAAGACCAGCTTCTACAAGGCGATCGAGGACGAGGCCTTCTTCTCGTCCGTGATCAACCTGACCGTGGACGGCAAGGCCCAGCAGGTGGTGGTGCGTGACCTTCAGCGTCACCCCTACAAGCCGCTGGTGTCCCACGCCGACTTCATGCGCGTCGATGCCACCCACGAGCTGACCCTGAACGTGCCGCTGCACGTGATCGGCGAGGATGCCAGCAAGGCCATCAAGGACCAGGACGGCGAGCTGCACGTCCTGACCTCCGAGGTCGAGATCAGCTGCCTGCCGAAGGACCTGCCGGAGTACCTGGAAATCGACATCAGCAACGTCGAGCTGGGCACCACCCTGCACCTGTCCGACCTCACGGTGCCGGCCGGCGTGACCCTGGTCGCGCTGACCCACGGCGAGGACCACGACAACGCCATCGTGAGCGTCACCAAGGCCAAGGTCCGCGCCGAGGCTGAGGAAGAAGGCGAAGAGGCCGCCGGCGAGGAAGCCAAGGGCGAAGAGCCCAAGGGCGAGGAAGCCAAGGGCGAAGGCGAAGGCGAAGGCGACACCGAGTAATCGGCCGTTACCGGCGGGCATGCCGATCCCTCGGCATGCCCGTCCCGTCTTCACGGATCAAGCGCCTCGGCGCTTGATTTTTTTTGCCATCACGCCGCACGCGAGGACACCGGCATGAGCCAGTTGAAAGCGATCATCGGCCTGGGCAATCCCGGCGCAGAGTACGACGCCACCCGTCACAACGCCGGCGCCTGGCTGCTCCACGCCCTGGCCCGGGACGCCGGCGACGAGTTGCGCCCGGAAAAGAAGTTCCTGGGGCGCTATACACGCGTCCGCGTCGCCGGCCAGGACCTCCACCTGCTCGAGCCAACCACCTTCATGAACCGCAGCGGCGGCGCCGTGGCCGCGCTGATGCAGTTCTTCAAGCTCGCCCCCGACGAGCTGCTGGTGGCCCACGACGAGCTGGACATGCCGCCGGGCACGGCCCGCTACAAGCAGGGCGGTGGGCACGGGGGCCACAACGGCCTGCGCGACATCGTCCGCGCGCTGGGCAACGACAAGTCCTTTCACCGCCTGCGCATCGGCATCGGCCACCCGGGCGACGCCCGCCAGGTGACCAACTATGTGCTGGGCCGCCCGGGCAAGGCCGAACGCGCCGCCATCGACGCCGCCATCGACGAGTGCCTGGCCACCCTGCCCCAGGCCGTCGCCGGCGACTGGCCGCGCGCCATGCAGCGGCTGCACAGCTTCAAGGGGTAAGAGGGAAGAGCGCGGCTACGCCGCTTGAAGGGGGAAGAAGAAAGAACGGCGCTGCGTGCCTGGAGGAAACACCCATGCCTGGAAGAGGCCGGCCAGCAGTCTCTTCTCTCTTCCTTCTTACCTCTTCTAGCTCGCCCTGATGGCATCTCTTAGAATGGCGAACGGATCTGCCCTCGCCTTCTGGCACACCAATTTCAGGTACATCTTATGGGTTTCAACTGCGGTATCGTCGGCCTGCCCAACGTCGGCAAGTCCACCCTCTTCAATGCCCTGACCAAGTCGGGCATCGACGCCGAGAACTTCCCCTTCTGCACCATCGAGCCCAATGTCGGCATCGTGCCGATGCCGGACCCGCGCCTCGACCGGCTGGCCCAGATCGTCAAGCCACAGAAGGTGCTGCCCACTACCATGGAGTTCGTCGACATCGCCGGCCTGGTGGCCGGGGCCTCCAAGGGCGAGGGACTCGGCAATCAGTTCCTGGCCAATATCCGCGAGACCCAGGCCATCGCCCATGTGGTGCGCTGCTTCGATAACGACAACGTCATCCACGTGGCCAACGAGATCGATCCGCGCGCCGATATCGAGACCATCAACCTGGAGCTGGCACTGGCCGACCTCGACACCGTCGATCGCGCCATCCAGCGCCTGACCCGGGTGGTCAAGGGTGGCGACAAGGAGGCCATCGCCACCAAGGCGATTCTCGACCGCATCCAGCCCCACCTGGCCGAAGGCCAGCCGTTGAGAAGCTTCGGTCTCGACGACGACGAGAAGCGCCAGCTCAAGAGCTTCGGCTTCTTGACCCTCAAGCCGACCATGTACATCGCCAACGTCAACGAGGACGGCTTCGAGAACAACCCCTACCTCGAGGTGGTCAAGGAGATCGCCGCCGCCGAGGAGGCCGTGGTGGTGCCGGTGTGCAACCAGATCGAGGCCGAGATCGCCGAGCTCGACGACGAGGAGCGCGCGATGTTCCTCGACGAGATGGGCATGGAGGAGCCGGGACTGGACCGGGTGATTCGCGCGGGCTACGCCCTGCTCGGCCTGCAGACCTACTTCACCGCCGGGGTGAAGGAGGTCCGCGCCTGGACCGTTCGGGTCGGCGCTACCGCGCCGGAGGCGGCCGGGGTGATCCACACCGACTTCCAGAAGGGCTTCATCCGCGCGGAGGTCGTGGCCTATGACGACTTCGTGGCGCTGGGCGGCGAGCAGGGCGCCAAGGATGCCGGCAAGTGGCGCCTGGAAGGCAAGGACTACATCGTCCAGGATGGCGACGTCATCCACTTCCGCTTCAATGTCTAGGGACGCGATGCTTGACGCAACGGGGCGACCCAGGTAGTATTCGCCCCCGTTGACGGCTACGTAGCTCAGCTGGTTAGAGCACATCACTCATAATGATGGGGTCCCCTGTTCGAATCAGGGCGTAGCCACCAGATACCGAAAAGCCCGCCTGGTTCGCCAGGCGGGCTTTTTTGGCCTGGTTTGGGTTTGGCTTGGTCTGAGGGTCGAGGGTCGAGGGTCGAGGGTCGAGGGTCGAGGGTCGAGGCAGCCTGATGGCTCACACCTCGCCCCCCGCCCCTCGTTTCTCGCACCTGGCCTCAGGGCAGCTCGGTGCGGTCGAAGAAGGCGGTGAGCACCCGGGTCAGGTGTGCCACGTCCTGGCTCCCCGCCGTCTCGCGGATCGAGTGCATGGCCCACTGGGGCACCCCCACGTCGAGGGTCGGTACGCCGAGTTCGGTGGCGGTGATCGGCCCGATGGTGCTGCCGCAGCCCATGTCGGCTCGGGTGACGAAGGTCTGCACCGGCACCTCGGCCTCGCGACACAGCTCCCGGAACAGCGCCGCGGTGGCACTATTGGTGGCGTAGCGCTGGCTGGCGTTGACCTTGATCACCGGCCCGGCGTTGAGCGCCGGGCCGTGGGCCGCATCGTGCCGGTCCCGGAAGTTGGGGTGCAGGGCATGGGCGTTGTCGCAGGAGATCATCCTGGAGGCCTGGATCAGGCGGACCAGCCCCTCTTCGTCGCCCTCCCCCAGCTGGGCATTCACCCGCCGCAGCACATCCCCCAGGAAGGGCCCCTGGGCGCCGCAGGCGCTGGCGCTGCCGACCTCCTCGTGATCGTTGGCCACCAGCAGCGCGCCTTGCGTCCCATCACTCTCCAGGAGGGCCTCGAGGCCGATAAAGCAGGACAGCAGGTTGTCGAGCCGGGCACTGGCGATCAGTTCGCCCTCCACGCCCAGCCGCGCGGGCGGCTGCATGTCGTGGAGCGCCAGCTCGAAGTCGAGCACCTCGAGCCCCTCGATGCCGTGCTCCTCGGCCAGCCAGTCGTGCAGCAGCCGCTCGAAGTCGGCGTGCCCGCCACCCTGCAGCAGCACGGGCGGCATCTCGGTCTGGGCGTTCATGGCACGGCCGTTGTTGGCCTCGCGGTCGAGGTGGATCGCCAGGCTGGGGATGATCGCCACCGGTCGGTCGACGGTCAGCCGCAGGCCCGCCAGCCGACCATCCGGGTAGCGCACCTGGACCCGGCCGGCGAGCCCCAGGTCACGGTCGAACCAGGGTGCCAGCAGCGCCCCGCCATAGACCTCGACGCCGAGTTGCAGCCAGCCGGCGGCGGTCTGGGCGGCATTGGGCTTGAGCCGCAGGCCGGGGCTGTCGGTGTGGGCGCCGATCATGCGCAGAGCCGTCAGCGGCGAGGCGGGCAGCTGCAGGGCGATGATCGAGGAGTCGTTGCGGGTCACATAGACCCTGTCGCCCGGCATGAGGCGCCAGGCGTCGGTCTCCTCGAGGCGTCGATAGCCGGCCTGCTCGAGACGCTCGGCCATGTTGGCCGTGGCGTGCCAGGGGGTGGGAGAGCGGCGCAGGAAGTCGAGCAGCCGCTCGAGACGGGCATCCTGGGGCATGGGGTTCCTCTGTATCGCGGGACGTTCAGGGGTCTTGGGATGTGGACCGAGCTGCTACAATGGCCGCTCGGTCCATGCAACTCGCGAGCCGAATCGCAGTCTGGACTGATAGAGTGTACATGAATCCGGGAGTGCTTCATCGATGAGCCTGTTTGTCACCCTGGGGCGCGCGGCGGCCCTGGCCCTGCTGCTGGTCGCCGGTCCCGCCCTGGCGGAGCTCGTCCCCAGCGACGCCCAACGCCAGGCGGCCGTGGAAGTGGCCGAATCCCTTCGCTATGGCCACTATGCGGACGTCAATCTGGACGACGAGTGGTCGCGGCGGGCCTTCGACCGCTACCTGGACATCCTCGACGGCCAGCGCGCCTACCTGCTGCGCCGCGATGTCGATGCCTTCGACGACCTGGCCACCACCCTGGACGACGCCGTCCTGGACGGCGACCTGTCGCGGCCCTTCGCCCTGTACCGCCGTTATCACGAGCGTGCCGAGGCCCGCCTGACCTGGCTGCTGGCGCGCCTCGACGAGGGCCTCGACTTCGACTTCGACGGCGACCAGCGCATGGTCCTGGACCGCGAAGACACGCCCTGGCCCGGCAGCGAGGCGGCCCTCGACGAGCTGTGGACCAAGCGCCTCCAGAACGCCGCCCTGACCCTGTCGATCAGCGACCAGTCGCCCGAGCAGGTAGAGGACACCCTGCGCCAGCGTTACGAGGGCCAGCTGACCCGCCTGCGCCAGACCAACGACGAGGACGTCTTCGGGCTCTTCATGGCCGCGATCACCGGCAGCATCGACCCCCACAGCGAGTATCTGTCGCCGCGCCAGAGCGAATCCTTCGACATCCAGATGCGCCTGTCCCTGGAAGGTATCGGCGCCCTGCTCCAGGCCGACGGCGAGTACGTCAAGGTGGCCAGCCTGGTGCCCGGCGGCCCGGCCGAGCGCGCCGGGGTGCTCAAGCCCGCCGACCGCATCGTCGGCGTCGGCCAGGAGGATGAGGAAATCGTCAACGTGGTCGGCATGCGCCTGGACGACGTGGTGGACATGATCCGCGGCCCCAAGGGCTCGGTGGTGCGACTCGACGTGGTCCCCGCCCAGGCCGTGGACATGACCCGCTCCAAGGTGGTCGAGATCACCCGGGACACCGTCAACCTCGAGGATCAGGCCGCCCGGGGCGAGGTCATCGAGATCGAGCGCGACGGCGAACTACACCGGCTGGGCATGATCGAGGTGCCGACCTTCTACGTCGACTTCGATGCCTGGCAGGCCGGCGAGGAGGACTACCGCAGCACTACCCGGGACGTGGCCAAGGAGATCAAACGCCTCAAGGCCGAGGGCGTCGAGGGCATCGTGCTCGACCTTCGCGACAATGGCGGCGGCGCCCTGCAGGAGGCCAACTCGCTGATTGGCCTGTTCATCGACCGCGGCCCCACCGTCCAGGTGCGCGACGCCCGGGGGCGCATCAGCCTGTATGGCGACACCGACAGCGGCACCCTCTATGACGGCCCCCTGGTGGTGCTGGTCAACCGGCTCTCGGCCTCGGCCTCGGAGATCTTCGCTGGCGCCGTCCAGGACTATGGGCGCGGCCTGGTGGTGGGCAGCGACACCTTTGGCAAGGGCACGGTGCAGACCCTCAACGAGCTGAGCCACGGCCAGATCAAGCTGACCCGCGCCAAGTTCTACCGCATCTCCGGCGAGAGCACCCAACACCGGGGCGTGACCCCGGACATCCGCTTCCCGAGCCTGATCGACCCCGAACTCATCGGCGAGAGCAGCCTCGACAACGCCCTGGCCTGGGATACCGTGCGCCAGGTCCAGTACCGCCAGTACGGCGAGCCGCAGCACTATCTCGAGACCCTGCGCGACCGCCACCGTGTACGCGCCGACGACCACCCCAACTTCCACTACCTGGAACGCCAGGCCAAGCTGGCCGAACGCCTGCGCGAACAGCACACCAGCGTCAGCCTCAACCGCGAGCAGCGCCGGCTGGAAGTGGAGGCCCAGGAGGCCGAGCAGCTGGCGCTGGAGAACCAGCGCCGCGAGGCGCTGGGCCTGGAGCCCCTCGAGGAGTGGATCGACGCCCGCGACACGCCCCAGGGCCAGGTCGATGGCGACCCCGGCAGCGAGACCGGCGCCCCGGCCGAGGCCGATACCGAAGTGGAGCCGATCGATCGCGCCCAGGTGGTGGAGGCCGCCGAGATCCTGCTGGACTTCGCCCGCCTCGACAGCGGCCTGCGCCTGGCCGAGTATGACTGACGCCCCTCCCCCTTCGACCGACGCGGGCCTCGCGCCCGGCGTCCTGCCTTCGGGGCCTAGAAGGTGGCGAGCAATTCCCCCAACCGCACCATGGCCCGCTCGCTACGCGCCGTCCAGGGATGGCCGTAGCTCAGCCGAGCGCAGTGCCGATACCCCTGGGTGGCCGAGAAGATCGGCCCCGGCGCCAGGCTGATGCCCTCGGCCAGGGCCAGGCGCAGCAGCTGTAGCGAGTCGACACGCTCGGGGAACTCGAACCACAGGAAATAGCCGCCCTCGGGCCGGGTGACCCGGCTACCCGCCGGGAAGTGGCGATCCGCCGCGGCCAGCATGGCCTGCTGCTGGCTCTCCAGCGCATGGCGCAATCGCCGCAGGTGGCGGTCGTAGCCGCCATGCTGCAGGTAGTCGGCGATGGCCGCCTGGGCGGGCACCGAGGGCGAGATGGTGGTCATCAGCTGCGATCGGGCCACGGCCCGCGCCTGGCGGCCGGCCGCCACCCAGCCCACCCGATACCCCGGCGCCAGACACTTGGAGAAGGAGCCGCAATGCATGACCAGTCCGGCCTCGTCCAGGGCCTTGACCGGCCAGGGCGGTTGCGGCCCGAAGTGGAGCTCCGCATAGGCGTCGTCCTCCAGCAGGGGCACCTCGTGCTCTACCAGCAGGTCGTACAGCGCCCGCTTGCGCGACTCGTCGAGGCTCGCGCCCAGCGGGTTCTGCAGGTGGGACATGAACCAGCAGGCCTTGATCGGCCATCGCCCCAGGCGATCGGCCAGCACGTCCAGGTCGACGCCATGGCGGGGATCCACCGGGATCTCCACGGCCCGCAGCTGCAGCCGCTCCAGCACCTGCAGGCTGGCGTAGAAGGCCGGTGACTCGATGGCCACCAGGTCGCCGGGACGGGTGACGGCCTGGAGACAGAGGTTCAGGGCCTCCATGGCGCCATTGGTGATGACCAGTTCATCGACCGGCAGCCGCACGCCGCCGAGCACATAGCGCCGGGCGATCTGGTGCCGGAGCGCAGGATCGCCGCCGGTCATGCCGGCGACCACCGCCTCGCTGCCCATCTCGCGCAGCCCCTTGGCCATGCTGCGGGCGAGCCGCGGCAGCGGGAAGAGGCCGGGACAGGGGAAAGCCGAACCGAAGGGCACGGTATCGGCGTCCTGCAGGGAATCGAGGACCGAGAACACTAGCTCGCTGACCGCCACCTCGGCCGCCTCGGCGCCGCGCACCGGGGATATTCCCGGCGTTTCCAGGAGGCGGCGGGCCTGATCGCGCACGAAATAGCCGGAGCGGGGCCGCGCCAGGATCAGGCCGCGCGCCTCGAGCCGATAATAGGCCTGGAAGACCGTGGAGGGGCTCACCCCCCGGGAGCGACTGACCTGACGCACGGAGGGCAGCCGCTCCCCCGGGGCCAGCACCCCGCGACGGATCAGGGTGGCGACGTCCTCGGCAAGGCGTTCGTAACGCTTCATGATCACGGGCTCATGGAGAGGAGGCGCCGGCACTATACCCCCTTGGCGGTTGCCTGACGAGCCGCACGGCCTTCGGCCCGGGGCATCTGATACGCTGTTTTTCTGCCCAGCTGATGCTGTGATGGCGACCTTCGGGGCGGCATAGTCGAGCCTGCCGCCGGGGCCCGCCGCGCCCCTCGCCCCACGGGTCCCCGGCCCCTCCATCCGCCGTCGGGAAGCCGCATGACCCAGAGAATCCCCCTTCACGACCAGACGCCCGCCTCCGCGGTCGACCACTATACGCCCGCCGAGACCCGGCAGGACGCCTACGCGCCGCGCCGGCACCTGTACGTCCGCGAGATCCAGGGACGCTTCCAGCGCCTGAGGCGTCATGCCAACTGGGGCCTCATGGCCCTGTACTTCGGCCTGCCCTGGCTGATCCTGGGGGACCGTCCGGCCGTGTGGTTCGACCTGCCATCCCGGGAATTCCATGTCCTCGGGACGACCTTCTATCCCCAGGAATTCATCCTGCTCGCCTGGATCCTGAGCATCTGTGCCTTCGGGCTCTTCCTGATCACCGTCTTTGCCGGCCGGGTCTGGTGCGGGTACACCTGCCCCCAGAGCGTCTGGACCTTCCTGTTCCTGTGGTTCGAGCATCGCCTGGAAGGCCCCCGACATCGCCGCATCCGGCGCGACGGCCGCCCAGCGGACCTCGACACCTTGTGGCGCAAGACGGCCAAGCACGCGGCCTGGCTGATCATCGCTGCCGCCACCGGCGTGACCTTCGTCGGCTACTTCACTCCGATCCGCGATCTGGTCGCCGCACTACCGCTCCTCGAGGCCCACGGCTGGGCCTATTTCTGGATCGGCTTCTTCACTCTGTTCACCTACCTCAACGCCGGCTGGCTGCGCGAGCAGGTATGCCTGCACATGTGCCCCTATGCCCGCTTCCAGGGCGTGATGTTCGACTCCGACACCCTGGTCGTCTCCTACGACGCCGCCCGGGGGGAGCCGCGCGGCAAGTCCCGTGGCAAGGACGCGGCGAGCGGCGATTGCGTGGACTGCGACCTCTGCGTCCAGGTCTGCCCCACCGGCATCGATATCCGCGATGGCCTGCAGTACGAGTGCATCGGCTGTGCTGCCTGCATCGACGCCTGCGACGGCGTCATGGCGCGCCTGAAGCGCCCGAAGGGACTGATCCGCTACACCACGGAGCATGCCCTGGCAGGACGGGCTTCCCGGCTCTGGCGCCCCCGGCTGCTGGGCTATCTCGCCGTCCTGGTCGTCATGGTCGGCATGCTGGTTGTCAGCCTGCAGGGACGCACGCCGCTGGACCTGGACATCGAGCGCGACCGCGACCGCCTCTACGGGCAAGCGACGAGCGGCGAGATCACTAATCGCTATCAGCTGACCATCCGCAACCTCGACGACAAGCCCCACCGCTATCGCCTCGCCGTCTCGGGTCTCCCGGGGCTGCGTGTGGAGGCCCCCAGAGTCATCCGGGTGGCGGCCCGGGACAGCCGGCGACTGCCGATTACCCTGCGCGTCGCGGACACGTCGCTCACCCAGCCGAGCCAGCCGGTGCGCGTGCGGGTCGAGGCCCTGGGCGCGCCGGCGCTCCAACGGGACGGCGAGACCCGCTTCCTGGGCCCCGTGCCCCGCTAATGCCGCAGCTGACAGCGGGCACCAGGCACCCATGCGAGCACGAGCCAGTTCCCGGTAGAACGGGGATGGCCGAGCCGGGATCGAGGGGCGAACGAGACGCTTCGCCCCGGCGCCGGGCGCCATGATCGGCTCCGGCGTCATCGACGCCAGGCGCTCTCCCCGTGCTTGGCCATCACGATGCCGGTGTCACTGGCAGGAAAGCTGCGGACACGCGAAGACACCGCGCCGATGGCGAGGGGAACGAAGACGAAACGGGAATGGCACACTGGCTCCCCGAGCAGGACTCGAACCTGCGACCCAGTGATTAACAGTCACTTGCTCTACCAACTGAGCTATCGGGGAATGGCATGCTGGCCCGGAGCGGGCAAGGTACGTCTGGCAGGAAAGGTGGCTCCCCGAGCAGGACTCGAACCTGCGACCCAATGATTAACAGTCATTTGCTCTACCAACTGAGCTATCGGGGAATGACCTGATTACCTCTGTGCTCGACGCTCTGGGGCGAAGCTGGCTCCCCGAGCAGGACTCGAACCTGCGACCCAATGATTAACAGTCATTTGCTCTACCAACTGAGCTATCGGGGAATGGCCTCGAGCACGGGGCGTAGTATACGGATCGGCTTGTAAACGTCAAGTGTCTCTCCGCCTCCCGCCCTGGCCTGCCCCGCAACGCAAGACGCCCGCTCGACCTGAGGCCAAGCGGGCGTCCTGTGCTGTCCTGGTGGCTACGCCCTGATTCGAACAGGGGACCCCATCATTATGAGTGATGTGCTCTAACCAGCTGAGCTACGTAGCCATTTTCGCTTCACGGGGCATGGCCCAAGCGACGGGTGGGGATTATGCATGGCGGCCCGCCCCTTGGCAAGCCCGACATGGCCCCCACCCAAGACGCTACGGCATGTCGCGAGCGTCCCTCATTCCTCGATGGACAGCGCCTCCTTCACTGCCGGCAGGCCCGGCTCGCCGTCCCGGGTAGTGACACCCTCGAGCCAGCCCTCGAGCACCTGCGGATGGGCCTGGAGATAGTCACGGGCGGCATCGCGAGGATCGGCGCCCTCGTCCATGATCTCGCCCATCAGCTGGTTCTCCATTTCCAGGGTGAAGGAGAGGTTGCCCAGCAGCTCACCGACGTTACTGCACTCCTCGGCGAAGCCGGCGCGGGTATTGGTGTAGACGGTGGCCCCGCCGAGGTTGGGACCGAAGTAGTCATCGGCGCCCTCGAGGTAGGCGATGTCGAAGTTGGTGTTCATGGGATGCGGCTCCCAGCCGAGGAACACCATCCACTTCTCGTCCGGCGTGCGGGCGCGCAGCTCGGCGAGCATGCCCGCCTCGCTGGAATCGACCAGCTGCCAGTCGCCAAGGCCGAAGGCGTCGTCGTCGATCATGTCCTGAATCAGCTGATTGCCGTCGTTGCCGGCCTCGATGCCGTGCAGCTTGCCATCGAAGTTGTCGGCATGCTCGTCCAGGTCGGCCACCGAGGTCACCCCGGCGTCATAGACGTACTGCGGCACCGCCAGGGTGTACTTGGCCCCCTCCAGGTTGGCGCCCAGCCGATCCACCTGGCCCCGCTCCACATAGGGATCGCTGATCGAGGCCATGGACGGCATCCAGTTGCCGAGGAAGACATCGAAGTCGCCGTTCTTCATGCCCGAGTAGGCGATCGGCACCGAGACGGTGTCGATACGGGTCTCGTAGCCCAGCGCCTCGAGCACCTCGGTGGTCAGGGCGGTGGTCGCGGTGATGTCCGTCCAGCCGACCTCGGCGAAGTGCACGCTCTGGCAGCTCTGGTCCTCGGCGGCCATCAGCAGCGGCGAAGCGGTCAGCGAAAGCGCGGCGGTTGCCAGGCCCACGGTCATCTTGTTCATTGACATGTCTCCCTTGGGTTGGACGTTGAGTATAGGCAGGATCGAGGTCCTACCGGTTGCCGATCACTTTTATTGATTGAACGTTCAATAAAAAAATGGCAAGCTGTGGCTATGTTAACCATGCTTCCGGGCATGGAAGCAAGACGCACGCCGAGAGAGGAGTCAGCAAGGTGCCCAAGGTCGGAATGGAACCCATCCGTCGCCAGCAGCTGATCAAGGCTACCATGGCGGCCATCGACGAGGTCGGCCTGGCCGATGCTACCGTGATGCGCATCGCCCGCCATGCCGGCGTCTCCGCCGGCATCATCAGCCATTACTTCGGCGGCAAGGATGGCCTGCTGGAGGCCACCATGCGCCAGATCCTCAGCGATCTGGGCGAGGCCGTCACCGCACGCCGCCGGGCCCTGGCGACGAAGGCCCCCGAGGCACACCTGGCAGCGATCATCGATGGCAACTTCGACCGCAGCCAGGTCACCGGCCCGGTGGCCAAGACCTGGCTGGCCTTCTGGGCCAGCAGCATGCACCAGCCGCAGCTGCAGCGCCTGCAGCAGGTCAACGATCGCCGCCTCTACGCCAACCTCTGCCACCAGCTGCGTCGCCTGCTGCCCCGCGAGGAGGCCCGCGATGCGGCCCGGGCGCTGGCCGCGATGATCGACGGCCTGTGGCTGCGCGGCGCCCTCACCCCCGATGGACTGGACACCGATTATGCCCGGCGCCAGGCCCGGGAATACCTCGACCAGCTGCTCCGCGCCCACGGCGTCGCCACGACACCGACGACTCCCAGCCCCGTTTCCACCGAGTCCTGACTGGAGGTCCCATGACCCACCACGCTACCGAAACCCTCTACATCAACGGCCGCCGAGTGGATGCCACTTCCGGCAAGAGCTTCCCGGTCGTCAATCCCTATGACGGCAGCACCCTGGCCGACGTGCAGCAGGCCAGCGAGGCGGACGTGGACGCCGCCGTCGCCGCGGCGCGCCGTGGCCAGCAGGCCTGGGCGGCCATGACCGGCATGGAGCGCGGGCGCATCCTGCAGCGCGCCGTGGCGCTGCTCCGCGAGCGCAACGATGCCATCGCCGAGCTCGAGAGCCGCAACACCGGCAAGCCGATCAGCGAGACCGCCGCGGTGGACATCGTCACCGGTGCCGACGTGCTCGAGTACTACGCCGGCCTGGCTCCGGCGATCGAGGGTAGCCAGATCCCGCTGCGGGAATCCTCCTTCGTCTATACCCGTCGCGAGCCGCTGGGCGTGATCGGCGCCATCGGCGCCTGGAACTACCCGATCCAGATCGCCTGCTGGAAGTCGGCCCCGGCGCTGGCCGCCGGCAACGCCGTGGTCTTCAAGCCCAGCGAGGTCACGCCGCTGACCGTGATGGCGCTGGCCGAGATCTTCACCGAGGCCGGCCTGCCCGATGGCGTCTTCAACGTGGTGCACGGCGACGGCCGCGTCGGCCAGCTGCTCACCGGCCATGCCGGCATCGACAAGGTGTCCTTCACCGGCGAGGTGGGCACCGGCAAGCAGGTGATGTCCGCCTCCGCGGCGTCCAGCCTCAAGGACGTGACCATGGAGCTGGGTGGCAAGTCGCCGCTGATCGTCTTCGACGATGCCGACCTGGACCGTGCCGCGGACGCCGCCATGATGGCCAACTTCTACTCCAGCGGGCAGATCTGCACCAACGGCACCCGGGTCTTCGTGGCGCGCGGCGTCAAGGAGGCCTTCGAGGGCAAGATCGCCGAGCGCGTGGCGCGCATCAAGGCCGGTGACCCGCTGGACCCGGCGGTCAACTTCGGCCCCCTGGTCAGCTTCGAGCACCAGGAGAAGGTGCTGTCCTACATCGCCGTCGGCAAGCAGGAAGGCGCCCGGGTACTGGCCGGCGGCGAGGCCTGGGATCAGGGCGACTACGCCGACGGGGCCTGGGCCGCGCCCACGGTGTTCACCGACTGCAGCGACGAGATGCGCATCGTGCGCGAGGAGATCTTCGGTCCGGTGATGTCGATCCTCGCCTTCGACGACGAGGAGGAGGTGATCCGCCGCGCCAATGACACTTCCTACGGCCTGGCCGCCGGCGTCTTCACCGAGGGCCTGAACCGCGCCCACCGGGTCATCCAGCGCCTGGAGGCCGGGATCTGCTGGATCAACACCTGGGGCGAGTCCCCCGCCGAGATGCCGGTGGGCGGCTACAAGCAGTCCGGCGTGGGCCGCGAGAACGGCGTCGAGACCCTGGCCCACTACACCCAGACCAAGTCGGTGCAAGTCGAGATGGGGCCCTTCGAGTCCGTGTTCTAGTCCGACGCCCCGCCCACGGTCACGGGGGAGCCCCCGTGACCGGCCGTTTCCGTCCCCGTTCCATCTTGCTGCTTGAGGAGGGCTTGTCGATGTCACAGGCTCGCGAGTTCGATTACGTCATCATCGGCGCCGGTTCCGCCGGCAACGTCCTGGCCACCCGCCTCACCGAGGATCCCGACGTCAGCGTGCTGCTGCTCGAGGCCGGCGGTCCGGACCATCGCTTCGACTTCCGCACCCAGATGCCGGCGGCCCTGGCCTACCCGTTGCAGGGCAAGCGCTACAACTGGGCCTTCGAGACCGACCCGGAGCCGCACATGGACGGCCGGCGCATGGAGTGTGGCCGTGGCAAGGGGCTGGGCGGCTCCTCGCTGATCAACGGCATGTGCTACATCCGCGGCAACGCCCTGGACTACGACGGCTGGGCCAAGCGTGCCGGCCTCGAGGACTGGACCTACGCCGACTGCCTGCCCTACTTCAAGAAGGCCGAGACCCGCGACATCGGCCCCAACGCCTATCACGGCGGTGACGGCCCGGTCAGCGTGACGACGCCGAAGGAGGGCAACAATCCCCTCTACCATGCCTTCATCGAGGCGGGACAGCAGGCCGGCTACCCGGCCACCGAGGACGTCAACGGCTACCAGCAGGAAGGCTTCGGCCCCATGGACCGCTTCGTCACCCCCAACGGGCGCCGCGCCTCCACGGCCCGCGGCTACCTGGACCAGGCCAAGGGGCGGCCGAACCTGACCATCGAGACCCGGGCGACCACCGATGTCATCACCTTCGAGGGCAAGCGGGCCACCGGCGTGCGCTACGAGCGTCGCGGCCAGACCCGGCAGGTCCATGCCCGCCGCGAGGTGCTGTTGTGCGCCGGCGCCATCGCCTCGCCGCAGATCCTGCAGCGCTCCGGGGTCGGCCCCCGCGACGTGCTCGAGGAACTCGGCATCCCCCCGGTGCAGATCAACGACAACGTCGGCGCGCACCTCCAGGATCACCTCGAGATGTATATCCAGTACGAGTGCAAGCAGCCGATCTCGCTGTACCCGGCGCTGAAGTGGTACAACCAGCCGAAGATCGGTGCCGAGTGGATGTTCCTGGGCACCGGCGTGGGTGCCAGCAACCAGTTCGAGGCGGCGGGCTTCATCCGCTCGAGTGACGAGGAGGCATGGCCCAACCTGCAGTACCACTTCCTGCCCATCGCCATCAGCTACAACGGCAAGAGTGCGGTGCAGGCCCACGGCTTCCAGGCCCATGTCGGCTCCATGCGCTCCGAGAGCGAGGGGCGCGTGCGCCTGACTTCCCGGGACCCCAAGGCCGCGCCCTCGATCCTGTTCAACTACATGTCCACCGAGAAGGACTGGCAGGAGTTCCGCGACGCCATCCGCCTGACCCGGGAGATCATCGCCCAGCCGGCCTTCGACGCTTACCGCGGCCGGGAGATCTCGCCGGGGCCGGACGTGCAGACCGACGCCGAGCTGGACGCCTTCGTCCGCGAGCACGCCGAGACCGCCTATCACCCCTGCGGCAGCTGCCGCATGGGCGAGGGGGATGACGCCGTGGTCGACGGCACCGGCCGGGTACATGGCCTGGAGGGCCTGAGGGTGGTCGATGCCTCGCTGTTCCCGGTGATCCCCACCGGCAACCTCAACGCGCCGACGATCATGCTGGCGGAGAAGATGGCCGACAAGATCCGCGGCCGCGAGCCGCTGCCAAGCAGCGACGCCCCCTACTACGTGGCGGGCGACGCCCCCGCCCAGCGCGAGCCGATGCGCCGCCTGGGCTGACCCGCTCGGTCTTCCTCCCTACGCCCCGCCTCGCGCGGGGCGTTTTCGTTGGTGGTCGCGCAGGATTCGGTGGTGGTCAGGCGGCGTTTCTTGCGCTAGGCTGAAGGAATTCAAACAAGTGTTCGAATTCGACGGAGCCCTCCATGCTGACCCTGATCCTGCTCGTGCTGGCCGTCACCGGCCTGCTCATCGTGATGCGCCGGGAGGCGGGCCCCCTGCCCGCGCTGGCCGTGACCGCGGGGCTCGGCCTCGTCGGCCTGGTCGCCGGCGCGGCGATCCTCGGCGCGCTGCTGCTGATCGCCGCCGCGGCCATCGCCGCCTGCGGCCTGCCCGCCCTGCGCCGGCGCTGGCTGAGCCCCCGCCTGTTCGCGCTGTTCAAGCGTGTCGCCCCGAAGGTCTCGGATACCGAACGCACCGCGCTGGAAGCCGGCAGCGTGGCCTGGGACCGCGAACTGTTCTCCGGCCGGCCCGACTGGGATCGCCTGCTGGCGTTCGGCGACAACGGCCTCACCAACGAGGAGCGCGCCTTCGTCGACCACCAGTGCGGTGTGGCCGCCGGCATGTGCAACGCCTGGGACATCGCCCGGGAGCGCGCCGACCTGCCCCAGGAGCTGTGGGACTACCTCAAGCGGGAGCGCTTCTTCGGCATGATCATCCCCCGGGAATACGGCGGCCTGGGCTTCTCGGCCAAGGCCCAGTCCACGGTGCTGCAGAAGCTGTCGATCAGCGAGACGCTGATGGTCACCGTGGGCGTGCCCAACTCGCTGGGGCCGGGGGAGCTGCTGCTCAAGTACGGCACCCAGGCGCAGAAGGACCACTACCTGCCGCGCCTGGCCGACGGCCGCGAGATCCCCTGCTTCGGCCTGACCGGCCCCCGGGCGGGGTCCGATGCCACCGCCCTGCCGGACACCGGCGTGGTGTGCAAGCAGGTCATCGACGGCGAGGAGGTCCTCGGGCTCAGGCTGAACTTCGAGAAGCGCTGGATCACCCTGGCGCCCATCGCCACCGTGGTGGGCCTGGCCTTCCGGCTGTTCGACCCGGACCACCTGCTCGGCGACGAGGCCGACCGTGGCATCACCCTGGCGCTGATTCCCCGGGACACCACGGGCATGGAGATCGGCCGCCGCCACCATCCCATCGGCAGCCCCTTCCTCAACGGCCCGATCAAGGGCCGGGACGTCTTCGTGCCGCTATCCACCATCATCGGCGGCCAGGAAATGATCGGCCAGGGCTGGCGGATGCTGGTGGAATGCCTGTCCATCGGCCGCTGCATCACCCTGCCCTCCGGGGCCACCGGCACCGCCCGCTACGCCTTGGGCTGGACCGGCGGCTTCGCCCGGATCCGCCGCCAGTTCAACGTACCGGTGGCCGAGATGGAGGGCGTCCAGGAGCCGCTGGCCCGGATGAGCGCGCTGTCCTATATCGCCCAGGCCGCCGTCTACCAGACCGCCAACACCATCGACCAGGGCGAGAAGCCGGCGGTGCCCTCGGCGATCCTCAAGAGCCAGCTCACCGAGTTCCAGCGGGTGATCCTGGCCGACGCCATGGACATCCACGGCGGCAAGGCGGTCACCCTGGGGCCGCGCAACTACCTCGGCATCGGCTACAGCGCCAACCCGGTGGCCATCACCGTCGAGGGCGCCAACATCATGACCCGCAACCTGATGATCTTCGGCCAGGGCGCCATCCGCTGCCATCCCTATGTGCTCGAGGAACTGGCCGCCAAGGACGCCGATGACCTGGCGGCCTTCGACCGGGCCTTCTTCGGCCATGCCGGGCTGATCTTCGGCAATGCCGCCCGCGCCCTGACCCGGGGCCTGGGGATCGGCCAGGCCGCGGTGCCCTTCGATCCAGTCGCCGCCCCCTATGCCCGCGAGATTGCCCGACTCTCCGCCGGCTTCGGTCTCGCCGCCGACGCCGCCATGGCGAGCCTGGGCTCGCAGCTCAAGCAGCGCGAGATGCTCTCGGCCCGCCTCGGCGATGTGCTATCCAACCTGTACCTGGCCAGCATGCTGCTCAAGCAGTGGCAGGAAGGCGACCAGGTGGAGGGCGAGGCCGCCGTGCTGGACTATGCCGCCCGCTTCCTGCTCCAGCGCACCGAGCAGGCCTTCGACGAACTCTTCGACAACCTGCCGAACCGCGCCCTGGGCCGGATGCTGCGCCTGCTGGTGATGCCGCGGGGCCGCCGCTGGTCGCGCCCCCACGATGACCTGACCCGCCGCATTGCCCAGGCCGTATCCCGGGACACCGCCCTGCGCCACAAGCTGCTGGCCAACACCTGGGACGTCGACGACGGGCCGCAGGACAACCCCCTGGCCCGCTACAACGCCCTGCTGGCCACCCAGGACCGCGCCGAGGCGCTCTACCGCACGGTCAACAAGGCCTATGCCAGGGGCGAGCTGCCGCCGGAAGCCCTGCACCCCGAGCAGCGCGTGGAGGCGGCCCTGGAGGCGGGCGTGATCGACGAGGACGACGCCACCTTCATGCGCCAGCGGGAGGCCGAGGTGCTGGACCTGCTGACCGTGGACGACTTCGAGTACGACGCCTTCGTCACCGACAAGTCCAAGGTGCTGCGCCACCACCCGGCGTAGGGAGTAAGGGGTGAGACGTTATGGGTGAGGAGGGAAGGCCGGCTGGAATCACGCCGGACGCCTCGCCCCTCACTCCTTGCACCTCACACCTACAACGGCCAGACCAGCAGAATCAACGGGATCGCTACCGCCATCACTAACACCGACAGCGGCAGCCCCAGCTTCCAGTAGTCGCCGAAGCGATAGCCCCCCGGGCCCATCACCAGGGTGTTGGACTGGTGGCCGATGGGGGTGAGGAAGGCACAGGAGGCGCTGATCGCCACCACCATCAGGAAGGGATCCAGGGAGGCCTCGAAGCCCTCGGCAAGACTTGCCGCGATGGGCGCCATCAGCAGCGCCGCCGCGGCGTTGTTGACCACGTTGGAGAGCACCGTACAGATCACGAACAGCCCCGCCAGGGTGGCCACCACCGGCCACTCGCTGCCCAGAGCCAGCAGCGCATCGGCAATCAAGCCGGCACCGCCGCTGGTCTCCAGCGCCTGGCCCACCGGGATCATGGCCCCCAGCAGCACGATCACCGGGCCGTCGATGGCCTGGTAGGCCTCGCGCAGCGACAGCACGCCGACCATCATCGACACCAGCGCGGCCCCGGTGAGGGCCACCGCCGAGGGCAGCAGGTCCAGCACCATGGCGATCACCGCCACGGCAAAGATGGCCACCGAGGCCACCAGCATGCGGGGCTGGCCCAGGGTCAGGTTGCGGCTGGCCAGCGGCAGGCAGCCCAGGGTGGTGAGGCTCTCGCCGATCTCGCCCTCGCCCCCCTGCAGCAGCAGCACGTCGCCGGCCCGGAAACGGATATCGCGCAGCCGCTGGTTCAATCGGCCGCCGTCCCGGGCCACCGCCACCAGATGCAGGCCGAACTGGTTGTGCAGGCGCAGCTGGGTGACGGTGCGATGGATCATCATGGAATCGTTGCGCACCACCGCCTCCACCAGCTGGAGGCCTTCGGTATCCACCGGCGCGGGCCGGCCCTTGTCCGTGGTCCTGCCGTGGCCCGGCTTGGTCTCGCGATCGGCCGCGTCCTCCTCGCTCGACTCCCCGGCGGGGGGCTCGGGGCCGACCACCAGCCCCGCCTTGTCCTCGATCAGCTTCATCTCCTCGGGCCCGGCCTCCACCAGCAGGATATCGTCCTCACGCAGTGTGCCGTGGAAGGCGTGGCCGGCGTGGCGCTTGTCGCCGCGCACCACCGCCAGCACCGGGATGGTCTCCTCCAGGGCCTGATGCAGGTCGCGCAGCGACCAGCCCACCGCCTTGCCGCCCTCGGGGACGTGCAGCTCCACCAGGTAGTGGGCGGTGTCGAACATCGCATCGAGGGAGGCCTTGCCGGCCCGTTGGGGTACCAGTCGCCAGCCCGCCAGCACGATGAACGCCAGGCCGGCCAGGGCCACGCTGGCGCCGACGGGAAAGAAGGCGAACATGCCGAAGGCCTCGCCACCGATGCTGCCGCGATAGCTGGCGATGATGATATTGGGCGGGGTGCCGATCAGCGTGGTCAGCCCGCCGAGCAGGGAACCGAAGGCCAGCGGCATCAGCAGCAGCGACGGCGGGCTGTCGTGCTCCCGGGCCATGCGGATCGCCACCGGCAACATCAGTGCCAGGGCGCCGACGTTGTTCATCACCCCGGAGAGCACCAGCACGGTGCCGGTGAGCACCAGCATCTGCAGGATCAGCCGGTCGCCGACCCTGAGGGCCTGCTCGGCGATCAGGTCGACCAGTCCCGAGCGCTCGAAACCGCGGCTGAGCACCAGCACCGCGGCGACGGTGATCACGGCGGGATGGCCGAAGCCGAGAAAGGCCTCGCCGGTGGGCACCAGGCCCAGCAGCACCGAGGCCAGCAGCGCGGCCAGCGCCACCAGGTCGTAGCGGAAACGCCCCCAGACGAAGGCCACGAGCGTCGCTCCGAGGACCAGGAACACCTGGGTGCTGTCGGCCATCTGGCGCACTCCCTGTACCGGCACGATGCCTCAAGCACACCAGCCAGCGGCCGGAAAATCCAGTCTTTTCCTGCTGTCCGGACAGGCGACACCCGGCCTCGCGCCGGGTGTCGCGGGGCGAGCCCAGCCGCGGGCTTACTTCTTCGCCATCTTCTCCAGCATGGCGTTGACGGCGTCCAGGTGCTCCGGTTCGTTGTGGCACATGCCCTGGAAGGTCGCGCAGAGGTCGAGGAAGTCGGGCAGCTCCATGCGACCGCCCATCTTCATCAGCCGCTTGGTCAGGCGGGTGGCCTTGGGCGGCTGGGCGGCGATATGCCCGGCCAGCTCGCCGACACGCGCCATCAGGGCCTCGGGCTCGGTCACCTCGAGCACGATGCCGTACTCGCGGGCCTGGTCGGCGTCGATCACGCGCCCGGAGAGCGTCAGCTCGAAGGCGCGCTGGTAGCCGATCAGGCGCTGCAGGAACCAGGCGCCGCCGTCCCCAGGGATGATCCCCAGGTTGAGAAAGGTCTCGCCGAACTTCGCCTTGTGCGAGGCGATCCGCAGGTCCGCCATGTTGGCCAGGTCGAAGCCGGCGCCGATGGCCGGCCCGTTGACCGCGGCGATGATCGGCACCTCCACGCCCTGCAGGGCCAGCGGGATACGCTGGATGCCACGGCGATAGCGCTCGGCCACCTCGGCGACGTCCCCGGCGAAGTCGCCGCCGCGCTGGGCCATGTCCTTGACGTTGCCCCCGGCGGAGAAGGCCGAGCCCGCGCCGGTGATCACCAGCACCGAGACCGCGTCACAGGCGTTCACCCAGTCGGCCACGGCGACGATGTCGTCGACCAGGGCGGTCCCGGTCAGGGCGTTTCTAACGTCGTGGCGGTCCAGAGTCAGGGTCGCCACCCGCCCCTCAAGAGAGAGGCGGGCATCGCTAAGTTGCGGTTGGGTCACGCTCATCAGTGGGCTTCCTTGTCAGATACATCGGTCTCACGGTCGACGATGACACGGGCATCGACCACCGCATAGCCGTCGGCGTTGACGATCACCGGGTTGAGGTCGAGCTCCTTGAGGTCGGGATAGGCCTCGACGAGGCTCGACACCTGGAGGAGCAGGTCCACCAGCGCCTCCTTGTCCACGGCGGCTTCGCCGCGCGCGCCCTCGAGAACCCTCCTGGCCTTGAGCTGGTCGACCATGCTGCTGGCATCGTGCCGGGACAGCGGGATGGCGCGGAAGGCCACGTCTTCCAGGATCTCGACGAAGACGCCGCCCAGGCCGAACATCAGCACCGGCCCGAAGATCGGGTCGCGGATCACGCCGATGATCACCTCCACCCCCTTCTGGGCCATGGGCGTCACCAGCACGCCCTCGATCTCGGCATCAGGATCGTAGGCGCGGCAGGACGCCAGGATCGCCTCGCGCGCCTCGTGCAGCGCCGCCTCGCCCACCAGGTTCAGCCTGACCCCTCCGGCGTCGGACTTGTGCAGGATATCCCGGGAGACGATCTTCATGGCCAGCGGCGTGTCGCCAAAGCGCGCCGCGGCCTCGGCCAGCTCGGCCTCGCTGCGTGCCACCAGCTCCAGGGGCACCACCACGCCGTGCTCGCGCAGCAGCTGCTTGGCCTCGTACTCGAGCAGGTCGCGCCCCTCGGCCCTGGCCTGGCGGAACATGGCATCGAGCGCCGGGAGGGGCTCCACTGCCGCCGTCCGGGCGTGGCTGTGGTACTGGGCCAGGTGCTGGCCACGGTCGCCCAGCGCTGCGAGTACCCGCACGGAATGCTCGATGGAGGCATACACCGGCAGGCCCGCCTCGTGAAGTCGACGCAGCGCCGGCGGCTTGATCGGCGTGTAGAGGCTGTAGATCACCAGCGGTTTCTCGGTGGCGTTGGCCAGGTCCACCATCGCCTCGGCGCCGCGCATCTCGTCGCCCAGCAGCGATTCGGCAAAGCGGACACTGTAGCCGCCGAACATGCCCACCAGGAAGATGCTGTCGACGTTGTCGTCGGCGGCGACGATCTCCATGCAGGTGGCAAGCAGCGAGGGGTTGGCATCGGTGGAGCCGGCGACGTCCACCGGATTGACGGTGGAGGCCTGGGGGAACAGCACCTCGCGCAGCTGCGCCCGGGTGCTTTCGGAGAGCTCGGCAAGCTCCAGGCCGGCCTCGGCCAGGCGATCGGAGGCGATGGTCGCCTGGCCGCCGCCGTCGGAGATCACCGCCACCCGCTTGCCCCGGGCCTTCTGCAGCAGCCCCAGGCCCTCGGCCACCGGCAGGATCTCGTCGGAGTACTGCACCATGCTGACGCCCGACTGGCGCAGCAGGTCGACGGTCATCGCATAGCTGCCGGCCAGTGCCCCGGTGTGGGAGCTGGCCGCCTTCTGGCCCTGCTCGGTAGAGCCGGACTTGTAGACCACCACCGGCTTCATGGCGCTGACCTCACGGGCCACCTCGAGGAACTTGCGCCCGTCACGGAAGCCCTCCACGTAGAGGGTGGCGACCCGAGTGTGCTCGTCCTCACCCAGGTAGCGCAGGTAGTCGTTGAAGCCGATGTCACTCTGGTTGCCGGGCCCCACATAGGTGGAAAAGCCCACATGGCCATTGTGCTGGGCCTCCAGGGCCAGCGAGAGCAGCATGTTGCCCGACTGGGAGATGATGCCGACGTCCCCGGGCTTGACATTGTCCAGGGCCAGCAGGTTGATCCGGTGGTGCAGGTTGAACATGCCCGAGGTATTGGGACCGATGATTCGCACCCCGTGGGCCTCAGCCTTGGCCATCATCTCACGCTCGAGCTCGGCCCCCTCGCCCCCGACCTCGGCGAAGCCGCTGGCAAGGATCACCGCGCCCTTGATACCACGACGGCCGCACTCGGCGATCAGCCCCGGCACCGTGGCCGCCGGCGTGCAGATCAGCGCCAGCTGCGGGTTGCCGGGAATCGACGTCACCGAGGGCCAGGCCTTGACCCCGAGGATCATGTCGGCCTTGGGATTCACGGGGTAGATCTCGCCGCGGTAGCCGTCCTTGATCAGGCCCACCATCGCCTTGTAGCCCCGCTTGGTGGAGTCCGAGGAGGCGCCGATCACGGCGATCCCGGTGGGCGCGAGGATGTCATGCAGCGGGCTGCGGCTGGGAAGGTGTCCTTCGATGGGATTCATGGAGCTGACCTTGGCCTCTGGGTGGTCGTGACGGGGACTGTCCGGAACGGGGCTCAGTGGCCCTTGAATTGCGGCGCGCGCTTCTCGGCGAAGGCATCCACGCCTTCCTGCCAGTCGGCGGTGGTGGAGCAGGTAAAGACGGCATCGAGCTCCTGCTGCAGCTGACTTTCCAGGTCGGTGTTCGCTCCCTGGTTGACCAGCCGCTTGAGCATGGCGAGGGAGACCGGGGCCTGTCCGGCCAGGGTCCCGGCGAGGCGCAGGGCCTCCTCGTGCAGGGCATCCTGGGTCCAGCTGGCGGTGGCCAGGCCGATGCGAGCGGCCTCCTCGCCGTCGATGCGCCGGCCGAGGTAGAGCAGCTGGCGGGCCTTCCCGAGCCCCACCAGCTGGGGCAGGATCTTGGAGACGCCGCCGCCCACGCAGGTCCCGATGCTGGTCTCGGGGAAGCCGATCTGGGCCTCATCGGCCATCAGGATGAAATCGCAGGACACCGCCATTTCGGCCCCCGCCCCCAGGGCATAGCCGTTCACCGCCGCGATCACCGGCAGCCGCAGGCGCTGGATCGCCTCGCAGACGTCATTGCCCAGCTGCAGGTACTGGCGACGCTGATAGAGGGAGCGCTCGGCGCCGCCGTGCTCCTTCATGTCGGCGCCGACGCAGAAGGCCCGCCCCTCGCCGGTCAGGATGACGGCCCTCACCGTCTCGTCGCCCTCGGCCTCGGCCAGGGCCTGGAGCAGTTCGGTGTAGAGCGCCTCGACCACGGCATTGAGCCGGTGGGGACGGTTGAAGCGAATCTCCATCACCTGGTCGTGGCGTTCGGTGATCAGGGTCTCGTAGCGGGGGGACTTGGCAGCGTGACTCATGGGGATCGATGGTTCCTGGCGGGAGTGGACGAAGCGTGCAACATACGTGTCGCCCGACGTCAGCCATGACACGTATGTGTTATGGGCGCCATGCTAGGGGACGACCTGGCCGGCGGTCAACACGTTCGTGTCACCTTCTTTCCGAGAAGACACGTTTGTTTCACCCCCGAGGGCCGAGCCTGGGGTACAATGCGCCCGTCGTTAGCGGGGAACCCGATAAGGAGAACAGCGTGCTGGAGCAGGACACCCTGAACCCGGTGGACGCAGCACCAGCGCCCGAGGGCCTGGATGCAGTGAACCAGCAACTGGCGGCGATCTATCCGGAACTGAGCCCCCAGCTGAAGGTGGCCGCCGGCTATGTGCTGGAACACTCGGTGGAGATCGCCCTGCAGTCGATCCGCAAGACCGCCGCCGCCGCCGAGGTGACACCCTCGACGCTGATGCGGCTGGCCAAGCGCCTGGGCTTCGAGAGCTACGAACAGTTCCGCGAGGTGTTCCAGGCCGCCGTCCAGGCCGGCCCGGTGGAGCTCTCCGGGCGGGCCAGCCAGTTGCGTACCCTGGCCAGCCAGACCGACGACCAGGTGTTCCTGGACGTCGGCGACGCCGCCTTCGACAATATCGGCCGGTTGTTCACCGCCGACAACCAGGCCCGGGTGCGGGATGCCGCCCGGCGCATCCTGGCCGCCGACAAGGTGGCGGTGGTGGGCTTCCGCGATACCTTCGCCTGCGCCTACCACTTCGCCTACGTGGGCCGCATCGCCATGCCCAATGTCCACCTGGTGCGCGGACTGGAGGGAGGCCTGCTGACCGAGCTGGCGCCCTTCGGCGAGGGCGACGTGGTGGTGCTGTTCGGCTTCGAGCCCTACTGCGCCGAGACCATGCGGGCCCTGGAAATCACCCGGGCCGCCGGGGTCTCGCCCATCGTCATCACCGACACCATGCGCTCGCCGCTGGTGCCCGGCGCGGACATCACCTTCACCGTGGCCAATGCCACGCCGCACTTCTTCCCCTCGATCCTCTCGGCGATCACCCTGATCGAGGCGATCCTCGCGGAATGCGTGGCCTTCGGTCCGGACGACCTGGTCGACAACGTGGCTAGCTTCGAGTCGCGGATGCGCGACATGGGCGCCTATGTGGAGAACGACTGAGGAAGTGCGAGGGGCGAGGGACGACCAGAGCGTAAGGCGTGAGGGAGCCTCCCTTCGCGCCTTACTCCTTGCTCCTCATCCTTGGCTCGGCTAGGGAATCAGGATGGTCGACCCCGTGGTCTTGCGGCCCGCCAGGGCCTCCTGGGCCTTGCCGGCCTCGGCGAGCGGGTAGCGCTGGGCGATGTCGATGGTGACCTGGCCGCTCTCGAGCATGGCGAAGAGGTCGCTGGCCATCGACTCGAGCCGCTCGCGGGTGTCGGCATAGCCATTGAGGCTCGGCCGGGTGACGTAGAGCGAGCCCTTCTGGTTGAGGATGCCGAGGTTGACCCCCTCCACCGGTCCCGACGCGTTGCCGAAGCTGACCATCAGGCCGCGCTTCTTGAGGCAGTCCAGGGACAGCTCCCAGGTGTCCTTGCCCACCGAGTCGTAGACCACGTCGCACATCTCGCCACCGGTCAGCTCGCGGACCCGCTCGACCACGTCCTCTCGCGTGTAGTCGATGGTCGCCCAGGCGCCATTGCCCTCGGCCAGGGCCGCCTTCTCGGGCGAGCTCACGGTCCCGATCAGCTTGACCCCCAGCGCCCTGGCCCACTGGCAGGCGATGGAGCCGACGCCCCCGGCGGCGGCGTGCCAGAGGATGGTCTCGCCGCCCTGCAGCGGGTAGGTCTGGCGCAGCAGGTACTGGACCGTCAGACCCTTGAGCATCGCGGCCGCCGCGGTCTCGCAGTCGATGGCGTCGGGCAGGGTGACCACCTTCTCCGCGGGCAGGGTATGCAGCTCGGCATAGGCCCCGAGGGGGCCCTGGGCGTAGGCGACACGGTCGCCTACCGCCAGGTCCTCGACGCCCTCGCCCACGGCTTCGACGGTCCCCGCCCCCTCGGTGCCGAGCCCGGAGGGCAGGCCGGGCGCGGGGTAGAGGCCGGTGCGGAAGTAGATGTCGATGAAGTTCAGGCCCACCGCCTGGTTCTTCACCGTCACCTCGCCGGGGCCCGGCTCGACGGGCGCGGCCTCGACGAACTCGAGGACCTCGGGCCCGCCGGTGCGGGCGAACTGGATACGCTTGGCCATGCTTGCCTTCCTTATGCCGCTGACGGAGTGGATGCCCAGTCAAGCGCCGCCAGGCCGGCGGGTCAAGTCATGCCCCCTCACAGGGTGGCGGGGAAGGATTCCAGGCCGCGCACGAAGCGTTGCTTGTAGTCGTCGAACTGGGCTCGGTCCTGCTTGAAGGACTGCACGATGGAGCCCTCGTCCACCGTCAGGGTCCGCGGCAGGTCATCGAGGCCGGTGGCCGGGTGCTTGGCCGAGAGGCCGATGCGCACGCCGCCCTTGCCCTGGAACCAGCGGGTGATGCCCGCCTCGCGGAAGCGGGCCTCCTGGGCCTCGCTGACCGCATCGACCCGCAGCGGCGCGCGCAGGGCGAGCTCGCCGACCAGACGCTGGGCCGGGGCCTCCACGCTGTCGCTGGAGAGCTCGGCCAGCTGCATCACGGTCATGCCGACGCCGGCCTCGTCCAGCACCAGCAGCGCCAGGGCCACCGGCCGGGACTGGCCATCGACCAGCGCCACCACACGCGCCGCCTCCTGCTTGACCAGCACCCCCAGCACGCCGGCAAAGGTCGCCAGCGGGGCGATGCCGGCCTGGTGACCGTAGACCTCGGCGCACAGCCGCGCCAGGCAGGCCTCGCGCTGTGCCTCGTTCTTGATATTCACGACTCGCATCGACGGCTCCTTTCTTGCGCCTGTTCCCGGCCCAGAGGGCCGGGAACGAAATCGCGCAGCCTAGCACATTCGATCGTCGGACTCCCGGGGTTGGCCAGTGTTCGCCGGGGCGTCATGGCGCTAGGCTATGGCGATGGCACTTTGCCTCCCCGGCCATGACGACAAGGACGCCCATGCCTCATCCCGACCTCGCCCTGCCGCGCCTTATCGCCCATCGCGGGCTCTCCGCGCGGGCCCCGGAGAACACCCTGGCCGCGGTGCGCGCGGCCCACGACGCCGGCATCACCTGGGTGGAACTGGACGTGCAGCTGCTGGGCGACGAGACCCCGGTGATCTGGCACGACCGGGACCTCAAGCGCTGCAGCGACGGCCGCGGCCGGCTGGCCGACCTGACCCTCGCCCAGATTCAGCACCTCGATGCCGGTGGCTGGTTCGACCCGGCCTTCGCCGGCGAGCCCATGGCCACCCTGGAGGAGATGCTGGTCCTGCTGGATTCGCTCGGCATGGGCGCCAACCTCGAGCTCAAGGTGAACCGCGGCCATGCCCCCGAGGCCCTGGCCGAGAGGGTGGTCCCGCAGGTCCTGGACGCCCTGCCCCCGGAGCGTCGCCTGCTGTCATCCTTCGACGCCATGGCCCTGGCCCACAGCCGCCGCTTCGCCCCGGCCGAAGCGCTGGCCCTGGGGGTGCTGTTCGACCGGGTGCCCCGGGACTGGGAACCCCACTGCCGGGCCATCGGGGCCTTCAGCGTGCACGCCAAGTGGAAGCGCCTGAGCGAGGCCCGCGCCCGGGCCATCAAGGGCGCGGGCCTCACCCTGGTCTGCTACACGGCCAACGACCCCGCGAGCTTCGCCCCACGCTGGAACTGGGGCGTGGATGCAGTGATCAGCGACGATCCGACGCGCTTCGCCCCCTAGCTCAGGGCTCGGCGGCCCCCGCCCCACCTTCCCCCGCCGAGCGGGCTGGCTTGACGGCTGCCGACATGGCTCGCGAATAGTGGCGCGGGTCGAAGTGCCAGGTGACCCGCAACATGGCGCCCACGCCGAGGGCAAGCAGTGTCCAGGCCGGCAGGAAGCTGCCGGTCAGCTCCCGCAGGCTACCGCTGAGCCAGGGTGACAGGGCGTTGAGCATGAAGCCGACGCCCTGCAAGCAGCGCCGTGCCCAGCAGGGTCGTGCCGGCCCCGTCGAGCTGACACAGCGCGCAGGCCACTGCGATGGTGGCCAGGGCGATGCCCCGTTGCTCCCCCAGCCAGGCATGAAGTCGCTGGCTGACCAGGGCCACGGCGCCCATGCACAGGAAAGGCAAGGTGGTCAGGCCGGCCAGCGCCGGGTAGCCAAGCCCGGTCGACTGGCGGATCTCCTCCATCAGCGGGCTGGCGGCGGCCAGAAGGGGCGCAGGTTCAGCCCCAGGGCCACCAGCAGCGCCAGCCCGGCCAGCCACTGCCCCCCTTTCCTTCCAAGGCGTCACCGCCGCTGACCCGTCTCTTCGCTGCCCTGCCCCGTCATCCTCGCCTCCGCGCTCCTGCTGCACAGGCCTTATTGTATACAAGGCTGAGGAAGACCGGATACAGCAACTACCGGCAGCTGACCAGCGCCTCGATGGCGGCCATGTCGAGGTGTGCCTCCAGGGCATCCGCCAGCCGGTCGAGCTGACGCTCGCGATGGGCGGCCAGGTCCACGGCGGCGCCCTCCCCTTCCAGCCCCAGGCGCGCCAGCAGCGCCGCGGCAGCCAGTGCCTCGTCAAACAGCCCGTGCAGGTAGGTGCCGATCACCTGGCCGTCCTCGCTGACCGCGCCATCCGGCCGGCCGCCGAGGTCGAGCAGCGGCCGGGCCAGGGCCGGGCCTTCGCTGACGCCGTTGTGGATCTCGTAGCCGCTCACCGCCACGTCCTCGCCGGCCAGCCGACCGCGCACGTTGCGCAGCTGCTTGCCGGCCACCATGCGGGTCCGCATGGCCAGCAGCCCCAGCCCCGGCACGCTGCCCGACTCGCCCTCGAGACCGGCCGGGTCCTCGATGGCCTCGCCGAGCATCTGGAAGCCGCCGCAGATGCCGAGAACCCGGCCGCCGTAGCGCAGGTGGCGGCGGATCGCCGCTTCCCAGCCCTCGCGACGCAGCCAGGCCAGGTCGCTGGCCGTGCTCTTGCTGCCGGGCAGCAGGATGACGTCGGCGGGCGGGATGGCACGGCCCGGCCCCACCAGGGTCAGCGCGACCTGCGGGTGCAACCGTAGCGGGTCCAGGTCGGTGTGGTTGCTGATCCGCGGCAGCACCGGCACCACGATACGCAGCGCCGGCTCCTCCACCTCGCGACCGGCGAGCCCCACCCCATCCTCGGCATCCAGCAGCAAGCCATTCAGGTGCGGCAGCACGCCCATTACCGGCTTGCCGGTATGGGCCACCAGCCAGTCGAGACCGGGCTCGAGCAGCGAGATGTCACCACGGAAGCGGTTGATCACAAGCCCCGTGGTGCGCGCGCGCTCGCTGTCGCTCAGCAGCCCGAGGGTACCGACCAGCTGGGCGAAGACCCCGCCGCGATCGATGTCGGCAACCAGCCACACCGGGCAGTCCACCGCCTCGGCGAAGCCCATGTTGGCGATATCGCCGTCGCGCAGATTGACCTCGGCGGGGCTGCCGGCGCCCTCGGCGAGGATCACGTCGAAACGCTGCGACAGTCGCTCCCAGGCCGCCAGCACGCTTTCCCACGCCTGGCGCTTGAAGGCGTGGTAATCGAGGGCGTCCATATGGCCGTAAACCCGGCCGTCCAGGATCACCTGGGCGCCACGGTCGGTCTCGGGCTTGAGCAGCACCGGGTTCATGTCGGCGTGGGGCGCAACGCCTGCCGCCAGCGCCTGCAGCGCCGTGGAGCGGCCGATCTCGCCGCCTTCCGGCGTCACGGCGCTGTTGAGCGCCATGTTCTGGGGCTTGAAGGGCGCCACCGACACGCCGCACCGCGCCAGAAGCCGGCACAGCCCGGCCACCACCGTGCTCTTGCCGGCATCCGAGGTGGTGCCCTGGATCATCAGGGTGCCCATGGGCTAGAGCTCCACCCCTTTCTGCGCCTTGATGCCCTGGTCCTTGAAGGCATGCTTGACCACCTTCATCTCGGTCACGGTGTCGGCCAGCTCGACCAGCGGCTGGGGGGCGTGACGGCCGGTGACCACCACGTGCTGCATGGCCGGCCGGGCCTGGAGGTCGTCGAGCACGGTGTCGAGGTCCAGGTAGCCGTGGCGCAGGGCGATATTGAGCTCGTCGAGCAGCACCAGCGCATAGCGCGGGTCGCCGAGCATGCGGCTGGCCTCCGCCCAGGCGGCCTCGGCCGCGCGCACGTCACGCTCCCGGTCCTGGGTGTCCCAGGTATAGCCCTCGCCCATGACGTGATAGTCCACCCCCGGCAGGTCACGGTAGAACGCCTCTTCCCCGGTGCTGAAGGCGCCCTTGATGAACTGCACCACGCCGACCCGCATGCCGTGGCCCAGGGCGCGTGCGACCATGCCGAAGCCGGAGCTGCTCTTGCCCTTGCCGGGGCCGGTGAGCACCAGCAGCACCCCCTGCTCCTTGTCGGCGGCGGCAATGCGCTCGTTCATGATCTTCTGCTTGGCGGCCATGCGCCGGGCATGGCGCTCGGGGTCGATGGGCTGTCGGCTCATGCGGGAATCTCCTCGTGGGAACGGCTCGGCTGCCAGGCCGGCTCGCCGCGGAACAGCGCCGCCGTGGGCCTGGGTGCCAAAAGGAAGTAGCGGGCCACGCGGTAGACGGGCTCGGCCTCGCTGCCCGACAGGCGCCGGGCATGGCCAAGCGGTGCCGGCTCGGTCGCGTGGCGGGAATGGTGATAGGGGTGGCCACGCAGCGCGCCGAGCGAGGTGGACAGGAACTCGCCGGGGCCGGAGCCCGGGGCGGTGATCAGGGCAACATGTGCGGTGCCGCAGGGGGGCGGGGAAGCGTCCATGTCACGTCCTGGGAACGAAGACAGGCGCCCCGTCCACCATGGCGGTGGTCAGGGGCTGGCCATAGAGGCGCTCGAGCGCCGCGGGAACCAGCATGGCGTCCGCAGCCCCCCAGCAGGCCTCACCGTCGGGATACAGCAGCAGCACGTGATCGCACCAGCGCGCCGCCAGGTTGAGGTCGTGCAGGCACATCATCACGGCGCAGCCGCGGTTTGCCTGTTCGGCAAGCAGGCCCATGACCGCGACCTGGTGATGGAGGTCGAGATGATTGGTGGGCTCGTCGGCCAGCCACACCCGGGGCGCCTGGGTCAGCACCGTGGCCAGGCTGACGCGCTGGCGCTCGCCACCGGAGAGGGTGGCGAGCCCGCGCTCGGCCAGGTGCGTCAGGTCGAGGCGCGCCAGCGCCGCCTCGGCCCGGGCCAGATCCTCCGGGCCCTCCTGCTGCCAGGGCGACAGGAAGGGGTGGCGACCGATCAGCGCGGTCTCGCGGACCGTGGCCGGGAAGTCATCGTGGCGGTCCTGGAACACCAGGCCCAGGCGGCGCGCCAGGGCGCGACGCCGCAGGCGCGACAGGGGATCACCGTCGAGGCGAACCTCCCCCGAGCGCGGCGCACGCAGCCCGGCCAGGGTATGCAGCAGGGTGGTCTTGCCGGCGCCGTTGGGACCCAGCACCCCCCAGCGTTCGCCGGTCCCCACCCGCAGGTCGAGCGGCCGACCCCCGGCGCGTCCGGGGATGTCGATGACCAGCTGGCGCGTCTCCAGGGCCCCCATCAGCGGCTCCGGTAGAGCAGGTAGAGGAAGCTCGGCACCCCGAGCAGCGCGGTGATCACGCCCACCGGCAGCTGCTGGGGGGCGATCAGGGTACGCGCCAGGGTGTCGGCCAGGGTCAGCAGGGTGCCCCCGGCCAGCAGGCAGGCCGGCAGGATCCGCCGCTGGTCGTTGCCCAGCCGCAGACGCAGCATGTGCGGCACCATCAGGCCCACGAAGCCGATGCTGCCGGCGGTGGTGACAGCCACGGCGGTGACCAGGCTGGCCAGCAGGTACAGGGTCCACTCCAGCGGCCGGACCGCCACGCCCAGGGCCGCGGCCTGCAGCCCACCGCGGGCCAGCACGTTGAGGGTGCGCCCCAGCGGCAGCACGACGGCCAGGCCGAGCGCGGCCACCGCCAGCACCGGCCAGGGGCTGCCCGCATAGGCCAGGTCGCCCATCAACCAGTAGAGCATGCCGGGCAGACGCTCCACCGGGCTCACCGCCAGCAGGAAGGTGATCAGCGCGCCCCACCCCGCTGCCATCACCACACCAGTGAGCAGCAGCCGGGTCGGCGTCCAGCTGCCGGTGCCATGAGCCAGGCCGAAGACGATCAGCGTCGAGGCCAGCGCCCCGGCAAAGGCCGCCCCCGAGACCAGCGCCACGCCCCAGCCGGCCAGCATGGCGACCAGCGCCGCCACCGAAGCACCGCCGGACAGCCCCAGCACATAGGGGTCGGCCAGCGGATTGCGCAACAGGATCTGCATCAGCGCCCCGGCCATCGCCAGCAGGGCGCCGGTGCCGAAAGCCGCCAGGGCCCGGGGCAGGCGCAGCTCCAGCAGCAGGGTGCGGTGCAGGGCGTCCCCGTCGCCGGCCAGTGCCGCGGCCAGTTCGGCGGGGCTCAGGGCGACGCTGCCGAGCGCCAGGGCGATCAGTTGCGACAGCAGCGCCGCCAAGACCAGCCAGGCCAGCGGTCCGGGGCGAAGTCGCCGAGACAGACGCGACCTAGCGCCGCTCACGGGCCATCTCCAGGTGGTCGCAGAGCGCCCGGGTCCCCTCCAACAGCCGCGGCGTGGCCCGCTGGACCAGGTCCGGGTCGACGAAGAAGAGGTTGTCGCGCCGCACCGCGGTCAGCTCGGGAAACGCGCGCCAGGCCTCGAGCCAGGTGGAATCCGGCTCGCCCATGCCTCCGGTGACGATGACCTCGGGGTCCCGGGCCAGCACCGCTTCGACGCCGATCCGCGGGACCAGCGACGCCTCCCCGGCGAACAGGTTCTGGCCGCCGCACAGCTCGAGCGAGCGGCTGATCCAGTGCGTGCCGTTGACCGTCATCAGCGGCTGCTCCCAGACCTGGTAGAAGACCGGTACCGGCGCGGCATCGGCATAGCGGGCGCGCAACTCGGCCACCTCCCCGCGCAGTCGCGTCGCCGCGGCGCGGCCCTCGGTCTCGCTGCCGGCCAGGACGCCGAGGCGCTCGAGGCTCGAGGCGATGGCGGCGAAGTCCTCGACGTCGGAGAAGAAGACCGGCAGGCCGAGCGCCGCCAGGCGGTCGACCTGCTCGCGCGGATTGCCGCCGGCCCAGGCCACCACCAGGTCGGGCTCCAGGGCCAGTAGGGCCTCGAGGTCGAGGCGGTCATAGCTGCCCACCCGAGGCAGGTCGGCGGCGGCCGCCGGGTAGTCGCTGAAGCTGACCGCCCCGACCAGGCGCTCGCCGGCGCCGGCGGCAAACAGCAGCTCGGTGACGCCGGGCGAAAGCGCGACGATGCGCCGAGCCGGGGCGTCCAGGCAGACCTCGCGGCCGGCGTCATCGCTGACGCAGACCCCGGCCTGGACCGCATCGGGAAGGCCCGCCCCGAGCCATAGGGCCAGGGCCGCCATCACGGGGTAGCGACAGCGCCGGCGCATCACTCGCCGAAGCGCACGCTGAGGAAGGCCGCGCGGCCGGCATTCAGGTAATCGCGTCCGCTGAAGTCACGGGCCGTGACCACGTCCCGGTCGAGGACGTTCTCCAGGGTCAGGCGCGTCGACCACAGCGGCGCGAACTGCCAGCCGGCCCGCAGATTGACGATCCCGAAACCGGGCAGGCGCTCGTCATTGGCGGTGTCGTTGTAGCGATGGCCCTGGGCGATGAAGGAACCGCCGAGGGTCCAGTCGCCAAGCTCGCGGTCGGCATCCAGCCGCAGGCTGCGGGACGCCCGGCGCACCAGGCGGTTGCCGGTCTCGCGGTCCTCCGGGTCGACATAGGTCAGTGCCGCGCGCAGGGTCCAGTCCAGCACTTCGGCGCCGGTGGCGAGCTCCACGCCGCGGATGCGGGCCTGGTCGACGTTGAAGGGGGCGAAGCGGCCGTCGACCAGAGTGTTGGCGATCAGCTCTTCCACCTCGGTGCGATACACCGCCAGATCCCAGAACCCCTTGCCGAACTGGCCGCGCAGGCCCAGCTCGACGGTCTCGGAGCGCTCGGGGTCAAGGTCGGGATTGCCGAACCCGGGCCAGTAGAGCTCGTTGAAGGTGGGCGCCCGGAAGGCCGTGCCGTAGCTGGCCCGCAGGGTGTGGTGGTCGTCGAGGTCATAGCCCAGCGCCAAGCTGCCGGTAAGCTCCTCGCCGAACGCCTCGTTGTCGTCGTGGCGCAGGCCGGCCTGGACGGAGACCGGCGAGAAGTCCATCAACGCCTGGGCGAAGGCGGCCACGTTGTCGCGCTTTCTCTCGGCGAAGTCGGTGGTGCCGGATACCTCATCCTCGCTGTATTCGGCACCGGCGACCAGTTCGTGGGGGCCGAACGTGAGGGTGTTCTCCCAGCGGGCGGTGTGGGTGCGCGTATCGATCACGGAGTCGCCGAAGGCGTCGGTGTTGTCGCTCTCGTCACGGGCCTCGCTGAGCGTCAGGCGGCTGGTCCAGGCGTCGGTCACCGGCAGTTCGCCGTAGAGGCCGGCCACCTGCTGGACGAAGTCGGTGTCGCCGCCGACGAACTCGGTGTTGCCCCGGGCGCGCAGCGCGAGCACGCCGACCTCGGCACCACTCGCGAAGGTATGCGAGAGCCGCGCGAAGCCGGTGGTGTTGTCATAGCCCTTGTCACCTTCCCCCTCGACGACCTCGCTGCCCTCGGTGGCGAAATGGCTGGCCGAGAAGGCGTAGCGGGTGCCCCCCTCGCTGCCGGCCAGCGAGGCGCTGGCCCGACGGCTATCGAAGCTGCCGCCGCCCAGCGTGATGCTTGGCGAGGGCCCGCCCTCGCCCTCGGGGGTAAACAATTGCACCACCCCGCCCACGGCGTCGGCGCCGTAGAGGCTGCCCCGCGGGCCTCGCACCACCTCGATGCGCTCGAACATCCGCGGCTCCAGGAACTGCCAGGCCGGGCCGCCGGTGGTGGCGGAACGCAACCGGATCCCGTCGATCATCAGCACCGTCGACTCGCTGCCGGTGCCCCTCAGGAAGACGCTGCTGGTCTTGCCGAAGTCGCCGTTGGAGGAAACGTCGACGCCGGGCTGGGCGCGCAGGATGTCGGTGACGTCCTGGGGGTCCTGGCGGCGCAGCGCCGCTTCGTCGATGACGCTGACCGAGGCCAGCGAGTCGCTGGTGGTCCGGGGGGAGAGGGTCGCCGAGACCACCAGCGGGTCGAGGCGCAGTTCGGTCTCGGTGATGCTGTCGTTGGTGTCGGCGGTGGCAGCACTGGCCAGCGGCGCCGTGCCCAGGCACAGGGCGGCAAGGCCCCGACGGCGGAAGAGCGGTATGATCATGATCGTGTTTCCCAGGGCCGCACGCACCCGTGCGGCATGAACCCTTGAAGGCCAGGCGGGAAGGGGACCGGGGCGGGATCGTCGACAGTGCGTCGCCCTGCCCTCGGACCGCCCTCCGCGTCCAGGCATGCGCTCACAGGCCGGTCTCCGGGCTGACGAGGGAGGCACGTACACCTCGGAACCACCGCCTTCCCGTGCCGGGGCACAGTGGCGAATGGCGGTCCTTGACTCGATCACCGTTGCGGGGGCAGCGTCGGACTGGCGTTACCGCGTCACCGACTTCCCGTTTCATCCCGGCCCTTCTTCGCGGGGCCTGGGTCACCTGAGAGTGGGCGTAAGCTAGCAACCGGGTGGGGGGGCGTCAACGCGAATCCCCCGCGGGGTTGATCCGGCTCAGGCAACGCACCAGCCCGTGGCGCACGTACCAGACCGCCTCGGCCTGGGCCGCGGCATCCTGGGCCAGCCAGCCGGCCAGGTCGCGCAGGCGTCGATCCGCCGCGGCCAGGGGCACGATCCCGCGGCCCATCTCCGGCAGGATCAGCACCACCTCGCCACCCGTCTGCCGCTCGGCCTCGCCCATCGCCGCCAGCTCGTCGGCAAGCCTGCCACGCAGCCGGTCGTCGTCCGCCTCCTCGATCAGGGCCACGGCGAGCCAGTCGCCCCAGCCGGTGATCACCAGGGGACGTCCCGTAGCGAGCCGGTCGCGCCAGGCGGAGAGCGCACCGCCCTGGCCCGCCCTGTGCCAGGCGGCCTCGGGAAAACGCGCCGCTACGGTGTCGCGCTTGCCGGCACAGGCACCGCCGATGAACAGCTGCATTGCCAGTCGCCCTCCTGCCGAACGAAGACGAAGCGGCGGCCCTGGGCCTGGCCGACCACCCCGTCCCAGAAATCCACCGCCTCCAGGCGCCGGCGCAGCTCGCGGATGGCGCCCCCATGGCTCACCGCCAGCACGCGGCGATGCCGCGACTCGCTGGCCTCGGTCAGCACGCCCTCCAGCCAGGCCGAGAGCCGAGCCCAGAGATCCTCCGCCGACTCACCGCCCGGCGTGGCCCGCCGGCCTTGGCTGTCCACCCAGGCCCGATAGCCCGGGTCGTTCTTCAGCGCCGCCCAGGTGCGGCCCTCGTAGTCGCCGAAGTCCAGCTCGCGCAGCCGGGCATCGAAACGCGGCGTCGCCCCGCGCCCCTGCCAGCCGTTTCCTTCCAGGATGTGGGCCAGCGTCTGGCGACAGCGGGTGAGGTCGCTGCAGTGGACGGCGTCGAAGGCGACGTCCGCCAGCGCGTCGCGCAGCCGATCCATGTCCGCCAGCGCCTCGGGCAGCAGCAACGGGATGTCGCGCTGGCCCTGGTAGCGGCGTTCGCGGTTCCAGGCCGTGAGGCCATGGCGCACCACGACCAGCTCGAGTCGGGCAATCTCGCTCATGAGCGACCCTCGCCAGCTGTCAGGCCATGACGAACGACCACCAGCCCCAGGCGATCAGCAGCAAGCATAGTTCTCCTCCCTCGATGGCGGCCCCGACGATATCGCCGTTGATGCCGCCGAAGGCCCGGCGCACCGCCAGGCCGTAGATGATGATGAAGCCGACCAGTCCGGCCACCAGCCAGGCCGCGCCGGGCACGAAGACGAGCCCGGCCAGCGGCACCAACGCCGCCAGGGCGAGATCCCGGGCGCCGAGGCTCTGCTGCCAGGCGTGGGCCAGCCCCTCCGCCCGGGCCGCCGGCACCCCCACCAGCAGACCGAGGCCGCCGAGCCGTGCCAGGGCGGCGACCGGCACCAGCCACCAGGGGCTCGCCCCGGCCGCGAGCAGGGCCCACAGCAGGGCGGCCTTCCAGGCCAGATGGAAGACCAGCGCCAGCACGGCGAAGCTGCCCACCTGGGCATCCTTCATGATGGCCCAGCGGCGCTCCAGCGGGGCATTGCTGCCCAGCGCATCGGCCAGGTCCATCAGGCCATCCAGGTGCAGGCCGCCGGACAGCGCCACCCACAGGCTGAGCAGCAGCAGCGCCAGCAGCGGCGTGGGCAGCAGCGGCTGCAGCAGGGTGCCGACGCCGGCCACGAGGGCCCCGAGCAGCGCGCCGACCAGGGGGTAGGCCCGCGCTGCCCAGCGCCGGGTCGCCGGGGTCCAGGGACAGGCCACCGGCACCGGCAGCCGGGTCAGGAACTGGATCGCCAGCAGCGTGCCGAAGGCGGCATCCTTCATGGGCGCTCTCCCTTCCAGTCGATGGGCTGGCCGGCCACCACCTCGATCACCCGATCCGCCTGCCGGGCCAGCTGACGATGCAGCCCCTGCAGGAAGGCCAGGTAGCGCCATACCAGGCGATCCCGGGGTGGCAGGTCCTCGTTGAGGTCGTTGGAGACCACCACCAGGGCGATGTCGCGGCGCCGGGCCGTCTCGACCAGCCGCTGCAGCCTCGCCTCGCCGTCCGCCTCCGCCAGGCCGGCCTCGAAGAGCACCTGACTGGCCCACAGGGTCAGGCAGTCGAGCAGCACGCTGCTGCCCGCCTCGACCCCGGCCAGCGCGCCGGCCAGGTCCAGGGGCGCCTCGAGGGTCACCCAGTCCTCGCCGCGCTCGCGTCGGTGGCGGGCGACCCTTGCTGCCATCTCGTCGTCGGCGACCCGGGCCGTGGCCAGGTAGACGAGGCCGCCGGGGCCCGGCGCTCGCCACGCCCGGGCCAGGGCCTCGGCCACCGCGCTCTTGCCCGAGCGCGCCCCGCCGGAAACGAAGGCGATCATGGGCGCCGCCACTCGGCCAAGGCCGCCAGCAGGCGCGCGTTGTCCGGGCCGTCGCGCAGGGCCAGGCGCAGCCAGCGGCCGTCGAGGCCGGGAAAGGAGTGGGTATGCCGGGCCAGCAGGCCCCGGCGCAGCAGGAAGGCGAACAGCGCCTCCGCCTCCTGCGCCTGCCAATCGCCGCCCAGCAGGAAGTAGTTGGCCTGGGTGGCCGGCACATCGTAGCCCAACTCGCGAATCGCCTCGGGCATGGCCGGACGCTGCCCGACCAGCCAGTCGCGGGTGCGTGCCAGGTAGTCGGTGTCGGCCAGCAGCGGGGCCACCAGCCCCAGCGCCAGGGCATTGACGCTCCAGGGTATCTGCCGGGCGCGGGCACCTCGCACCAGTGCGGGAGGGCCGAGCAGGTAGCCGAGGCGTAGGCCCGGCAGATCGAAGAGCTTGGTCAGCGAGCGCAGCAGCAGCAGGTTCGGCGCCGTCGCCAGCAGCGGTGTGAGGCGCTCGTCGCCGTCGGTGAAGTCGACGAAGGCCTCGTCCACCACCAGGGTCGTGCCGGTCTCGCGCCCCCGGGCGACCAGGCGTTCGATGGCCTCCCGGGGCACCAGGGTGCCGGTCGGGTTGTTGGGGCGACACAGGAAGGCGACGTCCACTCCGGCCAGGGCGCGCTCGGCCGCGGCGACGTCGAGCCGGAAGGCCGCGCCGTGCAGCGGCAGCGATGCCACCGCCAGGCCATAGTGGTCACAGGCCCGACGGTACTCGCTGAAGGTGGGCTCGACCACCAGCGCCCGGCCGCCGGCATGCAGCGCCGCCGCCAGGTAGATCGCCTCGGCGCCGCCGTTGGTCACCAGCACCTGCTCGGGGGGCAGCCGCTCGCGATCCGCGATGGCCCGGCGGGCCTCGTCGTCGTCCGGGTCCGGGTAGCCGGCGAGCCGGCACGCGGCCTCGCCCAGCCAGTCGCCCACCCAGGCCGGGGGGCCAAGCGGGTTGAGGTTGGCACTGAAGTCGATCAGCGGATGGTCCGCCGGCAGGCCGAAGCGGGCCAGCAGGGACCCACGGCGGCCGCCATGGCGGGGCCAGTCGGGCAGCGGGGCACGCGTCATGTCAGCCACTCCCGCACCAGCACCGGGAGCATGGCCAGCAGCAGGAAGGCCAGCCAGCCGCCGTGCATGTGGCGGATGGTCCGCTCGATATGAGCGGCGCTCAGGACCTCCTGGGGCGTGCCCAGGGTGGCACGCCATGAGGGTCGCCCGGCGTAGTGGTTGAGGCCGCCGAGCCGGACGCCCAGCAGGTTGGCCACCATGGCCTCCGGCCAGCCGGCATTGGGGCTGGGATGGCGAGGTGCCTCGCGGCGCGTGGCCGCCAGCGCCCCGGCCCGGCGACTGCCGGGGATGGCCCGGGCCGCCAGCCACAGCGACAGCGCGGTGAGGCGGGCCGGCAGCCAGTTGACGGCGTCGTCGAGCCGCGCCGAGGCCCGACCGAAGTCCGCGAAGCGCGGGCTCCGGTAGCCGACCATGGAGTCCAGGGTGTTGGCGGCCTTGTAGGCCAGCGCCAGGGGCGCGCCGCCGAGCAGCGCCCAGAATAGCGGCGCGGTGATGCCGTCCACGGTGTTCTCGGCCACAGTCTCCACCGCGCCCCGGGCCAGCTCGGCCTCGTCGAGATGGGCGGTGTCGCGGCCGACGACGCGCGCCAGCGCGCGCCGGGCCTCGGCGAGATCGCCATGCGCCAGGGGCACGGCCACTGCCCGGGCGGCCTCGGCGAGGCCCTTGGCGGCCAGGGTCGTGGCCAGCAGGCCGAGTTCCGCGGCCACCGCCAGCCAGGGGTGGAGCCAGGCGAGGATGGCCAGCAGTCCCGCGCCGAGCGCCCAGGTCCCGCTCACCACCAGGATCGCCAGCCAGCGGCCGCGACGCCGGCGAGCGGCCGCCGGCCCGTGGTTCCAGGCCCGCTCCAGCCGGGCGATCACCCGGCCGATGCCCACCACCGGGTGCGGCAGCCACGGCGGGTCGCCCAGCGCCAGGTCGATCAGCAGCGCGGCGGCGACCAGGCCCAGCAGCGCCAGGGACAGGGGCTCGAAGGACAGCGGGGCAAGGCTCATCGTGCCCCCTCCTCGGCCGCGGCCAGGGAGGTCCGGATGGCCCGGAACACGGCACCCCCGATGGCCCGGCCCAGCCGGGTGCCCGAACCCGCATAGGGCGTCGGGGCCCCGCGCTGGGTGGCGGCGATGGCCAGGCAGTCGGTAGAGGTGCCGGTGGCCGGCGTGCCGGCGTGGGGATCGCGGACGCCGCAGGCGTCCAGGGCCCGGACCTTGGCCTCGCTGGCCGACAGGGCAGCATTGACCAGGGCGCCATCGCCGAGGTGGCCGTCGATGAACACCAGCAGGTTGATCGTGCCCGCCACCAGCCGCGGATCGCCCTGTACCGGGGCGGTGATGTCCACGGCGTTGCCGACGCCGGCGGTGACCGCGGCCAGCACCGTCCGCTCGCCGGCATCGGCCTCCTCCAGCGCCAGGTGGGCCAGGGGCACCGCGGTCATCATCGCCACGCAGCCCGCGGCGTCGAGGCGACGCTCGGCCAGCCAGGCGAGCAGGTCGGCCCGGGGCGCGCGGCCGGCATAGCCCTTGTCGACGTGGAAGTTGCAGAAGTCCCGGGACCAGCCGAGCCCCGGCCCGACCAGGGCACTGCTCAGGGTGCGCAGGGGCATCTCATGCCGGAAGTGGACGCAGCCGGCATCGCGGGACAGCCCCAGGCCGGCCCCGAAGGCCAGGCATCGCAGGGGGGAGCGCCGCCGGACCGCCACCGGCTCAGCGCGCCTGGCGGTCGTCGACGCCGGCACCGGCGAAGGTTGCCATCTCCGCGAGCATGGCGGTGGCCGCCTCGAGCAGCGGGAAGGCCAGGGCGGCGCCGCTGCCCTCACCCAGGCGCAGCGCCATGGCCAGCAGCGGCTCGGCATCGAGCGCCGCCAGGGCCCGGCCATGGCCGGGCTCATCGGAGCGATGGCCAAAGATCAGGTAAGGGCGCAGGGCCGGGTCGAAGCGGCAGGCGGTGAGGGCGGCCACGGTGGCGATAAAGCCGTCCACCAGAATCGGCAGGCGTTTCGATGCCGCCCCCAGGTAGGCCCCGACCATGGCGGCGATCTCGAGGCCGCCCAGCCGGGCGAGCACGTCCAGGGGGTCGGCGGGGTCCGGCGCCCGAGCGACCAGGGCCGCCTCGATGACCGCCCGCTTGTGGGCCAGGGCGTCCCCGGCCACGCCGGTGCCCGGCCCCACCAGTTCCGCCACCGGCGCCCCGGTCAGGGCCGCCAGCATGGCGCTGCTGGCGGTGGTGTTGGCGATGCCCATCTCGCCGACGATCAGGCAGCGGCAGCCGGCCACGGCGGCACGCTCGGCGGCACGCCGGCCGACCTCAATGGCCGAGCCAGCCTCCTCACGGGACATGGCGTCATGCCTCGCCAGGTTGGCGGTGCCGGGGCGCACCTTGTCATGCACGATGCCACTCGCCGGCAGTTCGCCGGCCACCCCCACGTCGACCACTTCCAGCCGCGCGTCGAGGCGCCGCGAGAAGACATTGATGGCCGCCCCGCCGGCGACGAAGTTGGCCACCATCTGGGCCGTCACCGACTGGGGAAAGGCCGAGACCCCCTCCTCGGCCACGCCATGATCGGCGGCGAAGACCACCACGCCAGGCGGGGTGACGCGGGGGAAGTCCTCGCCGGTGATAGCGGCCAGGGTCACCGCCAGCGCCTCCAGGCGTCCCAGGCTGCCGGGAGGCTTGGTGAGGCAATCGAGATAGCGGCCGACGCGCTCGGCGCAGGCCGCGTCCGGCGCGGCGATCGGTGTCAGACGGTCGTTCACGGGGCGTCTCCGGGCATCCTTGTCGAGCCGCACATCCTACCAGAGGGGAGCCGGCCGGGCCTGCCTGCGAGTCGTCGATCAGCTGCTAAGCTGATTCTGGCCACTACAACCACAACAAGGCCCGGCGGGAGATGCGCCAGCCGCCCGGCCACGCGCGCCAGGAGTCAGTACCATGACCAAGACACCGCCCCGTACCCGCGGTCTCCATGAACTCTATGCCGAGGATCCCGAGGCCGCCGACAAGCTGCTGTGGGATCGAGAAGTCGACCCGGTGACCCGTCGCGGCTTCCTCAAGCGCTCCAGCCTGCTGGCCATGGCCGCGGCCGTGGGGGGCAGCATCCCCTTCGCCCAGCAGATGCCCGGCGGCCTGATTCCCGCCGCCCTGGCCCAGAGCGACGAGCCCTTCCGGCTGACCGGCAAGGAGGGGCTGACCGTCCTCAACGATCGCCCGATCAACGCCGAGACGCCCCCCCACCTGCTCGACGACGACATCACCCCCGGCCGGTACATGTTCGTGCGCAACAACGGTATCCCGCCCGCGGCGGAGGCCATCGACGTCGATGCCTGGCAGCTCGAGGTCACCGGGGAATCCTGCGTGAATCCCCAGACCTTCTCCATCGCCGAGCTCAAGCAGAAGTTCGAGCACCATACCTACCAGCTGCAGGTGGAATGTGGCGGCAACGGGCGCAGCGAGTACGTGCCCTCGGCAAGCGGCAACCAGTGGACCACCGGCGCCGTGGCCTGCCCCACCTTCACCGGAGCGCGGCTGCGCGATGTGCTGGAGGCCTGCGGCATCGCCGACGACGCCGTCTATATCGGCTACTACGGCGCCGACGACCATGTCAGCGGCGACCCGGAGCGAGAGCCCATCTCCCGCGGGGTGCCAATGTCGAAGGCGCTGGAGGACGAGTCGCTGATCGCCTGGGCGATGAACGGCGAGGATATCCCCTACCTCAACGGCCACCCCCTGCGCCTGGTCTGCGGCGGCTGGCCGGGATCGGTGTCGGGCAAGTGGCTGAACCGCATCGTGATCCGCAACCAGAAGCACGACGGCACCAAGATGGGCGCTCCCTCCTACAGTGTGCCCAAGCATCCGGTCGCGCCCGGCACCGAGGTACCGCTGGAGGACTTCGAGACCATCCAGTCCATGCCCGTGAAGTCGCTCGTGACCTTCCCGAAATCGGGCCTCACGCACGCCTTGGGCGAGGCGCTGACGGTGCGCGGGCACGCCTGGGCCGGGGATCTCGCGGTGGACACCGTCCATGTCTCCATCGATTTCGGCGCCACCTGGCAGCAGGCCGAGCTCCAGCCGGCGCCCAACCGGCTCGCCTGGCAGCGCTGGACCAGTGCGGTGGAATTCCCCGAACCCGGTTACTACGAGGTCTGGGCCAAGGCCACCGACAGTCAGGGCCGCTCCCAGCCGATGGTGGTACCGGGCTGGAATCCCAAGGGCTATCTCAACAACGCCTGCCACCGCATCGCCGTCCAGGTGGCATAGGGGGTCCCATGAAGATCACGATCGCCCTGCGGCCGGCGTTGCTGGCCCTGGCTCTGCTGGTTCCCCTGGGCGCGGCCGCCCAGGAGACCGACCCCGAGACCGGCCTGGTCAAGGCCGAGGGATGGCAGGTGGTCAAGGCCAACTGCACGGTCTGCCATTCCGCCAAGCTGGTCACCCAGAACAGTGGCTCGCGCAACCACTGGCAGTACCTGATCCGCTGGATGCAGGATACCCAGGGACTCTGGCAGTTCCGCCCCGAGATGGAGGCCACCATCCTCGACTACCTGGCCGAGCACTACGGGCCCAAGGCCGGCGCTCGCCGAGCCCCCCTACCCCCCGACCAGCTGCCGCCCAACCCCTACAAGCAGGCCGACTCCAGCGGCTGAACCGGGCCTGGCCGGCGCCTCGCTTGGCGCCATCCGCCGCCGCCCCTATACTGTATTTAAATACAGCATAGGGGCTTCCCCATGGCATTCCCCCCATCGACGTCTACGCCCCGCAAGGGGCGCGGCGCCACCTACGACCCGCCCAATCGCTTCGCCCCGACCCGGCATGAGGCCATCGACGACGGCTGGTGGCAGGAGGCCATCCCCTTGCGACTGGCCACCGAGGTGGCGGAGGAACGCGCCCGCAGCGCCCTGGCGTGGAACACCTCGCCGGACCTGCCCTTCGACCGCTCCCTGAATCCCTACCGGGGCTGCGAGCACGGCTGCATCTATTGTTACGCAAGGCCCAGCCACGCCTACTGGGACCTCTCCCCGGGGCTCGACTTCGAGACCCGGCTGATCGCCCGCAGCGGCCTGGTCGAACGGCTCGAGGAGGAGCTGGCCCGGCCGGGCTACGCCTGCCGGCCCATCAACCTCTCCGGCAACACCGATGCCTACCAGCCCCTGGAGGCCGAGCGTGGCACCACACGCCGGCTGCTGGCCTTCCTGCTGGAGTGTCGCCACCCGGTCACCCTGGTGACCAAGAGCGCGCTGATCCTGCGTGACCTCGACCTGCTGTCGACGCTGGCCGAACGCCGGCTGGTGCGGGTGATGGTCAGCCTGACCAGCCTCGACGTCGACCTGAAGCGGACCCTGGAGCCGCGGGCGGCGGCGCCGGAGGCGCGCCTCAAGGTCATCTCGCGACTGGCCGATGCCGGCGTGCCGGTGGGGACCCTGATCGCCCCGGTGATCCCGGGGCTCACCGACTCTGAACTGGAGCGGCTGATGACGGCCGCCCGGAACGCCGGCGCGGCCAGCGCCGGCTGGATGCTGCTGCGCCTGCCCCGGGAGGTCGCCCCGCTGTTCGAGGCCTGGCTGGCCGAGCACTACCCCGAGCGGGCGGCCAAGGTGATGAGCCTGATCCGCCAGTGCCGGGGCGGCCAGGATTACGACGGGCGCTTCGGGCACCGCATGCGCGGCCAGGGCGTGTTCGCCGAGCTTCTCGAGCAGCGCTTTCGCCAGGCCTACCGCCGACTCGGCTTCCCTGGCGATGCGCCGCTGGATACCACGGCCTTCCGGCCGCCCCGCCGCCAGGCGGACCTCTTCGATTAAGGGCCGTCAGGGGATCAGCACAGCGGCACCGGACAGCCGTCCGGCGCGCAGGTCGTCGAGGGCCCGGTTGGCATCCTCCAGCGGGTAGGCGGTGGTCTCGGTGTGGATGGGCACCTGGGGCGCCAGGGCGAGGAACTCCTCGCCGTCGCGGCGGGTGAGGTTGGCCACCGAGGTCAGGTGGCGCTCCTCCCACAGCAGGCGGTAGGGAAAGGACGGGATGTCGGACATGTGGATACCGCCCGAGACCACCATGCCCCCGGGACGCACCTGGGCCAGGGCGGCGGGCACGAGATCGCCCACGGGTGCGAACAGCAAGGCGGCATCCAACGGCGCCGGGGGCGTCTCGTCGCTGCCGCCGGCCCAGGTCGCGCCGAGTCGCCGGGCGAAGGCCTGGGCCTCGCCGTCGCCGGGGCGGGTGAAGGCATAGACGGCCTGGCCGCGGGCCAGGGCCAGCTGGACGAGAATATGGGCGGCGGCACCGAAGCCATAGATGCCCAAGCGACGCGGCGAGTCACCGCCGGCGAGGCGCCAGGTGCGGTAGCCGATCAGTCCGGCACACAGCAGCGGCGCGGCGGCCTGGGCATCCTCGGCCGGCAGGGGAAAGCAGTAGCGAGCATCGGCCACGCAGTACTCGGCATAGCCGCCATCCCGGGTATAGCCGGTGAAAGCGGCCCGCTCGCAGAGGTTCTCGCGCCCGGCCCGGCAGGGCTCGCACTCGCCGCAGGTCCAGCCCAGCCAGGGCACGCCGACCCGCTGTCCGGCCTCCAGGCCGGCCACGCCTTCTCCCCGGGCATCGACCTCGCCGACGATCTCGTGGCCGGGAATCAGCGGCAGCCGGGGACGCTCGAGCTCGCCGTCCACCACATGCAGGTCGGTACGGCAGACGCCACAGGCCAGTACCCGAACCCGCACCTCGCCGGGGCCGGGCTCGGGAATGGGAATATGCTCGCAGCGTAGCGGCTGGTTCGGGCCGTGCAGGCGCATGGCGCGCATCTCGCTCATGGAACGCTCCTCTCGAGGATCACGTCCCGAGCATAGTCCACCCCCTGGGCAACTGGCGCGTCTTTCCCGACGCGACGAGCGAAGCGCGTTTTCGGCGCCAAGCCGGCACTCGTCTGGCTGGCACTCTTGAAAGCAGCGCTAAGCCTCTACCGCCACCTCGTAGCCGGTAAACTTGCGCAGGTTGATCACGCCGCTGTCGAGGATCAGGTACTGGCCCTTGATGCCCAGCAGGGTACCCGCCACCTCGGGCTGCTTGTCGAAGTTGTGGGAGACCACCTTGCGGGGGGACTCGAGCACCGGGTACTCGAAGGTGCGTGGCGGGGCATCGACTACACGAATGGCATCGTCACCGAAGCGCTCGCGCAGGTTGGCAAGGCCGCCGGCCAGGGCATCGAGCAGGCGGTCGCGTTCGCCGGCCAGGTCCAGCGCCTCGGCCTCGCCCTTGAGCATGGCCCGCCAGTTGGTGCGGTCCGACACCTGCTCCTTGAACAGCACCTCGACGAAGCCGGACTGCTGGCGGGAATCCACCTCGAGGATGGGCAGCGCCTGCACTGCGCCCTGGTCGAGCCAGCGGGTCGGCACGTGGGTGCCACGGGTGATGCCGACCTTCAGCCCCGAGGCGTTGGCCAGGTAGACCACATGGGGCTGGAAGCAGTGCCGCTCTCCCCAGTCGGGCTCGCGACAGGTGCCCTGGAAGAAGTGGCAGAGTTCCGGCTTCATGATGCAGGTATCGCACTGGGCCAGCTTCTTGAAGCAGGGATAGCAGTGCCCCTGGCCGAAGCTCTTGCGGGTCGCCCGGCCGCAGTGGGTACAGGCAATGGCCCCGGTCCAGGTCAGGCGCAGGGGCTGGCCGAGGCGGGCATTGAGGTCCAGGCGGCCCTCACCGGCCCGCAGGGTGTAGCGCGCCGGGCGGCCCGGTTCCACGGCCATCTTGGTCAGGCAGCCCTGCAGCGTGGTCGCCTCAGTCACGGCTGGCATCCCGGGCCAGGCCGGTCAGCGCCGGCGAGACGTTGGCACCGCTGCTGTCCGCGCCGCAGGTGCGACGCTCGAGAAAGCCGACCCGAGCCTCTTCCGGCACGCCATTCTCCACCTCGTAGCGCATCACCGCCTCGAGGCACAGCTCGGTCTGCTCGGCCGTCAGGAAGCGGCCATCCGGCCACTTGCGCAGCGACACCGCCTGCTTGAGGCTCTCGTAGATGGCGGGGGTCATCTGCTGGATCATGCGCTCGAAGGTCATATCGCTCATGGCGGACTCCGGGATACGGGCTCAACGGGGGGAACGGACTCGGCGGGAATGATACCAGCCCAGGACAAGGCCCACGACCAGCCCCCCCACATGGGCCTCGTTGGCCACGTTGCCGAAGCCCACCACGGCGGCCACATCGGTCATGGTGAAGACCATCCAGCCGAGCATGAAGACCACCAGCATCTGGGGCACGAAAAAGCCGTCGGCGGGACGGCGACGCGACATCAGCCAGACATAGCCGAGCAGCGCAAAATCGACGCCCGACATGCCGCCGAACAACACGGTGCCGGTGGCGTACTGGGCCAGGTTGCCGCCGATGCCGGCCGCCAGCAGCAGGGTGAGCATGCGCCCGCGACCATGCAGCGTCTCCACCTGGCGGCCGAAGAACCACAGCCAGAGCATGTTGAAGATCAGGTGCATCCAGCCGAAGTGCAGGAACGCCGGTGACAACAGCCGCCAGACCTGTCCCGAGGCCAGCGTCTCCGCCAGGCTGCCGAAGGCCAGCTGGCCCTTGACCACCCCCACGGGCACGATGGTCAGGGCGGCGATCACCAGGTCGCCGAGCACGCCCATCACGGCGAACACCCCCAGGCACAGCGCCAGGGCCGTCGCGGTCACGGGCGCCTGGCGAAAGGGAACCTGCCAGGCCGGCAGGGAGGCCCGGGGCCGGCGGCGCTCCCGGGGCATCAGCGACTCACCCCGCTGCCAGCGCTCCACCAGGCGCTGCATGGCCGCCTGCTGGGCGGGATCGACCAGCCACAGCACCTGGCCCTCGGCCTCCTCGGTAAACAGGTGGCCGATGCGGTGGGCCCAGAGGGCCTGGCGCAGGTCATGGATATCGACGTCATGGGGCAGCAGGATTACCCGGTACATGGTCTCTCCAGCGATAGACGAAGCGGCTGTGCCGGGCACAAAGAAAAAGTCCGGCGGAGGGGGCCGCCGGACAAGAGCAAGGGATCATTCAAGGGAACACCTACTCTGATACGGGCGACGACGGGAAGTTCTTTCCGAGTCACGATATTTTCGTAAAGAAATGTATCAATCGAAATCGATCTCCCAGGGCTGGGGCCGGGCCTGCTCCTCCCGCGGCACGCGGATCCACACGAAGTGGTTGGCGTCGAGGCGCGATTCGCCGCTCCAGCGGTAGGCCACCAGGCGTCCGAACTTCACCGCACTGTAGTCCAGGCAGGCGATATTGGGTGCCGGCAGGGCCGGGATGCCCTCGCACCAGTAGTGGCCGATGAACAGCGGCGGCTCCTCCGGCCCGTAGAAGCTCAACCGGGCGCGCTCGGCCTCGGCCAAGGCGCGCAGCTCCAGCTCCCCGGGCAGGTTGTCCGGCTGAAACACCACGTCGCCCCAGGTCTTTGGCGAGCGTGCCCAGAAATGGGCCCGGAAGCTGCGCCGCGTGAAGCCGTCGCCGGACTGGATCTGGATGCCCTCGGGCAGCGGAATATGACTGCCCCGCGTCAGGCGATCGAGAATCCGGAACGCCCGGGTGCCCGGCTGCACGGCGGCGGTCAGGAAGTCGATATCGATCCGGGCATCGGGACGCTCGCGGCGCAGCGCCTCGACCAGCGCCTGATCCCAGCAGGCATGCACCACCCGCAGGCCGTCGAGCTCCAGGCACAGCGGGATGTCCATGAACCAGGCCAGGGCGTCCTCCCACTCCTGGGGATGATCGCGGTACTGCTCGAGGGTCTCCCGGACGATGCGATTGTGGCGCGGGGTATGCTCGCGCAGCCATTCGCGGCCAAGCCCCGGCGGGGCCCGATGGCTGTAGGCCAGGGCATTGACCTCGTGGTTGCCCATGACGATCAGCGCCTCGCCCTCTTCCACCATGCGCCGGGCGATGGTGACCGCCAGGCGGATCCGCGGCCCGCGGTCGATCAGGTCGCCGAGGAAGATCACCTTGCGCCGGGGGTGACGGTAGACACCGCCTCGCTGGTGATAGCCCAGGCGCTCGAGCAGCGACGCCAGGGTCGCGCCACAGCCGTGGACGTCGCCGATCAGGTCATAGCCTTCGAGGACGGCTTTGCTCACCTCAGTCTCCCAGGCGGTTGCTCCAGCCCAGCTTGCTGCGCAGGACCTCGTAGAAATTGTGCCCCAGGGGATGCACCAGCTGCACGCGCTGGGGCTTGCGACTGATGACCAGCACATCGTCGGGCTTGGCCACGGCCCGGGTCTGGCCGTCGCAGCTGATGTGGGGGTAGGTCTGGTTGGTCTCGCCGATATGGATGCGGATCTCGCTGGCCGCGTCGATGGCGATAGGCCGGCTCGACAGGGTATGCGGGAACATCGGCACCAGGGTGATCACCTCGAGCTTGGGATGCATGATCGGCCCGCCGCCGGAGAGCGCATAGGCCGTGGAGCCGGTCGGCGTGGCGATGATCAGGCCGTCGCTGCGCTGGCTGTGGACGAACTGGCCATCGATGAACAGCTCGAACTCGATCATGCGCACCGCCTTGCCCGGGTGCAGCACCACCTCGTTCAAGGCATCGCCGTTGCCGACCAGGGCATCGTCCCGGTAGAGCTCGGCATCGAGCAGGAAACGCTCCTCGACTTCGAACTGCCCTTCGAGCACTTCCCCCACCCGTGCCTCTAGCTCGTCGGGAGAGATATCGGTGAGAAAGCCCAGTCGTCCGCGATTCACCCCGAGCACCAGGGTGCCGCTGTGGCAGAGGGTGCGGGCGGCACCCAGCAGGCTGCCATCGCCGCCGACCACGATCACCAGGTCACACAGCTCGCCGAGCAGGCGACGGCTGGCCTCGGGATGACCGTGGCCCAGCAGCACGGTCGCCGTGCGGTCCTCGATGATCACGTGGTAGCCGGCATCATCGAGGAAGCGGCAGAGCCGCTTGAGGGTCTCGACCACCTTGGCACTGCCCAGGCGACCGATCAGGCCGATGTTCTTGAAGGGTTGCATGCGCGGGTCCTTCGCTTCACGACGGCTCATTATGGCGATACGCCGTGAACCGGGCAAACCGCCCTTACGCGGCCAGGGGCGCCCGCCGGCGCTGCCACCACTCGTTGAGCGCCAGCGACCCGAGGATGATCGCCCCGCCCAGGGCCAGGCGTGGCAGGTCGGCATCACGGTTCCAGATCAACAGGTTGACCAGCAGGCCCGCCGGGACCAGGGCATTGTTCATGATGGCCAGCGCGCCGGCATCGACCCGGGTCGCGCCGAGGTTCCACAGGAAATAGCCGAGCCCCGAGGCGACCAGGCCGAGCCAGGCCAGCACCCCCCACTGCACGCCGCTGGCGGGCAGGGCCGAGGCATTGCCCAGCAGCAGGAAGGCCGGAGCAGCCACCGCCAGGGCACCGAGGTAGAACCAGCCGAAGACCGCGAGCCGTGGCAGCGCCTCGGGCAGCCCGGCGGAGAGACGCCGGTAGCCGACCTGGCCGAGGGCGAAGCACAGGTTCGCTCCCTGCACCACCAGAAAGCCCAGCCAGTAGTCGTCGTCGAGCCCGCGGTAGCGGATCACCGCCGCCCCGAGCACCGCCAGCGCGGCAGTGACGAGATGGAAGGGAGTGAAGCGCCGGAACAGGGCGTCGTCGAGCAGGGTGATATAGAGGGGCGTCAGGATGGTGAAGAGCAGCACCTCCGGTACCGACAGCAGCAGGAAGGACTGGTAGAAGAAGATGTACATCAGGCCGAGTTGCACGGCGCCCAGTCCCAGTAGCGCCAGCCGCTGGCGTCCCCGCAGCAGCGACGGCCGCAGAAAGGGCAAAAAGACCAGCGCCGCCAGGGCGATGCGGGTCATCACGGCGAAGTAGCTGTCCACCTGGCCAGCCAGGTAGACGCCGATCAGCGAGAACGAGAAGGCCCAGAGGACGGTGATGCCGACGAGGTAGCTCAAGGTCAACTCCAGCGGAAATAAGAGGTTGACGGCGATTATACCCGTGACACGCGTCCTGCCAAGGATCAGGCCCGGCGCAACCAGTGGATCACGTAGACGACCCCGGGCACCCAGCCGAGCAGGGTCAGGCCCAGGGCAATGGCCAGGCGGCGGGCCCCGCCACCGGCGAGCCCCATGGCCAGCGGTGGCAGCAGGACCGCCAGGGCGAGCAGGGCCGCATAGGGTTCGGGCCGCGCCGGGACCTCGGTGGACGGGATCTCGGTGGACGGGATCTCATCGCTCGGCGTGGTGGGCTCGGCGGCCGTGACCCGGACCTGGTCGCCTGCCCGGGGAGTGAAGTGCTCCACGCCGCCGCCCTCATGCTCCAGGGCACGACGGTGGGCCTCCTGGTCGATCTTCTGCTCCAGGCTCTCGGCGCCCTCGGCAAGGACATCGTGATAGCGCTCCCAGTCTTCCCAGTCATGAGGCGTGCCGGCCCGCGGCCGGTGATCGCTGGCCTCGCGGGCTCGCGACCAGGCCTTCTCCTCCAGAGTATTGGGGCGCTCCCGGTCGCGTTCTCCGTCCAGCCCCTTGCGGGCCAGGTATTCGCGGGCATCCATGAGGCGTCTCCATCGGTCGGGGATGCGGCATTGTGCCACATTGGAGTGGAGCGACCGACTCGGGTTCCTGGCCCGCGCCGCGCCACCGTTGGCTGGCGGGGTGAGGGTCGGCGGGATGGCAACGCTGCGGGTCGGCTATGCTGAACGCGAGACACGTTCCGGCCGAGCTCGCCTCGGCGCCGCCGGACCCAGGCTTCACGAGGCGCGAGCACCGGGCGAGTCAGGTACCAGCGTTGGCACAAGGAGAACCGCCATGCCCAGCAAGGCCCCCACCATCGTGCGCGAGATCATGTCCCGCGACTGCTACCGGGTCACCGGCAAGACCTCGGTGTCCACCCTGGCCGAAGGCCTGGCGCTGCATCGCCTGCCCGGCGCCCCGGTGGTCGACGAGCACGACAAGCTGATCGGGTTCATCTCCGAGCAGGACGTGCTCGGCAAGGTGCTGGAAAGCTCCTATCTCAACGAGGAACCCCCGCTGGTGCGGGAACTGATGCGCAACGAGGTGCTCGCCGTCTCCCCCACCAAGAGCATCACCGACCTCGCCCAGGAGATGCTGGGCGCCAAGCCCAAGGTCTACCCGGTCACCGAGCAGGGCCATCTGGTCGGCATCGTGACCCGCCGGGATGTCCTCAGCGCCATCCTGCGCATGCGCCATTCCTGATCGTCCTCCGCGATTCCGACGCCCCCCGCCCCCGATGTTCCCTCGTCGGGGGCGGGGGCGTCATGCACGTGAGTCACGCAAAGAAAAGCCGCCCCAGCATGACTGAGGCGGCAAAGGATCGAATATGCAAGCCAGAACAACAGTGTTAGCGACTGCCATCGCGCTGTTGCCTGCACCTGTTCTGACAGTGTTAGCGGGAAAAGTTCGTCATGCCGAGGAAATTTTTTCACGTTGCGCGTCCGATGCGCCGGACCGGTCGGGGTTGTAATCATTAACTCACTGGATATACTGGGAAACCTCGCGGGTGTAGCTCAATGGTAGAGCAGAAGCTTCCCAAGCTTAAGACGAGGGTTCGATTCCCTTCACCCGCTCCATCGAATACTCCCTCCCTCCTTCCCAAGTTGCTGGTTCCGAAGTCATTTCTCCTTGGGCGCGCCCAGGCGTCGCGCGGCATGACACCCCATGCCGAAGATTACCCAGCCTCTCAGGCCAGCCGACAGGCCCTCGTCGATCCCCGAGGATCGCCTGGGCACCGGGCCGCAACCCGGCATGGCATCGACGGGACACGCGCATGAGGGTCAGCGACGACCGCTTTCCCCTCCAAGCTCGACCAGGGTATGCATGTCGAGGATGTGGATCTCGCGACCGTGCACGGCGACCAGGTCCTGCTGCTGAAAACGCCCCATGACACGGCTGACGGTCTCCACCGCCATGCCCAGATAGTTGCCGATCTCCGCCCGGGTCATGGAAAGCCGGAAGCGGTAGGGCGAGTAGCCCAGCTGGCGGAAGCGCTCGGACAGACCGATGAAGAAGGTGGCGAGGCGCTGGTCGGCGGTCTTGTGCGCCAGCATGCGGATGACCCGCAAGTCCTTGCGCATCTCCTTGCTCATGATGCGATAGAGATGAGCGCGCAGCACCGGCAGCCGCTCGGAGAGGAACTCGAGCCGGTCGAACGGAATCTCGCAGACGGTGGTGGCCTCCAGGGCGATCACCGAGCTTGGGTAGATGACCTCGTCGATGCCATCGAGCCCCACCAGTTCGCTGGGCAGGTAATAATGGGTCAGCAGTTCATCACTGCCCCCCTCGTTGGCGACCTGCTTGAGACTCCCGGAGCGTACGGCATAGACGCTGGTGAAGGGGCTGCCCTGACGATACAGCCACTCTCCCCGCCTCAGGGTGAGACGCCGGCGAATAATGGTGTCGAACTGCTCCACCTCCTCGAGTTCGAGAGCCAGCGGCAGACACAGCGAGCGATGGCGGCAGGACTGGCAGCGGTTCTCCTGCCCGAGAGAGCGGCGACGATGCACCATGGGAACTGTCATCCCCTCCGCCCTGATGGGGCCGCTCAACGATCGGAACGATCGCGTGAGGGGATCCGAGCCGGATGGGCTCGTCTCTGCCCGCTGTGCGTTGGTGTCGCTATCGTCGCGATACATGGCCTGACTCACCCTGCTCCATTCCACTTACCACCACAAGGCATTAGGCCTCGACGATCTGCGAGCCCATGCCAGGGCGATTCCGGTATCCCCCTTGCGGCACTCGCCAAGACTAGCCCGGGCAAAAAGAGGTATCCATAACCCATGTTAGGAAAGACTCGGGGTTGGACCAAGCGGAGCGTCCGGAGGGCCGGCCCGTGCCTGCATCGGCGCCTCGCGACATGCAGGCGGAGCAAGGCCACTACGCCCCACGGGCTTGAAGCGCCCCGGGGGCCTAGCGCGAGGCCATCCTGAGTTTCGCCAGCCGCTCCTCGAGGCCGTCCAGGCGGTCACTCAGGTAGCCGTCATCGAACTCGGCTTCTTGATAGAGACGCCGCATATCGTGAATGGTGATGTAGCCGCGATGCTTCTTCAGGAGCCCATCGCGATCCAGGGCCATCAGGGTGCGATTGATGTGCACCGTCGACTGGCCCAGTATCTGGGCCAGCAGCTGCTGAGAGAGGGGAAAGGGCATTTGCCCCGGGTCGACGGCCTGGACCTTGTTCAGGCGGAGAAAGGTTTCGATCACGAAATGGCAGACCTGGACCCGAGCAGGGCGATGCAGTGTCACCAGCATCCGCTCGGTGAGCAGTGCCTCCTGACGGGCGATGGCGGCAAACAGGGCGATCGCCAGCGACGGGGAGGCCAACACGAGGTCGGCGATAACCTCGTGGGCAAAGCCGCACAGGCTACCCGGCGTGATCATCCTGGCCTGGCTGGCATGTCGACGGAAGGTGAATTCCCGCAGGCCGATGATATCACCGGGCAGCAGCAGCTCGATGATCTGGCATTCGCCTTCGCAGGTATCGCGGAAGGTGCATGCCCAACCACTCTGGAGGGAAAACAGGTTCGTGACCCGATCCTCGGGCGACCACAGCACCTGGTCCCTGGCGACCTTGACCGGGCGATGCTCGAGCCGGTCCAGCAGGCGACGTTCGAACGCCTCCAGGCCAATGTAGCGGCCCATGGCGGCTTGGAGGCCAGTGACGCTTCCCATATCGCTCCCCTCCTCGATCACCCTCTCCGGTGTTGGCCGATAAGCCCTCTTCCTGAGGCATGACCAAAGAGGCTGGCCCCTCATGCCGAAGGATAGACGGCAGGCACGATCAGCCCACAAGAGCAAAAGCCTGATACCCCAACGTCCTGCCCCATGGCGCCGGGGCCATGGATCCGGGTTACATCGCCGCTCCGCTCCCGGGGCATGCCACCACCAGGGGCCTGGCTTGGCTTCCTCCTGGCACATCTCCCTGAAAGGCAAGGGAAAACATCTCGACAGGAGTTCTCATTGGCCTGCCAAGCAGGGTATGAGATGCCTCATTCTCCGGTATGAAAAACGGCGGTGGCGCGCTCTCACGCGGGCGAACTTGATCGGCGTCATGGTCTCCCGATAGCCCCCCTTCTACCTTTGCCACCCAGGCCCACTGGCCGCATTCACATGCCGCATCCATGGAGACTGCTCGATGTCTCGCCCTGATCATCCGGACATGCCCACCGCCATGCTGCCCCAGGAGCTCCTGGCTCTGGCCATCGACCACGAGCACCAGGAGTTGTGCCGCTATCGCCGGCTGGCTTTCCGCTTTCTGACCTTCGGTTGTGGAATCAGCCCCCTGATGGCCGCCCTGGGCATCGAGTGCGAGGGACGGCTGAACGAACTGCACGGGGTCGCAAACGAGATCGGCCTGTCACCGTCGACGATCGAGCCCCTTGAGGGCAAGCCGCCGAGTTCGGAGCTGATTAGCGATCGGGGGCAGGCGCTGGCCACCTTGAAGCGAGCCGAGGCCCGGGCCAGGCGTGCGGTTCACAGGACGGAGCAGCTGCAACGGCGCAACGTCGACCCCGCCTTGCAGTTGCTGTTGCCGGGCCATGTGGCTCAGAAGCAGGCGGAGTGCCATATCCTCCAGGAACTGCTTACCGCCTATGACGGGGAGTTCGTGGACATCCCCCGACCGGCCTCGCCTCGCACGACGCCTGGCGTGTTCGGGCGTGGCGTGTCGCGAGGCTCGTTACGCCCCTGAATGTCCAGAGGCCGAAAGTCAGAGGCACAACAAGTGCGCTTGCCGCCGACTCTGCACGAGATGGGATGGTGATCATGCTGATACAGATTCCGAAGGCCCGCACATCGCAGCCTTCAGGTGAAATCAGGCGCGATTCCTTGGCCAGGTTCTTCCTTGGCCCATTGGCAGGCGTTGCCAACCGCAGAAAGTTTCTGACTCAGTTCGAAGTCGCCAGGGGCAGGCTTCGGTCACAGCGCCAGGCTTATGCTCTTCTGATCGCCGATGTGGATCATTGCAAGGCCATTAATGACAGCTTTGGACATCAGGCTGGCAATCTCGCGCTCTCGCTGTTGTCGAACCGCCTTGATTCATGCGTTCGCAATGGCGATTCCATTGGCCGAATCGGCGGCGAAAAATTCGCGATCCTGCTCGCCGACTGCGACCCGAAAGCAGCGGCAGAACGCGCCGAATCGATCAAAGACAGGGTGGCGACCGCCCCCCTGGGATTGGGCGACCTCCAGATCCCTGTGACCATCAGCATTGGAGGTGTCGCCATTGCCGACCCCCGCTGCAGCTTCAACGACGCATACTCCCAGGCCACTCGAAGACTATACCGAGCAAAGCAAGCTGGCCGTAACCGAGTGCAGATGGAAGACCCCTCCGTGGCCGATGAAGATTGATGCTTCCGCGTCCGACACTGGACGTTGAGCGTGAGACGTAGCCAGGCCGAGCCGTAGCCCCTACAATCACAGCCTGAGCCTGGCCGAGTGCCCACCGTGGGTCTGCGCTCCGCCCGGCCCCCGGAATCCCCGGTCCCTGGCCGGGCCCATCAACCGTGGAGGAGGCGGCAAGCCCCTTCCCCACTGTCCCCCACGCTTTGTCGAGCCCAGCCGTTTCCGCATCCTCCCATGGCCCTATACCTGACCGTCTTTCTCGTCTGCCTGCTCATCTTCGGCGGCATGGTCGCCATTTTGATGCTCTCGCGCACCCCCCGCTACCGCACCGAGCCGGAGCACCTCCTCGAGGTGTTCGACAAGGCGCTCGACAGCCGGGTCGGCGAGACCGAGTGGAACACCATCGTCGGCTACCCGGTGCGCCACGACGACTACCTCGAGGGCGTGAGGCGCCGTGCTCAGCGGCTCATGGACGAACATGGACGGCATGGCCGGGTCGCCCGCGGCAAGCCGCTGCTGGATGCCGAGGGCCAGGCCGAGCTCGCCGCACTGCGCGATCACCTCGCCGCCCGCACCCAACTTAGGCGCCGGCAAGCCGACCCGTGAGCGTCGACGCCGGTTCCGGTAGAATGGGCCGGCATGACCCGACACTGCATGCCGGAGGCCGACGACGATGACCAGCGCCATCCGCCAGATCCCCCTCGACACCGCCATCCACCACCATGCCCACGATTTCCACCAGATCGTGATCGGCCTGCGTGGTCAGGCCGAGTTCGAGATCGAGGGGCTGGGTGGCTCCATCTCGGCGCTGTCAGGCTGCATCGTGCCGGCCAACCACATGCACTACTATGCCGGCACGGGCGACAATCGCCAGCTGATTCTCGACCTGCCCCATGATGCCCTGTCGCTGACCGGCCACCACCATGAACTGGCCCGGCTGTTCGACGCGCCACGCTTCTTCGACCTGGACGACCCCCTCGAGCGCTACCTGGACTTCCTGCTCCATGAGCTGCGCCTGATGTCTCAGCAAGGGCCCCTGCCCCTCCTCCAGCAGGAACGTCTGGCCTCGACCCTGCTGGGCTCGCTGCATGCCCGGCTGGCCGGCGAGCCCCCCTCTCAGGGACGGCGACTGGACCTGGCGGCGCTGGATCGCTTCATCGACCACCACCTGGGTAGCCACCTGCGGGTTGCCGACCTGGCCGCGGAAGCTTGCCTGAGCGAAGCCCACTTCACCGAGCGCTTCCGCGCCCAGACCGGCCTGTCGCCCTGGCAATACGTGATGCGGCGTCGCCTCGAGGCGTCGCGCCGCCTGCTGAACGAGAGCCATCTGCCGATCTCCGAGATCGCGGCCCTGACCGGCTTCACCAACCAGAGCGCCCTGTCCCGCGCCTTCCGCCGCGCCTTCGGCCAGCCGCCCAGCCAGGTGCGGCGCCGCAACCGTCAGCAGCTGACCTCATCCGCCTCCCGAGCTTAGACCAAAGTCGCAGAAAAGTTCCCTCGCAGCGTCAACATCCGCGAAATCGACAAATCCCCCCGGGAAATCGACAAGCAGAACCTAATGATCGGCCCTAACCTCATAGGATGCCCTCGGTCCGCGGGCGGCCATGCGCCGGCGGCCGAGACCTTACCCTGTGACGACGGGCTTTAAGCGGGAACTCTTCATGCTCAATGCCAACAACATGCTGGATGACGCCACCTGGCGTCAGGATCTCGATACCCTCTTCGCACGGATCAGCGAACACTATGTCATCGACGAGAACGCCTTCGTCGAGGAACTGATCAAGACCCTCGACGCCAATCGGCAGGACTTCACGCGGATCGCCGACAAGACCGCCGAACTGGTACGCGAGATCCGCGAGATGGACACGGCGGTGGACACCATCGACGAACTCCTCCAGCAATACAGCCTGGATACCCATGAAGGCCTGATGCTGATGTGCCTGGCCGAGGCCATGCTGCGCATCCCCGACAAGGCCACTGCCGACGCCTTGATCGAGGACAAGCTCGGCCCGGCCGACTGGAAGGCCCACCTCGGCCAGAGCGAGTCCTGGATGGTCAACGCCTCCACCTGGGGCCTGCTGATGACCGGCCGCGTGGTGACCATGGACAGGCCCCACGAAGGCAAGCCCTCGAGCTTCATCAACAAGATGGTCAATCGCATGGGCGAGCCGGTGATTCGCCGCGCCATGTACGAGGCCATGAAGGTCATGGGCAAGCAGTTCGTGCTGGGCCGTGACATCGACGAGGCACTCAAGCGCTCCAGGCCGCTGTTCGACAAGGGCTACACCTACTCCTACGACATGCTCGGCGAGGCCGCGCGCACCCGGGCCGACGCCAAGCGCTATTTCGACGACTATGCCCGCGCCATCGAGCAGGTCGGCAAGACCAGCCGCTCACTGTCCGACAAGACTCCGGCTCCGTCGATCTCGATCAAGCTCTCGGCGCTGCATCCGCGCTACGAGTTCGGCCGCCGCGAGCAGGTTCTCGAGGAGCTGGTGGGCAGTGTGCGCGAGCTGGCCGGGCTGGCCCGCCGGCTGGGCGTCGCGGTGACCATCGACGCCGAAGAGGTCGATCGCCTGGAGCTGTCGCTGGAGGTGTTTCGCGCCGTCTACGAGAGCAGCACCTGCCGCGGCTGGGGGCAGTTCGGCCTGGTGGTCCAGGCCTACGCCAAGCGTGCCCTGCCGGTCCTGCACTACCTCAACCGGCTGGCCGAGCGCCAGGGCGACGTGATCCCGATGCGCCTGGTCAAGGGGGCCTACTGGGATACCGAGATCAAGGAGTCGCAGCAGCTCGGCGTCGACGGCTATCCGGTCTATACCCGCAAGGCCTCCACCGACGTGGCCTACCTGGTCTGCGCGCGCTTCCTGCTCTCCGATGCCACCCGGGGACGGATCTTCCCGCAGTTCGCCACCCACAACGCCCACACCATCAGCACCATCCTGGAGCAGGCCAACGAAGCCCAGCGACCGTTCGAGTTCCAGCGCCTGCACGGCATGGGCGAGGCCCTCTATGACGCGGCCCTGAAGCGTGCCCCCGAGGGCACCTACTGCCGCATCTATGCCCCGGTGGGCGCCCACAAGGATCTGCTGCCCTACCTGGTCCGCCGGCTGCTCGAGAACGGCGCCAACTCCTCCTTCGTCCACCAGCTGGTGGACCCCAAGGTGCCGGTGGAGTCGCTGTGCGTGCACCCGGTGGAGACGCTGCGCCAGTACGCGACCCCGGCCAACCAGCGGATTCCCCTGCCGCGGGACATCTTCGGGCCGGAGCGCAAGAACTCACGGGGCGTGAACCTGAACATCCGCAGCCAGTACCAGCCGCTGATGGATGCCATGGCCCAGCACATGGACAAGCGCTACGAGGCCCGCCCGCTGCTGGCCTTCGACGTCGCCACCGACCCGGCCATGGTCCACGAGGTCACCAGCCCCTACGACCGGCGCCAGGCGGTCGGTACGGTCCTGTGGACCAGCAAGGCGCAGGCCGAGAAGGCGCTGGACGCCGCCTGGGCGGCCTTCCCGCGCTGGGATGACACCCCCGTGGCCGAGCGAGCCGCCATCCTGCGCCGCTTCGGCGACCTGATGGAGGAGCACATGGCGGAGCTGATGACGCTGTGCTCCCGCGAGGGCGGCAAGCTGCTCACCGACGGCGTCGACGAGATCAAGGAGGCGGTGGACTTCTGCCGCTACTACGCGATGCGGGCCGAGGAGCTGTTCGCCGAGCCGACACGCCTGCCGGGGCCCACCGGCGAGTCCAACGACCTGATGATGGGTGGCAAGGGCGTGTTCGCGGCGATCAGTCCCTGGAACTTCCCGGTGGCGATCTTCTGCGGCCAGGTCGTGGCCACCGCGGTGGCCGGCAACACCGTGCTGGCCAAGCCCGCCGAACAGACCTCGATCGTCGCCCACCGCGTCATCGAGCTGCTCTACGAGGCCGGCATGCCGCGGGATGTGGTCCAGCTGCTGCCCGGCGACGGTCCCACCGTGGGTAGCGTGCTGACCAGCGACCCGCGCATCACCGGCGTGGTGTTCACCGGCGGCACTGACACCGCCCAGATCATCAACCGTGCCCTGGCCGCCCGCGAGAATGCGCCCCTGCCGACCCTGGTGGCCGAGACCGGCGGCATGAACGCCATGATCGTCGACTCCACCGCCCTGCCCGAGCAGGTGGTGGCCGACGTCATCCAATCGGCCTTCCAGAGTGCCGGCCAGCGCTGCTCGGCGCTGCGCGTGCTCTACCTCCAGGACGACGTGGCCGACCGGGTCATCGAGATCCTCGAGGGCGCCATGGCCGAGCTGCATGTCGGCGATCCCCGCGAACTGGGCACCGACGTGGGTCCGGTGATCGACGAGGACGCTCGCCAGGGGCTGCAGGCACACATCGACAAGCTCAAGGGCGAAGGCCGCCTGCTGGCCGAGACCCGGCTCGATGCGGCGCATACCGCCAATGGCACCTTCATCGCGCCCACGGCCTTCCAGATCGAGGGCATCGACGCCCTGGAGCGGGAGCAGTTCGGACCGATCCTGCATATCGTGCGCTACAAGGCCAGCGAGATCGACAAGGTGATCGAGGCGATCAACGGCCGCGGCTACGGGCTGACCTTCGGCGTGCACAGCCGCAATGAATCCTTTGCCGATGAAATAGCGCAGAAAGTCCGCGTTGGTAACGTCTACGTGAACCGCAATATCATCGGGGCAGTCGTCGGGGTCCAGCCTTTCGGTGGGCAGGGCCTCTCCGGCACAGGTCCCAAGGCGGGGGGGCCACACTACCTGCTGCGGTTTGCCACGGAAAAGACAGTGACCGTCAACACCGCCGCCCTGGGCGGCAACGCGTCACTGCTCGCGCTGGGAGACGAGTGAGCTCGCTCACTCGTCAGTTACGACAACAAGACTGAAGGAATCCCCTCATGGTCGAAAATAACGTCACCATAGGCTTCACGTTCGCGCTCTACTTGCTGGTGATGCTCGCCATCGGTGTCATCGCCTACAAGCGCACCACCAACCTCTCCGACTACATCCTCGGCGGCCGCTCGCTGGGCCCCTGGACCTCGGCGATCTCCGCCGGGGCCTCGGACATGTCCGGCTGGCTGTTGCTCGGCCTGCCGGGGGCGGCCTACGTCAGCGGCCTGTCCGCGGGCTGGATCGCCGTCGGCCTACTGGCCGGCACCTACCTGAACTGGCTGCTCGTCGCGCGCCGGCTGCGCGTCTACAGCTTCCAGTCCGGTGACGCCCTGACCCTGCCGGAGTTCTTCGCCAACCGCTTCCGCGACAAGACCCAGCTGCTGCGGGTGATCTCGGCGATCTTCATCCTGCTGTTCTTCATGTTCTACACCAGCTCCGGCCTGGTGGCGGGCGCCAAGCTGTTCGAGACCGTCTTCGGCTTCGACTACACCATGGCGCTGACCATCGGCACCCTGGCGATCATCTCCTACACCTTCTTCGGGGGCTTCCTGGCGGTCTCCTGGACCGACCTGATTCAGGGCCTGATGATGGCCGCGGCGCTGCTGATCGTGCCGGTGATCGCTTTCACCGAACTGGGTGGCGTCGGCGGCAGCAGCAACCAGATCCTGGCCGAGAACCCCGACATGCTGAAGTGGTTCACCGATGCCTCCACCGGCGAGGCCCTCACCGTCATGGGCATCGTCAGCTCCATGGCCTGGGGCCTGGGCTACATCGGCCAGCCGCACATCCTGGCGCGTTTCGCCGCCATCCGCAGCGAGGACGATATCCCCACCGCACGCCGCATCGCCGTGTCCTGGTCGGCACTGTGCCTGGTCTGCGCCATGGCGGTGGGGATCCTCGGCACCGTCTACATGGCCCGCGACCTGGGCGACGGCGAGACCATCTTCATGATCATGGTCAACGCCATCTTCCACCCGGTGATCGCCGGCGTCCTGCTGGCCGCCATCCTCGCCGCGGTGATGTCCACCGCCGACTCCCAGCTGCTGGTATCCTCCTCGGCCCTGACCGATGACTTCTACAAGGCCATCTTCCGCAAGGACGCCAGCCAGTCCGAGCTGGTCTGGGTGGGGCGCTTCGCGGTGATCGGCATCGCCATGCTCGCCTACCTGCTGGCGCTGAACCCCGGTTCCACGGTGCTGGGCCTGGTGTCCTACGCCTGGGCCGGCTTCGGTGCGGCCTTCGGCCCGGCCCTGGTGATGTCGCTGTTCTGGCGGCGCATGAACACCTGGGGCGCCCTGGCCGGGATCGTGGTCGGCGGGGTCACCGTGGTGGCCTGGGCCCAGGTCTCCGGTGGCATCTTCGATCTCTACGAGATCGTGCCCGGGGTGGTCTTCGCCTACATCGCCATCGTGGCGGTGAGCCTGGTGACCGAGCAGCCCAAGGACGAGATCACCGCCGAGTTCGACAACCTCGAACGGGCCTGATCCTTCCCCCCGGAAAAGCCGCCCCTTGGGGCGGCTTTTCTGTGTCCGGTGTCAGCCCCAGACGCCGAGCCCCCCCACCACCAGCGCGAATCCCCACAGGGCCAGGCGACTCCAGCGTGCCCCGGCCTGTCGCCACAGCCAGCCCTCGCCAACCTCCAGCGTCAGCGGGCGCGCGAAGGCACTCCCCAGGGCCCAGGCCCCGATGCCGACCAGCGGCAGGCGCCAGGCCAGCGGCAGGGCCTGGAGGGTCTCGGGCTGCAGCAGCAGCCAGATGGCGGTCCCCGCCGCCAGCAGCAACAGGGTCAGGGGGCGTTCCAGCAGGCCGGGACGCGGCCCGGCGAAGAGAGTCCTGCCACGCATGAGAGGCTCCGCTCGCATCGTTCTCCTTAGTGAAGCCGAAATCCGGCCACCCGGCGAGGCAGCGTGCAGGAAATGTGCAATGATTGTACAAGACCTGTAATCACCCCCCATCCATGGCCTGATCCTGATCGGAATTGCGCATCCACCCCTATCGAGGCCATAGAAAAATTCTACAAGACGTTTAGAAACGCTGTTCGCTATACTTGTGATCACTGCTTCGCGGCGCCGAATTCCTCGGCGTCGCCACCCTGGATGACACCGGGAGGACCCCCATGAAAACGACGCGTCTCATCTCCGCCGCCGCCCTCGCCACTGCCGGCATCATCGCCAGCCAGGCCGCCTTGGCCTACCAGGCCGGCGACGTCTATGTGCGTGGCGGCGTCGCCAAGACCGAGGTCAAGGACGACAACGGCCGCGTGGCCGGCGCGGACCTGGATATCTCCGACGAGCGCGGCTTCTCGTACGGCCTGGGCTACCAGTTCCACGACAAGCTGGGCGTCGAGCTCAACGGCACCGAACCCGTGGAGCATGACCTGGCCCTCGGCGGCGCCGGCATCGGCAGCGTGGAGCGCATGCCGCTCAACCTGATGCTCAACTACTACCCGCTCGGCGGCACCCCGTCCCGGGTCCAGCCCTATGTGGGGGCGGGCCTGAACTACACCCACTTCTCGGAGGAGGAGCTGCCCGGCCTGGAGGTCGAGGAATCCTATGGCGCCGCCGCCCAGGTGGGCCTGGACTTCGCGGTCACGGACTACCTGCTGGTCGGCGCCTTCGCCAACTATGCGAACGTGGATGCCGATGCCGAGCTCAACGGCAACGACGTGGGCGAGGCCGAGGTGGACCCGGTCACGGTCGGCGGCGGCCTGACCTTCCGCTTCTGACCCCTTCCCCGGGATGCCGCCGGGCCCAGTGCCCGGCGGCGTGTTCTTGATCATCATCAAGCCCGGGAGCCACCAGCCTTGCGCTGGATCAAGATCGACACCCGAAGTGGCCGATAGACTCTGCTCATCATCTCCGGCGACATCCGCCGTCCGCATGACAGAGGAGCCACACCATGCCCAAGTCCCCCCTGCCCGTCCTGCTTGCCGCCAGCCTCGGCGCCGTCGCCCTCGCCGCCAGCTCCCAGGTGCTGGCCTATGGGGCCGGTGACTTCTACACCCGCGCGGGTGTGGCCAAGGTCGAGCCCAAGAGCGACAATGGTGACATCCTGGGCGGGGCCGAGGTCGACGTCGACGACGACAGCGCCTTCGCCTTCACGCTGGGCTATCGCTTCACCGACAAGCTGGGCGTGGAGCTGCTGGCCGCCGAGCCGTTCGATCACGACTTCCAGGTCGAAGGGGTCGCCGGCGGGTCCACCGACCACCTGCCGCCGAGCCTGACGCTGCAGTACTATCCGCTGGGCGGCACCCAGGCCCGGGTCCAGCCCTATGCCGGCCTCGGCGTCAACTACACCCTGTTCTCCGACGAGGAGGTGGCCGTGCCCGGCGTGGAGCTCGAGCTGGATGACTCCTGGGGCGTGGCCGCCCAGCTCGGCGTCGACCTGCTGATCAATGATAACTGGGCGCTGAACGCCGCGGCCTGGTACCTGGACATCGATGCCGATGCCAGCCTCAACGGCGACGAGGTGGGCACCGTCGAGATCGACCCGGTGGTGGTCATGGCCGGCCTCAGCTTCCGCTTCTGAGCCAACGCCCGACCCGCCAGACGCAGGCCCGCCGATCGGCGGGCCTTCTGTCGTCATGGTGATGCCGACTAGCGCGGCGTATGGCGGGACAGCCCCAGCGCCGTCAGCGTCTCGTCGTCCAGGCCGTGCACGGCCTCCACCTCGGCCAGGCGGGCATGGTAGGCCGGGCTCAGAAAGGCCTCGCCGGCCAGCAGGTGGGCAAGGTATTCCCGGGCCGGCCGCAGTGACGTCGCGGTGGTACCGGGCGCGGCGATATAGACCCACGCCTCGATGGCCCCATGCTCGGTATGGATCGGCAGGCGATGGCGATCGTAGTCATGGGGGTAGCCTTCGAAGGGGTCCATGCACTCGATCTGCTCGGGGGCGAGCAGCTCGAAGAGCGCGCCCTCCACCCGGCCGCCGGGCGCTGGCCCCACATTGGCATGGCTGATGCCGGCCACCCGGGAGGCCTTGTCGAAGCGCAGGGTATGCTCGGCCAGGACACCGGGCAAGGCGCGACGGGTCGCCCCGATCCGCGCCTCGACCCGAGCCGGGTTCATGTTGCTGCCATAGGCGAAATAGTACGGCATCGGTGCCTCAGTTCTCGGTGACCAGCTGGTCGATCCGCTCGACCACCTTGCACATCAACACCCGCTCGCTGGTGCGAGCCCTTTCCTGGATCAGGTAGGCATCCACGGCGGGAGCCACGTCACAGCTCGCCGGCAGGGGTGCGCGCGCCTCCACCAGGGCCTCCAGCCTCGCGATGAACACGAAACGCAACCACTGGGGCAGCGCCATGGTGTCGATGCAGAACGGCTGAGTGCTGTCGAAGGCCTCGGGGGCCGGACGCTCCATGCGCCACATGTCGGCGGCCTTCATGGTGGACTCGAGTTCGCGCAGCGCCTGCTCGAGTTCCTCGTGTACGCTCATGGAATGTCCCTCCGGTCTGACTGTACCTTCATTATCCCGCCTGGACGCGCCGAGGGCCAACCCCGGTTCAGGATGGCGAGATAGCCGGCTGGGCGGCCAGCACCTTGCGCAGGAAGTCCCGGGTGCGCGGGTCACGAGGGGCATTGAACAGCTGCGACGGCGGCCCCTGCTCGACGATGCGCCCGCCCTCCATGAACACCACCCGATCGGCCACGTCCCGGGCGAAGCCCATTTCGTGGGTCACTACCAGCATGGTCTGCCGCTCGGCGGCGAGCTGCTTCATCAACGCCAGCACCTCCTCGACCCACTCCGGGTCCAGCGAGGATGTCGGCTCGTCGAACAGGATCACTTCGGCCTGGGCGGCCATGGCCCGGCCAATCCCGACCCGCTGCTGCTGGCCGCCGGACAGCGACGCCGGATAGGCGTCGGCCTTGTCGGCCAGGCCGATGCGCGACAGGATCTCCCGGGCCCGGGCATGCGCCTTGGCCTGGGGCCAGCGGTTGACCACGATCAGTCCCTCGGCGATGTTCTCCAGCGCCGTCTTGTTGGCGAACAGCGCATAGTTCTGGAACACGAAGGCCGTGCGCCGCCGGGCCGCGAGGATGTCGGCACGGCTCGCGCGGGTGACATCGACATCCAGGTCACCGATGGTCAGCTGCCCGGCATCCGGTCGCTCGAGGAAGTTCAGACAGCGCAGCAGGGTCGACTTGCCGGTACCCGAGGGCCCGATCACCACGATGATCTCGCCCTGATCGATGGCCAGGTCGATGCCATCGAGCACGGTGGTGTCGCCGAAGCGCTTGACGAGATTGGCTACCTGGATCATCTGCGATACGCCTCGTTGAGCCGGGTCTCCAGCCGGCGTTGGCACCAGGCCAGCAGCTCGACGATGACCCAGTAGAACACCGCCACGGTGATGAAGGCCTCGAAGTACAGGAAGCTGCCCGCCGCCTCCTTCTGGGTCGCCCCCATCAGCTCGGTGACGCCCAGGGTGAAGGCCAGGGAGGTGGCCTTGATCATGTCGATGAAATAGTTCATCAGGGTGGGGACGGCCACCCGGGTGGCCTGGGGCAGCACGATGCGCCGCATCAGCTGGCCGTTGGTCATGCCGATCGACAGTGCCGCCTCGGTCTGGCTGCGGTCCACGCCGACGATGGCGGCGCGGATCGACTCCGCCATGTAGGCGGCAAAGTGCAGGGTCAGCCCCATGATGGTGGCGGTGATGCCGTTGATCTGGGTGAGAAAGGCCAGGACCTGGGGCAGCCCGTAGTAGAACAGGAACAGCTGAACCAGCAGCGGCGTGCCCCGGAAGAAGGAGATGAACAGCAGGGTCACGCCGTTCAGCCCCGGAATCCCCAGCACCCGGATCACCGCCAGGCCGCAGGCCAGCACCAGCGCCAGCGCCATGCCCGCCGCAGCCATGGCCAGCGTCAGCGGCAGATAGCGCAGCAGGATGGGCACCAGCCCCACCATGTAGTCGAAATCGAGAACGCTCATGTCGGCTGGGGCAGCGGATCAGGGACGCGTGATGTCGTTGCCGAACCAGCGCTCGGAGATCTCGGCCAGGGTGCCATCCTCGCGCAGCGCGGTGAGGGCCGCGTCGACCTCGTCGCGCAGGGCGCGATCCGCCTCGGTGTCGCGAAACGGCAGGGCGTTGCGAATCTTGGAGAACGGCTGGCCAGCGAGGGCCAGGGGCAGCGGCTTTTCCTGGATGACCTGGCTGGCACTGACCCGGTCCATGACGAAGGCATCGACCCGCCCCAGGGCGGTGTCCTGCTCGATGTTGCTCTCGTAGGTACGGATATCGATCTCGTCGGCATAGGGCAGCTCGCGCAGCAGCTGCTCATAGTTGGAGCCCAGATTCACTGCCACGGTCTTGCCGCGCAGGTCCTCGACGCCCTGGATGGCCTCGTTGCCTTCCTTGACCACCACCTGGGCGCCGTCGTAGACGTAGGGCCGGGTGAAGACATACTTCGCCTGGCGCTCCTCGGTGATGGTGATCTGGTTGGCAATGGTGTCGATGCGGCCGGACTCGAGCATGCCGAACAGCCCGGAGAAGTTGGCGGTCACGAACTCCACCTCGGCATCCATTTCCTCGGCCACCGCCTCCATCACGTCGACCTCGAAGCCCTTGAGGGTGTCCTGCTCGACGAAGGTGAAGGGGAAGTAGCCGCCGGACATGCCGACCTTGAGGGTGTCGTCCTGGGCCTGGGCGCCACCGGCAATGGCGATGGCGCCGGCAGACAGCATGGTCAGGGCAAGGGAACGCAACATGAGGATGTCTCCACTGAGCTGATGAGATTGCTGGAATAAAGAACGATCTCTTTATTCCATTTTGACACGTAAGCTAGGGAAAATCCCGTCCCACGGCCAATAGGCATCGATTATGCCTGCTATAGCCGGCACCCGCAGGGCGTTCATTCACAGATACACTGAACGTCCCTGTGGATAAGCCTTGGAAAGATACTCCATCCGCCGCCCCCATGGGCGCTGGCGGGGACTGGTCAGGAATTGACCAGCCCCCGCCCGCCATCGCCTGACGGGCGGGCTGACAGGACGCGGGTGCCGCGGTAGAGTGCACGGTCCGAGAGTGGGGAGACAGCATGCAGCCGATCGACAGCCTTCACGACTTCTTTGTTCGCACCGGTGCCGAGGTGAGGCTCTATCACCTGGGACGGCGCGTCGAGCCCTGCCCCCTCGAGGACCTGGCGGCCCTCGAGGCCGGTCAGCGGCCCTGGCCACAACCCTGGCAGGGCAAGGCCCGCCTGGCCATGGTGTTTCGCGTCGGCGAGCTCGAGGATCCACTGATCTGGTTCCTGGCCCTGCCGCTGGATGAACAGGGCCAGCTCGACCCGGCCCCGCGGGACGCCTTCCTCCAGCGGCTGCTCGAGACCCTGGGCCGCAACGTCCAGGGTCTGGGCCGCGGGGACGGCGAACAGATCGACAACCTGATGAAGGACAACCCCCTGGCGTTCACGCCCTCGCTGCCCTTTCAGGCCCTGCTGCACGCCCGGGCCAGCCGCGATCTGGGCCGCCCGGCGAGCCAGCACCTGGAGCCGGTGGAGGCCTACCTGGAGGGGCAGCAGACGCTGGACTGGCGCGCCCTGGGGCTGCAGGGCCTGGCCGACTTCGCGGTGCGCATGGATCCCGACCAGGCCAGCCGCCTGGCGGCGCGGCTCCCGGCCCTGCCCGGCGAGGTCCTCACCTCGCTGTGCTACTGTCTGGAGCATGTGGCGATCGACGAGGGCCTGGCCACGGCGCTGCGCGCCCGGGGGGAGGCGGCCGCCGAGGCCGGCGATGTCGAGATCTTCTGTGCCTGCGTGCGGGCCGTGGCCGGCGCCGAGTCCCGCCTGGCCGGCGCCTGGTTCGATGATCTGCTCGGCGATCCCGAGGCCTGCGGCCCCGATCTGCTGGCTGCCATGGCCGGACGCGGGTGGCGCCACCTGGAGGACGGCGAGCGGCTGCCACGCTTCCTGACCCGGCTGGCCGAGGCCCCCCAGGCGGACTTCACCGCCGTGGCTCGGGATCTGGCGCTGATCCCGCGGCTGCGCCTGCCGGTGCTGATGACGCTACGCGAGGCCGCGCCGGATTCGCCCATCGGCCGCCGCCTGGCCGGTCTGTCCCGTTGAGCCGGTGCCACGAGGAGTGATGCCATGAAGGAACTGCCCTACCAGGCCAAGGCGGTGATCGGCCGCCGCGAGATGGTCACCCTGCCGGAGCTGCGCCTGACGCTATGTGCCAAGGCCGATACCGGTGCCCGCACCTCGTCGCTGCATGCCGAGGACATCGAGTCCTACGAGGAGGACGGTCACCTCTGGGTCAGCTTCACCACCCGAGGCGGCGGCCCCGGCAGCCCGGCCCATGTCCACCACCTGCACCTGCATGACCGCCGCCGGGTGACCAGCTCCAACGGCCAGGCCGAATGGCGCTACGTGATCCGCACGCTCATGCAGCTCGGCGAACTGGAGTTTCCGGTCGAGCTGACGCTGACCGACCGACGCAACATGCGCCACCCCATGCTGCTGGGGCGCCGCGCCCTGCGTCGCCTGCTGGTGGCGCCGGGTGCCGGCTTCCTGCACGGCGAGCCCTGACTCCCCTTCCATCTTCTTCAGCCCACGCCACCGGAGACCCGCCATGCACTTTGCGCTGCTGTCTCGCAACCGCAACCTCTATTCCACGCGTCGGCTGATCGAGGCCGCCGAGGCCAGGGGGCATACCGCCCGGGTGGTCGACACCCTGCGCTGCTACATGAGCATCGCCTCGCATCACCCCTCGATTCATTACAAGGGCCAGGAGCTCGAGCACTTCGACGCGGTGATCCCGCGCATCGGTGCCTCCATCACCTTCTATGGCTGTGCGGTACTGCGCCAGTTCGAGATGATGGGCACCTACGTGCTCAACGACAACGTCTCCATCACCCGCTCGCGGGACAAGCTGCGCTCCCTGCAGCTGCTCTCGCGCAAGGGCATCGGCCTGCCGGTGACCGGCTTCGCCCATTCCCCCGACGACATCCCCGACCTGATCACCATGGTCCGCGGCGCCCCGCTGGTCATCAAGCTGCTGGAGGGCACCCAGGGCATCGGCGTGGTGCTGGCGGAGACCAACCAGGCCGCCGAGTCGGTGATCCAGGCCTTCATGGGCATGAAGGCCAACATCATGGTTCAGGAGTACATCAAGGAGGCCCGGGGTGCCGATATACGCTGCCTGGTGATCGGCGACAAGGTGGTGGCCTCGATGAAGCGCCAGGCCGCCGAGGGCGAGTTCCGCTCCAACCTGCATCGCGGCGGCAGCGCCAGCGTGATCCGCATCACCCCGGAGGAGCGTTCCACGGCGATCCGCGCCGCCAAGGCCATGGGCCTGCGGGTCGCGGGGGTCGACCTGCTGCGCTCGAACCACGGACCGGTGATCATGGAGGTCAACTCCTCGCCGGGCCTGCATGGCATCGAGACGGCCACCGGCAAGGACATCGCCGGGCTGATCATCGAGCATCTGGAGAAGAACGCCGTGCCGCGTCGCAAGACGCCGCCCAAGCCTAAAGGCTAAGCAAATAATTCCCTGGCGGGGGTGGCAAAAGCCCGTCGACACCCCCACAATCTGCGTCACCGGAGGAGGTGACCGCCCATGTTTCTCGACAATCGCCAGGTGGCGATGGACAGCGTCCTCGAGGCGCTGGCCGACAGCATCGACTATTTTCAGGACAACCACGAGCGCCTGAAGCCGACCCTGCGCAAGGCCCTGACCCCCTACTTCGAGGCCAGGGACAAGTCGATGCGCGAGTTACAGGAACTGGCCCGCAAGCACCTCGACCTCCTCCCGCGCGACGCCGATGTGGAACGCGACGACTATATGTGGCTGTGGAGCCGCCTGAAGAGCTTCGTCGGCGACGACAGCCAGGTGCTGATCAACGAGCTGCTGGAGCAGGAGCGGGTGCTGATGCAGGCCCTCTCGACCCTGTTCACGCACCCGCTGCCCGAGCCCATCGAGGCGGTCATCGAGGACTGCTGGAAGAACTGTCGGTCACTGATTCGCGAACTGTATCGGCAGCAGAAGCCGCGCCAGCGGCGCTGACCTCCTCCCCCGGCACGATGTTCAGCGGTTCCCGGGGGCCCAGGAAGTGCGGCTCGCGCCCCCACAGGTAGAGATCCCCCAGGGTCGCCACCCGCGCGACCCATTCCCGTGCCCGCAACTGCAGGGTGCCGTCCGACGGGCGTTCCGGGGCCGCGCAGCCGCGTGCCTCGAGCCCCAGGGCCCGGGCGATGAACAGGGCCCGCGGCAGGTGCCATGACTGGGTGATGAGCAGCGCCTGACGCACACCGAAGACGTCCCGGGCCCGGGACAGGGTATCGAAGGTGCTGAACCCGGCGTAATCCAGGGTCATGGCCGCGTCCGGCACCTCTCGACTACGCAGGTCCCGCCACATGGTCACCGGCTCGTTGTAGTAGCGGGTACTGTTGTCCCCCGAGAGCAGCAGGTGGGTGACCCGGCCATCCTCGACCAGCCGCGAGGCGGCAAGCATGCGCCCCTCGAAGTGCGGGTTGCGGGTGCCGCTGCGCGTCCAGTGGGAGGTGCCGAAGACGATGCCCACCCGCTCGGGGCGACACTGCGCCAGCTGCTGGTCGATGGCGCCACGGGTCTCGGCGAGCATCCACAGGTTGGCGCCCACGAACAGCAATGTCGCCAGGAGCGCGAGGGCCCCCAGCGACATCAGCAATCCCCTGAAGCTTTTCCACAGCGTCGTGGACATCGACCTCCCCGGTCAGAACATGCCGAGTTCCAGCTTGGCCTCGTCGCTCATCATCTCACGACTCCACGGCGGGTCGAAGACGATCTCGGTGTGCACCTGGCGGATCTGGGGCGCGCCGAGAATCTTGTTGCGCGCATCCGCGGCGATGACATCCCCCATGCCGCAGCCAGGAGCGGTGAGCGTCATGCGGATGGTGACGATGCGCTCACCGCTGATCAACCGCTCGATGCGGCAGCCATAGACCAGGCCCAGATCCACGATATTGACCGGGATCTCGGGGTCGAAGCAGGTCCGCAGCTGGTCCCAGACGAACTGCTCGATCTGCGCCTCGGACGCGTCCTCGGCCAGGGTCGGCCGCGGCAGGGCCTCCAGGCCCAGCGCGTCCAGGTTGCTGCCCTCGATGAGGTACAGCCGCCCCTCGTGGCCGACGCTGACGGAGCTGCCCTTGGCCTGCATCACGCTGACCTCGCTGTCCTCGGTCAGGGTCACGGACTTGCCGAAGGGGATGGAGATCGCCTCGACGTCACGCTGCAGCGGCAGTACCTGGCCCTTGTGCAGGCCTGCCAACGGGTCGAAATCGCTCATGTGACTCCTTGGTGTGCCTCAGCGCAGCATGCCCACGACCCGCTCGAGGCCCTCGACAAAGACATCGACCTCTTCGGGCGTGTTGTAGGCGGCGAAAGAGGCCCGGCAGGTGGCGTCCACGCCAAACCAGGACAGCAATGGCTGGGCGCAGTGGTGACCGGTGCGGATGGCCACGCCGAGCTGGTCGATCAACAGGCCGATGTCCTGGGAGTGGGCGCCGTCGACCACGAAGGACAGCACGCCGGCCTTGTCCGGGGCGGTGCCCAGGATGCGCAGGCCCTCGATGCCGGCCAGGCCCTCGGTGGCATGGGCCAGCAGCCGGGCCTCCCAGGCGCTGATCAGCTCGAGGCCGATCTGACCGACCCACTCCAGCGCCCGGCCCAGCGCGATCACCTCGGCGATGGCCGGCGTGCCCGCCTCGAACTTGTGGGGGATGTCGGCGAAGGTGGAGGGCACCTCCAGCGAGACGGTCTTGATCATCTCGCCGCCGCCCTGCCAGGGCGGCATGGCCTCGAGCAGCTCGGCCTTGCCGTAGAGCACGCCGACGCCGGTAGGGCCGTAGACCTTGTGGCCGGAGAAGGCATAGAAGTCGGCATCGATCTCACGGACATCGAGCGCCTGGTGCGGCGCGGCCTGGGCCCCGTCGATCAGGATGCGGGCGCCGTGCTCGTGGGCGACGCGGGCCATCTCGGCCACCGGATTGATGGTGCCGAAGGCGTTGGAGACGTGGTTGACCGCCACCAGCCGGGTGCGCTCGCCGATCAGGTCCCGGTAGGCCGTCTGGTCGAGCACGCCCCGCTCGTCCACCGGGATCACCTTGAGGGTGAACCCCAGCTCCCCGGCCAGCAGCTGCCAGGGCACGATATTGGAGTGGTGCTCGAGCCGCGAGATCAGCACCTCGTCGCCGGGACCCAGGTTGGCGCGTCCCCAGCTGTTGGCCACCAGGTTGATGGCCTCGGTGGTGCCGCGGGTGAAGATGATCTCGCGGCTGTCGGCGGCCCCCAGGAAGGCGCGCACCGTTTCCCGGGTCCCCTCGAAGGCCGCGGTGGCCTCGTCGGCCAGGGTGTGCAGCCCTCGATGGATATTGGCGTTGTAGCGCCGGTAATAGTCATCGAGGGTCTCGATCACCTGGCGCGGCGTCTGGCTGGTGGCGGCGTTGTCGAGATAGACCAGCGGCTTGCCATGGACCTCCCGATCGAGGATCGGGAAGTCCCGGCGGACCCGGGCCACGTCCAACAGCAGATCGCTGAAGTCGGCCATGGACTTATTCCTCGTTCAGGGCCGCGGCGGTTTCCACCAGCCCGGCCAGGTTGAAGCGTTCCGGCAACTTGCCGGCCACCGTCAGTTCCACCCGCTCGGCAACCGCGTCCAGATCGACCTGTTCCATGACCTCACCGGCGAAGGCCAGGGTCAGCAGGCCCCGGGCGGTCTGCGCATCGATGCCGCGAGTACGCAGGGCATAGATGGCCTCCTCGTCGAGTTGGCCGGTGGTGGCGCCATGGGCGCACTTGACGTCGTCGGCATAGATCTCGAGCTCGGGCTTGGTATCGATCTCGGCGCGATCGGAGAGCAGCAGGTTGGCATTGCTCTGCTCGGCCTCGATCTTCTGGCTGTCGCGCTTGACGATCACCTTGCCGTTGAACACCCCGTGGGCCCGGTCATCGAGGATGCCCTTGTAGTTCTCCCGCGAGGTGGTGTGGGGCGCGTTGTGGTTGACCAGGGTATGGTTGTCCACGTGCTGGCGTCCCTGGCCATAGAAGAGGCCCTGGAACGCGGTCTCGGCCCCCTGGCCGTTGAGGTCGCTGACCAGGTCGTTGCGTACCAGGCCGCCGCCGAGGTTCAGGTTGAACGAGGTGTAGCGACTGTCGCGGGCCTGCTCCACCTGGATGCTGGCCACATGGCGGTCCTGGATCGGCGCCTCCTGGAGCTTGTAGTGAGTCAGGATCGCGCCGCGCTCGAGGATGATCTCCTCCACCAGGTTGGTGAAGTTGGCGGCACTCTCCTCGCCCACGTGGTGCTCGACGACGGTCGCCTGGCTGCGGCCGCCCGCCTCGATGAGGATGCGCGGGTGGCTCATCACGGCCTGCTCGCCGGCCCGGGACAGGAACTGCAGCACGATGGGCTTTTCCACCACGGTGCGCGGCGCCAGGCGGACCAGGGCGCCCTCCTCCATGAAGGCGGTGTTGAGGGCGGCGAAGGGCGAGAACTCGACCCCCGTCAACCGGCCCAGCGGTCCGCCGACGGCCTCGTGGTTGTCCTTCAGTGCCTGCGAGAGGGGCATCACCTGGACGCCGTCGGGCAACTCACCCAGGTCCGACAGGGCCGGGGCGAAGACGCCATCGACGAAGGTCAGGCGGTGGCCGTCGAGCGGCAGGGTCAGGGCGGCTGCCGCGGCCGGCGAGAAGTCGGCATCGCCGGCCAGCGCGAAGTCGTGGCGGGCGATATCGCGGACGTCGGTGTACTTCCAGTTCTCGACGCGACGATGCGGAAAGCCCAGGGCCTCGAAGCGGGCCGCGCCGGCCTGGCGACGGGCGGCGATCCAGGTCGGTTCGGGGCCGCGGCTGGCGTTGCGCTCGGTCAGGCGATCGAGGAAGCGCTGCACATCTTCATTCATGCGGCGGAGCCCTCCAGCAGCCAGTCGTAGCCACGGTCCTCGAGTTCGCGGGCCAGGTCGGCGTCACCGCTCTTGACGATGCGCCCGTCGACCAGCACATGCACCTGGTCCGGCACGATGTAGTCGAGCAGGCGCTGGTAGTGGGTTACCAGCAGGATGCCGCGGTCCTCGGCGCGCAGCGAGTTGACGCCCTTGGCCACCACTTTCATGGCATCGATGTCGAGCCCGGAATCGATCTCGTCGAGCATGGCCAGGCGCGGCTCGAGCACCAGCATCTGCAGGATCTCGTTGCGCTTCTTCTCGCCACCGGAGAAGCCCTCGTTGACGGCGCGCTGCAGGAAGCTGGCGTCCATCTGCATGAAGGCGATCTTCTCCTTGATCAGCTTCATGAACTCCGGCGCCGGGATCTCGCCCAGCCCCTCGGCCTCGCGCTTGGCGTTGAGGGCCGCCTTGAGCAGGTAGATGTTCTTCACCCCGGGAATTTCCACCGGATACTGGAAGCCCAGCAGCAGGCCTTTGCGTGCGCGCTCCTCGATCTCCATCTCGAGCACGTCCTGGCCCTCGAAGGTGATCGTGCCCTGGGTGACCTCGTAGCCGTCCTTGCCGGCGATGACCGCCGACAGGGTCGACTTGCCGGCCCCGTTGGGGCCCATGATGGCGTGGACTTCGCCGGCGCCGATGGTCAGGTTGAGGCCCTTGAGGATCTCGGAACCCTCGACCGTGACGTGCAGATCCTTGACTTCGAGCATGTTGACTACCCTTGATTCGTGGTGAGCCGCCGGCGCGACTCATTGAATGTGTTGACCTTTTCGCGAATCCGGAGAAACGCGCGAGCGGCGCCTGAACAAGGCGGAAGCAGGTGAGAGAAGCGGAGTTTACGGCCGTCAATGAGCATTCTCGATCCTGCTTCCAACGCCGTGCAGGCGTCGCGCAGCCGTTTCCTCAACCCACAGCGCCTTCGAGGGTGACGTTCAGCAACGCCTCGGCCTCCACGGCGAACTCCATCGGCAGCTCCTGGAAGACGTCCTTGCAGAAGCCGTTGACGATCATGTTCACCGCATCCTCCTCGGCGATGCCGCGGCTCTGGCAGTAGAAGAGCTGGTCCTCGCCGATCTTGGAGGTGGTCGCCTCGTGCTCCACCGTGGCGGTGCTGTTGCCGATCTCCTGGTAGGGGAAAGTATGCGCCCCGCAGGTGTCGCCGATCAGCAGCGAATCGCACTGGGTATAGTTGCGCGCCCCCTTGGCTCGCGGTCCGACCTTCACCAGGCCGCGGTAGGACTGGTCGGAGCGTCCCGCGGAGATGCCCTTGGAGACGATGGTGGAGCGGGTGCCCTCGCCGATATGGATCATCTTGGTGCCGGTGTCGGCCTGCTGGCGGCCGTTGGTCACCGCCACGGAGTAGAACTCGCCGATGCTGTCGCGGCCGCGCAGCACGCAGGACGGATACTTCCAGGTGATGGCCGAGCCGGTCTCGACCTGGGTCCAGCTGATATGCGAGCGGTCGCCGCGACAGTCGCCGCGCTTGGTAACGAAGTTGTAGATGCCGCCCTTGCCGTCCTCGTCACCGGGGTACCAGTTCTGCACCGTGGAGTACTTGATGGAGGCGTCTTCCAGCGCCACCAGCTCGACCACCGCCGCGTGCAGCTGGTTCTCGTCGCGCTGGGGGGCGGTGCAGCCCTCGAGGTAGGAGACCTGGGCACGGCTCTCGCAGACGATCAGGGTCCGCTCGAACTGCCCGGTGTTGGCGGCGTTGATGCGGAAGTAGGTGGACAGCTCCATGGGGCAGGTCACGCCCTCGGGCACGAACACGAAGGAGCCGTCGGTGAACACCGCCGAGTTGAGCGCCGCGAAGTAGTTGTCGCCCTGGGGCACCACGCTGCCCAGGTACTGCTTGACCAGTTCCGGGTAGTCGCGGATCGCCTCGGAGATGGAACAGAAGATCACCCCGGCCTCGTGGAGCTTCTCCTTGAAGGTGGTGGTCACCGACACCGAGTCGAAGACGGCGTCCACCGCCACCCCGGCCAGCGCCGCCCGCTCGTGTAGCGGGATACCCAGCTTTTCGTAGGTCTCGAGCAGCTTGGGGTCGACCTCGTCGAGGCTCTGGGGCTTGTCCTCGTCACGCTTGGGCGCGCTGTAGTAGGAGATGGCCTGGTAGTCGATCGGCGGGTAGTCGAGGTGCGCCCAGGACGGCGGCGTCATCTTCAGCCACTGGTGATAGGCCTTGAGACGCCACTCCAGCATCCACTCGGGCTCGCCCTTCTTGTTGGAGATGAAGGCGATGGTGTTCTCATCCAGACCCGGCGGTACCGTATCGCTCTCGATGTCGGTCACGAAGCCTTCCTTGTATTCGCGACGGACAAGCTGTTCCATTTCCTGACTTGCCATGATGTGTCCCCTCCCGGGCGGTTGGGTCGGCGAGCGCGGCTCGCCTCGGGTAGTGGTTCCGATAGTGATCAGGCCTCGGCGGCCAGGCTCACGCTCTGTATGGGCAGCTGCACCGGCAGCTTGATGGGGGTGGTGTCGGCCAGGTGGGCCAGGGTCACGCTGTCGAGCAAGGTGCGCACGGCCAGCGAGACGCGCTGCCAGTTGTCGGAGACCCCGCAGGTCGCGACCAGATCACAGTCGCCCTCGGCCTGGCTGCACTCGGTCATCGCCACGGGCCCTTCGATGGCCGAGATAATGTCGCTGGCGGTGATCCTCGAGGCCGGCCGGGCCAGGGAATAGCCCCCCTGAGCGCCGCGACGCGACTCCAGCAAGCCGGCGCGCACCAGCATCTTCAGGGTCTTGCTGACCGTCGGATGCGGCAACTGCACTGCCTCGGCGAGTTCCGCCGCGGCATGCGGCTGCTCGGGATGGCGGGCGATCTGCGCCATCACCACGGCCGCGTAGTCGGTCAGTCTGGACAGCTTGAGCAATGCCTGACTCCCCGGGGAAACCCCCTCAAGATCGATTGCGGACCATTTTAGTCCTGTATGATTTCGATGTGAAGCCTCCCGACCCTTTCCCGCTCGGTCCCCGGGGGTTCGCGACACGTTCAGCACCGTTACCATCAAAAACGCCAATCATTCTCATTCAAGGAACAGTCGTCGCCAGCCCGCGGCCCAGGGCATGCATCAGAGCCCTCAATTCCTGCCATTGCGCATCGTCATGCATGGAAAAACAAATAGATAGAGAGCTTTGTTAAGCTACGCTGACGCTTCACGAGGCCCCGCGCCTTCCCCATGCCGCCCCGTCGGGCAGCCAACGGGCGCAAGCGGCTATGCTTCCCCGGGACAGCCTGCAAGGAGATAGGAAGTTGGAACTCATTCAGTACGCGCTGGATAACCTCGAGCTGCTGACGTCGCGAACGATCGAGCATATCGCCCTGGTCGGGGTCGCCGTGGGCATCGCCACCCTCACCGGGGTGCCCATCGGCATCGCCATCACCAAGAACGAGCGACTCGCCAAGGCCGTGCTCTACGTGGCCTCGATCATCGTCACGGTGCCCTCCATCGCCCTGTTCGGGATCATGATCCCGGTGCTGTCGCTGATCGGCCAGGGCATCGGCTACCTGCCCGCGGTGATCGCGGTGCTGCTCTACTCGCAGCTGCCGATCATCCGCAATACCTACACCGCGATCCACAATGTCGACCCCGCCCTGCGCGAGGCCGCCCGCGGCATCGGCATGAGCCAGAACCAGCGCCTGCGCATGGTCGAGATCCCGCTGGCGGTCCCGGTGATCATGGCCGGGGTGCGCACGGCGGTGGTGCTCAATATCGGCGTGATGGCCATCGCCGCCTATATCGGCGCCGGCGGCCTGGGCACCTTCATCAGCCGCGGCATCTCGCAGTCCGATCCCCGCCAGCTGATCGTCGGCGCCGTCGCCGTCAGCCTGCTGGCCATCATCGTCGACTACTCGCTGCTGGCCATCCAGAAACGCCTGACCCCCAAGGGCATGGAGCGCGCCGCCGAAACGGCGTGAGCGCCCCCGGCTGCGACACGGCTAATCGACAAGGAACCCCTGCATGATTCGACTGGATAACCTGACCAAGGTCTTCGACACCCCCAAGGGCGCCGTCACCGCCGCCGACCACATCACCATGGAGGTGCCCAGCGGCGAGATCTGCATCCTGCTCGGCCCCTCCGGCTGCGGCAAGACCACCACCCTGAAGATGGTCAACCGCATCATCCGCCCCACCTCCGGCAAGGTGTTCATCAACGGCGAGGACACCACCGACCTGGATACCCAGGAGCTGCGCCGCAACATCGGCTACGTGATCCAGCAGATCGGCCTGTTCCCCAATATGACCATCGAGGAGAACATCACGGTGGTGCCCAAACTGCTGGGCTGGGACAAGGCCAAGTACAAGGAGCGCGCCCGGGAGCTGATGCGCATGATCGCGCTGGAGCCGGATGCCTTCCTCAAGCGCTACCCGAGCGAGCTCTCCGGCGGCCAGCAGCAGCGCATCGGCGTGGCCCGGGCGCTGGCCGCCGACCCGCCCGTGATGCTGATGGACGAGCCCTTCGGCGCCATCGACCCGATCAACCGCGCGGTGATCCAGGACGAGTTCCTCAAGATGCAGCAGGAGCTCAACAAGACCATCATGTTCGTCAGCCACGACATTGACGAGGCGATCAAGATGGGCGACCGGGTGGCGGTGTTCCGCGAAGGGCGCCTGGTGCAGTACTCCACGCCCGACGACCTGCTCGCCGCACCCGAGAACGCCTTCGTCGAGTCCTTCCTCGGCGAGGACCGCGCGCTCAAGCGCCTCAACCTGGTCAAGGTGCGCGAGGTGGTGACCGACGAGATCGGCACCGTGCGCCCCGGTGACACTCTGGAGCAGGCGCTCGCCAGGATCGACGACTTCGGCTACCAGAACGCCATCCTGATGGTCAACGACAAGCGCCAGCCGGTGGGCCTGATCACCCGGGCCCTGGCGCGCACCACCAAGGGCTACTGCCGCGACCACTTCCAGAACGTGCCGGCCACGGTGACCCTGGATGACGACCTGCGCAAGGTCGCGTCGCTGATGTTCGCCCAGGACACCACCTGGCTGCCCTGCGTCGACGAGGAGGGTCGCGTCTGCGGGCAGATCACCCAGCGCGCCATGACGCACCACCTGGGCTCGCGCTTCCGGCCGACCCAGGAAGACGACGCTCAGATCCCCGACGCGGCAACCAAGGAGTGAGCCGATGCCCATTCAGAGTCTGAAAGGGGCCCTGCGCATCCTGCTGCTCATCGCCATCTTCTTCGGCGGGGTATGGAGCCAGTCCAGCGGGGTCATCGACGACTTCATCTTCTACCTGCCCGACGTGCAGTACCTGGCCGCCCAGCACCTCTGGCTGACCGCGGTCTCCGGCAGCCTGGCCATCCTGGTGGCCATCCCGCTGGGCATCGTGCTGTCCCGGCCGAGCATGGCGCACCTCGCCGAGTCGGCCATGCAGGTCCTCAACGTCGGCACCACCATCCCGACGCTCGCGGTGTTGGCACTGTCCATGAGTTTCCTCGGCATCGGCACGGTGCCGGCGGTGTTCGGACTGTTCGTGGCCACCCTGCTGCCGATCACCCGCAACACCTATGCCGGTCTCAAGGGCGTGTCGCCGGCACTGATGGAGGCCGCCGCGGGCATCGGCATGTCGCCGGCCCAGCGCCTGCTCAAGGTCGAACTGCCCAACGCCCTCTACGTGATCTTCGCCGGCATCCGCACGGCGCTGACCATCAACGTGGGCACCGTGCCGCTGGCCTTCTTGATCGGTGCTGGCGGCCTCGGTGAGCTGATCTTCACCGGCATCGACCTCTACGACCCGGTGATGATGCTGGCCGGCGCCATCCCCACCGCGCTGCTGGCGATCGTGGTCGACGCCCTGGTCTCGACAACCGCCTTCGTGGTGGTGCCCCGAGGGGTGAACCCGTCGCGCGCCTGAAGCAAACCACACCGGTTCCCAAGGCTGCCCTCCGGCAGCCCCGGTAGCGGCAACAAGAAAGGAGAAGCATCCATGAAACGCTTGATGACAACCCTGTCCGGCCTGGTCCTGGCCGGGTCCATGGCCACCGCCCAGGCCGAGGAGATCGTGGTCGGCGGCAAGAACTTCACCGAGCAGCAGATACTCGCCAGCATGACCACCCAGTACCTCGAGGGCCTGGGCTACGATGTCGAGAGCCGTGCCGGCATGGGCTCCGCCGTGCTGCGCCAGGCCCAGGAGAACGGCCAGATCGACCTCTACTGGGAATACACCGGCACCTCGCTGATCAACTACAACGACGTCACCGAGTCGCTGTCGCCGGAGGAGACCTACCAGCGGGTCAAGGCACTCGATGGCGAGAAGGGCCTGGTGTGGCTGGAGCCGTCCGCGGCCAACAACACCTATGCCCTGGCCATGCGCGAGGAGACCGTCGAGGAGACCGGCATCGACTCCCTGTCGAAGCTCGCCGAGGCGGTCAACGGCGACGAGGAGCTGACCTTCGCCATGAACGCCGAGTTCTATGCCCGCGAGGACGGCTGGCGGCCGCTGCAGCAGGCCTATGACTTCCGCGTCGGGCGTGGCGATATCAAGCGCATGGATTCCGGCCTGGTCTACCAGGCGCTGCGCGACGGCCAGGTCGACGTGGGCCTGGTGTTCGCCACCGATGGCCGCATCCCGGCCTTCGACTTCCAGGTCCTGGAAGACGACCAGGCCTTCTTCCCGGCCTACGCCCTGACCCCAGTGGTCCGCGAGGAGACCCTGGAGGCCAACCCGGAACTGGCCGAGCAGATGAACGCCCTCTCCAGCCTGCTCGACGACCAGACCATGGCCGACCTCAACGCCAGGGTCGACGTGGAGCGCGAGACCATCGAGGATGTGGCCCAGAGCTTCCTCGAAGACAACGACCTGCTGTAACGGCCGGACAACGCCGCCCCTCACGAAGGCCGCCCACGGGCGGCCTTCGTGTATCGCCAAACGACGGACACCGAGTTCTTTATGTCTTCCTCTGCCGCGCCCCTGGCCTGGATCCACGATACCGATCTCGCCGCCCTCGACCCCGCCCTGCTCCACCAGGCCAAGCGCTGCCTGCTGGACCTGGTCGGCGTCGCCGCCGGGGCCACCCGCACCGAGCTTGCTGATCATGCCCGCCGCTTCGCCATCGGCCAGCACGGGGGCGACCGTGCGTTGCTGCTGGCCGACGGCCGGGCCTCGCCCACCGGCGTGGCGCTGCACGGCGCCTGGCTGATCGACGCCCTGGACGCCCACGACGGCCAGGTGTTGACCAAGGGCCACGCCGGGGTCGCCCTGCTGCCGGGGCTGCTTGCCCTGCCCGAGGCGGACGCCCTGTCGGGGCGCGACTTCCTGGGCCTGCTGGTCCTGGGCTACGAGGTGGCCACCCGGGCCGGCATCGCCCTGCACGCCACCAGCCCGGACTACCACACCTCCGGGGCCTGGAACGCCCTGGGCGTGGCCGCCGTGGCCGGCCGAGTGCTGGGCCTCGACGCACCGCGACTGCACCATGCCCTGGGGATCGCCGAGTTCTACGGCCCGCGCAGCCAGATGATGCGCTGCATCGACCATCCCAGCATGCTCAAGGACGGCTCCGGCTGGGGGGCCATGACCGGCGTGTCCGCGGCCCTGCTGGCCCAAGACGACTTCACCGGGGCCCCGGCGCTGACCGTGACCGCCCCCGAGGTCGAGGCGGTCTGGGCCGACCTGGGCGGGCGCTGGTATCTGCATGAACAGTATTTCAAAGCCTACCCGGTGTGTCGCTGGGCCCAGCCCGCCGTGGAGGCGGTGCTGTCACTGGCCGACCAGGTACCGGATGCCGCCGCCGTGACCCGGATCGAGATCGTCACCTTCCACGAGGGCAAGCGACTGCACGTGGTGCACCCCACCAGCACCGAGCAGGCCCAGTACAGCCTGCCCTGGTCGGTAGCCTGCGCCCTGGGGCGCGGCACCCTGGATGCCGAGGCCGTCACCGCCCTCGACGTGCCTGCCCTGCGTGAGTTGGCCGCGCGGGTCGAGATCCACGAGGACGCGACCTTCAATGCCCGCTTTCCCGCCGAGCGCTGGGCCACGGCACGGCTCCACCTCGGCGATGGCCGGGTGCTCGAGAGCGTGCCCTGCGAGGCGCGCGGCAATCCGCACAACCCGCTCTCCGATGACGAGCTGTCGGCCAAGTTCCATGCGCTGGCCGACCCGGTCCTCGGCGAGCGCGCCAATACCCTGCGGGAGGTGATCCTGACCCTGGACGAGCGCCCCGCCGGCGAGCTGCAGGCCCTGCTCCAGATGCCTGCCCGCCCCTGAGGGGACGGCGCGCGAGGCGCGCGTCCCCGTCCGCGAGCTCCCTGGGCCGCATCGACGCCTGGACGTCGCCCGGTTAGCATGTCGAAAACGCTGCGGAGACATCCCGGATGACCACTTCCTTCATGCTGCTGCTCGGGGCCTCGCTGGTCGTGCTGGCGGCGCTACACTGGCTGCTGTTCCGGCTGGTCAAGCGGGCGATGTCGCGCCCGGCGGATGACGACCGCTCCGAGGGCTGACCCGCCCGCGACGCCCCCCTCTCTCCTGTCCCACTGAGAACCTGATATGCACTACCAGGACGCACTCCATGTCGCCGCCGCCCAGAACAACGCCCGCCTCGGCGAGGTCGACGCCAACCTCGAGCGACACCTCGAGGTCATCGCCGAGGCGCGGGAGCAGGCGGTCGAGCTGCTGGTCTTCCCCGAGCTATCGCTGACCGGCTACGGCCTCGGTGGCGAGGTCATGCAGGTCGCGATGCCCGTGGAGGACCCGCGGCTCGCCCGGCTGGCCGAGGCCTGCGGCGCGATGCAGACCGTGGTCGGCTTTGTCGAGGAAGCCAGCCCCGGCGAGTACTACAACGCCCTGGCCATCCTTCAGGATGGCGGGATCGTGGCCGTGCATCGCAAGCTCAACCTGCCCACCTATGGCGGGCTCGAGGAGGGCAAGTGGTTCACCCATGGCAGCGAGCTCACCCAGGCCACGGTGCGCCCCGGCTGGTCCGCCACCCAGCTGATCTGTGCCGACCTGTGGAACCCGGCCCTGGTCCATGCCGCCCTGCTGCCCCGCCCCACGGTGCTCTGCGCGCCGATCAACTCGGCCTCCGGCATCGTCAGCGAGGACTTCTCCAACGAGCAGAACTGGCTGCTCAACGTGCGCTTCTATGCCATGACCTATGGCACCCCGGTGATCATGGCCAACCGCTTCGGCCCCGAGGGTGCCAGCCACTTCTGGGGCGGCTCGCGGATCCTCGGCCCCCGCGGCGAGGTGCTCGCCGAGGCCGAGGATCGGGAAATGCTGATCACCGCCACCCTCTCGCGTACGCATATCGCTCGGGCCCGTTTCGAGCTGCCCACCCACCGCGATGCCGATACCCCCCTGGTACGCGAGCTGATGGCCGGCTACCGTTGACTGGCCATGCCTGCCGCCCGGGCAGGCATGGCCTTTCGCCCCCTCTCCCTTTGCCGGAAAAATGCTAGAATCACGGGCATCCAATGGACGCTAGAACAAAGAAGATTCTCGCATGCATACTGACGCGAAAAGCATTCTCGTCATGGGGGTTTCCGGCTCGGGAAAATCTCATATAGGACGCCAGGTTGCCGCCGCCATCGATGCCACCTTTATCGACGCGGATGACTATCACAGCGCCGCCAATGTCGCCAAGATGGCCCGGGGCGAACCCCTTACCGACGACGACCGCGCCGCCTGGCTGCAGGTCCTGGCCGACCTCTACCGGCGCTACCGCACCGCGGGTCAGTCGCTGGTCATCGGCTGCTCGGCCCTCAAGCGCCGCTACCGTGACCGGCTTCGCCAGGGCGCTCCCGACCTGCAGATCCTCTATCTTCACGGCAGCCGTAACCTGCTGTTGCAGCGGCTCGATAACCGCGACGATCACTTCTTTGCCGGCGCGCACATGCTCGACAGCCAGCTCGCGACCCTCGAGGTTCCCGACGAGACGGAGGCTTTTCGCTGTAACGTCCGTTCGCCCCCCCGTGAGATTGTCGAGGCCTTCACGGCAAGGCTCCGCTCGACCTGATCCGATTTCCCGCTCAGAAAAGACAAGAAAGCGGCGCCCAGGCGCCGCTTTCTTTTTGGGCCATACAGCCATGGTCTATCGGCAGAAAAACACGCCTTTCTCAAGGGCAACTCATCGACAAACGCCGCGCCAAGCGGTCCCTGATTGCCAGGCCGCATGCGGCGGCATCCTCCAACGCTTGGCGCCCTACCCGCCAAGGGAGTGGCCACCGCCCCTGCAGGAAAGCGCGCCGGCCGCAGCCGGCGCGGGATTAGACCAGCCACATGGCCAGGTTGGGCCAGAACAGCAGCGCGAACAGCACGCACAGCTGCAAGGCGATGAACGGCAGCAGCGAGACGAAGATGTCCTTGAGACTCACGCTCGGCGGCGCCACGCCCTTGAGGTAGAAGGCCGCGGGACCGAAGGGCGGCGACAGGAAGGACACCTGCATGTTCACGGCGAACAGGATGCCGAACCAGATCGGGCTGTAGCCCAGCTGCTCGATGATCGGCACGAAGATCGGCAGGGTCAGCATGGCCACGCCGATCCAGTCGAGGAACATGCCGAGCACCAGCAGGATGGCCATCATCACCAGGATGATCACGATGGGCGCCACGTCCAGGCCCATGATCATGCTCGAGATGAAGCGGTTGCCGCCCATCAGGTTGTAGACCCCGACCAGCGCCGCCGCGCCGATGCCGATCCAGATGATCATGCCGCAGGTGATCAGCGTCTGGCCCAGGCTCTCGTGCATGGTCTTGATCGAGAACTCGCCGCGCGCGACCACCGCCAGCAGCACGCCGAACACGCCCATCGCCGCCGCCTCGGTGACCGAGGCCACGCCGCCGTAGATCGAGCCCAGCACCAGCACGGCGATCAGCCCCGGCACGATGATCGCCTTGAGGGCCTGGCCCCGGCTGGCGAAGCCTTCCTCGCGGTCGGCGTCGGTCATCGGCGGCCCCATCGCGGGGTTGCGCAGGCAGCGCACCAGCACATAGCCGATGTAGGAGAGCATCAGGATCACCGCCGGGGTGATGGCCGCGGTGAACAGGTCGGCGATCGACTCGGAGGCGATCAGGCCGTAGATGATCAGCACGATGGACGGCGGCATCATGGTGCCCAGCGCCCCGCCGGCGCAGACCACGCCGATCGACAGGTGCTTGTCGTAGCCCAGCCGCAGCATCTGCGGCAGCGCCAGGATCCCCAGCAACACGATCTCGCCGCCGATGATGCCCGACAGCGCAGCCAGGAAGAAGGCCACCACGATGGTCTGCACCGCCACGCCGCCGGGCAGGCGACCGGCGAAGACGCGCATGGCATTGAACAGGTCCTTGGCGATCCCCGATCGGTCGAGCAACGAGGCCATCAGCACGAACATCGGTACCGCCACCAGCGAGTACTCGGTGACGAAGCCATAGACGCGACTGGTGACCAGCGGCAGGGCGTTGGGGCCGAACCAGCCGAAGGTGAAGGCCAACGCGACCAGACCGGTGATAAAGGCCAGCGGCAGGCCGGTGACCAGCAGGGCGAAGATCAGCCCCACCAGCAGGAGGGTTCCGTTGGCGATATCCATCAGGCGGTGCCCTCCATGTCATCGGGGTCGGGGGCCGGCTTGCCGCGCAGCGACTGCCCCAGGTGCAGCAGCGCCTGCACGCACATGATCGCCAGGGCCACCAGGATCATGCCCTTCACCAGGGCCGGGATGGGCGGGTTCCAGGCGGTGCCGGAACGCTCCAGCTGCCACTCCCCCAGCGGATTGTGGGAGGCATCCCAGAACATCACCGTGGCCGCGTAGGTCATGCCCAGGCAGAACAGGAAGGTCACCAGGTCATTGAAGCGATCGAGCCACAGCTTGGCCGTGGGGCCGACGCTGTCGTAGAGCACCCGCACCCGGATATGCCGATTGCAGGCCAGGGCCGCGGGGCCGCCGAGGGCGAAGCTCACCGCCACCAGCATGACCACGCTTTCATGCACCCAGGAGGTCGGCGAGCCGAAGGCGTAACGCATGATGACCTCGAAGACACTGATGACCATGGCGACGAACACCAGCCAGGCCGCCAGGCGACCACAGGCCATGACGCCGCGATCGAAGGCATTGCGCACCGGGTCGGTGGGGGCAACCTCGTCAGAGGCCGAGCCGCCCGCCGGGCGACGAGACTCTCGAGTCATGGGACTTCCTCAACGAAAGGGGCGGGCCATCCGCGCGGATGGCCCGAGGCGTGACAGCCGGCCGGCGGCATCTGCCGGCCGGACGGCTTACAGCAGGTTGTGGTTTTCCAGGTAGGCCACCACCGACTCGTAGAACTCGGCGGTGATCTCGTTCTTCTCGGCCCAGGTCGCCCACTCTTCCTTGGCAATGTTGCGGAACTTGGTACGCTCCTCCGCCGGCAGGTCGATGATCTCGATGTCCGGGTCCTGGCGCGCCTCGCGCACGGCCTCCAGGTCACGGGTCTTGAGCTCGGCGACCATCTCGTAGGCCAGGTCGTCCACCGAGGTCTCGAGGATCGCCTTGAGGTCCGCCGGCAGGCCGTCCCAGATGTCCTTGTTCAAGGACACCGCGACCATCGGCAGGGAGTGGAAGCCGGGATACAGCGGATAGGGCGCGAACTCGTGCAGGCCCTGGGACTGGTTGGTGGCGAACACCGTGTAGTCGGCGGCGTCGATCACGCCCTTCTCCAGCCCCGTGTAGACCTCGGAGCCCGGCAGATTGACCGGCGTGGCGCCGGCGGCCTCGAAGATGTTGTAGACCATGCCTTCCGGGGCGCGCAGCTTGAGGCCCTGCATGTCCTCGACCGAGCGGATCGGTTTGGTGGACGGCAGCGACTCCAGGCCGGTGGCCGCGGCGCCGATCAGGTGCAGACCGTAGGGCTCGACCAGCTTGTTGTAGAGCGCCTCGCCCCCGGCATGGTTCATGTAGTCGAGGAAGTCATAGGGATCGCTCCAGGCGCCGACCAGGTTGCCGATCATGCCAAAGGCCGGATCGCGGCCGGTGAAGTAGCTGGGATCGGTCAGGTGGCCCTGCAGGATGCCGGACTCGACGGCCTGCAGCGTCTGGTTGGCCTGGACCACGGCGCCCACCGGCAGGATCTCGATGGCGATGCGCCCGTCGGACATCTGCTCGACGTTGTCCGCCCAGGCCTTCTTCATCTCGAACTGCGGCTCCCCCGCGGTCTCGGAGGTCTGGAAGGTCCACTCGTACTCGGCGGCCTGGGCATTGACGGCCATGGCGCCGAGGACGGCGACGGTCAGGGTCTTGAGAGGCATGTTGAACATCATGAAGCTTCCTTATCGCTTGTTGTTGGGACATCGAGGGTGGAAAGGGAGGGCATCAGGCCTTCCAGGCCCAGATCCCGACCGGTGCGTTCCAGCACCGTGAGTGCCGCCGCGGCGGCCTGCTCCGGCTGACGCAGGCGGATCGCCTCCATCACCCGGCGATGACGTTCCATGCTGTCGTGCAGCTCGTCGGCGCTGTGGTTGGAGCGTTCCACCAGCAGCGCGATGGCGGGCTTGAGCACATGGCTGATCTGGGCCCAGACCAGGTTGTGCGACGCCGCGAAGATGGCCTCGTGGAAGGCCACGTCATGCTCGTCGTGGGACAGGCCCTGCCAGCGCAGGTCATCCTGCTCGAGGGCCTGGATCATGCCGTCGTAGGCGGACTCGATGGCCAGCAGGTCCGCTGCGGTGGCGTGCTCGGCCGCCAGGCGGGCGACGAAGGGTTCCACGGCGACCCGGAAGGCGAAGATCTCCCGCTGGATGCGCGGGTTGGGCTGGGCGAAGCGGGCCATCCAGGCACTGACCCGCGGATCGAGCAGGTGCCACTCCTGCAAGGGGCGTACCCGGGTGCCCTGCCCCGAGATCCGGGTCAGCAGCCCCGCCGCCACCAGGGTCTGCAGGGCGCTGCGCACCGTGCTGCGGCTGACGCCGAAGCGCTCGCAGAGATCCAGTTCCTTGGGCACGAAATCCCCCGGTGCATATTCCCCGCTGAAGATCGCCTCGGCGAGGAAGTCGGCAATATCGGGTCGCGTCGAGCGACGGGAGCTGTCGGGAGCTTGGGACATGGGATGCCTTTCAGAGGTCGCGGCCCTTGTCGGACCCTATGTTTTCTATGTCGGACATAGGGTCGAATAAATTCGGACTTGCTGCCTTTAGACTTTGGTCACCCCTTCCGGCCGGCAGGAAGGTTCGTGCCCGACATGTCCCGGAAGGCAACGCCGCTCCCAGGCCGGCCACCAGGCAGCCACGCCGGCTAGAAGCGGCCGGCTGCCCCGCGCCCCGGCGGGGAAGGGGCCTTGCCCAGCCAATGCCCCAGCCGCTCGCCGCGCGCGAGGCACCTGCTCAGGTACTGTCGGGTAGCGTGCTGGCCGGGCGAGTCATCCCGGGCCCAGCGGCGCAGGGTGGCGAGGAACAGCGTGGTCAGGGCGAGCTCCTCGAGCCGCGCGCGGCGACTGCCGTAGGGCGCCGCCAGATGGGCGGCCTGGCGCCACCACTGGACGGTGCGCGACAGGTCGAAGACCATCGGCAGCCAGGTGTGGGGGTGCGGCAGATGGGCCTTGGTGCGCAGCATCTGGACCGTGACGCGTCGGTGCTCGGCCAGGGCGTCAAGCCAGGCCAGCAGGCAATGTTCGAGACGCTCGCGGGGCGGCCAGTCGGTGAAGCCGCTCGGCGCGTCGGCGAGCATCGCCCGCCAGCCCTGCAGGAACCAGGCATTGGCCACGTCATCCAGGTCGCGGTAGTGATCGAGGATGCGGGCGGCGGGAATCCCCAGCCGGGCGGCCACTTCGGTCAGGGTGACGGCCGACCAGCCCACCTCCTCGGCGATCTGCAACGCCATGAACAGCACGCTGTCGGCCAGCTGGCGGTCCGGGGCCTCGTCATGCCGGCGATGCACGGGTGTCATGCTCATGGCCTTCCCTCCCACAGTGATGATCAGGTTTGCCTGATCACTACCTTAGGCGGAAATCGACAGGTGGCTGAAGCCGATCCGCAAATCGCTGCGCGAGGCCGGCCAGGGCGTCGCTGGGCGCCATCACGGACCGCCGGGGGCATGGCCTCGCGGGCCGGGGCGGCATCGGCCGTGGCTGTCATGCCTTGCGAACGGGGCTGCCGGCACTCGGACGAGGTGGACGGGTCGCTGGGCCGGGGCGACGCGCCCCCGAAGGCGCCACCCGGCTCAGCGTCTCGCCGGGTGGAAGGCCACGCGCCTGCGGATGCCCGGCCCGTTCCCCAGCCAGCCGCTGGCGGCGATCACCCCCAGGGTCACCAGCCCCAGCCCCATGAGGGTCGGCAGGGAAATGGCCTCGTCGAGCCACCACAGCGCCAGCAGAGTGGCGCTCACCGGCGTCAATGAACCGAGCACCGAGGCGGCCTCCGCTCCCAGGCGGCGAATCGCCAGGCCGACCATCAGCCCCGAGCCCAGCCCCACCAGCCCCCCCTGCACCAGCAACTGCGGCAGCCAGGTGATCGGCGACAGGTCCGGCAACGTCGACTCGCCAGGCCCGAGCAGCAGATAGAGCCCGGCGGCCAGGCCGTTGGGCACCGTCACCACGGCTGTGGCCTCCAGGGGCGCGAGGCCGCTCTGGCGCACGCTGAGGGTGAAGACCGCCCACATCAGGCTCGCCCACAGGAACATCAGCTGCCCCATGCCCAGGGTGGCGCTGTCCCGCCAGCCGTTCCACAGCAGGCAGATCACCCCGGCCAGCACCGCGACCAGTCCCCCGCAGCGCCAGCGCCCGAGGGGCTGGCGAAACACCAGAACCGCGATAAAGGTGACGAACAGGGGCGCCGCGCCGGGGATCAGGGTGCTGCCGTGGGCCACGGGGGCCCAGCTCATGCCCACGGCACCCAGCAGGAAGAATGGCACGCCGGCCCCCAGCACCATGCCGGCCAGCCACAGCGGGTTGACCGCACGGATCACCGTCCAGCGACGCCACAGCAGCGGCAACAGCACCAGGCCCGGCACGCCGTAGCGGAACAGCGTCAGGTCGAGGCGACCGATGGGGGACAGGGCCCCCTGGCGCAGCGACAGGAAGTAGGTCGACCAGATCAACACGGCAGCGAGCGCCGCACAGACGCCCAGCAGACGCTGGTCGGCATCGATCGGCAAGGGAGAGACATGGGTCAGGGGAAGGCGGGACACGGCAAAGCTCTGCAAGGCGGACAAGGACCTTCATTGTGCGCTACCCGGCCCGGGACAGGCGGGCAACCTCGCCCTGCTTTGCCGTTGCGCGTGGCATCCTGTATCAATATGGGTTGCCAAAGTGACATTTCGAGCCAACACATGCCCCAGCCTCCCCTCGACCGTATCGATCGCCGCCTGCTCGATGCCCTGCAGCGCGACGCCCGGCTGACCTCCGTCCAATTGGCCGAGCGTGTCGGCCTCTCCCCCTCGCCCTGTGCCCGGCGCATTCGACGGCTGGAACAGCAGGGCTGGATCAGCCATTATCGCGCCGTGCTCGACAAGTCCTGCCTGGGACTCGGCATCACCATCTTCGTGCAGGTGCGACTCAGCCAGCACCAGGACGTGCTGGTAGAACGCTTCGAGGCCGCCGTGCGCGACATGGCCGAGGTCATCGACTGCCATACGGTCTCGGGCGCCTTCGACTACCTGCTGCACGTCGTGACCCACGACCTGCCGGCCTATGAGCGCTGGGTGCGGCGGCTGCAGAAGCTGCCCATGATCAATACCGTGGACAGCAGCTTCGCCATCCGCGCCGTCAAGGACGACGGTCCACTGGACCTCGACGCCCTGCGCGGGCCAGGCTGACCGCTTCCCGGATGCCCGCCGTGCCTTCGGCCATGGGCCAGCTCGCGGGCCTTGGCGATCCCCCGGGCCGTCACGGGGAGTCCCGGACACTTGCCCGCGACGACCAATCAGGCACAATTCCTCCACGCCCCTCAGCCACCCGACGCGAACAGGATCAAGCGCCATGCCGGATCGACCGGTCACAGTCTTCGGCGGCACCGGCTTTCTCGGCGCCACCCTGGTACGCGAGCTGGTGGAGCTCGGCCGGCCGGTGCGCCTGGTGGCCCGGCGACCGGCGAGACCGGACTGGGCCGAACCCGGCGACCCCCTGGAGACCATCAGCGCCGATATCCGCGATGACGACGCGGTGGCCGCGGCGGTGGCAGGCGCCGGCGCGGTGGTCAATGCGGTCAGCCTCTACGTCGAGACCCGTCGACTGCACTTCGAGACCATCCATGTGGAGGGCGCGGGGCGTCTGGCGCGGTTGGCCCGGGAGGCCGGCGTGACCCGGCTGGTGCAGCTCTCGGGCATCGGCGCCGACAGCGGCTCGCCCTCGGCCTATGTGCGCGCCCGGGCACGGGGCGAGAGCGCGGTGCTCGATGCCATGCCCAAGGCCATCATCCTGCGACCCAGCGTGCTGTACGGCCCCCATGACGCCTTCCTCGCCACCCTGGCCCGGCTCACGCGGCTGCCGGCGATTCCACTGTTCGGTCGGGGCGAGACGCGCCTGCAACCCGTGCACGTGGTGGACGTGGCGCGGGCCATCGCCCACCTGACCGGCGCCGACGCCCCGCGGCGGCGGCTGTTCGAGCTGGGTGGGGCCGATGTGCTGAGCTACCGGGAGATCCTGGCGCTGGTGATGAGCCATCTGCACCGGGAGCGGCCCCTGGTCCCGGTGCCCTTCCTTGCCTGGCGGGCGCTGGCCATGCTGGCGGCGCCGCTGCCGGGCCCGCCGCTGACCCGCGACCAGGTGCTGCTCATGCAGCGCGACAACGTGGTCGGCGACGGTGTAGGCACCTTTGCCGACCTGGGCCTGGACGCCCGGTCACTGCGCGAGGCCCTGCCGGACAGCCTGCCCGTCGCCAACGCCTGAAAGCGCCGGCGGGAAGGACTAAGCTTCAGAACATGAAACTGTTCACGCTAGAGGCCAGCCGTGCCTTCGGCGAGAAGGTCGCGAGCGCGCTGGGCACCTCGCTGGCGGCCCACGAGGAGCGCGACTTCGAGGATGGTGAGCACAAGGCGCGTCCGCTGGAGAGCGTTCGCGGCGAAGATGTCTACGTGCTGCAGAGCCTCAACGGTGAGCCCCACCAGAGCCCCAACGACCGTCTCTGCCGCCTGCTGTTCTTCCTCGGCGCCGTGCGCGAGGCCGGCGCACGACGGGTCACCGCGGTGATGCCCTACCTCGCCTATGCCCGCAAGGATCGCCGCACCAAGAGCCGTGACCCGGTGACCTCCCGCTATCTCGCCATGCTGCTGGAGTCCATGGGCGTCGATGCGGTCATGACCCTCGAGGTCCACAACCCCGCCGCCTTCCAGAATGCCTTCCGTTGCCGGGCCTACCACCTGGACACCTATCGCCTGTTCGCCGAGCGCATCCTCCCCCACTGCGGGGACGACCCGCTGGTGGTGGCCTCCCCCGACCCCGGCGGCGTGAAGCGTGCCCAGGGCTTCCGGGAGATGCTGGAGGCCCAGTCGGGCCGGGGCATCGGCGCCGCCTACATGGAGAAGCGGCGCAGCGAGGGCCATGTCAGCGGCACCCTGCTGGCCGGTGAGGTCGACGGTGCCACCGTGCTGGTCATGGACGACCTGATCAGCTCGGGAGGCACCCTGCTGCGTGCCGCGCAGGCGTGCCTGGACCGCGGGGCAAAGCGCGTCTTCGGCCTGGCTGCCCACGGCCTGTTCGTGGGAGACGCCGAGCGGGTGATCGCCGACCCGCGGCTATCGAAGGTGCTGGTCACCGACAGCCTGCCGCCGACCCGGCTGCCTCCCCGGGTGGCCGAACGTCACCTGAAGGTGGTCAGCGCCGCGCCACTGTTCGCCGAGGCCATCCGCCGCCTCCATGGTGACGGCTCGCTCACCGACCTGCTCGGCGGCCCGGCCTGAGCCCGGCGCGGTTCAGTCCGGCATCGCCCACCGGACGGCCGACGCCGCCAGGGCCAGGTAGTCCCGGGCCAGGGGCTCCCAGGCCTCGGCATCGCGGGGATGGGGCTCCAGCAGGTGGGAAAGCGACAGCCGCGCCCGAAGGCAGGCGCGATAGGCGCGGTAGAAGGCCAGCACGCGGGGATCGGGGGCGTCCTCCAGTGCCTGGCCGACCCGCCGGAACAGCCGCTCGCCGATCCAGGCGCCTCCCAGCCGCTCGCACTCCAGCGCCAGCAGGCTCAGCTCGTCGAAGGGATCCACCAGACGCAGATTGCGGTTGAACTCCAGGCAATCGATGACCACCGGCGGCTCGACCAGGCAGACATGCTCGGGGCGCAGATCCCCATGCCCTTCCTTGATGCGGCCCTCCCGGACGCGCCGTCCCACCAGGTCCGGGGCCTCGTCCAGCAGACGATCCATACGATCCAGTACCGTCGCCACCCGGTCTCCGGGCATCGCGAAGCGGCGATCGGCCATGATCTCCCGGTTCTTCGCCTGTTCCCGGACGAAGCGGGCGACGTAGTCCTCGGCGGTCAGATCCTCGGCAGCGAGCCCGGCGTAGAAGTGCCCGAGCAGGTCGGCGAGCGCATCGATCCGCTCCGGGGCGACGTCGCCCCTGGCCAGGGCCTCGTCCAGCAGGCGATCTTCGGGCAAGCGACGCATCACCACCAGCCAGTCGACGACCCCCTCGCGACTCGACAGCGCCAGCGCCCCGCCGGCACCGCGGCCGAGGGGTTCGACCCCCAGGTAGACATCCGGCGCCAGGCGGCGGTTGAGGCGGATTTCCTCGCGGCACAGAAACTCCCGGGAGGCCAGTCGATGGCAGTCGCGGTGCCGGTACTCGACGGGCTTCTTGAGCTTGTAGACGCGCTCTCCCACCAGGAAGACGAAGGCCATGTGGGTTTCCTTGACCTCCACTTCCCCCTCGCCATCGGGGTAGGCCTGGGGCCGGGAGAGGTGCGCGACCTTGTCGCGCAGCGGCACCGCCGCCCTGCCGTTATCGGAACTCTCGTGTCTCGGCTTGGCCATCGCGTACCTCCGGCGTGCCGGTGGCGCCTTACACCTTCTTGATGAACGCCGACTTCAGTTTCATTGCCCCGATGCCGTCGATCTTGCAGTCGATATCATGAACACCGTCGACCAGGCGGATGTTCTTGACCTTGGTGCCGACCTTCACCACCGAGGAGGAGCCCTTGATCTTGAGATCCTTGATGACGGTGACGGTGTCACCATCGGCAAGCACATTGCCGTTGGCGTCGCGAATCACTGGGGCATCGTCCTCGCCCGAGGTGGCCTCTTTGGACCATTCATGGCCGCATTCCGGGCAGACGTACTGCAGGCCATCATCGTAGGTGAACTCGGAAGCACAGTCGGGACACGCCGGCATATCATTCATGGTAGGGGACCTCGGATGGGTTGGGGAGCCGGCAAGCCTACATGGTCGGCCTCGCGGGCACCATGTCGGGCTTTCCGGCCACCGGGAGAGCTGCTACGGTGACACCGATACTCCCTTGTTCAGGAGAAGCCGATGGACACCTCCGTCAACAACGTCGTCGCCCAATCCCAGGTCATGCAGCAGGCCCAGACCGCCCAGCAGGCCCAGATGCAGATCTTCAAGGCCGCGCTGGACACCCAGCAGCAGCAGGTGACGGCCCTGGTGGAGTCGGCCTCCGTCGAGCCCCGGCTGGCCCAGGACGGCAGCCTCGGGACCCGGATCGACACCTACGCCTGAGCGCCCCTGGCGTTCTCTGCGCCGTCTTTGCGCTGTACCGCGCCCCCTACCCGATAGCGCGAGCACCAGGCTCCCCCTGCCGCCTTGCCTCGCGTCGTTCCGCCCAGTACGAGACCGTGATGCCCGGCCCCTGGCGGGCCGACCGTCCGCCCCGACAGCCTGGCGGCTCGGCGAGCATGGGGAGCACCCGGTATCGCCCCTGCCCCGATTGAGCGCCAGCGACCACGCCGCGGGCGAGTCGACGGTCGCCCGAGCGGCGATGCCACGCTATGCTCCAAGGCCGGACGCCCAACAGCAGCAGAGAGGATGTCGATGAGATTCGCGATCATGGGAAGCGGCGGCGTAGGCGGTTACTTCGGTGCCCGCCTGGCCGAGGCCGGCGAGGCCGTCACCTTCATCGCCCGCGGCGAGCACCTGGCGGCGATCCGCCGCGACGGCCTGCGGGTCGTCAGCATCAAGGGGGATGTCACCATCGCCCCGGCCCGTGCCACCGATGACCCGGCCGAGGTCGGGGTGGTCGACGTGGTGCTGCTGGCGGTCAAGGCCTGGCAGGTGCCGACCGCCGCCGAGGTCATCCGCCCCCTGGTCGGCCCGGATACCCTGGTGCTGCCCCTGGAGAACGGCGTGGAGGCCGCCGACAGCCTGAGCGAAGTGCTCGGCGAGGCGGCGGTCCTGGACGGCCTGTGCGGCATCCTCGCCTGGCGCGAGGCACCGGGGATGATCCGCCATGCCGGCGTCGACCCCTTCGTGCGCTTCGGGACACGCCTGCCCGCGCAACGGGCCGGCGCCGAACGCCTGCTGGCCGCCTTCGACCGCACCATCGGCGTCAGCGCCGAGATGCCCGAGGACATCGAGGTGGCGGTATGGAGCAAGTTCCTGTTCATCTGTGCCATGAGCGGCATCGGCGCCATCACCCGCGCTCCGCTGGGGGTGACCCGCCAGCTGCCGGAGACCCGCGCGCTGATCGAGCAGATCCTCGCCGAGATCGAGGCGGTGGCGCGGGCCCGCGGCGTGGCCCTGCCGGCAGATGCCGTGGAACGCGCCATGGCCTTCATCGACGCGCTGCCGGCCCAGAGCACCGCCTCCATGCAACGCGACATCATGGAGGGGCGCCCCTCGGAGCTGGAAGCCCAGAACGGCGCCGTGGTGCGCCTGGGTCGGGCCGCCGGGGTGGCGACCCCGGTCAACGCCATGATCCATGCCGCCCTGCTGCCCCAGGAGAACTCCGCCCGCGGCGCCAAGGCCGAGACCTGGTAGGCAGCGCCGACGGCGGGTAGCCGGCGCCCCGGCAACGGTCCGGAGCATTGCGGACCTTCCGCCCCGCGACGCGCCGCGGGGCCGGTCAGCTGCCGCGCTCGCCCTTCCCCTGCCAGTCCAGTACCAGTCGTTGCCGCTTGTCGAGCCGGACCCGGCTCCCCAGGGGGCGGCTTTCCCGGTCGAGCACCCGGCACAGCCAGCGCGTCGCCTCCTCGTCGGCCCGCTCGAGGCGGAAGCGACGCAGCCGCATGGGCACCATGGTCAGCGATAGCAGCCGGCCATCGGCCTGGCACAGCACGGGGAAATACAGCAGCACCAGCTCTCCCCGGTAGCTCTCGAAGCCGCCGATGCCCTCGTAGTCGTTGATCAGGTCGCCGCAGCCGTAGAGGATCAGCTTGCCCTGGTGGACCTCGATGCCCAGGGGATGGTGGGAGGAATGCCCCCAGACCAGGTCCACGCCGGCGTCGTCGATCAGCCGCTGGGCGAAGGCCCGGTGCTGGGACGGCAGCGCATAGCCCCAGTTGCCGCCCCAGTGCAGGGAAACGATGGCCAGCTCTCCCGGGGGACGTCGCCGGATGCGGCGGGCGACCTCGCGAACGCCGGCATCGCCCGGACGGCGCAGCAGGTGGACCCCGGGGCGCGAGGAGGTGGCCTCCCAGCGCTGCGGCACGCCGCTACTCGGCAGGCCCAGGGCCAGCAGGCGCACCCGCCCGCCTGGCGTCGACAGGCCCAGCGGCGCCGTGGCCTCGTCGCGCTCCCGCCCGGCCCCGACATGCGCCAGGCCCGCCGCCTCCAGGGCCTCGAGGGTCTCCAGCAGGCCGGCCGCTCCCCAGTCCAGCACATGGTTGTTGGCCAGTGTACAGGCATCCACGCCCGCCGCCGTCAGTACGGGCAGGTTATCGGGGTGCATGCGGTAGTGGATGCCCTTGGGCTCGGCGGCCTCGCTGGTAGTGACCGCGGTCTCCAGGTTGATCAAGCGCAGGTCCGGGGCCTGCTCGGCCACTTCCGCCAGGGCATCGCCCCACACATAGGCGAAGTCGACCGGATAGGGGATAGGCCCATTGGCCGCCTCGGCCAGGCGGACATAGCCCCGGGCCGAGTCCATGCCGCCCTCGTACAGTCGCGGATCCCCGGGGTGGGGCAGGATCTGGTCGATGCCGCGCCCGGTCATCACATCACCGGTCAGCCACAGGCAGAGGTCGGACGAGGTGGCCATCCCTGCGTCTCCTACTCGCCGATATCCTCGTGCCACAGCTCGGGAGCGTCGGCGATGAAGCGCTCCATCAGGGCGATGCACTCCGGATCCTGCAGCACCTCGACCTCGACGCCGCGCTCCCGCAGCAGGGCCTCCTCGCCCAGGAAGGTGCGATTCTCGCCGATCACCACCCGCGGGATGCCGTAGAGCAGGATGGCGCCGGTGCACATGGCACAGGGGGAGAGGGTGGTGTAGAGGGTCGCGTCGCGATAGATCGCCCCCGGCTGCCGGCCGGCGTTATCCAGGGCATCCATCTCGCCGTGCAGTACCGCACTGCCCAGTTGCACGCGGCGATTGTGGCCACTGCCGAGGATCACCCCCTGGTGCACCAGGACCGCACCGATGGGGATGCCCCCCTCCGCAAGGCTGTCGCGCGCCTCCTTCAGGGCGGCCTTCATGAAGTGTTCCATGTCACGCCTCTCCGTTGCGTTGGCCTGGGCTCAGCCTACGCCGGCCGCCCCCGGGTCGACCAGCCCCAAGCGACGCCCGCCACGCGCCTGGCCTCCAGCCAAAGCCCAATAGACAGAAATAAAATCAAGTGAAACGCAAACTTTCCAGCATTCCTTGCCATTTATTCTCATTCATGAAGAATGACGCCCCGAATTCATCGAGAAAACGGGCAAAATCAAGATCATGGACGTCTCCCTCCCCACCCTCTTCACGGACCTCGTGGCCGCCGGCAACGGCCTGGTCTGGGGCAGCCTGCTGGTCTACCTGCTGATCGGCGCCGGCCTCTACTTCACCGTGATGACCCGCGGCATCCAGTTCCGCTACTTCGGCCACATGTTCACGCTGCTGCGCCACTCCCGCGAGGCCGACGGCGGCATCTCCTCCTTCCAGGCCCTGTCCACCAGCCTTGCGGCCCGGGTCGGCACCGGCAACCTGGCCGGGGTGGCGGTAGCGATCTTCTTCGGCGGCCCCGGCGCCATCTTCTGGATGTGGATGACCGCCCTGGTCGGCATGGCCACCAGCTTCGTCGAGTCCACCCTCGCCCAGGCCTTCAAGGTCGACCATGGCGACAAGACCTTCCGGGGCGGCCCGGCCCGCTACATCGAACGGGGCCTCGGCCTGCGCTGGCTGGCCGTGGCCTTCTCGGTGTGCCTGATCATCGCCTTCGGGCTGGCCTTCAACAGCGTGCAGGCCAACTCCATCGCCCAGGCCATGCAGGAGGCCTTTGCCCTGCCCACCTGGAGCGTCGGCCTGGGGCTGGTGGTCGTGGTGACTCCGATCATCTTCGGCGGCCTGAAGTCGATCGCCCGGGTCGCCGAGCTGGTCGTGCCGCTGATGGCCATCCTCTACCTGCTGCTGGCCATCGTGGTGGTCGCCCTCAATGCCGCGGAGCTGCCGGCGGCGCTGATGACCATCATCAAGAGCGCCTTCGGCCTCGAGCAGGCCGCCGGCGGAGCGGTGGGCTATGCCGTGTCCCAGGCCATCATGAACGGCATCAAGCGTGGGCTGTTCTCCAACGAGGCCGGCATGGGCTCGGCCCCCAACGCGGCGGCGACCGCCTCCACCCATCCCAATCACCCGGCCGCCCAGGGCTTTATCCAGATGCTCGGGGTCTTCCTCGACACCCTGGTGATCTGTACCGCCACCGCGGCCATCATCATCATGGCGGGCCCGGAGTTGCTGGCCAGCGACGAGGCCAACGGCATCCAGCTCACCCAGATCGCCCTGTCCCAGCAGGTCGGCGACTGGGGCGGCAAGTTCATCGCCGTGGCGATCCTGCTGTTCGCCTTCACCTCGGTGATCGCCAACTACTCCTACGGTGAGTCGAACATCGAGTACCTGGCCGGCCCCCGGCGTGCCGCCACCGCCATCCTGATCTACCGCCTGGCGGTGCTGGCCATGGTGATGATCGGCGCAGTGGCCAGCCTCAAGCCGATCTGGAGCTTCGCCGACCTGTCGATGGGTATGATGGCGCTGATCAACCTGGTGGCCATCCTGCTGCTCTCGCCGGTGGCCTTCGCGCTGTTCCGCGACTATGAGCGCCAGCTCAGGGCCGGTCAGGAACCCAGCTTCGACCCCGACCGCTTCCCGAGGCTGGCCGGCCGGGTGGACCCCAAGGCCTGGCCGCGGGGCGGCGACCGCCGCTGAGGCGGGCTCGCACAACGCCACGGCGCCGGCCGTGGCGTTGGCGCCCCGGGCGCGGCTCAGAGCGCCACGCCGAACCAGGCCTGGGCCAGGTAGCCGGTCAAGAATGCCAGGCCGGCCGCCGCGCCCCCCATCAGCAGCGTGCGCAGCCCCGACTGCCACACCGGCCGCTGGTAGACCAGGCTCTTGAGCATGCCGATCAGCAGGAACATCAAGGCGGCGATCGCCAGGCTGGCCAGGAAGCGATGCCAGGGCGCGATGCCGGGTAGCGCATAGGGCACCAGCGGCATCGCGCCCACCACCAGGAAGGCCAGGAAGGTCACCAGCGCCGAGCGCCACGGGCTCAGCGCGATGCGTTGCAGGCCATGCTCCTCGGTGAGCATGGTCTCCACCCACACCTCCCGGTCGCGGCTGATGGTCTCCACCACCCGCTGCAGCACCTCCCCCTCGAAGCCCTTGCGGGCATAGATCTGGCGGATCTCCTCCCGCTCGCCCTCGGGCACCAGGTCGATATGCTCGTGCTCGCGCTCCCGGGCGCGCTCCACGCCCTCGCGCTGTGCCTGGACCGCCTCGTAGTTGCTGATCGCCATGCTGAAGCCGTCAGCCAGCAAGTTGGCGAAGCCCAGCACCAGCGCCACCCGGGCCGAGAACCCCGCGCCAAAGGCCCCCGAGACTACCGCGAAGGTGGTCACGCAGCCATCGATGGCCCCGAGGATGGCATCCGGCGTGCTCTGGGCACGGGACGGCGCTTCGAGACGACGGCGGATCGCCTCGGGATCGTGGTGTTCCCTCAGCGCCTGCTGCTTGCTGCGCTTCATGCTGCCTCCTCGGCGACACGGGCTCCGGCCCCTTGTTGAAGGGTCGTCAGGGGCGGGCCGCCTGTCCAGGCGGCCGACAGCGGCGTCATTCCTCCTGCGACGCCCACCACTCGGCATAGGAGGAGTGCCGCGGGTGCTTGCCGCTCTCGTCCGGGGGGCCGTCGCCCAGGGCCGTCCTGACCGCCCGGCGAGCACGCATCAGCTCGCGGCCCCGAGCGCGACGCTCGTCCTCGTCGAGGCGCGGATCGGTCTTGCGCCACAGCCGGTCCCGGGCGACGAAATAGCGGCCGTCCGGCGTCTCGGGATGACGCATGGTGAGGTCTGCTGGCAACGCCTTGCTTACCCAAGCATACGCCCTTCCTCAGCGACTCGATGGACCAGCAGGGCTCGACCATGAAGAGTGCGACGCTATCTACCGAGCGATCACACCTGGCCCAGGGAGGCGAGCGCGCCGTTCCCGCCCTGGCTCGCCGCCCGCCAGACGATGTAGAGACAGGCGGCCATGCCCGTCGCATAGACGCCGGAGCGCCACCAGGCGAGATTGGCCGCATAGAGCAACGGATGCAGCAGGCGGCAGGCCAGGAACAGCCAGGCCGCCCCGTCGAGGCCGGCAAGGTCCAGCCCGCTGCCGATGGCGATGACGCACACGGCGGCAAACACGGCCAGCGACTCCCAGGCGTTGGCCTGGGCGGCATTCACCCGGGCACCCACGCCCGTAAGGCGCGCCTGCTGGCCCCGCGGATGGTGGTTGTCGAGACGCCCGAACTGGCGCACCCGATACAGCGCCCCGACCCAGGCCAGCAGGATCGGCAGCAGCGAGACGACGAAGAGGACATAGAGGATGAGGGGCATGCTTCCTTCCCTAGATGAGGTCATACGCGAGCGGGGCGAGGCACCGGCACTCTCCCGGCGGCACGGGCCTGGCCGGAGCCGGTCTTGCCTCAGTCGAGCCGGCCTTGCCGGGCCAGGCGACGCCGCACCCAGTGGCGATAACCCCAGGCCAGCAGGGGCTTGAGGCCCGGCAGGCCGATCACCCAGGCCAGGGGCCTGAGCACGGGCACGCGGCGCATCAGCAGGATATAGGCATCCAGGCCATTACACAGCCGACCGCGCTCGTCCTCGACATACAGGGAGCGCAGGGCATCGCGCGGGTCGATGCCTCGCTCACGCAGCCGAGCCGCGTGGCGCGTGACATCGATCCATGCCACTCCCGGGGCCCCGCCGGCCAGCCGCTCGTAGCGGCGCCGCTCGCGCCGGCAGATAGGACAGGCGGCGTCGTAGTAGACCTTCACGGTGGCTTGGTCGGTCATGCGCTCCTCGCGAGACGGGGTTGGGAGGGGTCCTGGGGGCAGATGGCCTGGCGATCTCGCGCCCCTTTCCGCTCGGCCGCGGGGGGGGGACACCCAGGGCGTCTCCCCCGGACCGGATGGCCTAGTGGTGGCCGGCCTCGATGGGCACGCCGGGATCGAACAGCACCATGTGTGGCCCCGCAGGCCCGCTGACGCCCTCCCGGGACACCTGGGTGAAGTCTGCCCAGGCGCTGCCGTCTCCCGTGACATGCGACAGCCCGCCAGGGTCATCCACCTCGAGCAGGTAGATGCCGTAGGCATCGTTCCGCGGGCCGAACTCGGGGTCGGCGTCCAGGGTGGTGAGCACCGAGTTGGTCACGTAGAGCCGCTGGTCATCCGGACTCAGGCGCATCATGCAGGGATGCGGGACCGCAGCCTCGCCCACCAGGGCGGGCGCGTAGGGATCGCGGATATCGTACTGCTGGACGTTGTCGCTGAACCAGTTGGCGATGAACAGGTAGCGATCATCGGAGGAGATCGTCATGTCGCAGGGCACCCCCAGATCGCTCAGCACCCGATGAAAATCCAGGCGCCCGTTGGCATCCTCGTCCTCCCACAGCCAGGCGCCGCCATCGGTGCCGATGGTATAGCCGTAGCGGGACTCCGGCGCGTGGAGCCAGTCGGCCTCGGTCGCCCCCGCTCCCTCGCCCAGGCTCACCACCTGGATGACGGTCTCCTGTTCCAGATCCCAGACGGCGACGCTGTCGCCGTTCGGGGCATAGGGAGGCTTCAGGACGTCGTCGGGATAGCCCCAGGTGGTGGTCACCAGGCGATTGAGCCCCGGCTTCATGGCAATATCGTACATGTATTCCGGCCCCCCCTCGTCGGGCGCCCGCTCGGGGCCCGGCCCGAAGTGGCGCTGGAAGGCCGCGGTCTCGTCATCGATCAGCACCAGGCCGCCGGGACCGCTGCTGGGGGTGTCGGCGCCGAGCATCGACACCAGGGCAACCCCGCCCTCGAGGGGCGTGACCGTATGCGGGGCGATGTAACCGCTCTCCCCACGCAGTCCGTCCTCCTGGCGAACCAGGGTCGGCTCCCGAGGATCCTCGGCGACGTCGAACACGTAGAAGCGATCGGAGAACAGGCCCGGGATCAGCAGCCGTTCTTGATCCAGCGAGTAGCCCCAATGGTGGACGTTGTCGCCCGCTTCGGGCAGCGAGCGGACGGCGATGATCTCCCCGTAGGTCGACGGCTGCTCCGGATCGGCGCCCACCAGGGTGAGCATGTCCGGATGCGCTTCCTCGCTGGCGTCGATGGCCACCACATAGAGGAAGGATTCTCGCGGGTCGTCTGTCTCCCCCTCGTCGGCCAGCGCCGCGCCGCTGATCAGGGCGCTCAAGGCCAGCGTGGCGGCACAGCCGGTGACGGCTGGGGGGACCAGCCCCTGGCGCCCCCACTGCGCCGGCTTCCCACGGTACGGGCCTTTGACGATGTCGGGTTCCATGTGAACCTCACTTGCTACCGGGGGCCATGCGTCCAGGCTCGGGTCGCGTGCTGGCGGCCGACAAAGCAACGTGAGGCGCAAAGGCACCCAGTCTGCACGTCGATGAGATGGTTCCGTGCTCGCCCTGGCCAGCGGGGCATCACGCCCCGGGGCCCACAGGACAAGCCCCGGGCGCTCCCCCTGGGGGGGAGGTCCTCATCTATACCCTAGGCACTGGCCAGCCGGCTGACCAATACACGCGGGCGATGAGCGAATGATGGCCCGATAGCCAGCCGGGCGAGCGGGTCATGCCCCGTCGGACACGGCCAGGACCTGCGGCGTGCGCTCGTCAGGACTGAGCGGTTCGGGTGGCCAGGAATTCCCCCTTGCCCACCGAGACCAGGCTGGTGGCAAAGGCCGGATCGGCCTGCACCAGTTCGACGAAGGGCGCCACCTCCTCGGCATGGGAGGTGGCATTGTCCATCACCAGCAGGCCGCCCGGGCACAGCACGCGCCGCAGCATCGGCCACCAGTCCGGGTAGCGGGCCCGGTCGGCGTCGAGGAAGATCAGCTCGAGTGAGGCCTCGTCCTGGCGCTCGAGCACCTTCTCGGCATCGGCATGCAGCGACTCGACCACCCCGTCGACGCCCGCGGCGGCGAAGTTCTCGCCGGCCTTCACCCACTTGTCGGTGGCCCACTCCACGGTGGTCACCCGCCCCCCCGTGTCCAGGGCCGCCTCGGCGAGCCACAGGGTCGAGTAGCCATTGGAGGTGCCGACCTCGAGGATCTGCCGGGCACCGGTGGCCCGCACCAGCACGCCGAGGAATTCCCCGGTGTCCGGCGTGATGTTGAGCATGCGCTCGCGGCCATCGCTGGCGGCCGGGTCGTTGACGGCGCCGAAGGCCTCCAGCTCGGCCTTCACGGCCGACAGTGTGCCGGGTTCATGCATCGCCTGCTCCCTTGGCAATCCGGATGGTGGAAAACATGGTCTGCTATTCTATCGAGACAACCGAGCCCCGCCCCGTGTTCCCGGGAAGGCCGCCGGGGACCCGACGAGCGCGCGCCGCGGCCCATCCCTCAGGCGGGGTCCCAGCGCGGGGCGAAGTCCGGGTCGGCGATTCGCTCGTCGCGGTCCAGGGCATCGATGCGCCGGCACTCCGCGTCGCTCAGCGTCAGCGTCATGGCCTCGAGGTTGGCCCGCTGGTGATGGGGCCTGGTGGAGGAGGGAATCACCACGATGCCGCGTGACGCGACCCAGGCCAGGGCGACCTGGGCCGGCGTCACGCCATGAGTCGCGGCGATGTCCTGGAGGGTCGCGTCCGCCATCACCCGGCCCACCGCCAGCGGCATGTAGCCGGTCACCTGCACCCCCCGGGCCTGGCAATGCTCGACCACCCGGCGGTTGGCGAGAAAGGGATGCACCTCGATCTGGTTGGTGACCAGCTGCTCGCCGCCGGGCAAGTCCAGCGCGGCGTCGATCTGGCCGATGGTGAAGTTGGAGACGCCGATATGCCGCGTCAGCCCCAGCGCCCGGGCCTCGGCGAGGGCGGCCAGGTACTCGGCCATCGGCACCTCGTCCCCGGGAGACGGCCAGTGGATCAGCGCCAGGTCGACACGCTCGACGCCAAGCCGCTCGAGACTCTCGCGCAGGCTGGCGATCAGGTCGTCGCGACGCAGGCGGTCCGTCCACACCTTGGTGGTGAGAAAGACCTCCTCGCGGGCCACGCCGCTCTCGCGGAGGGCCTGGCCGACCTCGGCCTCGTTGCCGTACATCTGGGCGGTGTCGATATGGCGATAGCCCAGGGCCAGGGCGCTCTTCACGGCCTCGATCGCCTCGCGGCCCTCGAGACGAAAGGTGCCGAAGCCGATGGCGGGCAGCAGGGGGGTAGCGATCATCTCGACTCCTGGTGAGCTATGGCGGCATCCAGAATCCGCCTGTCCATGCGTGGGCTTCCCCCCATGCTAAGCCAGCCCCGACACGAGAAAAAGCATAGCGGTCTAAGCGATTCTTCACGGACGGGCCCGCCCCGGCGCCCTCACGTGGCTGCGGACGCAGACGAGTCCTCACTACCGGCGCCGGCATGGCGCATACTCAGGTAAGCACTCACTCACCGAGGTACCGGCATGCCCCAGCCCCACCAGGATGGCCGTTATCGCCATGAGTACCTGAGCCACAAGGCGCTCACCCGCCAGCTCGAGGCCTGGGCCGAGGCCCACCCCGAGCTGGCCCACCTGCACAGCATCGGCACGACGCCCCAGGGCCGCGAGATCTGGGTGCTGACCATCGGCCCGGAACCCGACCGCCGGCGCCCCGGCGTCTGGGTGGATGGCAACATGCACGGCAGCGAGCTGGCCGGTTCCAGCGTGGCCCTGGCCATCGCCGAGGTCGCCCTGGCCCTGCACCTCGACCCCGAGGCGCGGGCCGACGACTGGCCCGAGCCGCTGCGCGAGGCCCTGCGCGAGGTGCTGTTCTATATCTGCCCGCGGATCTCTCCCGACGGGGCCGAGCAGGTGCTGGCCCAGGGCGGCTTCGTGCGCTCGGCGCCGCGACGCCACCCCGACAGCCCCGAGCGGCCCCGCTGGTATGCCCAGGATCTCGACGGCGACGGCCGCTGCCGCTACCTGCGCCGGGTCGACCCGGCCGGCGACTTCGTCGCCTCGGCCCGCTACCCCGGGCTGATGCTGCCACGCCGGGTGGACGACCCGCCGCCCTACTGGCGGCTCTATCCCGAGGGTGCCATCGAGCACTGGGACGGCCAGACGATCCCCGAGCCGGACTGGCTGGCCGACACGCCCGACTTCAACCGCCAGTTTCCCTGGAGCTGGCAGCCGGAGCCTGAACAGCTCGGCGCCGGCCAGCGGCCCGGCGCCGAGCCGGAGACCCGCGCCGTCATCGACTTCGCGCTGCAGCACCCCAACCTCTATGCCTGGCTGAACCTGCACACCTTCGGCGGGGTCTTTATCCGCCCCCTTTCCCACGCCCCGGACAGCCGCATGGCCCCCGCCGACCTGGCGCTCTACCGCCAGCTCGCCGAATGGGGCGAGGCACGGGTCGGCTACCCGACAGTGAGCAGCTTCGAGGAGTTCTGCTATGAGCCCGACACCCCGCTGCACGGCGACCTGATCGATTTCGCCTACCACCAGCGGGGCTGCGTGGCGATCGTCTGCGAGCTCTGGGACCTGTTCCATCGGCTCGGGCGGCCCGCACCCGCGCGCTTCATCGACCACTACACGAGCTTCGACCGCGAGGCCCTGGAGGGATTGGCGCGCTGGGACCTCAGCGAGAACCAGCGGCGGCTGTTCGGCGACTGGCAATCCCTGGTACATCCCCAGCTGGGGCAGGTGGAGGTCGGCGGCCTGGACCCCGTCTGCGGGCTCTGGAACCCGCCACCCGAGGCCTTGCCCGGGCTCTGCGACGCCCTGGTCGATTACTGGCTGCGGGTCGCCGTGATGATGCCGCGACTGGTGATCGAGGACCTGACGCTGACCCGGCTGGGGCCCCGTCAGCACCTGCTGGAGCTGACGGCCGCCAATCACGGCTACCTGCCGACGCAGGGCGTACAGGCGGCGCGCGAGCGCCCCTGGAACGGCGGCGTGGTGGCCTGGGCAAGCCCGCTGGGCTGCCGCCTGCATGACGTCTGCCGCGCCCGCCAGGCGCTGGGTCATCTCGACGGCTGGGGGCGCGGCCTGGGCGATGCCGCCCATATGCCCTGGTTCCAGCGCTCCCGGGGCAATAGCCATCAGGCCCGGGCGCGCTGGTTGATCGAGGGGCAGGGAGAGGTGACGGTGCGGGTCGAGAGCCCGCGGCTCGGCGGCATCACGCGCCGGCTCCCGATCGAGGACACCCGCTAGCCGGTCAGGCCGCCGCGCCAGCGGGCTGTGGCGAAGCTTCGTTGGCGAGATGGCGAGCGCATCGAGCCATCAGGCACCGGGCCGCGACGGGCACAGCACCCCGATGGCGAGAAGTGGCCACGCATCCTGGCGGCCTGGGGGCCGCCAGGATGCTACGGCCCTCCTGCGATACGGCACACTAGATGCCGATGTCCTCGTCGTACTCCTTGTCGGCATGCTCCCGGAGCGGCGAGTCCTCGTCGCACTCCGGCGAGTGCGTGAAGGTCTGGGTAACGTCGAGCAGCCCCAGGTCCTGGATGGCGCGCCGTCCCAGCAGGACCGGGTAGTTCATGTCGCCGCGGTCCTCGAGGCTGAACTGTTCCTGGTAGCGGGTATCCCCCATGCAGATCGTCATCAGCACCGCCGGGCGGCGGTCCTTGCCGCCGGCCCCGGTGAGGATCAGCCGGCGATAGACCTTGCGCTCGTATTCCCTGGCGACGACCTCGCCGGTGGCCTCGTCCTCGACCTCGACCTCGAAGCGCACCCAGTCCTCGCCGTCGCGCTTGAACTCCTCGATATGCTCGGCCTGCATGGAGGAGGTCAGCGCCCCGCTGTCGAGCTTGGCCTTCACCTCCACCCCCCAGGGCTCGATGGTGGTCTTCTCGACCCAGCCATACACCTCGCGTTCCTCAGCGGCAGCGGCGGTGCCGCTCAGCAGGCAGACACCCAGGAAAGGGATCAGTGCGTGTCGCAGGGCGGTTTTCATTCTGACTCCTCGGTTAACGCTGATGAATGGACTCGTGGTGGACAGGCCCCACCTGGACGCACCGCCTGCATGGACAGCCGGCGGGCAGGCGGGTTCCCCGTGACGTCAGATGGTGTCACGCGGGGTGGATTCGTTCCAGGTGCGCGAGAAGACCCGCTCGTTCCCCTGGTAGGCATCCAGGGTGGCATTGACGTGGAAGTGCGTGGCCGTGCTGGTCATCACCGTGCGGGTGGCGATATCCACCCGCCAGTCGCCGCGCTCGAACCACCGCCGATTGATCACCTCGCCGCTCACCGTGGCGTAGTCGTCGTTGGCCTGGGAGTACCGCTCGGCCACCTCGTAGCCCAGCGTCAGGTCCAGGTCATCGAGGCGCCAGCTGCCATCGTTGTCGATGATTCCCAGCGTGGCCTCGTTGGTGGCCAGGTTGAACAGCACCGTCCACTCGCGGTGGGGCGGCACCAGCAGGGTGGTGGCCGGCCCCGGCGCCATGCGAGGCTCGCCGAGGTCGTGCAGTGACTTGTCCGCAGCCCGTTGGGGTCGCTGCGGCAGGATCAGCCGACAGCCCCGCGGATGGAGCGTCAGGGTCGCCGGGAAGGGCGACGGCCAGGCCAGCGGCCAGTACGAGGAAGAGATCGCCACGCGGAGGCGATTGCCCGCGGGGAAGCACTGCGCGACGTGGTTCAGCCGGACCCTGACCCGGCCGGGCTCGCCGGGCGTCAGCGGCTCGGGATGCTCATGACCGTGGCGATGGCTGAGGTTGAGCAGCCCGTAGGTCACCAGGGTAACGGTACCGTCGGGGCCGATGTCGGAGAGCCGCACGGCGACCATCGCCTGGGGCGTGTCGGCAGAGAGCTCGAGCTCGACGACCGGCTGGCCCAGGATCTCCAGGGCCTCCGTCAGCGGCGGGGTGTCGAAGGACAGCGAGCCACCATCCTCCAGGCGCTGATCGGTGGGCAGGTCGGTACTCTCCGCATAGCTGCACCACTTGCCGGCGAAGAGCCCCACGTTCAGCGGGCTGCGGATCGACAGGGCATCGCCCTCGGTCGGCTCTCCGGCGACCAGACCTTCCCGGGACAGGGCGAAGACCCGCGGGCAGAGACGCCGGCTCGGCCACTGCGTCTCGGCGACCCAGCGACCGGGGCGGTCGTCGCTGATCGGCGAGACGCTGTCCTGCATCCAGGCCCGCAGCAGCGGCTCCCGGTCCACGCCATTGTCGCGCTCCTTGAGCCAGCGATCCCACCAGCGCAGGCACTCGCCGAGGAAGTCGATGGAGGGCCCCGGCCCGCCCAGGTGGGGGTACTTGTGACCCCAGGATCCCACCAGCCCCTTGCGCGGCACGTTCAAGTGGTCGATCAAGCGGAACACCGTGTTGCAGTAGCCATCGGCCCAGCCGCTGACCGCGAACACCGGACAGCGGATCGCCGCGAAGTCCTCGCAGACCGAGGCGTGACGCCAGTAGTCGTCCCGGCGCTGGTGGTCCAGCCAGATCTTCAGCCAGAGTCCGCTGTGCTCGAGCCGACGGAGCCAGAGCTCGCGCCAGCGCTCGCCGACAATGTCCGGGTCGGGAGGACAGGCATTGTAGGAGAGCATCACCGAGGCCCAGGACAGGTTGTCGGTCAGCAGGCAGCCCCCCATGTAATGGACATCGTCGGTGTAGCGATCATCGGAGGAACACACGGTGATCACCGCCTTCAGCTCGGGGGGCTGCAGGGCAGCGATCTGCAGGCCATTGAACCCGCCCCAGGAGATGCCGATCATCCCCACCCGGCCGTTGCACCAGGGCTGGGCGGCGATCCAGCGGATCACCTCGACGCCGTCCTCCAGCTCCTGGGACAGGTACTCGTCGTGAAGAATGCCATCGGAATCGCCGCTGCCCCGCAGGTCGACGCGCACGCTGGCATAGCCGTGCCGGGCGAAGTAGCCGTGGATCTGGCTGTCGCGGATGGCTCGCGCGTCCCGCTTGCGGTAGGGAATGTATTCGAGCAGGCCAGGCACCGGTGCCTGCTCGGCCCCCTCGGGCAACCACAGCTTGGCGGCCAGGCGCGCGCCATCCGGCATGGGGATCCAGGCATTCTCGATGACCATCACACCGGCCTGCTGCGCATCCGCCATTCCCTCTCCTCCCGAGACGTCCGGCACGGCAATCGTGGATGGGCCCGGCCCGCTCCGATACCCCTCAGCATATACCGTCGCCGCCGCCCCTTGCCTCGACGCTAGATGCATAGCGAAGCGGAGAGTGGCCATGAACGGTTCCCCGGCCCTCCAGGACCGCCCTGCCCGGCCATTCGCGAACCTCCAGGGCTCGACCGCCCTGGCCATCCAGAACATTGATAATGGTCAAAGCGGCGCTGCCCTCACCTCCCTAGACTGACTCTCGCGAGGAATGCGCCACCATGACTGTAATGATGACGCATCAAGGTTGAGCTCGACGGGCGAAAAGGCGTCAGTCATCGATAACAACGACGCATCCGCAGCGCCTCTTCTCTCCCCGGGTGCTTGCCCCGCCGGCATTGACCCCGCCGCGAAGCGTTCGCACTACAGGTGACGCAGCGGCGGCACCCTCGAGATGCCGCCCATGACGCAGGGAATGTCCCGGAACATTTCTCATGAGGCTGGAAGCATGATCGACATCAAGACCCTCACTCTGCTGCCGCAGAATGAACTCCTGCAGGCCAGTACCCTCGAGCTCAAGACATGGCGGCGGTACCGCCAGCTAGCCCTGAGATTTCTGCCCTATGACGCCGAACTGAGCAACCGCATGACGGAGTTGGGCGTCGCCTGCGAGCGGCGCCTCGAAGCCTTGCGGTGGGCCGCCGACAACCTGGGGCTCGGAGCCTGCGTGGACCTGCCCGCGTTGCAGGACGAGCCGGCGAGGGCCCATCCAGAGCGGTTCTTCGTCGTCGACGGGGCCACGGCCGACCAACTGCTGCAGGAGGCGATGGCCGCGGCCATGGAAGCCCACCGCATCGCCCGGCAACTGCAGGCGGTCAATGGCACCCCGGAGTTGGAGCGGCCGTTGCTGGAATACGCCCGCCAGAAACAGCTCGAGTGCCACATCTTGATGGAGAGTCAGACAGACCAACAGAAACGGGCATGATCACCCGGCACGGCGGATCGCCAGGAGGCCAGCCGGGCGCAACGCCGGCGCGATGATCTCATCGTCGCGCCAGGTGGCCGGTGCGGCTCCTTGTTGTCACGCCGTTCCCGGCTCGGTTGTCGTGGCGGGCTGAGTGGCGGAAGGAGAGGCCTCCTTGAACGTCTTGTTGGCCATGGTAAGGCACCTTACAAGACAGATGAGAATCACGGCAGAGGAGTTTCCCGCCTCCGTCGAGATATGGGCGATCCACCAATCCGATCGCATAAAAAAGCCTAGGTGAGCAGGATGGGACGACCATGATGCCGATCAATGTTCGCAATGGTTGTCTCCGTGGCTGGCCCCGTTCTGCCACGCCGTCGCGTGCCTCCCTCGTATATGCTTCAGGATACACCGCCGCCCGCGGTGCTTGCCCTAGAGGTGAGTGCCATGAAGATCGTCGAGGAGTTTCCCCGGGAAGTCCGGGTCACCGAGAACGTCTGGATCCCCATGAGCGACGGGGCCCGCCTGGCGGCCCGCATCTGGCGGCCGACCGACGCGGAGCAGGATCCCGTGCCGGCCATCCTGGAGTACATGCCCTACCGCAAGCGCGACTTCACCCGCCTGCGCGACGAGCCGTTGCACCGCTACTTCGCCGGCCACGGCTATGCCTGTATCCGTCTCGACCTGCGCGGCAGCGGCGACTCCGATGGCGTGCTCTACGACGAATACCTGCCCCAGGAACTCGATGATGCCGTCGAGGCCATCGCCTGGCTGGTCGCCCAGCCCTGGTGCAATGGCGAGGTCGGCATGATGGGCATCTCCTGGGGCGGCTTCAACGCCCTCCAGGTGGCGGCCCTGCGCCCCGCGCCGCTCAAGGCGATCATCACCATGTGCTCCACCGACGACCGCTACCGGGACGACGTGCACTACCAGGGCGGCTGCCTGCTCAACGAGAACCTCGGCTGGGGCTCGGTCCTGCTGTCCTGTGCCACGACGCCCCCGGACCCGGACATCGCGGGGGGCGACTGGCGGGCGAAGTGGCGACAGCGCATCGAGCAGGCGCCCTTCTATCCCCTGGAGTGGATGCGCCACCCCCATCGCGACGCCTACTGGCGGCATGGCTCGGTGTGCGAGGACTTCACGGCCGTGGCCTGTCCGGTCTATGCCGTCGGCGGCTGGGCCGACGGCTACGTGAACGCCATCCCGCGGCTGCTGGCCGGGCTGACGGTGCCGCGCAAGGGCCTGATCGGCCCCTGGTCCCATGCCTTTCCCCACGCCGCCCTGCCCGGCCCGGCGATCGGCTTCTTCCAGGAGGCCCTGCGCTGGTGGGATCACTGGTTGAAGGGGGTGGGTACCGGCATCATGGACGAGCCCATGCTGCGGGTGTGGATGGAGGAATACGTGCCTCCCGCGCCGATGTATGCCGAGCGCCCCGGGCGCTGGGTGGCGGAGACGGCCTGGCCCTCGCCGCGGCTCGGGGAGAAGACCCTCTACCTGAACGTGCTGTCGCTGGGCGAGCGCCCCGACAGCGAGGACCGCATGCACCTGGCTTCGCCACAGACCACCGGGCTGACCGCCGGCGACTGGTACGGCTTCGGCTCGGAGGGCGAGGCCCCCATCGACCAGCGGGAGGACGACGGCAAGTCACTGGTGTTCGACACCGATCCCCTCGAGGAGCGCCTGGAGATTCTCGGCCCCCCCAGCGTCTCGCTGGCCCTGGCGGTCGACCGCCCCGTCGCCTTCGTCATCGTGCGCCTCAACGACGTGGCTCCCGATGGCGCCTCCGCCCGGGTCAGCTACGGCATCCTCAATCTGTCCCAGCGCGACAGCCGCCAGACCCCGGTCCCCATGACACCGGGCCGACGCTATCAGGTCACGATACAGCTCAACGACATCGCCTATGCCTTCGCCCCCGGCCACACCCTTCGGCTGGCGATCTCGACGAGCTACTGGCCGGTGATCTGGCCGGCCCCGGAGCCCGTCAACCTGACCCTCTACACCGGCGCCAGCCAGCTGTCGCTGCCGGTGCGGCCGCCGCGGGCCGAGGATGACCAGCTGCGGCCCTTCGACCCGCCGGAACGCGCCCCCATGCCCGAGATGACCACCCTGACGGTGGCGCCCTTCCGCCGGCAGGTGGAGCGCGACCTGACGACCGGCATGTCGACCTACCGGATCTCGACGACCGGCGGGGACTTCGGCGACGCCGCCGTGGCCCGCATCGAGGACATCGACCTGACGGTCGGCTACACCATCACCAAGACCTATCGGATCCATGACTATGACCCGGGATCGGCCGAGGCGACGGTCGAGCAGATCACCACCCATCGCCGCGGTCCCTGGTCCACCCGCCTGGAGTGCCGTACCCAGTTGACCGCGACGCCCCACAGCTTTCGCATTCGCGGCCTGCTGAAGGCCTACGAGGGTAGCGACCTGCTAGCCCGCCGGGACTGGGACGAGGAGATCCGCCGTGACCTGCTGTGAGGTCAGATGCCGATGTCGAGCCCCTGGCGCGAGATCGCGGCCTCGAGGATCAGCCGCAGCAGCTCCTGGTAGGGGTGGCCCGCCCACTCGGCCATCAGGGCCAGCTTGCCGTCCCGGTACCAGGTGGGGTTGGTATTGACGTCGAGCAGCCGCGGCTGGCCATCCTCGCCCTCGCGGAAGTCGAAGCGCGCGTAGTCGCGCAGGCCCAGGCGCCGGAACAGGGTCACCGAATAGTCCACCAGCTGGCTCCGCTTGACGTCATCGATCCGGGCCCGGCGGAATTGGAGCCTTGCCCAGTAGGGCGAGTCCGGGTCCGCCTTGGAGCCGTGGGTGAGGATCGGCGGCAGCTGCGGGTCCAGTGCCGAGTAGTCGATCTCCAGGGGAGGCAGGACCGTGAAGCCGGTGGCGGGATTGCCCACCAGGCCGACCGTGTACTCCGGGCCGGTGAGGAAGTCCTGGATCAGGGCATCGGCGACGCCGGGCTGCGCGGCGAGCCAGCGCAGGTAGCGCTCCGCCTCCCCGGCGTCCTGTACCACGCAGTCCCGGGTGATGCCGAAGCTGCCCCCGCTGCTGTTGGGCTTGATCAGGCAGGGATAGATGCTGGGCAGCACCAGCGGGTCGGCGGCCAGCGCCACGTAGGTCTCGTTGGGCACGGGGATGCCCTGCCCCGCCGCCAGCACCCGGACCAGGGCCTTGTCGGTGGTCAGGCTGATGCTCATGGGGTCGGCCCCGGTATAGGGAATGCCCAGGATCTCCAGCAAGGCCGGGATATCCCGCTCCAGCTCCCAGTGGTTGCGGAAGCCGGTATCGCAGAGGTTCAGGGCCAGGTCGTAGGGGGTGGCCCGCAGGTCGTCGATCAGCGTGGCATGGTGGTCGAGGTAGGTGAAGCGATACCCCTCGAGCTGCGAGAGCGCCGTGTGCAGGTGCTCGACCGCTGCGCGTTCCTCGTCACCGAAACGCCCGCCCACGGCATAGGCATACGGCAGCCGAGGATCCCCCAGCACCACGGCCACTATCAGGTCTCCCATGGTTTCCTCCGTCGCGGCGTATCGGCGGCAGGGCAATTGGTCTTGCGATAGCCGAAGTATAGCTCGTCGAGGCGGCCTTCCCGGGGATCATGCGAGGCGACGACACGCCATAACGTTGGGGACAGGGAGCGAACGCGCGACTATCCGGTCAACGTCTCAGGAAGCTAGGGTAAGGGAGCGGGTCCCGACGAGGCATGCCATGACACTGCGACGCGACCGACTGTGGCGCAACAGGATGACCAACGCCCTGCAGACCCTGCTGATCATGGGCGGCCTGGCGTTGTCGCTCTCCGTGCCCGGCTTCCTGCTCGCCGGCCCGGGGGGGGTGCTGATCTCGATGACCGCGGTGGTGTTCGCCACGCTGCTCAGCAGCTGGATGCCCGTGCGGGTGATCCTGACCAACGCCGGGGCCGGCATGCTGCGCCGCCACCAGGCACCCGAGCTCTACGAGGTGCTCGCCCACCTCTATGCGCGCGCCGACCTGCCCATCACGCCCCAGCTCTTCTATGTGCCCTCCCCCGACCTCAATGCCTTCGCGGTCGGCACCTGGCGGGATGGCGGCATCGCCGTCACCGAGGGCCTGCTGCGCTCGCTGTCGATGCGCGAGCTGGCTGGCGTGCTGGCCCACGAGACGAGCCATCTGCGCCACGGCGACACCCGGGTAATGTCCATGGCCGCGGCCATGACCCGTCTTACCTTGTGGATGACCATGGTCGTGCAGGTTGCGCTGCTCGCGAGCCTGCCGCTGGTGGCCGCCGGCGAGCTGGCCTTTCCCTGGCTCCCCTTGCTGCTGGTGGCGGTGGCACCCACCTTGAGCACCCTGCTGTCGCTGGCGCTCTCCCGCAACCGCGAGTACAAGGCCGACCTGGAGGCGGTGGCCCTCACCGGCGACCCGGAGGGCCTGGCCTCGGCGCTGGCCGAGCTTGAGCGCTACCACAGCCGCTGGTTGTCGACGATCTTCGGCCGGCAGCAGCCCACCGGGCTCGACTGGTTGCGCACCCATCCGCCCACCGAGGAGCGCATCCAGCGGCTGTTCGAGATCGACGGGGAACTCCATGGGCTCGACCCTCACCCCGGGCTGCAACGCCACCATGGCCGGCGGCCGATGATCCACCAGCGGCCCGGCCCGTTGGGCGGCCATCACTGGTTCCTGCGCCGGCGGCGCTGAGCCGGGCCCGCCGCAGCAAGCGGCAGGCCGGCGGGGCAGGTCACTCCTGCAGGGTGGAGAGATAGGCGATCAGCGCGAGAATGCGCGAGCGGGTGTAGGCCTCGCGGCCCATCATCATGTCACCCACCATCCCCATGTTGAGGGCCTCGTCGTTGTAGCGATCGCCCCAGATGGGCATGTCTCGCGGGCCATGGGCCTTGACCTCCTGGCGGCCATCGATCACCCGATAGGCGTGCTCGAAGGGGAAGACCCCGTCATTGTTGGCCTGCAGCCGGGTCAGGTCGGGCACGCTGACCGTGAGCAGCTCCGCGTAGGGACCACGCCCCTTGGCATCGACGCCGTGGCAGCTGGCACAACTGGACTCGAACTCTGCCTGGCCGACGGAAACCTGCTCCTGGGCGAGCGCCGGCATCACGGCGAGCGACAGGATCGCCCCGCAAAGCAATGATCTGACATGCGTGTTCATGACACCCCCTGGTTGTCATTGTCGTTGGCGCGAATGGTCGCCCTGACGGTGCCCAGGACGATCTCGTCACAGCAGGCGGGATGTCTGGCGAGATCGCGGCCGCGAGGCCGTGCCCGTTGCCATGGGGTGAGCATGACGTCATGTCGTGGCTGGCCCACGCAGCCATCCCCGCATCGCCTGCACCATTAACAAATAGACACACCTGGGCACCGCGACAAGACAGCCGGGATGGGGCTTCCGGGGCGGGGACGATCCCGTGGCGAGGAGGCGCTCAGCGGCGCCGCTCCTCCCTCTCGAGATCTTCCACATCGCCCATCGAGGCCAGCTTGATGTCGCGCCAGGTACGGATGGTGGGCTTGAAGGCGAACAGGGCCGAGCCGACGATGAAGCACCAGGTCGCGCTGGTGTGCAGGCTCTCGTAGAGGAACAGCACCGAGCCGACCAGAAAGGCCGCGGCCGCCCCGAAGTCGACGAGGGTGTAGACGAGTTCCCAGACGGCATAGAGCCTCCGGGTGCGGGGGTTTTCCTCGCGCCGGTCCCTGTCGAATAGCGCCATGCTCTGCTCCCCCTGGCGGTGATGGTGTCCGGGACGTCGCTCATCGGCTTGTGGCGTTGCCACCCGATGGCCGTGGCCCTGTGGCGGGCAGGGTCATGTCTACCATTTCGCCCGCGGGCACACCAAGCCGCGCTCCGTGAGGGTCAGAGCCGCTGGATGTCGATCAGATAGCCGATGATGGGGTACCCGGCCTGGCGGGCCGCCTTCTCGGCCTCCATCTGGGCCTCGAGACGGGAGATGCTGGAGGAGTGATGCTCGAAGACGGTGTCCATCTCCAGCTGCTTGGTGCGCACGGCGAGCTTGACGACATGGCCCGTCTTCATCGCCTTGGCCGGCTGGCCGGGGTCTTGGGGCCGGGATGGGCCTCTCCTGGCCTGGGAGGGCTTGGTGCCGGGTGGGTCGGCATCCAGGAAGGCGTTGATCTCCCGGGACATCTTCTCTTCAAAATCAGCGAGTTCTTCGCTCATATCGCTCCTGCTGATGGGCTCGTTCGATCTGGGGAGTGTGCCATAGGCCGTGGCGGGCGGCTATCGCGCCCCCATGGACGATCATGAAGTTTCAGGTAATGCGGCGTTAACCCTCGAGGACCGCACGGACTGGTTGAGGGAAAAGCCTGTTGCGCAAGCGCCATGCATGGTTAGGCAGCCCGGTTCAGGGAAGTTCAATGACGTTCTGGAGTAATGCCGCGCCAGTGGGTGAGCCTAACAGTCCAAGCGCACCGGCATTGATCGCTACCATGAACCAGAAGGTGATCTGGAACGATCGCTTGGTTGTCTTGTGCCGGAACACCTGTTGCGCCAGCAAGGCGCCGGGCCAGCCACCCAACAACGCACAGAACTGCAGCGTGCTTTCCGCCGTTCGCTGTGCCTGGCGTCTTGCCGCCCACTTGTCTTGGCCGTACAAGACGAATGCCAGAGAGCTCATTCCCGCGAAAGCCCAGAACAGCCAAGCCGGAAACACTCCCACCGTCACGCACCACCACAGGGCCGGCAGGATGAGCAGCGCGACGAGAGAAAGGATGACGCGCCTGGACGTCAACGCGCCGGAGACGGCCGTCAGGCCAGCGGGTCCCACATTCACGGCACGCACCCTGCCATCTGACGTTGTCACCACCTCATAGGAGACGATGTCACCGACGGCAGGCCGAGACGCACCACGGGCCATGCCGCTGATATGAAAGAACACCCGTTTGCCACCGACCTCGGGCTCGATAAAGCCAAAGCCTCGAGCCTCTTTCCAATCTGCCACTTGTCCTCGCATCGGCGCATTTCTCCGTCACACCGCCCGATACTGACCCTTGGCCGCTGGCCCCCTTGGCGGTTGCAAAAGGCCGCGGCGTCAAGCGGATGTGCCAATGTTAGCCGGTGGCATTGGCGTGACATGGCTCCAGGAGGTCAACCTTCGGCTCCAGCAGTATCGGGCGACGGCGCTGCTCAACGGCATCAGCCATCATCGCTTGAGCTTCCGGGTCCGGGGATGTCGGCAGTTCCTGAGCCGCTTGCCATGTGGCTCGGTCCGGCCACTGCGCATACGCCAGCCACCAGCCATCCGACGACAGGTGCAGACGTGACCCCAAGCCTCCTCGCTGCTCCCGGATGGCATCGGTCATGCGCTTCCAGCCCTGCTTGAACCGCTCCTCCTGGCCGCTGCGTACCTTGAACTGGTAGATCACGCAGAATGTCGTTGCCCGTTCCGACATGCGGTTCACTCCCGTCAGCAAGCAAACAGTGACTATACGGAACGCGATGATATCGAACAAACGCGCCGACGACTGTTCTCGTCACGTCCCCTTCCCCACCCTGGAGACGGGATTCATCCGGCTCGAGAGGCGTGATGGATACGGAAACGGGTGCAGGCGGCTGCAAAACCTGTCACCGACTGAACCTTCTAAACCCTAAAAAGGGTCGTTCCACGCCGCGGAATGCCTGCACTCGGCCAAGAACGGACTTATCAGCCGGACCTGGGCATGGCAGAGGCCTTGGTTACTATCCAACCGCACCGATAAAAAACCTTCGTTTTCTTTTCATAGTGAAACAGAACTATGCTTCAGTATGACACATTTCACATCGATCTAACTCGGCCTAGGATATGACTGTGAATTTATATGCGTGCCTTTTGATATGAATTTCCGTGAACCCGACCTGTCACGGGTCATTTCGGTACTCAAGGTGCTCGGGGAAGCAAACCGCCTGCGTATCCTATGTGAACTGGGCCTTGAATGCTGCCCGGTGACAGACGTAATCAACTTGACGGGCTTGAGACAAACCAACGTGTCGTTCCACTTGCACGTGCTACGCTAAGCGGGATTCGTCCGCGCCGAACGTCGCCGGCCGTTCATTTACTGTTGCCTTGCCGATGTTGCCTTGCCGACCCCGAGTTGCTTCGCATCCTGCACGACCTCAAGAGATGGCTGTACGCCTGCCAGGTACCGTGCGCGGGAGCCCCCAATCCGCCCAGCCAACCGACCAAGTGCCATTCGGCGGGGGCAAGAATCCGAGAGGTGCTGTAATCATGTGGCCGCATAGACCGTTGGAATGGTTTCCGCTGATGTGGATATTTCCGCTGCTCTTCCTTGTCGTGATGCTGCTCATCCTCTTTCGCGGCCCGGGCCGCCCGATATGCGGCAGGCGCAGGATGCGCGACAGAGAGGAAAACGCAAAAGAAATTCTCGACCGGCGTTACGCCCGCGGCGAGATCGGCCGGGAGGAGTACCAGCGAATGAAGAAGGACCTCGAATGACGCCCCAAGACCGCTTATTCCCCGCTACGCTCATGCCGGACAGGGACTGGTGGCACGCCCTGTGGCCCGATCCCGATGGCGTCGTCAGGGCCTTGCGCATCGGGCAAGGGATGACGGTCGTCGATCTGGGCTGTGGAGATGGTTATTTCACCGCCGCCATCGCTCGGCAGCTGTCTTCAGGGCGCGTCATCGGTTTCGACCTCGATCCGGTGATGCTGGAGCAAGCGCAAGCGGCGTGTGAGGAGATGCCGAATTGCGACTGGCTGCTCGGAGACGCCATGGCGCTGAGCCGTCTGCTGAGTGCGCCGGCAGACTATGTACTGATCGCCAACACCTTCCACGGTGCGCCGAACAAGACGGCACTGGCCCGAGAGGTCGCTGCGGCTTTAAAGCCAAGCGGCCGCCTCTCCATCGTCAATTGGTATCCCCTATCCCGTGAAGAAACGACCGTTTTTGGCCAGCCACGAGGCCCCAAGACAGAAATGCGTATGTCGCCGGAACAAACCCGAACGGTGGTCGAGCCGGCGGGCTTCAAGCTGGAAATGCTGGTCGAACTGCCGCCCTACCATTACGGGGCAGTTTTCATCCGTACCCACTGATTCAGAAGTGAGCCATCACCGACCAATCCCCACAAATCATTCACCAGGAGATTCAACATGGAACCCAAAGATCAAGACACCAATGCAAGCAACGACTCGCAGCCCGAACATAGCGCTTCCAACCCAGTGATGATGGGCATGATGAAAAAGATGATGGATCAGATGGGCTCGGGCGACGAAGATCCCATGGCCATGATGCAGAAGATGATGGGGCAGATGGGAAGTCAGCCCAGCTGCGAGGCTAGTAACCCCATGCAGCAGATGATGGGAATGTGCATGGGCATGTGCTCAGAAATGCTGACGGCCATCCACAGGACCACTTCGATGGCCGCCTTTTCTACGCCCGAACTTCACACCCTGTTCGGCGAGTGGATGGAAAGCCTGGAACGTCAGGCGCTCGCGGCACTGGACGAACAAGTTGAAACAGATGCAGCTGCTTTGGCGACCAAGCTCAACATCAGCGAGGCAAGCGCAATCCATCTTATGGCGCACCTTGCCGGCAAGGGAAAGGTAAGTCTGAGCGTTCGCGCCACCGGGAAGGGTGAGCCGTGAGCCCCGTTATCCTGGAGTCCGTGTTGACGTGCCCACACTGTGGATATGCACAGCAGGAAACTATGCCTACTGATGCCTGCCAGTTCTTATACGAGTGCTGCAACTGCAAGGCCCTGCTGCGCCCCAACCCCGACGACTGCTGCGTGTTCTGTTCCTTCGGCTCGGTGAAATGCCCGCCAGTTCAGACGCAGCACGGGTGTTGCGAGTAGCGTCCAGCTTTCTGCGGCATCATCAACAACACGCCTTCGCGCGGGCTTTTTGCAATGCTGGACTAGCGATCAGCTTGCGTCCCTTTTCATCACATAGAAAAATTTACGAAATTACTTTACAAAAAACCGCCCCTCCAGGACCTTCTATAGGGACGGTCAGTGTGCGTAAAGAAAACGACCGTATTTCTTCTTTCGGCCAGAAACGTACATTTAGGGAATACTGATGTAAAGTTAGGCGTGAGCCGCGCAGCTTTGCCGCGTTGGCTCCATGCCCTAGTTGGGTCTGTCATTTCACTCTGCTCTGGCATCGGCACCATGCTCCGAGAGCTGCGCGCCAAACCATCGATGTATCGCAGTCAGGTGCCGCAAATCGTGCGTTTCAAAACGCAGCTGGGCGCCCGCTGGGAGCTTGGAATAGGACACTTCGACGGCCGAGGGACTGGCTTGTAACTCCGCAAGCCCTGGCATGTCCGCGCCATGCAGTTGCGTGGGATCAGAGTAGTCGCCGCGTCTGAATCTTTCCGCTTCGTGCTTCAGATGCTGACGAATGAGAGCGATCTGGTCGGTGTCGCTCGGATTGCGCACTAGGACGCTCTGAACGCCCCCGAACTCTGTCATCTTGAACACGTGAACCGTCTTCGACATATCAAAAGGCATCACTTGATGCGACATCCTATTGACGCGCTCCTGCTGCGTTTCCGCGAGCACCTCCACCTGGGCAAAGAGCAACAAGGCCAGGGCAGCGAGCCTCACAAGAAAAGAAGATAAACGAGTAGATGAAGTCACTAGCGTTCCTTCATAAGTTGGTTGATCAATTCGCCCGTTGCGGTCCAACGCCGCCAACACGCGCAGTTTTGGAGCGGAGGCGAAGCCGTAACGGAAAAACAGTCCCGTGCTTGGCATGGTTATGTTGCACTTCTGAGAGCCTCCCGTATGAAATCGCCCTTCGCCGCAGTATAGGCCTCTCTATCCGACCTGAACTCAGCCGCCCATACCCGCTTATTTTTCTCATAATGCACTGCTATCTCAGTATTGGTACGGAGTCTGTCACGGAAAGCCAACCGTTGTTGCCATTCTTGGCTTCCGTAAACTACAAGGTGCAAGTGGTGTGTTCGACGCCCCTCAGCCCATCGCATAAGCCAGCGTCGTCCAGTTAATGAGGCGTTGAACTCCATTGATGTCGTATATTTTGCCTGGCACAACGGTTCCATAAGGGCATCAGCGCGTGGCATCGCATCTACCCCCGCCAGGATATCGATGATGGGCTTGGCTGAAAGGCCTGGTACAGCTGTGCTTCCAATATGCTCGATCGCCAAAAAGTTACCAGGAAACAAATGAAGGAGGCGGTCGCGCTCTTCTTCAAACAAAAGCGGCCAGCTCTTGTCATACGGGAAGATAGCTACTTCCTCATAAATTGCTCTGTTGAGTGATTCTTCTTCGTCCACGACTCACCATTTTTCTGCAACATAACGCAAAGCACAGCGGCGCGACGTCAGGAGCGTCCGGCGGCCATCGGCCGCGTACTGTTGCGAATTGTTATGGTCAGAATGTTGTATCCGCAACGGCGTACATCTTCCATCCATCGACTGTTTTTGTAAAAGCATAAAATCCATGAACACTCTCAATTCTAGAACCATCTATTCTGCATCTGACAGCAGAGGCAACTGCATGGGCTTCACTATCGTTGACAGCTGTAACCTCAAATTTCCACTCGACAGAATGATCCCAACCCTTTTCCTCTTTAAGGCTTTTGGGGTCTATAGGATAGGAATCACACATCGTCACCGTGCCGTTTTTAATGTATGCGATTGGATACTTGACCATCTTATCGATTAGCGTAACGTCGTTATTCTTAAACCCAGCAACATAGTTTTCCATGTAAGTCTCGTGCACTTCAGACCTTAACTCTTCGAACGACATACCACCTCCTCAATATGGGCCATAACGCAGAGCGCACCGGCGACCTTGGCGCAGCGAAGCGGAGACAAGGGCGTCCGAGTGCCGCGTTTGGTTAACTGGTTTACTTGATATTTGCACGGTGCTTCCGTACCTGCTCAGCTATTTGTTCTTGGCGCTCCTCAAGGGAGTTCAGCCCAAGACGCGCGCGGCGTTCATTAACGGTAGCAGAATTTTCAATGGGAAACGGTATTGGCCAACCATCCTCATCAGCATCAAACTGGGTGCCGTAGTATTGAGGCTTTCCAGATAAAGTGCGCACTCGATCCTGAAGGAACGCCAACTGCCAACCCGCCACATCCTCTCTGGCAACAGCCTCTTCAAGCAGATCAACACATTCCGTCATAAACTCGTGGTCTGAAACAGAATGCTGAACGACTAACCAGGCAGCTTTGGCACCCTCTTCCCCAACTAGCGAAATGCCGGGCCAGCCGTGAGCACCAATAATCTCCTTCAACCGGGAAGCATTGTGCTCATGCAGGGCTTTCATCCGGGGATGATAAGACTCAGATGGCAGCTCCCCGGAATCGAAGAGCTGCTGCAACAACCGCTGGTCCTCCGTCATCATCGCGACCAGCTCGTCCGCAAGATTCTGATTCATGGGCTCCCTCCCAGTTAACAGGTATTAGACCGCACGGTCTGATATCGGATGAACGCGCATGCACGTTCAACAAAGTTATACTGCATGCCACTTTCTTCTAACCCATTGAAATTCAGAAATATTAAGAATAGCTCGGCCACATAACACCAGTCACCGCGCATGCCGCATAACAAGGATGAACGAGCATGCTGCCTTTGCCGGCATGGCCGTGCTTTGGGTCGTCAGTTGCCATCCCCTGGTATCAAGCCAACCTGAACTTCAGCATCCGGTCAGCGGCAGTCACCCGGTGCTTCGCGGCTACTGCACGATCCACTCACGTGCCTGCGTTGCCTCATCCGTCGAGAATATGCGTACTTCACCGGGCATCAGGAAGCTGAAGAGCCGAATAGTGTGACGGATCCACTCGACATCGGTGACGACGGCGAAGTTTTCCCAACGCGCGAGATGGCCTAGACCCACTTTGGTGTCTTCCCAGATGGCACTGGGATCGATGCCGGCGAAATCAGGGGCGGTTTCATAGTAGAGGCGTACCTTGTCATGGTTCTGGAGTACCCTCTCAACAGCGGGCGTCAGGACCGACTCGTAATCTTGCTTCGTGACCTGCCCATGGCAAACGAACGCCAGTACGTTATCGGGAAAGTCGGCCAATGTTTCAATCATGGCAGTGCTCCTGTCCTCATACGGATTTCCGCGGCGTGGTTATCCCATTCAGCGAGGTACCGGACGGTGAATCCAGCAAAACCATGTGCGAGCGCCCAACGTCAGCCGAGCCGGAACCTAGCCGTTGTGAGTCGCCGGATGTGGGTTAGTGCTCTCAATATAGCGTCCAGTCGGCATGGCGACTTATATGGCCTTCAATGCCTCGCGTCGGGCATCGCATCCCTGGTGATGACGTGGGACGATATCGTATCGGTAGAGACGGGGAGCGGTTGGGGAGGGGGAAGAGCGAGTACACGGTGCGATGGCGCTGGGGGGAACCTCGGTGGTGACCGGGACACCATTCAGCGTCAGGTGGACGGACACCGCGGCCTCGGGAGAATGCTCGTTCGGTTCCAGCATGCCGGCTCCTCGTCGGGTATCGGCACGTTGCGCCCGGATGCCTCGGGAGAGCCGTGCCGTGGCACAAGGCGAATGACTCTCAAGCTAGGTGAGCCCGCCGGAAGCGACAAGCCGGCCGGGCGCCGCCACGCTAGGCAGTTGCGTCTCACCCGGTCTCGACGATACTGAAACAGTAGGTTGCGGCAGAGGGGCAGCACATCGGCCCTGATTCGTCGGCCTATCTCCGGCACGAGGCAGTCGATGCCGCCATCGAGCAGTGTTCACCAAGGGGCCAGGCCATGAGTGACCGGAAACCGTCGTCAGCGACACCTGGCGATCCGGCGACACCACCCCAAGAGACGCCATCCGACGTGTTGGCACAGCGCTATGCCGAAGCCCTCGCGCGATTGTCGACCGGGTCGTCCCGGGCCTGGCAGGGCTGGTTCGAGCGCCAGGCGCGCGGGGACTTCTTCACCCTGCCCGACCCGGCGGTCGCGGCCAAGGCGCTTACCCGCCTGAGCCAGCAGTTTATGCTCCATCCGCAACGTGCCCTGGAGGTCCAGCAGCAGCTGTGGCAAGGCTATACGACACTCTGGCAGAACACCGCGCGACGCCTGTCTGGCGAGGCGCCATCACCGGTCGCCGCGCCCGACCCGCGGGACCGGCGCTTCAAGGGCAAGGGATGGGAGGAGAACCTTTTCTTCGACGCGCTCCGCCAGGCCTACCAGCTGACCGCCGAGCAGTGGTTGAAGGGAGTGCATGAGGTCACCGAGGAACTGGACCACGACGAGCGGGTGAGGGTCGAGTTCTATGCCCATCAGCTGATGGATGCCCTCGCTCCCAGCAATTATGCCATCACCAACCCGGAGGTGATCGAGGCCACGGTGCGCACCGGCGGCGCCAACCTGCTGCAGGGCCTGGCCAACCTGATGGAGGACCTGGCCCGGGGTGAGGGCTTGTTGCGCATCAAGCAGAGCGATTCGGCCGAGCTGGAACTGGGCAAGAGCCTCGCGGTGACCCCGGGCAAGGTCATCTACCAGAACGAGCTGATGCAGCTCATCCAGTACGCTCCGACCACCGAGAAGGTCGATCGTCGGCCGCTGCTGATCGTTCCGCCCTGGATCAACAAGTTTTACATCCTGGACCTGACCCAGCAGCGCTCCTTCATCCACTGGGCCGTGGCGCAGGGAATCACCGTCTTCGTGATTTCCTGGGTCAACCCGGACGAACGCTATGCCGAGGTGGCCTTCGACGACTACCTCACCCAAGGCACCCTCAAGGCCATGGACGTGGTGGCGGAGGTCACCGGCGAGGAGACGCTCAACACCATTGGCTACTGCATCGGTGGCACCCTGCTGGCCTGCACCCTGGCGCATCAGGCCGCTCGAGGGGATGAGCGGGTGCACAGTGCCACCTTCTTCACCACCCTGCTCGACTTCGGCGACGTGGGGCCGCTGGAGGTGTTCATCGACGAGGAACAGATCCGCTACATGGAGCAGCACATGGCACAGCGCGGCTACCTGGAAGGCACGCACCTGGCCAATGCCTTCAACTTGCTGCAGTCCGCCGACCTGATCTGGGGGTTCGTGATCAACAACTACCTGCTCGGTCGCGACCCCGCGGCCTTCGACCTGCTCTACTGGAATTCTGACTCCACCCGCATGCCGCGGCGCATGCAGAGCTTCTACCTGCGCAACATGTACCTGGAGAACCGCCTCGCCGAACCCGGCGGCATTTCCCTGGCAGGGGAAGCCATCGATCTCGGCAAGGTGCGCATCCCGACGTTCTTCGTGGCGACCGAGAAGGATCACATCGCCCCCTGGCATTCCAGCTACCGCGGGGCACACCTGCTGGGCAAGCAACCCCGCTTCCTGCTCGGCGGGTCCGGGCATATTGCCGGCGTCATCAACCCGGCCGGCTCCCCGAAGTACGGCTACTGGACCTATGGGCGCCTGCCGAAAGATCCCGAGCGCTGGCTGGCCTCGGCCACCCACCACCCGGGCTCCTGGTGGCCAGAATGGCGCCACTGGCTGCAACGCCACGCCGACGGCCAGGTGCCGGCCCGCGACCCCGGCAGCCGCCGCTTCCCGCCCCTCGAGGAGGCGCCGGGGTCCTATGTCCGGGTGCGGGTCGACGACGCGAGTACGTCCGGCGGGTGAGGGCCCAGTGGCACGAGGGTGGCGCAAAGCACTACCCGCACACCGCGGCTTCCTTCTCCCGCAAAGAGCACCGTTGAGGGCAAGCTGGTGGTCAGGGCCGAGGCCGATGGCGACGTCGGTGGTATCGCCCCCTCGACAGTCGCAGGGCGCCATTGCGAAGGCTACGCCACGCACCTCCAAACAGCCTGGCAAACAGAGCGGCTCGCAATCGGGCATTGCGCTGCTCCACGGCCCGAATTTTCGGATTCGGATTGTGAAAGGCCATCGTCTCCTCCGCTATCGCTTGCACACTGGATGCATAGCATAATAGGCACAGCGCATGCTTTTCATGGTTGCCTGAAAGTCAGGAGCCGGCCAGAAGCAGACAGTTAGGATATATCAATATTACGCACAAAGGTTCTTCAAAAAATTTTGCCACTATGCTTGTCTTATGAAAGAATCCCAAACAATGCTCCCAAAACCCGTAGCTGCCAGTAAAAAAGGGAAGAAATAGTCCGTGAAATAGCTTCTAGTCAGGCATGCTAAAAGAGCCGCTTTGATGCTTTCCGGCATTACTTGCCGAAGATGGATTATGAGCTCGCCAGTTTCAAAGCCGCCGGTATTATCTTGGGCAGAAGGGACCATAATCAACCAAGACAAAAAACCTTTACTGCGTACGCCCAATCGTTCCTCAAGCTGGAGTCCTTTCCCTTCCGGGTACTGAGAGTCGCGAAGAGAGCGGATTTTTGGTTCAGAATATTCATTTAAACGTCGAAAAAACTCGCCCTTGAGTCCCGGACCTGGCTCCTGAATTAGATAGAGAAGGTACCTATACGCGAAATAAAAGGTGACAGCAACTAAGCCCAAGACCACGGCCTCGGGCCTACCAAAGGTCACATGCAGGCCAAGTGCCTGTACGGATTGCAGCTCTGCTTGAGAGAAGCCTAAAAAAATCAAAACAGTACTGGCCATCATCAGATTCCGCCGCTGCCGTAAAAGGCCCGGTGACAAATCATGTGCGCGCTCTACCTCCATCAACCCCCCATATATAAAACAGTCAATCTAGCGTTCTTTTTCAGACAGTCAGCATTCTGGTATCATTTATACAGCATTTCCTGAATCGCTACAATCGGCCAAGATCGGAGATTCAGGCGGTTATAATGTAAATATTAAGTCAGTCTGCCGAAAAAACGAGTAGCGGTTTATAGGTCGGATGGATTTACTTGTTTGAGGTAACTACCATTACTTTACACACCGTCAGTCCCCCATCAGCCGTTCCAAATCCTTCATATCCTCTTCATAATCCTTATCAGCTATGGCCATCTCGCACTCCATACGGATTTCCATATACATCATTTCGGGGTCATAAGCGTATTTTGTACTTTTGTACCAAGCATAAGCATCGTAAACCATCATTCTTCTAATTTCGTTATAAAACTCTTCACTTTGCTCTGCATCACGCTTTTCCATCAGTTCATCAAGGTCTTCTCTAGATAAATCCCTTGGCGCCTCTGTTGATACAAACTCTTCAACACCATCTGTAACATAAGTTGCGTATTGTACGCAGTCTGTCGTGCTGGATGGTGAGCCAGGATGGCTGTAATCCATCGCAATAGCTGTAGAGGACACCATTAAGAGCCCTCCCAACAGTAATCCTCTATGCATACCGCCCCCCTCCTATTGCCCTAAGACAACATTTCTCAAATGAATAATCCCTGAGAACCGAATTTGCCACCCTCCTCCCTGTCAATATTTTATACATCTCCCATAACCCAATGTTGAGCCACCTATCACTCTCACATTAGCAGGTTCATGAATGGAATAGAACGCCACAGCTCCATGTCTGGCTCACAAACGGGGACACAGAGGAATGCACGCCTCAAGCGGTGAAAGGATCTCAGCGGGCTTGTATCGGCCTCAGGACCCGAAATCGGCCAGAAGCGATCATTGATAGCTTGCTTATATATAACGCCTGTAGCACGCGCGCCCTTGCAACGGAGCCGAAGGCGCAATGGAAAGGCCGTCGCCGTGCCTGCACAGATTATGCATGTTCTTCCTCTATCCAGACGCAGAAGTCGGTGATCTCTTTCAAATCTGGAAACTCCTCGTCTTTTGCTCCCCACCACCCAAGTGAGTCTCGGTACAGGTAGTAAAGGTATTTATGGTACCTATCATAGAACTGCGTGAGGCTTAGCTTAGACGAGCGCTCATAGGCGACATGCCCACATACTTTGTTTCGGTATTCTCGAAAGTCTTTTGCAAATTCCTCAGGCACCTTTACGTCATAGAAGCTAATATCATTAACCCAGTCCGGCGCCCGACCATCTTTGATGGCATCACGATATTGATCCATGACACGTTGTGCGTGATGCATGATGTAGCCATCTATTATAAGTGTACGGTCCTCACCTCTTTTGTTGGTAATTTTTGTGTTTCCCGAATCCCTAGCGTTGCAACCTAGGATAAATTCGTAGAGATGGTGAACGAAGCTTGAGTACGCGTTGTAGGCTCTATAAGACACTTCACGGGTACGCCCCTTCATAATCATGATCGTGGCGTAGTACGTGAACCGCTGAAACTCGTCATGACACCTGAACATTTCATGTGTCAATGCAGTGCAGTGATCGGAGTCTACACTGCCACCTGCTTCAAACTTCATCGCTACTCCTTAATGCATAACACCGATCATCGCGCATCCTGCATATCCCCCATGAACGTGCTCGCACCCATATTCCGGAATGTCGCCTTTGGGTCGTAAGCAGACAGACTTCGCAGGCAACATGCCTGTTCGAAGCGGATTTACCTGCATGGAAAAAGGCTTGAAGGCGCGACAATACGTCGTTGTCATGAGTTATTGTTCCCTTCCCTGGTCGCGGTTTTTCCCTGCGTTCGTTCCACCCTAGCACGACCTTCAGGATAGTTCGGTCATTACTTGGTCGAGGGCCCTGGCCAGCACCGGCGCCATGGCAATGGCGTTGCTGGCATGGGCGATGCAGTCGGTGCTCCACACCTCCCCTACCCCGGCGGCCTCGATCACGTCCATGGCATTGCCGGCGAAGAGCGCATGGGTCAGCGCCACATCCACCGAGGTCGCCCCGGCGCCGAGCAGGGCCTCGGCGGCGCGGGCCACGGTGTGGCCGGTGCTCGCCACGTCGTCCATCAGCACCACCTGGCGGCCCGCCACGTCCAGCTCGGGCAGCGTGATCTCCACGTCGTGGTCGCCGTTGCGGGTCTTGTGGCACACGCCGAAGGAAAAGCCGGTGACCGCGGCCGCGCTTTGCACCCACTGGCGTGACTCGGCGTCGGGACCGACCAGCAGCGGGTTGTCGCGCTTCTCGGCGATCAGCTCAGCGAGTCGCGGGGCACCGGAGAGCGCGATGGCATGCTTGAGGGGAATGGCCTGGTCGAGGCGGTCGATACGGTGCAGGTGGGGGTCCACGGTGATCACCGCGTCGAACAGCTCGGCGAGGAAGTGGCCGATCAGCGGCTGGCTGACCACCTCGCCGGGATGAAAGGCGATGTCCTGGCGCATATAGGCGAGATAGGGCGCCACCAGCACCAGGTGGCGCACCCCCTGCTGCCGCGCATAGCGGGCGATCAGCAGCAGCTCTACGAGCTTGTCGTTGGGCCGGTCGAGGCTGCGGTAGACCACCAGGGTCTCGGGGAAGGAATGTGCCTCGTGGAAGGGCAGCGTCAGGCGCAGCTCCTCGTCGGGGAAGTGGTGGCGCGCCACCCCCCTGGCCTCGAGTCCGGCGGCCTCGGCCAGGCCAGTGGCGGCGGCCGTCTCGTCGTCGCAATGCAGCAGCACGGTAGTCATCAGCATTCCACGTTGAGTCGGGTGATCTGGTCGAGCTGGCCGATGGCGAAGCCGCTGTCGCGCTCGGTGGCCTGGCGGGAAAAGGTCAGCTCGTTGGGGAAGGCGGCGTAGACCCGGTACAGCGGCTGGCCAATCTCCACCGTATCGCCGATCCGCGCCAGCACGTCGACGCCGGCACCGACGGCCCGGGGCGCGCCGGCCAGCCGGGCGATACGCGCCAGCTGCAGATTGTCGATGGCGGTCACCACGCCGCTGGAGCGAGCGGTCACTTCCACGCAGTGCGGTGCCAACGGAGGATGCTCGGGATCGAAGGGCTTGGCGCCCTGGGCCGTGATGATGGCCTGCATCTTCTCCAGGGCACGACCGGCATCGAGGATGTCCCGGGCCAGGCCGAAGCCGTCGCCGCCGCGCACGTCCGGGTCGAACTCCAGCATCCGCCCGGCCAGGCGCAGGGCCTTCTGGCGCAGGTCCATGGGGGCGTCCGGGTGGTTGGTAAGCACTCGCATCACGTCCCGGGCCTCCAGCACGGGGCCGATGCCCCGCCCCACCGGCTGGCTGCCGTCGGTGATCACCACGTCCAGGGTCAGGCCCATGCGGCCGGCCACGAACTCGAAGAGCTTGCGCAGGCGGCGTGCCTCGGGCATGGAGCGCACCTTGGCGTGGGGACCGATGGGGATGTCGAGCAGCAGGTGGGTGGAGCCGGCGGCGACCTTCTTGGAGAGGATCGAGGCCACCATCTGTCCCGGCGAGTCCACCGAGAGGGGCCGCTCCACCGAGATCAGCACGTCGTCGGCGGGCGAGAGCTGGCTGGTGCCGCCCCAGGCCAGGCAGCCGCGGTGAGTACGCACCAACTTACCCAGCTCCTCGAAGGGCAGGTCGACCTTGGCCAGCACTTCCATGGTGTCGGCGGTGCCCGAGGGCGAGGTGATAGCCCGGGAGGAGGTCTTGGGGCACAGCAGGCCGTGGGCGGCGACGATGGGCACCACCAGCATCGAGGTGCGGTTGCCGGGGATGCCGCCGATGCAGTGCTTGTCGACCACCGGGTGCTCGTGCCAGTCGAGCCGGCGCCCTACCCGGCTCATGGCGTCGCTGAGGTAGAACACCTCCTCGCGGTCGAGCTCGTTGCGGTCGCAGGCCACCACGAAGGCGGTCAGCTCGATCTTGGAATAGCGGCGCTCGGCGATGTCCTGGATGATCTGGCGGAAGTCGTCCCGGGTCAGCCGCTCGCCGGCGATCTTGCGATGCAGAGCGGGAATGGAGGGCGGCGGCTCGGCCTGCAGGATGCTGACCGGATGGCCCTCGCTCACCCCCAGGGTGGCGAAGGCATCCTCGGAGAGCCCCAGTTCCCCGCAGGAGACGATCGAGGTGTCGTCCACCACGTTGAGCGTGGCCAGGATGCGCTGGCCGTTGGCGCGCACCTCCACCTTGGCCAGCGCCTGGAAGCCCTCGGCCCGGTAGCGGTCACACTCGCGGTGCATGTAGGCCACGTTCTCGCGGTAGGTATCGATGCCGACGCTTTTCAGCTTGAGCGGCGACAGGCGGTCCTCCGTGGACGCGGCCCCGGCGGCGGGGGATCGTGTCATCTTGCTTTCCTTGCGAGGCGCCCCGGTGACACGGGCGTGTCACCCGGATGACGGATGGCTTCATCCTAGCAGCGCCCCGGAAGAGCGTCATTTGACGGGGGACATGCGCAGGAGGACTGCCCGGTGTCGCGCATGCTCCCATGGCAGTTTCCTGCTGTTATATGTCGTCTATCTGTCGGTAAGCGACGAGCAGCGTCTCTAGCCTATGGCCTCACGCGATTCATCAATAATCACAACATTGAGCGAGGCTCTTGCATGGATTGGATCCATTACATGGTCGACAATCTCGACCTGCTGACGTCGCGAACGATCGAGCATATCGCCCTGGTCGGGGTCGCCGTGGGCATCGCCACCCTCACCGGGGTGCCCATCGGCATCGCCATCACCAAGAACGAGCGACTCGCCAAGGCCGTGCTCTACGTGGCCTCGATCATCGTCACGGTGCCCTCCATCGCCCTGTTCGGGATCATGATCCCGGTGCTGTCGCTGATCGGCCAGGGCATCGGCTACCTGCCCGCGGTGATCGCGGTGCTGCTCTACTCGCAGCTGCCGATCATCCGCAACACCTACACCGCGATCCACAACGTCGACCCTGCCCTGCGCGAGGCCGCCCGCGGCATCGGCATGAGCCAGAACCAGCGCCTGCAGAAGGTCGAGATCCCGCTGGCCGTGCCGGTGATCATGGCCGGGGTGCGCACGGCGGTGGTGCTCAACATCGGCGTGATGGCCATCGCCGCCTATATCGGCGCCGGCGGCCTGGGCACCTTCATCAGCCGCGGCATCTCGCAGTCCGACCCTCGCCAGCTGATCCTCGGCGCCGTCGCTGTCAGCCTGCTGGCCATCATCGTCGACTATTCGCTGCTGGCACTGCAAAAGCGCCTGACCCCCAAGGGCATGGAACGCGCCGCCTTCGCGGAATGACTCGCTTGCTCCCCCGATTACAAAAATGGATGTCCACATGATTCGACTGGATAACCTGACCAAGGTCTTCGACACCCCAAAGGGCGCCGTCACCGCCGCCGACCACATCACCATGGAGGTGCCGAGCGGCGAGATCTGCATCCTGCTCGGCCCCTCCGGCTGCGGCAAGACCACCACCCTGAAGATGGTCAACCGCATCATCCGCCCCACCTCCGGCAAGGTGTTCATCAACGGCGAGGACACCACCGACCTGGATACCCAGGAACTGCGCCGCAACATCGGCTACGTGATCCAGCAGATCGGCCTGTTCCCCAATATGACCATCGAGGAGAACATCACGGTGGTGCCCAAGCTGCTGGGCTGGGACAAGGCCAAGTACAAGGAGCGCGCCCGGGAGCTGATGCGCATGATCGCGCTGGAGCCGGATGCCTTCCTCAAGCGCTACCCGAGCGAGCTCTCCGGCGGCCAGCAGCAGCGCATCGGCGTGGCCCGGGCGCTGGCCGCCGACCCGCCCGTGATGCTGATGGACGAGCCCTTCGGCGCCATCGACCCGATCAACCGCGCGGTGATCCAGGACGAGTTCCTCAAGATGCAGCAGGAGCTCAACAAGACCATCATGTTCGTCAGCCACGACATCGACGAGGCGATCAAGATGGGCGACCGCATCGCCATCTTTCGCGCCGGCAACCTGGAGCAGTACTCCCGTCCCGATGACCTGCTGGCCAACCCCAAGGATGACTTCGTCGAGTCCTTCCTCGGCGAGGACCGCGCCCTCAAGCGCCTCAACCTGGTCAAGGTGCGCGACATGGCCAGCGAGGACATCGGCACCGTGGCGCCAGACGAGGACCTCCAGACGGCCCTCTCACGCATGGACGACCACGGCTACCCGGGCTCCATCATGATGGTCAACGACCGGCATCAGCCGGTGGGCGTCATTCCGCGCTCGGTCGCCCGCACCACCAGGGGCTACTGCCGTGACCATTTCGACACCCTGCCCGCCATAGCGCAGCTGGACGACGACCTGCGCAAGGTGGCCTCGCTGATGTTCGCCCATGACATGACCTGGCTGCCCTGCGTCGACGAGGAAGGCCGGCTGTGCGGCCAGATCACCCAGCGCGCCATCACTCACCACCTGGGCTCGCGCTACCGCGTTCAGCAGGTCGAGACCGTCGCGGAGGTGTGAGGCATGCCAGTGCAGAACATGAAAGGCGCCCTGCGCCTGTTGCTGATCGTCTTCGTCTTCGTTGCCGGCGTCTGGGTCCAGGCCAGCGGCACCCTGGATGAGCTGCTCTTCTACCTGCCCGACGTGCAGTACCTGGTCGTCCAGCACCTGTGGCTGACCGCCATCTCCGGCGGTCTGGCCATCCTGGTAGCCATCCCGCTGGGCATCATGCTGTCCCGGCCGAGCATGGTCCGCTTCGCCGAGTCGGCCATGCAGGTTCTCAACGTCGGCACCACCATTCCCACCCTGGCGGTGCTGGCGCTGTCCATGAGCTTCCTCGGCATCGGCACGGTGCCGGCGGTGTTCGGCCTGTTCGTGGCCACCCTGCTGCCGATCACCCGCAACACCTACGCCGGCCTCAAGGGGGTCTCCCCTGCCCTGCGGGAAGCCGCCTCGGGCATCGGCATGGCGCCCATCCAGCGCCTGTTCAAGGTGGAGTTGCCCAACGCCCTCTACGTGATCTTCGCCGGCATCCGCACGGCGCTGACCATCAACGTGGGCACCGTGCCGCTGGCCTTCTTGATCGGTGCCGGCGGCCTCGGCGAGCTGATCTTCACCGGCATCGATCTCTACGATCCGCTGATGATGCTGGCCGGCGCCATACCCACGGCGCTGCTGGCGATCGCGGTCGACGCCCTGGTGGCCACCACCGCCTTCGTGGCGGTGCCGCGCGGGGTCAATCCGTCTCGGGCCTGACATCATCCAAAGAGCACCACAATCACAACGAGGAGCAACACCATGAAGACACTGACGACGCTACTGTCCGGCCTGACGCTCGCGAGCACCCTGGCCACTGCCCAGGCCGACGAGATCGTGGTTGGCGGCAAGAACTTCACCGAGCAGCAGATACTCGCCAGCATGACCGCCCAGTACCTGGACGCCCTCGAGTATGACGTCGAGAAACGCGCCGGCATGGGCTCCGCCGTGCTGCGCCAGGCCCAGGAGAACGGCCAGCTCGACCTCTACTGGGAATACACCGGTACCTCGCTGATCAACTACAACGACGTCACCGAGTCGCTGTCGCCGGAAGAGACCTACCAGCGGGTCAAGGCACTCGACGCCGAGAAGGGCCTGGTGTGGCTGGAGCCGTCCGAGGCCAACAACACCTATGCCCTGGCCATGCGCGAGGAGACCGTCGAGGAGACCGGCATCGACTCCCTGTCGAAGCTGGCCGAGGCGGTCAACGGCGACGAGGAGCTAACCTTCGCCATGAACGCCGAGTTCTATGCCCGCGAGGACGGCTGGCGGCCGCTGCAGCAGGCCTATGACTTCCGAGTCAGCCGCGGCGACATCAAGCGCATGGATTCCGGTCTGGTCTACCAGGCGCTGCGCGACGGCCAGGTCGACGTGGGCCTGGTGTTCGCCACCGATGGCCGCATCCCGGCCTTCGACTTCCAGGTCCTGGAAGACGACCAGGCCTTCTTCCCGGCCTACGCCCTGACCCCAGTGGTCCGCGAGGAGACCCTGGAGGCCAACCCGGAACTGGCCGAGCAGATGAACGCCCTCTCCAGCCTGCTCGACGACCAGACCATGGCCGACCTCAACGCCAGGGTCGACGTGGAGCGCGAGACCATCGAGGACGTGGCCGAGGAATTCCTGAGCCGCAACGACCTGATCTGAAGCCTCTCGTTCCTCCGATCCGAAAAGGCCGCGTCATGCGGCCTTTTCGCCGTCTTGCCCCTTGCCAGGGAGTCCCTGCATGCACTATCAGGATTCGCTTCACGTCGCCGCCGCCCAGGTCAACGCCCGCCTCGGCGAGGTCGACGCCAACCTCGACCGCCATCTCGAGGTCATCAAGGAGGCCGCCGGGCGCGGCATCGAACTGCTGATCTTCCCCGAGCTCTCGCTGACCGGCTATGGCCTGGCCGGCAACGTCATGCAGGCCGCCATGCCGCGGGAGGACCCGCGCCTCGCCCGGCTGGCCGAGGCCTGCGGCGCGATGCAGACCGTGGTCGGCTTTGTCGAGGAAGCCAGCCCCGGCGAGTACTACAACGCCCTGGCCATCCTTCAGGATGGCGGGATCGTGGCCGTGCATCGCAAGCTCAACCTGCCCACCTATGGCGGGCTCGAGGAGGGCAAGTGGTTCAGTCATGGCAGCGAGCTCACCCAGGCCACGGTGCGTCCCGGCTGGTCCGCCACCCAGCTGATCTGTGCCGACCTGTGGAACCCGGCGCTGGTCCACGCCGCCCTGCTGCCCCGCCCCACGGTACTCTGCGCGCCGATCAACTCGGCCTCGGGCATCGTCAGCGAGGACTTCTCCAACGAGCAGAACTGGCTGCTCAATGTGCGTTTCTACGCCATGACCTATGGCACCCCGGTGATCATGGCCAACCGCTATGGCCCCGAGGGACAGAGCCATTTCTGGGGCGGTTCGCGCATCCTCGGTCCCCGCGGCGAGGTGCTCGCCGAGGCCGAGGACCGCGAACAGCTGATCACGGCCACCCTCTCGCGTACGCATATCGCCCGAGCCCGCTTCGAGCTGCCCACCCACCGCGATGCCGATACCCCCCTGGTACGCGAGCTGATGGCCGGCTACCGTTGAGGCTGCATGCGAAAGGCCGCTCGCCGGAGGCGAACGGCCTTTCTCTTGCCGAGGGGGCAGCATCAGTCACGGAAATACAGACGATCCGGATTGTCGACCAGGATTCGGTTACGCAGCTCCGGCTCGGGCGCCCAGTCCGCGAGAGCATCGAGCAGGGGCCCGTCGTTGGGCATGGGTACCGGGACATGCGGATGGGGCCAGTCGGACCCCCAGACGCACTGTTCCGGGTTGGCCTCGATCAGCCGCCGGGCGAAGGGCACGACATCCTCATAGGGCGTCTGCCGTTGGCCGGTGATGCGATAAGCCCCGGAGAGCTTCACCCACGCATCACCGCGCGCCATCAAGCGGCACAGCGCCTGGAAGCCGGGCTGGTCGATCCCCTTGTCACAGGCCATGTGGCCCATATGATCCACGACCACCGGCACGGGCAGCCGCCTCACCCTGGCCTCGAGATCCTCGAAGGCAGAGACATCGACCAGGAACTGCAAGTGCCAGTTGCGGTCGGCGAGGCGTTCGGCCAGGGCCGCCACGTCGGGCCAGGCAATGCCGCCCTTGAACAGCAGGTTGAGGCGCACACCCCGGAAGCCATCGGCGGCCAGGGCATCCAATTCAGCGTCGGTGACCTCGCTATCGACCACCGCGATGCCGCGATAATCGTGCCCTTCGTCACGCAGGGCACGGACCGCGTCGCGGGTGGCCGAGTTGTCGAGACCATAGACACTGGGCTGTACCAGCACGCCGCGTTCGATGCCCAGGGTACGATGCAGGTGACGATACTGCTCGAGGCTGGCATCCGGCGGCGTGTAGGTTCGCGAGGCCTGGTAAGGATAGCGGGACGCCGGCCCGAAGACGTGGGCATGGCAATCCACCGCCCCCACAGGGGCGGTGAAGCCGGGAGCCCGCGGCGTCGGGTCCATGGGGTCACAGAAGGGGATCATGGTGTCACCTGAGTCGTCTGCGTCGGGACGGGGACGCTATCAGGCCACGGCCTGACGGCTGGCCGGCGCCCAGACCATTTCCTTCAGCCAGTCGGAGACCTTGCCGGCAAAGGTCTGGAACTTGGGATCGTCATCCAGCATCCACTCGGTGTGACCGCCATCGGGCAGCAGGTAGAGAGCCTTGGGCCCCGGGTAGGAGGCATACAGCGACTGGGCCTCGGTGACCGGGTGCAGGTCGTTCTCGCCACCATGGGCGATCATCAGCGGCGTCCGGGCGAAACGCTGGTCGATGTGCGACTCCGGACGGAAGGCGATCAGCGAGTCGGCGAAATCCAGGTCGGAGGTCAGGCCATAGCCCGGGGTCTTCCACAGCACGCTATCCACATAGCCCTTGGAGATCGGGTCCAGCGGGTAGATGCGGAAGGGATCGATCTCCTGGGCTTCGCCGCCCTGGGCCAGGCGCAGTCGCTCCTGGTTGAGGAACTGGCGGAATTCCTTCCAGCCGAGTTCGCCGCGCAGGGCCTTCTGCACGCGCACCGCATCGAAGAAGCCGTTCATGCTGATCAGGGCATCGACCAGGTCCTCGACCTGCCGGAAGGCATCCAGCACCAGGCCACCGGCCATGCCCCAACCGGCCAGCACCAGCTTGCGGCCTTCCTGGTCGGCTCGAGCCCGTACATAGGACACGACATTGGCGATATCGCGGACCTGCTCTTCCAGGAGAACCTTGCCACGAGTGCCTTCACTTTCACCGAAACCGCGGTAGTCGAAACCGAAGCAGAGGAACCCCTGCTTGCTCAGGAATCGGGCAAAACGCTCGGGATGAATATGCTTCAAACCGGTGAAACCCGAGCAGACGATGACGATGGGTGCATCGTCGTTTACGACACCCTCTTCCCAGTAGTAGGAACCATCGAGCTTGATGCCATCGCTGATGATTGAAACGCTCTCTGACTGCATGATCTTCTCCAGGGGACTGACTGTTGACGCTGCCCGTATCGGCATTGACATATTGCGATAAGCCTCGCATCGTTAAGAACATCTATGCGACACAAAAGACAAAGATCATGACACCCCACGACCATGCGTCGTCTCCCTTTACCGTTGGCTTCCTGCTCTTTCCCAACTTCGCCATGCTCTCCTTCAGCTCGGTCATCGAGCCCTTGCGGATTGCCAATCGCTTGAGCAGTCGAGAGCTCTATCGTTGGGAGCTGGTCAGCCTCGACGACCAGGTGGTGCAGGCCAGCAACGGCATTCCCTTCACGCCGACCCGGAGCCTCGTCGACTGGCGGGCGCTGGATGCCGTCATCCTGGTCGCCGGTACCGGCACCAACCTGATCGCCAGTGACAGGCTCTTCAAGTGGCTACGCGAGGTCGGGCGCAGCCGGCTGCTGCTGGGCTCGACCTCCACCGGCAGCATCCTGCTGGCCCGAGCCGGCGTCCTGCGCCACAAGCGTTGCACGATTCACTGGGAGGATCAGGCCAACCTTCAGGAGGAATACCCAGATCTTCTGGTGACCAACGAACTGTTCGAGATCGAAGAAAACATCCTGACCTGTTCGGGAGGAACCGCGGGGCTCGACATGATGCTATCGCTCATCGATCGCCAGCAGGGAAGCGACCTTGCAAAACACATTGCCGACCAGTGCATTCACCCGGATATCCGCCCTGCCCACAACAAGCAGCGCATGTCGCTCGAAGAGCGTCTCGGGGTTCACAACCCTGCGCTCGCCTCTGCCATCCACGTGATGCAGTCCCATATCGAGGACACCATCAACTGTGAGCATATCGCCGGAATAATCGGTATCTCACACCGCCAGCTTCAGCGTCTCTTCAAGGAGCATTTTGGCGTTACCCCGGCGAGCTACTACCTCAGCATGCGCCTCGATCACGGCGACAACCTGCTGCGCAAGACCTCGCTCGATATCATCAATATCGCCAACGCCACTGGCTTTTCTTCCACATCCCATTTCAGCAAGTGCTACCGCAAGCAATACGGTCTCTCGCCTCGGGAGCGTCGCAAGGCCCGTTCCTGACTCAGCCGGCCCGCCGGAGCGCCTCCAGCAGGCCCTGCAGCGGGTGCGGCAGGGCGCTATCCGAGAGCCGCTTGGCCTGGCTGCGGCAGGAGTAGCCGCTGGCCAGCAGGCGGCCGGCGTTGGCCGGGTCCTCCACCCGCGG
>NZ_RXNS01000012.1 GCF_003966155.1 Halomonas nitroreducens
GGGATGGTCAGGCTCATCGGAGGTGCCATCTTCTGAAGGATGGCTTCCTTCCGCTCTGCGGGGTAACGCATGTTGATCACCTCTCAATCCGTTTAGGTGACAACTACGCTGACAGATAGGGTAACCCAGAGATCGGGGATGATGAGCAAGGCTATAAAAAACAGAAATGCTCCATAGGCGCCCCCCCCCACATCCCCAAGGCGTTAGCCCAGGTGAAGCCGCCATAAACAACCATAAAGACGACAAAGAAGAACACCCCTACAAAGGCAAGCATCATCCAGACCGCCGCCCCCCAGGCCAGCATGCCGTTACGGCTGACATTGTGTACAAGATCCAGCGTCGCCTCGTCGCGGCGATAGACCAATCGCCCCACATCCGCTCCGGCCCCTGCCATGGGCCCCAAGGGAATAGGCTTGGGGCTCAGGGCATAGAGCTCATTGGCGCCACGCGTCAGATGCTCGCCGGCGCGCAGCGCCATGGCGGAGGCATCCTGTTCCTTGGTTTGGGTGGTCATGGTGTTTCCTTGGACACACTACCGCCGGGGCAGACGACAACGCGCCTTCCCTAGCGAGAATATCTGGCACGGCGTCCTTGCCGCGATAACGCTAATGACTTTAGGTTGTATAGGGATGCGTCTATATCGCCATACCTCCCTCGAAAACCTCCATCTTTTTTTCCACATAGGGGACGTCTTTCACCTTGTCTCTTATAAAGGCAACGCGCTCATCCTCTTCTCCCTTTTTACAGTACAAGGTACGATACCCGTTCTGCGTAGTGCCTTTACTCGTATGAAACGTAAACCTGAGCCCAATGAGTCGACGCTTTCTCCATAGCGCCACCTCCTCCACATCATCCCAAGAAGCACTATAATGCTCTTCACCCCTCACAAGTTTCTGGTAGCTACTGGAGCTCCCCATTGACAATGCAATTAGCCCCAAGCCGGCCGGACCAACTGCACCGAGAATAAAGTAAGGATTGAAGAAGGTGGCCACCAGCACCGCGACACCGGAGACAATTGCTGTCCACTTCATCACCGGCTTCACCGAATCAATCTGGGGCTTCCACGAGAAAGCCTCATACCCTTTATTCGTGAGACGATAGGCGATAATGGAGGTCTGATGGGTCATGCTCATTACTACAGGGATCATGGCCAAAGACAACCCAATAAGCGACATTGAATCCCCATCCACAACACCTCCTTTCTGGAAATAAATTGCAGCCCAAACAAACCCCCCAATAACAAATAAACCCCCAAAAAAACCATATTAGCCACAAAGGTATTATAGTCACGCACCCGAATCTGCCAGCTCATGACCTCTGGCTCAGCGACACGTTCCCATGGCATCTCAGGCACGTAATTTTTTCTTGGCTGAATAAACCACATCACACAAACACCTTTTCATAAATACTGAATATAAAATGTTTAAACACTAGCCGTCACCGTCCTGCATACATTCAAGCCGGGACCGTCAGATTGAACATACGGCTTATCGCTTGGCGAACAGGGGCATTCTCCGCCGGTTCCAGGTTAAAGCCACCCGCATCTGCCTCTGGCTTATAAAATACAAAGTCAGCGCCATTAGGGGAGCTCAGTAGCGTCGCCGGATAATCGATCGACAGCGCGAATTCCGCCTCCGGGGCTTGTACATCGGAAGGCAGCCAAGCCTGCCAGACGCGTGTCATTTAGAAGGCCATCGTGGACAGGTATAGGTAACTCGCCAACGCGACCCCACAACCAGGCACGCTACCGCCGGGGCAGACGGCAGCGCGCCTTCCCTGGCGTGACATATGTGGCACGGCGTCCTTGCCGTGCGATGTATCGTTCAGTGAAAGCGGTGCCCAGGTAAGAGGTCTAGGGCAAGCCGGCCCCATCAGGCCGAGAGCGTCGTTTCCTCGCCGTAAACCTCGGCGAAGATGGCGGTGATCGGCCGGTTTGGCTGCTGAGCCTGGCGCTTGCGCACCTCCGCCGAGAGGCGCTTCAACTCCTCGCTGGGCTGGGCCCACTGCTCTCTGGGAAGAGGTTGCGACCATTCATCGAGGCTCTCTGGCAGGGTCTTGCGCCCGGCCTTCTGGATGGCGCGGATCTCCCACTCGGCCAGGTGGAAGGGAATCGTCCACAGGTCGAGGATGTGCCACAGGTACCACATTGAGACCTTGAATAGGCCGATCTCGCCGTCTCGATAACGGCGATGCAGCCGGCGGCGGGCGTTATGGAAGGTATGCACGCCCTCGTAGGGCGGATCGCCGGGGCGATGCAGGCCATTCGGATCCTGAATCTCCTCGCGTGTATGCACCTCGTATTCCATGTAGGCCCGCACCGACTCCCACAGCCCCATCGCCAGCGGACGGCCCGGCTGCTGAAGCTCGATAAAGTGCTGCTGCCCCGTCTCGGGATCGATAAAGCCAAGCCCTAGCCCATACTGGCGCTGCACGCCGTACTGGGTCGCGCCCTGTGCCTCGGTTATCCAGGCCGCCACGCTTTCCCAGGGCACGATGATCAGCGGTTTACCGCCGCCCGGCGCAAACGCAACCTCGCGGCGCTGACGATGGAAACGGGTAGGGACATCGTTGCGGAACTTGAAGTGGTATTGGGCTTTGATAAACAAAGCCAAGGCAAGGATAAGCCCCCCCCCCCATAGTCCTATTCCCAGAGTAATATCGAAGAAGGCAATAAACTCACTGGCAAAAGGGAGCTCTTCGCTAGAAGTCATCCACCCGAGTACCAAAGGGGTAAGCACAACAATCCATAGAGAACCAATGAAGGGTATCCCTAAAGTAAACTGCCAAGTAAAGGGGGTGGGAAGACTCCCCCCGAAGTCCAGATAGGCATCGTTGACCTCGCCAATAGCCTGATTGAAGTCTAGGGGCGCCGCCCCTGTGGGCAGGGGAGCCGGTGACAGATAGCTGACCTGGCCTGACGGGAAGGGCTCGATATCGCCGGCCCGGTGGGGCTGGGCCATATCAGGTCGGGGTGTCTGAGCTTCCTTGTTGGACATATAAATGCCTAGGATCAAGTGAAAAGAAGCGGGTCGATTTCCTGCCAAGCCGCCGGCTCGCCGAGGATGTCAATCTCTGATGGGGTATAAACACCTTCACCGCCTGCCAGGGAGAATCGGATATGGTAGTCAGACGGTTGATAACGACCATCGCTGCCGAGACGCTCGACCCGGATCGCCATAACGGTATCATGGTAGCGCCAATCTCCCTCACCCACCGGCTCCGGTCTGGGAAAACCGAGCGTCAGAGGCGCTTGATCTTCCAGATCGAGCTGGAGATCGACTTGACTGGTTGCGGGATACCAGAATTCACGCGGGCCTGGTCCCGCGTTCGAGCGCACCTGATAGCAGGCCAGCGACAGTGTATATGGCGGCTTACCGCCAAAGGGGGCGATAATATCCTGCAAGCCGATGGAAGGAAGGCTAAGGTCAAAATCCACCGACTTTGGGCCTTCGAGCCGATTTTTCCACCAGCTCTCGAATTCCTCGATGCTGACGTTAAGCTTGGGTACTTGAGCGATTTCCTGTAGCCGTGACTGATAAGTCTCGAGCGAGTCATCACGGGCTTGTTCCGCATCCTGACTCCAAGGGGTAGAGAGCAGCCAATCATCATGACGGCTGGTGCTGTAACGGTTATAAAGCCAGCTCCCGCCAAGCTCAAGCACGGTAAACAAGGCCCCGGCGAGATTAAATCGCCAGAACACTGATCCCAGTCGAGCACCGGCAGCGGCCCACTCAACGCCACGGAACGCTACGGAAAAGCCTGTATGAAGGGTATGGGTCAAGCCATAGGCATTAGCCCCCAGCATGCCTCCGGCACCTGCCATACTGGCCATGGCAGCACTCTGAGCACTTTGGTCGCCACTACGAACAGCCTCCTGCCAAGTACTATATCGATTTGAAAGGCTAAAGTAAGAAGCAAAAACGCCTGCGACGTAAGTCAAGCCTCCCAAGAAAATATGCAGCTTACCTAGTGAGTTCGCGACCTTTAGGGCTCCGGTATCATTAAGGGCATCGGCTAGAGCCTTCACTCTTAGATCTAGAGCGGTATCCATAATGCCCTGAGCCGCAAGAAATCCAGCAGAACTTGTAGCAACAAATGATTTGATAACATCGATACGCGTCGTTGATCCATTCGACCCGGTCCTACTCTGATAGTCCTGGTATGTATGCCAGAAGGTAACCATCTGAGCAGCAAAAACTAGCAAGCCTAGACCATCCCCGACCAGGCTTGCCTTGGGCGCCGCAGTAATTCCTTGCCGCAGGTTACGTATCAACCCACCCACTTCGGCCTTCTGGGCCGCCGGCAGCACCAGCGTCAGGCCGGCGCGCCCTGGCGCCGTACCAGTGATACGGACCGCATCGTCGGGCAGTTCTTCGATCGGGCTCAGCGCACGGGCCAGCTCCGGCTCATGCACCGTCTGCAGTTCCTGGCGCAGGCGCTTGAACTCCTCGAGCAGGGTTTGCGCCTCGGGGGACCGGTGCCCGGCGGTCGCCTTGACGGCATTGCGACGCTTGCGGATCGCACTGAGCTCTTCTCGCAGCGCCAGGACACGCTGGATGGTACGCCGGAAGCTCTCCAGTTCCTCGCGTGACGCCACGACGAAGCTGGCCCCCGTACGATGGGCGGCGTCGAGAATTCGCGCGGGCAGCGCCTTGGGAAGGCGTCGAAACAACTCTTCCAGGTTGGGGACCGTGTCACGATTGATGCTCTGGTAGAGCTCGTCCATGACCTGGGCAATGCCCCGCGAGATTGCCGGCGCCAAGGGCTGATGGGCGCTCTCGGCGATGACCTGGGTATCCTCGGGCAGTTGATCGACTGCCGGCAGTTGCCCGGACTCGATCGAGTTGAGCTCATCCCACAGGTCCTTAGCCTTGAGCACGGCCCCGTAACCTGCATTGGCAATCGTCGAATACTGGCCGATGAAGTCGCTCTGGTCGGCAAGCGGCAGGGTATAGAACAGCGGCCGATCGTAGTGCGGAGCCTCCTCCAGCCAGTCGGCGACCTGCTCGGTCGCTTCTTCTGTGCGGCAGATATCCTTCAGACACCCATACTGGGCCTTGAAGCCCTCGTGGACCTGATCCGCATCCTGCGCATCGAAGTACCAGGCGGCAGTGTGGAAACGCATGCTGCACAGCATATCGGCGCGATCGTCGGACAGGGCATCGAGCGAGGCATTCCAGCGCTGCAGCCGCGGGCGATGCTCGCCGAGAAAAGCGTCCATGCGTTCGCGGTCGATCAGCTCATTGATGCCCCGTTCACCGATGCTGCTGCCTTCGAGAAGTGCCCTGAGCCGCTCGTTGTGCTGCTGTTTCATGGAAAGCAGGGCATCGCCATGTCGATCCACGAAGTCGGCTCCCAGGCTCCCGCTGAGACTGTCGACGTAGTAGCGGCGAACCTCTGCGTGTAATTGACGGGTGATTGCTCTGTAGTTGCTCCTTGAACCCTTGTCGCGTATTACTTGGAGACGCTCCTTGAGTTCTGCCGGCAAGTCCGAATCGTAGGGCTGTGGCAGTTCACCGGTATTGCTGTCCCGATTGAGGAAATCGAGCAGGGCCTGCCGTACCTCGCCCTGGCGAGGCTCCTCCATCGCGGCGACCTCGTCCCACACGGCCTGGACGGCCGGGTCCTCCGAGACTTGGCGCAGGTCGTCCAGCGAGGCGCCCTTCAGCTGGGACAGCGACTCGATGTAACAGGCCAGCAGGTAATCCCGCTCAGTACGTCCCTCGTTCTCCGTGGCCCAGTCCTCCACCCAGCCAACGACCTCGTCCTGGAACTGCGCCAGATCACGCATCACGCCGATATCGTCGCGCACCACCAGGCATAGGGCCTCGTCGCGATCCCCGACGTCATGCTGCTTGAGCAGCTTGCCGAGCCGCGACTTGTGATAGTAAGGCTCGTTCTCCCAGAGGTAAGGCTGGGCTTCCTGCTCATAGCCTTCTTCGGGGACCTCGAGTTGCGCGTCCTCGGCGAACTCGGCCACCCACTCCTCGGCCTGGGCCGTGGTGATCAGATGCTGGCCTCCCCCGCTGACCGCGTTGGCGCCGGAGAGATCGACTGCCTGCATGAAGGCATCCCGATCCGCTTCACTCTCCGTCACCTGGGCGCGCTTGGCCGCGGTCCACTGCACCTCGGAGAAACACACGTAGAGCATGCGGTCGGTCTCGTACTCGAGCTTACCGCCGGAGATGGTGTCGCCGAAGTCGCGAAACTCGTACTCATCGAGCTGGTGGGTTTCGCCATCGAGGACATAGAGGTAGCCGTTGCGCAACAGCCGGATACCGAGCGGCCGCGCCGTCAGCGAATAGGGCGTATCAATCTCCGGTTCGAGTTCCTCGACCAGTCCATAGCGCAAGGGCAGCAATTGCACCTTGCCACCCAACAGCGGGCAGGTGGCGCCCTCCTCGCTGCCGCGGCTCGACATTTCATACGCCGCCAGCGAGGCGTCGTTGCGATCATCGGCGGGTCGCTCGAACGCAGCCATTTGACATTCTCCCTATGTCGTAACGTCAGTCCGTGATGATGTGGGAGCCGCCGCCAGAGCGGCCTCGAGTCTTGCCATGCCGCTACCCTGGCCCGGATCGCCCAACAGGTTCGTCCAAGCTTCCAAGTGCTCGGCCTCTCGCCAGGAAGTGACCCCGAGACGCTGCATCAGGGTGCAAAACAGGGCCCATTCCCGCGGCGCCGTTAACCCCATACCACACGCCTCCTGCACGACGCCGGCCAGCTGCGCGTGGCGCTGGGGACGATCCGTTGCCTTCAGCCAGCCATAGCAATGCCGGTCGACGAAGGTCATCAACTGCCGGAGGTCTCGCCGACGGTCGCACTGTTGGAGGCGCTCCAGCTGCGACTCCGAGAGCCGATAATCCACAGCGCTTATGGGCCGGCCAGTCGCCTCCTTCTCCAGCGGCGCATGCCTGTGCCAGGCTTTCTGCACCGCATCCGGCATTATCAGCCGCTCGATGGGCCCCCAGGGCACCTGCTCCGGCAAGCTGCCATCCGTAAACAGCGACGAGATGACCGCAGGATCGGCCAGGCGCAGCAGCATGGGAATGCCCATGGGATGCCGCACCTGGATCAGGTCGCGCAGATGGTCGGCCACGTCCAGCAGATCGCATGAGCCGAGGATCAGATAGCCCCATTCCGCCTCGGCCCCCTGGCTGACGAACCGCTCGAGTATGGGATCGCCCGGCCCCTTAAGCCGCACCAGCCATGGCGACACCTCGGCCACGTCGGCCCAGGGCGTGCCTGCGTAAAGAAGGTCGGCATCCATGTCGCCTTCCGACCACTCGTAAAGGCGCCGGGCCAGTGCCTTCACACGCACGCCATCGAGCAGCAGGAGCACCTCTCCTGCCTCAGGCCAGTCGAGTTCAAGTTCCCACGTCGATCCGTCCGCTGACCAAGGCTCACTCATGGCCTATGATCCATCGCTGGCGGATTCGCAGACCGGGCACAGCGCCTGCTGCTGCAACAGGGCGGCGTGCTGCGGTGCCTTGATCGGCGTGAATTGCGGGGCGGGATCGACCTCCCCCGGCAGGATCGGCGCCTGAGCGCTCTGCCCGGTGCCGCTGCCGGGGCTGCCGCCGGAGTTGATCTTGACGCTGGGGCCGACGATGGTCACGCCACTGGGGTCGAGCTTCACGAAGCTGCCGCCAGCCTTGAGGGTGATCTCGGCGCCGGCCTCGACCACTACCTTCATGCCGGCCTTGTGATGGACCTCGCTGCCGGCCTCGACGAGCTGGGCGCGGCCGATCTTCTCGTGGCGGGTCTGGCCCACGCTGAGGTGGTCGTCGCCGTCGATCCGGGTACGGCGTTCGCCGTGCACGGTGAGGTGATCGTCGCGGTCGAGCTCGCCGATACGGTCGCGCTTGACCTTGAGGTGGCTGTCGCGGCGGATCTCCTCGGTGCGGTCGTTCTCGGTGAGCAGCTCCAGGTCCTTCTGGGCGTGCAGCCAGATCTGCTCCTGGTCGTGCTGGTCCTCGAAGCGCAGCTCGTTGAAGCCCTCGCCCTGGTGGGTCTGGGTGCGGATCACGGTGCGCGTCTTGTGCTCGGGCAGCGGGTACGGCGGGGTGTTCACCGCATGGTAGGTGCGCCCGGTGATCAGCGGCTGGTCCGGGTCGCCCTCCAGGAAGGAGACGATCACCTCGTGACCGATGCGCGGGATCGCCATCATGCCGTAGCCGCCGCCGGCCCAGCCCTGGCTGACCCGCAGCCAGGCACTGGCGGTTTCATCCGGCGCGGCGTAGCGGTCCCAGGGGAACTGGCAGCGCACCCGGCCGTGGGCGTCGCAGTGGATCTCCTCGCCCTCGGGCCCGACCACGAAGGCCACCTGGGGGCCGTCGACCCGCGGTTTGGGCTGGGGCTCGGGGCGCCAGGCGGCGTCGTCCGGGGTCAGCGTGAGGGTGTTGTGATAGCGGGTCATGGCGTCCGCGCCTGCCTTCCCGCCTTGGCCCCGCAGGCCCGCCCGATCGCCCGCGGTGATGCCCACGGCGTCTTCCTCCAGGGCCTGGGGCTGCTCGCCCTCGTGCTTGATCTTGATGACCTGCCAGCCGCGGTTGAACGCGCCGACGTCGTGGTCGGCCAGGCTGAAGCGCGAGCCCGGGGAAAGCTCGGGCAGGTCGCTCTCGCCGTTGAGCGTCAGGGCGTCGTGGCGCAGGTGCTCCAGGCGATGGCGGGTGAAGGCCTGGCCGGAGGCGTCGGCCTTGTAGCGGCCCGGGTAGTCGTAGTGCTCGTAGTCCTCGCGCTGGCTGTGCTGTTCCAGCCCCTGGCCCTGATGGTCGTGGAGCTGGCCATACGCGGGGCGCTTGAAGCTGTAGTCCTTGAGCTGGGCCCGGGCCGGGCGCACCCGGGCGATCTGGGTCAGCCGCCGCAGATGACGCTGGGGCGCGCTGCCGCCGGCGCGGTGATGGTAGCTGCGCTCGCCGAGCCCGGTGAGCACCTGGGGGTCGTCGGCGAACACCAGGCGGTGGGTGCCGAGGTCGGCGTCCTCGAACTCATGGAAGTAGAACAGCCCCTCCTCGGCGGCCAGGCGCTCGATGAATTCAAGGTCGGTCTCGCGGTACTGCACGCAGTACTCGCGCTCGGCGAGCTCGCGGGTCACCGCGAAGGCCACATCACGCAGGCCGCGTTCCTCGCACAGAGTGTTGAGGATGGTCAGCGGCGAGACGCGCTGGAAGATCCGCGAATTCTGGCGCAGCGAGAGACGCCACAGCGCCGGGCGGATGATCACCTCGTAGTGGCTGCGGCGATGGCCGCGGTCGCCGCGACCGAACTCGGCCACGATGCCGTGGACCCGGCGCTGGGCCACGCCGTCCTGCCACACGGTGAGGCTCGCCGGGCGGTCGAGCAGCGCCTCGGGCGAGAGGTCCGGCGAGCGGCTGGCGAAGCGCACGCGCAGATGGAAGGGCGCCGAGAGCGCCTCCTCATGGGTAAAATCGACGACGGCCAGATCAACCTCATCGGCTCCCGTCAGGCTCAGGGTGAACTGCAGTCCGCTGCGGTCGGCCATGTCAGCTGCCCTCCCCGCTGGCGCTACCGATCACCACGCCGCCGCAGTCCACGGCATGCCCGGTGAGGGCGGCGGGCTTGCCGTCGACCAGGATGCTGCCCGAGCCGCCGGCGATGGCGCGCGGGTGGGTGCCGTGGTCCGGCTTGGCGTGGGGCGCCAGGGGGTCGCCCTGGCGAGCCACGGGCTTGCCGTCGATCATCACCGTGGGGCTGCCGGCGGTCACCGGCGTGGGGGGAAAGCCCTCGTGGTCGGTGCCGAGATCCCCCAACAATACGAACTTGCGTCCCATGCGTCGTCCTCCTGCCGATGCGCGTCGCCGCTCAGGCGCCGCGCGTGCGTTCGCGTTGGTCGTTCCATTGCGCCGGGGCCTCGAAGCTGGCCACCCCGCCGGCGTCCACGTGCATGCGCTTGAAGCCCGCCGCCTCGAGGCTGGCCGGGGCGGCCCCGGCCAGCGGCAGCCGGGTCTGCAGCGGCGTGCCCTTGAGCTCGCGGCGGGCGGCCAGCAGCAGGCGGGCACCGTGGCCGCGGCCCTGCCATTCCGGGGCGATGAAGAAGAAGCGCAGTTGCCAGGCGGCCTCGTCATCGCGGCGGCAGACCAGCAGCATCCCGAGCACCGGCCCGTCGCCATGGCGCAAGGCCAGCAGCCGCCCCTGCCAATGGGCCACCTGGCCCGCCTCCCGCTGCAGCCAGAGCCCCCGGTGGACCACGAACTCCAGCGAGCGGCGCAGGGTCTCGAGGCGGGCCTCGTCGCGCAGCACCCAGGGCGAGAGCCCCTCGGCCTCGGCGCGCTGGGCGGCCTCGAGCAGCAGGGCAATGTCGGCCTCGCCGGCCGGTGCCAGGGCGGGGGGCGGTTCGGCCCGGTGCGTCCCGGCCGCCGGCGCCTCGGCAGGCGCTGTGGCCGGGGCCGCGCCCAGCCAGCGTTTAAGCGTCGCCAGCATCGTCACGCTCTCCTTCGGCATAGAGGGCGGTGGGCAGGCTGAAGCCCGCCACCAGGGACCGGGTGAAGGGGTTGCGCGGCCCCTCGGCGGTGAGGCGATAACGCATGCTGCCGCCGTCGACCTGGAAGCGGAGCTCCAGCTCGCGCTCTCCCGCCCCGGTCAGCTGGGCCTCGTCGAGCAGGCGGAACCAGGCCCAGGGGCCGTCGCGGCGCAGGCTGCGCGGCGAGCGGTTGACCTGGCTCGGCACCAGGGTGACCCGGCTCTCGTTGCTGTCGCGCAGGCCGTTGGGCCAGATCATCGGCACCCGGCGGCTGACGCCGTGGGCATAGTCGATCAGCTGGCCGTCGACGCTGATCACCCCGCGCCGCTTGTCGGCGCTCAGGCTCAGCGGCTCGAGGCTGAAGGCCACGTCGAGCACGCCGTCGCGGTTCAGGTAGGCCTCGCGGATGCGCTCGGCGCGCTGCATGGCCTCCATCACTCCGCGCCGCAGCAGCGCATCGCCCCCGCGGGTGCGCAGGGCCTCCGGCGCGCCCTCGATGAAGGGCTTGAGGTTGCGCCGGTAGAAGGCATCGAGCGTGCCGTCCGGGGCGAAGAAGGCCTCGAAGTCGGCCAGCGCCACCTCCCGGGAGGCCTGGGGGGCCAGCGGGTAGCGACCGGCCAGGCGTTGCTGGAAGGGCGCCACGACCTCGTCCATCCACTGGCGCTCGAGGTGGCGCACCGCGCTGGCCATCAGCAGCTGCCAGCTCTGGTCGGCCAGGCTCTCGAGCATGCCGCCCACCGGCGCCGGGGTGTCCTCGGCGATGCGCTGCAGACGGGCGATGGGGTCGCCGCCCTGCAGCGAGAGGCGGTCACGGGCCAGCACGAAGGCGCTCTCCCCGCGGTCACCGGCCTCGTCGACCTCGCGCAGGTAGTCGCGCAGGTCGGCGACCGCCGCCTTGATCTCGTCGAGGTTCGAGGGGTTGTCGCCGCGGGTCTCGGTCAGCTCGTGGAGCGGGGCGAAGTGGCGGGCGATCTCGCTGGCCAGGCGATAGCGTGGCGAGCGCTGCAGCGCCTCCTGGGCCGCCGCGTCGTCCCCCGGCAGCTCCGGGTAGAGCTCGGTCTGCTCGCTGACCTCGTCGAGCAGCCGGTCCAGGGGCCGACTCGCCCCGAGCAGGCCGTCGGCGACCAGCACCGCCTGGTGGATATCGGGCAGCGGTACCAGCGTGATGTCGGCCAGCGCCTCGCGCCAGGTGACGTGATAGTCGCTGGCGTAGCGCTCGCGCAGCGTCGCCTGCAGGCGACGCCGGTCGGCCTCGCTGAAGTCGATGTCGTCGCGCTGGCCGAGCACCCAGGTGTCGATCAGCGCCAGCTCGGTGGCCTGCTCCAGCTGGTCGAGGAAGTAGCCCTCGAAGCCGTCCCGGGTGAGCAGCCCGGGGATGCGCACCTGTTCGGGGTCGTCGTCGCGGGCCATGAACACCAGGCTGAAGGCCGGGCCGACGCTCGCGCGCAGGTCCAGCCGGGCGCCGCTGCGCCGCAGGCTGCCGGCCTTGAGGGTGGCATAGACTCGCTCGGCCATGGGCTGGCGGGCGAGCTCCTGCTGGGCCGCCGCGATGCTGCCGCGCAGCGGCGCCATGGCCTCCCGGGCCGCGAGGTCGCCGGCCTCGGCATGGCCGGCGAGGTCGGTGTAGGCCAGGGCATAGTCGAGGTGGCCGAGCAGCCGGCGCTGGACATCCCCCTGGCCGGGGAAGGCCTCCTGCCAGCGGTCCGCCATGAAGGCGTGCACCCGCTCGGGCTGGCGGCCACTGGCGTCGGCCATCATGCGCAGGATGCGCAGCAGGGCCAGCTTGGCGTTGCTGCCGTCCGGCGCACGGTTCATGTCATCCATGATGCCGATCATCAGCACCGGCAGGAACTGCCGCTCGAGCAGCTGCAGGTAGGCGTTGTCGACCTCGACGCCCAGCTCGTGTCCCTGGTAGAGGCCCATGTCGGCGAGCAGCCAGGGCCGCGAGCGGTAGTCGCCGAATTCCCGGGTCGCATCCAGCAGGCGATCGAGGGGTTCGAGCAGCCCGTAGCCGGTGGGATCGTCGCTCTGCCACTGGCCCGGCCGCACGGCGAGGAAGGCCTCGGCCTTGTCCGCCACCGCGGCCAGGGCCTGGGCGTTCTTCTGGTAGAAGTGGTACCAGCCGCCGACCATGGCCGCGCCGACGAACAGGCAGGCCAGGCCGGCGACGCGCCGCACGCGCCGCCGGCGGCGGGCCGCCCGGGCGTTGTCGCCGGCCAGCCCCGACTCGGGATAGATGATCCGCTCGAACAGCTCCTCGGTGAAGTACAGCGCCGAACGCGCCGCCCGGTGCGCCGGCTGCACGCCGTCGGTCATGCCGTAGCGGCGTGCGGCGGCATCGACAAAGGGGTCCTCCGGCACGCCCTGCTGGTAGACCGAGGTGAAGTAGGCGCCGCGCACCAGGGCCGCGGTGGAGAAGCGGTCGCTGGACAGCGCCTCGCCGAGGAAGCCCAGCAGCACGTCGCGCAGGCCGGCGAGCTGACGCACGAAACGGAACACCGCCTCGCGCTCCTCGCGGTCGCGACACTCGGCGAGCAGGCCGGGCAGGCTCTGGTTGAGCCGCTCCAGCATGCCGTCGTAGGCCTCGGCGAACTCGAGCTCCCAGCGGCCGGGCTTGTCGAGGGAGCCCGGGGAGAAGGTGAAGCCCAGCGGCGCCCGGCGGGCAGCCCGGGAATAGTGGCGGAAGAAGTCGTCGAAGCCGTGCAGCAGGTCCATCTTGCTGAAGGTCACGTAGACCGGCAGCCGGCTGCCGTGGCGCTCCATCAGCTCGCGCAGCCGCGCCCGCAGCAGCGAGGCGTAGGCCTTGCGCACCGCCACCTGGGCGTCGCTGAGCCGCGCCAGGTCGAGCACCAGCACCACGCCATCCAGCGGCCGGCGGGCCCGATGGCGCTCCAGCCAGTCGACGAAGTGGTTCCACAGCCGGTTCTCGAGTTCCGCCGGCTCGCCGCCCTGCAGCGCGCCCTGGGTCAGCAGCTCGCCGTCGGGGTCGATCAGCACCGCCTTGTCGCCGATCCACCAGTCGAAGCCCAGCCGGCCGCGCTTGCCCTGGCCGGACGCCTTCATCACGTGGGTCAGGGCGAAGTTCTGCCCCGAGCGGTTGATCAGGCTGGTCTTGCCGGCGTTCTCCACGCCCATCACCAGGTACCAGGGCAGCCTGTAGCGGGCGTTGGCCCCGCCGCCGAGGCTCTCGGTGAGCTCCTCGAGGGTGGCGTCCAGGCTCTCCTCCTGGCGCTCGAGCTGGCCGAGCACCGGGTCGAGCTGGCGCTGCTCGTCGTGGCGACGCTCCTCGTCGAGGGTGCGCAGGCGCCGGGCCAGGCGCATGCCCCAGACCACCGCGACCATCCCGGCCAGGGCCAGGCTGGCCAGCAGGCGATTGACCCAGGGCCCCAGCGGTCGGCCGCCGAAGGCCTGCCACTCTGGCCCCAGCCACCAGATCGCTACCAGCAGGGCCACCACCAGCAGCCACCACAGCCAGACGCCCAGCCGCTTCAGTCCCCTCGCCCGGTTGGCGTGTCCGCGTGCCTGGTTGAGCTGGCTCTCCGCCCGGGACATCCCGGGCATCCAGCGGGCCAGGCCGGCCTTCACTCGTCTCCACATGAGCCTTGCTCCCTCGTCCCTGTCGATTCCGTTGCGTCGCCGTGCCTCACGCCTCGAGCGCCGATGCCAGCCGGGCCGGCAGGGCCGGCTCCCAGCGGTCGAGCTCGAGCGGTGTCACGGCGTCGTGCAGTGCCTGGTAGTGCTGGCGGGCCAGCGCGGCGAGGCCGGCCTCCTGCAGCAGGTCGGCGCTGGCCAGGCGCCAGTAGACGCTTTCCCGCGGCGAGCGTGCCGCCGCCAGGCCCTCATCGAGGACCGCCAGCGCGGCGGCCAGCCCCGCCTCCGCCAGCCGCTCCCGGGCGGCCTCCAGCCCCGCTTGCCAGGGGTCGCCGCCACCCCCGACGGCAGGCGCCCCGGCGCCGGGGCGCGCTTCGAGCCAGGCCCGGGTGGCGGGGTCGAGGAAGGCGCTGCCATCGCTGAAGGTCAGCGCCTCGAGCCCCGGCAGCCGGGCCACGAAGCGCTCGGCCTCGTCGCGGATCGCCTCGGCGCAGCGCGGATGCTCCAGCTTGCCGGCCATCTCGGCACTCAGCTGATGGCCTTCGAGCCAGTAGGGGGCGAGCGCCAGGCTGTTCTCGATGCGCTGCCAGTCCGCGAGGGTCGGTCGCCCGCCGGCGGCCTCGCGGTACTCCGCGGCGCGGTCGGCGGACACCGGCGCCAGTTCGGTGCGCTGGCCGTCGCGGGTCATCGGCAGGCCCTGGATGGTGTGCCAGATGGCGTGGCGCCGCAGCCGGTAGCCCAGCGCCTCGCCCGGCGACTGGTCGTTGAGGAATTCCGCCATCTTGAGCAGCGCCTGGCGGTTGCCCCGCTCGTTGCGCGCCTCGAGGCGGGCCTCCGGGGCCCGGGGCGCCGTCGCGGCCCCGTCCGCGGGCTCCCCCTTCGGGCCGTCGCCGCCCGCGGACGGGGCCGCGGCGGACGACGCCGGGGCGGGATTCGCCGCCGCCGGCGTGGCCTTGTCCAGCAGCCGCGCGAGTTCCTCCAGCGCCGGGGCCGGCAGCGCGCGTTCGGCGGCCCGGTCACGCAGCCGGGCCAGCGCGTCCCGGCAGGCCTGGTGCTCCTCGGCAGCGCCCTGGAAGTCGAGCGTCCCGGCGAGCGTCACCGCGCGCTGGGTGAACTGCTGGAAGAGCTTCGGCCGGGCCCGCCTGCCACGCGCCCCGGCGTAGGGGTAGGCGGTCTCCCACCAGCGCGCGAGGGCCCCCTCCAGCAGCGCGAGCGACAGGGCGAAGCGCACCGCGTCGCCACCCTGCTGCAGGCAGTGCAGCAGGTGACCGAGCACGCGCAGGTCCTTGCCGGTGTCGGCGAGCAGGCCGGCGGCCCGGGCCTCGGCTCCCGCCCAGTCGACCTCGCCGTGCTGCAGCGAGCCGACCTTCATCATCTCCTCGTCGAGCCAGGCGAAGGCCTCGGTGTCGGTCACCGGCTGGCCGACGTCGTCGGCCAGGGGGGCCAGCAGGGGCTCGAGCTGGGCGTCCTGGGTGATTCGCATGGGGATCCTCGTTACCAGCGGCACATGGCGCGCAGCGGGGCGATCGCCGAGCGCAGGCCGCTCACGTCGAAGCGCAGGCCGTCGATGGCGGGCCGTTCGCTGGCCAGGGTCAGCTGCTCGGTGCCCAGCAGGCGCTTCAGGGTGGCGATGGCCGGCAGGCCACGGCCGCCGCTGAGCACATGGCCACCGTCCAGCACCCGCCAGGTCTGGTCCAGCGCGGCGCCCGCCCCCTGCAGCCGCAGCGGGGCTCGCGGGGCCTCCAGCGGCTCGCTGAGGTGCAGCTGGAAGCGGGTGATGGCGGCATCGCAGCTGATCACCAGCAGCGGCCGGGGCGGCAGCGTGCCTAGCGCCGGGGCGCTCATCAGCACGGTGTCCGGGGTCTCGCGCACCATCAGGCCGACATCGTCGGCGGCCCGCTCGGCCTCCTGGGCGGCCACGGCCTGCCACAGGGACGACCGCGGGGCGACAGCGGCGACCTCGGTGGTCTCCCGGAACAGGGCGTCGTAGCAGTGCAGCCGCGCCAGCCGCGAGCCCTGCGCGGCACAGGCCCGGGCGTCGGCGAGACGCGAGTCCTCGCCCTGGGCGGTCGGGGCGACGGCCAGCAGGGCGAGTGCCAGGGCGGCCAGCAGCCGGCGGGCCGAGGCGAGCGTCGCGGGGGCATGGCGTGTCGTCAGGGTCGCGGTCATGGGGTATCCAGTTGCAGCTGTCGGCACTTGTGGGCCAGGGTCCGCTTGGGTAGGCCGAGGCTCTCGGCCGCCAGGGAACGGTTGCCGTCGAAGCGGTCCAGGCGCTGGCGGATCAGCGTCGCCTCGTAGTCGCGCAGCGCCCGGCGCAGGTCGGCGACCTCCTCGTGGGCCGCCCGCGGCGGCGCGTCCTCGGCGCTCGCCACCTCGCCGGGGTCCCGGGGCAGGCCGGCCAGCGGCAGCACCTCGGGGACGATGTCCTCGCCGTCGCGGGTCATGGCACAGGCGTAGTCGATGAGGTTCTTGAGCTCGCGCACGTTGCCGGGGTAGTCCCGTTCGCCGAGGGCCCGCAGGGTGGCGCGGCCCAGGCCGATGTCCTCGCGCCCCTCGCGCTGGCAGAAGTCGGCGACGAAGGCCAGCGCCAGCTCGGGAATGTCCTCGCGGCGCTCGCGCAGGGCGGGCAGCGCCAGGGGGAACTGGCCGAGCCGGTAGTAGAGGTCGGCGCGGAAGGCCCCCTCGCGGATGCGGCGATGCAACGGCTGGTGGGTGGCGGCCACCAGCCGCAGGTCGACGCGGCGCTCCTCGCTGGCCCCCAGCGGCCGGTAGCGGCCGCTCTCCAGCACCCGCAGCAGCTTGGCCTGCAGGGCCAGCGGCATGTCGCCGATCTCGTCGAGGAACAGGGTGCCGCCGTCGGCCTGGCCGAACAGCCCTTCCCGCGCCCGGTCGGCCCCGGAGAAGGCCCCCCGGGCATGGCCGAACAGCTCGGACTCCAGCAGGCTCTCGGGAATCGCCGCGCAGTTGATCGCCATGAAGGGTCCCGCGGCCCGCGACGAGACCTCGTGGATGCCGCGGGCCACCAGGTCCTTGCCGGTGCCGGTCTCGCCCTGCAGCAGCACCGCCAGGTTGGTCTCGGCGCCGCGCACCAGCTGGTCGCGCAGCGCGCGGATGGCCGGCGAGGCGCCGCGGATTTCCCGCGCCAGCCGCTCGCTCAAGCCGCGCCGGCGGGCCCCGTCGTTGAGCTTGGCCAGAGAGTCGCGCAGCAACGCCTGGTGCTGGCGCTCGTCGCGCTGGCGGATCTGCCAGGCCCAGAGGTGGCACCACAGCGTCTCGAAGGCCTGGAAGTCGACGCTGGCCAGCAGCGGCTCGAGCTCGGCGGCCGGCCCCGCCAGGGCCAGCACCCCGAGCCACTCGCGCTGTCCGTCGCGGGCGCGCAGCGGCTGCACCACCAGGCGCCAGGCCGCGGGCAGCCCGGCGACCGCCGCCTGGAAGGCCTCGTGATCCAGCCGCGAGCGGGCCTCGCCGAGCCCCAGCGCCAGGCGCTCGCCGCGGCGAATGGCGTGGGCATAGGGATGGCGGAAGTCGTCGCAGGCCAGCCGCGGCAGGTCGTCGTCGCCGCCCAGCCAGCGGCCGCTGGCATCCAGGGCGAGGCAGCGCACCCAGGGCAGGCCCTGGCGGTCGCCCAGCAGCGCGACGCCGCGCCGGCGCAGCTCGGCCGGCGTGCGACTCTCGACCAATCGCAGCGCCTCGCGCATGCCGGCCAGCGCCGGCCGCGTCGCGGTCGCTCCTCCTCCCTGCAGCACGCCGTCCCTGCTCACGTCATGCCACCTCCGCGGTGAAGCCATCCCCGTCGACGCCCAGGGTCACCCGGGTCACCGGCTCGCGGCGCGCCAGGCGCTCGAGCAGGGCCCGCGAGACCGGGGGCAGCAGCTCGCCGTCGATCACCGACTCGAGCATCCGCGCCCCGTTCTCGCTGCGCGTGGCCCGGGCGCAGATGGCCTCGGCCAGGGCCGGGTCGAGCACCACCTCGGCCTCACGGTGGCGGTCGCGGATGCGCTCGGCCAGGGTCTCCAGCTTGGCGCCGACGATGTCGTGGAGGATCTCCCGGGACAGCGGCAGGTAGGGCACCACCTCCATGCGCGCCAGCAGCGCCGGCCGGAAGAAGTCGGACAACAGCGGGTAGAGGGCCGCGTCCATGGCCGCGGGGTCGTCGGCATGGCGCACGATGGCGTCATGGCCCAGGTTCGAGGTCATGAAGAACAGCACGTTGCGACAGTCGATGGCACGCCCTTCCCCGTCGGCCAACTCGCCCTTGTCGAAGGCCTGGTAGAAGAGGTTGAGCACGTCCGGGTGGGCCTTCTCGACCTCGTCGAGCAGCACCACCGAGTAGGGCCGCTGGCGGATCGCCTCGGTCAGCAGGCCACCCTCGCCGAAGCCCACGTAGCCGGGCGGCGAGCCGATCAGCCGGGAGACGGTATGCTTCTCCTGGTACTCGGACATGTTGATGGTGGTGAGGAACTGCCGACCGCCATAGAGGCTCTCGGCGACCTGCACCACGGTCTCGGTCTTGCCCACGCCGCTGGGGCCGACCAGCAGGAAGGCGCCCAGCGGGCGACCGGGGCGGCGCAGGTCGGCGCGGGCGGTGAGCAGGTGGCGGTGCAGGCGTTCGATGGCCGGGTCCTGGCCCTTGACCAGCCGGCCCAGCGCCTGGGGCAGCTCGGTCAGCCGCGACAGCTCGTCGCGGGTCATGCGCTCCACCGGCACGCCGGTCCAGTCGCCGATGACCTGGGCGACCTGGGCCTCCTCGACGGTGGCGTTGACCAGGGCGAACTCGTGCTGCAGCTCGGCGAGGCGCGCCTCGTGATCGGCCAGGCTCGCCGCCTGCCGGTCGCGCCGCTCGAGGTCCTCGTCCTCGCCGTCGAGCAGCTCGCGGTGCAGCCCGAGGATCGCCTCGACGCAGTCGCGCTGCTCGCCCCAGGCCGACTCCAGGGTCTCCAGCTCCTCACCCAGCTGCGCCAGCCGCGCGTCCAGGGCATCCAGGCGACCGGCCTCGGGGCTGCGCCCCAGCAGCGCCTCGCGGTCGAGCTGGTCACGCTCGCGCCAGGTCGCCAGGTGCTCGCTGTTGAGGTGGCTGAGCCGCCGCGGCGGCGTGTCCAGGGCCTGGGCGAGCCGGGTGCAGGCGGTGTCGAGCACGTCGATGGCCTTGTCGGGGAGCTGGCGGCCGGCCAGGTAGCGGGCCGAGAGCTCCGCGGCAGCGCGCAGGCCGCTGTCGCCGATCAGCACGCCGTGGGTCGCCTCGTAGACGTCGCGCAGGCCGCGCAGGATGACCAGCGCCTCCTCGACGCTGGGCTCGCCCAGGGCAATGGGCTGGAAGCGCCGCGATAGCGCCGGGTCCTTCTCGACGTGCTTCTTGTACTCGCGCCAGGTGGTGGCGGCGATGGTGCGCAGCTCGCCCCGGGCCAGGGCCGGCTTGAGCAGGTTGGCGGCATCGGCGCCGCCCTCCGGGTTGCCGGCGCCAATCAGGGTATGTGCCTCGTCGATGAACAGCAGCGTCGGGGTGGCGGCCTCCTTGACCTCCTCGATCACCGCCTTGAGGCGCTTCTCGAACTCGCCCTTGACCGAGGCGCCGGCCTGCAGGGCGCCGAGGTCCAGGGACACCAGCTCCACGCCGGCCAGCGCCGTGGGCACCCGGCCCTCGACGATCCGCGCGGCCAGCCCCTCGACCACGGCGCTCTTGCCGACCCCGGCCTCCCCCACCACGATGGGATTGTTCTTGCGCCGGCGACCGAGGATGTCGAGCATCTGGTCGATCTCCGGATCCCGGCACAGCACCGGGTCGAGTTCGCCGCGGCGGGCCTGCTCGGTGAGCGAGGTGGCGAAGCGCGCCAGGGCGCCGTCCTCGCCGCCGGCGCCGCGCGGGGCGGCCTGGCCCCCGGCCTCGGCGCCGGGCACCGCGGCCTCGGCGGAGTCCCGGGTCAGCCGGGCGAAGTCGCGGCGCAGGCGCTCGCGGTTGATGCCGGCCAGCAGCCGCTCGCCGCGGGGCCCCAGGTAGCGGCCGGCATGATGCAGCAGCGCGGTGAGGATCACCCCGCTGCGCAGCGCGCGGTGGTCGAACTCGGTGCTCGCCAGCAGCCAGGCATCCTGCAGCAGCTCGACCAGCAGCGGCGAGAAGCTGGGCGTGGTGACCTCCAGGTCGCGGGGCGGCCGGGCGTCCTCGGCCAGCGCGCGGCGCAGCTCGGGAAGCGCGATGCCCTCGCCGTCGAGCAGCACCCGCACATCGCACAGCGGCTGGTCGACGAAGGCCAGCAGCAGGTGGGAGGCGCCGACCTCGGGGGCCTGCTGCTCGGCGCACAGCGCCGCGGCCGCCTCGAGTCCCTGGCGGGCGATGGCGTTGAGTCGGTCGATCAGTGCCGGTAGCTCTACCCTGAGCATGGTCTCTTCCTCGGTGTTGCCGTCGATGGCTAGTTGATGATCCGTTCCAGCAGCCGGCCGACCTGGTCGGCCTGGGCATCCAGCGACCACGCCAGGCCGGTGTAGACCGCCGCCAGGGCCAGGGCGAAGAGCGCGACGATGCCCCATAGCGGCAGGCCGTCCCCCTGGCGGCGCGGGGCGGTGACCACGTTGTCCAGGGGACGGGTCAGGGCCTCCTCGCCGGGCTCGTCGAGGGCGGCCAGCTGGTCGCCGAGCTCGCGCAGGATCTGCTCGTACTCCTCGCGCCCGTGCGGCATGACCCGGTAGCGCCCCTCGAAGCCCAGGCACAGGCAGAGGTAGATGAAGGCCAGCATGTCGCGGTAGCGACGGGGCTCCTGGCGCAGCCGGGCGAGGATCGAGAAGACCTTCTCGCCGCCCCAGGTCTCGTTGTGGAAGCGCGCCAGCAGGGAGTGGCCCGCCCACTCGCTCTGCTGCCCCCAGTCGGTGCTCATCACCGCCTCGTCGATGAAGGAGCACAGCACGTAGCGGTAGGCCAGCAGGGTCGGCCGGTCGTAGCCCTGCTCGGTGAGCTCCACCTCGATGGCGGCGACCTCGTCGACCACCTGGCGATAGAGGCGCTCGATGTCGTCGAGCCGGTCGAGCTGGCGGACCCGGACCACCATGCCCAGCAGCGAGCTGGCGGCATCCACCAGCGGGTTGAGGCTGTGGCCGCGCAGCCGGAACCAGTAGTCCTCGTCGGCATCCAGGTGGCCGGCATGGCTGTGGATCAGTCGCTCCAGGCCCTGGACATCGATGCTGTCCTCGTGGCGCCGGGCGTCGTCGCGGGTGGCGAGTTCGTTCATGGCTTAGCTCCTGATCGCCCAGAACTGCATTTCCAGCCCCGGGAAGTCGCCGGCGACATGGAAGGCGAAGCCGCTGGCCCCGCGCAGCATGCTCCAGGCCTCGCTGCGCCGGTCGAGGCGGAAGTAGGTGTAGCCGGCATGGAAGGGCAGCTGGCGCGGCGCCACCGGCAGCGGCTCGAGGGGGATGCCCGGCAGCTGCAGACTGATGAGGTCGCGGATGCGCTCGACGCTGGCCACCTTGGTCTGCTGCACGAACAGCTTGCGCAGCCGCTCCGGCGGCAGGTCGGCGCGCACCGCGAGGATGAAGTCGGCGTCGTCGAGCAGGCTGAGGTCGGCGAGCGTCGCTACCTTGAGGCCGAAGCGCCGTGACTGCAGCTGGATGGCCAGCGCCCGGGGCTCGAGCACCGTGGACAGCGACTGGCGCAGGCTCTGCATCAGCGGCCGGAAGGCGGCCTCGGGCTGGTCGTGGTCATAGGCCGGGTACTCCGGCGGCAGCCGCGACTCCCCGGTGAAGGTGGTCAGCTCGCTGCAGGTCTCGAGCATGCTGGCGTAGAGCCGCTCGGGGTGCAGGTGGCCGAGCCGGGCCAGGTGCTGGAAGCGCGGCTGGGCGCGGTTGAGCGACTGCAGCAGCATGAAGTCGGTGACGTCGGCCACCCCGGTCTGGCTGGGAGTGGCCAGGCGCTGGGCCAGATTGCGGGCCCGCTCGCGCATCAGCCCGGCCATCTCGCCGACGAAGCGCTGCAGCACCGGGGCGGCCTGGACGTTGAGCAGGGTCGGCAGGAAACCCTCGTCGAGCACCAGGCTGCCGTCCGGACGCCGCTCGAGGATGCGCGCCACGGCCAGGCAGGCATAGGCGCTGCGGTCCTCGTTCTCGAGCAGCAGCCGCGGGGCGACCCGCGCCAACTCGAGGTCGGCCAGGTCGCCGTCCGGTGAGTGCAGGTCGCGCACCCCGCGCGGCGCGGCCCGGTAGCGCGAGGGCAGCGCCGTGGCCTCCCGGCTGACCTCGGCGACGCCGTCGGTGGCCAGCGGCACGCCCAGGTAGACCACCTGGTTGGTGATCGAGGCATCGCCGATCTCCAGCGGCTGGGGCTCCAGGTCGTCGTCGGGCAGCTGGAAGGCGGTGCCGTCGGGCATCACGCCGTTGGCACGGCTCAGGGCGATGCGCCCGAAGCTCAGGTACTCGGCGTTGAGCTCCAGGGACAGGAAGCCGTGCAGATGGCCGCCGACGCCGCGCAGGCGGCTGTCGATCAGGCCTTCCAGGCTGCGCTGCTGCTGCTGGAAGTGCTGGGGCTTGATGAACAGCCCCTCGCTCCATACCACTCGGTTGCGACTGGCCATCAGGTCTCCTTCCGCAGCGCGGCCTCGTGCTCGTGCAGGTGCACCAGCAGGTGATAGTCCCGGCCCCGGTCGTCGATGCGCACGACCTTCTTCCACTGCACCTGGTCCGGCGCGGCATAGAAGGCGATGATGCCGATGTAGCGGGTGTCCTCCTCGACCTCGAAGGGCTCGTAGAACTTGAACTGGCCGGGCAGTAGGGTGAAGTCGTCATGGGCCAGGTAGTTGGTGCCCAGCGCCTCCTCCAGGTCCTCGCGCAGCTGGCGATGGTCGGCCGCCATCAGCATGGAGTCGTCCTTGAGCTGCAGGATCTGGAAGCGCAGCGGCGCCCCCTCCCCCTCGCCGTTGGGGTTGACGTCGCCGGCGGCGAGCATGCTGAGGTCGACCCGCGACGGCCGATCCTCCGGGTAGCCCACCGGGATGGAGGGGTCGCGCATGACCTGGTAGGTCTTGCCGGCGGCCTCGAAGGTCGAGGCGCAGCCGGCCAGCGCCAGCAGCAGGGCCAGCCCGGCGACCAGGCGACAGCACAGGGGCACGGCCCGGGCAGCACGGGGCGTCATGCGCCCTCCCGCTGCTGGCGACGCAGCGACTGGTCGTAGGCCTGCTCGAAGACCTCCCAGAACAGCTTCTCGAAGCCCTGCTGGCGGCCCGAGTTGAGCTCCTGGTAGTAGTGCCGGTACATCTCCCAGGCCCAGCCGCCCTCGTCCTCGCCCTGTCGGCCGGCGCCGCGGTAGGCATGGAAGCGCTTGAGCAGCGCGTCCGGCGAGAAGGCCTCGAGGATCGCGGCCAGGGCGTCGCCGATGGCCTCCTCGACGGCGGCCTGGTGCTGCTGCTGGTGTTCCAGGCACTCCGCCACCGCCGCCGGCGCGGAGAGGTGCACCGGGCTGCGCTGGGCCGCGAACAGCGTGGTCAGGGTCTGGGCATAGGGCTGGCCGAGGCGCAGCGGATTGTCCTCGATGGGCTGCAGGCGGCGGTCGCGCAGCGGATAGCGGCTGCCGTCATGGGCCTGGTGCAGCGCCAGCAGCCCTTCCAGGGTGGCCCGCAGGGTCCGGCCGGCCTCCTCGAGGAAGGCGTGCTGCTCGGCGCTGTCGCGAAAGCGCAGCTCGCCGCCCAGGGTGGTGAGCAGCGGCGAGGCACCGATATGACCGGCCTCCCCGCCCGCGGCCGGCTCCTGCCAGCGCTCCTCGAGCTGCTCGCCGACCGAGCGTTCCAGATCGTTCAACAACCGTTCGTCCATGTGCGGGTCCTCGTGTCGTCGGTTCAGCGGTGCCGCCGGGGCGGGAGACGGCTCGCCCCGCCCGTCCAGGGCATCGAGCAGGCCGTGGGGATCGTCCTCGCCGGCGATCTCGTCGTCGGCCAGGGCGGCCAGGGGGTCCTGGTGACGGCGGGCCGGCGAGGCCTCGCCCAGCGCCGCCAGGGGGTCCTGCTGGGGCGTCGGGGCGAGCGCCGTGGCCAGCGGCGCCTCGGGGGCGTCGAGGCGCTCGTGCTCCTCGTCCACCAGGGTCGCCAGGGGCTGCACGCCGGCGCTGTCGGCCTGGCGGTCGCCCAGGTGCACGCGCAGCCGGTATTCCCCGACCTGCAGCTCGTCGCCGTCGCGCAGCGCCACCCGGCGCTCCCGGCCAATGGGCAGGGTCGCGCGGTTGACGAAGGTCTGCCCACAGCGGTCGACCAGGCAGAAGCGCCCGTCGAGGCGCTGGATCTCGGCATGGCCCGGCCGCACCCGGCCGGCGTGGTCCTGCAGCAGCCAGTCGTCGGCGGTGGCGCTGCCCAGGGTGCCGCCGGCTCCCCGGAAGACGTGACTGCTGGTGGAGCGGCCCTCGAGCCGTTCGCTGTTGGTGACCACCAGGGTGATGGCCTGCTGCGTGGGCGTCGTGTTCATGGGAGGTTCACCGTGTCATCTGTATGCGGACCCGGCGCCGCCGGGGCGCCGCGTCGGCCTCGGGCTGGACGAAGGTCGTCCAGCCCAGTTGGCAGCTGCCGCCCTCGCCCAGCCGCATGGGGCGGACCTCGCTCTCCAGCAGCTCGAGTTCCAGGTCATAGGCCAGGGGCTCGCGCAGCACGAAGTCGATCAGGGTGCGCAGGGCCTGGTGGTCGCGGCCGTCGGGCAGGAAGTCGCGGAAGCGCGCCAGGTCCAGGCCGCGCAGGCACAGCGCGAACTTGCCGCTGATGTCGGCGACCCGGCCGCCAGCGACCATGTCCTGGCCCAGGGTGGCGCAGGCCAGGCCGGTGCGGCTGCGCTGGTCTGCCGGGATCTCGACCCGGCGCAGCACCCAGGACTCGACCTCGACGCCGTCGAGGTCGAAGCAGTGGCCGACGATGCCCGCCACCACGTCCGGCGAGCGCGAGCGACCGGCCAGCAGGCCGGCATAGGCCAGCATCTTGCTCCAGTTGATCGGCGTCTCGCCGCGCAGCCGCTCGTCGGCCAGCCCGACCAGGGCGAAGACTCCCGCCGAGAAGCCATCCTCGGCGCCGTCCCGGTAGCGCACGTGGTGGCGGTACTTGCGCCAGCCGCGGTGCAGCAGCGACAGCAGCCGGTGATTGAACAGGTCGAGGAAGTCGCCGGCCGCGCCCTCGCGGTGGGCATCGGCATGCGCCATCGCCTCCAGGTAGTAGCCCGGCAGGGGCGACTGGGCCCCTTGCAGTCCCAGGAAGCTGACGCGCAGGGCGTAGCGGCCGGTCTCGCGGGGCGCGAGGTCGATCACGTCGCTGCCCGGAAAGCCCAGCGAGGCACAGGCCTGGAAGCGCACTCGCTCGGCGCTCGCGTCGGCCTCCCGGTCACCCTCGAGGTCGTCGCCGTGGTGCCGGTGGAGCAGCTCGACCAGCTGGTAGAAGTCGTAGCGTCGGGCCCCGTCGACCAGGGGCGCGAGCGCTACATCAGGGGCTGCTGGCCCGACTGCAAGGTCCATGCGTAGCGCTCGCGGTTGTGGAGGTTGGTGACGTGCAACTCGTGGAAGGAGTTGATGCTGGCGTACAGCGAGAAGAACCGGGACAGCACGCTGGCGAACAGGAAGAGGCTGCCCTCGTCGCCGAAGGCCTCCTGGTCCAGGGTCATCTCGGAGCGCAGGCCGCGCACCGGCAGGCCCCGATAGAGGCGGTCCACCGGCTGGGTCTGGATATCGACGATGCCCGCCAGGCGCTGCTGGGCGATGCGCTCGGCCTGGCGGTCGACCAGCGCGCGGAAGTCGTAGACGCGCAGCACCGAGCGCAGCGCGTCGCGGTCGAGCAGCGACAGGTAGTTGAGCGAGAGGTTGGAGATCAGCGTCCACAGCAGGCTGCCGTCGAGGGTCGGGCGCATCGCCGGGGTCGGCCGGGTGATGTTGCGAAAGCCGGCGAAGGCCGGGCTGTCCTCGGTGGGCAGGCAGACGTCGCCGATGGTCAGCCGCTCCGGCAGCTCGCGGTTGGAGCAGGTCAGGCGCAGCGAGATGGTCTCGCGCAGGCCCAGGCAGGCCTGCTCGTCGCCGCGCACGAAGGCGATATCGTGGTCGAAGCCGTCGCCGCGCAGGCTGTCGCGGACCCGGACCCGGTAGTAGAGCGCCTGGCGTCCGCGGTCGCGCTCGATCTGGTGTTCGAAGCTCTCGAAGGGCACGTAGCGGCGCGGCTCGCCGCGAATGCGCCCGGCCTCGCTCTCCAGCCAGCCCGTGACCTCGTCGACGCTGAACACCTCGTAGTGGGCGGGGAAGCGGCTGCTGGGCCGGATGCGGTAGGCGCTGCGCTCGCCGCTGAGGTCCACCGGGTCGGCGTCATGGGCGAAGAGGTTGATCGCCGGCGTGCAGTAGAGCGCCAGGTTCTCGTCCCCCACCCGGGCATCCGCCGGCAGGGTGCGGGTAAAGGTGAAGCGCAGCGTCACCCGCTCGGCCGGGCGCGACGGCAGGTGGTCACCCAGGCCCTGCAGGTCGAAGAACTGGAAGGCCTCGGGGAAGCACAGGTACTCCTGCAGGATGCGGTAGCCCTGGTAGACGTTGCGCGGGTACGGCAGCAGGGCGTCGGCGGCGGCGAAGCCCACCGGCGCCAGCAGGCGCGTCGGCAGCGCCATCCGCTGGCCGTCGACCTCGAGCTCGAGGCCCGCCAGGTAGTGGCTGAGCCACAGGTAGAGGGTGCGGGCCGTGTAGCCGCTGCCGCCCAGGTGCAGGCGCAGGTCGGTAACCCCCAGGCCGTCCAGGGGCTGGTCACTGTGCACCGCCAGGTCGAGCTCGACCACCGAGGCCTCCCGCGAGTGGCGGGCGGTGACGCCGTCGTGGGCCAGGGGATAGAGCGTCAGTTCGTGACAGGTGCGAAAGGTGCAGGCCGTGCCCTCGACCTCGCGACTGGCCAGGGAGGTGCCGCGGGGCACCGTCTGGGCGCCGCTCAGGCCGTGCCAGTGGGGGGTGAACTGCACCACCGTCATGCTCGGCACCGGCCGCAGGTAGTTGGGCCACAGCATGCCGATCAGCGAGTGGGTGAGCTCGGGGAACTCGTCATCGACCTTCTCGCGCAGTCGCCCGGACAGGAAGGCGAACCCCTCGAGCAGGCGCTCGACGTCGGGATCGGTACTTTGCTCGGCGAGGAAGCGGCTGAGCCCGGGGTTGCCCTCGGCAAACTCGCGGCCCTGGCGCTTCAGGAAGTCGAGCTCGTCCCGGTAGTAGCGGTTCAGCATGATGGCCTCAGTTGACGCACTGGTAGCGCTTGTCGTTGAGCAACAGGTCGATGGTGGTCTCGGTGGCCTCGCGCCCCAGGTCCAGGGTGGCCTGGACCTGGAAGCGCAGCTGCAGCGGGTCACCGTCGTTGGGCAGGGTCTCGACCCGGACGCGCCGGACCCGCGGCTCGTAGCGCTCGATGCACTCGCGGATCGCGCGCTCGACCTTGAGCTCGAGGTCCAGCACGCCCAGCGTGGCGTCGTTGAAGTCCAGCAGGCCCAGCCCCGGGGCACACTCGCTGTGCCCCGGGTGACTGTTGAGCAACTCGACCAGGTGGCGCTTGATGGAGGCCAGGGTGGCCTCCAGCGCCCGCTCGCCCTCCGGCACCGGGCGCTCCGGCGCCGAGAGGCGCTCGAAGAGCCGCGCGCCGGGCCGCCCGCCGCAATCCCTGAAGGCGGTCATGGCGTCAGTCCTTGTCGAGGCGTCCCACCAGCGACAGCTCGAAGTTGGCGCCCATGTACTTGAAGTGCGGGCGGACCGCCAGCGAGACGCGATACCAGCCCGGGTCGCCCTCGACGTCCGAGACCTGCACCGAGGCGGCGCGCAGCGGCCGGCGGCTGCGCACGTCGGCCGGGGGGTTCTCCTGGTCGGCGACGTACTGGCGGATCCAGGTGTTGAGCTCGCGCTCCAGGTCCTGGCGCTCCTTCCAGGAGCCGATCTGCTCGCGCTGCAGCACCTTGATGTAGTGGGCCAGGCGATTGACGATGAACATGTAGGGCAGCTGGGTGCCGAGCTTGAAGTTGGTCTCGGCCTCGCGTCCCTCGGGCGTGTTGGGGAAGGTCTTGGGTTTCTGCACCGAGTTGGCGGAGAAGAAGGCGGCGTTGTCGCTGCCCTTGCGCATGGTCAGCGAGATGAAGCCCTCCTCGGCCATCTCGAATTCCCGCCGGTCGGTGACCAGCACCTCGGTAGGAATCTTGCTCTGCAGCTGCCCCAGCGCCTCGTAGGTGTGCACCGGCAGGTTCTCCACCGCCCCGCCGCTCTGCGGGCCGATGATGTTCGGGCACCAGCGGTACTTGGCGAAGCTGTCGTTGAGGCGCTCGGCGAGCAGGTAAGCGGTGTTGCCCCACAGGTAGTGGTCGTGGCGCTCGCTGACCGACTCCTCGTAGTGGAAGCTCTTGACCGGGTTCTCGACCGGGTCGTAGGGCATGCGCAGCAGGAAGCGCGGGGCGGTGAGGCCCAGGTAGCGGGCGTCCTCGGACTCGCGCAGGCTGCGCCAGCGGGCGTACTTGGGTCCCTCGAAGATCGCCTTGAAGTCCTTGATGTTGGGCAGCTCCTCGAAGCTGTCGATGCCGAAGAAGCTCGGCGCCACCGAGGACAGGAAGGGGGCGTGGGCCATGGCCCCCACCGAGGCGGTGTACTGCAGCAGCTTGATGTCGGGGGTCGAGGGCGTGAAATCGTAGTGCCCGATCATCGCCGCCACCGGCTCCCCACCGAACTGGCCGTACTCGGCCGCGTAGACGTGCTGGTAGAGGCCGCTCTGGCTGATCTCCGGGGCGAACTCGAAGTCCTCGAGCAGCTCCTCCTTGGTGGCATGGAGGACATTGAGCTTGATGTTCTCGCGAAAGTCGGTGCGATCGACCAGCAGCTTCAGGCCCCGCCAGGCCGACTCCAGATGCTGGAAGCCCTGGTCGTGGAGGATCTCGTCGACCTGGTGGCCGATCTTGCGGTCCAGCTCGACGATCATCCGGTCGACGACCGACTTGTTGACCTGCGCCTGGCCGTCGTCGCTCTTCAGCAGCTCGCTGATGAAGGCGGCAACGCCCTGCTTGGCCACGTCGTAGCCTTCATCGGCGGGGGCCATGCGCGTCTGGGCCATCACCTGGTCGAGCAGGGAGTCCTCGGCGCGGGCCTCGGCGGCGGGCGCCTGGGAGTGGGTGGATTCGCTCATGAGGGGTGCCTCGCTTCCGTGCGTGAAGGGATCAGGAGTCGCCCGGGAACGGGGCGTCGTCGAGCAGTTCGAGCTCGCTCAGCAACTGGTCCCGAGCCTCGGGGTTCTCGATCAGCGCCTGCAGGCGCTCGCGAAAGGCCGGCACATTGCCCAGCGGTCCCTTGAGGGCCACCAGGGCCTCGCGCAGCTCGACCAGCTGGCGCAGTTCGGGCACCTGGCGCGCCACGCTGTCGGGAGCGAAATCCGCCAGGGACTGGAAGCTCAGGTCCACGGCGAGTTCCTTGCCCTCCTCTGCCTCCAGGCGATTGGGCACGCTGGTCTGCAGCCCCAGGCCGGCCTCGCGCATCACCGACTGGAAGTTGTTCTTGTCCACCGAGACGGCATCGCGCTCCTCGATCGGCGCCTCCTCGGCGCCGCCCTTGAAGTCGCCGACCACCAGCAGCTTCTGCGGCAGCTCGGTCTCGGCCTGCTGGTCCCCGGTGGCGGGCACGTACTTGATATTGATGCGCTCCTTCGGCGCAACGGACCCTTCTTTGGCCATTTTCGTGCTTCCTCCCTGCATATAACGACGCGACGCCCCGTGGCCGGCCTTTTTCTCGGAGCCGTGCCCTGACAGACGCAGACGATACGGTATCCGGGCGCCCGGCACGGGCGGCCGTCCGTGGCATTGCCGAATGTGGGCGCGAGGGTAGCAAGGCAAATGAAGCCCGTGGGAAGGCAGCTTGGGGCGACAGAGGGTATCGCCCCAGGTGTCCCGGAGGAGGAAAGAGAGAGAAATGCGTCGAACGAACGCTATCGCCAGCAATCATCAGGCAAGATGACGCTCACCCTTGCCGTCAACCACTTCCAGCGTGAGACATTTCCTACATTAGAGAACCATTATCACTTACATGAGCTGTCAGCGGAACTCCGTCCCCACGAAGGCGTCAGGGGCGACTCGCCGTGAGCCAGGGCCATGATGCCCTCGCTCGGCATCGGCCGGGCCAGGCCGAACCCCTGCACATGGGTGCAACCATAGTGCTCCAGGGCCGCCAGGCAGGCCAGGTCCTCGACGCCTTCGGCGACCACGCGGATGCCCAGCCGTCGCCCGAGCAGTGCCACGGCCTCGACGATGGCGGCATCCTGCAGGTCCTCGTGAAGGCGACTGACGAAGCTGCGATCGACCTTGAGTTCGCTGATGGGCAGCAGTTGCAGTCGCGCCAGCGACGAGAAGCCAACCCCGAAGTCGTCCACCGAGACCTCCAGCCCGGTGAGGTGCAGGCGGGCCGCCACCTCGCTGCCGAGCAGCTCGTCCTCCATGGAGGCGGTCTCGGTGATCTCCAGCACCAGCGGTGCCCCACCGGCCGAGTGCCAGCCCTCGCGGACCAGGGCGACCAGTTCCGGGCACAGCAGGTCGTCGGGGGTGACGTTCATCGACAGCGACAGGTTGAGGCCGGCCTCGCGCCAGCGGCCCGCATCGGTCATGGCCAACTGCAACACGCGACGGGTCAGCAAGCGACTCTGGGCCGGGGTCAGCAGCGGCAGGAAGTCGCCGGGCACCAGCAGGCCCGCCTCGGGATGATTCCAGCGCACCAGGGCCTCGACGCCGGACAGCCGCCGGCTCGCCAGGTCGAACTGGGGCTGGTAGTGGAGGATCAGCTCCTGGCGGTCGAAGGCTCGCTCCAGCTCATCCTGGTGGAAGAACGGCGGGCGGATCTCGGCCGGCCCGGGACTCGCCTCGCCCTCCAGGCCTTCCAGGCGTTCGCGTAGCTCGCCGAGCCGCATGGGCTTGTCCAGGGAAGGCAACATGTTGAGCCCCAGGGCCTCGCCCAGCCGCTCGGCGATGCGCGCCACCTTGCGCTCGACGCCGCTGAGCAGCAGAACTCGCCCCCGATAACGGCACTCGGCGAGCCGGCGCAACATCGCGATGCCGTCCTGCTCGCCGAACGCCAACCCCATGACGACAAGCTGCGGCGACTTGGCCAGCACCTCGCCGACCAGGTGGTGGGAATGCCGGCAGTAACGCGTCTCCACCCCCAGCACCCGCAGTTGGACCGCCAGGGCAGCGGCGGCATCGGGATCATCCTCGAGCAATACCGCCAGAGCATGAGGGGAGGACTCATTCATCAACACGACTTCCGGTAAGACGACAAGACTAGCGTATCAGCCCCTCGACCTCTCGACCCACCCGGCCACGTGATCCACGTCAACGCAGCCTCAGCCGATGGGGCCGGCGACCACCCTCAGCGCCAGCGCCAGCAACAGCACCCCGGTGGCCCGGTTGATCCAGTGAGCGCGCGCCTGCAGCCAGGGCAGGACCCGGGAGTGGGAGAGACTGACCGCCACCAGCATGTACCAGCCGCCGTCGATGATCATCGCTGTGAGCACGATGATCGCCCGGGCCGCCAGGCTCATGTCCGGGGTCACGAACTGGCTGAGCAGGGCAACGAAGAACAGGATCAGCTTGGGGTTGCCCAGCGCTACCAGCATGCCCTCGCGGGCGGCCTGACTCCCGGAGGTGGCCATGGCCTCGGCGTCGAGCGCCCCGGCGCGACCGGCCCGCAGCGCCTTGATGCCCAACCAGGCCAGGTAGGCCGCGCCCCCCCAGGTGATCGCCTGAAACAGCAAGGGAAAGCGCACGATCAGCGCCCCCAGGCCCCAGACGGTCAGCAAGGCATAGAGCCCCACGCCCAGGGCATGGGACAGCGCCGCCGCCACCCCGGGCAAGCGCCCGCCGCCCAGGGTATGGCGCAGCACCAGGGCCAGGCTCGGCCCCGGCGACATGGCTCCCATGGCGCAGACCGCGGCCAGTGACATCCACAGTGAAAACGGCATGATCAGACTCCTTGGGTCAAGTATGACGGAACCTCAGCGATGAAACTGCCCGGCCCGCTCGGGCTGCCAGAGAACCGCCTCGATGCGCAGCCGGGCCGGCTCGCCGCCGGGCAGCGGCCAGTCGATGACATTCCCGACCCGCAGGCCGAGCAGGGCCGCTCCCACGGGGGCCATCACCGAGACGCCATCCCCGGTCTCCGGTAGCGAGCGCGGATAGACCAGGGTGCGGATCACCCGGCGTTGCCGGGCCAGGTCCGTGAACAGCACCTGGCTGTTCATGCTCACCACGTCCTCGGGAATCTCCTGCGGGTCGACCACCTCGCCGCGCAGCAGCTCGGCCTCCAGGGCCTCCGCCACGCCCCGGTCACCGCCGGCCTCGTCGATCAGGCGCTGCAACCGCTCGGCATCCAGGCGATTGATGATCAAGGGGGGACGCTGCGTCATCGTTGACCTCCATGTTCCGTCCAGGCTGGCCCCGTCCGGGGGCCAACGAAAACAGTCCTCCTCCCGCTGGCGGGAAAAGGACTGCAACCGTCTTCACCATACGATATTCCCCCGACCAAGGACAGGGCCAGAGCTTGGCGTGGCGGCTCAGCCTCGACCGTCATCGACCGGCGCCAGCACGGCCAGGGCCATGGCCACCTCCTGCAGATCGAGATCGGCAAGATGGCCGCCGGTCTCGATCATGGCACTGTGTTCGGCCAGCGGCCGCCAACGCCGCTGGGGACGCGCGTAGAGGCCGAGGGTCGGCCGATTCCAGGCGCTGGCCATGTGCAGCACCGCCGTATCGGGGGTCACCACCAGGGCGGCATGCTTCACGATAGCCACGCTGTGCGGCAGGCTCACCGCCAGCGACAGCCGGTGCACATCCGGCACCTCGGCCGCCAGCCGTTGCGCCTTGTCCTCGCCGCCGGGGCCGAAGACCATGACCACGGCCAGACCCGTGATGTTCCGCAGCAGTTCGCAGAGCCGTCGCCCCTGCTCGAGAGACAGCTGGCGCGCCGGGTGGCTGCCATCCAGGTTGAGGGCGACATAGGGTCGCAGGGGGGCCACGCAGCGCCGGACCCGCTCCTCGTCGTCGGCGGCGATGGGAAACTCATAGGTACCCGGGACGTCGGCGATGCCGGCTTCCCGCATCAGCGCGGCCCAGCAGTGCGGGCGGGCCTCGCCGTGATCCTGCATCGCCCGGGCCTCCCCCCGCAGCGGTGCGTAGCAGCGCATCGGCGAGCCCCCCAGCTTCAGGTTGCAGCGCGCCCGCAGGGTGCCGACGAAGCACCGTGTGGCCACATCGTCGCGGATGGTGCCTTCCACGCAGAGATCGATGCTTCCATGGCGGGCACGAAGCTCGCGAGCGACGTCTCGGACCGCCCCGATATCCTTGCCGTCGGCGAGGGTCACCACCTCGACATGCTCGTCGGCGAGCTGCCGGAAGACGCTCGCGTTGTAGGTCGAGGCGACGATGACGAGGCGAGATACCCCGCGGGCCTGCAGGGCCCGAATGACCGGGAAGACGGCCATGCCATCACCGATCCGCTTGGGCACGAACAGCACTGCCCTGTGCAGGGTGTCGGGCACCTGCGACTCGGGGGTGTAGTCGTAGCGCCATTGGCTGTAGCAAAGCCGCCAGGTACGAAGGGGATGGCGCAGTAGCTGCTGGAGGAATCTGCCAGAAGCGACCATGGACACAGCGGACCACCAGACAAGGTAAGAGGAGAGCAGCGCGCCCTCGAAGCATGGTGCCAGGCTGCGCTGCGAGCACAGGGAGACCTGGCAAGACAGACGCCCGCCGAGGGGAGCCAACGAAAACAGCCTTCCCTCGCAAGCACGGGAGAAAGTCTGGCCGCTTACCATACGATATTGCGATGCCATGCGACAGGGCCGCTGCCCGGCCTGGCGGGATCGGCATGCATCCCCACGGGCGGCAAGGGTACACTGTCATGACGTCGCCCAGGCGATCCTGGTCACCAGGAGCCCTGGCCCCCTCCCCCAGACAGCAGGGGCCGCATGACCGGAGACACCCCGCAAGCACCGCCCCCGCCATGCCCACGCAACCTGACGACGCTGATCGCTCGGGTGCAGCAGGCGGGGCGGCGGCGACAGGACGTGAGCCTGGAAGCGATCCTCGACACGGTGGGGCGACGCAGCTTCGCGCCCTTCCTGCTGATCGCCGGGCTGATCACCCTGGCACCGTTGCTCGGCGATATCCCTGGCGTGCCGACCCTGATGGCCAGCCTGGTGGTGCTCGTGGCCGCCCAGCTGCTGCTCGGCCGAGAGCATATCTGGCTGCCGCGATGCCTGTTGCGGCGGCGGGTGTCCCGCGAGCGTTTCGTGCGGGTGACCGACTGGATGGAGCGCCCCGCACGCTGGGTCGACCGCCTCCTGCGAGCCCGCCTGGTATGGCTTGCCCGCCCCCCGGCCCACCTGCCAGTGGCCCTGACCTGCCTGCTGATCGGCCTGGCGATGCCGCCGATGGAGCTGGTGCCCTTTACTGCCAACGGGGCCGGCCTGGCGCTGACGCTCTTCGGCCTGGCCCTGCTCGCCGAGGACGGCTTGATGGCGCTGATGGCCTACCTGCTGACCGGTGGCACCCTGGCCATGGTGGTCATCGGCCTCGTCTGACGCGGTGACTGTGGAGTTCACGATGCCAAGATCCAATACCCGACTGACGCGGGGTGTGGCTTTCGCGGCCGGGGTGGGCTACGCCGCCAAGGGCGTCGTCTACCTGCTGGTGGGCGGCCTGGCCTTCCTGGCGGCGATCGGCCTGGGGGGCGACAACGTCGGAACCAAGGAAGCCCTCTATGGCCTGGCCAGCAAGCCCTTCGGCGACCTGATGCTCGGCGGACTGGGCACCGGACTCGCCGCCTATGCCGCCTGGCGTCTCCTCCAGGCCCTGCTGGATACCGAGGACGTCGGTCGCGGCCCCAAGGGACTCGTCACGCGCCTGGGATTCCTGATCAGCAGCCTGATCCATGGCAGCCTCGGGATCTATTGCCTCGACCTGTTGCGCAACGCCGCCAGCTCGTCGGGACAGGACACGGCCAGCGACCGCACCGCCCTGGTGATGAGCCACCAGGGCGGACTCTACGTGATCTTTGCCATCGGCCTGGTGTTCATCGCTATCGGCCTTCGGCAGCTGTGGCGAGCCATCCGGCGCACCTATCTCAAGAACTGGTACCGCCAGGACATGGGGCCGCTGCAACGCCGGCTGGCGGACATCATTACCCGCTGGGGCCTCTCGGCCCGCGGCGTGGTATTTCAGGTGATCGGCCTGTTCCTGTGCATCTCGGCCTGGCAGACCGACCCGAGCGAGGCCCAGGGCCTCGGCGGCGCGCTGAACGTGCTGGCCGCCCAGCCCTTCGGTCCCTGGTTGCTCGGCGCGGTAGCCCTCGGCCTGGCGAGCTACGGCCTCTACTGCCTGATCAATGCCGCCATTCGGGATACCAGCATCGACTGAGAGAGGGACGGCCGGCGCCGCCATGACGCACCAGGAGGGCATGATGCGATGACGCGAGCCCAGCCTCCAATGCGAAGGGGCAGTGCCACACTCCGCGGCAGCGAAGAAAAAAGCGGCCCAAAGAAGGGCCGCGATCCACAACATGACTAGTCAGAAGGCTTCCTGCGCTGACATTAGAAATGTAGTCCTGCTTCAAGCGACAGTACTAAGAATCTTTTGGGGGTAACCCAGATCGTTGCGGTCTAAGAAGCATCTAGTTCCTGGCCAGCGCGGCATGCCGGGCGATGGAGCAGGCATTCGGTCCCGGAGCCGCCACGGCCAAGGAGAGTCTCTTAGACGGACGATGCTCCCACCACTCGAACTGAGAGCCACTCCACGGCGCGGCTGGCACGGGCCGAGAGCGGCCATTCGGCGCGATGCAGGAGCCACAGGCTGTCGACGACCGCCGGCAGGCCCTTGACGACCCGGATCGCCTCGGATTTCGCGAATGCCTCCCGGGCGAAGCGGGGTAGCACGCTGAACCCCAACCCCTCGGCCACCGGCGCGAGGATCAGGCCGATCTGGTTGGTAAAGCCGTGACAGGGCAGCCGGCGTATCCCCGGGTTGCCGGGGAAGCAGCGGCTCAACAGGCGAGTGGCCATGTCATGCCCGTCGGGGTGGTCGATGAAGCCAAGCCGCACCAGGTCATCCCAGCCGTCCACCCTCTCCCCGGCCGGGACCACCAGCTCCAGCGCTTCCCGGGTGAACAGCGACACCGACAGCCGGGGGTCATCGGGCCGCCGGGTGGCGAGTCCGAGTTCCGCGCGGTTGTCGAGCACAGCATCGATGACCTCGGCGGTCGGGCCGAAACGATGGCGGATGGTGAGGCCGGGCGCCTCGCGTTGCAGCGCCAGCAGGTGCGGGTAGATAGCCAGCCCGATGCTGCCGGGAGTGATGAGGCTGAGCTCTCCCCGCGTCGCATCGTCGCCGGCCAGGCGCTGTTGCAGGCGCTGATCGGCGGCCTGCAGCTCACGCTGGTAATCGAGCAGGGCATGGCCTGCCGGGGTCAGCTCCAATTTTCGGGACTGGCGGAGCAGCAGCGGCCCGAGCCGGCTCTCCAGGTGCTTGATGTGCTGACTGACCGCGGCTTGGGTCAGGTCCAGCCGCTCGGCGGCACGGGTAAAGTTGCCAAGCTCGACCAAGGCCTCGAAGGTGCGCAGCCATTGCGGCTGTATCATAAGCATTTCTTATCATAAGGATAACGGGGTGATGGTTCTGATTATGCTCATCACCGCCTAGCATGGCCAGCGTGCCAACCGCCCACGACCAACAGGAGTGCTTGCCATGCGCCAGGTCTATCCCCGTACCTTCTCCCATATCGGCATCTCGGTGCCCGATGTCGAGGCGGCCCTGACGTTCTATACCGAGGTGCTCGGCTGGTACTTGATCATGGAACCGACCACCATCGTCGAGGACGACTCGGCGATCGGCGTGATGTGCAGCGACGTCTTCGGGCCTGGCTGGGAGTCATTCCGCATCGCCCATATGTCCACCGGCGACCGGGTCGGCGTCGAGCTGTTCGAGTTTAGGAACCAGCAAACCCCGGAGAACAACTTCGAGTACTGGAAGACCGGCGTCTTCCACTTCTGTGTCCAGGATCCTGACGTGGAAGGGCTCGCCGAGCGCATCGTCGCTGCCGGCGGCAAGCAGCGCATGCCGGTTAGAGAATACTTCCCTGGCGAGAAGCCGTTCCGCATGGTCTACATGGAAGACCCCTTCGGCAATATCCTCGAGATCTACAGCCACAGCTACGAGTTGACCTACGCCGCCGGCGCCTACGCCTCCTGAGGCGGCCCACCACCCTCCGACGGGGTCGACATGACCCGTGCCCGCTCCATGGAGCGGGCATTCTCGTGTGCCTGAGGAAAGGCCAAGGCGCGTCGACTCCCGGCCATCAAGTGACGACGGCAGCCGAGGCGATGTCATTGCCTGCTGCCTTACCGAAGAGGTCGAGAGCTGCCGGTCCCGAGCTGATCGGCACGGTCGCCCCGCCAGCCCACGAAGATTCCATCCAACGAAAAAAGCGCCCCCCCCCTGAAGAAGAGGGGCCGCTTACCACACCATGAGCATGATCGAGTCTGAAGGCTTCCTGCCTGACATTAGAAATGTAGTCTGCACTCACATGAAACGCTAATAATAACGTCTTAGAAATAGGGAGATTAGGTACTAAGCGGCATAGTTCGCCCGGCTACGGGGAGGGAGTAGAGCGGGACAGGGTCAAAGCGGCGTTGACACTTTGTTGACACGTGAGGGGAATCTAATCCAGACCAAGCACCTGGAAGGAGATAAGTGCTTGATTTTATGGTACCGGTGGTCGGACTCGAACCGACAAGGGCTTGCACCCGGCGGATTTTGAATCCGTTTTTCAGCAAACCAGGGCCGCGCTTGCTACGGGCCTTCGCTGAAATATCAGCCACTTACAGCCTCCACTCATCACACCTGCCATCGTGGTCGCACCTGGTCTGCGACCAAACTGCGACCACCTGATCACATGCGACCGCAGCGGACGCAGATCCCCTGCACGGGTGTAGCTCAATGGTAGAGCAGAAGGTACCGTGAAATCCCTTCTCCATCAGCGCCCTGCCCCCCCCCCCCCCCTGTCTCACAATTCTTAGATTGTCTCACGCCTCCACCGGAGCCGTTGAGCGATCCAGCGCAATCGATCCGCCGAGATACTGGACAGGCATCCAGCTTTACTTCCATTGCGCCTGCCATCATGGGGCACCCTCGGGCTGCTACACTCCCGGCATTGGCTGCCGGGGAGCACAAGGATGCGCCTACCAACGTTCGTCACCATCACCCTGCTGGCCATACAGCCTTCTTTGGCTGCAGCGGAGGTGCCCACCTCGTTCTCGACGGCGAAGCGAATCGCAGAGCAGGAGATCTACCATGACCAGGATCTCACCTTCTACTGCCGATGCGCCTTCGACTTCGAGGAAGGGCCGGAGCTCGCCAGCTGTGGGTATGAGGTGCGGAAGCAGCCGGAACGCGCCTCCCGCATCGAGTGGGAACACGTCGTCCCTGCCTACGACTTCGGACGGCAGCGTCAGTGCTGGCAAGAAGGCGGACGTGATCTCTGCCGTTCCGTGGATGAGGTTTTCCGCCGGGCCGAGGCCGATCTCCACAACTTGGTGCCATCGGTAGGCGAGGTGAATGGGGATAGGTCGAACCTACGCTATGGCATGGTTGCTGGCTCGGACTCTTACCAGTATGGCCAGTGCCAGGCCAAGGTATCCTTCGAAGTCGATGCCTTCGAACCTCCCGCCCATGTCCGTGGTGATATTGCTCGCACCTACTGGTACATGCGCGACACCTACGGAATTCGCATCAGCCGCCAGCAACAACAGCTCTTCACTGCCTGGTCGAATCAAGATCCGGTAGATAGGTGGGAGCGAAAACGAAATCAGCGGATCATAACCATCCAAGGTAATGGCAACCCTTATGTAAAATAATGGCTTACCCTTTGATTCGTAATACCTTTAACCAACAGGACTTAGATAAGGCCACATGGCGCCAAGGGAATTAACAAAATCCGACCGTCCTATTTATTCTGCGAGTAGATGTTATAGATTGTGCATGGCAAATAGTTCAAGACCAGAGCGAATGTACCGGGCAAGCCCACCGGCGACTGCCGCCGTGAAAGAAATATTAACCAAAGTCTATAGCTTATTAAAAGGAGCTGGATCTTCTCATGGATTCCACTAAAAAGTTAGGCGCAGAGTATGACGCGATAAGAAAAGATTTATTAATTTGCCATCAAGGAAGAGCCTGGCAAGTTATCCAGTATTCAATAACAATACAGACAGCATTTATCGCCGGCTGGTACTATGTACTATTTGAGTCCAAGCAACATTTTTTGGCCATAGCAGCAAGCATCTTCAGCCTCCTTGTGTCTCATTTTTTGACGCAATCCTTAGAGAGATACAATGACCTGATGAGTCAGGCGAGCACCTCTTTAAACAAAGGAACTAGAATTTATTTAGACAGCAAAACAACAACCCGACACACAGCGAGGAAAACAACCGAAAAAATCATGGCGGTTATATTCTACGCCAACATTTTCATGCTAGGGCTATCGGCGGGACTATGGGTTCTTCGGTGAGTCTCGCCAGACTCCCAGCCGAGTTAACACTCGAGCAAATCAATCCCTCTATCGGGACCAACATTTGCCGACTTGAGTGCGGCGAGCCTCACTGAAATGACAGGCCATGGAGAAACCGCCATGCCCGAGCCTTCCATGAAGCGAGCCGCTCACGCCCCGGCTATCAGACCGAACCAGGCCGGCGGGGTGACGGTCAGGGTGCCGCCCTCGCCGTCGTTGACCTGGCGGGGGGTGCGATCATAGACGGCGTCATAGGCCGCCAGGGCGTCGGGATCGGCGAACACCTGGTCATAGACCGCCTGGGCGGTGCCCAGGCCGGTAAACGGCGCCTCGGCCAGCACCTCCACCCCGGGCATGCCGTGCCACTGCTCGACCTCGGGGCCGCGCAGGCGGGCATAGACCATCAGCGCCGCGCCGTCCGGCGTGGCCACGGCCGGGGTGCGGGCGAAGCCCACCACCACCGGCGGCTGTACCAGCGCGCCGCTCTCGTCCCGCGCCAGCATGGCGGGGTGGTGGGTATCCAGGTGCGCGACCAGGGCGGGGAAGTCGGGCACATAGAGAATCGCGTCGATCATAGGGCAGCCCCTCCCAGGGCCAGGGCCGCACAGACGGCGGCCGGCAGGACAACGTCGAGGATGGAATCGCGCGACCAGTGACGGATCGCGCCGTAGTACCAGGGCACCGCCTTGGCGCCGCCGCCCTTGGCCTCATGCTGGGCGATCTCCCGGCCCAGGAACACGGCACAGGCCGTGAAGCCCGCGCCCCAGGGCCCCAGCAGGGGCCACAACGCCAGCTGGATCACCAGGGCGATGACAGTGTGTTCGAGGTGGGTGCGGTTCATGTGGTCATGGTCTCCAATTCAGCCGTGGACAGCGGCCCCGGGTACAGCTCGAGCAGCTGCAGGAAAATATCGCAGTTGGTGGCATTGCCAGACGAGCTGCAGCCGAAGGCCAGGCGGTTGCCCGGGGCCTGGGTGGTCGGCACGTCGGTGCCATAGCCGGCAGACGTGCCATTCAAGGACACCCCCAAGTGTTCGCCCAGCCCATACGAGGCGGCCAGCTTGTTGCCGTACTCAACATACTGACCGTTATCGGAAACCACCGCCTGGTCGCCGCCGCCCTTGTAATAGTTCTGCGACGTCAGCGCCTCCGCCCCGACGCTGAAATAGATTAACCCGAGGTATTCATTCGTTTCCGTAGTCGAGCCCAGCCAGACGCCAAAGCCGCCGCCACCGTCCGGGAAGAGCGGCCGCGAGAACTCGACATAGACCGCCCCGGCCTGCTGCTGGTATTCATCACCGAAGGGTCGATAGATTTCCTCGAGGTCGCGCGTCACGACCGCCCCCTCGGTGGGGATATAGCTGCCATCAAAGGGGCGATCGGAGAGCTGGAAGCCGCCCAGGTAGGCATATTCACCGGCGGGAATCGTGGCCGAGTAGGAAAACCCGATAGTATCCTGGAGCTGCACCAAGATGCGATTATCGCCGCCGAGCGAGGTCCATTGCACCGTCACCTCGTAGCCCATGCCGTTCTGCAGCTCGATCGCATTTATCGTGATGCCGGCATAGTTGTCGAATGTCCCATCCGCCGCATTGAAGACCGCCCGCAGGTTGTCGCTATCGAGCTTCACGCCCACGCAGGTGGCATTTCCCACGGGCTTGAACCAAAAGCGAAAGGTGTAGTCCTTCGCCGCCAGGCTGTAGAACTCGGCGATATAGACACTCTGGGCGGCCGCGCCGTCGGTATTGCCGACCCGGGAATATTCCCCCCGGGGCGCCGTTTCCGCCGAGGCGAGCACCTCCGTAAACCCCGACAGCTGCGACCAGTTGGCGAGCGCCTCACTCCACGGCACCAGGTTGGTCCGGTCGCCGCGCTTCACGGCGCCCAAGGGGGCCCCGGTCACCGGGTCGTAAGCATAGGCCAGCTCGTCGGGGGCATAGCGCATCAGGCGGCCGTGCGGTCCCCACTCCCACGCCTCGGCGGTGCGCGTGACCGTCAGCAGGTCGGCCACGGCAAAGGCTTGCGAGATGCCCGTTACATCGCCCTGCCCATAGGCCCGGTTGACGAAGTCCAGGCGCAGGGTCTCGCCCTGGTAAGGCCGCAGGGAGAAAGCGCGATTCAGCCGGGTGGCCTGCTCGTTGGCGGCCGCCACGGCCGCGGTCAGCCCGTTGAGCGAGGGAAACGTCTCGATCTCGGTGGCGCTGCCGGCGTCGTTGCGGTACAGCGTCAAAAAGCCGTCGCCGGTGGACGCCGGCGTCTTGAAGTAGTCACCGCCCAGGGTGTCGGCGAGGCCGGCGGCGGTGTCGGCGTAGACCTTGCCGGACACGGTGGCCGCGTCGCGGGCCAGCTCGGCGGCGGCCTGGGCCTCCTGGGCGGCGTCGCGGGCGTCCCGCGAGGCGTCGAGGTCGGCCTGCATCTGCTGCAGGGCCTCGAGAATGGCGTCCTCGACGGCGCTGGAATCCACCGGCGTCGGCGCCGCCTGCAGGGCGGCCGGCAGGCTCGACTCGCTGAACTCGTCGGCAACCAGGTTGCCCAGGCGCACCCGGTGGCCGCGCTCATTCCAGAAGACGGCGTAATGCCCCGGCTCGAGGTTGATGGCATAGGTGCCGTCCTCGTTGGTGGTAAAGCCCCGATCCGCGCCCAGGATCACCCCGTTCTGGGTGGTCTGGGTGGCCTCGAACGTGATAGTCACGGACGCGAGCGGGCCGCCCGCATCGTAGAGGATGCCGGTCAATAGCATGGGGTTGCCTCGTGCGGGTTACAGGTGGGCGCGGAAGGCCGCGGCGACGTCGTAGTCGGCCGGCTGGCTGATATTGGGGATCGCCGCCAGCACCTTGCCCTTGGCGGTGAAGCCGCGACGCAGGGCGGCATAGATGGCGTCGTGAATGGCCTGCATCTCGGCCACCGTGGTGACGTCGATGGCCTGGCCGCCGGCGAACCACTGGAAGGGCAGCGGCTGGGTGCCGGCCTTCACCTCGTCGAGCACGCCCCGGGCGTTGACCCGGGCCTCGACGTCGATGCTGATGTCGAGCCCCCGGTGGTGGGTGGTGCCATTGCCATAGGCAGCGTGGATCTCGCCGAGCCGGGCGCGCAGGTCGTCATGAGTCACCTCGGGCGGGGCGGCCTCGCCAGCGTCGGCCACCGGCACGTCGGCCTCGTCGAGCTGCTGCCAGGCCCCCTCAACGAACACCCGGCGCAGGCCCTCCTCGGGCGACGGCGGCGCCAGGGTGGTAGCGTTCGCCGGGATCAGGTACGCGCCGGGCTCCATGGGCGACGGGTCGGCCTCGGCCCGGCCGAGATAGGCGCCGGTGTCGGGGTGGTAGTGGTAAATCTGCATGGCGGTCCCTCAGTAGCGAATGCAGGCCAGCAGCGGGGCGTTTTGCGGGCGCGCCTCGCTGCCACCATCCGAGGCGATGGTGTGGTCGTGGGTGTCGGTGCTGGTCGAAAACGAGTGGCTATGGGTGTCGGTGTTGGTGGTAAACGAGTGGTTGTGGCTGTCGTTGTTGGTCGACTTGGTGGTGGTGACGCTCTTGCTGTTCGCGGCCACCGAGCTGTTACCGTCGTTGTAGCCGCTCGCCGCCGGGATGCCGTGGTTGTGGGTGTCGGTACTGGTGCTGCCCGAGTGGTTGTGGCTGTCGCTGGCGGTGGTGCCGCTATGGCTATGGCTGTCGCTGCCACTCTTGCCGCCGTGGTCGTGGGCCTTGTTCTGGTCGCCCTGTGACTCGCCGATGCCGCGGCCGGCATCCACCCCGCGGCCATCGTCCCACCAGCGCGGGAACTTGCCGCGGTGATCCGGCAGCGTGAACGTCGTCGAGCCGTCGCCGGGGCCGAACTGCAGCGGATCTTTGCCGGCCTCGCTGCCCGCCAGGTTGCCGCTCGCCTGGGCGAAGGCCCACAGGTCGGCATAGGCGCTGCGCGACAGCTCGGCGCCGTTGAGCTTGAGCCAGCCGGCCGGCGCCGTGGTGCAGGGAAAGCCCATCACCGCACCCACCGGCACCACGAAGCGCAGCAGGCCGTCGAGGATATAGCTCTGCTCGTCGTCGGCGACCCGTAGCACCTTCTTGGCGTTGCCGCCCTTCACCGGCAGGCCGCCCTCGCTGATTTCCTGGGTCTGGTCGCGGTAGGTCTCGGCTTCGGTGGCCGCCTGCTGGGCGTCGGCCTTGTCCTGGGCGATCTGGTCAATGTCCTGGTTGAGGCTCTGGGTCATCAGCACCAGGTCATCGCCGAAGGCCACCAGGGCGGCATTCTGCCCGTTCTGCTTGGTAATCGCGGCATCGGTATCGCCCAGCGCAAAGTTGTACTGCGCGAAGTTGGGGACCGTGGGGACGGTGGCCATCTATACCTCCACGAAGGTGAGCGCGTCGGCTCGCCAGTTGTTGAAAAAGTCATGGGTGTGGGCGTAGTTGCCGGCACGCCGCGCCAGAAAGGCGTGCTCGGCCTCGTCGAGGCCGCCGGTCTCGGGGTAGAGCGACACATAGACGTCACCGGCCTTGCCGCCCTGCAGGAAGGCCCGCGACAGGGTGGCCCGGCCGGTGGCGTCCATATAGGCCAGGTCGAACGACAGTCGCCGGGCGATGCCCCCGCCCAGGGTGCGCAGCGAGTTGCCCTCGCTGCGGCGGTGCTCGCTGGCGTCCTGCCACTCGAGCGCCACCCCATAGCTGGCGTTGAACTGCGGCGTCACCACCTGGCCGGCGATGATCCGGCCGATCTCCATGACCCCGTCGAGGTTGTCGGGGTCGCTGATGGTCACCCGGTAGCCGGTCACGGCGGTGGACGAGAACCAGAACGGCGCCTGCTTGATCGGCAGGTCATCGGTCAGCGTCGCGCCCCAGGGGTCGACGCCGAAACGGAAGTCGCCGAGGGCGATCAGCCCCGAGACGGTGACCGCGCCGGTGTCATGCACCACGGTGGTGTCGTCGAGCAGCTCGACGCGCACCGTGGCCGTGGCCGAGAGGTTGTGGCGGTAGATCACCAGCGCCTCGAGGAAAGCCGGGGTCGCCAGGGTGGCGGTGATCACCTGGTCGGCGAGATCCGCCGAGCGCCACACATAGGCCCGCCCGGTGCGCTGGGTATGGGCCACCGGCAGCGCCTCCGAGGTCGCCGTCAGCGTGGCCGGGTCGTGCAGGTTGTCGAGGATCATGCGTAGGCGGTTGCTCACACCCATACCTCCAGTGTCGTGATGCCCCGGGTCGGCGAGCGGCGCACGGCGATCACCCGGCCCAGCCGGCCCGACAGGGCCCCGACCTCCACGGCGATGGCCTGGCCGACGTCGGCCTCGGGCAGGAACGCCTCGAGGCGCCAGACGTCACGGCGCACCGCGCGCAGCGCCAGCAGCCGGTCGCGCTCGGTGGCGGCGTCCGCCGCCACACTGAGCGGCGAGGCGCGGGTGACTTCCTCGGCAAGCGGGTAGTCGGGCAGCGCCTGGGTGGCCACCGACTCGCGCCATTCGCGCTTGAGGCGCTCGGCCTCGCTGGCGTCGTTGGCCTCGATGGTCCCGGCCACCTCGCGCAGCGGGGCGGCATTGCGCCCCCAGCGCAGGGTGAGCGAGGCCCAGGGCTGCTGGGTCTCGACCAGCTCGAGGCTCCCGAACAGCACGTCATCCGGCGCCAGGGTCAGCTCGGCCACCGTGGGCACCTGGTGCTGACGCACCACCAGCTGGCCGAGGGCGTCCAGATACCAGTAGCCGCCCTGTCCCCGGCACAGGTCGTCGAGGATCTGCCGGCCGCTCACCGGGCCGGCGTAGTAGAGCCCGACGGTGTAGCCGGACAGGCCGTTCTCGGCGACCGTCAGGCCGTACTGCGCGGCGACCCAGGCGACCACCTCGGCCGGCGTGTCGTCGGCCTGCTGAATGTCGACCGTCAGCGCGCCGCCCGGGGCGTTGTCGAGGGTGAAGGCGCCGCCGGCCAGGTCGTCGGTGTGTGGCACGGTGTTCCCCAGCTCCTTGGGCGTCAGCGCCGTGGCCGCCAAGTAGGACGCCCGATAGGTCAGCGCCGTGGTCGAGACCCGATAGGCCGGGGCGTTGTAGACGCTGCCCAGCGCCAGCGGCACCGGGCCGCCGCCCAGCGGCAGGGTGCCGGTGTCGAGCGGCTCGTCGAGCCGCGCCGACTGGTCGACCATCGAAAACACCAGCTCGCCGCGGCGCGCCCCGCTGATGCCCTGGTTGATGCCCCGGGCATGCAGTCGGAAGTCGTCGCGTGACCAGCCCGGCCCGCCGAGATAGAGGCGGATCGCGTGGCCCGTCCAGGCATAGCCCAGCCAGGCGTCGAGCGCGCCGTCATTGACCAGGCGTACCTCACCGAAGGACAGCCGGGCATCGGCACGGGTCTCGATGTCGATGGCCTCGGCGAGCAGGTCGTCGTACACCCGGTTGGGCACCGCATCGGTGGGCCGGGAGATATAGGGGTGCGAGGCGAGGAACTCGGTCCCCGCCCCGTGCTCCATCTCGCACAGCACCACCCGCGGCGCGGCGTGGTCGGCCAGCCAGGCCGCATAGTCGGCGTCGGTCATACGGTGCTCACAGGGTTGCGGGTGTTGCGGTGGATGCCCTGCTGCTCGCGCAGCTGCTGGGCACGCTGGTCGGCGGCCTGGCCGGCATCGCGGGACCGCTCGGCGCGCAGCTGGCGGACCTCGTCGCGCAGCTGGGCATACTGCGCTTGCGACTCGCGCAGGCGCTCGCCGGGGTCGAGGGTCGACTGGTCGGAGAGCAGCAGCGAGTCGATAAAGCCCCGCATCTGCGCGTGCTGCTGCTCCATCGCCGTGAGGTATTCGCTCATGCTGGGGGCGAGCTTGAGCAGCGCCGCATACTGCTCGCGGCCGGCCTCGGTCATCAGGTTTTGCGCCTCGACCAGGTCGCGGAACTGCGCGGCGGTGTCGGGCATCTCCAGGTTGAGCTCGGCGAAGGCGTCACCCAGGTCGGCCTCGAGGTTGGCGCGCCGCTCGGCCTCGCCGACGAACGCCTGGTAATAGGACTGCTGGGCCCCGGCCAGGGCCTCGACGCCACCCATCAGCTCGGCCAGGTGCCCGGCCGCCCGGTAGGACGCCACCGAGCCCTCGCGAAAGCGCAGGTTGAGCGCGTCCACGCCGTCGGCGAGCAGCACCAGGGCCTGACGGGCCGGCACCGCCTGGGCGACGATCGCCTCGACCCCGCCCTCGAGGCTGGCCACGAAGTCGCCATAGGTGCCGTCGAGGCTCGACAGGATGGCGCGATAGCGCCCCTCGAGGTCGTCCATGCTCGAGAGGCCCTGGTCGGCGGCCGCCTCGCGCATCTCGGCCAGCTCGGCCTCGCTGCGCGCCAGCTGGGCGATGGCGTTGTCGGTGGCGGCGACCTGCTGGGCGAACTTCTTGGCGTTCTCGAAGTTGTCGCGATCACCGAAAAGCGTGTCAATGTCACGGCTTTCGCGGGCGAAGCCCACCCGGCCCAGGGCCGACTCGGCGACGGCTTCGCGCTCGAAGCCACTGCGCCCGGCGGCGCCGTACTCGTTGACGGTTTTCAGCGTGCCGGTGGGGTTCTCCCCGGCGTACTTGTCGGCGAAGGCCGAGCCGATCGAGCTGCCGATAAAGCTGCCGATCGCCGCGCCCACCGGGCCGCCGAAGTAGGTGCCGATCAGCGCCCCGGCGGTGCCCAGGTGCTGGCCGGTCTGGGTCTCGCCGAACACTTCGCCGCCGAGGCGCGTGCCGACATAACCGGCGCCGGCCGAGGCCAGCCCATTCATGCCCTGGAAATTGGCCGTCGAGCCGCCCATAAAGCCCGACTGCCCCATCCCGCTGGTGGCCGAGCCGGCGAAGCCGCCGCTATAGGCGGCGTTGCTGGCCCCGGTCCAGGCGATGCCGCCGCCCCCGGTCAGGCCGTTATAGAGCTGCTTGCCCGTCGACAGCAGCTTGCCGGTGCCGCCCATGCCACCACCACCGGCCATACCGCCGCCGGTGCCGGGAATGCCCAGCGTCCCGCCCATCTGCCCGGTGATGTTCAAGACAATGGGCTTGAGGGTGGCCTGATAGGCCAGCTCGGCCAGCAGACGCTTGAAGCCGTCGAGCAGCTGGTCGGCGAAGTCGTCGAACGACTCGAACGCGCCCTGGAAGGCGTCGGCAAAGGTGGCGTCGATGCGCTTGGTCGCCTCCTCCCAGGCCCGGGCCATCTCCTGGGCCATGGGGTCGGCCTCGCGGGACAGCTCGGCCATCTCCTCGCGAATGGCGGCCACCATGCGCCGGTATTGCTCGGGGCCGCCCTCCAGCTCGCCGGCCCGGTAGCGCTCGTTGAGATCCGCCAGGGCCTGCTCGAGCTGCGCGGCCTTCTGCGCCGATCGGTCGTATTGCGACACCAGGGCCTCGGTGCGCTTCTCGTACTCCTCGGCGCCGGTGGCGGCGCGCATGTACTCCTCGGCGGCCCAGGCCAGCCCCTGGGCGTGCTCGACCACGCCCACGGTGCCATCGGCCAGACCCTGGTCGAGCACGGCGACGCGCTCGGCCAGGGTGGTGGCCTCGGCGCGCATCGGGTTCATGGCCTGGCGCAGCGCCTCGAGGGCGTCGGCCTGCTCGCGGGCGGCCTTCTCGGCCTCCTTCGCGGCGTCGCCGATCTTGGTCAGGGTCGGCGGCGTGCGCTCGCCCTCGTCGCCGAGCTGCTCGAGGCGGTCCTTGACCAGCCCGATGGCCTCCTCGACGTTGGCCATCTCCTGGCGGGCCGGCCCCGCGGCCTCGCCAATCTCGCGGATCTGCTCGACCTGGCCGGCCACGTCGGCGCCCAGGAAGCCGCCGGCGCCGGTGTCGTCTTGGCCGACGGCCAGGTATGCCTCGCCGGTCTCCTCGGCGGCGGCCTTGAGGTCGGCCAGCTGGGTGGTCAGCTGGGTGAGCTTGGCCTCGGCCGTGGCCCGGTTCATGCCGTCCAGCTCGCCGGTCAGCTGGGCCACGGCCGCTGCGGACGCGTCCACCGTGGGGATGGTCAGGCCCAGCTCGTCGCGGAAGTAGAAGACCGCACCGGCGGCCAGGATCGCCGCGCCGGCGGGACCGCCGAGCAGCATCATAGCGCCAGAATAGCCTCGCACCGCCATGCTGGCCCCGCGTGCCGCCACGCTGGCCCGGGTCATCGCCGCGGCCTGGGTGTTGACCGCCGCGGTGTGCGACGCCTCGGCGGCCATGGCCTTCTGGTTGGCCACCGCCAGAGCCGCCAGGGCCCGGGTGCGGTTGGTGGTGCTGCCGGTGGCCGCGGTGGTGGCCTGGGCATTGGCCAGGGCGCGCTGCGCCGCGGCCTGCTCGGATTGCGCCACGCGCAGGTTCTCGGCGGCCCGCGCCACACCCACCTGGGTGGCGCGCACATCGGCCTGGGCGGCGGCCATGCTGGCCTCTGCGGCCTTGATGGTTGCCGCGGTCTTGGCGCCGATGGCCAGCGCCAGCTTGCCGCCATAGACCAGCGCCAGGGCGCCGCCTATGTCGACCAGCTCACCGAGCACCGCCTCGGCCCCGCCCGCCTCGGCGAGGAACGCGCTGGTCGCCTGCAGGCCGTCGGTCATGGCCGGCACCACCTCGGCCAGCAGGGTTTTCGACACGCCCTCGGCGGCGAACGACAGGCGGGCCATCTCGTCGTTAAAGGTGGCCATGTCGTTGGCGGTCTGCTGGCTGATGGTCAGCCCCAGGGCGTCGGCCTCGGCGCGCATGCGCGCGATGGCGTCGGTGCCCTGGTTGACGATCTGCAGCAGCTTGACGCCTTCGCTGTCCCAGATTTTCTGGGCCAGGGCCACCCGCTGGGCCTCGCTCGCCACGCCGTTCATGGCCGCGGCGATGCGCTCGAACTGCTGTTCCGGTGCCAGCTTGGCCAGCTCGCCGGCGTCCAGGTTGAGCGCGGCCAGGGCCTCCTGCGCCTCACCGGTGTCCTGGGCGGCCTGGGCCACCCGGCGGCTCTGGCGCTGCCACGCGGTGGTCAGCTCCTTGAACTGCACATCACTGAGGCTCGCGACATAGTTGTACTGACTGAGGGCCTCGGTGCTCGCGCCAATGCGAAGGTTGATCTTCTGCAGCTGGTCGGCAAAGTCGACCTGGGCGCGCAGGCTGCCGGCGGCAAACATGCTGGCGATCGCCGCGCCCACCGGCACCGCGGCGCGCTTGAGCACCGCCAGCCCTTCCCCCGCGGAATGCACGTTCTGGGTCAGGCCGCGCACGTCGTTGCCGGCCCGGTTGGCGTCCTGGCCGAACTGGCGCGCCTTGCGCCCGCCCTGGGTAAAGTCCCGGTTGAGGGCCTGCAGCTGCTTGTCGGTGGCCTGAATGGCCTTGATGCCACCACTGGCGTCGCCGGTGATGATCAGACCGGCCTTGTACTGGCTAGCCATGGGCTACCTCGACGATCGGGCACGAAAAAGCCCCGCTCGGTGGCGGGGCTTTCGCGATAGTGAATGAAGGGAAAGGGTCAGAGGCCGTCGGTGATCTCTCGCTGACGGCGCATCGCCTCCTCTTTGCGGGCGTCCTTGTCCGCCCGGCGGGCGGCGTCACGCGCCGCGATCGCCTCCGGCGACACTTTCCGGGCTGGCGGCTCACGGTTGGCCACGCGCAGCGTGAGATAGACGCTCAGGGCGGCCAGCAGCACCGCGCCGGCGACGCCGGCCGCCACCACGCCCCAGCCGTAGACGATGCCGAGATAGACCACCAGCAGCACGCCCGGCAGGAACGCCACCGCCTTGAGCACCCCGGGCAGCAGCCCGGTCGCATACAGCAGCACCAGCAGGATGGCAAACAAGAGAATGACCACACGCCCCTCCTCGATCGGCGATTACTGCGGAAACTCTAATGCAGACGCCGCTGGATCGCGAGCCGCGCTAGTTGCCGTTGATAACCTCCAGGGCGCCGCCCTCCAGCTGCTGGACCTGCTCGAGCATGGCCGCGGCGTCCTCGACGCCCTGCATGCGCATCACGCTCTCCAGCGCCGGGTAATCGAGCCCCTGATGCACGGCACCGCCCATGCCGGCGATCACCCGCCATTGGGTGCGGCAGGCCAGGAACACCCGCAGAGCGGGCCAATGCTCCTCCCACACCCCGAAGGTCTCGGGCTCGCTGGGGGTCGGGCGGGTGATGCCCAGGGCCTGGGCGTCGCTGTCGCGCGTGTCTTCCACCTGGCCGGCGCCCGCCCACCACCGGCCGGCGGCCCTCAGTTTTTTGCCGCGGCCTCCGCGCGGCCCTGCTGGGCGGCGAACCACGACAGCACCAGGGGGCGGCGCACATAGGCAATGTCGAGCAGCTGGGCGACCAGCTCGTCGGAGAACGGCACGGCCTCGCCGGCCTCGTCGGTGATGCCCTCGAGGCCGAGGAGATCCTGGCCGACCAGGGCCTCGTCGGTCAGCTCCCCGAGGCGCTGCTGCTCGAGCAGCTCCTGGGTGCGACTCACCGGGTGCAGGCGCCAGCGCGCCTCGATGGTCTTGGCCTCGGCCTCGCCGGGCACCTGGATGGTCACCGGCACGGTAATGTCGGGCACGCTCTTGAGCACGAAGGTCATAACGGTTCCTTGTCGATCGGAAACAGGCGCGCCGCCCGGGCGGGCGGCGCGCGAGGGGTGGTGGCCGGGCCTTACTTGAAGGTCAGCGTAAAGTCGTCGTCGGCGCTGCCGTCCGGCAGGAAGCGCAGCCCCAGGTCATAGTGCATGATGCCCTGGTTGTCGGTGGGCGAGATGCTCGACAGCTGCACATGGGTGCCGGCCAGCTCGACGATATTGCCGGCCACGGTGCCGTGGGTCAGGGTCGCCGCCACCAGGTTGACGCCGGCACTCTTGTGCGACTCGACCGCGGCGAAATAGTCCTTGGTGGCGAGGTCCGGCGCCTCGATGTTGGCGGTGCCGGTCACGCCGCGGTCGGTGATATGCACCGACTCGCAGTTGACCAGGTTGCGGTATTCCACCTGGTTGCCGACGTCCAGCGACAGCGAGGCCAGGCAGGCGCTATGCCCGTCGATCGCCGCGGTGGTGTTGGCCTTGTTGACCGGCACCTCCTTGGCCTGCACCGCCTGGGTGGCCACGCTGGCGTCCCCGGCCGCCTCGGTCTTCTTGTACAGCCCCGTAAAGCTGAACTCGATATACGGCAGGCCCTGGGCGTCGGCGCTGATGGTGAGGGTGCCGTGGGCGCCGCTGATGTGCTGCATCTGCCCGTCCTCGATCCACCACAGCTCGAGGCTCTCGTGGTTCTCGCTGACCGGCTGATAGACCACGTCGGTGCCGACGTTGACCGTCTCGCTCATGCCACAGGCGCGCAGAAGCGGGCCATAGGCCGGCGCCTCGCCGGCGGTGCCCTGGCCAGCCAGCGGCAGGCGCAGGGTGCGCTCGACATAGGGCCCGGTATTGACCTGCTCGAAGCCGCCGAGCCCGTCGCGCATGCGCTCGCGCTCCACGGTATTGCCGGCATAGGGATTGCCGCCGTCGAGCATCACCACCTCGAGGATGGTGGCGCCGGTCATGTCGGCACTCGGCGTGCCATAGGCGCTCTCGATCTTGGCCACGGCATAGCGCTTACGCCATTTCTTCGCCATTGCTGGACTCCTTTACATCATCGGTCTTGGGGGCCGGCTTGCGGGCGGGTGTAGCCGAGCGCCGGGGGTCGGGTTGCGGGCCGTCGGTACGCTCGACGAGCACGCGTTTGCCGCGACGGATCTCGTAGCGGCCGCCGTGGTTGGGCATGGGAATCTCCTGGGGTCAGGTGGAACGGATCAGGCGGGCATAGCGGTAGAGCTCGCGCCAGTAGACATGGCGGCCGGACACCGCCACGCGCTGGCCGCCGGCGTATTCCAGCGGCGCCACGCCGTCGGCCGCCTCGAGGCCGAGCAGCGCCTGCTGGACCTGGGCGCGCTGGGCGTCGATGCCGTCCTGCTCGGCGACCAGCACCACCGCCAGGTGCTCGCTCACGGTCTGGCGCACGTCGCAGGTGCCCAGGGCGTTGGTCTCGGCGTCGGCCTGCACCGGATGCACGAAGGCCGCCGGCAGCGCCGGAGCCGCGGTGGCCAGGCTGGTGGCCTGCAGCTCGAAGTGAGCCCGGTACTGGCGGGGGTCGAACTCGTAGTCGGTGGCCGCGTCGGTGATCTCCCAGCTCACCAGCCCGGCATGGCCCGCCACCCGCTCGACCAGGTCGTCGGTCATCGCGCGCAGCGGGTCGAAGGTCGGCGAGCGCAGGCTGACCACATAGGTATCGACGCGCCCCAGGCGGTAGCCGTCGACCTCGATGTCGCCCTGCGCGGCGAGGCTGTACACGCCGTTGGTGTCGGGGGCGTCGTTGGGCAGCTGGACCGGCCACAGCGCGCTCGCCACCACCGGGTCGACCAGGGCGACCAGCCCGGGGCCGGTGTCGGCGCGGCTGGGGTCGGCGTCGCTCGAGCGCCAGGCCGTGACGCCGGCACCGGCCAGCGCGGCGAGAATGGTGTCGATCATGGGCGTAGCCCCTTGCGGTCGAGGTAGCGGCTCAGGCCGGCATAGAAGCGCCCACCAAAGCCGCTCTGGTGCTGCTCGAGGGCCGGGCCGAGGAACGGATTCGCCGTCATGTGCTCGGTGCCGTGCTCCTGCCAGAGGCCCTTTCGCCCCTGCCAGCGGCCGCCCACGCGGCGATTGGTGCCCACCAGCAGGGCCACGGTATCGGCGCCGAGGCCGAGCCGGCCCTTGGCGCGCTTGCTCAACGAGCGGTGCCCCACCGCCCGGGCCAGGTCGCCCGAGTCCTTGGGCGCGTTGGCCTTGGCGGTCTTCTTGACCGGCGCGATGGCCCGCACCATGCCGGCGCGCACGGCGCCGTGCTGCAGCTTGTGCTCCAGCCCGGCCATGTCGCGCCGGGCCTGCTCGAAGCCGGCCCCGCTGACCTGGACGTTAAACCCACTCATGCACCATCACCTCCAGCTCGCGGCCGCGCAGGTCGGGGTCGACCGGGCGGCCATCGACGCGATACACGCGCCCGCGGTAGCGAAAGCGAAGCGTCTTGCCGGTGGCGTCGGCGACGTCCTGGCGCCAGCGCAAGCGGATGCGCGCCGTGCTCTCGCTCTGCGCTTCCTGGGCGGCCAGCAGCAGCCGGCCGCGCAGCGGCTCGATGCTGGCCCGGGCGGTATCGACGGCCACCCAATCGCTCGGGGTGTCCCCCGAGGGGGTGCGCGGCAGGCGCTGGTAGAACTCCAGCGTCACCCGGTGGCGTAGCTTGCCGGCTCGCATATCGGCCTCACACGTTGTAGTGCTTGTAGGGCCCGATCAGGGCATCCACCGCCATCGGCAGGTCGCTGGCGATCGTGCCGAGCACCACGCTCTCGCGGTTCTCGTACCAGTGCCCGACCAGCAGCAGCATGGCCGTGGTCAGGTCGTCGTCGAGCACCAGGCCGGCCTCGATCGGCTCGCCCGTCTCGGGGTCGTTGGGGATCTCGCCGGCGGTGGCATAGAGCTTGCGCCCGGTGCGGTTCTCGACCAGCCGCTGGGCCGCCGTGGCGTAGGTGTCGAGCAGGGCGTCCTCCTCGACGTCGTCCGGCTCGAGCCGGACGTGCTGCTTGATAATGTCCAGCTCGAGCATGGCGACCCTCAGCGCTTAGTGGCTTGCGTCTTCTTGGCGGCCGACTTGGCGGCCGGCTTCTCCTCCGCGGCCGGGGCCTCCGCTTCGCCAGCCTCGGCGGCCTCGTCCTCGCTGGACGTCTCCGACTCCGCGGTAGACGTGGCAGGGGTCGGGGCACTCTCCAGCCGGGTGGCCACCTCGAGGTGCTCGACGGCCACCTCGGCGCAGCGTTCCGACACCTCTTGCTCCCCCGCCTCGATCTCGACGACGCTTTTGCCATCCGGCGAGAACGGGAACGGCTTTTCGACTTTGATCCAGGGCATGCTTGCCTCCTTGAGTGATCCGAAAGGGAGGGGCGCCCGCAGGCGCCCCGCCGCTTACACGCTGAGGGTCAGCGCCTTGACCGCCTGGGAGTCGGTGAGCATGCCGCCGACCCGTTTGGTGGTGTAGAAGCCAACGTTCGGCTTGTTGGTGAAGGGGTCGCGCAGCACCCGGGTGCCGATGCGGTCCACGATGGTGTAGCCGCGGCGGAAGTCGCCGAACATCACCGCATGGGCATCGGCCGCCACGGCCGGCATGTCCTCGTTTTCGTTCACCGCGTAGCCCAGCAGGCTGGACGGCTGGCCGGCCTCGATGCCCGGACGCCAGATGTAGTTGCCCTGAGCGTCCTTCATGGTGCGGACCTTGAACAGGGTCAGCATCGGCAGCATCCAGCCGGCGTTGCCGCGGTAGCCCTTCTTGAGCGTGTAGACGAGCTTGACCAGGTCATCCGCCACGAAGTCCCCGGACACGCCGGAATGGATCTCCTGCAGGGTGCCGAAGGCGCGCGCCGCGTCGCCGGTGGTGGCGAAGGCGTAATCCAGAATGCCTTTCGGCTTGTTGACGCCGTCACCGCTGAGGAAGGCCGCGCCTTCCTGCTCGGCGAACTCGCGCGCCACCTCGGCGTTCAGCCACGCCTCGGCGTCGAAGAACAGGTCGTCGAGGCTGGTCTGGCTGGCCTGGGGGTTGGCGTAGATCTCGCCCATGTAGGCGGCGACCTGCGCCAGGGTCGGCGTGCCGGTCTCGGGACGGGCCGCGGTCTCGCCGACCCAGCCGGACCCGGCGCCGCCCAGGTTGACCAGCTTCTTGTAATCCGAGGTGCTGACGGTGATCTGATTGCAGACCTGGCGCATCGGCGACTCGTCGCGCAGCAGGTCGAGGATATTGCGGTCGAGTTCCTCCGGTACCGCAAAGCCGCCGTCAGAGTCGGTGGTGATGTTCAGCGCCTTCTGCTCCAGCTCGCGCAGCCCCTCCTCGCGACCCTTGCGAATGAAGCTGCCGAACGCCGCCTTGTGCTCGGAAACCTCCTTGCTGGCACCGGGCTTGCCGGGGCGATTGGCCTCCTTGAGGGCGGCCTCTAGGTCGGCCTTGAGGTTGTCCAGCTCGGTCAGCTTGCCGTTGAGCTGCTCGGTCTTCTCCGACAGCGCCGTTTTCTCGGCGTCGATCGCCTCGAGGCGCTTGTCGTTGGACTTCTTGAACTCGTCGAAGCGCTGGCCCAGCTCCTCGGCGACCTGGGCGACGTCTTTATGATCCACAGCCATGGGAGGCTCCTTATTGCATTCGATCCGATAGGGACTTGAGGTAGGAAAGCGCTTTTTCCGCCTCCGCATCTCGCGGCTGGATGGCGCTGTAGCCGGAAGCCATGAAGGCTTTGGCCTGAGACCGAGAAAGCCCTACCTCCCGCAGGGCCTTCTCGAACTCGCTGGGCCGGGGCAGCTCGCCCCGCTCCAGGTGATTCTTGACGTTGGAGATCCGGGCCTCGTCATTGGCCGGGAAGGTCACCAGGGAGACCTCCCAGAGATCGACCTCCTTGAGCAGAAACACGTCCTTGTCGCGGTCGAAATCCCACTCCTTGACCATGTAACCGATCGACAGCCCGGACAGGCTGCCCGCCTTCATGTGCGCATGGGCGCGACGCGCGAGCGGGTCGTCGTCGACGAGCAGGCGACCCTTCACAAAGAGGCCGTTCTCGTCCTCTTTCATCTCGGTATAAACGCCGATCGGCTCCTGCATGTTGTGCTGCCAGAGCATCGCGGGCAGGCGGTCCTTTTGCTGCCAGCGGGCCAGGCTGGCCTGGAAGGCCCCGGGCATCACCACGTCGTCGTAGCTGTCCTGGTTGCCGAAGATCGAGCCGTAACCCTCGAACTCGCCGGCATCGTTGACGGCCTTGATCTTGAGCGGCGCGTCGAAGCGTTGCTTGGTGTTCATTGCTTGTCCTCGAGGTCATGGTGGCGGCTTGGCTGGGCCAGTCCGCCCTGGATGGCCTGACGGTTCAGCGCGGGGCGGCGGGCCCGCTGCTCGCGCGCCTGCCGCCGCTCTCGGTCATTCCGGGTCGTCACGGTTGCCGGCCTCCGGCTTGGTGGTCATGTTGGTCGGCGTCAGGTAAATGTCGCCGCCTTCGCGGGGGTTGAGATCCTCGAGCTCGCGGCACTCGTTGGGGCTGAGAATCCCCCACTGGATGCCACGGCCGTAGGACTCATAGCGGGCCTTGAGGTCGCCCCGCTGCAGGGCCCCGGCATTGAACTTGGCGTAATAGCGGGCCTGGTCCTCGGGCCTCAGCAGGCCGACCTGTACCCGGTGCTCGATGCGCGTCAGGTACGGCACCAGGGAGTAATTGACGAAGTTCATCCCCTGGTGCTCGATGTTCGAGAACGTGGCCTTTTCCATGTTGGCCACCAGGTGCGGCGGCACCCGGTAGATCGCGCATATCTCGTCGCGCTGGAACTGGCGGGTCTGCAGGAACTGGCTGTCCTCGGCATTCAGCGAGATGGGTTTCCAGTTGAGCCCACCCTCCAGAATCATCGGCTTGTGGTTGTTGGCCAGGCCGCCGTGGCGCTCCTCGAAATCCTTTTTCAGTCGCGCATACGCCTTGTCGGTGAGGGTCTGCTCGGTGGACAGCACGCCGGTGGTCACCGCCCCGTTGCGGAACAGCTGGGCGCCGTGCTCCTCGGTATCGAGGCCCAGGGCGATGGCCTCGCGGGCATAGGCCACCGGATTGAGCCCGACCAGGCCGTCGAGCGTCAGCAGCCGCACATGCCAGATTTCATCCTGACTCAGTACGTCCTGACTGCCGTTCTGGAAGGTCACGCGATAGACCGGCCTCCACCGCTCGTCGAGCTTGGGCTCCACCGCGCCGGGATCGATCGGCAGCAGCTCCGACACTCGCCCGCCCAGCCCCTTGACCTTGTAGGCGTAGAAGTTGCCCCGCAGGCACAGGCAGGCCACCAGCAGCTCCCAGAACTCCTGGGCAGTCATGTAGTCGTTGGGGGCGACATTCAACAGCCGATACAGCGGGTGACTGGTGGCGGGGTTGCGACTTTTCGCCCCTTGCTCCATCAGTCGGCAAGGCAGCATGCCCACCGACTCGGAGAGCACGCGCACGCAGCCGAAAACGGTGGTCAGGCGCATGGCCTGATTGCCGCTTATCCGCCGGCCACTGACCGAGTCATAGGTCACCCCGAGTTCCTCGGCGAGGGCCTGCGACGTGCTAATGGCCGTGCTCTTGCGGCGCAGTAACTTGTCGATAAATTTCATTTAAAGGGTCCGAATGCCGTGTTCTTCGAGGTGGTCGGAGAGGTCGTCACTGTCGTCGGGCCGCATCGCGCGACCGATGGCCATGATCAGGGCCACCGCGCCATCGATCTTGTTGTGGTCGCCCTGCTTGATGGGCCGCACCACGTCGTCGTTACCCGGCAGGTGCTTGCCGACCACGTTGCCGATACACCAGGACATGATCGGGTGCCCGTCGTGATGGAAGCGCCCGGCGACGATCGCCGCCTCCAGCTCCTTCATCGGGTCCGACAGGTTGGTGTAGTTCTGCACCGTGGTGATGGGCGTCAGCCCCTCGTCGTCGAGCTGATGCGATAGGTTGGCGGCGCCGTGGGGGTCGATCGGCGACTCGCTGGCCGGGGTCTCGAGGTTGGCCTCCTTGGCACTCTCGAGGATCTCGCGATAGTCCACCTCGCAGCCGTCGGTCGCCTCGAGCGCGCCGGCCTCGATCCAGCCCTGGTAACGCTCGCCGAGGCGCCGGTCGTCGTTGTCGAAGGCCGTGTCCTCGGGCACCCAGAACTTGGGGCCAACGCTGTAGTAATGCACCTTGCCGTCGATCACCCGCGTGAACAGCCGAGCCATCGAGTTCATGTCGAGCTTGCGGGCCAGGTCGAAGGCCAGCACGCAGTCCTCGCCGCGGAACTGAGCGGCGGTAAGCGTGACATCTTCACAGGCTCGCCACGCTTCCATGTTGAAATAGCCGGCCCGCGAGGTGACCCACACGTTCAGGTGCTTGACCTTGAACTGGTTGGCGTAGCGGGCGCGGGCCACCGCCCGGGCCTGCTGGCTGCGCAGGTAATCCAGCTTCACCGACACGCCGATATTGGGGTTCGCCTTGTAGAGCGCAGCCTCGCTCGTCCAGTCGTCGCCCTTGTCGATGGTGTAGATGATGCCGAACAGCTCGTCGTCCTGGGTCACGCCGTCGAGCATCTCGGCGAGGCGCTCGCGCATCTCATGACAGGGCCCGGCGACGTCATAGCCGGCGGTGGTGATCACCCACATCATCGGCTGGTTGCGCGCGCCCATGCCGGTAATCATGGTGTCGTAGAGCCGCGAGTCGGGGTGCTCGTGGTACTCGTCGACGATCGAGAACGACGGGCTCGAGCCGTCGCCCGGATCGCCGATCACCGGCTCGAACACGCTGCCGTCGGTGCGTTCCAGCTTCTTCGCCCAGGTCACCACGCCGAAGTGCTTGCGCAGGTCGGGCAGCTTCTTGGCCATCTTCATGGCCGGGCGGAACACCTCCCACGCCTGCTTTTCGCTGGTCGCGCCACAATAGACCTCGGCGCCGTACTCCTGGTCGGCGCAGAAGGCGTAGAGCCCCACCCCGGCGGCGAGGATCGACTTGCCGTTCTTGCGCGGCACCTCGACATAGACCTCGCGAAAGCGCCGGGTCTTGTCGGTCTTGCGCACCCAGCCGAACACCACGGCGAAGATAAACAGCTGCCACGGCTCCAGCTCGATCCGCTTGAAGCCCCGGGCCCACTCGCCCTTGGTGTGGGGCAACAGCTGGATAAAGCGGCACACCCGCTCGGCCAGGTCGCGGTCGAAACGATAGGGGTAGCTCTTGGCCTTGGCGGCCTTCAGGTCATCGAGGTGTCGCGCGCAGGCCGCCTTGACGAAGCGGCAAGCAACGATCCGGCCGGCCACCACGTCGCGCGCGTACTTCTGCGCCGCGTTCACGTTGGGGTAAGCGGCCATGGATCAGAACTCTTGGAAGTCGTTTCCCTCGCCGCCCTCCTCGCCGCCACCGCCCGCGCCCAGCATGCGAATGCGGGTCAGGGGGTCGAGCCCCAGCAGCGAGCCGGTGCGGGTCAGCTGGGCGATACAGTCGGCGCGCACCGCCACGAAGGGGCTTTTCTTGATGCTGCCGTCCGCGGTGGGCACCACCATGCCGTGCTGGGTGATCGACGCCTCGGCCTGCAGCATGTAGGCGAACGAATTGCAGTAGGCGATCAGTAGCGGGGCGTCCTCGACCTCGAAGGTGCCGCGGTCGATCAGCACCCTGGACTGAGTCTTCCACACCCGAACGGCCGTCTCGTCGATCAGCTCGGGCGGCGGCGGCATGCGGGTCAACGAGCTTTTGTGCTGCTGTCCGGTCTTGCGTTTGCGGCCTCCACCCGAGGCCCGAACTGGTGCGCCGTTGGCCATCGGAACCCCTCAGAAAAACTTTCGTTATTTCTCGCGCATAAAAAATCGACTGCGCGGGCGGTCTCGGCCGGCTCAGGCTCCAGAGATTCGACCACCCCCTCCCCCTGAGCCGCCCCGCTCTCGGCCCCGCTGGGCCTCCTGCTGGGTCTTCGCCTTGTGGCACAGCCGGCACAGCGCCTCGAGGTTGTCGGGGCTGTCAGAGCCGCCCTCGGCCTTGTTGACGATGTGGTCGACGACCGCGGCCGGGGTGGCGCGACCCTTGCGGCGGCAGGCCTGGCACAGCCAGCGGTCCCGCTCCATCACCAGCTGACGCAGCTTGCGCCAGCGTGAGCCATAGCCTCTCTGGCTGGCCGACTTGCTCTCCTGGTGACGAGCCCAGCCGGTCTGCAGGCGCTCGTGCTCCTTGCAATAACCATGGCGCTCCCGGGTAAGCTGTCGACATAACCTCTCTCGGCAGGGCTGAGCGGGACGTTGAGGCATATAGATGAAGGAGTTGAGTGATGGATAAGGATCTCGAGAAACAGCAAAAGCAGTTTGAACAGTTTCGTTCTCAAATCCGAATAACCTTGCCCCAATGGCAGGTCGATCTCAAAAAGAACTTGAGTGCCATTCAAGAGAAAATGCGCCCACTCAAAGAAGCGTCAGCACAAATTCCCGATATGTTCCACGAAATTCAAGCCAGCATCTCGCCGATAGTTGAACGCTTCCAAGAAATCGCCTCTCAAATACCAGAAGATTTAGACACCTTTGAGCTTCAACAAAAAGAGCGCATTGAGCTTCTTGCTGAAAATGGGTGGTTTCCTGACTTCGAGCTATCCTTAGGGGAGCATTTTCAGCAAGCCAAAGAGTACCAGACCATCTTCCACTCTGAAGGAGCAAATGCTGCTGATAACTACATGACGAAGCACTTCGAAGAAGTCATGAATGATTTTTCAACAACCAAGCCTAAAGAAGTGACTGATGATCGAATGAAAATCATCTTGGAAGCGATAGGTGCACATGCCTCAGGCAAGTATTTCCTGTCAGCGCCTATCTTTTTGATGCAGGCTGATGGGTACTCTAAAGAGAACCATGGCCACCCTGTGTGGTCGCCTGGAAAAGGCGGAACCTCATTACTTACTGCCGCAAGAGAAAACAACAATGAAGAAAACTACCTGAGTGCCTTACTTCTTCCCATGCTAAGCACAAAGATGCCCGTCATTGTCAGCACAAGGAATAGACCAGAAATCAAAATACCGGACCACATAATAAATCGAAACCTGGTGCTTCACGGAGAGTCTATTAGATACGGAACACGCGAAAATTCAGCCAGGGCATTTGCTTTTATGTGGTACTGCATGTTCTTTATGCACACATTTTTTCGAGACAAGTAGAGCAAAACAATACCGCTGATAAAAACAACCACTCTACCCTTCTCTGTTATTAAAGCTTATCGCATCCATAAATCTCGCCGGGCGGTGTCCCGCTCGGCGAGCTTTGTCCTTTGAGCGCTCCCGCACGTTAATGCCCAAGGCGGCGCCCATAGTCACGAACAGCCAGGCGAGCATGCCGGTGAACTCGGGGTCGCTGACCAGCGTTGGCTCCCGGCCGATGGCGTAGACCATCACGCCAGCCAGGCCGCCGAGTGAGGCGGCGAACACCCAGCCCAGAGCCGGCCGCCAGCCGGACTTATAGACGCCGTCATGCTCTAGCTCTGCACGCATGGTCTTCTGGGTCTCGACCAGTCGTGCCGTCTTCTCGGCGGCATCGGCTGCCTCGGCATCGAGGCGCATCTGCTCGAGCTTCTCGCGGTGCTCATTGTTGATGCGGATCAGCTCCGCCCGCTTCTCCTCGTCCTGAGTCGCTGCCACCAGGCCAGCAGGAGTGTTCTCGACACCCAGCAGCCCAGTGACCAGGTCGGCCGCGCCAGCAGTGATACCGCCAGCAGCAGGGCCGCCAAGCGCAGTGGCCACGGCGGGCGCATACTTGGCCACCTCCCCGACAGCATCTTTCCAGTCCATCACCGACCTCCCCTGACACGTTCGGCCACGGCCATCAGCATCACGTCGATGCTGCGCGGGCCCAGCCAGCCACAGACGACGCCGACCGCACTGCCGGGCCAGCCCTCGAGCTCGAAATACACGTTGATACCGGCCGCGACAGCGACCATGGCGGCCAGGGCCGGCACGTCCAGCCACAGCCGACGAGTGAAGAATCTCGGACGGTGTCCCATCTTGACCTCGTGGGCGATCTTAGCGAGCAGCCCCATCATCACGGCCCCACCTGCGGATAGAGCCAGCAGGGCATCTTGCAGCCAGCCGGTGTTTCGCCATGGCATCAGGCGCCTCCATCTCGCAGTTCAATGACGCGGCGCAACCACCCGAAGGAGAACGCCTCCTGACTCTCCCGGCGCTCGGCCAACTCCACCAGGAACGCCAGGCGCAGGCCGTTGACCGCGTGCGCCAGCACATGCAGCCCAGGGCGGCCCCGGGTCTCGTGGTAGGCCTCCAAGGCACCTAGGGTGGCCGGGCCGACGGCGCCATCCACGGCGATGTCGTCGTAGTCGCGCTCGACGCGGTTCAGCACATTGAGCAGGCGCTGGAGGTACTCGCCGGCGCGGCCCGGCCCGGAGTTGACCCCGAAGTCGAATAGGTACTCGGCCAGCGGCTCGTGGATCTCGGCGACCTGATCGAGGCGCAGGCTGTGCCAGTAGCGATCCGCGTAGATCTCGAAGGCCAGGCGGCGAGGCAGCTCGCGCATGTCGCCCTTGTACCCATGGCGCCGAGCTACGGCCTCGGTGATGCCGTAGCGGGTCGGGCCACCACGGTCGGCGCTGTGATTCACATAGCCGCCCTCCCGATCGACGACCTCATCGATCAGGCGGCGCTGTAGCGGCTGAGACATGATGACCTCGGCGAAGAAAAGGCCGCCCAGGGGAGAGACGCTCGAGGGGGACACCGAGCCAGGGCGGCACAAACGGAAGCGCCCCGGCGGGAAAGCCCGCCAGGGCGCAGTAATCGACAATGGCTATAGAGTAGCTACCCAGTTACCAAAACGCAAGATGTTGTGTTTTCTTCCTCGATCCTGTGGATAACATGGCGCACCATTCGCCCCCGCGCCTGGGTCGCCGCCTTGCGCATGGCACCCGCTGACAGGAACCGGCAGCCACCACCTGGTGGGAACCCGAGCCGCTGCAGGGCCCACACCTGGCGCGAGGGGTGCGCCAGCTGCTCGCTGGTGAGCTCTCGCTTCTCATCCCTGGGCGCCATCGAGCGAGCCACCAGACGGGTGCACATCAGTACCGCAGCGGCCTGGTGCTCGGTGATCCCGCCGACCAGGGCATGCGCCACCTGCGCCAGCTCGCTCTCGTAGCAGTACCGGGTCGCCGCTTCAGCCATGTGGTCGACGGCGCCCGTCACCTCCCCACGGCCTTCACCGATCCCGTCCACCGGCGAGACCGGAGCAAAACCGGGGTTTCGATGGCGCTGGCCCAGCCGCCACTCCGCCTCGATCTCCATCAGCTCTGCGACCATGGCGCGGGCCGCCTCCTGGCTGCGCGCCTGTTTGGGCCCCAGCGTTCGCATCACCTCCTCCAGCTGGCGGACCGACATGCGCGTCAGGTCCCCTCCGACCAGTTGGCTCGTTCGCATCACTCCCTCCAGTCAGTCCCCGACTCGATACGCCGCACAGCGCCCACCACCCGGGTCGGCGGCAACGCCATGTACTCCCTCAGCACCGCCCGGGCCTCCTCTAGGCCTCGCGCCAGCACGGCCCCATACCCCCGCTCGTCGGCCAGCGCCAGCCAGTCACGCTGGGAAGGCGCGATGGCGGCATGCCGGGGCGGCGTCGCCTTGAGCTCGAGATACAGCCCAAACAGACCCCCACGCGCCTCCATCACCACCAGGTCGGACACCCCGGCCTTCACGCCCTGCCGCTTCAGGTCGGCCGCCGTCTTCTTGTTGCGCTGGCCGCCGTTGGGTACGTGGTAGGTCACCGGGTAGGCCTGGCCCACCTCGGACCCGCGCTGCCACTCCCCATAGAGCCAGAGCACCAACGCCTTCTGCTCGTTGCCCTCGTGATCGATACGGGGTGCCCCGGGGGCGGCGGGCTTGGCAGTCCCGGTCTTCCCCATGGTCGGCGCGGTGAGGGACCTCTCCCGCCAGGTCCGCTTGCGACGGGTAATCCGCTTCGGCGTCGACGCCATCAGCTCGCCCTCCTTGGCTTGTTCACGTATCGGGCACCCCGGGGCTGCTCCCTCGGCTCGCTCATACCGCCAGCTCCTCGTTCCGATCCCAGGCGTCGAAGCGGCGGGCGATGTCCCGCAGCCGATCGGACGCCTGGCGGTTGGTGGCCAGCCAGCCGAGGCTCTCGACCCCGCACGCCCGCTCGAGCCACCGCTTCGCCGTGGTGCGGTTGTGCGGCCAGCCATGGGGCGTGGCCGCCGTGGCATCGAGCCACTCGCAGAACCGCTCACTCTCGGCCAGGGCGCGGGCCTGGTCTTCGCTCGGGTGGTGGCGCTCGGTCATGCGGCCTTGCCCTCCTTGCGCTTCATGCCCCGCAGGATCTCGGTATCGAGGTAGGTGACGTCTACTCGCGCCAGCTCGCCGCCCATGATGGCGTCAGGGCCATACGCCTCGACGCCCTCGCGGCCGGTATTCGGGTCGTGGACCACATAGCCCGTTTCGGAGGCCTCGACTATGACCGCGTGCAGTTTGCCCGGCTGGTTCAGGCTCGGCGCCGAGACGAGATAGGCTCCCACCCAGGGGAACGGGTGGCCGGCGCCAGCGATCTTGACCGGGAAGATGCCGTTCTCCACCAAGACCAGGGCGTCGTCTTCCCAGCAGATCCCGCGATCGCCGAAGCGCTCGATCAGCGCATCGATGGACTCACCGGTCACCATGGCCAGGCAGGCATGGGCGCAGGTGTTTGCGGTAGGTTGTTGCAGCGGCGTGACTTTGATCATCCTGCTCTCCTTTGCTGGCGCTCCCAGCGCTGGTAGTCGGCGACGATCCGGTCGAGCATCGCCCGGGCCGAGGCGCTGTGGTCGATCTCGGCGCGACTCGCCACCCCGCAGGCCAGGCGGATGGCATCGGCGGCGTCCTGCTCGGTGTGGGTGCCATCCGGCAGCTGTCCCTCGGCCATGCCGTGCTGGCACCGGCGCCGCCGGTCGAGGTAAAGGCGGAAGCGCGGGTTCTGACACAAGATCGCCGCGCGACGGGCCTGCGGGCCGCCCTTGAGATGTGCGGTCATCGGAACGTCCTCCCCGGGGCGATGCGACGGTTCTGCCGGCAGTCCTGGCAGGTGTCGTGGGTGATGTGCCGGGTGCGGCCGGGCCGCTCGGGGTCCGACACGGCGTCGCGGAAGTGGCCGACGGGCGCCAGCCGGTGGCAGGCCGCGCACCGCTGGCGGCTGGGACGAGTCAGAGGCGCGGCTGCCATCACGCCTTCACCTCCCGGCTTGCGTTGTGACGCTGGATCCGCGCAGCGTGCGCCGCGGCTCGGCCGGCCTCGGTCAGGGCATAGGCCGGGTGCCAGGCGTCGCCGACCTTCTCCTCGGCGGCGATGTAGATGAACCCCAGGCGCTCCAGTCGGGTGCAGGTGCTGGCCACCTGGCGCCAGATCGGGCCCTCACCGGCGGCCGAGCTCAGCCGGCGGTGGAGATGGGCGATGGTCAGGGTGTCGCCGGCGGCGCGGCGCAGCGCCAGCAGGACTTCGTTCTCGAGATCGACGGGCTTCATTGCTCGGCTCCCTCCTTCTCCTCCTCGACGATGGCGAGCACCTGGCGCGCCGGCCGGCCCGCAGTACCCACGACCTCGATCTCGCCCCGGTCCAACAACTCATGGCAGCGCGGGCAGACGGTCTGGATCGGCAGCCCGGTATGCTCGACCAGGTCATGCCGAGTGCTGGGGCCGTGCTGACTCAGGGCCTCGAGCACCAGACGGTGTTGCTGGTTGGCACGCCCGGAGCGGCGCACGTCGTCATAGGCCTCGCGGGAGACCTCGTTGCCGGTCGGTTGCATCACTGCGCTCATGGTCATCCCCTCCCCAGGGCGGCCTTCAGGGACCGGAGCCCCTGGTCGGCGTTCATGGCGTGCGGCAGGCCCGCGGCCTCGGCCTGGCGGGCGGCCTCGTCTCGGCTGGCGCGCTCGGCCAGCTCGGCCCGGCGGCGCTTGGCGTCGTGCTCCAGGGCCGCCCGGGGGCGCATGCTGTCGCCCCGGGCCACCCGCTCCACCACGCAGTCGCGGTTGTCGCTGGCGTAGTAGTGCTCGAACTGCCGGCGGTGCTCGCCGAGCTGGTGGTAGCTGGCGCTGCGCATGTTGTGCAGGTCGACGTGCTCGGCGGCGGCGGCCACGGCGTCGTGGATGAACGGCTTGCCGGCGAACGCGTGATCCTGGACGTTGCGCCAGGCCTGCTCGGTGCTCGGCAGCCCCAGCGGCTCCGGGCGCAGGCGGCACGCCTTGGCGAACAGCATCGGGCTGTCCGGCGGCCAGGCGGTGCGACCTTGAGCCACGGCTTCGCCGGCGGCGGCGTTCAGGGCGGCCAGCCCGCAAGTCACGTGGGCCTCGCTAAGGTGCTGCAGGGCCTGGAGCCACTCGTGGCGAACGTCGAGGCAGATCCACTCGCCCTCGAGCTCCTCGCCCCAGCCGGCCTCGGCGCAGCGGCGGCGCCAGTGCACCCCGTACAGCTGCCCCAGGGCGTCGAACAGCCGGTCGATGGTCTGCTCAGTGACCGGGGTCAAGCTCCCCGTCGTAGACCGATCCCCCTGGCGCTGCTGGGTCTTGCGCTCGGCGGCGGCGCTCAAGCTCGCGACGAGCCTCCGCGGCGCTGAGGTTCGAGAAGCGCTGGCGCTGGCCAGCAGGTCCTGTGCGGTGTCCATGAGGCTGTCCTCCCGTGGCGGAGCCGGCCGCAGGCGGAGCGCGGCGGGCATCGTTGCGGATCCAGTCGACGAACTTGGCGACCCAGGCGGCCTGACCGTGGCGGCGTCCCGGGGCATCGGCGTGGTGGGCGGTGAACTTGGCCAGCTGGGCCGGGGCGTACTCGGTGTCGGCAGGCAAGCCGGCGCGCTGGCAGGCCATGGCGAACGCCTCGGGCTCGGGCTGCCAGTCGAGGGTCATGGCAAAGCGGTGATCGCCCGCCGGGGGCTGGCCGTCGTCGTCATGGCCGGCGGCTTGCTCGAACACCGGGTGCTCGCTCGGCGCGTCGCCCGCGCCAGAGAGAGAGTGGGGGTTGGTTCCGGACGGTTCGGGTGCAGCTCCTGCACCCCGTGGCGTCGTCATTTGCACCCCGTTGGCAGAATCCTGCAACCCGCTATCTCCACGGGGTGCAGCCTGTGCACCTCGCGAGTCATTCCCACGGGGTGCAGAATTTGCACCCGGCTCGGGGGGCATGTCCGGCGCCTGCTCGTCGCCGATCGGCTCGAGCTCCTCGAGCCCCATGCCCAGGGCGAGGTCGTACACCGTGGGGCGACGGTCGGCGCGGTCGATGATCGCCGCGGCCACCCGCTGGTTGCCCTTACGGATGAGCCCCTTGTCCTGCAGCAGCTTGAGCTTGGCGATCACCGTGCGGCGGCCCAGGCCGGTATAGCGGCGCAGCAGGTCGACGCTCGGGAAGGCGTGCCGCCCCTCGTGGTTGGCATGGTTGGCCAGGCCGAACAGCACCGCTCGGGCACCAGGATCGGTGACGGCCTGCTGATGGAGGGCCCAGGTGGTGGCTTCAACCGACATAGCCACCTCCCAGGGAATAGAGGGCCACGGTGTTACCCGCTACATTAGGAGCTTCCACACATCCCAATGGAGCAACACCGTGGCCGAAATCGAACCAATGCTGCACGAGCATGTTTGGGACCGGATCCTGCAAGAAACGGCGCAGCGCGTTGATAGTGAAAACCCAGACATGCCACGTTACGAACGCCCTGGAGCCATTCTTCCCATGGCCCTTCAGAGTTTCTTGGTTGCCTGCTACAGCCATGAAAGGATCAAAGCTCAAGAAGATCGACCTTGGGCTGTACTTACCGGGCGAATGGGTGCCGAGCTCGATGCCGTAAACAAGCATCACTGGCTTCCCGCCACAGTGAGAGAACTCAGCGATGCGGACCTTTTCATGGCACTGCACGACGAGTTGACTCAGCATTCGTACGACCCGGGTGTTTACCAAGCCGTCAAGGGAATATTCACGAAAAACGACATGTTCTCGCATATCAGTCACCTAGCACCTGAACCGGAGGGCGCCTCACAAGCCGAATAGAGCGCGGCGAGGTGCTGGCGATATGCTCGAATCTCCGCCAGCACCTCACGCTCGTGGCCCCGCTCCCGCCCTACCATTTCCTCTAGGCGAGAGACGCTTTCCCGGACTGCCTGAAGCTCTCCAATGAGGCGACCGAGCTCTTGTTCCACCTGCCACTGCTCCAGCAGCGGAATATCCTGCTTCATCGTGCGTCTCCCTCGAGCTTCGCGAGCTCGGCCTTGTATTCCTCCACCAGCTGCGCGTGGTGGCTCCATTGCTCGACGATCCGCTCCCGGGCCTCGTCGTCCTCCTCCTCGGCCTTCACCAGCGCCAGCAGCGTGGCCATGGCGTGATGGAACCGGGCACGAAGGCGGGCCTCTTCAACCGGGCCCTGGTCGTGCAGCGCCTCCTCGACGGCGAGCCCCAGGCGGGACACCTCGAGGATCAGGTCGGTGCGTGAGCTCTCTCCGTAGCTCAGCAGCGTCAATGCGGCGGTCATCTCTTCCCCCTCGACTCCTGTATATCCAACCACCTCTCTCAAGCGGTCGTTGCCATCCCTGGCTGGGGCGTAATCTTTGGGACAGAGCGAGGGCCGGCATTGGCCAGCAACCACTCAGCGGTGAAGGCTCCACTGCTCGCCTCAGCCATGGCCTTGGCGTAACGGGTCTCGCCGGTGAACTCGGTGCGAGGGAGAGCATCGCGATGGATCCACTTGTAAACGCCGCGCGGCGTGATGTTGCAGACCCGGGCGCACTCCGTGACGCCGCCCACCTTATCGATCGCAAACCTCAGTGCGCTCATGAACTGCCGACCTCCACTTATGTACTTACGGTACATAATAGGCCGGGACTGAAAGTACACGCAACCACTGCCATGATTGAACGCATGGTTCACACTCCGAATTCTGAAGCGCCATTCAGCGCACGCTTAAGGGCAGCACTTGACCGCGCCGGGTTATCCGGCCGCGGGGAAGGGGCTCGCCTTGCGAAATTGGCCCAAGTGACGCCGAAGGCAGCGAGCAAGTGGCTCAACGACGAAGCCCGCCCAGGGCATGACAAGCTGGTGGCTATCTCCAAGGCTCTGCGGGTCAGGGAGGAGTGGCTGGCCTATGGGCGCGGCCCCATGACCTTCTCCGAACTAGCCGGCGAGAAAGCAGCTGACGAGGGCGCCGGCTCAACGCCATCAGGTGAGAGCAACGTGGCACCAGCACCACAGCTCCAGGGCATGTGCCCTGAGATCTCCTGGGTACAGGCCGGCCAGTGGGCCGAAGTCTGCCACGTCGAGCTCGATCCCGAGTCGGTCAACTGGTACCCGCGCCCGCCCAGCGCCAGCGAGCAGACCTTCGTGCTGCGGGTGGTCGGCGAGTCGATGATCCCCGAATACAGCCCGGGCACCCTGATCTATGTGGACCCGGAGAAGAGCGCCGAGACCGGCAAGGACGTCATCGCGGTGATGACCGACACCGGCGAGGCCACCTTCAAGCGCTTCATCGAGGAGCCGGGCGCTGGCAAGATGCTCAAGGCCCTCAACCCCGCCTGGAAGGACCCCTACTTGCCCATCAACGGTAACTGCCGGGTCATCGGCGTGGTGGTGGCGGACATGCGGATGCGCTGAGTCTTGCCTACCCTCATGGATGCCCTTCCCAGGACTGAGATATAGTCAGGAGCCAGCCTCCTCACTGGCAACTTGCCAGCTAATAACCAACACGACATATGAGCAGGGATGCCCCCATGGCAGAAAAATGCCTAAAGCATGCGATCAGAACGCAATCAAGGATCGTAGGTGAGCCCGGCGCTGAGCTAAGAGTCCCTCAAGGGTTTCTCACCCCAGGCTTTGTCACCGTGGCCACCAGCCTGGGCCACACGAACGGGGTCAGCGGGATCCAGTACGACGATCCAGGCAGTCATCAGGGATTGTTCTCAGCCTTGCAGGTGCCTTACATGCTGTTTGGCGATGATGACTTCCCCTTGGCTCGCATAAACCGGGGTCTACGGTATAGCCCCATGATGATGCTGGTAGACGCTGACGACGTTGACCGCGCCACTACAGAGACCTCTACATGTATTCGTGGGCACGCTGGTGACTTACCTGGCGTGGCCAAGCTATGCAGCGTCATTGGCGAACTTCACGACAACGTCCGAGCACACGCCGGAGGCGCTGGATTCTCGATGGCGCTGCTCTGGAATTATCGAGGACAATACGACGCCATCGAGTTCTCGGTGGTAGATGCAGGCAAGGGGTTTCTTGGAGAGTGCCAGCGGCGCGGCATTCCTGAAGCGACCGATCATGCTAGCGCTATCGACTGGTGCCTGAGAAAAGAGCATTCTACGAAAGACGTAGATCATGATGAATTTGCCCAGCAGCAACCCGAGGATGCGATGGGCACCCCCTTTGGCGACCTGACCGAGACACGTCACTGGCATGACGGCAACCACCACCAAGGCTTGGGCCTAGACCAGCTCATGAAGCTAGTGCGCCAATACGATGGAGACCTATGGATCGCCAGCGGGGATGCCTTGCTGACCTCCAGCGCGACCACCCGACAGGACGCAGAATTCGGCAGCTTTGCTGCAGTGCCGCACTGGCAAGGTGTGGCAATCGCATGTAGATTAAGGATCAGCGAGCTTGGTAAACACATTGAAGAAGAGCCCCTCGATGAGGACGTGCAGTCCATTCTGGACGATCTCATCTCCGAGTGAGCTCTCACCATGCCGCGCCACTGAGGGAGCAGACCATGACTAAGACATTGAAATATAAGGGCTCCTTAGCAAATCGGAACACGGCAGCGCAGGAACGCCACCAGATCGAGGAGCTTGCCTACAAAGGCGAGCAGGTGGTGCTGGACTACAGTGAGGTATCGTCTCTGTCCGGTTCGTATGCTGATGAGCTGTTTGGCGTCTTCACGCAACGCCACGGGGCCCAAGCGCTGAAATCCACCCTAAAGGTGAAAGGTGCCAGCCAAGCCGTGGCTCACGCTATTGGCCAAGCCATCCAGCAAAGGATGAAGGCTCACGCTGCCTAAGCTGGCTCCCTAGCACCAAAAAGCCCGCAATGATGCGGGCTTTTTGCGTTTCAGGACGTTGGTAACGCTGTCACAGCTGCCCCAGCAGCTTCATGTCGCTGCGCAGCTCCTGCGGCACGTCCTGGACTAGGACGATGTTCAGGGCCTGGCTGCCGTCCTCAGCGGTGGCCACGCTCTCGCCCATGCTGGCGTTGATCTCGTCCGGGCTGAGGGAATACATGGAGCCGGTCAGCGGATCCACGATCAGCCAGCCGACGAAGCCGCCGAATACCAGGTTGCCCGCCACGTACCAGCCATTCGGAGAGCTGGAGATCGCCACGGTGCGGTCCTCGAAGCCGTCCTTGCTGATGTTGACGGTGTAGCTCTTTCCGCCGAAGTATGAGCCGTCGGCCTTGCGCAGGGTCACGGTGGTCGGGGTCTTGCCCTCGAACACGTCCATGCTCCGCTCATCGGTGATCACCACGTCCGCCTGGGACGGGGTGCTGTTGATGGTGATCGCCTGTTCCTTGTCGCCCACGATGCTGGCGCAGCCGCTGAGCGTCATCACGCTGGCCACGCCGATCGCGGCAACCATTCCCTTGAGTTTCATAAGTCCCCTTGCGTAAGTCGATGTTCTGTTGGCGCCCCTCGACGGGGCCAGAAGATGCTACCCGGGCACCCCTACTCCCACAATGCCCTGAGCCTTCTACATACCGCTGACCCGTGCTCTTCCTGACCTCCGACAGCCCGCCCTCGAGGCGGTTTTTTGTGCCCAAGCCCTGAAATGTACTTTTGGTACTTGACCATTGCTGTACCAATGGTACATATTTGGTTCACAAGTTCAGCGCATGGATGGGGGACATCACATGGATCACGCACCGCAGCACATCGAGTTCGCCGGCTTCCGATGCTGCATCGGCAAGCGCGGCTCGGACTGGCCCACCGCCAAGCAAGCCCAGGTGCTCGCCGGGCTTGCCGCGGGCATGACGCAGAAGGAGATCGCCCGGGAGCGCGGCATCAGCCCGTCCACCGTGAAGAGCACTGCCGAGGCCATCTACTACCGCCTGCGCGCCACCCGAGCCGCCGACGCCATCGTGAAGGGCATGCGCCGCGGCTGGATCGCCCCGCTCGTGCTGGCGCTGCTCGTCTCCGGCCTGAACCCCCACGCCGAGGCCATGCGCCACCGTCCGCCCCAGCGCACGCGCCAGCAAGTGTCAGCCACCGCGCGGCTCACTCGCCGCGACACCGGGAGCCTTTACGCATGAGCACGCCAAGCATTCCATCCGCCACTCGTTTCCTGATGGCCCGCATCCAGGACCTGGTGCTCGACCTCAACCTCGCCGGCCGGCACCAGGCATGGCTCTACATCCACGGCGGCGACCGCCTGAGCTATCGCCTCGTCACCATGCCCCGGGGCTGCACGCACACCGATCCGGAGGCCGTGGGGATGGACGCTTGGCTGAGCCGCCTGTGGGACCAGGACTACATGCAGCGCATGGGATGGTCCTGGCAGATCGCGCAGCAGACGGTCCACGCCGACCTGCTCAACATGGCCGAGCGCTTGGAGCGCCTGATCGAGGAGGGCAAGCCCTCATGAACCAGCACCAGGACGCCACCCAGTTCCCCTACCACGTGCACGACATCGCCGTCGCCTGGCGCGAGCACGCCCAGCGCCACGGCATCACCGACCCCGAGACGCAGCTGCTGGCGCAGGAGGCTGTCCAGGGCTCGCCCCGGGCCGGCTACCGCCCCGCCTTCTTCGTGCCCAGCACCGGCGAGCTGGTGACCATCGTCGCCCAGGAGCCGCACCGCTACGAGCAAGAGGCCATCGACTGGCTGCGCTGGATGCTCGAGCAGCTCCACCACAACGGGAACATCACCCTCTACCGCCGGGAGGACGCCGCATGCGCATGACACGCCAACAGCACACCGACCGCGCCACCGGCGGCATCGTCGGTGGGTTCGCCGCCCTGGTCGTCGGCAGCGCCGCCCTCCTCGCCTTGGGCGCCGTCCAGGGCACCGACGCCGAGATCGCCGCCGAGGGCCACCGCCAGTACTGCAAAGGCGTGGCCACCTGGCAGTGGGAGGCCCACCAGGGCGTGCAGCCGGAGCACCGTACCGGCCACCCCGACTGGAAGGGTATCGCCGCCGACGAGTGTCCGGGCCTGCGCCCGGCCGCCCCGGCACTGGACCTGAGCACCGAGCGCCAGCTGGTACAACATTGAGGACGCTACGTATGAAGCAGCATATGGACTCAAAAACTGGAAGCCGAGCCACGCCTCAGAGAACTACCACAAGGGTGTCCTCCTATAAATGGCGCCAGCATCCGAGCAGGAGTGGGAAGGGGTTTCATCTGATCAGACTGCCCGCGCATAAGACACGCCTTATTAAAGGCGATTGCTTCAATTGCGGACAACGGGCGACTGTCATGCTCTTGGATACGCTCAAGCTCTGCAGCCAGATCACTATCGCTCAAACTACTCATACACCCCAGCAGCAGAGCATAGCGCTGCTTCTGAGAGCCAGCGGCCCCAGCCGCTTCACCGAATCGCCAGACGAACTGCACAGCAGCGGTGCTGGCCACGGCAAAACCAAGCCAGAAGGTATCCGCCATGGAGCCAAAAACTGCCGAACCCAGCAGAATCAGAAGAAAAGTGCAGAACCTGTCAGCACGGGCGTTAAGGGTTTCTGTCAGCTTTTCAACGTTGAAAGAGACAAAAACTGCGAACTCATCAGCATTGCGTTGCGGGGTCACGGAAGCGCCTGTCAGACATTACGATCTCAAGTGAGTGTGATCTTGGATAACGTCAGTAGCTTCATCCTCCTGCTCATCGCCAGATTTTTCATCATCCTGGTTATTTTCAGTAGGCAGAAAAGGAGCTTCATAAATTGGCCGGTGAGTATCCCAATTCATGTCGTCTGTAACCCTACGATATGGATCAAAAATTTTTCTCGGTATCTCTCTATCAGGCATGTTCCTCTCCCCCCTTCCTCTGATCTTACGTTTTATCAAGCTAGCACAGTGAATTTTGGTTTTCCTGCTGTCACGTTGATAGCAGGATCGCTATCTGCACATTGGGCCCCTGCCCATCTGGGCCCATCGCAAGGCAGTAGCCTATGACCACGAAGCCTACCCACACGCACCGCACCCAGGGAGGCCGCTTCACCTTGGTCGCCCTTCACCACGGGACCGGGGCCCTGGATGGCCAGCGCCTGGCGCTATACCGCGACCTAGATCGTGAGGTCGAGAGCGTCGCCCTCGAGGGGGAGTGGCGACAGCACTGGCGGGAGATCGAGAAGGACGACTGCACCCTCTGCATGGGCACCGGCACCGACCAGATCAAGGGCAACAAGCGCCAGCCGTGCGGCGGTTGCTATGGCCTGGGGAAGGTCCGGCCGGACGGGGAAACGCCGACGGATATGTGGCAGCTCGCCGACATCGCGGGCCGCATCATCCAGCGCCAGCAGACGGCCCTGCAGAGACTGCACAGCCTCGAGGCCATGCCCGAGGTCCAGGAGCTGGTGAAGCGCCGCCAGGACGAAGCTGTGGGCCGGCAGGAGCAGCAATGGAGAGGCGGCCGGGGGCATGGACCCAACGGCCAGCGGAGAACGGGAGACTGACGATGGCACTGCTCACACCGGAGGAGGTGGCCCAGCAGCTCGCCATGAGCCTGAGCTGGGTCTATGCGAACAAGCACCGCATCGGCTACCACCAGCTCGGTACCGCGATCCGGTTTGAGCCGGCCGACGTCGCGGCATACTCTGAGGGCTGCAAGCGCGGCCCTCAGACAGGGGGACGCAACACATGGGAATCACTGTCCGCTACAGGGAGAAGCGCGACCGGTGGGTGGTCACGGAAACGCACCACGGTCAGCGACATCAACGAACGTTTGCGGGGGATCGAGACGGGGAACGCCAGGCGCGAGAGTACGCCGCCAAGCGCGAAGCTGAACTGAACGAGGCGGTCTTCCATGGGGAGGTGATGGGGCGCCAGCCGCACCGCACCTTCATCGAGGGCCTCGAGCGTTGGATCGACGAGTACGACGTGGCCAGCCAGGTGAAGGCGATCCGCCCGGTTGCGGCCTACATGGGCGACCGGGTGCTGCTCGGCCAGGAGACGCTTGACCGGGCCCGGGAGATGGCCCGGGACCTGCGCCGGAATGGCCGGGCCCAGAGCACGATCAACAACCACCTCCAGGTGGTGAAGCGCGTGCTCAACCTGGCCTACCGCGAGTGGGGATGGCTCGAGCAGCCGTTGGGAGACAAGCTGCGCAAGAAGTCACCCAAGAACGAGCGGCACGTCTACCTGACCACAGATCAGCTCAGCGAACTGCTGCAGGCGATCCCCGACCGGAACCCCGTGGAGAAGAAGGTCATCGCCCTGGCGGCGCTCACCGGGCTACGTCAGGGGGAGCTGCTCAGCCTGGACGCCTCGAACGTCCACGGTGGTCGCATCCTGCTGCGACCAGACCAGACGAAGAGCGGTAAGGCCCGGGTGGTCCCGGTACCGGAGGACGCGCGGCCATGGCTGGAGGATCTGCCCTTCGCCACCACCTATCCGCGACTGCGCCTGGCTTGGGAGAAGGCCAGGCAGGCGGTGGGCCGGCCGGACCTGCGCTTCCACGACCTGCGCCACAGCTACGCCAGCATGCTGGCCCAGGCCGGCGAGAGCATGACCACGGTGCGGGATCTGCTGGGGCACTCCAGCCTGATCGTCACATCGCGTTATGCGCATATGTTCGACGCCGGGCTCGATGACATCGCCACGAGGCTGCCGCGACTGGATGCGGCCATCTGCGACCAAACTGCGACCAAGCACTGAGGAGGGGTGCTACGAGAGAGGGAAAACCGCTGGTAAGCACTTGATTTACAAGTGGTGCCGGTGGTCGGACTCGAACCGACACACCCGTGAGGGCGGCGGATTTTGAATCCGCTGCGTCTACCAATTCCGCCACACCGGCAACGGCGACGCATTATACGTGGGCCGTGGAGCAGGTCAATCGCCCCCCTGACTTCACGCACGGGACACGGTATCCTTGTCGGCTTGCCACGGCTCGTCCGAGCCGTCGTTCATGCCCTTCATCCGGACCGAAACGCCCCATGCAGCGCGCCGATTTTCACTACGAGCTCCCCGAGGCGCTGATCGCCCGCTATCCCTCCGAACAACGCAGCGACTGCCGCCTGCTGTGCGTCGATGGCGCCAGCGGCCGGCTCGCCCACCGTCGCTTCCCCGACCTGCTCGAGCACCTCGCGACCGGGGACCTGCTGGTGTTCAATGATACCCGGGTGATCCCCGCCCGCCTGCACGGCCACAAGGCCAGCGGCGGGCGCGTGGAGATGCTGCTGGAGCGCCCGCTGGACGCCCATCGCGGCCTGGCCCACCTGCGCTCGAGCAAGTCGCCCAAGCCCGGCACCGAGATCGTGTTCGAGGGCGGCATCCACGCCGTGGTCGAGGGCCGCCGCGAGGCACTGTTCGAGTTGCGTTTCCTCGGTGAGACGCCGCTGATCGCGCTGCTCGAGGCCCATGGCCATATGCCGCTGCCCCCCTACATCACCCGCGAGGACGAACTGGCCGACCGGGAGCGCTACCAGACCGTCTATGCTCGCCGCGACGGCGCCGTGGCCGCGCCTACCGCCGGGCTGCACTTCGACGAGCCGCTGCTCGAGGCGCTTGCCGCCAAGGGCATCGAGAGCGCCTTCGTCACCCTGCATGTAGGCGCCGGCACCTTCCAGCCGGTGCGCGCCGACGACATCCGCGAGCACCAGATGCACAGCGAGTGGATCGAGGTGTCCGAGACCGTCTGCGAGCAGGTGCGGGCCGCCCGCGCCCGGGGCAACAAGGTGGTGGCCGTGGGCACCACCAGCGTGCGCTGCCTGGAGTCGGCCTGCCTGAAGAGCGCCGACGGCGAGATCGCCCCCTACAGCGGCGAGACCGACATCTTCATCTACCCCGGCTACGAGTGGCGGGTTGTCGATGCCCTGGTCACCAACTTCCACTTGCCGGAGTCGACCCTGCTGATGCTGGTGTCCTCCTTTGCCGGCTTCGAGACGGTGATGACCGCCTACCGGGAGGCGGTCCGCGAGGGCTACGCCTTCTTCAGCTACGGCGACGCCATGTATCTCACCAGAGCCCGCTAAGCCGGAGAGACAGACGACCAAGTGGCCGCACGCTCCGACGAATTTCGAGAGATCCCATGCGAGACGAATGCTTCATGACCTTCGAGCCCCTGGCCAGCGACGGCCGGGCGCGCCGCGGACGCCTGACCTTCCCCCGAGGTACCGTGGAGACGCCGGCCTTCATGCCGGTAGGCACCTACGGCACCGTCAAGGGCATGACGCCCCAGGCGGTAGAGGAGATTGGCGCCGAGATCATCCTCGGCAATACCTTCCATCTGTGGCTGCGCCCGGGCACCGAGGTGATCGAGGCCCACGGCGACCTGCACGACTTCGCCCAGTGGGACAAGCCGATCCTGACTGATTCCGGCGGCTTCCAGGTGTTCTCGCTGGGCGAGATGCGCAAGATCACCGAGGAAGGCGTGCATTTCCGCTCGCCGGTGGATGGTGCCAAGGTGTTCATGGGCCCCGAGGAATCGATGGCCGTGCAGCGCTCGCTGGGCTCGGACATCGTGATGATCTTCGACGAGTGCACGCCCTATCCGGCCACCCTCGAGGAGGCGCGGCGCTCCATGGAGATGTCGCTGCGCTGGGCCAGGCGCTCGCGCGACGCCCACGGCGATTCGCCCTCGGCGCTGTTCGGCATCATCCAGGGCGGCATGTATCCCCAACTGCGTGAGCAGTCGCTCAAGGGCCTCGAGGCCATCGGCTTCGATGGCTACGCCATCGGCGGGCTCTCGGTGGGCGAGCCCAAGGCCGAGATGATCGAGGTGCTCGATTACCTTCCCGAGTGGATGCCGGCTGACAAGCCGCGCTACCTGATGGGGGTAGGCAAGCCGGAGGACCTGGTAGAGGGGGTGCGTCGCGGCGTCGACATGTTCGACTGCGTGATGCCCACCCGCAACGCGAGAAACGGCCACCTGTTCACCGCCGAGGGCACGGTCAAGATCCGCAACGCCAAGCACCGTCACGACACCGCCCCGCTGGAGGCGGACTGCGACTGCTATACCTGCCAGCACTTCTCCCGAGCCTACCTGCATCACCTGGACCGCTGTGGCGAAATGCTTGGCTCGATGCTCAATACCATCCACAATCTGCGCCATTACCAGCGCCTGATGGCCGGTTTGCGCGGTGCTATCGAAGCGGGTACATTGGCCAACTTCGTGGAAGGGTTCTACGCACGCCGCGGCCTGCCGGTCCCCCCCGCACCCAATTGACGGCTGGCCGGCCCCGGGGCCGGCGGCTCGGCGCCCAGGCGCCACCTTGTTCTCACGCGACTCAGGAGATCGTCGTACATGCTGGACTTCTTCATTTCCCCGGCCCTGGCCCAGGATGCCGGCGCTGCCGCCGGCGGCGGCATCGCCCAGATCGTGATGCTGGTCGGCTTCGTGCTGATCTTCTACTTCCTGCTGTGGCGCCCCCAGGCCAAGCGGGCCAAGCAGCACAAGCAGCTGATCGGCAACCTTTCCAAGGGTGACGAGATCGTCATCGGTGGCGGCATGCTCGGCCGCATCACCAAGGTCAGCGACGACACCGAGTTCCTGACCATGGAGATCGCCGAGGGCACCGAGGTCAACGTGCAGAAGAACGCCGTGGCCGCCGTCCTGCCCAAGGGCACGCTCAAGTCCATCTGACCGGGCGTACCCGCGCCCGCCGCGTCGCCCTGGCGCGGCGGGCTGCCCTGCGACCACCGAGGCGGGGCCCGGCCGACCGGCTCCGCCCGGTGCTCGTGATGGCGTAGCGTCCGTCTCCATCATCAGCAACCTGAGGGCAGGGCTCCCATGCTCAACCGTTACCCCCTGTGGAAGTATCTGCTGATACTCCTCGTCCTCCTCGTCGGCCTGGTCTACTCCCTCCCCAACCTCTTCCCCGAGGATCCGGCGGTGCAGATCAGCAGCGACCGGGGCGACACCAGCCTCGAGGAGCGCCGCCTCGAGCGCCTCGAGACCACCCTGAGCGAGGCCGGCATCGACATCCAGTCCGTCGAGCGCAACGCCGGCAGCGTGCTGATCCGCCTCGACAACGCCGACGACCAGATCCGCGCCCGCGACCTGATCAGCGATGCCCTGGGCGAGGACTTCGTGGTGGCCCTGAACCTGGCCGAGTCGACCCCGGCCTGGCTGGAATCCCTGGCCGCCTCCCCCATGACCCTCGGCCTGGACCTGCGCGGTGGCGTGCACTTCCTGCTCGAGGTGGACATGGAGGCCGCGGTGACCCAGCGCCTCGAGGTCAATGCCAGCGCCATGCGCGAGACCCTGCGGGACGAGCGCCTGCGCTACCGCAACACCGAGATCGACGGGCGCTCGATCCGCATGGACTTCATGAACGCCGAGGACCGCAGCGAGGCTCGGCGGCTGATCAGCCGCGAGTTTCCCGAGTTCGACTACCGTAACGTCGACCTCTCGCGGGGCGCCGGCCTGGCGATGACGCTGACCGACACCGCCGTGGACGAGATCCAGGACTATGCGATCAACCAGAACCTGACCACCCTGCGCAATCGCGTCAACGAGCTGGGCGTGGCCGAGCCGCTGGTGCAGCGCCAGGGCCCGGATCGCATCGTCGTCGAACTGCCCGGCGTGCAGGACACCGCCGCGGCCAAGCGCATCGTCGGCGCCACCGCCAACCTGGAGTTCCGCCTCGAGGCCCGCCCGGACACCCCGGAGGTCGAGACCCAGACCTTCCCGTTCCGCAACGAGCCCGCGCGCAACGCCGCCCTGATGCGCGACGTGATCATCACCGGCGACAGCGTCTCCAACGCCAACCACAGCTTCGACGAGAACGGCCGCCCCCAGGTCAACATCGACCTCGACGGCACCGGTGGCACCCTGATGAACCGTGCCACCCGCACCAACATCGGCCGCAACATGGCGGTGCTGTTCATCGAGCACAAGACCCGCGAGCGCACGGTGATCGAGGACGGCGAGGAGGTCACCGTCCGCGACCCCTACACCGAGCGCGGCATCATCAGCCTGGCCACCATCCAGAGCGCGCTGGGCAACAGCTTCCGCATCACCGGCCTCGACTCGCCCACCGAGGCGGCCGAGCTGGCCCTGCTGCTGCGCTCAGGCTCCTTGGCCGCGCCGATCTACTTCGCCCAGGAACGCACCATCGGGCCGAGCCTCGGCGCCGAGAACATCGAGCGCGGCGTGCTCTCGGTGCAGATCGGCCTGCTGCTGGTGGTGCTGTTCATGCTGGTGCGCTACAAGGTCTTCGGGGTGTTCGCCAATCTCGCCCTGGCGCTCAACCTGACCCTGCTGGTGGCCGCCATGTCGCTGCTCGGGGCCACCCTGACGCTGCCCGGCATCGCCGGCATCGTGCTGACGCTGGGCATGGCGGTGGATGCCAACGTGCTGATCTTCGAGCGCATCCGCGAGGAGTTGCGCACCGGGCTCTCGGTCCAGCAGGCCATCCACGCCGGCTACGAGCGGGCCTTCACCTCGATCGTCGACGCCAACATCACCACCCTGCTGGTGGCGTTGATCCTGTTCTCGATCGGCACCGGGCCGGTCAAGGGCTTCGCCGTGACGCTGTCGCTGGGCATCCTGACCTCGCTGTTCACCGCCCTGATGGTGACCCGCGCCATGGTCAACCTGTGCTACGGCGGCAAGCCGCTCAAGAAGCTCTGGATATAAGAGGTGCCTATGAAATCCCTGATACAACGACAGTTCGACTTCATGGGCAAGCGGCGGGTCGCCTTCGCGATCTCCGCGGCGATGCTGCTGGCGTCGATCGTCTCGCTGCTGCTGCTGGGGCTCAACCTGGGCCTCGACTTCACCGGCGGCACCCTGGTGGAGGTGCGCTTCGCCAGCGCGCCGGCGCTGGAGACGGTACGCCAGACGCTGGAGGCCGCCGGCTTCCAGGACGTGGCGGTGCAGACCTTCGGCGCCTCCACCGAGGTGCTGATCCGTCTCCAGCAGGCCTTCGAGGCCGGCGTCGGCGACCAGGTAGTGGCGCTGCTGCAGGACGCCGGCAACGACGTCTCCCTGGTCCGCGCTGAGTTCGTCGGCGCCCAGGTCGGCGACCAGCTGCGTGACCAGAGCGGCATGGGCATGCTGGTGGCGCTGGGCATCGTGATGCTCTACGTGGCGGCCCGCTTCCAGTACAAGTTCGCCCTCGGCGCCCTGCTGGCGCTGCTCCACGATGTCATCATCGTGGTCGGCGCCTTCGCGCTGTTCGGCTTCGAGTTCGACCTGACCGTGCTGGCGGCGGTACTGGCGGTGATCGGCTACTCGCTGAACGACACCATCGTGGTCTACGACCGTATCCGCGAGAACATCCGCAAGTCGCGGATCGACGACATGCCGGCCATCTTCAACGAGGCCATCAACCAGACCCTGTCGCGCACGCTGGCGACCTCCGGCACCACCCTGCTGGTGCTGCTGGCCCTGGTGACCCTGGGCGGCGACATGATCCACTTCTTCGCCGTGGCGCTGATCTTCGGCGTGGTGATCGGAACCTTCTCGTCCATCTACGTGTCCGCGGCCCTGCTGCTGCCGCTCAAGCTGCAGCGGGAGGACCTGATCCCGGCCAAGAAAGAGGACCCGGAGGCCGAGGAGCTGCCCTGACCCGGGTATCGCGCCCGCCCTCAGCAAAAAGCCCCCGGCGTGCCGGGGGCTTTTTCATGCCCGCCCTGTAGCCGGGCGGGTCGAGAGGACGCAGCTAGGCGACGCCCTGGGCGTCGGGACGATAGACTTCGCGGGCGTGATGATAGAGCACGCCGGCATAACCGTTACGCTGCATCACCTTGAGGATCTTGGCCGGATTCCCGTCGTCGAGGGCACGACGCAGCTTGTCCTGCTGTTCGGCATCGAGGGCCTCGTGCCAGTGGTACGGCTCGCCATTCGCGCTGGCCTGCTCGGCGCGGCGAATCAGGTCCATCTCGACCCGACCGCCGTAGCGATACAGGAGGTCATAGCCTTCCTGGAGGTGCACGGCGGGGACGTCGCAGGGCTTCTCCAGGCTTTCCAGCACGTTGTAGTAGTAATAGCTGAGCGGTTGCATCGTCACTCCTCTCGCGGGTGGGTCTCATGGCCCGGCGGCGTGACCCCCGGGGGCGCATGATGCCGGGGTCGTCGGACCGCCGGACACCTCCCAAGCTACACCGACATGGCCAGCCAGAACAGTCCCGTGACTGTCACTGGATGTAACCTCGCCCGCCCCCCCTCCTGCAGAACGCACGACGCCCCCGCGGCCAGGCCGCGGGGGCGTCATCGTGAAGACGGTCATCGCCGGCCCGGCCATCGCCGGGCGCCGCTCAGAAGTGCGGCTTGAGCTGCTGCACCAGCGCCTTGAACAGCCGCGGTCCGGCGGCCATCAGCTGGCCCTCGACCTCGATGGATGGCTGGCCGTCGGGGGTGCCCATCAGCGCCCCGGCCTCCTTGAGCAGAAGGGTACCGACGTGCATGTCCTGCTCCTCAAGGCCCAGCACGAAGGTGGCATCAACGCGTCCGGCGGCCAGCTCGGCGATATCCAGCAGGCCGCTGCCGGAGGCGCGCTGCAGCTCGATCTGGGGCGCGAGCTGCTGGGTCAGGGTCAGGTAGGCGGGCAGCAAGCGCGGCCGCAGCCAGGTCTCCGGCAGGCTCATGGCGATGCGACTGCCGGCAATCGCCGTGCTCTTCGGCACGCGGATGCGCTTGCCGTTGAGCTGGGCACCGCGGCCACGGCTGGCCAGGTACTCGTCATCGCTGAAGGGGCAGATCACCACCGCATGCTCCGGGCGGCCCTTGACCAGGCATACCAGCGACAGCGCGAAACCGGGGGAGGCGACGGCCAGGTTGGAGTAGCCGTGGAAGGGTTCGATGCGCCACAGGATGTCGCTGCCCTCGCCTTCCCCGCCACGATGGGGGGTATAGCGGCCGACGACGCCATGCTGGGGATAGCCGCGGGACAGCTGACGGGAAATCAGGGTCTCGGCATTGCGGGCGGCGTCCTCGAGCAGGCGGTCGAGGTTGTGTTCTTCGTGGGCGTTCTCGATACGCTCACGGATGCGCAGGAACTGTTCGCCGGCACTGCGAGCGGCACGCAGCGCGAATTGGACCATCGGATGCATGATCGGGCCTTGGGGAGTCGGTGGTGTTAAAGAACGGGTCGGCGCGAATCCTAGCAGAAGCACGCCTCGCGCGCCACGCCAGCCCCCCGGCCGGCATGCTAGACTGCTGGCCTTTTCCCACGGCAACACCACGCAGGTCCCCCATGCTCGAGCGCATCCGCATCGTCCTGATCGGCACCAGCCATCCCGGCAACATCGGCGGCACGGCCCGCGCCATGCACAACATGGGCCTGGCCGACCTGGCGCTCGTGGCTCCCCGCTGCGAGCCGCTGACCGCGGATACCGTGTCCCGGGCCTCGGGGGCCGACGCCCTGGTCCACCAGGCCTGCACGGTCGCCAGCCTGGAGGAGGCGGTGAGTGACTGCACCCTGGTGGTGGGCGCCAGCGCCCGCTCGCGCACCCTGCCCTGGCCGATGATCACGCCTCGGGCGCTCGGCGAGCGACTGCCCGAGGAGCTGGCCGCGCCGGCGAGCCGCGTGGCCCTGGTCTTCGGCCGCGAGGACAGCGGGCTCACCAATGCCGAGCTGCAACGCTGCCATGCCCACGTGCATATCCCCACCAACCCCGACTTCAGCTCGCTGAACCTGGCCGCCGCCGTGCAGGTGCTGGCCTACGAGTGCCGCCTGGCCTGGCTGGACCGGCAGGCGAGCGGCGAGGCCACGGACGACGACGGGGACGGCCAACCGCTGGCCAGCCACGACGAGCTGGAGCACTACTTCGCCCACCTGGAGCACACCCTGGTCGCCATCGGCTTCCACGACCCGGCCACGCCGCGCCAGCTGATGGCGCGCCTGCGCCGTTTCACCCTGCGGGCCCGGCCGGAGCGCATGGAACTCAATATCCTGCGTGGCATCCTCTCTGCCACCGAGCGCCAGGCCGAGCGGGGCGACGATGGCTGAGCAGCCGGCTTGAAGCCGGCCCGCCGCACCCCCACTATGAAAGGAACCTCTCGCCCTCCACCCAAGGACCGCCGCATGTTTCAACGTCTGCGCGAGGACATCAACAGCGTATTCGCCCGGGATCCCGCGGCGCGCAACTTCCTGGAAGTGCTGACCAACTATCCGGGGCTGCACGCCCTGCTGGTGCACCGCATGAGCCACTGGTTGTGGCGTCATAACCTCAAGTGGCTGGCCCGCACCCTGTCGAGCCTGGCGCGCTGGTTCACCGGCGTCGAGATCCATCCCGGGGCGACCATCGGCCGGCGCTTCTTCATCGACCACGGCATGGGCGTGGTGATCGGCGAGACCGCCGAGGTGGGCGACGACGTGACCCTCTACCAGGGGGTGACCCTGGGCGGCACCAGCTGGAACAAGGGCAAGCGCCACCCGACCCTCGAGGACGGCGTGATCGTCGGCGCCGGCGCCAAGATCCTCGGCCCCTTCACGGTGGGCGCCGGGGCCAAGGTCGGCTCCAATGCGGTAATCACCAAGGAGGTGCCGGCGGGCGCTACCGTGGTGGGCATTCCCGGCAAGGTGGTGCAACGCAGCGAGCCTGACCAGGAAGAGGCCCTGCAGGTCGACCCGGCGCGCCGCGAGGCCATGCGCCGCAAGTTCGGCTTCGACGCCTACGGCGTCAGCCAGGACATGCCCGACCCGGTGGCCCGTTCCATGCAGGCCATGCTCGACCACATGCATGCCGTGGACGAGCGCATCGAGCGCATGTGCTCGACGCTGCGCCAGATCGATGCCGGCTTCCGCGACGGCCGGCTGCCGGAGCTGCGCGACGAGGACTTCGCCAATATCCTCGAGGACGTCGACAGCTGCTGCGGCCCCCGGGAGGACAGGGCCGAGACGGCCGCCCGCGACCCCTCCGCCGAGAGCACCGCCGCCCGCGAACCGGCCAGCGGCGAGGCACCGACGCCCCCCGGGGACGAGGTCGGCAAGCGCCGCAGCAATGGTTGACCGTGCTGCTGGGTCTTTATCATAATGGCCGGTCTTTCTGGTCCTTCGCGGGGGACCGGCCCGATTCACCGACAACCGACGCCCGCGTCGGTGCCGAGGTGATTGCTCCATGCGCCTGACCACCAAGGGACGCTACGCCGTCACCGCCATGCTCGACCTGACGATGAATGCCGACGAAGGTCCGATCAGCCTCGCCGACATCTCCAGGCGGCAGGAGATCTCGCTGTCCTACCTCGAGCAGCTGTTCGCCCGCCTGCGGCGCGGGGGCCTGGTCGACAGCGTACGCGGCCCCGGCGGCGGCTACCTGCTGGCCATGGCCCCGGAGACGATCACGGTGGCCCGGGTCATCGATGCCGTCAACGAGTCGGTGGACACCACCCGCTGCGGCGGGCTGTCGGACTGCCAGCAGGGCGACACCTGCCTGACCCATCACCTGTGGTGCGAGCTGTCCGAGCAGATCCATGGCTTCCTCGAGGGCGTGACCCTGGGCCAGCTGGCCAGTCGCGAGGAGATCCAGAGCATCGCCGGCCGCCAGCGCCGCCGCCTCGACGACGACCAGATCCCGACCGCGTCGCCCTGAACCCCGACACCGACCGAGCCCATGAGCGCACCCGTCTATCTCGATTACGCCGCCACCACCCCCGTCGACCCCCGGGTCGCCGAGGTCATGAGTCGCCACCTCACCCTGGACGGCGTCTTCGCCAATCCGGCCTCGCGCAGCCACATGCCAGGCTGGCAGGCCGAGCAGGCCGTGGAGGGCGCGCGTCGTCAGGTCGCCGACCTGATCGGCGCCGATCCCCGCGAGATCGTCTGGACCAGCGGCGCCACCGAGGCCGACAACCTGGCCCTGATCGGCTTCATGCGCGCCAACCGGGCCCGGGGCCGGCACCTGGTGACCTCGATCATCGAGCACAAGGCCGTGGTCGACACCGCCAAGGCTCTGGAGCAGGAAGGCTTCGAGGTCTCCTGGCTGACCCCGGAGCGCGACGGGCGGGTGACGCCCGAGGCCCTGCGGGCGGCCATGCGCGAGGACACGGCACTGGTGTCACTGATGGCCGTGAACAACGAACTCGGCAGCATCCATGACGTGGCGGCGCTGGCCGAGGTCGCCCACGCCGGGGGCGCGGTCTTCCACGTCGATGCGGCCCAGGCGGTGGGACGGGTCCCGCTGGACGTGGCACGCCTCGGCATCGACCTGATGTCGCTGTCCGGCCACAAGGCCTACGGGCCCAAGGGTGTCGGCGCCCTCTACGTAAGACGCAGCCCGGACATCCGCCTCGAGGCGCTGATCCACGGTGGCGGCCACGAGCGGGGCATGCGCTCGGGGACCCTGCCCACCCACCAGATCGCCGGCATGGGCGAGGCCTTCGCCATCGCCGGCCGCGAGGGCGAGGCCGACCAGGCCCGGATCCTGGCGCTGCGCGATCGGCTACTGGCCGGGCTCGAGGACCTCGACGGCATCCGCCACAACAGCGTCGTCGAGACCGCGGTGCCCAACATCCTCAACCTGGCCTTCGAGGGAGTCGATGGCGAGTCGCTGCTGATGGCCCTGCGCGATATCGCACTGTCCACCGGCTCGGCCTGCAACTCGGCCAGTGTCGAGCCATCCTATGTACTGAAGGGCATCGGCGTGCCGCGTCGCCTGGCGCTCGCCTCGCTGCGCTTCAGCTTCGGCCGCTTCACCACCGAGGCCGATATCGACCGGGCGCTGGAGGCGCTGCGCCACGCCCTGATCGGGCTGCGCCGCAAGACGCCTTGACCCCATCACGCATGCAGGAGACCACCATGTCGCATCTTTCGATCACCACTGCCGCCGCCGAGCAGATCCGTCGGGTGCTCGACGAGCGCGGGCACGGCCTGGGCCTGCGGGTCACGGTCAAGCCCAGCGGCTGCTCGGGCTACAGCTACGTCCTCGACTTCGCCGACGAGGCCGCCAACGACGACGTGGCCTTCGAGGAGCACGGCGTCAGGGTCTATGTCGCTCCCGAGGCCCTGGAGATGCTCGACGGCAGCGAGGTCGACTACGTCTCCGAGGGCCTGAACCGCTACTTCCGCTTCCGCAACCCCAACGTCAAGGACGAGTGCGGCTGCGGCGAAAGCTTCAGCGTCTGAGCCCGCCGGGCGCGATTGTCCATTGCCGCCCCGGGGCGGTATACTCTGCGCCCAGTCGGCGCCCGGCGCCGGACCGCACCATACCGATGCCTCGCGCCGCCCCGGCCCTCCCGGGGCGGCGCGAGGTTGTACCGCTCGAACCTTCCCAGACTGGAGACATGCCCCATGGCTACCGAACGCACCCTGTCCATCATCAAGCCCGACGCCGTCGCCAAGAACGTCATCGGCGAAATCGAGAGCCGCTTCGAGAAGGCCGGCCTCAAGATCGTCGCCGCCAAGATGCTCCAGCTGTCCCAGGAGCAGGCCGAAGGCTTCTATGCCGAGCACAAGGAGCGTCCCTTCTTCGGTGACCTGGTCGGCTTCATGACCTCCGGTCCGGTGGTCGTGCAGGTACTGGAAGGCGAGAACGCCATCGCCGCCAACCGCGACCTGATGGGCGCCACCAACCCGAAGGAAGCCGAGGCAGGCACCATCCGCGCCGACTTCGCCCAGTCCATCGACGCCAACGCCGTCCACGGCTCCGACTCGCCGGAATCCGCGGCTCGCGAGATCGCCTATTTCTTCGAGGACAGCGAGATCTGCCCGCGCGGCTGATCGCCTGTCATCGGCGGGGGTGCCCCACCCCCGCTCGGCCCCACCGACCCGCTGACTGCCATGACCGCCACCACTGCTCCGCAACGCACCAACCTGCTCGGCATGACGCGCGAGGAGATGGAAGCCTTCTTCCTCTCCATCGGCGAGAAGAAGTTCCGTGCCTCGCAGGTGATGAAATGGATCCATCACGAGGGCTGCGCCGACTTCGCGGCCATGACCAACCTCTCCAAGGCGCTGCGCACGCGCCTGGCCGAGGTCGCCGAGATCCGCGGCCCGGGCGTGGTCTACGAAGGCACCTCCAGCGACGGTACCCGCAAGTGGGTGCTGGAAGTGGAGGACGGCAGCTACGTGGAGACCGTGCTGATCCCGGCCGAGAACGGCAAGCGCCGGACCCTGTGCGTGTCCTCCCAGGTCGGCTGCTCGCTGGACTGCAGCTTCTGCTCCACCGGCAAGCAGGGCTTCCAGCGCAACCTCACCGCCGCCGAGATCATCGGCCAGGTGTGGGTCGCCAGCAACAGCTTCGGGGCGCGCAAGGACACCGCCAACCGCCCGGTCACCAACGTGGTGATGATGGGCATGGGCGAGCCGCTGCTGAACTATGACAACGTCGTGCCGGCCATGAAGCTGATGCTCGACGACAACGGCTACGGTCTCTCCAAGCGCCGCGTCACCCTCTCCACCTCCGGGGTGGTGCCGATGCTCGACCGCCTCGGCGACGAGCTCGACGTGAGCCTGGCCATCTCGCTGCATGCCGCCAACGACGAGCTGCGCAACGAGCTGGTGCCGCTCAACCGCAAGTACAACATCCGCACCCTGCTCGACGCCTGCCAGCGTTACCTGGCCAAGTGCGACGACACGCGGATGGTCACCGTCGAGTACACGGTGATCAAGGGCGTCAACGACCAGCAGGAACATGCCCGTGAACTCGCGGCGCTGCTCGAGGAGCTGCCCTGCAAGATCAACCTGATCCCCTTCAACCCTTTCCCCCATTCGGGCTACGAGAAGCCGTCGCGCAACCAGGTGATGCGCTTCCAGCAGTGGCTCTATGAGCTCGGCTACACGGCGCCGATCCGCTCCACCCGCGGCGACGATATCGATGCTGCCTGCGGCCAGCTGGTCGGCCGCGTCAAGGATCGCACCCGTCGCCATGAGCGCTATATCCAGTCGATCCAGCTCGACGCCGACTGAGCCGGGGGTACCTTGACTTCAACTGGGCACGACGCTTTGATGGTCGGGCCTTTTTTCACCACCGGCCCGGCACCCCACGCCCCGCGCGGAGGGCGGTGCCCGCCACCAGAGAGGATGCCATGCCCCGTCGCCCGCGCCTGCCCGGATTCCGACACCTGCCCGTCACCGTCCTCCTGGCCAGCGCGCTGTGGCTGACCGGCTGTGCCGCCCAGCCCGGCGCGAGCACGCCGGCCACGCCGGAGACGGCCGACCCCGTGGCGGCCTATACCCGCCTCGGCGTGGCCTATCTCGAGCGCAATAACCTGCCCCGAGCCCTGTCGGCGCTGGACCGCGCCCTGGAGCTGGACCCCGAGGCCCCCGAGGCCCTGCAGGCCATGGCCATGGTCTACCAGCGGCAGGGCGAGACGGCCCTGGCCGACGAGACCTTTCGCCAGGCATTGCGCAGCGCCCCGGACCTGACCCGGGCGCGCAACAACTATGCCGCCTTCCTGTATGATCAGGGACGCATCCGCGAGGCCTGTCAACAGCTCGAGCAGGCCACCGAAGACACCCAGTACGCCAACCGGGCCCAGCTGTTCACCAACCTCGGTCAGTGTCAGCGGGAGCTCGGTGACACCCAGGCCGCGCGCGAGAGCCTGGAGCGCGCCCGGAGCATCGATCCGCGACGGCCCGGCAGCTACCTGCGCCTGGCCGAGCTCGAATACGAGCAGGGCAACTATGCCCGGGCCGAGCGCGAGCTCGAGAGCTACCGGCGCCTGGCCGGCACCACGCCGGCGGCCCGCCGCCTGGCCCGCGACATCGCCCAGGCCCGGGGAGGCCAGGTCGATGCGCCCTCACTGGATGCTTCCCGTGGCGCGCCCTGACCCCCGAGAATTTCAATGAAGGATGCCACGCCATGAGCGACACCCATTCACAGGAGCCCGATGCCTTCGCTCCCCAGGCCTCGCCGGGCGAGCTGCTGCGACGCGAGCGCGAGGCCATGGAGCTGTCACGCGACGAGGTCGCCGAGGCCCTGAACCTGCGCCCGGCCGTGATCGATGGCCTGGAGCGGGACAGCTACGAGGAGGTGCCGATCGTCACCTATCGGCGCGGCTACCTGCGCAGCTACGCGAACCTGCTGGGCATCGACGCCGACCAGGTGCTGGCCGCCTACCAAGCACGCTTCGGCAGTGACGACGCGGAGCGCAAGGTGACGCCGGTCCACGTGGTCAACAAGCCGCCCTCGCGACTCGGCGCCTGGATGTTTCGCCTGGCCACCCTGGTGGTCATCGCCGGCCTGGTCGGCCTGACGCTGATGTGGTGGCAGAGCCGCGGCGGCAGCCAGCCGCCCACCCCCGGCGACAATGCCCCGGTGGCCGTGGACAGCCTCGACGGCACCACCACCATCACCGAGGGCGGCGGCGAGCCGGCCCTGGCCGAGGCGACCGCCAGCCCCGCAGCCAGGGATGAAGCGACCGCCAGCGAGGCGCCCGGCGCCGACGCGGCCTCGGCCGAGACAGCCTCGACGGAGGCCCCGTCCACGCCTGCTGCCGATGCCGATGCCGATGCCGATGCCGAGCCAGCAACCACGCCGGCAGGCGATGTCGCCACGCCCGAGCCCTCCGAGGACGAGACCACTGCCGCCGAGGCGGATACCGCCCCCGAGCCGGCCGGCGAGGCCCCGGCGCCCGACGCCGGCGTGCTGCGCCTGACCTTCAACGAGCAGTCCTGGACCGAGATCTTCGACGCCAGCAACGAACGCGTCTTCGTCGGCCTGCAGGAACCCGGCACCACGGCGCGCGTCGAAGGCGAACCGCCCTTCCGCCTGACCGTGGGCAACGCCACCGGCGTCGAGCTGGTCTGGCGCGGCGAGACCGTGGACCTGGGGTCGCGCGCCGGTGCCAACAACGTTGCCCGTTTCACTCTGGGAGAATGAGTCCGAGATCATGCACGCACCATCGCCCATCACCAGACGCCACTCGCGGCGCATCCATGTCGGCAACGTCCCGGTCGGGGGCGGCGCCCCGATCTCCGTCCAGAGCATGACCAACACCGACACCCTGGACGTGGCCGCTACCGTGGCCCAGATCCGCCAGCTGGAGAACGCCGGCGCCGATATCGTTCGCGTCTCGGTGCCCAGCATGGACGCCGCCGAGGCCTTCGGCCGCATCAAGCGCGAGGTGCAGGTCCCGCTGGTCGCGGATATCCACTTCGACTACCGGATCGCCCTGCGCGTCGCCGAACTGGGCGTCGACTGCCTGCGCATCAACCCCGGCAACATCGGCCGCGAGGATCGCGTGCAGGCGGTCGTCAGTGCCGCCCGGGACAATGGCATCCCGATCCGCATCGGCGTCAATGCCGGCTCGCTGGAGAAGGACCTGCAGAAGAAGTACGGCGAGCCCACCCCGGCGGCCCTGGTCGAGTCCGCGATGCGCCATATCGACCACCTGGAGCGCCTCGGCTTCCCCGACTTCAAGGTCAGCGTCAAGGCCTCCGATGTGTTCATGGCCGTGGCCGCCTACCGCGAGCTGGCGGGCCGCATCGAACAGCCACTGCACCTCGGCATCACCGAGGCCGGCGGGCTGCGCTCGGGCACAGTCAAGTCATCCATCGGCCTGGGCATGCTGCTGATGGACGGTATCGGCGATACCATCCGGGTCTCGCTGGCCGCCGATCCGGTCGAGGAGATCAAGGTCGGCTTCGACATGCTCAAGAGCCTGCGGCTGCGGGCCAAGGGTATCAATTTCGTCGCCTGCCCCAGCTGCTCGCGCCAGAACTTCGATGTCATTGGCACCATGAATGCCCTGGAAGAGCGTCTGGAAGACGTCCTGACCCCGCTCGATGTCTCGGTCATCGGCTGTGTGGTCAACGGCCCCGGCGAGGCCAAGGAAAGCGACATCGGCCTGACCGGCGGTGACCCGGCCAACCTCGTCTACATCGACGGCAAGCCGGCCAGCAAGCTGCGCAACGACCACCTGGTCGACGACCTGGAGCGGCTGATCCGCGACAAGGTCCGAGAGAAGCAGCAGGCCGAACAGGACGTCATCGCCCGGGACGCCTGATCCCGACGACCCTCTCAAGGAGCAAGCATTGAGCAAGAAGATCCAGGCCATTCGTGGCATGAACGACCTGCTGCCGGACCAGTCCCCGCTGTGGCAGTACTTCGAGGGCCAGGTACGCACGCTGATGAGTCGCTATGGCTACGACGAGATCCGTACCCCGATTGTCGAGCAGACCGCACTGTTCAAGCGCTCCATCGGCGAGGTCACCGACATCGTCGAGAAGGAGATGTACACCTTCGAGGACCGCAACGGCGACAGCCTGACGCTGCGTCCCGAGGGCACGGCGAGCTGTGTGCGGGCCGCCATGGAGCACGGCCTGCTGCATAACCAGACCCAGCGGTTGTGGTACCAGGGCCCGATGTTCCGCCACGAGCGTCCCCAGAAGGGCCGCTACCGGCAGTTCCACCAGGTCGGCGTGGAGAGCTTCGGCCTCGAGGGGCCGGACATCGATGCCGAGATGATCCTGCTGTCGGCCCGGCTGTGGAAGCAGCTGGGCCTGTTCGAGCACGTCACCCTGGAGCTCAACTCCCTGGGCTCGCCGGAGGCTCGCGCGGCCTACCGCGACACCCTGGTGAGCTACTTCGAGGCTCACCATGACCAGCTCGACGAAGACTCTCGCCGGCGACTGACCAGCAACCCGCTGCGCATCCTCGACTCCAAGAACCCGGACATGGCCGCCATGCTGGCCGATGCTCCGCGGCTGATGGATCACCTGGATGCCGACTCGCAGGACCATTTCGCGCGGCTCACCGCCATGCTCGATGCCGCCGGCATCGCCTACGTGATCAATCCGCGCCTGGTCCGCGGCCTGGACTACTACTCGCGCACGGTCTTCGAGTGGACCACCACGGCGCTGGGCAGCCAGGGCACGGTCTGCGCCGGCGGCCGCTTCGATGGCCTGGTCGAGCAGCTCGGCGGCAAGTCGGTGCCTGCGGTGGGCTTCGCCATGGGCATCGAGCGCCTCATCCTGCTGCTCGACACCCTGGACCTGGTGCCCGATGCGGCCCGCGGCGAGCTCGATGTCTACCTGCTGCCGATGGGCGAGGCCACCGAGCCGGCCGCCCTGCTGCTCGCCGAGCGGCTGCGCGAGGCCCTGCCCGAACTGCGCCTGCAGCTGCATTGCGGTGGCGGCAGCTTCAAGAGCCGCATCAAGAAGGCCGACAAGAGCGGCGCCCGCCTGGCGCTGCTGCTCGGCGAAGATGAGCTCGTCGGGAACGCCGTGACGCTGAAATTCCTGCGCGAGGAGCGCGAGCAGCAGCGCCTCGACCAGGCAGCGCTGGCCGAGACCCTCACATCCCTGCTGGCAGACGAGTCCCTCGTCTGACGGCCCGCGGACAGCAAAGGAGACCGCCCGTGGCGGAGCTGAGAACCGAAGAAGAGCAGCTGGAAGCCATCAAGCGCTGGTGGAAGGAAAACGGCACCTCGCTGGTCGTCGGCGCGGTGATCGCCGCCGCCGGGGTCTTCGGCTGGAAGGCCTGGCAGGACTACCAGACCGGCCAGGCCGAGGCCGCCTCACAGCGCTACCAGCAGCTGCTCACCCTGAGTGGCCAGGACGCACTCGACGAGGCCGCCCGCCAGCAGGCCGATGACCTGGTGACGACCCTCACCGAGGACCACGGCGATAGCCTCTATGCCGACCTGGCCCGGCTGCTGGACGCCCGCCTGGCCGTGCAGGCCGGCGATACCGCCGCCGCCCGCACCGCCCTGGAGGGGCTGATCGACGAGAGCCCTCGCCCCTACCTGCAGGGCCTGGCGCGGCTGCGCCTGGCCCGCCTGCAGCTCGCCGCCGACGACGCCGAGGCGGCGCTGGCCTCCCTGGACGGCGAGATCCCCGCGCCCCTGGCCGCCCAGCGGGCCGATATTCGCGGCGATGCCCACCTGGCGCTCGGCGACCGCGAGGCGGCCCGTGACGCCTGGCGCGAGGCGCTCAGCCTGTCCGAGGCGAGCGACCAGCCGCTTTATGGCGTGCAACTCAAGCTGGATGACCTGGGCGTCGAGGAGACCACCTCATGAAAGCGAGCTTCATGATCGCCGCCACCGCGGCGCTGGGCCTGCTGGCCGGCTGTGCCGGCCAGGTGGAGCCCCAGTACCCGCCGAAGGAGCTGCAGGACACCGCGGGCACCACCTCTGCCGAGACGCTGTGGCACGAGCAGGTCGGCGACGGCCTGGGTCTGGGCGGCTATCCCCTGTCGCCAGCCCGGGACGGTGACGTCATCTTCGCCGCCGACCAGCATGGCCTGGTCCAGGCCCGGGATGCGAGCAGTGGCGAGACTCGCTGGACCGTCGAGCTTTCCGCCGGCGCCTCCAGCGGCCTGACCGCCGTGGCCGACCGCGTCTACCTGGGCACCCGCAACGGCGAGGTCCTGGCCCTCGATCAGGCCGACGGCAAGGTGCTGTGGCGCACCCGGGTCAGCAGCGAGGTGCTGGCCGCGCCCCAGGCCAACCGCGAGCTGCTGGTGGTCCAGGCCGTGGACGGCAAGGTCACCGCCCTGGATCGCGAGAGCGGCGCCGAACGCTGGGTCTACAGTGCCTCGCGCCCGTCGCTGACCCTGCGCAGCACCGGCACCCCCCGGGTGATCGACCAGGTCACCTTCGCCGGCCTGGCCAACGGCCGCCTGGTCACCCTCGACAATCGCGTGGGCCAGCCCCTCTGGGAGCGCCGCATCGCCACGCCCGAGGGCCGCAGCGAGATCGAGCGCCTGGTCGACCTGGCCGGTCAGCCGATCCTGACCCAGGACGGCCGGCTCTTCGTCACCAGCTACAACGGCCGCCTGGTGGCCCTCGAGGCCACCACCGGCGAGATCCTCTGGTCCCGCGACGTCTCCAGCTACCGCACCCCGGTGCTGGTCGGCGACTTCCTGTTCGTGGTTGACGAGGCCAGTCACCTGGTAGCCCTGAACGCCGGCAACGGCGAGGAGCTGTGGCGTCTCGAGGCCCTCGAGGGCCGCGGGCTCACCGACCCGGCCTTCGCCGACGGCCGCCTGGTGCTGGGCGACTTCGAGGGCTACCTCCACTTTATCGATGCCCGTGAGGGCGCCCTCGTCGGTCGCACCGAGATCGACGGCTCCGGCATCAGCGTCCGCCCGCTCACCGACGGCCGTCGCGTCTATGCCCTGGCCGACGACGGCAGCCTAGAGGCCCTGGAACTGCAACCATGACCCCCGTGATCGCTCTGGTCGGCCGCCCCAACGTGGGCAAGTCGACCCTGTTCAACCGCCTGACCCGCTCCCGCGACGCCCTGGTGGCCGACTTCCCGGGGCTGACCCGGGATCGCAAGTACGGCAACGGCGTGCTCGGCGGCAAGGCCTACACGGTGATCGACACCGGCGGCATCAGCGGCGACGAGGAAGGCATCGACGCGGCCATGGCCGAGCAGTCACTGCAGGCCATCGACGAGGCCGACATCGTACTGTTCCTGGTCGACGGCCGCAGCGGCCTCAACGTGGCCGACGAGGCCATCGCCAACCATCTGCGCATCAACCAGAAGAAGACCTGGCTGGTGGTCAACAAGACCGACGGCCTGGAAGAGCACTCCGCCATGGCGGACTTCTGGCAGCTCGGCCTCGGCGACCCGCGGCCGATCGCCGCCGCCCATGGCCGCAACGTCACCGCGCTGATCGAGGAGGTGCTCACCCCTTTCCCCGAGCGCGACGAGGACATCCCCGCCGACACCGGCACCAAGGGCATCCGTATCGGGGTGATCGGCCGGCCCAACGTGGGCAAGTCGACCCTGGTCAATCGCCTGCTCGGCGAGGAGCGGGTGGTGGTCTTCGACGAGGCCGGCACCACCCGGGACGCCATCGAGATTCCCTTCGAGCGCCGCGGCAAGCCCTACGTGCTGGTGGACACCGCCGGCGTGCGACGCCGCAAGAACGTCCGCGAGGTGGCCGAGAAGTTCTCGATCATCAAGACCCTGGAGGCCATCAAGGAGTGCCATGTCGCCATCATGGTGCTGGATGCCCGCAGCGGCCTGGTGGAGCAGGACCTGCACCTGCTCGACTACGTGCTGACCAGCGGTCGCGCCCTGGTGCTGGCGGTCAACAAGTGGGACGGGCTGGAGAGCGAGGCCAAGGACAGGATGCGCACCGAGATCAAGCGCCGCCTGGGCTTCGCCGACTACGCCGAACTGCACTTCATCTCGGCGCTGCACGGCACCGGCGTGGGCGACCTCTACCCCTCGCTGGAACGGGCCTTCGCCTCCGCCAACAGCCACTGGTCCACCAACCGGCTGACCAACATCCTCCAGGACGCCGTGGAGCAGCACCAGCCACCGATGGTCAACGGCCGGCGCATCAAGCTGCGCATGGCCCACCAGGGCGGCAGCAACCCGCCGATCATCGTCGTCCACGGCAACCAGACGGACTCACTGCCCGAGGCCTACAAGCGCTACCTGACCAACACCTTCCGCAAGGTGCTCAAGGTGCGCGGCACCCCGATGCGCTTCGAGTTCCGTTCGGGCAAGAATCCCTACGACAACCTGGCCGGCGCCAGCGACCGGGAGAAAGCCAAGAAGCGCGAGCTGGACCGCACCAAGGAGGCCCGCCGCGGCCGTCGCTGACACGCTCGCCAGCTCTGCCCCTCACCGCCCCGCCCGGTCCGTGCACGCTCACGGGCCGGGCGGTGTCGTCAGCGGTCGACAGCTTCGCCTCGGCGGCACGCCGAAGGCCCTCGCCGGCCCTTGACCCGCCACGCCGGCACCCCTCAAATACGCCGCTCCTGCCACAGCGTTGACCGTGCGCAGAATCACCCTCGCCCCCACCGGAGACCCTCGATGCGTTCCCGTTGCCTTCCACGCCGCTGGCGCCTGCTGGCTCCCCTCTGCCTGGCCGCCCTGCTCGGCGGCTGCCTGGCGCTGCCCCAGACCGGCCTGTTCGCCTTTCGCCTTGCGGTCACCTCGCTGGGCGTGGAGGAGGTGCGTATCGGCCCCTACGCCCTCGACGCCCGGCTGGATACCAGCGACCTCACCTCGCTGATCGCCTCGAGCCTGGGCGCGGGCAGCCTGCCGGTTCAGGCCACCCTGGCCCTGGGCCTCGGCCTGCCCGCCGGCATGCCGCCGGTGGAGATGGCCGGCTTCCGCTGGCGCCTGGACGTGCCCGGCGCCGAGGCGCTGAGCGGTCGCTACCAGCAGGACGTGACCCTCAACGCCGCCAGCGATGCCAAGCTGCGCCTGCCCGTGGCCTTCGATGTGCTGGCCACGGACCGCCGTCGCCTGGCCCCGGTGGTGGAGCTCGCCAGCCAGCTCGCCCGCCGCGGCGAACTGCCCGCCGGCAGCGAGCTGGCGATCACCCCCGGCGACCTCCGCGGCCTCGGCATGACACTTCCCGCCGGCCTGCTGACCCCGACGATCCGCATGGCCGTGGGCGAGGACGGCGAGCTGGTGCCCCAGGGCTGATCAAGGCGAGGCCTGCAGCCGGCGCGTGCCCACCCACTGGCAGGCGAACTGCCAGGCCACCCGGCCGCTGCGCCCGCCGCGCAGGGTGGCGAAGCGTAGCGCCTCGGCACGGGCCTCGGGCGTCCAGTCCGCGGGCATGCCGAGGTGCCCGACCCAGTGACGGCAGGCTTCCAGATAGACCTCCTGGTTGAAGGGATGGAAGCCCAGCCAGAGCCCGAAGCGGTCGGAGAGCGAGATCTTCTCTTCCACGGCGTCGCCATGGTGCAGTTCGTCGCCCACCAGGCGGGTGGCATCGTTGTCGCTCATCGACTCGGGCAGCAGGTGGCGGCGGTTGGAGGTGGCGTAGAGCAGCACGTTCTCGGGCGGGCCGGTGAGCGCCCCGTCGAGCACGCTCTTCAGCGCCTTGTAGGCGTCATCGTGCCCCTCGAAGGACAGGTCGTCGCAGTAGACCACGAAGCGATGGCGTTCGCGGCGCAGCCCCTCGACCAGGCTCGGCAGGCCGGCCAGGTCGTGGCGGTCGACCTGCACCAGCCGCAGGCCCTCGGCAGCCAGGTCGTTGAGCAACGCCCGGACCAGCGAGGACTTGCCGCTGCCCCGGGCGCCCCACAGCAGGGCGTGGTTGGCGGGATGGCCGCGCAGGAAGGCGCGGGTATTGTCGACCAGGGCCTGCTTCTGGCGCTCGATGCCCAGCAGCGCCGCCAGGCCCAGGGTATCTCGGGGCGGTACCGGCATCAGGCGTCCACCCAGGGCATGACGCTGCCAGAGGGCGGCGATATCGCGGTCCCAGTCGATCTCGACCGGGGTCGGCGGCAGCCAGGGTTCGAGCCGCTCCACCAGGTGCAGCAGGCGCCGCGCCAGCTCCTCGTCCATGGACTTCCTCCTTCGTTGCAGGTTTCGCGGTTTGACCTCGCGGGCGTTCGGGGTATCTTGTGGCGAACCGTGACAAGCCGTCCAGTGGCATCGCCCCTGGCGGCCCCAGGAGGAGCCCAGATGCGTTGGATACATGGAGTGGCCGTGGGGGCGCTGAGCCTCGCCCTGGCGGCCTGCACCACCTCACCCACCGGTCGCTCGCAGCTGACCCTGATGTCCGACCAGCAGCTCGACCAGATGGGTGCCCAGGCCTTCGCCCAGTACCAGCAGGAGCGCTCCACCGTGGGCGGCGCCCCCTACCGCTATGTGCAGTGCGTGACCGAGGCCATCGTCCGCACCCTGCCGGCGCAGGCCCGTGACGGGGGCTGGCAGGTACGGGTCTTCGAGGACGAGTCGGCCAACGCCTTCGCCCTGCCCGGCGGCTATGTGGGGGTCAACACCGGTCTGCTCGACATCGCCGAGAACCAGGACCAGCTGGCCGCGGTCATCGGCCACGAGATCGGCCATGTGCTGGCCCATCATGCCAATGAGCGCGCCTCGACCCAGAGTGCCACCCAGCTCGGCCTCTCGGTGCTGTCGTCGGCGGCGGGCCTGGAGGGCGCCGGCGGTGAGCAGGTCATGGCCGCCATGGGCCTGGGCGCCCAGTACGGCATTCTGCTGCCCTTCTCGCGGCGCCACGAGAGCGAGGCCGACGTGATCGGCCTGCAGCTGATGGCCGAGGCCGGCTTCGACCCCCGGGCCAGCGTGGCCCTGTGGCGGAACATGAGTGCCGCCGGCGGCGGCCAGCCCCCGGAGTGGATGTCCACCCACCCCAGCCACGGCAGCCGTATCGCCGGTCTCGAGGCCGAGATTCCCGAGGTCCTGCCCCGCTTTGAACAGGCCCGACAGGCCGGTCGCCCCCCGAACTGCGGGCGTCCCTGACGCCCCGAAGGAAACCACATGCTGAAAATCGGACTGCTGTTGCTGGTCCTGCCCATCCTGGTGCTGATGGGCGTCTATTTCATGGAGCTGGGCGATGTGCGTGAGTGCCTGCTGGTCCAGCAAGGCCACTGGGACTACCTGACCGGGGTATGCCGCGAGACGCCCCAGCCGTTCGTGCCCTGGATCGACCGCTATCCCTGGCTGGTCAATGGCGGCATACTGGTATCGCTGGCCGGCCTGGCCTGCTGCATGGTGGGTCTCTACGTCAACAAGCGCTGACGGCGCCGGGGACAGCTCGCCGAGAGGGTGCCTCCTCCCGGCAAGGGCAGGTAGCACCCATGGTCGGCGTCAGAGCGAGCGCCTGAGCGCCTCCAGCACGGGGGTGACGTCCGGTCGCTTGCCGCGCCACAGATGGAACGACTCGGCGGCCTGCCCTACCAGCATGCCCAGGCCGTCGATGCCGCGGGCGCCGCGGGCCTGGGCCCAGCGCAGGAAGACCGTGGGCTCGGCGCCGTACATCATGTCGTAGGCGGTCGCGCCGGGGGCGAACAGGGCATCCGGCAGCGGCGGCAGATCGCCGGCTAGACTCGCGCTGGTGCCGTTGATCACCACCTCGAAGGGACCCTCGACGGCGTCGAACCCACTGCCCGAGACCCGCCCCAGGTCGGCGAAGTCCTCGCCCAGGGCGCGAGCCTTGGCCGCGGTGCGGTTGGCGATATGCAGGCTCGCGGGCCCGGCCTCGAGCAGCGGCTCGAGCACGCCGCGCACGGCCCCGCCGGCACCCAGCACCAGCACCCGGGCACCCGCCAGCGCCACGCCGTGGCGCTCAAGGTCACCGACCAGACCCGCCCCATCGGTGGTGTCGCCGCGGATACCGCCATCCGCCATCAGCAGCAGGGTGTTCACCGCTCCGGCCCGCCGGGCCCGGGGGGTCAGCTCGTCACACAGCCGGTAGGCCTCCTCCTTGAAGGGCACGGTGACATTGGCCCCGCGCCCCCCGGCGGCGACGAAGTCGCGCCAGGCGCCGGCGAAGTCGTCCAGCGGCGCCTCGATGGCGGTGTACTCGATGGCCTCCCCCGTCTGCTCGGCGAAGGCGGCATGGATGGCCGGCGACTTGGAATGGCCGATGGGGTGGCCGAAGACGCAGTAACGATCGGTCATGCCTGGGTCTCCTGTGCTTGCTCGCCCAACCAGTCGCGGGCATGGAGGTAATCGCGATCGAGGACCGCCTCGGGGCTGTCGGGCGCGGGCTGCCAGTCGTATTCCCAGCGGGCCAGCGGCGGCATCGACATCAGGATCGACTCGGTGCGCCCGCCGCTCTGCAGGCCGAACAGGGTGCCGCGATCCCAGACCAGGTTGAACTCCACGTAGCGTCCCCGCCGGTAGAGCTGGAAGTCCCGCTCCCGCTCGCCCCAGGGGGTCTCGCGACGCCGGCGCACGATCGGCAGGTAGGCGTCGAGGAAGCTGTCGCCCACCGCCTGCTGGAAGGCGAAGCAGCGCGCGAAGCCGCCCTCGTTGAGGTCATCGAAGAACAACCCGCCGACGCCGCGGGTCTCGCCACGATGCTTGAGATAGAAGTAGTCGTCGCACCAGGCCTTGTAGCGCGGGTAGACCTCCGTCCCGAAGGGGGCGCAGGCGTCCCGGGCCACCCGGTGCCAGTGACGGACGTCCTCGAGTACCGGATAGAAGGGCGTCAGGTCGTAGCCGCCGCCGAACCACCAGACGGGGGCTTCTCCTTCCTTCTCGGCAATCAGAAAGCGCACGTTGCCGTGGCTGGTCGGCACATGGGGGTTCTCGGGATGCAGCACCCAGGACACGCCCACTGCGTGGAAGCCGCGACCGGCCAGTTCCGGGCGGGCGGCGGTGGCCGAGGGCGGCAGGGTGGCGCCGTGCACATGCGAGAAGTTGACCCCGCCCTTCTCGAATACCGCACCGTGTTCGATCACCCGAGAGCGGCCCCCGCCGCCCTCCTCGCGGGTCCAGGCGTCCTCCCGGAAGCCGGCGCGGCCGTCCTCGGCGGCCAGGGCGTCGCACAGCCGGTCCTGGAGGTCGAGCAGATAGGTCTTGACGTCGTCGAGGTGGGCGTGGGCCACGGGGCCTCCTTGGATGATCGGCGAAACGGGATCAGTCGCGCAGTACCCGGCCGGTGACCAGGTCGCGGATGGTGCTGGGGCGCTCGTGGCCGCCCAGGGGGCCGTCGAGGATGGCATCGAGGGTCTCGCCGAAGATCGCGCGAATTGCCTCGGCGCTCGTCGCCGGGGACTCGCCGGCGCGGTTGGCGGAAGTGGACACGATGGGCCCGCCGAAGGCACGGCACAAGGCGACCACCAGCGGATGGTCGCTGACCCGCAGCGCCACCCGGTCGTGCTCGCCCCGCACCAGGCGCCGGGCACGGCCGTTGTCGGGCACCAACCAGGTGGTGGGAGTCGGCCGAGGCCGTGACAGGATCTCGCGCTGGGCGGCGCTCAGGCCGTCGAGCCAGGGCGCCAACTGGTCGAGGTCGGCGGCCACCAGGATCACGCCCTTGGCCGGGTCGCGCCCCTTGAGCCGCAGCAGGCGGGTCAGGGCCGCCTCATCGTCGGGGTCACAGCCGAGCCCCCAGACGGCCTCGGTAGGATAGGCAATCACGCCGCCCGCGTGCAGGGCGGCCACGGCGGTCTCGAGGGGAGTGGCCTGGGTCATGGCAGAGGGTCCGGTGCGCTGATGACGACGGCCGGCATTCTATCACGGGCACCGCCGGGCCGGCAGGCGCACCCAGCCGCCCATGGCCGGGCTCGCCTGGCCCTCGAGCTCGAGCTCGAGCAGCCGTCGCTGGCACTCCGTGACCCCGAGCCCGGTGAGGTCGACCAGGGCATCCACCGGCGTGGGCGTGTCGCTGAGCCAGCCCAGCAGCGGGTCCTCCCGGGCCGGGGCGGGCCCGGTGAGCGCTGCCTCGCTGGCCGGCCGGGCGCCTTGCCACTGCACGAGTTCGTCGAGGATATCGTCCACCTGGCGAACCAGCGCCGCGCCGTCACGGATCAGCTGCAGGCACCCCCGGACCTGGGGGTTGTGGATGGACCCCGGTAGGGCGAACACCTCCCGGCCCTGCTCGTTGGCCAGCCGGGCACTGACCAGCGAGCCGCTCTGCTCGGCGGCCTCGACCACCAGCACGCCCAGTGACAGGCCGGTGACGATGCGATTGCGCCGCGGAAAGAAGCCCGCCCGGGCCGCGGTACCCGGGGGATGCTCGGCGACCAGCAGGCCGCCGGCGCCCTGCAGCCGCGCGTGGAGGTCGCGATGGCGCGCCGGATAGACCACATCGACTCCGCAGCCCAGTACCGCCACGCTGCAACCGCCGGCCTCCAGGGCCGCCCGCTGGGCCGCGCCGTCGATGCCCAGCGCCATGCCGCTGACCACGCTCCAGCCGCGTGTGGCGAGCTCGCGGGCGAAGCTGGCGGCGTTGCTGAGGCCTTCTCGGGTCGGCCGGCGCGAGCCGACCATGGCCAGCCTCGGCGGTACCAGGGCCTGGAGATCGCCCCAGGCCCAGAGCACCGGCGGCGGGTCGGCGATCTGGCCGAGCAGGGTCGGCCAGGCGGGATGGTCGGGATGCAGGAGGTGCCGGTCGGCCGCGGCGTCAAGCCAGGCCAGGTCAGCCTCGAGCTGGGCGGTCAGCGGGCTGCGCCCGGGATGCTCGAGCCACAGTCGCAGGGCCCGCCCGGCCGGCGCGGGCAGCACCGCCAGCCACCCCTCCGGCCAGGCCGGGCCGCGGTCGGCGAGCGCTGCCAGAGCGGCGGCGCCAATGCCGGGCAGCCGCGACAGCAGCAGCCACTCCCTGGCCTCGAGCCCCATGCGTGGCCCGACGACTCAGCGCAGCGCCGTGCCCAGCGAGGCGCGCGGGTTGTGCAAGCGGTCTCCCACGGCGAGGGGGCGGGTGGCCTGCATCACCAGGCCATAGCTCATCTTCTCGTAGGGCCGGAAGACCATCACCAGCCCGGCATCCTCGCCGGGCAACCGCAGGACCTCGCCGCTGCGCGGGTCGTCGACCAGCTCGCCGCGCTGCTCCACCGCCAGCACGTGCCCGGGGACCAGGCCATCGCGGGTACCACGGTCCAGCGCCACGACCTGCAGCCGGCCGATGAAGCGCACCCCGCCGGGCACCGCCAGGATGCGGCCGTCGATCGGCTGCTCCGGGGCCCGGGGCAGGAACTCGGTGGTCAGGGCCCGGTCTTCCAGCGGCAGGATGATGTCGTTGCTGCGGATCTCCTCTCGGGTGTCGGTGGCCTCCATCACCGCAATGTCGTCCTCCTGGCGCAACCGGCGGGCTTCGCCGACGCTTTCCAGCTCGAGGCCGAGCAGCTCGCCGCTGCTCTGGTCCCGGTAGCGCTCGCCGACGCGATAGATGCCGAAGCGCCCGCCGCCGTCCACGCGGCCCCGAGCGTAGAACTGGTCCCCGGCTCCGCTGACCAGGCGGCCGTCGTCGCCCGCCACCACATAGGCCAGCTCGTCCAGCTGCTCGGGGTCGGTGACCACGCGATGCCCGCGCAGGAAGTGACGCACCGACTCCAGCGGGAGGGGGGCGATGGCCTCGCGGTGCGGCAGGGTACGCATCTCCGGGGAGAGGCGCACGATGCCCTGGCCCCGCTCCAGGCCCAGGCAAGGCCGGCCGCCACAGTCGTAGAGATAGACGATGTCCCCCGGATAGATCAGGTGCGGGTTCTCGATCTGGGGGTTGACCTGCCAGACCTCCGGCCACTGCCAGGGGTGCTGCAGGAAGCGTCCGGAAATGTCCCACAGGGTATCGCCCTTGACCACGGTGTAGCGTTCCGGCGCGCTGTCCCTCAGGCCATCCTCCCAGGACAGGCCCTGGGCCTGCACGGGGCCCACCAGCAACCCCGCGGCCAGCGCCCCCAGCCAGCGCCGCATGACCTTGCTGCGTCTCGTCTGCCTCATCCCCATTGTCCCCCGCGTTGTGAATCCCCGGTGGCGCATGGAACCTCGCCACCGTGGTATAGTCTGATGCTATCGATACGATACGCGGCCCGTGGTTTTCCGCCGCGTCGCCGGCTTTTAGAATAGCCGCATATCCTGAATGACAGCACAACGGTGACACCAACGCCATGGCCAAACTCCCCATCCTCGAATTCCCCGACGAACGGCTGCGCACCAAGGCGGTCGCCGTCGAGACGGTCGACGACGAGGTGCGCCAACTGGTCGACGACATGCTCGAGACCATGTACGACGCCCAAGGCATCGGCCTGGCGGCCACCCAGGTGGACGTGCATCGGCGCGTCATCGTGATGGACGTCAGCGACGACCGAAGCACCCCGCTGGTGCTGGTCAATCCGACGTACACCGCCATCGGCGACGAACGTGAGCCGATGCAGGAGGGCTGCCTGTCGATCCCCGAGTACTATGCCGACGTGCCGCGCGCCCTGAAGGTGCAGCTCAAGGCGCTGGACCGCGATGGCCAGCCCTACGAGCTGGAGGCCGAAGGCCTGCTGGCCCACTGCATCCAGCACGAGTGCGACCATCTGGAAGGCGTGCTGTTCGTCGACTACCTGTCGCCGCTCAAACGGGACCGGGTAATGAAGAAGATGCAGAAGCGCCACAAGCTCGGCCAGCCGGCCTGACCCCCCTCCCCATCTCGCCCTCGGCGACCCTGGCAGCGTAAGGCGCGAAGAGGGCCCCGGGGACAGGTCGAAGAACAGGTCCTACGCCAGGGGTGAGGAGCCTTGCTGCGAACGGGCTGGCCACGGACGGCCAGCACCGGACCTGCGAGCGGAGCGGGACGCGAGAGCGTGGCAGGGCGTCGGTAGCGCCCAGGGAAGGGGGCACAGCGCCTCCTCGATGGTCCGGCACACCGGAACCTGTCGCCGGGATCAGGTCGAACGACATCACCGGCAGGGATAGCTTGAACCCAAAGGCCGGCGCCGTTGATGGCGTCGACCTTCGTCGTTTGCGCCCCGCTCCGTTATCATGGGGGCATTCATCCCGGTAAGGCCCTCGATCCATGTCCCGACCCCTGCGCGTCATCTTCGCCGGCACGCCCGACTTCGCCGCCGAGAGCCTGGCGTCCCTGCTGGCGAGTCCCCACCACGTCGTCGCCGTCTACACCCAGCCCGACCGTCCTGCCGGGCGGGGGCGCAAGCTGACCCCCAGCCCCGTCAAGGCACTGGCGCAACGGCATGGGCTGCCGGTCTACCAGCCCGCCTCGCTGCGCACGCCGGAGGCCCAGGCGACACTGGCGGCGCTGGACGCCGACCTCATGGTGGTGGTGGCCTACGGCCTGATCCTGCCCCGGGCGGTGCTCGACACGCCGCGGCTGGGCTGCATCAACGTCCACGCCTCGCTGCTGCCGCGCTGGCGCGGCGCAGCGCCGATCCAGCGGGCCATCGAGGCCGGCGACGTCGAGAGCGGCGTGACCATCATGCAGATGGACGAGGGCCTGGACACCGGCGACATGCTGCTGGTCAGGCGCACCCCCATCACCGCCACGACCTCCGGCGGTGAGCTCCATGACACCCTGGCCGCCCTGGGCGGCCAGGCGCTGCGCGAGGCCCTGGATGCCCTGGCCGGCGATGGCCTGGTCGCCGAGCCGCAACCGCAGGCCGGTGTCACCTATGCCGCCAAGCTGACCAAGGCCGGGGCGGCGCTGGATTTCTGCCAGCCCGCCGAGGCGCTCGCCGCCCGCATCCGCGCCTTCAACCCCTGGCCGGTGGCCTGGTGCACCCTGGATGCGGACCGCCTGCGCCTGCTGATGGCCGAAACGGCGCCGGACACGGGCGACCCCACGGCACCCGGCACCCTGCTCGCGCCGGCCCCCGATGCCCTGCGCATCGCCTGTGGTCCCACCGGCAACCAGGTGCTGCGGGTGACCCGGGCACAGCTGCCGGGCGGCAAGGCCCTGGACGTTAGCGAGCTGCTAAAGGCCCGCGCAGACCGCTTCGTCCCGGGCACTCGCCTGGGCCCCTCGGATCGGGAGACCTCTGCATGAGCCAGAACGCCGGACGCTCCAAGTCCCTCGACAACGGCCTGGCCGTGCGGGCCGCTGCGGCCCGGGCGCTCGCCCCGGTGATCACCGGCAAGGGCTCGCTCAACAACCTCGACGAGCACCAGGTGGTGGCCCGGGACCGCAGTCTCTTCAAGGAGCTGTGCTTCGGCACCTGCCGGGCCCTGCCGCGGCTGGAGGCCCTGGCTGCGCAGTTGCTGGAGAAGCCCTTCAAGGCCCGCGATGCCGATATCCAGGCCCTGCTGCTGGTCGGCATCTACCAGCTGCTTGAACTGCGCATCCCGGCCCATGCAGCAGTGGGCGAGACCGCCGGCGCCGCCCGCCTGCTGGGCAAGGCCTGGGCCACGCGGGTGCTCAATGGCTGCCTGCGCCGCCTGCAGCGCGAGTCCGCGGCGCTGCAGGCCGAGGTCGACAAGGACCCCGCCGTGGCCCTGCTCCACCCCAGGTGGTGGCTCAAGGCCTTCCGCCAGGCCTGGCCGGATGACTGGCGGGCCATCTGTGATGCCAATAACCACCCCGGCCCCATGACCCTGCGGGTCAACCGCCGCCATGGCGACCGCGAGATGTACCGCGACCGCCTCGATGCCCCGGGCATCAGCTGCCGGCTGTGCCTGCATGCGCCCGATGGCCTGACCCTGGACGCGCCGCGGGACGTGACCAACCTGCCCGGCTTCCAGGAGGGCCTGGTCAGCGTCCAGGACGAGTCGGCCCAGCTCGCCGCGGTACTGCTGGGGCCGGTGATCGCCCCGCGCCCCGGTGCCCGAGTGCTGGACGCCTGCTGCGCCCCCGGCGGCAAGGCTGCTCACCTGCTCGAGCTGTTCGATATCGAGCTGCAGGCCATCGACAGCGACGACGCCCGCCTGGCCCGGGTCGAAGACACCCTGTCGCGGCTCGGTCTGAGCGCCTCCCTGGCTCATGGCGACGCCACCCAGCGAGACTGGTGGGACGGCACGCCCTACGACGCCATCCTGCTCGACGCTCCCTGCTCCGGCAGCGGCGTGATCCGCCGCCACCCGGACATCAAGCGTCTGCGCCGGCCCTCGGACATCCCGCGGCTGGCCGAGCTCCAGGCCCGCCTGCTCGACAATCTCTGGCCGCTGCTGTCGCCCGGCGGCACCCTGCTCTATGCCACCTGTTCGGTGCTGCCCGAGGAAAACGCCGACCAGATCCAGGCCTTCCTCGGCCGCACGCCCGATGCCGAGGTGACCACCCCCACGGGGCTCGCCTGGGGCCGTCCCGCCGGCGCCGGGCGCCAGCTGCTGCCGAGCCTCGACAGCCATGACGGCTTCTTCTATGCCAGACTGAGGAAGCGGGTCGCCTGAGCGGCCCCACCTTTTGCAGCCAGAGGACGACACCATGAACCATACCTACAAGCACATCGAGCTGACCGGCACCTCCGAGAAGGGCATCGAAGATGCGGTGCAGAGCGCCCTCGGCAAGGCGTCGGAGAGCCTGCACAGCATGCGCTGGTTCGAGGTCACCGAGACCCGTGGTCATATCGAGCATGGCCGGGTGGCGCACTGGCAGGTGACGCTCAAGGTGGGCTTCACCCTCGACTGACAGCGGCCCAGTGGCCGACCTGTTCTTCCATCCGCGGCTGGTTTAAGCTGGCCATTACTCATGTTGCGGTGCACAAGACTGCACCGCAACGGCTTCCTGCGGACAGCGACACCCAATGAAGATCATCATCCTCGGCGCCGGCCAGGTCGGTGGGACCCTGGCCGAACACCTGGCCCGCGAAGAGAACGACATCACGGTGGTGGACACCGACGCCGAGAGGTTGCGCGAGCTGCACACCCGGCTCGACATCCGCACGGTGACCGGTGCCGGCTCCTACCCCATGGTGCTGCGCCAGGCCGGCTGCGAGGACGCCGACATGCTGATCGCGGTGACCAACTCCGATGAGGTCAACATGATTGCCTGCCAGGTGGCCCACACGCTGTTCCGCACCCCGACCAAGATCGCCCGGGTGCGGGCCACGGCCTACCTGACCCGCAAGGGGCTGTTCGCCCACGAGGCCGTGCCCATCGACGTGCTGATCAGTCCCGAGCAGGTCGTCACCGACCACATTCGCCGGCTGATCGAGCACCCTGGCGCCCTGCAGGTGCTGGAATTCGCCGGCGGCCTGGTGCAGCTGGTGGCCGTGAAGGCCTTCTACGGCGGTCCCCTGGTGGGGCAGGAACTGGGGTTCCTGCGCCGGCACATGCCCAGCGTCGACACCCGGGTGGCCGCCATCTACCGCCGCAACCGCCCGATCATCCCCCGCGGCGACACCGTCATCGAGGCCGACGACGAAGTGTTCTTCATTGCCGCCCGGCGTGACATCCGCGCGGTGATGAGCGAACTGCGGCGTCTCGAGCGGGACTTCCGGCGGATCATCATCGTCGGCGGTGGCAACATCGGCGAGCGCCTCGCCGAGCACCTCGAGCACAGTCACCAGGTGAAGATCGTCGAGCACAACCTCGACCGCTGCACCCAGCTCTCCGAGCGCCTGGATCGCACCGTGGTGCTCCATGGCAGCGCCACCAGCAAGCGGCTGCTGGAGGAAGAGAACATCGAGGACTGCGATATCTTCTGCGCGCTGACCAACGACGACGAGGTCAACATCATGTCGTCGATGCTGGCCAAGCGCATGGGGGCCAAGAAGGTGCTGACGCTGATCAACAACGCCGCCTACGTGGACCTGGTCCAGGGCGGCGAGATCGACATCGCCATCTCGCCCCAGCAGGCCACCATCGGCAGCCTGCTGACCCACGTGCGGCGTGGCGATATCGTCAACGTCCACTCGTTGCGCCGCGGCGCCGCCGAGGCCATCGAGGCCATCGCCCACGGCGACACCCAGTCCTCCAAGGTGGTGGGCCGGGCCATTGGTGAGATCGACCTGCCCAGCGGCACCACCATCGGCGCCATCGTGCGCGGCAAGGAAGTGCTGATCGCCCATGACGACGTGGTGGTCGAATCCGGGGACCACGTGATCCTGTTCGTCATCGACAAGCGCCGCATCCGCGACGTGGAACGGCTGTTCCAGGTCGGCCTGACCTTCTTCTGATGGAGCCCCGTACCGAGTGATCGCCATGCCGCCAGGGACGATACCCCGCCCGACGAGGAGAGCCACCGCATGAGCCTGCGCATGATCCTGCGCATCCTGGGTCTGCTGTTGATGATGTTCAGCCTGACCATGGCGCCGCCGATCCTGATCTCGCTGCTCTTCGGCGACGGCATGTGGGACGCCTTCGTGGTAGCGCTGACCATCACCGTGGTGACCGGGGCCATGATGTACCTGCCCAACCGCCATGCCCGCAAGGAGCTGCGGACCCGCGACGGCTTCCTGATCGCGGCCCTGTTCTGGAGCGTACTGGGCCTGTTCGGGGCGCTGCCGCTGATGCTCACCGGCGCCTCGGCCCTGTCGCCCACCGACGCCGTCTTCGAGTCCTTCTCGGGGCTGACCACCACCGGCGCCACGGTGATCACCGGCATCGACCTGCTGCCCGAGGCGATCCTCTACTATCGTCAGCAGCTACAGTGGCTGGGCGGCATGGGGATCGTGGTACTGGCCGTGGCCATCCTGCCGACGCTGGGCGTTGGCGGCATGGCCCTGTACCGCACCGAGATCCCGGGACCTCTCAAGGACTCCAAGCTGACCCCGCGCATCACCGAGACCGCCAAGGCGCTGTGGTACATCTATGCCACCCTGACCGTGACCTGCATGCTGGCCTACATGGCCGCGGGCATGAACTGGTTCGACGCCCTCGGCCACAGCTTCTCCACCGTGGCCATCGGCGGCTTCTCGACCCATGACGCCAGCATCGGTTACTACGACAGCGCCGCCATCGAGCTGGTCTGCGTGTTCTTCCTGTTCATCTCGGCAATGAGCTACAGCCTGCATTTCCTGGCCTGGCGACAACGCAGCGTGGCACATTACTTTCAGGACCCGGAGGCTCGCTTCCTGATGCTGTTCCTGGCGGGGCTGGTGACCATTACCGCGATCTCGCTGTGGCTCACCGAGATCTACGAGACCACCCTGGGACTGCGCCATGCCCTGTTCGAGGTGGTCTCGATCGCCACCACCGCCGGCTTCGCCGTCGCCGACTTCTCGATCTGGCCCGGGGCCCTGCCCTTCCTGCTGTTCGTGACGGCCTTCGTCGGTGGCTGCTCGGGCTCCACCGGCGGTGGCATGAAGGTGATCCGCATCATCCTGATCCTCAAGCAGGGCATGCGCGAGGTAATGCGCCTGATCCACCCCAATGCGGTAATCACCGTGAAGATCGGCAAGGTCAGCGTGCCGGACGGCATCGCCCAGGCGGTGTGGGGCTTCTTCTCGGCCTACGTGATGCTGTTCTTCTTGATGCTGGTGGGCGTAATGGCCACCGGTGCCGACCAGGTCACTGCCTGGTCGACGGTGGGCTCGGCCCTCAACAACCTGGGTCCGGCCCTCGGCGAGGCCAGCGCCCATTACGGCGATATGCCGATGCTGGCCAAGTGGATCCTGGTGCTGGCCATGCTGCTCGGCCGCCTGGAGATCTTCACCGTGCTGGTGCTGTTCACCCCCGCCTTCTGGCGCAAGTGACAGGAGCCTATGCTGTCGCCTGGAGATCGTCACCGTGCTGGTGCTGTTCACCCCGGCCTTCTGGCGCAAGTCGCAAACCCCATGCAAGCGCCCGCGGCGGGTTTGCCCTCCGCCGGGCTTCGTGGATAATCGAGCCTCCACCCTCCAGACCCGAGCGTCCATGACCGACACCCAGGACACCGCGACCGCCCCCAGGGAACAGGCCTCCCCCGGCGGCCCCTGCCGCACCATCGAGGTCGGCGAGACCCGATACACCCTGCTGGGGACCGCCCATGTCTCGGCGGAAAGCGCCGCGGAGGTCCGCTCGCTGATCGACTCCGGTGAGTTCGATGCGGTGGCCATCGAGCTGTGCGACTCGCGCCACCAGAACCTGGCCAACCCCGACGCCCTCGGCGAGCAGGACCTGTTCCAGATCTTTCGCCAGGGCAAGGCCGGCATGGTGGCCGCCAGCCTGGCACTGGGGGCCTTCCAGCAGCGGGTCGCCGAGCAGTCGGGCATCGAGCCCGGCGCCGAGATGCGCGCCGCCCTGGAGGAAACCCGCGCCCGCCGGCTGCCGCTGGTGCTGATCGACCGGGACGTGGGGGTAACCCTCAAGCGCATCTACCACAACGTCCCCTGGTGGCAGCGCTTCTCGCTGTTCTCGGGTCTGCTCGGCGGCGTGCTGTCCCGCCAGGACGTCTCCGCCGAGGACATCGAGCGGCTCAAGGAGGGCGATGTCCTGGAGTCCACCTTCAGCGAGTTCGCCGCCGAATCCGAGACCCTCTACACGCCGCTGATCAGCGAGCGGGATCGCTACATGGTGCTGCGCCTGGCCGAGCAATGCCCGCCCGGTCGCTATCGGCACGTCCTGGTGGTGGTCGGCGCCGGCCACCTCAAGGGCATGGCCGAGCACCTGGCACAGCCACTGCCGGCGACCCCGACCCCTGAGCGCGAGGCCCTGGAGGTCACCCCACCGCGATCCAAGATCTGGAAGGCCCTGCCCTGGGCCATCACCGTGCTGGTGCTGACCGGCTTCGCCATCGGCTTCTCGCGCAATACCGAGCTTGGCTGGCAGCTGGTGGCGGAATGGTTCGTGATCAATGGCGTGCTCTCCGGCGCGGCCACCCTGGTGGCCCTGGCGCACCCGGTGACCGTGGCCGCCACCGTGGTGGCCGCCCCCCTCACCTCGCTGAACCCTACCATTGGCGCCGGCTTCGTCGCCGCCGGGGTCGAGCTCGCCATGCGCAAGCCCAAGGTGCGCGACTTCGCCACCCTGCGCCATGACGTTACCGAGCTGAAGGGCTGGTGGCGCAACCGGGTCTCGCGCACCCTGCTGGTCTTCCTCACCGCCACCCTCGGCTCCGCTGCCGGTACCTGGATCGCCGGTTTCCGCATCGCCGGGACGCTGTTCGGCTGACTCCCAGCATCGCTGGGCCTCTCGACGATCATGCCGTGGTGCCAGGGGCAGGACGCACGACTCACTGAGCGCGGGTCACCGCCTCTTCTTGCCGAAGGACCAGGACGCTCCGGGGACGAGCCGATGGCGGCTCGCCCCCCCCCCCCCCCCCCAGAACCTGCCCCCAGGCCATCGTTCGCTCCCCTTGGCGGTGGCACCTGACGCCGCTCAACGACCCTCGAGCGAGTCGCAGCCGGGTGATGGCTCAGGGGTCAGGGCTCGTCTACGTTGAAGAAAGATGTCCTCTGTCAGCGCAGAGACATCCACAACAACGACTCTATGCCTAGCATCGGAGGGGCGAGAAGATGAAAGCGTACATTGTATCCATGGCATCCAGCCTCCTGTTCCTGGGGAGCCTACCGGCCTTCTCGGACATGCATGCCGACATGCAACAGCTGGCAGAGGACAAGCAGTGCCTGAGCTGCCACGGCCGGACAGACGACACGCCACGGGCCCCGGGCTTCAAGAGCATCGCCGCGAAGTACTCGGACGGAGAGATGAGAGGCTATCTGGTCGATGTGGTGATGTCGGGCGGCGAAGATCACTGGGGCTCCGCCACCATGCCGGAACCCGGCGAGAAGAGAGCCGAAGTGAGCGAGGAGGAAGCCCAGCAGCTGGTCGACTGGATTCTCGGCATGCACAAGGAATGACCGCTTTTTGCCTTGCCACGGGACCAACGCGCCAGTCGGTGACGCTCGTAGTCTGACGGCCGAGACGGACGCCCCCTATCAATCGGTCATTCGGAGCCTTAGCGCTGCGCGTCTCCGCGGCGCGCCAGCAGGCGTCGCATGGCGGCCGACGGCGTCTCGAGCTTCTCATGACGGCGACTGGCCGCATAGCTGTCGTTGAAGGCGTCGAAGTAGTCGTCAAGCAGGCCGGCGGCCTGGGTGTCGCCGGACTGCCGGAGCAGCTCCACCGCCACCTCGGCAGTGCACAGGTGAGCGGCGGAGGCCGGCTTGCGCAGGCGGTAGCGAGTCAGCCGCTCGGTCGCCAGCGGCAGCACCGGCAGTTCGGCCAGGTAGGGGCTCTTGCGGAAGATCCGCCGGGCCTGGCGCCAGGTGCCGTCGAGAATGATGAACACGGGGATTCGGTCCTCCCCCTGGCGTTCGGCCACGGCATCCATTCCCACCACCCGGTGGGCGTAATCCTCGTGGTCGTCGGGAAAGATCACGAAGGGGGCATAGCGGGCATCGTCGAGCAGTGCCAGCAGGCGCGCATCCGGGGCCGTACGGTACCAGGTGAAGACCTCGGTATCGGGGAGGACGTCACGGATCAGCCGCCCGGTGTTGGTGGGCTTGTGGTGCTCCAGGGGATGGGTCAGCAGCCACACCCGGGCCCGGCTCTGGGTCTCCAGCCGGTAGGGGCACAGGCAGTTGAGGGCCGGCAGGTTGCAGCCAGCGCAGCGCCTGACGAAGCTACCGCGGGCCTTGAACTCCCGTCGCGGCGGCCGCGGATGACCGGAACCCGGGTCGCGGGCCGGGTCCGTGACTGCGGGAGCGGCGTCGTCATGGAAAGGCGGGGGCTGGGTATCGTCCTGCATGCGTCATCGTCGGGCCGAGAGGGGCCGGCATTCTAGCACGTCGGGGGCAGCGGGACGTCAGTCAAGCAAGGTCTCCGGCAGCCACAGCCGACCCTCGCGCTGCCAGTGACGGACCAGCCGGGGCACTCCCTCGCCGGCGGGCCGGCTGATCCGCGTCACGCCCGGCGGGGCCAGGGCTCCCGCCTCGGGGTCGACCAGTACACAGGGCGCGTCCAGGGGGGCCTGATGGAGCAGTGAGGCGGCCGGCATCACGGCCAGCGAGGTGCCCACCACCAGCAGCAGGTCGGCCTCGGCGACGAGCGCGCAGGCATCGGCGAAGTGCGGCACGGCCTCACCGAACCACACCACGTCGGGACGCAGCTGGCTGCCCTTGTCGCAGACATCCCCCAGGCGAATCCCGCCCCGGCGCAGCGGATAGCACATGCGCGGGTCCACCGAGGAGCGGGCCTGGAAGATCTCGCCGTGCAGGTGGAGCACCCGGCGGGAGCCCGCCCGCTCGTGGAGGTCGTCGATGTTCTGGGTGATCACGCTGACCCGGAAGCCACGGCGCTCGAGCTGTGCCAGGGCCTTGTGGGCGGCGTTGGGCCGGGCACGGCGCACCTGGTCGCGGCGGGCGTCATAGAAGCGCAGCACGCGCTCGGGGTCGCGGTCCCACGCCTCGGGGGTGGCGACGTCCTCGATGGGATGGTCGGCCCAGAGGCCATCGGCGGCGCGGAAGGTCTGGATGCCACTCTCGGCACTGATCCCGGCGCCGCTCAGCACCACCAGGTGGGGAGAAGTGTGGTCGCCCATCGACATCCTCGCTACGGCTGGGGAAGTGCGTCAGTAGACCAGGCCATTGTCGGCATCGGCGGCGAAGCGCTGCTTGTTGCGGTACGGATAGACGTCGATGACGCGCCCATCGCGAATGGCCTGCTGCAGCCCCTTCCAGTAGTCGGCATCGAACAGCTCGGGATGCAAGGTGTAGAACAGCTTGCGCAGGCGCACGTCGGCGAACAGGAAGGGACCGAACTCCTCGGGGAAAATATCATTGGGTCCCACCGAGTACCAGGGCTCGTCGGCCAGCTCTTGCTCCGGGTACATCGGCTCGGGAATATGCCGGAAGTTGCATTCGGTGAGATAGCAGATCTCGTCGTAGTCGTAGAAGATCACCCGGCCGTGGCGAGTGACCCCGAAGTTCTTCAGCAGCATGTCGCCGGGGAAGATATTGGCCGCGGCGAGCTGCTTGATGGCATTGCCGTAGTCCTTGAGCACCGCCCGCGTCTCGGCCTCGTCGCACTCCTCCAGATAGAGGTTGAGCGGGGTCATCATGCGCTCGGTGTAGCAGTGCTCGATGATCACCTTGTCGCCGCGCAGGTAGACAGTGGAGGGGGCCACCTCGAGCAGGTGCGCCAGGCATTCCGGGTCGAAGTGATCCTGCCGGGCGATGAAGTTCGAGAACTCCTGGGTATCGGCCATGCGCCCCACCCGGTCGTGACGCTTGACCAGGCGGTATTTCTCGCGGACGTTCTCGTGGCTCATCTCCTTGGTGGGATCGAAGCGGTCCTTGATGATCTTGAACACCGTGCGGAAGGACGGCAGCACGAACACCGCCATGACCATGCCACGCACCCCGGGGGCGATCACGAACCGGTCCTCGCGCTTGGCCACCTGGGTATTGAGGGCGCGGAAGAACTCGGTCTTGCCTTGCTTGTAGAAGCCGATGGCGGAATACAGCTCGCCCTGAGGCTTGTCGGGCATCACTTCCTGGAGGTAGTGAACGAACTCGCTGGGCACCACGACCTTGACCTGGAAATAGGCCCGGGTGAAGGAAAAGATGATCGAGACCTCGTCGGGCTCGATGATCACGGTATCCAGGTGGAGTCCCTGGTCGGCCTCGTGGAGCACCGGCAGCACCAGCGGCACCTGCTCGCCGCCGCCGCGAATGCGGCCGACCAGGTAGGCGCCCTTGTTGCGGAAGAAGACGCTCTTGATCAGCTCCATCTCGGCCTCGGGAGCATCGAGGATCGCCGCGGGCAGCTGGCGGCGCAGGAAGTCGCCGCCCAGTGCCGCATCGCGTTCCAGGTCCTCGAAGGGCGTCTCGAAGGGCGCTTCGGCCAGGGCCCAGCGCAGGGCCTGCTCCCAGTCGTTGCCCACCGCCTGGCGCCGGCACAGCTGGAGCCCCGAGTGGTGGGCAGCAAAGGCTCGGGAGCTGTAGACGAACATCCAGTCATTGCGAATGTGCCGATGATGGAACAGCGAACAGAACATCGAGTTGAAGAAGGTCTCGGCCAGCTCGTAGTCGAGCCGCTGGCTGATCAGGTCGGCATAGTGGCGACGCGCCTCCCGCCAGGACTCGAAGTCGACCAGCAGGTCATCCGCGAAGGTCCGCTTGAGCCGCGCCAGGGTGACCTGGACCTTCTCGTCGTAGAGGTCGATCCGCTCCGCCGAAGCCTGCTGGGCCTCGCGCCAGGCGGCGTCCCGGAAGCGGCGGCTGGCATCGGCGGTGATCTCCTTGAACCGCGAGCGGTACTCGTCGAAGCCATGCAGGATGGTGGCGGCGAGGCGATAGGCGGGCGAATGTCTCATGAGGTCCTCCAGGCAACAGCCGTCCAGCTTCGCGTATTTTCCCCACTGGCGCGAGCCGACCAAGGTGGGGCCCGCACCGTCAACCGTGATGACATCCGGGCCCGGGACGGCGACAATGGCGCCCTCGTTGCCACCCGCCGATCGAGCACGCCATGACGGAACCGCTACCCATCCTCTATCACGACGAGCACCTGGTCGCCGTGCACAAGCCGGCCGGGCTGCTGGTGCATCGCACCGCCCTGGCCCGGGGGGAGCGCCAGTTCCTGCTGCAGACCCTGCGCGATCAGCTCGGCCGGCGCGTCTATCCCGTGCACCGTCTCGACCGCCCCACCTCGGGGCTGATGGTCTTCGCCCTCTCGGCGGAGATGGCCACACGCCTGGCCGAGGCCTTCGAGCAACGCCGGGTGGAGAAGCGCTACCTGGCGGTGGTGCGCGGCGTGGGCCCCGGCGCCGCCCGCCTCGACTATGCCCTGCGCGAGGAGGATGGCCGGCGGCCCAAGGCCGAGATGCCGGCCATGCCGGCGATCACGGAGGTGCGGCGGCTGGACAGCGTCGAGCTGCCGGTGCAGGTCGACCGCTATCCCCGAGCCCGCTACTCGCTGATGGAGGCCCGTCCCCTGACCGGTCGGCGCCACCAGATCCGTCGTCACCTGTCCCGGCGCGGCTACCCGATCATCGGCGATGCCAAGCATGGCAAGGGCAACCACAACCGCTTCTTCGCCGAGCACCTGGACTGCGCCCGGCTGCTGCTCGCCGCCGTGGGCCTGACCTTCGAGCACCCCGTGGACGGCCGTCGCCTGGCGCTGGGCTGCGCCCTGGACGCCCCGATGACCGCCCTCTTCCAGCGCTTCGGCTGGTCGGGCCACCTGCCCGCGAACCACCGGCCGGACGCCACACCCGCCCTCGCCTGACATGCCATCGATGCCCATGACCGACACCCTGCTCCCTCCGTCCCCCCACGCGACCGATGACCACGAGCTGCGCTTCGGTGGCATCCGCCGCCTGTATGGCACCCGTGCCCTGGCGCGCTTCCGCCGCGCCCACGTGGTGGTGGTGGGCGTGGGCGGCGTGGGCAGCTGGGCCGTGGAGGCCCTGGCGCGCTCCGGGATCGGCCGGCTCACCCTGATCGACCTGGACGATGTCTGCGTCTCCAACGTCAACCGTCAGCTGCATGCCCTGGACGGCACCATCGGCCGCCCCAAGGTGGAGGTGCTGGCCGAGCGCTGCCGCGCCATCCAGCCGGGCATCGAGGTGGTGGCGGACAGCGCCTTCGTGACCCCGACCAATCTTGCCGACCGCCTGCCCGAGGATGCCGACCACCTGGTCGACGCCATCGACAGCGTGGTGGCCAAGGCGGCGCTGATCGCCTGGTGCAAGCGCCGCAAGCTGCCGATCACCGTCACCGGCGCCGCCGGGGGCCAGACCGACCCCACTCGCATTCGCGTGGCCGACCTGACGCGCACCGAGCACGACCCGCTGCTGGCCAAGGTCCGCGCCCGCCTGCGCCGGGACCACGGGTTCTCCCGCAACCCCAAGCGCCGCTTCTCGGTGGAGTGCGTCTATTCCGACGAGCAGTTGGTCTACCCCGGCGCCGACGGTGAGGTCTGCCTGCAGAAGCCGGGAGCCGGCGAGGCCACCCGCCTCGATTGCGCCTCGGGCTTCGGTGCCGCCACCTTCGTCACCGGCAGCTTCGGCTTCGTCGCTGCTTCCCGCACCCTGGCCCGCCTGGCCCGGGACGCCGCCCCCTGACCCGAGGAGCCCGCAGATGGAACCGCAACATCCCGTCCCCGGCATCTACCGCCACTACAAGGGACCGCTCTACGAGGTGATCGGCGTGGCCCACCACAGCGAGACCGAGGAACCGCTGGTGGCCTACCGCGCCCTTTACGGCGACTACGGCCTCTGGGTGCGACCGCTGTCGATGTTCATGGAGACCGTCGAGGTACAGGGCGAACCACTGCCGCGCTTCGCCCTGGAGAAGGCCTTTTCATGAGGCCGACACGACGAAGGCGCCCCGCGGGGCGCCTTCGTGAGGAAACCGATGCCGTCCGGCGGGATCACTCCGCCGCGTGCATCTGCTTCTGCAGGTAGTTCTCGAGGCCGACCTTGTCGATCAGGCCGAGTTCGGTCTCGAGCTTGTCGATGTGTTCTTCCTCGTCGTCGAGGATGCACTTGAACAGGTCGCGGGTGACATAGTCCTGCACCGATTCGCAGTAGGCGATCGCCTCGATATAGTCGTCGCGCCCTTTCTGTTCCAGCTTGAGGTCGCACTCGAGCATCTCCCGGGTGTCCTCGCCGATCAGCAGCTTGCCGTAATCCTGCAGGTTGGGCACGCCCTCGAGGAAGAGAATACGCTCGATCAGCTTGTCGGCGTGCTTCATCTCGTCGATGGACTCGTCGTACTCGAACTTGCCAAGCGCCGCCAGGCCCCAGTCCTGAAACATCTTGGCATGCAGGTAATACTGGTTGATGGCTACCAGTTCGTTGCCAAGAGCGGTATTAAGGTACTCGATGACCTTCTTGTCGCCTTTCATGACTTCACCTCATTGTACTCGTCAGGGTCGCTCTTCAGCTTGGCACGCGCAGGGTCGCACCGCCATGTCCTCGAAGCAGTCTAGGTGATGCCATGAAAAATGCAATGAAATCAATGCGTTGATAACGACAACCGAAACAATAGCGATTGCCATCACACGGCGTAGGCAAGTCCCTCGCTGGCCATAGCCAGCTCCTCACGGATGGCCTCGCGGGTGATGCCCTTGCCCATGCAACCGCACTTGCCGCACTGGGTGCCGCAACCCGTCTCGCGCTGCACCTCGCGCCAGGTGCGCGCACCGTCCTCCACGGTCCGGCGGATTGCCTTGTCGGTTACACCCTTGCAGAGACACACATACATGAGAACACCTCGCGCTGATCACGAGAATGAATGTAAATGATTCGCATGGACTATCGCAACCATAGTCTGAGAAAAATTCTCATCCCATTCGGCAAAACGGCTGTCACTTCTTGCCCTTGGGCAGCACCACCACCCGGGTACCCGAGACGAGATCCGCCCAGCTGCGTTTCTCGGCATCGAACAGCACCCACAGGTGCCCGAGTCCCAGGGGCAGGAAGGACAGGGCCCCGACGAGGAAGCGCTGCAGGCTCTGCAGCAACGTGATGGAGCAGCCATCGGTGGTCTGGACCCGCAGGCGCCAGGCCTGCATGCCCAGGGTCATGCCGCCCCGGGTCCAGAAGTAGGCGAAGAAGGCATAGGCCGAGAGCGCCATCAGCAGGCGCAGCGACACCACCTGGGCGGCGCCCAGCCCCACCTGCTCCGGCGGTAGACCGAACACCAGTCGGGTCACCGCCACATGGCCGGCGGTGATGACGATCCAGATGGCCAGCACCAGCAGGCCGTCGTAGAGCATGGCGCCGAGGCGGCGCCCCAGCCCGGCGGGCCAGACATCGTCGAGGTGATCGAAACGTCGCTGCATGACGGGTCTCCGGGTCAGCCGGTGCGGCGGAGCAGGTAGAGCCCCAGCCCGGCACAGATCAGGGTGGGCACCAGCACGGCCCAGGCGGGAGAGAAGCCGAACACCGTGGAGGCGGGCCCCAGCAGGTCCTGCAAGTACTTGAACACCAGGCCCGTGATCACGCCGTAGAACACTCGGGTCCCGGCGGCCACGCTGCGCAGCGGGCCGAACACGAAGGAGGCGGCGACCAGCACCAGCGAGGCCATGGTCAGCGGCATCAGCATCTTCTGCCAGAAGTACAGCAGCGGCTGGGTGGCCTGCTGCCCCTGGGCATGCAGGTAGCGGGCATAGGCCCACAGTTCGCTGGGCGCCTGGGTCTCCACGTCGCGCAGCAGGCGATCGAGCGCGGCCGGGGTCAGCTGGGTCTTCCAGGGCCGGGAGGCCTGGTGGATCGCGTCGGTGCGCCCCTCCTCGAAACGGGTCACGGCCACATCCTCGAGCACCCAGCCGCCATCGCGCCATACCGCCCGTCGGGCATTCAGCGCCTCGCGCAGCTCATGTCCCTCGAAGCGGTAGCGGGTCAGGTCGAGCACCACCTGGTCCGCACGAATGGCGCCGAAGCGGTAGAAACTGTCGCCCTCGCGCTGCCAGCCGCCCCGCTCGGTAAGCACGGCGCCCTCGCCCTGCATCTTTTCCAGCCGCCAGGCGCTGGCGAACTGCTCGGTACGCGGGCTGACGAACTCGGCGACGAACAGCACCACGGCAATCACCAGGATGATCGGCTTCATCACCCCCCAGAGGATCCGCGTGAGCGAGCGCCCGGCGCCCCGCATCACGGTGAGCTCGTTGCTCGAGGCCATGCTGCCCAGCCCGATCAGGGCACCGATCAGCACGCCCACCGGGGCGTACTGGTAGAAACGCCAGGGCAGCCGGAAGACCAGGTAGAAGAGCACCTGGAGGGCCCCGTAGTCGCCCTCCACGTCGCCCAGGTCGTTGATGTAGGTGATCACCAGGTCCAGGCCCAGCAGCACCACCTGAACCACCACGATGGCCCCCAGGACATTGCGCGCGATATAGCGGTCGAGACGGTCGGCGATCATCCACTCATCCCCTTGCGTTGAGCCTGCAGCGTCATCCCCAGGCCGATGATCAGGAAGGAGGCGTGGATCGGCCACATGCCAAGGGCCACGGGCCAGCCGCCCCGGCCGATGGCGTCCAGTGCCGCCAGCAGCAGGCTCAGGTAGGCCACATAGAGGAAGATCGCCGGCAACAGCTTGGCGAAACGCCCCTGGCGGGGATTGACCCGCGACAGCGGCATCGCCAACAGGGTCAGGATGAAGACCATCAGCGGCAGGCCCAGTCGCCACTGCAGCTGGGCCTGGGCGGGCGCGGCGCCATCGGCGAACAGCGCCGCCGTGGTGGCGTACTCGGGCGAGTCGAGTTCGGGGTTCTGTGCCGCTCGCGACAGGCGCACGGCATAGGTGCCGAACGCCAGCCGCTCGGCCTCGGCACGCCCCGGGTCGACGCTATAGCGTTCGCCGTCGGCCAGCACCAGGAAGCGGCTGCCGGTGTCCTCGTCGACGGTCTGATAGCCCTGCGCGGCGCGGGTCACCACGGTCTGGGGTGTGCCATCGCTGCGTCGCTGGCGTTCGCTGATAAAGACCTCGCGCATGCGGCTCTGGTCGTCGCTCAGTGCCTCGGTGTAGGCGGTGCGCCCGCCGCCGAAATCCTGGAAGCGCCCCGGGGACAAGGCGGTGAAGTCGAGCTGGCTGCGCTGTTCCTCGAGCAGCACCTCGTTGTGCAGGGCGCCGGCCGGAGTCAGCCACAGGCTGCACACCCCCACCAGCAGGGCGACGAGGGCGGCCGGCACCAGGCTCACCTGCAGCAGCCGGTTGGGGCTGGTGCCGCAGGCGACCAGCACGGTGATCTCGCTGTTGAGGTAGAGCTGGCCGTAGGCCAGCAGGATGCCCAGGAAGAAGGCCAGCGGCAGGATCAGCTCCAGGAACCCTGGCAGGTGATAGAGCATCAGGGTGCCGAGAATGTCGACCGGGATCTCGCCCTCGGCCGCGGTCGAGAAATAGCGGATGAAGCGACTGCCCATGATCACCAGCAGCAGCACCCCGGCCACGGCGGCCATGGTCTGCAGGATCTCGCGGGTCAGGTAGCGGAATATGATCAACGTTGTCTCCCGGCCCGGGGCCGTCCGGCCCGGCCATCTTCCATGCAATGACGTCCTGTCCCGGCCGTCCGTCGAACTTGTCGCCCATCGCGCGCGTCGCTCGGTCGAGGCACGGGACCCGCCAGGAGCCGGCGGCACGATCGCCAGGAACCGCCCCCTGGGTCACGGAGAGATCGGTGTGAAGTCCGGCTGGCTCCTGGGGTACACTGGAACGACTCGGCAACGTGCCGGCATTATCCAGAATCCCCCACCGCTTGTCTTGTGGAGACACCATGGAATTCCCAGTTCAGACGGCCAATCCCGCCAAGATCGAGACGGCCTGCCTCGTGGTACCGGTGTTCAAGGATGGCGATCTGCTGCCCGCCGCCGCCAAGCTCGACGACGCCAGTGAGCGGCTGATCGGCCAGCTGATCGAGCGCGACGACTTCGACGCCAAGCTGGGCAACGTCCAGATGATTCCCTTCGCGCCCGGCCTGAACGCCGAGCGCCTGCTGCTGGTCGGCCTGGGCACGCGGGACAAGTGCCAGGAAGGCGCCTTTCGCAAGGCCGTGGACGCCGCCTTCACCGCCCTGGCGGCCCTGCCGGCGGATGATGCCGCCGTGACCTTCACCGACGTGCCGGTCCCCGACCGTGCCTGCGACTGGAAGGCCCGCATGGTGGCCGAGGCGGCCCATCGGGCCGTCTATCGCTTCACCGAGTTCAAGTCCGAGCCCGGCCCGGCGCCGAGGCTCGACCGCGTGACCCTGCTGGTCAGCGAGGGCGGCAACGCCGAGGCGGCCCGCGAGGGCGGCCGGGTCGGCGACGGCATCGGCCGGGGCATCAATGCGGCCCGCACCCTGGGCAACCTGCCGGGCAACGTCTGCACGCCCCGCTACCTGGCCGAGCGCGCCGAGCAGCTGGCCGCCGGCTCCGGCGGCGCCCTGAGCGCCGAGATCCTCGACGAGGCCGCCCTCGAGGAGCTGGGTGCCCACTCACTGCTGTCCGTGGGCCGCGGCAGCGAGGAGCCCTCGCGGCTGATCGTCATGAAGTACCAGGGCGCCGAGGATCCCGAAGAGGCACCCCACGTGCTGGTCGGCAAGGGCATCACCTTCGACACCGGCGGCATCTCGCTCAAGCCCGGCGAGGCCATGGACGAGATGAAGTTCGACATGTGCGGGGCGGCCAGCGTGTTCGGAGCGGTCACCTCGGTGCTCGCCCTCAAGCCGAAGCTCAACCTGGTGGCCATCGTCGCCAGCGCCGAGAACATGCCCGACGGCCGCGCCACCAAGCCCGGCGACATCATCAAGACCCTCAAGGGCCTGTCGGTGGAGGTGCTCAACACCGACGCCGAGGGTCGCCTGGTGCTGTGCGACGCCCTGACCTACGCCGAACGCTTCGAACCCGCCAGCGTGGTGGACATCGCCACCCTGACCGGGGCGGCGATCATCGCGCTCGGCCACCACGCCACCGGCCTGCTGTCCAACGACGACGACCTGGCCCTGGACCTGCTCGATGCCGGCGAGACCGCCTGGGATCGCGCCTGGCACCTGCCGCTGTGGGACGAGTACCAGGAGCAGCTGGAGTCCAACTTCGCCGACCTGGCCAACATCGGCGGCCGCCCGGCGGGCACCATCACCGCGGGCTGCTTCCTCTCGCGCTTCGCCGACCAGTTCCCCTGGGCGCACCTGGACATCGCCGGCACCGCCTGGCAGTCCGGCAAGCAGAAGGGCGCCACCGGCCGGCCGGTCAGCCTGCTCACCCAGTACCTGCTGGACCGCGAGGCCGACAGCCAGGTCGAGGTCGGCGACGACTGATTTCGCCGCGGGCAGGTGTTGCCTTTTCGCGGCGGTGTCTTTTTCATGTGAGAAGCCGACTTAAACGCACCGGGCCGGCACTGGCCCGGTGTTCCAGTATCGTCCCGAGGCGCCGCGATGCGCCTCGTGTGTTGCGGAGACCTCTTGCCGTGTCCATTGAACGCTTTTCCGTGCTGCCGTCGACCCATGCCACGGCGGCCCCGATCCGGGATGACATCCTCGCCAACCCCGGCTTCGGTCGCTACTTCACCGACCACATGGCTCATGTGCGCTGGACCCTGGATGCCGGCTGGCATGGTCACGAGGTGCGGCCCTACGGCCCGCTGACCCTGGATCCCGCCGCCGCCGTGCTGCACTACGGCCAGGAGATCTTCGAGGGCGTGAAGGCCTATCGCCATGCCGACGGCTCGGTGTGGACCTTCCGCCCCGAGAAGAACGCCGAGCGCTTCCGGCGCAGCGCGCGTCGCCTGGCGCTGCCGGAGCTGTCCGACGAGGATTTCATCGACTCGCTGCGCGCCCTGCTGGCCCAGGACCAGGCCTGGGTCCCCACCCCCGCCCGCGAGGCCGACGAGTCGAGCCTCTACCTGCGGCCCTTCATGATCGCCAGCGAGACCTTCCTCGGCGTGCGCCCCTCCCACGAGGTCGACTACTACGTCATCGCCTCGCCGGCCGCGGCCTATTTCCAGGGCGGCGTGAAGCCGGTCTCCATCTGGCTGTCCTCCCACTACAAGCGTGCCGCGCCCGGCGGCACCGGCTTCGCCAAGTGCGGCGGGAACTACGCCGCCTCCCTGGCGGCCCAGAAGGAAGCGGCGGCCCACGAGTGCAGTCAGGTGGCCTTCCTCGATGCCGCCGAGAACAAGTGGGTCGAGGAGCTCGGCGGCATGAACCTCTTCTTCGTGTTCCGCGACGGCCGCATCGCCACCCCCCGCCTCACCGACACCATCCTCGAGGGTGTGACCCGCGACTCGGTGCTGACCCTGGCCCGCGACGAGGGCCTGACGCCCGAGGAGCGCCCGATCAGCATCGACGAGTGGCGCGAGGGGGCCGCCTCCGGCGAGATCACCGAGATCTTTGCCTGCGGCACTGCAGCGGTGATCACCCCGGTGGGCGAGCTGGTCACCGAGGAGGGCCGCATCCGGCTGGCCGCCGAGGGCGACAACGAGATGGCCAAGCGCCTGCGCACTCGCCTGCTCGACCTGCAGTATGGCCGCAGCGAGGACTCCCGCGGCTGGCTGACCCGGCTGGCCTGAGCACTTCTTTCCAGGCCTCGGCGATGATGGGCCCCGGGGACAAGTCGCAGCGCGGGGCCTGTACCAAGGGCGAGGCGGCATACCAAGCGCCTTCCCGGAAGGCGCTTCCCGCCGAACGGGTTGGCCAAGGATGGCCAACCCAGGCCCTGCCAGCGATGCAGGATGCAATGGCGCCGCAGGGCAAAGGTAGCGCCCAGGGACGGGGGCACAGCGCCCTCGCGCAGGCTTGCCGCCGGCAAGGCCCACATCGTTGACTGGACCGCCTCGAGGGCTCATGACCCGTATCGACTTCTATATCCTCCCCGACACCACCCTGGCGGCGCGCCTCGGCTTCGCCTGCCGGCTGGCCGAGACCATCGTGGGCAAGGGCTACCGGCTGCACCTCCACGCCGAGGACGAGGCCATGGCCCGGGATCTCGACGAGCGGCTGTGGACCTTCCGCCCCGATGCCTACCTGCCCCACGCCCTGCTGGGCAGCGACCAGGCCGAGTCGGTGCCGGTGACCATCGGCTGGGAGGAACCCCCGCCCGGCGACGCCGGCGTCCAGGCGATGCTCAACCTGCATCCGGCGATTCCCGAGTGGTTCTCCCGCTTCGAGCGCGTCGCCGAGATCATCAACCAGCACCAGGACGTGCTTACCGCCAAGCGCGAGTGCTGGCAGACCTACAAGAAACGCGGTTACCCGGTCACCCCGCACCACCTGCGCGGCGAGGGCTGAGCCGTCTCGCCCATGACGCCGGCCTGCCCGGCAGGCTATAATCGGGCCCATTTTTCGCGCCCCGCACCGACGAGCCCACCCGGCTCGCCGGCCGTGTCGTCGCCACCTCCTGAATACCCGGAAGCCCCATGGACAAGACCTACCAACCCGAGCAGATCGAATCCCGCTGGTACGAGCGCTGGGAAGCCGACAACCGCTTCGCTCCCTCCGGCCAGGGCGAGCCGTTCTCCATCATGATCCCGCCGCCCAACGTCACCGGCAGCCTGCACATGGGCCATGCCTTCCAGGACACCATCATGGACACCCTGACGCGCTGGCGGCGCATGCAGGGCCGCAACACCCTGTGGCAGGTGGGCACCGACCATGCCGGCATCGCCACCCAGATGCTGGTGGAGCGCAAGGTCGCAGCCGAGGAAGGCAAGAGCCGCCACGACCTGGGCCGCGAGGCCTTCATCGACAAGGTCTGGGAGTGGAAGCACGAGTCCGGCGGCCATATCACCCGCCAGCTGCGCCGCATGGGGGCCAGCGTGGACTGGAGCCGCGAGCGCTTCACCATGGACGACGGCTTCTACCAGGCGGTGCAGGAAGTCTTCGTGCGCCTCTATGAAGAGGACCTGATCTATCGCGGCAAGCGCCTGGTCAACTGGGACCCGACCCTGCACACCGCCATCTCCGACCTGGAGGTGGAAAACCGCGACCAGCAGGGCCAGTTCTGGCACTTCCGCTACCCGCTGGCCGACGGCGCGACCACCGAGGCCGGCCGCGACCACCTGGTCGTGGCCACCACCCGCCCCGAGACCCTGCTCGGCGACAGCGCCGTGGCGGTCAACCCCGAGGACCCGCGCTACGCCTCCCTGGTGGGCAAGTTCGTTACGCTGCCGCTGGTCGGGCGCCGGATCCCCATCGTCGCCGACGAGCACGCCGACATGGACAAGGGCTCCGGCTGCGTGAAGATCACCCCGGCCCACGACTTCAACGACTACGAGGTCGGCAAGCGCCAGGGCCTGCCGCTGATCAACGTCTTCTCCCGGGACGCCGCCATCCTCGAGGCGGCCGAGGCGTTCGATCTCCAGGGCCGCCCGCTGGACGACGTCGACCCGAGCCTGCCGGCCGCCTACGCGGGCCTCGGCCGCTTCGAGGCCCGCGAGCGCATCGTCGCCGACATGGAGGCCGCGGGCCTGCTCGAGCAGGTGGAGACGGTCAGCAACACCCTGCCCTACGGCGACCGCTCCGGCGATGTCATCGAGCCGCTGCTTACCGACCAGTGGTTCGTCGCCGTCGAGGAGCTGGCCAAGCCGGCCATCGCCGCGGTGGAGAACGGCGACATCGAGTTTGTGCCCAGGAACTACGAGAACATGTACTTCGCCTGGATGCGCGAACTGCAGGACTGGTGCATCTCGCGCCAGCTGTGGTGGGGCCATCGCATCCCCGCCTGGTACGACGCGAGCGGCAACGTCTATGTCGCCCGCACTGCCGAGGAGGCCCGCGCCAAGCACGGCCTGAGCGATGACATCGTCCTGACCCAGGACGAGGACGTGCTGGACACCTGGTTCAGCTCCGGGCTGTGGACCTTCGGCACCCTGGGCTGGCCCGAGCAGACCGAGGCGCTGAAGACCTTCCACCCCTCCAGCGTGCTGGTCACCGGCTTCGACATCATCTTCTTCTGGGTCGCGCGGATGATCATGCTGACCCTGAAGTTCACCGGCGAGGTGCCCTTCAAGCAGGTCTACGTGCACGGCCTGGTGCGTGACGGCCAGGGCCACAAGATGTCCAAGTCCAAGGGCAACGTGCTCGACCCCATCGACCTGATCGACGGCATCGACCTGGACAGCCTGGTCGAGAAGCGCACCGGCAACATGATGCAGCCGCAGAAGGCCAAGGCCATTGCCAAGGCCACCCGCGGCGAGTTCCCCGAGGGCATCGAGCCCCACGGCACCGACGCCCTGCGCTACACCTTCCTGTCCCAGGCCACCACCGGCCGCGACATCAAGTTCGACATGGGCCGCCTGGACGGCTACCGCAACTTCTGCAACAAGCTGTGGAACGCCTCCCGCTACGTGCTGATGAATGCCGAGGGGCAGGACTGCGGCGCCGAGGGCGGCGAGGTGGAGCTGTCGCTGGCCGACCGCTGGATCGTCTCCCAGCTGCAGCAGACCGCGGCCCAGATCACCCGTGCCCTGGAGGAATACCGCTTCGACCATGCCTCCCAGGCGCTCTACGACTTCGTGTGGAACGAATACTGCGACTGGTACCTGGAGCTCTCCAAACCGGTGCTGTGGGACGACGCGGCCTCCGAGGCGGCCAAGCGCGGCACCCGCCGCACCCTGGTGCGGGTGCTCGAGGCGGTGCTGCGCCTGGCCCACCCGATGATGCCCTACATCACCGAGGAGATCTGGCAGCGCGTGGCCCCCCTGGCCGGCCCCCTCTCGCAGACCGGGGGCGACTCCATCATGGTCCAGCCCTGGCCGGTGGCCGACGAGGGCCGGGTGGACGAGGACGCCACCCGCGACATCGAGTGGCTCAAGGGCGTGATCGTGGCGGTGCGCAACATCCGCGCCGAGATGAACATCGCCCCGGGCAAGCCCCTGGAGGTCCTGCTGACCAAGGGCAGCGAGGCCGACCGCGCGCGCCTCGCGGCCAACCGCCTGTTCCTGTCCAAGCTGGCCAAGCTCGAGCGCATCGACTGGCTCGCGGATCCCGACCAGGCACCGCTCGCCGCCACCCAGCTGGTGGGCGACATGGAGGTGCTGGTGCCCATGGCCGGGCTGATCGACAAGGACGCCGAACTCGCGCGCCTGGCCAAGGAGATCGACAAGCAGGACAAGCTGATCGGCGGCATCGAGAAGAAGCTCGGCAACGAGAGCTTCGTGGCCAAGGCCCCCGAGGCGGTGGTGCAGAAGGAGCGCGACAAGCTGGCCGACTTCGCCGCCACCCGCAAGGTGCTGGTGGAGCAACGCGACAAGATCGCCGCCCTGTAAACCAGCCGTTTCCTACACATCCCATGTAACGCGAACGGCCCGCCTGGTAGGCGGGCCGTTCGCATGTCAGGACCTGTCCAGGGTCAATTGGCGCGACGGAAGCCGCCCAGCACCCGCTGGTCCGGGCCGAAGAACACCAGCCGGTCGTGGTCGATCAGGTAGCGGTAGGCGGTATCGAGCATGGCGGTCACCTGACCGGCTTCGGCCATATGGGGGCAGGCCATGCGGGTCGTGGCCAGCTGGCCGAACTCGATGCGGTTGTTAGGGCCCAGCTCGACATTGCCGGTAAAGCGGTTGCAGCCGTCATGGCCGCTGACTCGGCCGTCCGACGCGACCTCGAACCAGGGCGTGGCCGGCAAGTCGAGACGGTCGCTGGTGCCTACCAGCAGCAGGTTCCAGCGCGGCCCCACCACCGGGCCGGAGAGGCTGTCGGCGGGGCCGGTCACCGGGGCCGGCCCGCCGGCACAGCCGACCAGCAGCAGGGCGAGCAGGGTCAACGACAGGAGAAGGCGGAACGACGGGCGCATGGGATCTTCCTTGAGCGGGGATGGGGGAGGTCATCGCGCCCCAAGCTTGCCCCAAGCCGGCCTTTCGGACAATGCTGGAGCTACCGACATCGACAAGGACGCCTCTCATGCTCAAAGCCCTTCACAACGATGCCCTCGGCAAGCTGATCCTGCGCCTCGCCGTGGGCGGCCTGATGCTCTTCCACGGCGTGGCCAAGCTGCTCAACCCGGGCAGCCTCGACTGGATCGGCGGGCTGCTCCAGGGGTACGGCCTGCCCTCCTTTCTGGCCTACGGGGTGCTGGTCGGCGAGGTGCTCGCGCCGGTCATGGCCATCGTCGGCTGGCAGACCCGCATCGCCGGGCTGCTGATGGCCGGTAACATGCTGGTGGCCTTCCTGCTGGTGCATACCGGCGAGGTCTTCATGCTCAACGACAACGGCGGCTGGCAGCTGGAACTGCAGGGCATGTTCTTCCTCTCGGCCCTGGCGCTGGTCTTCCTGGGCAGCGGCCGCATGGCCGTGCGCCCCAACTGATCCCGCCCATGGCTGACGCCGCCGACGGGGAACCGTCGGCGGCGCTGGTCAGTCCCTCCCCCAGGTGTCGTGCGACAACGCCGGCGAGCGAAGGCAAGACCAGGCGAAAGCTGGCGAGAGGGCGGACCGGGCTCGCGTGCGAGTGTACAAGCCATAAATGCGTTCCTCGAGCCCGCTTTCAACGCCGTATTGCCGAACGCAGTCCGTTGTCGCGCGACACTTTACCAGGTGCCGGTATTCTCCATGGAAGCCCAGGGCTCCCTCGGCGGCTGCGGCTCGCCGGCCTGGAGCAGCTCGATGGAAATGCCGTCGGGACTCTTCACGAAGGCCATATGGCCATCCCGGGGCGGGCGATTGATGGCCACCCCGTTCGCCTGGAGGTGCTCGCAGAGCGCGTAGATATCGTCCACGCGGTAGGCCAGATGGCCGAAGTTGCGCCCGCCGCTGTAGGTCTCGGGATCCCAGTTCCAGGTCAGCTCGACCATCGGCGCGCGGTCTTCCCGGGCACGCGCCTCGTCGGCGGGCGCGGCGAGGAAGACCAGGGTGAAGCGCCCCTTCTCGCTGTCCTTGCGACTGATCTCCTTGAGCCCCAGCAGGTCGCAGTAGAAGTGCAGCGCGGCATCCAGGTCGCTGACCCGGACCATGGTGTGCAGGTATTGCATGACGTTCTCCTTGTTCACAGGGGGGACGAACCGGGGCATCCTGACAAGTCTCCACCGACCTGCCAATCCCGCGACGACGAGCGACAGCCGATGAGCCACTACTGTGACCTGGCCCCCGACCATCCGTTTCATGGCCCCTACCATGACCAGGAATACGGTTTCCCGGTGGCCGACGACGACACCCTCTTCGAGCGGCTGATCCTGGAAATCAACCAGGCGGGGCTGTCATGGCTGACGGTGCTGAAGAAGCGCGAGGCCTTCCACGCGGCCTTCGCCGGTTTCGCCGTCGCGCGCGTGGCAGCCTTCGATGACGACGACCGGGCCCGACTGCTCGGCGATGCCGGCATCATCCGCAACCGGCTCAAGGTCGACGCCGCCATCCACAACGCCAGGGTGGTCCGGGCGCTGCAGGCCGAGTACGGCAGCTTCCGGGCCTGGCTCGACCGCCACCACCCCCGTGCCCACGCCGACTGGGTCAAGCTGTTCCGGCGCACCTTTCGCTTCACCGGCCCCGAAATCGTCGGCGAGTTCCTGATGAGCACCGGCTACCTGCCCGGCGCCCATCGCAACGACTGCCCCGTGCAGGCCCGCATCCTCGCCGCCGGGCCCGCCTGGGCGAGTCCGGAGGGGAACCCGGCCGAGCGGCCGCTGAGCTAACCGGCAGACGACGGCGAGGACACCATGGACTCGATGACACAGGCCGCCCTGGGGGCGGCGATCGGCGGCACCGTGCTCGGTGGCCGCCTGGGGCGCAAGGCCGTGCTGCTCGGTGCGGCTTTGGGCACCCTGCCCGATCTTGACGTGGTGATCGACTACGGCGACGCCGTGGCCAACGTCACCCGACACCGCGGCTTCAGTCATTCGCTGCTCGTGCTGGCCGGGCTCGCCGCGGCACTGACGCTGCTCGCGGCGCGCTTCGCCCCGGCCCGGGACATCGGCCCGGGCCGATGGGGAGCCTTCTTCGGCCTCTGCCTGATGACCCATCCGCTGCTGGACGCCCTGACCACCTATGGCACCCAGCTATGGTGGCCGCTGGAGGCGCCCCCCGTCGCCCGGCCGCTGGTGTTCATCATCGACCCGCTCTACTCGCTGCCGCTGCTGGTGGGCATCGCCGTGGCCCTGGCCACCGGCCGCCGCCGCGGGCCGGCCTGGGGCCTGGCCCTGTCCTGCGCCTACCTGGTCTTCGCCCTGGGTGCCAAGACCCTGGTCGAATCGCGCCTCGCCCCGGCATTGGCCGAGCGGGGGCTAGAGGAGGCACCTCGGCTGGTGCAGCCCACGCCCTTCAACACCCTGCTGTGGCGGGCCACCGTGGTGGAGGGCGATCACTACCACGAGGCCCTGATCGGGGTGTTCGACGGCGACCGTCGCCCCGTGCTGGAGACCTATGCCCGGGGTGCCGACCTGGAGCGGGTGGCCCTGGACGCCCCGTCCGGACGGCGCCTCGACTGGTTCGCCGGCCCCTTCCTGCGCTACGAGGTCGAGAGGCATGACGGCCGGGAAACCCTGGTGGCCACCGACCTGCGGCTGGGCTTCCCGGGCTTTCATCCCTTCCGCTACGGCCTCGCCCATCGCCAGGACCACGCCTGGCTGCCCCTCGCGCGCACCGTCCAGCTGCCGACGCCGCCGGGCGACAGCCGGGCCGCCCTGTCCCGCCTGGCCGCGCGTATCCTGTCCCCGGAGCCGATGCTCTGCACCAGCCACTTCGTGCCCGGGCACTGGCTCGTCAGCGCCCCGGGCCAGTGCTGAGGATCAGGCGCCCCATACGCCGAGGGGGTGGCACGATGGCCACCCCCTCGGCGCTGCCGCAGCCGGCGAGTCAGGCCAGGCGTTCGATCAGGTCGTCGATGGCCTGGCGCGCTTCCGCGAGAGCGGCGTCCCGCCGGGACTCGCCCATGGCGAGTCCCTCGGCGAACACCACGTCGACCTCGCGGATGCCCATCAGGCCGAGCATGCTCTTGAGGTGCGGGGTCTGGCTGTCGAGCTCGCTGCCGGCGTACTGGCCGCCACGAGCCGCCAGGATCACCGCCCGCTTGCCCTCGACCAGCCCCTGCGGGCCATTCTCGGTGTAACGGAAGGTCTTGCCGGCACGCATCACGCGGTCGAACCAGGCCTTCATCTGGGAGGGGATGCCCAGGTTGTAGAGCGGCACCGCCAGCACCAGGACGTCGTGGCCCAGCAGCTCCTCGATCAAGCCATCGGAGCGGGCCGCCAGCTCGCGCTGACCGGCCGAGCGCTCCTCGGCCGGCACCTGCCAGCTGGCGAGTTCCGGCTGGGTCAGGTGCGGCAGGTCGTCGGCCACCAGATCGCGAGTGGTCACCTCGAGGCCGTCCACACCGGCGGCCTGGGCCTGGAAGTGCTCGGCCAGGCTCAGGGAGTTGCCGGCGAGAATGGAAGAGGTCAGAACGAGGGCGCGGGTCATGGCGATCTCCTTACCGGGTTAGCGAAGGAATGATCGTCATTATATGTTCGCTTTTATCGTTGATAAGCGCAAAATTCTGCGCATTTCTTTCGATTAAAACGAATCAAGGTGCGATCCCCTGGCCACAGCCGCGATAGACCTCGTCGTTCAGGGTCAGTGTCACCCGCGCCGGCCAGGGCTGGCCGCTCATGTCGTCGAAGCAGGCCTTGGCCTCGATGCGCAGGGTGAACGGCCGCGCCGCCTGGCCACTGGCCAGGATCACCCGTCCGGCGCCGTTGTCCAGAGTGGTCACCCGATACGGCAGGCTCACCTGGCGATTGCCGTAGTCCAGGGACATGTCGATCTCGGGCACGTCGTTGGCCAGCTGGACGTGCCAGCCCGGCTCGTTGCCCCGGCCGTGGAACATCACCCCGGGATGCCCGTCCCGGGTGAGGGTGTCCATGGCGATGTCCTGCTGGCAGTCGAGTCGTCCCCGGGAGCTCTCCACCACCGCCTCGTCGCCCTTCAGCCAGACGCCAAGATCGCCCTGCTGATAGCGCTGGCCGCTGGCCACCACCGCCGGATCGAGGCGCACCGCCCCGTGGGTGGACCACAGGCGCATCTCCTCCTCACCCACGGCGGTGATCAGGCCCTGGGCCGGGGTGCAGCGCCAGCCGACCAGCCGGTCCGCCTCGCCGGGGAACAGCAACGAGGGCAGCAGCGGTGCCTTGGGACCGACCTCGTCCTCGGCGCGATCGTCGGTCGCCACCTCCGGCGGCTCGGGAGCGGACTCGGGCGCCGGCGCGTTCACGTAGGTGACACAGCCGGACAGCCCCAGCGCCATCAGCATCGGCAGGGCAATCAGCAGAGACGGGACACGCGGCATGGCGATGACTCCTTGTACGATGAGGTTCCTCGGCGCAACCGGCCCCTGTCGGCGATCCCCGACGGGGGCCGGTTGCGCCCGCCACAGAATAACAGCCGCCGGACGGTTTCGCTCCGCCCGGCGGCTGCCGTCATCGTGATGCCGACGTTCAGCCGTGGTGACGTCGCAGGACCCGGGCGGCCTCGACCATGTTGGCCAGCGCCGGCTCCACCTCCGCCCAGCCGCGGGTCTTGAGGCCACAGTCCGGGTTGACCCAGAGCCGTTCCACGGCGATGCGCTCGGCGGCCTTGTCCATCAGCGCCACCATCCAGTCGACCTCGGGAATGTTGGGCGAATGGATATCGTAGACGCCGGGCCCGATCTCGTTGGGGTAGTCGAAGTCACGGAAGGCATCGAGCAGCTCCATGTCGGAGCGGGACGTCTCGATGGTGATGACATCCGCGTCCAGGGCGGCGATGGCGGCGATGATGTCGTTGAACTCCGAATAGCACATATGGGTGTGGATCTGGGTGGCGTCGTCGGCCACCGCGGCGCTGAGCCGGAAGCAGTCCACCGCCCACTCCAGGTAGCCCTGCCACTCGGCGCTGCGCAGCGGCAGCCCCTCGCGCAGCGCCGGCTCGTCGATCTGGATGGCGCTGATCCCCGCCGCCTCCAGGTCGGCCACCTCGTCGCGCAGTGCCAGGGCGATCTGCCGGCAGGTGGTGGCCCGGGGCTGGTCGTCACGCACGAAGGACCACTGCAGGATGGTCACCGGCCCGGTGAGCATGCCCTTCATCGGCCTCTCGGTGAGCGACTGCGCGTAGCGGCTCCAGCGCACCGTCATCGGCGCCGGACGGGCCACGTCGCCGAACAGGATCGGCGGCTTGACGCAGCGCGAGCCATAGCTCTGCACCCAGCCGAAGCGGGTGAAGGCGAAGCCGTCGAGTTGTTCGCCGAAGTACTCGACCATGTCGTTGCGCTCGGCCTCGCCGTGCACCAGCATGTCGAGCCCCAGGGCTTCCTGGCGGGCCACCGCCTCGGCGATCTCGGCCTCCATGCGCGCCTCGTAGTCGGCCGGCGACAACTCGCCGGCCTTGTGGGCGCGACGCGCCTGGCGGATCTCCGCGGTCTGCGGGAAGGAACCGATGGTGGTGGTGGGAAACAGCGGCAGGTCGAGGCGCCGGTGCTGGACACGAGCGCGTTCGGCATAGGGGCTCGCCCGCTCGCTGTCGGCGGCGCCCACCGCGGCCAGCCGCCCGGCCACGGCCGGGCGATGGATGCGCGGCGAGGCGCGCCGGGCGGCCAGCGCCACGCCGGCCTCGGCCAGCCGGGCCTCGTCCTCGGCGGTCAGGCGGGCGTCCAGGGCCCGGGCCAGCAGCACCGTCTCGTCGAGCTTCTGGCGGGCAAAGGCCAGCCAGCCCTTGAGCTCGGCGTCCAGCTCCGTCTCGGCGGCCAGGTCCACCGGGACATGCAGCAGCGAGCAGCTCGGCGCCAGCCACAGCCGCTCGCCCAGGCGGGCCGCCAGCGGCGCCAGGTGGCCGCGCAGCGCGGCCAGGTCGGCCCGCCAGACATTGCGCCCGTCGATCACGCCCAACGACAGCACCTTGTGGGGCAGCAGCCGGTCGACCACGGCTTCGACCTGCTCGGGCGCACGCACCGCGTCCAGGTGCAGGCCGTCCACGGGCAGGCCCACGGCCAGCGACAGGTTATCGCCCAGGCCACCGAAATAGGTGGCCAGCAACAGCTTGACCGGCGCCGCCTGCAGGCGATGGTAGGCCCGCTCGTAGGCCTGCTTCCAGGCCATGGGCAGGTCCTGCACCAGGGCCGGCTCGTCGAGCTGCACCCAGGCCACGCCCTGCTCGGCCAGCCGCGTGAGCACCTGCCCATAGACCTCCAGCACCTCGTCGAGCAGGCTCAGGCGGTCCAAGGCCTCGGCCGACTCGCCCCGGGCCTTGCCCAGCCACAGCCAGGTCAGGGGACCGGTCAGCACCACCTTGACCGCATGGCCACAGGCCCTGGCCTCATCGACCTCGTCGAAGAGCCGCGAGTCGGCCAGGCGGAAGCGCTGGCCTGGATGCAGCTCGGGGACCAGGTAGTGGTAGTTGGTATCGAAGTACTTGGTCATCTCGCAGGCCGCGGCAGGCTCGCCGCTGGGCGCACGGCCACGTGCCATGCGAAAGGCGGTGTCCAGGTCCACTTGGCCGCGGGCCAGTTCGTCGCCGGCAGCGAAGCGCTCGGGCACCGCCCCGAGCAGCGTGGAGACATTGAGTACCTGATCATAGAAGGCGAAGTCGCCCACCGTGACGAGGTCCAGGCCGGCCTCGCGCTGTGCCGCCCAGTGACGACGGCGCAGCTCGCGGCCCTCGGCTTCCAGGGCCGCACGCTCGCTCTCGCCCTTCCAGTAGGCCTCGGTGGCCTTCTTCAGCTCGCGGTCGGCGCCGATGCGCGGATACCCGAGTACATGAGCCAATGTCATGATGAAACCTTTTCTTCATGAATGATGGTGCACAGTCTCGCTAGCCACCACTCCTGAATCAAACTAAACTTACTAATCTTCAACATGAACAAAGCTCAGGATAATGCTCGAACTCCGCCATCTTCGCACCCTGGTCGCCCTGCGCGATGCCGGCTCCCTGGTGGAAGCCGCCGAACGGGTGCACCTGACCCAATCCGCCCTCTCTCACCAGATCAAGGACCTGGAGGAGCGGCTGGGCAGCCCGCTATTCCTGCGCAAGACTCGTCCGGTGGAGTTCACCCGGGCCGGCCTGCGCCTGCTGACGCTGGCCGAGCAGATACTGCCTCAGGTGCGCATGGCCGAGCGCGACCTGGCACGGCTGGCCGGCAACGAGCAGGGCCGGCTGCACATGGCCATCGAATGCCACAGCTGCTTCCAGTGGCTGATGCCCACCGTGGATCACTTCCGCGATCACTGGCCGGAGGTGGAGATCGACATCCCCGGCGGCCACCACTTCGAGCCGCTGCCCGCCCTGGCCCGGGAACAGCTCGATCTGGTGATCACCGCCGACCCCCAGCCATTGCCCGGGGTACACTATGAGCCGCTGTTCCGCTACGAGGGGCTGCTCGCCGTGGCTCGCCAGCATCCCCTGGCCGGTCGTCCCTTCGTGGTTCCCGAGGATCTGGCCGAGGAGACCCTGATCACCTACCCGGTGGAGCACACGCGACTGGATGTCTTCACCCAGTTTCTCGACCCGGCCGGGGTCACGCCCCGAGAGGTGCGCACCGCCGAGCTGACCATCATGATGATGCAGCTGGTGGCCAGCGGACGCGGCGTCTGCGCCCTGCCCAACTGGGCGCTCACCGAGTACCTCGAGCGGGACTACGTGAAGGCCGTGCCGCTGGGCGAGCAGGGGGTGTGGAGCACGCTGTTCGCGGCGATCCGCGAGGAGACCCGTGATGCCCCCTGGATGGAGGACTTCCTGCGCACCGCCCGGGAGACTTCCTTTGCAGTGCTGGAGGGGATCAAGCCGGCCTGACCCGGCCTCAGGCGTCCGGGTGGGGATCGCGCTGCGGCAGCAGCAGTGTGAAGCGGGCGCCGCCCAGCGACGGGCTGGCATCCACCATGACACTGCCGCCATGCCAGGCCATGACCTTCTGCACGATGGACAGCCCCAGGCCATAGCCGCCGGAGCGCCGGGCGCGGCTGTCGTCGAGGCGAGCGAAGGGCTTGAAGATCTCGCTGCGCGCCGCCGCCGGCACGCCGGGGCCGTCGTCCTCCACGTCGATCCGCACCAGTCGCGGCTCACCGTGGATTCGGATCATCACCCGGGACTGGGCATGCCGGCAGGCGTTGGCCACCAGGTTCTGCAGGGCCCGCTGCAGGTAGCGGGGTTCCACCGCGGCCTCCACCTCCTCCCCCGGGGCCAGGCTGATGGCCAGCTGGCCATGCAGCGGGCGCAGCGCCTCGATGACCCGCTCCGCCATCAGCCGGCATTCCACCGGCGTGGTCTTCAGCTCGGCCCCGTTGGCCGCCTCGCTGCCCAGGCGCGCATAGGTGAGGATCTCGTCGACCAGGTCGTCCAGTTCGGCGATGTCGGTATCCACCCCCTGCAGCTGGCGACGCACCGCCGGGTCGTCGGTCATGTCCTCGACCATCTGCACCGCGAAGCGGATGCGCGCCACCGGGGTGCGCAGCTCGTGGGAGACGGCCCGGATCATGTCCTGCTGGGCACGCAGCAGCGACTGTACCTGGGCCGCCATGCCGTTGAGGGCCATCCCCAGGCGCCCCACGAAGTCGCTGCCCTCGACCTTGACCCGGGTATCGAGTCGCCCCGCGGCGATCCGCGTGGCGGCGAGCTCGAGCCGTGCCATGCGCGCCTCCACGCTGCGCACGATCAGGTAGATGATCACCGCCAGCACGCCGAGCAGCATCATCAGCAGCAGCAGCAGCAGCGAGGCGGGTAATGGCTCGAAGGCATACAGCGGCCCGACCTCCACCCACTGCGTGTCGCCGTCCTCGTCCGACAGGCGCAGGTACAGCGACATGGCCCAGCGCTGGGGCTGCAGGCGCACCACCACCTCGGTATCCCCCAGCTCGTCGAGCTGGCTGGGCGCAAGGCCCTCGGGCGGCATGTCGGAGAGTCGCAGCATGATCGCCGAGCTCTGCAGCATCGCGAGCTTGTCGCGGCGCTGGGCCGGCTCGGTGGCCAGCAGCCAGTCGCCGAGCAGCCGGGCCAGCCCCACCAGTTGGTGCTCGGTCAGGCTGGCCAGCTCGACCCGCAGCAGGCGAGGCTCGCCAGGTAACTTGCGCTGCAGCCGCCAGCCCTGGGCCTCCGTCCGGTGCGCCAGGGTATGGCCGGCGTCCAGGCGCGCGCCGGCGAAGTAGCCGACGGGCAAGTCGCGCAGGTCGTGGAGGGTCATGGAGATCTCGAGCCGCTCGCTCAGGCGCACCAGCCAGGCCCCGCGCTCCTCGCGGGGCAGGACCGACAACTGGGCGGTGAACAGCGTCATCGGCGCGTCGGCCAGCTGCTCCTGGTAGTGCTGGCGGCGCACCTTGTCGACCACGGTGATGGCCAGCAGCGCCAGGGCGAAGATCATCACCAGCGCCAGCGCCATGAGGACATAGACCCGCAGAAAGGTGCTGTCGGCCAGGGCCCTTGGCAGGAGGCGGGAAGCCATCAGATGTCCTTGACGAACAGATAGCCCTTGCTGCGCACCGTCTTGATCCGCTGCGGCTGGTTGGGATCGTCACCGATCTTGGGACGGATGCGCGAGACACGGACGTCGATGGAGCGATCCTGGCCGTCGTACTTGATGCCCCGCAGCTGGGAGAAGATCTCCTCGCGGGTCAGCACCCGACCGGCATTGCAGGCCAGCAGCCACAGCAGATCGAACTCGGCGCTGGTCAGGTCGATGCGCTCACCGGCCAGGAAGGCCTCGCGGGTCGAGTTGTCGATCTCCAGGTCGCCGAACGTCAGGCGCGGCTCATCGCTCACGGCACTCGGCTCGCGGCGGCGCAACAGGGCACGCATGCGCGCCAGCAGCACTCGCGGCTGGACCGGCTTGGGCACATAGTCGTCGGCACCCATCTCGAGGCCCAGCACCTGGTCCATGTCGTCGGTGCGGGCGGTGAGCATCAGGATCGGCCCGGCGTAGTCCGACCGTACCCGGCGACAGATCGACAGGCCGTCCTCGCCGGGCAACATCAGGTCCAGGATCACCAGGTCCGGCTGCAGGGTGAGGATCCGCTCGACGCCGTTGGCACCGTCGGCCTCCAGAGTCACCCGGAAGCCATTGGCCTCCAGGTAGTCGCGGGTCAGGTCGGCCAGCCGCTCATCGTCCTCGATGATCAGCACATGATCCTGCTCGTGGGGGTCAACGCTGTCGTCCATTCTTCTCTGCCTACCTCGACGGGCCGATGTTCAGGGACGCCGGCACTTTGCGACCGGCTTCGGCTAAAGGATACCCGACAAACCCCCGCTTCGCTCACCCATCCCCTCCGCGTCACGCCGTGAAAGGCCCAACCATGCGGGCTGGCAGGGAGGCCAAAACCACCCCCGGGAAGGACACAGCTCATCCACAAGTTATCCACTTGATGAGCGAGCCAAAGCACACTATCTTGTGCTCGACCTCGGCGAGGACACCACATCCTGTGCCATAGCAACCACTCTCACAGCTGTCAACCGTCGCCGTCCGGCGGCCTTCGACCACCCGACACATCAAGGTAGGGAACCCCGGCGCCATGGATACCACCGCTACTCCGGACCGTCCGTCCGTCTCCGTTACCGCACCGCAGACCCTGCGTGTCATCAAGCGCACCGGCGATGTGGTGCCCTTCGATGCCGGCAAGATCGCCGTGGCCCTGAGCAAGGCCTTCATCGCCGTGGAGGGCGACAACGCCGCCACCTCCTCGCGTGTGCGTGACTTCGTGCAGCGCGCCTCCGAGAGCATCGCCCAGGCCTTCCTGCGGCGCATGCCCGACGGCGGTACGGTGCACATCGAGGACATTCAGGACCAGGTCGAACTGGCGCTGATGCGCGCCGGCGAGCAGAAGGTGGCCCGCGCCTACGTGCTCTACCGCGAGGAACACGCCCGCGCCCGTGCCGAGGCCGGCGGCGACATCGAGAAGCCGCACCCGACGCTCAACGTCACCGCGGTGGACGGCAGCACCCGCCCGCTGGACCTGGGCCGGGTCGAGACTCTGGTCTTCGACGCCTGCGAGGGCCTGGCCAACGTCGAGCCGGGCAAGATCGTCGACGACTCCCTGAAGAACCTCTACGACGGGGTAACCGTCGACGGCGTCTCCCAGGCGCTGATGATGACCGCGCGCACCCTGGTGGAGAAGGACCCCAACTACACCTACGTCACTGCCCGGCTGCTGCAGGATAACCTGCGCCGCGAGGCGCTGTCCTTCCTGGAAATCGCCGAGGAGGCGACCTACCAGGAGATGGCCGAGTTCTACAAGCCGGCCTTCCAGGCCTACATCGCCCGGGGCATCGAGTTCGATCAACTCGACCCGCGGCTGGCCGAATTCGACCTCGAGCGCCTGGGCGACGCCCTGGATCACACCCGTGACGCCCAGTTCACCTACCTGGGCCTGCAGACCCTCTACGACCGCTACTTCATCCACCGCGACGAGGTGCGCTACGAGCTGCCCCAGGTGATGTTCATGCGCGTGGCCATGGGCCTGGCGCTCAACGAGGACGACCGCGAGGCGCGGGCCATCGAGTTCTATGAGCTGCTCTCCAGCTTCGACTACATGGCCTCCACGCCGACCCTGTTCAACTCGGGTACGGTACGCAGCCAGCTGTCCTCCTGCTACCTCACCACCGTCCCGGACGACCTGGACAGCATCTACAGCGCCATCCGCGACAACGCCCTGCTCTCCAAGTGGGCCGGGGGCCTCGGCAACGACTGGACCCCGGTGCGCGCGCTGGGCTCCTACATCAAGGGCACCAACGGCAAGTCCCAGGGCGTGGTCCCCTTCCTCAAGGTGGTCAACGACACCGCCGTGGCGGTCAACCAGGGCGGCAAGCGCAAGGGCGCGGTCTGCGCCTACCTCGAGAGCTGGCACCTCGACATCGAGGAGTTCCTCGAGCTGCGCAAGAACACCGGTGACGACCGCCGCCGCACCCACGACATGAACACCGCCAACTGGGTGCCGGACCTGTTCATGAAGCGGGTCTTCGACGACCAGGACTGGACCCTGTTCTCGCCGGCCACCTGCCCGGACCTGCATGACCTGTACGGCGCGGCCTTCGAGAAGCGCTACCAGGAATACGAGGAGATGACCCGCAACGGCCAGCTCAAGCTGTTTAAGCGCGTCAAGGCCAAGGACCTGTGGCGCAAGATGCTCTCGATGCTGTTCGAGACCGGCCACCCCTGGATCACCTTCAAGGACCCGTGCAACCTGCGCAGCCCGCAGCAGCACGCCGGCGTGGTCCACAGCTCCAACCTCTGCACCGAGATCACCCTGAACACCTCGCCCGACGAGATCGCGGTGTGCAACCTGGGCTCCATCAACCTGGCCCAGCACGTCACCGACGGTGCCTTCGACGGCGACAAGCTGAAGAAGACCGTACGTACCGCCGTGCGCATGCTCGACAACGTCATCGACATCAACTACTACGCGGTGCCCCAGGCGGAGCGCTCCAACTTCAAGCACCGCCCAGTGGGGCTGGGCATCATGGGCTTCCAGGATGCCCTCTATGCCCAGGACATCGCCTACGCCTCCGAGGACGCCGTGACCTTCGCCGACCGTTCCATGGAGCTGGTCAGCTATCACGCCATCGAGGCCTCCTCCGACCTGGCCGCCGAGCGCGGACGCTACGAGAGCTTCGAGGGCTCGCTGTGGGATCAGGGCGTCCTGCCCATCGACTCCATCGAGAAGCTGAAGCAGGAGCGCGGCGAGAAGTACATCGAGGTCGACACCTCCGCGACCCAGGACTGGGACCGCATCCGCGACAAGGTCGCCGAGCAGGGCATGCGCAACTCCAACGTCATGGCCATCGCCCCGACCGCGACCATCTCCAACATCTGTGGTGTCTCGCAGTCCATCGAGCCGACCTACCAGAACCTGTTCGTCAAGTCGAACCTGTCGGGCGAGTTCACCGTGGTCAATGCCTACATGGTCAACGACCTCAAGGCACGCGGCCTGTGGGACGAGGTGATGATCAACGACCTCAAGTACTACGACGGCTCCGTGCAGCCCATCGACCGTGTCCCGGCCGACCTCAAGGCCAAGTATGCCACCGCCTTCGAGATGGAACCCAAGTGGCTGGTGGAGGCCGCGGCGCGTCGCCAGAAGTGGATCGACCAGGCGCAGTCGCTGAACCTCTACATCAAGGGCGTCTCCGGCAAGAAGCTGGACGTGACCTATCGCATGGCCTGGTTCCGCGGCCTGAAGACGACCTACTACCTGCGTGCCCTGGGCGCCACCTCGGTGGAGAAGTCCACCGTGGACCGCGGCAACCTCAACGCTGTCAGCAACGCCGCCCCCGATGCGGCGCCGGCCCCGACCCCGTCGGCCGCCCCGGAGCCGAAGCCGGAGCCCAAGGGCATCGACGACTTCCTGCAGGGCCAGGGCGGCAGCGGCTCACGTCCACCGTCCGCGGGTGACATCGACGAGCTGGGCTGCGAGGCCTGCCAGTAACGACCACGAAGGAAGGGGGAAGGCGGCGCTGCGCGCCGATGAAGAGGCAAGGCTCACGCCCCCCCTCTTCCGCCCGAAGGGCGCTTCCTTCTTATCTCTTCCACCTCCGAGGAACGAGGAAGAACATGATCGATTGGAACGAGTTCCACGAAGACGATACCGCGGTCGCCGAGAAGCCGGCCGAGGCCACGCCGGCCCCGGCGCCGCAGCCCGCGCCCGAGACCGTCAAGGAGAGCGCCGGCGCCTACCAGGTGGCGGAGCAGGACCGCCTGGCCCGTGCCAAGCAGTCCCTCGAGGAGCTCGACGTGGCCGCCGGCCTCGAAGAGCTCGAAGTGGGGGCGGCGCGCATCGACGTCGACGACAAGCGCATGATCAACGCCCGCGCCGACCTCAACCAGCTGGTGCCCTTCAAGTACGAGTGGGCCTGGCAGAAGTACCTGGACGGCAGCGCCAACCACTGGATGCCCCAGGAAGTGAACATGAACGCCGACATCGCGCTGTGGAAGAGCGCCGACGGCCTCACCGAGGACGAGCGCCGCATCGTCGAGCGCAGCCTGGGCTACTTCTCCACCGCCGACTCGCTGGTCGCCAACAACCTGGTGCTGGCGGTCTACCGTCTGATCACCAACCCCGAGTGCCGCCAGTACCTGCTGCGCCAGGCCTTCGAGGAGGCGATCCACACCCACGCCTACCAGTACTGCGTGGAGTCGCTGGGCATGGACGAGGGCGAGGTCTTCAACATGTACCGCGAGGTGCCCTCGGTCTCGGCCAAGTCCGCCTGGAGCCTCAAGCACACCCAGTCGCTGGCCCGCCCGGACTTCCATACCGGCACCCCGGAAACCGACCAGGAACTGCTGCGCAACCTGATCGCCTTCTACTGCGTGACCGAAGGGATCTTCTTCTACTGCGGCTTCAGCCAGATCCTGTCCATGGGCCGGCGCAACAAGATGACCGGCGTCGCCGAGCAGTTCCAGTACATCCTGCGCGACGAGTCGATGCACCTGAACTTCGGCGTCGACATGATCAACCAGATCAAGATCGAGAACCCGCACCTGTGGACGCCCGAGTTCCAGGACGAGGTCACCCAGATGATCCTCGAGGGCACCGAGCTCGAGATCGCCTACGCGCGGGACACCATGCCCCGCGGCGTGCTGGGCATGAACGCGGCGATCATGGAGGAGTACCTGCACTTCATCTGCAACCGCCGCCTGGCGCAGATCGGCCTCAAGGAGCAGTTCCCCGGCGCCGAGAACCCCTTCCCGTGGATGAGCGAGATCATCGACCTGCGCAAGGAGAAGAACTTCTTCGAGACCCGCGTCACCGAGTACCAGGTGGGTGGCGCACTGAGCTGGGATTGAGCGTAACGGCGCGACTCATCCGATGGCCGATACCTCTCGGGGTTTCGGCCATTTTCGTAGGAATCCGAGAGCTGTCCGGTTTGCTGTCATGAATACACGCCTAAGTGCGCAGCATCCGACTCATCCGAGCCCCTGCCCCTAGCCTCGCACTCCCCCTGGCCCACAAGGGCCATGCGTCGCGTCAACGCCCCTGGGCCCCCCGGCGCAGCCAATCATGCACAAAGGCGAGCTTACGGCGCGCTGCGTCCGACAGCACGAAGGGATAGAGGTCGGACAGCCCCATGGAGCGGTTGACGTGATTGACCCCTACCGTGAGGGAGGCCGCGACATGGATCAGGCGCCCGGGATCCGGTTCCGAATAAGGGTCCCAGCCCGGGCTCGGCAACTCTGGTGAGGAGAGTCCCGCCGCGACGAAGCTGTCGGTAATATCGGTCAGGTGAAGCAGATGTGCAGCGGTCTCGGCCCAGTCCTCATGCGGATGCGCAGAGGCGTAGGTGGTCAGAAAGCGTAGCTTCCAGTCGGGCGGTGGGCCGTCCTGGTAGTGGCGCTGGAGCGCGGCGGGGTAATCCGCGCGCTCGTCGCCGAACATGGCACGGAAGGCGTCGAGGAAGTCGTCGCGCAGGCTGAGCCGCCACCACAGCATATGCGCGATCTCGTGGCGCATATGGCCGATCATGGTGCGGTAGGGCTCCTGCAGCGCCTCGCGGCGGGTCGCGCGCAGGACCGGCTCCGCCTCGGCCACGCTGATGGTCACCACGCCCTGGGCATGGCCCATGGGCACGGGTGTCGGGCCTTCGGCGAGCATGTGGAAGACGGGGCGCGTGCCCGGATCCTCCGGCCGGAACCAGTGCCAGCGGCCGAGATTGTCGAGCACCCAGCGCTTGGCGGCCTCGGCCTGTGCCCAGTTGGGGATGGCGTTCGGGATGGAGGGATCCGGGGCCAACGCCGTCATGGCGCAGGACCGACAGAAGGCGCCCTGTTCAGGCGCGATCCAGTTGCAGCCGATGACCTCCCGGTTGACGCAGAAAGGGGGCATGGGCAGGAAGGCCCGCGCCTGCGGGTCGTAAGCAACGGGGCTGCCGTCGGCGGTGGCGAGGTTGTCGAACCAGAGCGAACCGGAACCGACGGGGTTGGAGAAGACGCGCATGCAGGAGGGACTCCGAAAGAGCTAGCAGGGCCCAACGATCGTGAGGTGATGCAGGGTACAGGAACTCCCTCTCGATCATCGGGATGTCCAGAAGGGCCAACAACGGGGCCTACAACTGGTTGCCTTCCTGGAACTCCAGCAGTTCGAAGGTCATGTCGCCATCGGCGTTGTATTTTTTCACCGTATCATCCGCTTTCAACAGTGTGAGGCAGCGCAAACGCCCTTGATCGTTGGTCATCGAGAGGCAAACGCGGTCATCATCGGTGATACCGTAATAGCCGGTATCGGACCAGTCGCCATCGATCATTTTTCCGGACAGGACGTTATCCTCGCTATAGTGAAACAGGAAGCGCTTGTCTCCTGATTTGGCGGTCACCGTCTTGCCGACGATCAGTTCGGCGATTTCATCGGAGGTGAGCTGTGTCGCCCCGGCTTGCATGGCGGCCTCTTGTTCCGATGATGACGCTGTGCCGGCTGTTGCCACAAGGATGGAAACCAACAGTGTCCCCATCCAGGCCCACGCAGTCGCCATGATCTTTTCCTCCTTGGTTGCAAGGCTTGAGCAAGAGCGCCAGAGGCTGTACGGATAACGCGGCCGCTCTTCGTTTACGGCGGAAGGCTCTCCTCAAGCTCGATCCGTCACACCAAACGCCTGGCCCGCTCGGCAGCACTCTCCTTGCCTTGTTCTTTGCACATCTCCCAAGCTGGCCGGCCTACCACTGGGCGATTTCACTAGCAATTGCCAGCAGGCCGCCATCCCTCACCTCCTTGCGGTCGCCCCCATCCTTGACGAAAGACATTGTCGTGACTTGTAGCTGTTTCTCACTCTAGTTCAGACGGAGAGGTTGCGCTTGATCCCCCCATGCACGCCCCCTGCTCGCCCATCGCGAGCTGAAGGCCCGGGCGACCAACCGCGGCTGGCACGTGCGTCCGGCACCGGAGCAGGCCTCCAGGGAAGAGCGCTACCGCCCGCCGGTGCGCTTTACCCGCCAGCCGTCTGCCGCCGACTCCTCCTCCAACTAGCCGGGGGCCGTTCTGACGCTCCGAGAGGGTCGACAAGACCACGGTGGGCCAATGCCTGCCGTGGCCATCGCACCCGATGAAGCACGATGGATCTTGCCTCGACTACCGGGTAGCGGCAAAGGGCCGCCATCCTGTCACGCCAAGGGGCTTGGCCCTTGGGTGGCACATAGGTTCTAGGCTGGAAACAACGGGGTGGCCATGACCACTCCCGCAGGGAGCCTATGACCGTCGGAATCAGCATGCCCTGAGCTCCCTCTTGTTACCGCAAGGAGGTGGATGTCCATGAGTACCATCACGTCAACGCCGTCCTCACAGCCCGACACCGCGCGCGTGTACCGTATGAACACGGCCGAGCATCTCTGCCCGTTCGGCCTGAAGACAGTGGATCTGCTCAAGCGCAAGGGGTTCAAGGTAGACGATCACACCCTCGACTCCCGTGAGGCCATCGAGGGGTTCAAGCAAGAGGCCGGTGTCGATACCACCCCCCAGGTCTATATCGGCGAACAGCGCGTGGGGGGCTATGAGGAGGTCCGCGAGTACCTGGGGATGAGCGTGCCCGGTGAAAAGGACACCACCTATCAGCCGGTCCTCGCCATCTTCGCGACCTCCCTGCTGATCGGTCTGGCGGTGAGCTGGACGGCCAGTGATACCCTCGTGTCCTTGCGCATGCTGGAGTATGCGATCGCCACCGCCATGACCCTGCTGGGGCTCCAGAAACTGCAGGACATCGAAAGCTTCAGCACCATGTTTCTCAACTATGACCTGCTCGCCCAGCGCCATGTCCCCTATGGCTATGTCTATCCCTTCGCCGAGACTCTGGCCGGTATCCTGATGCTGGCAGGAGCCTTGATTTGGCTCGCCGCCCCCCTGGCGCTGTTCATCGGCACGGTGGGCGCCATATCGGTCTTCAAGGCCGTCTATATCGACAAGCGCGAGCTGAAGTGTGCCTGCGTGGGCGGCAACAGCAACGTCCCTCTGGGGTTCGTGTCCTTGACCGAAAACCTGATCATGCTGGCCATGGGGATCTGGATGCCGTTGAAACCGCTTATCCTCTGAGGATCGACGGCCACCTTGCGACCATCCCCGAGGACAGCCGCGACGTGCCCGGGTGCGCTTGGCGATAATCGCCGCCCGCCGGCCGAAGCGGGTCATCGCCGGGGTCAGCGCCAGGGGCAGCCTCCTGTTCAGCGACGAGGAGCCTGACGGGGCGACCACTCTGCGGCGGATGGCGGCCCGAACCGCTGGGCGGCCTCGGCGGAACGCCGAGGCCAGGGCCATCGTTGCCATGCCCGAGGCTGGACCCGGCGCGGGACGGCGAACACCGGCCCGGCCTCAGTGCTGGATCGGCGGGATGGCGTAGTCCGCTGGATTCACCACGCCTTCGAGCTTGCCGATCTGCATGAAGTCGCCGCTCGTCAACACACTGTCGATGTTGGTATCTCGGAACGCCAGGTTTTTTATCACGTTCACCTGGCAGGGCATGCCCTTGGCGTCCACGTCCATGATCCAGGCCAGGAAGCCCCCCGAGAACTTGGCCAGACTACCGATCGGATAGAGACCGTAATGCTGGATGTATTCGACCAGCACGGTCTTGTCGTAGGCCTCGGGGCGGTCGTTCACCCAGCGGTAGGCATCCAGGGGGGCCCGCGGCGCGACACCGTTGCACTCATGGGTCAACTTGTTGATCACCTTGATCACTGAGACGAGGCACACCAGCTCCGACAACTCGTCACCGCGCTTGCCGGCCGGGTAACCGCTGCCGTCGAGACGCTCGTTGGCGTTCTCGAGCACATCGCGGCAGGTGGGGCCGGGTTCCCAGCCCAGCGCATCCAGCTGCCTCAGCAGGGTGGTGACATGCCCCTTGAGGATCTCCTTCTGGTGGGGCTTCATGTGCGGCTTGAGGGACGGCAGTGCCTCACTGATCAACAAGGGCTTGCCCAGGGTATGCAGCAACGTGCCCGCCACCGCCTCACGCACCTGGGGCGCATGCGGATCACGCAGCAACAGCAGATCGGCCAACTGGCCGGCCACCTGGACGGCATGCCGCACCCAGCCCGGCTCATCGCGGAGGAAGGCCAGGGCATACAGGAACGCCTTTCGGTCCTGGCCCAGCATATAGAGCAGGGCATCGGCACCATCGTAGAGCATCTCCTCCGGAAAGCGGCGATGGTTCTTCATGAACATCAGGCCCTGCTGTGCTTGATGGGCGATCTCCAGCACGCCCCCCAGCATGGGCGACCGACGGGCCCGCTTCCGGCGCACCTGATCCTCGCGCTGCACTAGCTTATTCTCCTTGGCCCCCGGGATGAACAGGGACGAATGCCCGGCCACCTTGTCGTTGATGCCACACAGATAGATGGCCTCCCTTTCCGCCTCGGCCACGAAATGGAACAACCGCTCGGATTGAGCTCGTTCCAGGTTCATGAACTGGATTCCCACGACGGCCCGGCCATGCTTGCCAAAGGGCCGCAGGTGGGCGATGCGTCCCTCGGCATGGAAGCTCTCGTCATTGGGGAATACCAGGGTAACGCCCGGGACCGCCTGACCGGCTGCCAGGGCGACACTGTCCGCCATCTCGATGTCCACCATGCAGCCGCCCCTCGACAGGTTGCGCAGCAGGCCCGATACACTCGGTTCGTGGCGAAATATCTCCAGGCCGACACGGACCTGCATGCCGAGGATGAAGGGGATACGGATGTCCCCGCGGCTCTCCTTCTTGAACACGGTCGCCGGGAGCTGGCAGTCAAGGAGGTAGGTGCCGCTGTCGATCTTCAGCATTCGGGTGGTCACCTGGTGGATGCTGTAGACCTCGTGGCCGGCGGCCTCGCCAGGCCGCCGGGACTCGATATCGAGGGTCAGGGTCCCGTCCACCTGGACACGCTCGATCTCCCTGCCGCCGGCGTTGACCTCCAGGGCCAGGCGCCCCGCCTCGGGATCGACCTCGGCGACCTCAGCGGCAAGGGGGCCGGGCAGCTCCCTCGAGAACAGCGACAGCTCATGCTCTTGCTTGAGCAAGGAATTCAGGACCTGCGCCAAGGGGGTGCTCGGACGGGAAGCGCTTGCCATGACCTGAGCGTCCTCTGCAAGGGGAGCTGACGTTTGCCTTGCCCGGCTCCGCGGTGAACGGCAAGGCATTATATGATTTATCCAGAATATTACATATCAGGCACTCCTGCTCCAGCGGCTGTCCCGGCAGGCAGCGATCACCTCCGGGCGGGTGGTCGCTGCCGCCCGGCCAGCATCAGGACCAGCCCCGCCAGCATCCCCGCCAGGTGAGCGAAGTGAGCCACGCCCTGACGGGTGCCGACGATGCCCGACCACAGCTCGACCAGGCCGATGACGATCACGAAGTACTTGGCCTTCATGGGAATGGGCGGGATCAACAGCAGGATGTACTGGTTCGGATAGCGCATGCCGAAGGCCAGCAACAGCGCATAGACGCCGCCGGAGGCCCCCACCGTAGGGGCGAAGTCCCCCGTCGATACCACCACCAGCTGCACGGCGCCCGCCGCCATCACGCACAGGAAGTAGTAGATGGCGAAGCGCTGGCTGCCCCAGTCACGCTCCAGGGGACTGCCGAACATCCACAGCACGAACATGTTGATGAACAGGTGAAAGGGGCTGCCGTGAAGGAAGGCGTAGCTCAACAGCTGCCAGAGGTGGAACTCGCCCAGCGGCATGTCCGGAGGCAGGGCCAGGTCCGCCGGCACCGCGCCCAATGGCCAGAGCGCCAGGCGCGGGAAGATCCATCCCGGCACGGCCATCTCGGCCAGGAAACTCACGCCATTCACGACCAGCAGCAGGCCTACCACGGACAGGCCGCCACGCCCACCCCGTTCGGGCCCCTCGTGCTCCTGTCGCATGCATTTCCTCCCGGTGAGCCGCTCGCCTTCAAGGTGGCGGCCCCGAAGCACCGGCGCAACCCTCAGGGGGACGCCCCGGCAGCGACGCTCGTGTCGTCCCCGGCCGCCCGGATTGCTGCAGATCACTCCGCCCGGGCAGGCGTATCGACGGGGACCGGTACCGTCACCTCGTCCTTCACCAGCTCCATCACGATGTAGGAGTGTGTCTGCTGCACGTTCGGCAACCGGCCGATCTGCTGGCCCAGCACAGCGCGGTACTCGGTGATGTCGTGGGTTCTCACCTTCAGCAGGTAATCGAAATTCCCCGCCACCATGTAGCAGGCCTGCACCTCGGGAATCAGGCGTACCGCCCGATTGAACTGCTCGAGAGCATCCTCGCTGGTCTTGTCCAGGGTCACCTGCACCACCATCACATGCCCCGCGCCCAACTGGTCAGGGTCCAGGTCGGCCCGGTAGCCCCGGATGATGCCGGCCTGCTCGAGCCGCCGGACGCGCTGGGCGCAGGGTGTCTTGGTGAGATTCACCCGAGTGGCCAGCTCCACGATGGGCAGGCGCCCATGTTCCTGAAGTTGCTGGAGAATGCGCCGATCGATGCGATCCAGGCGCCCATCCTTGCTAGCCATGTTGCCTATCTGAGCCTCACCTGAAGGACAAAGGTAAAGATGTGAAGGAGATTTTAGAGCCAATGCCTAGCCATCGTGGCTAACAATCAGCCTAGAAGGCTGACATCGGCAGCGCCAGGCGGTACCAGTGAGGCACGGCGTCCTGCCCCGCCGGCCAGGGCAGCCTTCCGGCCGGGTACGGCCCCAGAGGAGACAGTGGCAAGCCCACAGACGATCACGACCGCACTCCCCCACGCCGGTTACCGGCACCAGGCAACGAAGGAGGACCGCCAACCAGCGACTCACGGCGTCACCACCAACAACAAGCCACAAAGCGCACTTTCACACCGAAGGACACTTCCATGAACGACACAACAACACCCATACGCTATCAAAAGCCCGGCCTGGCACTGGCCCTTACCCCCGTCGTGCTGACCCTGCTGGTGCTCGGCATCCAGCTGTTCTATTTCGGCGACTTCACCCCGCATATCCCCCTGGCCATCGGCATGGCCATCACCGGCCTGGTGGGCATCAGGCTGGGCTTCAAGTGGAAGCATATCGAGGAAGGGATCTTCCACGTCATCCATGTCTCCCTGCCCTCCGTGTCCGTGCTGATCTGCGTGGGCATGATCATCGGCGTGTGGATCGCCAGCGGCACCGTGCCGACCCTGATCTACTATGGCCTGACGCTGCTCTCGCCGACCATCTTCCTGGCCGCGGCCATGCTGCTCTGCTCGGTGGTCTCGGTCTCGCTCGGCACCTCCTGGGGCACCGTGGGCACCGTGGGCCTGGCGCTGATGGGCATCGGCGCGGGCTTCGAGATCCCCATGTACTGGA
>NZ_RXNS01000013.1 GCF_003966155.1 Halomonas nitroreducens
CCTGTCAACCGGGTCTTTTCAAAAAACCCTCGAAGAAACAAGCACTTCTGCCACTCATCACCGCCTGCAACGTTGCCCGTCGCCGGCAGCGGATGCGTACTTTACGGATTCTCCGGGGGTGACGCAAGCCCTCTGTGAAGAAAATCTTCCGGCGGCGCGGCCCGCGTTATCCACATCCGCTCGTCAGCGACCCGTTGTGGATAATCGCGCGACCGGCCAGAGACGCGAACGCCCGCCAGGGGCGGGCGTTCATGGGCCGCGGCAAGGTAGCCGGATCAGGGCGTCTTGCGCAACTTGCGCAATACCGCCAGCACCGGCCCGGAGGCCACGTAGGTGCCGAACAGCAGCAGCAGCATGACCGAGGGCTCGATGGAGATGACCACGAAGCCGAGCACGATGGCCAGCAGCATGACGAAGGGGACCGGACCCTTGAGGTCGACGTCCTTGAAACTGTAGTAGCGGATGTTGCTGACCATCAGGATACCGGCGGCCCCCACGACGAACAGCATCAGCAGCTTGAAGCCGAATGCATCGGCATCGAAGCTGTGAAAGGTCCAGACACTGGCGGCGACCACCGCCGCCGCCGAGGGACTCGGCAGACCGATGAACCACTTCTTGTCGACGCTGCCGAGCTGCACGTTGAAGCGTGCCAGGCGCAGGGCGGCGCAGGCCACATAGAGAAAGGCCACTACCCAGCCGGTCTTGCCGACATCCTGAAGGATCCAAGTGAAGGCCACGAGCCCCGGCGCCACGCCAAAGGACAGCATGTCAGAGAGGCTGTCGTACTCGGCGCCGAAGGCGCTCTGGGTGTTGGTCAGGCGTGCCACGCGGCCATCCAGGCCATCCAGCACCATGGCGATGAAGATGGCGATCGAGGCGGCGGTGAAGTCACCATTGATGGCGGCGACCACGGCGAAGAACCCGGAGAACAACGCCGAGGTCGTGAACAGGTTGGGCAGCAGGTAGATGCCCTTGCGACGCACCTTCTTGCCGTCTTCCAGGGCCTCTTCGACCACCTCCGATTCGCGGACGAACGTCGCGGCCAGGTCATCATCGCTTGCCTCGTGCGTCTCGTTCTCGCTGTTGCGGGGGTCCTGGCTCATCGGTCACATCCGTTGCGGCTTGGGGTTGCTCCCATTCTACACACTCGGGCGGCGATGACTCACCGGCCATCGCAATGGCCGAACGCAACGAGGGCGCGGCAAGCCGCGCCCTCGTCGATACTACTGGCGTAGATCGATCAGTTCTTGGACTTGTCGACCAGCTGGTTGGCGGCGATCCACGGCATCATGGCGCGGAGCTTCTCGCCAACCTGCTCGATGGGGTGCTCGGCATTGAGCCGGCGGCGCGCGGTCATCGACGGGTAGTTGCTGTTACCCTCGTTGATGAACATCTTGGCGTACTCGCCCGTCTGGATACGCTTCAGGGCATTGCGCATGGCCTCGCGAGACTGGTCGTTGATGACCTCACCGCCGGTCACGTACTCGCCATACTCCGCGTTGTTGGAGATGGAGTAGTTCATGTTGGCGATGCCGCCCTCGTACATCAGGTCGACGATCAGCTTGAGCTCATGCAGGCACTCGAAGTAGGCCATCTCGGGCTCATAACCGGCCTCGGTGAGGGTCTCGAAGCCGGCCTTGACCAGCTCGACCGCGCCGCCGCAGAGCACCGCCTGCTCGCCGAACAGATCGGTCTCGGTCTCATCCTTGAAAGTGGTCTCGATGATGCCGCTGCGACCACCGCCGATGGCGGCGGCGTAGGACAGGGCCAGTTCCTTGGCGCCACCGGAAGCATCCTGGTGGATGGCGATCAGGTCCGGGATACCGCCGCCACGCACGAACTCGGAGCGCACGGTGTGACCCGGCGCCTTGGGGGCGATCATGATCACGTCCAGGTCGGCGCGCGGCTCGACCTGGTTGTAATGGATGTTGAAGCCGTGGGCGAACGCCAGGGTGGCTCCCTGCTTCAGGTTCGGCGCGATCTGCTGCTCGTAGATGGCCTTCTGGTTCTCGTCCGGCGCCAGCACCATCAGCACGTCGGCCGCCTTGGCGGCATCTTCCACGGAGGCCACCTTGAGGCCGGCGGCCTCGGCCTTGGCCGCGGAGGAGGACCCCGGACGCAGCGCGACGGTGACGTCGACGCCGGACTCCTTCAGGTTGTTGGCATGGGCGTGGCCCTGGGAGCCGTAGCCCACGATGGCCACCTGCTTGCCCTGGATGAGGGAGAGATCGCAGTCCTTGTCGTAGTAAACGCGCATGAGGGTGCTCCTGTAGAGATAATGGAATGATCGGTGTCAGCGTCGATGGCCACCCGCGCCGTCTATCGCGGCGCTGGGCGTCTTGCTTCGGGTATCTCACCCGCGATGTCTCGACTCTACGCCAGGCCCAGCATTGCGTAAAACGCTATATTTGCAATACCACATCCCAGATTGTGAAATAATCAACCCATGGACATGCGCCCCCTCCAGCACTTCCTGACCCTGGCCGACACCCTGCATTTCGGCCGCGCCAGCGAGGCCTGCCACGTCAGCCCGTCGACCCTCTCCCGCTCGATCCGCCAGCTCGAGGAGAGCCTGGGCGTTAGGCTCTTCGAGCGCGACAACCGCCATGTGGTGCTGACCCGCCATGGGCAGACCTTTCACGCCTATGCCCGGGACACCCTGGAGCAGTGGGAGCAGATGCGTCAGTCGCTGATGAGCGAGGCACTCACCCTCAGCGGCGAAATCAGCATCTACTGCTCGGTGACCGCCAGCTACAGCTTCCTCTATGACCTGCTCAGCGAGTTCCGCACCCGCTACCCGGGCATCGAGCTCAAGCTGCACACCGGCGACCCGGCCCAGTCGATGCCCCGGGTGCTGGGCGGCGACGAGGACATGGCGATCACCTCCCGTCCCCGCCAGCTTCCCGAGGCCCTGGCCTTCAAGTCGCTGACCCGCTCGCCGCTGGTGTTTATCGCCCCCCGGGACGGCGCCCCCTGGGTGCCACCCGACCCACAGAGCCCCAGTGCCGCACAGTGGCAAGACGTGCCCATGGTGCTCTCTGAATCGGGGTTGTCCCGCGAGGTCAGCGACACCTGGTTCAAGGCTCTCGGGGTGACGCCACGGATCTATGCTCAGGTTGCCGGGCACGAGGCCATCGTCAGCATGGTGGGGCTGGGGTTCGGGGTCGGCGTGGTGCCGCGCATCGTGCTGGACGCGAGCCCGCTGGTGGAGCGCGTGCGCATCCTGCCGGTCAAACCCGAACTGCCCCACTACGATGTGGGCCTGTGCGTGCTCAACCGTCGCCTGAAGAGCCCGCTGATCAACGCCCTGTGGGACGAGGTCGAGGAGCGCGGCTGACCGGCCACGAAAAAGCCGCCCCGAAGGGCGGCTTGCACGTCGACCGGCCAGGTGCCGGGTCAAAGGGATAGCACCTTGTCCCCCCGGGCAATCCCCGACACCCCGGTCCGCGCCACTTCCAGGATGCCCACCGGCGCCATGGCCTGGAGGAAGGCATCGAGCTTTTCGGCGTCGCCGGTGATCTGCACGGTGTAGAGGCTCGGCGTCACGTCGACGACCTGCGCGCGGAAGATGTCCACCGTGCGCTTGACCTCGTCGCGGGCGGCCCCGAGAGCCTTGACCTTCACCAGCATCAGTTCGCGCTCGATATGGCTGCCCTCGGTGAGGTCCACCAGCTTGACCACGTCGATCAGCTTGTTGAGGTGCTTGGTGATCTGCTCGATCACCCGGTCGTCCCCCACGGTGGTCACGGTCAGCCGCGACAGGGTCTCGTCCTCGGTGGGCGCCACGTTGAGCGTTTCGATGTTGAAGTTGCGCTGGGAAAACAGCCCCACCACGCGTGACAGAGCGCCCGGTTCGTTTTCCATCAGAATCGAGATGATATGGCGCATCAGGTCCGCTCCGTCTTGGAAAGCAGCATGTCACGCATGGAGCCCAGGGGCACCTGCATCGGATAGACGTGCTCGTGGGGATCCACGGCCACATCGAGGAACACCAGCTCGTCCTTGTCGGCAAAGGTACGTTCCAGTGCCGGCTCGAGCTCCTCCATCGTCTGCACCTTCAGGGCGGTGAAGCCATACGACTCGATGAGTTTCTGGAAGTCGGGCAGCGACTCCATGTAGGAGTGGGCATGCCGGGACTTGTAGTTGAGGTCTTGCCACTGGCGCACCATGCCCAGCGAGGCGTTGTTCAGGTTGACGATCTTCACGCCGCCGCCGAACTGCTTACAGGTCGACAGCTCCTGCATCATCATCTGGAAGCTGCCCTCGCCGGTCACGCAGACCACCTGCTCGTCCGGGAAGTTCTGCTTGATGCCCATGGCCGCCGGGAAGCCGAAGCCCATGGTGCCGAGGCCGCCGGAGGTGATGAAGCGATTGGGCTTGTCGAACTTGTAGTACTGGGCCGCGAACATCTGGTGCTGACCCACGTCGGTGGTCACGTAGGCCTCGCCGCGGGTCTGGCGGCAGATCGCCTCGATGACCTCCTGGGGCTTGATCGTCTCGCCGGGCCTGGACGGCTCGTAGAGCTTGCCACGGCGCTCCTCGCGCCAGCCCTCGATGGTCTGCCACCATTCCTCGAGCGCGTCGGGATTGGCAATCTCCTTGCCCTGCAGCAGGCTGATCATCTCGTTGATCACGCTCTGGGCGGGACCGACGATGGGCACATCGGCACGTACGGTCTTGGAGACGGAGCTCGGGTCGATGTCGACGTGGATGATCTTGGCCGTGGGGCAGAACTTGGAGGTGTTGTTGGTCACCCGGTCGTCGAAGCGCGCCCCGATGGCGATGATCAGGTCGGCGTGGTGCATCGCCATGTTCGACTCGTAGGAGCCGTGCATGCCGAGCCAGCCGAGGCACTGCTGGTCGCTCTGCGGATAGGCGCCGATGCCCATCAGCGTGGTGGTGATCGGATAGCCCAGGCGCTTCACCATGTCGGTCAGCCCCTCGCAGGCCCGTCCCGTCACCACGCCCCCGCCGGTATAGAACACCGGGCGCCGGGCCTTGAGCATCAGCTCCACGGCCTTCTTGATCTGGCCGGTATGGCCGCGGGCGACCGGGTTGTAGGAGCGCAGCTTGACCTTCTTCGGATAGACGTACTCGTAGCGCTCGGTCGGTGTGGTCATGTCCTTGGGAATGTCCACCACCACCGGGCCCGGACGCCCGGTCGAGGCCAGGTAGTAGGCCTTCTTGAGGACTTCCGGAATCTCGGTCGGGTGCTTGATCGAGAAGCTGTGCTTCACGATGGGGCGGGTCACGCCGATGATGTCGGTTTCCTGGAAGGCGTCGTCGCCGATCAGATGGCTCATCACCTGGCCGCACAGCACCACCATGGGAATCGAGTCCATGTAGGCGGTGGCGATGCCGGTGACGGCATTGGTGGCGCCGGGGCCGGAGGTCACCAGCACCGTGCCGGGCTTGCCGGAGGCCCGGGCGTAGCCGTCGGCGGCATGGGTGGCGGCCTGTTCGTGGCGCACCAGGATGTGCTTGACCTTGTCCTGACGGAACAGGGCGTCATAGATGTGCAGCGCCGCGCCGCCTGGATAGCCATAGATGTATTCGACGCCCTCGTCCTGAAGGAAGCGGGCGATCATGTCCGCGCCGGAAAGCAATTCCACAGATGTTTCTCCCCTGGAGGTCTCGAGTGCGATCCGCATCCCCTCTCGGGATGCGGGGTCGAGTGCGGCGGTATGCCGCTGCCGGAACATGCCGGCACCTGATGCCAAACCCTGGCGTATTTGGGCCCTGGTGGGGCCAGCACTCTCATCACGGCGGATCACCGCGTCGGGGCGTTGGCCAGGTCGGGCGGTTGGCCCGGACCCGGAAGTCCTTCGGCGGGTAGAGGCCCATGGCCTACCCTTCGCGCGGGAATGGGGGATTGCCCGCTAGCGTCCGCGCCCGTAAGTCAGGAACCGACAAGATTCCAATAGCCCCCGAAGAGTGTCAACCACCACCCCCGCCGCAACGGCGAATTCCCGGGGGACATGGCCGTTCCGCCCCGCCGATCACGACTAAAGTCTATCACCCGCGGCGCGCGGCCTGGTCGCGAGGCGGCTTGACCGGCCTGCCCCCGGGCCACCTGTCGCGGATTCGGGGACACACCCGAGCCTCACCGGCCAACACGAAAAGACCCGCCGGGCATGCACCCGGCGGGCCGAGGGCCATCACGGCCCGTTCCACGATCGCCCGCGCCAGGCGCCAGCCGGCGGGGCGAGTGACGTCAGCAGCGGAAGACCAGCTGGTCGTCCTCGACCTCGACGCGGATGACGTCGCCGGGTGAGAAGCGGCCGGCCAACAGGTCCTGAGCCAGCGGGTTCTCGAGCCGGCTCTGGATCGCCCGCTTGAGCGGCCGGGCGCCGAATACCGGATCGAAGCCCACCACCGCCAGCTGGGCCATGGCCTCGCTGGAGACCTCGAGTCCCAGGTCGTGCTCGGCCAGGCGCGCGCGCAGGCGATCGAGCTGGATATCGGCGATGGCCTGGATCTGTTCCTGGCCCAAGGCGTGGAACACCACCACCTCGTCGATGCGGTTGATCAGCTCGGGGCGGAAGTGGCTGCCCACCACCTCCATCACCATGTCCTTCATCTGCTGATAGTCGCTGTCGTCGCCGCCCATGCGCTGGATGATGTCCGAGCCCATGTTGGAGGTCATCACGATGACGGTGTTGCGGAAGTCCACCGTGCGGCCCTGGCCGTCGGTGAGGCGACCGTCCTCCAGCACCTGCAGCAGGATGTTGAAGACATCGTGATGGGCCTTCTCCACCTCGTCGAGCAGCAGCACCGAGTAGGGCTTGCGGCGCACGGCCTCGGTCAGGTAGCCGCCCTCCTCATAGCCGACGTAGCCGGGGGGCGCGCCGATCAAGCGGGCCACCGAGTGCTTCTCCATGAACTCGGACATGTCGATGCGCACCATGGCCTCTTCGGTGTCGAAGAGGAAGTTGGCCAGCGACTTGCAGAGCTCGGTCTTGCCCACCCCGGTCGGGCCGAGGAACAGGAAGGAGCCGTTGGGCCGGTGGGGGTCGGCGAGCCCGGCACGGGAGCGACGCACGGCGTTCGACACGGCGGTGACCGCCTCGTCCTGGCCGATCACCCGCTCGTGCAGGGCCTCCTCCATGCGCAGCAGCTTGTCGCGCTCGCCCTCGAGCATCTTGGCCACCGGAATGCCGGTCCAGCGCGATACCACCTCGGCAATCTCCTCCTCGGTGACATTGGAGCGCAGCAGCTTGTGCGTTGAAGTATCGGCCTCGGCCTCGCTGCTCTCGGCGATCTTCTTCTCGAGCTCCGGGATCACCCCGTACTGCAGCTCGGACATCCGCCCCAGGTCGCCCTGCCGGCGCGCCTGCTCGAGGTCGATGCGTGCCTTGTCGAGCTCGTCCTTGAACTGGGCCGCCCCCTGGATGCTGGCCTTCTCGGCCTTCCAGATCTCGTCGAGGTCGGCGTACTCGCGCTCCAGCTCGCCGATCTGCTCCTCGAGGCTCTCCAGGCGCTTGCGGGAGGCCTCGTCGGTCTCCTTCTTGAGGTGCTCGCGCTCCATCTTCAGCTGGATCAGCCGGCGGTCGAGGCGATCCATCTCCTCCGGCTTGGAGTCCAGCTCCATGCGGATCCGCGAGCAGGCCTCGTCGATCAGGTCGATGGCCTTGTCGGGCAACTGGCGGTCGGTGATGTAGCGGGTCGACAGCTTGGCGGCGGCGATGATCGCCCCGTCGGTAATATCGACGCCGTGGTGCACCTCGTAGCGCTCCTTGAGGCCACGCAGGATGGCCACGGTGTCTTCCTCGCTGGGCTCGTCGACCAGCACCTTCTGGAAGCGGCGCTCGAGGGCCGCGTCCTTCTCGATGTACTTGCGGTACTCGTCCAGGGTGGTGGCACCGACGCAATGCAGCTCGCCACGGGCCAGGGCCGGCTTGAGCATGTTGCCGGCGTCCATGGCGCCCTCGGCCTTGCCGGCGCCGACCATGGTATGCAGCTCGTCGATGAACAGGATGACCTGGCCCTCTTCCTGGGCCAGCTCCTTAAGTACCGCCTTGAGGCGCTCCTCGAACTCGCCACGGAACTTGGCCCCGGCGAGCAGCGCGCCCATGTCCAGCGACAGCACGCGCTTGTCCTTGAGGCCCTCCGGCACCTCGCCGTCGACGATGCGCTGGGCCAGGCCCTCGACGATGGCGGTCTTGCCCACGCCGGGCTCACCGATCAGCACCGGGTTGTTCTTGGTGCGCCGCTGCAGCACCTGGATGGTGCGGCGGATCTCATCGTCCCGGCCGATCACCGGGTCGAGCTTGCCGCTGGTGGCCCGCTCGGTGAGGTCCAGGGTGTACTTGTCCAGAGCCTCGCGCTGCTCCTCGGCGTTGGGGTCATCGACCTTCTCGCCACCGCGCACGCTGTTGATGGCGGTCTCCAGGGACTGGCGCGTCAGGCCGGCCTGGCCGAGCAACTTGCTCACCGCATGACGCATCTCCAGCGCGGCGAGCAACACCAGCTCGCTGGCGATGAACTGGTCGCCACGCTTCTGGGCCTCGCGGTCGGTGAGGTTGAACAGCTTCACGAGGTCACGGGAGGGCTGCACCTCGCCGTCGAAATCGGCCACCTTGGGCAGCTCGTCCAGGTGGCCCACCAGGGCGTCACGCAGCCTGGCCGCGTCGCCGCCCGCCTTCTGCACCAGCGCCTTGACGCCGGTATCGGTGGCATCCAGCAACGCCAGCAGCAGGTGGCCCGGCTCGAGCTGGTTATGTCCGTGCCCCACCGCCAGGGACTGGGCATCGGCCACGGCGTTCTGCAGCTTGGCGGTGAACTTGTCGAATCGCATTCGCTTTCCTCCATCGGGGTAGCGGCGCGTTCGGACGCACCGCCTGACCCGGTTTCATTCGTCTTGAGATCTTCAATGGAGTCAGCGTGGCCGGCTTTCAAGGTGCCGGCCAGCGCAAGCAAGGGCGGGGTTGACTTGGATCAAGGGGCGAGGGGGCGAGGAGGCGAGGGGCCAGGACAGGACAGGATAACCTCCGGCCGGTTTCTCGGCTCCACCGCGGCATCGACTGTGGGGTTGCTCGAACCTCGCCTCTCGAACCTCGCGACTGACGGTTAGCTCAGCGCAACCAGATCATGCTGGCCATGCGGCCGGTCACGCCATCGTCCCGGCGGTGGGAGTAGAAGCGCGGCTCGCAGGCGGTGCAGAAATGGCCGCCGCTGATGTGGGCCAGACCCAGTCGCTCGAGACGCAGGCGCGCCAGCTTGTAGAGATCGGCCATGTAGTGGCCGAGCCGGTAGGGGCTGGGATCGAAGGCCTCCAGGGCCTCCGGGTGCACCGCGACGAAGGCCTGGCGTACCTCTGGCCCCACCTCGAACTGGGCGTTGGAGATGGCCGGTCCGAGCCAGGCCATCTGGGCCTCGGCCGGCACTCCCATGGCCGCCACCGTGGCCTCGAGCACCCCACCGGCGAGGCCGCGCCAGCCGGCATGGGCCACCCCGACGCGCTGGCCGGCCCGGTCGCAGAAGAACACCGGCAGGCAGTCGGCGGTCAGCACCACGCAGGCATGGCCGCGGTCCAGGGCCACCGAGGCGTCGGCCTCGGGCACCTCTCCCGAATAGTCCTGCTGGACCCGGGCCCCATGCACCTGGTCGAGCCACAGCAACGGGCGATTGTCGCCCACCTCCTTGTGCAGCTGGCGCCGGCACAGCGCCACATGGGCCGGGTTATCCCCCACGTGCAGGGCGGGATTGAAGGCGGCGAAGTCGCCCTGGCTGGGGCCGGTCTCGCGCGTGGTGACGAAGGCCCCCACCGAGGGCGGGGCCGGCCAGTCGGGGTGGATCAGCGTCGGGCGCAGATCGAGGGCATCGCTCATCGCATCGTCTCGCAATCGTCGCGCAGGAAGTCGAGCAGCATCAGCAGGTCGTCGGGCAGGGCCGCACGGAACGTCAGGGTCTCGCCGCTGCCGGGATGCACGAAGGCCAGCTTGCGGGCGTGAAGCGCCTGGCGGGGAAACTCGCGCAGCACCTCCTTGAGCGTCTCCCCCGCCCCGGCGGGCAGCTTCAGGCGACCGCCATACACCGGGTCGCCGATCAGCGGATAACGCAGGTGCGCCAGGTGCACGCGGATCTGGTGAGTCCGCCCGGTCTCAAGGCGACAACGCACATGCGTATGGGCACGGAAGCGCTCCACCACCCGGTAGTGGGTCATCGCCGGCTTGCCGGAGGCGTTCACCGCCTGGCGCTTGCGATCCCGGGGATGGCGGCCGATGGGCGCATCGACGGTGCCGCCGGCGGTCATCACCCCGACCACCACGGCGTCGTACTCCCGGGACACGGTGCGCGCCTGCAACTGCTCCACCAGGGCGGTCTGCGCGGGCAGCGTCTTGGCCACCACCATCAGGCCGCTGGTGTCCTTGTCCAGGCGGTGGACGATGCCGGCCCGGGGGATCGCCGCCAGGTCGGGACAGTGGTGCAGCAGGCCATTGAGCAGCGTGCCGTCCGGGTTGCCGGCGGCCGGGTGCACCACCAGGCCGGGCGGCTTGTTGACCACCAGCACCTGGTCATCCTCGAACACCACATCAAGGGGCATGTCCTCGGGCTCGAAGCGGGCGTCGTCCTCGATCTCGGCGGCCAGCGCCAGCGCCTCGCCCCCGTAGACCTTGTCCTTGGGCTTGGCGGGGCTGCCGTCAACGGTCAGGGCACCGTCCTTGATCCATCCCTTGAGACGCTCCCGGGAGAAGTCGGCGAAGAGTTCGGCGGCGGCCTGGTCGAGGCGCAGGCCAGCCATGCGCTCGGGAACGCGATGCTGGGCTTCGAGGGTCTGGGACATGGGCTCGTCGATGGGTCCGTCTGGAGGGTGGCGACGCCCGCAGCACTCGGTCGTCACGGCCAGCGCGATGACTGCGTTTTACCGCAAGGTGCTTTATAGTGGGCGATTCCTGGCCGATTCTAGCACGGCCGCCCAGGGTTGTTTGACACGAGGATCACGATGCGCGTTATCACGACCGGTACTCGCCTGGCCGCCATGCTGCTGGCGACTACCCTGCTGGCCGGCTGTGCCAGCACCGGCGACGAGGAGGCCCCCGACCTGCAGGAGCGCGAGCTCTACGAGGAAGGCCGCGCCGCGCTGGAAAGCGGCCGCTATACCACCGCCATCAACCGGCTCGAGGCCATCGACACCCGCTTCCCCTTCGGCGATACCGCGGAGCAGGCCCAGCTGGAACTGATCTACGCCTACTACGAGACCGATGACTGGGAGAGTGCCCGGGCCGCGGCCAGCCGCTTCATCCGCCTGCATCCGGACCACCCCCAGGTCGACTATGCCTACTACATGCGCGGCCTGGCGGCCTGGCAAGCCGGCCGCTTCAGTCTCGAGGCCCTGCGCCTGATCGATATCTCCAAGCGCGACCTGGGCGCGAGCCGCGACGCCTATTCCGACTTCCGCGAGCTGATCCAGCGCTTCCCCGACAGCCAGTATGCCGCGGATGCCCGCCAGCGCATCGTCTACCTGCGCAACCTGCTGGCCCGCCACGAACTGCAGGTCGCCGACTTCTACCTGCGCAAGGGGGCCTACCTGGCCGCCGTCGAGCGGGGTCGCTGGGTCGTCGAGAACTATCCCCACGCCGACGGCACCCGGGACGCCCTGGCGGTGATGGTCGAGGGCTATATGGGCCTGAAGATGACCGACCGCGCCCGGGAGACCCTGAAGGTCCTGATCGAGAACGCGCCGGACCACGAGCGACTCAACGGCCGCAGCTTCGATCCCCGCTACGTGGACGCGCCGGCCCTCTCGGCCTGACCCGCGCCAAGCGCCAGGCCCTTCGATCACGCCAACCGAAGCGCCCCATCAGCGATGCTGATGGGGCGCTTTCTTGTAGCGTCAAGCTCAGGGCGTGGGGCTTTGCTATTCCCCGGGCTGCCAGCCGTTGACGATGGGGTAGCGGCGGTCGCGGCCGAAGCCTCGCCGGGTGACCCGCACACCCACCGGCGCCTGGCGCCGCTTGTATTCGCAGCGGTCGACCAGCCGCACCACCTGGTAGACGTCGTCCCGCTCGAAGCCCGCGGCGATGATCGCCTCGGCGCTCATGTCGCCTTCGATATAGCGCACCAGGATCGCATCCAGGGTGTCGTAGTCGGGCAGCGAGTCGCTGTCCTGCTGGTCCGGGGCGAGCTCAGCGGAGGGCGGCCGTTCGATGACTCGCTCGGGGATTGCCGGCGACTGGGTGTTGCGCCAGCGGGCCAGGCGATAGACCCAGGTCTTGTAGACGTCCTTGATGGCGTTGTAGCCGCCCACCATGTCGCCATAGAGCGTGGCATAGCCCACCGCCATCTCGCTCTTGTTGCCGGTGGTCAGCACCATCAGGCCCTTCTTGTTGGAAATCGCCATCAGCAGCACCCCGCGGCAGCGCGACTGCAGGTTCTCCTCGGTGGTATCGCGCTCGGTGCCGGCAAAGCTGTCGGCCAGGGTCTCCATGAAGGCCTCGACCATCGTCTCGATGGGCAGCACCTCGTAGGCGACCCCCAGCATCCTGGCCTGCTCGGCGGCATCCTGCTTGGAGATGTCGGCGGTGTAGTGATACGGCATCATCACCGCATGGACACGCTGCGGCCCCAGGGCGTCCACGGCGATGGCCAGCGACAGGGCCGAATCGATGCCCCCGGACAGCCCCAGCACCACGCCCTCGAAGCCGCTCTTGTTGACGTAGTCGCGAAGCCCGGTCACCAGCGCGCAATAGAGGTTCTCCTCCGGCGCCACCTCGGGGTCGGTCTCCCCGGCCTGGGGAATCCAGCGGCCCTTTTCGCGGATGAACTGGACCGGCATCAGGCCCACTGCCCAGTGCGGTGCCTGCACCCGCAGCTCCCCCTGGGCGTCGACACAGGCCGAGCCGCCGTCGAAGACCAGCTCGTCCTGGCCACCGATCTGGTTGACGTAGACGATGGGCAGCGCGACCTCCGACGCTCGCTGCTCGAGCAGCGCCAGGCGCTCGGCCGGCTTGTCCTGGTGATAGGGCGAGGCATTGAGGGTGACGAGGATCTCGGCACCGGCCTCCCGCGCCTGGCGCACCGGGGCCTCGGCCCAGATGTCCTCGCAGATCAGGATGCCCAGCTTGGCCCCCTTGTGCTCGACCACCAGCGGCTCGCTGCCGACCGCGAAGTAGCGCTGCTCGTCGAAGACCTCGTAGTTGGGCAGGGCCTGCTTGGCGTACTCGTCGAGCCACTCGCCGTTGTAGAGCACCCCGGCCAGGTTCCAGTTGCGCCCCTCGCGACGCCCCGGGTAGCCGACGATCACCATGACGTCGCGCACCATCTTCTCGGCCATATGGGCCCGGGCATGTCGCAGGCGGGTCTCCATGGAGGGGCGCAGCAGCAGGTCCTCCGGCGGATAGCCGGTGAGGAAGAGCTCCGGCAGCACCACGATGTCGGCACCATGCTCGATGCGCGCCTCGCGTACCGTCTCGATGGCTCGGTCGGTGTTGCCGGGAATATCCCCGACCAGCGGGTCCAGCTGAGCCATCACCAGCGTCAGGTCTTGCATGGGCGTAGAAATCTCTCGAGAATCCGTTGATACCTTCATTGTCCCGCAAGGGCGGTCGAGTGGCAAAGGCGGCCGACCCCACCCAGGGAGTCACGTAAGGATGAACCTGTTGCTGATTCGCCTGATCATCTTCGCCGTGCTGTTCTTCGCCGGCCTGAAGCTGTATCGCATGTATCGCGAGTGGAAGCTCGATCGCGAGGAAGCCGCCCAGGGCAGTCCCCAGGCCAACCAGATGGTGCGCTGCGCCTGGTGCCAAGTGCACCTCCCGGAGGACGAGGCCCTGCGGGAGAGGGGCCAGTGGTTCTGCTCGCCCGACCACCGCAACAAGTACCTGGAAGAGCAGCAGCACGGGGATTGACCCTGCCCTGCCCATGAGTCGTCAGGCCGTCACTCGCCCCGCCAGCCGGTAGGGCGCCGGATCGACGATCGGCTCACGCCCCAGCAGCTCATCGACCAGCAGGTGTGTCGAGGCCGGCGCCAGCACCAGGCCATTGCGGTAGTGGCCGGCATTCACATGCAGGTTGTCGACGCCCGGCAGCGCCCCGATGAAGGGCACCCCGTCCGGTGAGCCCGGGCGCAATCCCGCCCAGTGATGTTCCACCTCGCACTCGGCCAGGGCCGGGACGATCCGCGTCGCCGAGTGCCAGAGGGACTCGCGGGCCTCGCCGGACACGGACTTGTCGAACCCCGCCTCCTCCAGGGTCGACCCCGCCAGCACCCGGCCGTCGGCCCGGGGGATCACGTAGCGCCCGTCCATCAGCACCACCCGGCTGACCAGCCCCGGCGGGGCCTTGAAGAGGATCATCTGCCCCTTCACCGGCCGCACCGACAGCGACACCCCCAGCGGTGCCAGCAGGCCGGCCGCCCAGGCGCCGCCGCAGACGATGACCTGTTCCCCGCCGACGGTGCCCTCCATGGTGTCCACCCCCGAGATGCGTCCCCCCGCGAGGCGCAGCCCCGTGACCTCGCAGCCTTCCCGCAGCGACACGCGATCCATCTCGGCCAGGCGGCGGCGCAGGGCGCGGGTCAGCCGCGGGTTGCGGATGCTGCCGAGCGTCGGCATCCACAGCGCCCCGCGGCAGCCCGGCGCTGCTTCGGGCTCCTTGGCATAGAGGAAGTCGCCGGAAACCCGCTCCAGGGGCTTGCCGACCTCGCGGGCCCAGTCCATGGCCCGCACCTCGTCGTCGACACGCAGGTAGAACAGGCCCTTCTGGCGATACTCCGGGTCGATGCCGGTTTCCTCCAGCAGGCGCAGGGCCAGTTCCGGATAGAAGCCCTCCGACCAGGTGGAGAGGCGCGAGATGGGCGCGCTGTAGCGCCAGGGATACAGTGGCGAGACGATGCCGCCGCCGGCCCAGGAGGCCTCGCGTCCGCACTGGCCGCGTTCGAGAAGGGTCACCGAATGGCCGGCATCGGCCAGTTGCAGCGTCGTCATCATGCCGATGACGCCACCGCCCACAACGAGAAAATCACTCACGAGACGTGTCCGCTATCGCTTACGGAGAGGGCACGGCACCTGTCTAGCTTGAAGGAACACCCTTGGCATCGCACATGCGCAGGGAGGTGAGGCATGGGACAGGAGACCGCCGACGGCCTTCAGCTTACCGGCAGGCCACCGGCCATGGCAAAGCCCGCCCAGCGGGGCCTGACCCTGATCGAGTTGCTGGTGGCGCTCGCCGTGGTGATCCTCATGGCCACCTGGGGCGTTCCCAGTTTCCAGCAGTTTGCCGCCCGAAACGAGGTCGCCGCCGAGGTGATGCGAATCAAGACAGCCTTGGCGCTGGCACGGAATACCGCCGTGATGCGGCGCACCACCATCGCCGTCTGTGCCAGTTCGGGGCCACCCTATGAGACCTGCACCTTCGATGATTGGGATCAGGACTGGGTCATCGTGGAAGGCGAGGCAGTTGGAGGTGACCTAATCGATATCCCTGTCCTGCGCGTATTGCATGCCTCGGAGACGGTGGACGTCAGCTTCAACAGAAGCGACCGCCCAGTGCGCTATAGCTCACTGGGGCGGTCGCAGGGATATAACGGCACTTTCGATATTTGCAGCCAGAAAGGGGAAAGTGCGGCCATCATACTCAACAACCTAGGGCGAACGAGAGCCAAAGGACAAAGCTCGACCTGCTGACGGGGGTATAATCCCAGCCAGACTTTCCGAAAACTCAGCTCGTTATATTAGCGTCGTCGGCAGGATCTTCAAGCTCCACCCAACCGTCTAAATGTCCTGAAACAGGGACAAGAATCTTTCCTGTTTCACGAGCCTCGAAGTCCATACCACCGTTAGCGGTAATCGAGCCTGTTGCTACGATTGTACCGTATACCTTTGAATCACCGTTCTGTATAAAATCACCTTCTGAAAGAAACGCAGCATATGTCTCGGTCCCGGTCCCACCGTTCAGTTCAATATTGCCGCCGGAAACCACAAATGTATCTATCTCACCTGTATCGCCAATCGAGATGGCTCCATTGTGAACAAAACCACCTTCCGCCATTATTGTCACCCCACCAAAGTCACCCGTCACTGTGAGAACTCCAGGGCAGTGATATATTTTACTCCCCATCCCAGGACCATCATCTGGCGTGACAGCAACTGGAGCGAACTCACCAGCCGCGTCAATATCACAATCACCGTTGGCATCATGTGGCAATATCTTGATTTCATCATTATCCACCGTGATCGAATTTCCCTCTTCATCAAGTGGATTGATTATAGGGTCGTACTCCGGCGGATTATCGGGATTGGTAGGATTGTCTCCTGTATATGCAGACAATGTCAGAATCCCCTCATCCTCCAATAGCAACTTCTTCGCTTTATCGATTCGATCCTGTGCTGAGGGAATGTCCCGCGCAGGCACCCCACTGGCCGCACAGACGACATCTGTACATTCACCGGCATCTGGCGAATCAGAACCATCGATATTCATGTCCCCCGTTGACGTAATCGAACCTTCTGATACGACACGATCCTCAGGATTCCCTGTTGCCTGCAGACTGAGTGTCACGTCTGTATTAGAATGAACATCGCCAACAATCGTAGAGTTCCCAGTAAGATTTATCCCATTACCTAACATACTATTTATATAATCATAGCCAGGGGGAACTATTTCAACCCTTACACGCCTTGCAGACAGCTCATCACCATCAGAGTTAAAAACGGCCCCACGACTGAAGCCAAGCACATGTCCAGAACCACCACATTCCATATACGCCTTATAGGAAACATCCAGGTCACCACCTGCGACATCGTCACTAAATGTGTAGCCCGCCCCCTCTGAAGTGAACCCAGTAGCCGAAAGCGCCCCCCCCATATCATCACAGAACTCACTTCCAGGAGAGTAGGAATATGCTACTACCGAGCCCAGCATCTTATTAATGCCAACTTCAGCAGCCTGTAGAGCACTGACGGAAAACCTGTGATTACCCGCCATACGCTCCTCAAGCTGAGAAGACTGATAGCTTGACAATCCAAGCAAAGCAGCCACAACAAGAACGATAAGGCTGACGATAAGGGCCATACCTTTCTGGCTCTTCATAATTAGCTCTCCTCACCCCACAACTCTAGCGCTTTGCCCACAGCAGAGCGATTGGCGACACGAAAGTTAAACACTTCATCGGGCAACCGACCTTGATCGTCATGCATGGTCACTTGAACCCTGACACCAAGAGCCGAGTCAAAGTAATAAAAATTGATTGCACCAACACCAAGAACTATGGAGTCGGCAGAACCAAAAGCCGCACCACCACAGGATTGACTCATCTTTATAGAACCGTCACTGGCAAAGTACTTTACTTGATAAACATCATCGGAAGGGCAGATAGAATTATCCTTTTCAAAAGAAAGGATCAATTCATCACTATCGCTCAGCACATTACCTTCGCCATCGACAAAATCCGTATAAGATGCACTTCGTATATTATACGATATGGAATCAACTAAGAACCTCAACGAAGCCTGACGCTCTGCCATCGCCAACTCGTGATTGAATGCCTGCTTTCCCGTCAGGAAGAGCTGGAATGCTCCCAGGGTGATGAGCAACCCCACCACCAACGCCACCATCAACTCGACGAGTGAAAACCCTCTTTGGCTCGTTGACTTGGATCTGTGCATCTACCCATCCCTCACTCAGCAAGCACAACCTAAGAATCTGTACCGAGCAGACTCGCCACATAGACAATATTTGAGACTTCTTCATCTCCAAACCTGTCATCTGTCCATTCAACCGTAATTACGTACTTGCAGGCAATTGAGCCATCCTTAACAATTGTACCCGTAGAGGTGTCACTGTCCTTTATCAATCCAGGAATAGCGTCAACCCACTCGTTATGCCATTGATCCAATATAGTTTCAGATGGAGAGCTTCCAGCGACAGTAGCGGTTCCCTCAGGGCAAACGGTTGAAGCTGGTGCGCGCCGCCCGAGTTCTACCCACAGTCTCTCAACCATATCCTGTGCTGCTATGGTGGCAATGGATCGCTGATAGGCCGCATGTGAACTTTTCATAGCTTTAACTTGCATCATGGCCAAGCCAAGCAACCCGACTGTAAGTACCAGTAGAGCGACCAGCGCCTCAATTAGCGTGAAGCCTCGTGAGCCAAAAATGTAACCACCCTTCATATCAGCCTGCCTTATCAATGTTACCAGCGGCATTGACTTCTATCCCAGAGTCACCTACAGAGACAACGCAGGGCGAAACAGCTGCGCCCTCTCCATCTTCACATCTCTTTAAGCGACCAAGGGCATTAAAATCCACTTCAATATCATCTACGCTTAGCCTACCATCCTTCGACTCAATGACGCGGATAGGAGAACCGCTCGCTATAACACTTATGACCCAACTACCAGACGAGCTATCTATACTAACAGTTACATCGTCGCGTGTTTTTACGGCCTCACTTCTCGCATAATGGAAGCCGGAGAGCACCTTGTTGAATTCGGCGGCCTGGCGATTTCTCTCCACAAATCCCTGAAAATTTGGAACAGCAACAGTGGCCATAATAGCAATAACTGCTATCGTCACTAGCAGCTCAATCAAGGTGAACCCTTGACCTCTGGAGAAACATTTACCAGCAGTCATTGGCATCACCGGCCCCGTCACTCATATCAGCACCCGAGCCTTGAGTTCCATCACTCTTCACCCACAGCGTTTCACAACCACTGGTCACTGGCTTGGCGGGGCTGATTGCTTTCACTATAAACGTTGCACTTTCCCCATCCGTCCAAGGAGTGCCAACAAGCCCAATTGTGCTATAAGCACCTTCTGGAGACTCGGTTGTCACAAGACAGCTTTGCTTATAGGTACCATGTATTGTGTAACATCTTTCCATTTCCTGAGCTGCCTGCATCAATCCCGACTGCCCATCGGAGACTCTGGCCCGCTCCACGTATCCCGTATATCGAGGATAAGCGATTGATGCCAGAATCCCGATCACGGCCACCACGATCATCAGCTCGATCAGCGTGAAGCCGGCCTGGCGCCGGGCATGGCCTTCAGGGCCCTTCGTCCGGCGGCGTGTGCGAGTCATGGTCACGCGGCGCATCTCCCCTGCTTACGTCACGATTTGTATCAGTATGTATCAGGACTGTCGTTTCCGACAGCCAATGGTCACAAAAAAACCGGGCGCCTGCCCGGTTTTCTTGGCCGTACCAAAGGCTGAGGCGCTCGCTGAGCGCCGCAGACGCGGTAGCACAGGCCTAATCGCTGGCGATCACCCGTTCACGGAGTTCGCGGGGCATGGAGAAGGTGATGGTCTCCTCGCGGCCCGCGAGCTCCTCCGGCGCACTGGCGCCCAGCGCCTGGAGCCGCTCGATCACGCCCTTCACCAGCACCTCGGGGGCACTGGCGCCGGCGGTGACCCCCACCGCGTTCACGCCCTCCAGCCAGGCCGGATCGACCTGCTCGGCACTGTCGACCAGGTAGGCAGGCGTGCCGACGCGCTCGGACAACTCGCGCAGGCGGTTGGAGTTGGAGCTGTTGGGGCTGCCCACCACCAGCACCAGGTCGCAGCCGGCCGCGAGCTCGCGCACGGCGTCCTGGCGGTTCTGGGTCGCATAGCAGATGTCGTCCTTGCGCGGCCCGCCGATCTCGGGGAAGCGCTCGCGGAGGGCATCGATCACCCTGGCGGTGTCATCCATGGAGAGCGTGGTCTGGGTCACGAAGGCCAGGCGGCTCGGGTCCTTGACCTCGAGGCGCGCCACGTCGTCCTCGTCTTCGACCAGATAGATTCGGCCGCCATGGGAAGTATCGTAACGCCCCATGGTGCCTTCCACCTCCGGGTGTCCCTCGTGGCCGATGAGGATGCACTCCTGGCCGCGCCGCGCGTAGCGCAGCACCTCCATATGGACCTTGGTGACCAGCGGGCAGGTGGCGTCGAAGACCTTCAGCCCACGCCGCTCGGCCTCTTCCTGGACGGCCCGGGAGACGCCGTGAGCCGAGAAGATGACGATGACGTCGTCCGGCACCTCGTGCAGCTCCTCGACGAAGACCGCGCCTCGCTCGCGCAGGCTGTCGACCACGAAGCGGTTATGCACCACCTCGTGGCGCACGTAGATGGGCGGGTCGAAGACGTCCAGCGCGCTGTTGACGATATCGATGGCGCGGTCGACGCCGGCGCAGAAGCCACGGGGATTTGCCAGCTTGATTTGCATGGTTGCCTTGCCTTGATGCTCGGGCATCGTTCGATCAATGGGTCGTGGCGGGCTTCACGTCCAGCACTTCGACCTCGAAGGTCAGGGTACGCCCGGCCAGGGGGTGATTGAAGTCCACCTCGACCTGCTCGTCGTCGACACTCTTGATCACCCCGGGGAGCTCGCCGCCGGCGGCATCGGCGAAGGACATCACCATGCCCACCTCGGGGGTATCGCTGTCGAACTCCTCGCGCTTGAGCACCTGAATGTTCTGAGGGTTGTGCTGGCCAAAGCCATGCTCGGGGCTGATCTCGAAGCTACCCGACTCGCCGGTCCTCATGCCCTTGAGCGGCTGCTCGAAGCCCGGCGGCAGGTTGCCGTCGCCGACCTGGAAGGTGGCCGGCGCCTTGTCGCGGGTGGAGTCCACCTCGGTGCCATCCTCCAGTTTGAGGGTGAAGTGCAGGGTGACTTCCATGCCCTCGTCGATGCGGTGGCCTTGTGCGTGTTGGTCGCTCATGTGCTCTCTCGAAGCTGTGATGAAGGTCGCGTAGGGGCTGGTGGCTTGGATGACGCGGCGCGGCGCGGGTTCCTCAGTGGCCGCGTCGGGCTCGGCGACGTTCGCCGAACACCGACTCCCAGATCAGCCCGATGGCACCCAGAGTGATGCCGATGTCCGCCACGTTGAAAGCCGGGTAGTACCAGCCGGCGACATGAAAGGACAGGAAGTCCACCACATAGCCGTGCACCAGCCGGTCGTAGAGGTTGCCCAGGGCGCCGCCGATGATCAGTGCCAGGGCGGCGCCGAGCAGTTTCTCGTCGGCCCTCAGGCGGCGCATCCACACCGTCAGCCCCACGCTGGCCCCCACCGCGATGGCGGCGAAGAGCCAGCGCTGCCAGCCGGGGTGGTCGGCCAGGAAGCTGAAGGCCGCGCCGGTGTTGTGCAGCAGGGTCAGGTTGAAGAAGGGCAGCACCACCACCGGCTGGGCATAGGCCAGCAGGCTCGAGGCCAGGGCCTTGGTGCCCAGGTCCAGGGCCACCACGGCCACGGCGAGCCACAGCCAGCGCAACGGCTTGTGCATGGGCGCCGCCTTGGCGGCGCCCTTCGGGGTCTCCGGCATGCTGGTCCCCTCATGCATAGTGACGGGTCTCGCCGGGACCGTCCGGCAGGTTGCTCACGCAGCGGCCGCACAGGTCGTCATGCCCGGCATGGCGGCCCACATCCTCGCGGTGGTGCCAGCAGCGCTCGCACTTCGCGTGGGGGCTGGCCGCCACGGCGACCCTCAGGCCCTCGAGTTCGGTGGCCTCGGCGCTACCGCCCTCGGCCAGCGGCGCCAGGTGGACCTCGCTGGTCAGCATCACGAAGCGCAGCTCGTCGCCGAGCTTGGCCAGCGTCGCCTGCAGCGGCTCGTCAACGTAGAGGGTGACCTCGGCGGCCAGACTGCCCTTGATGGTCTTGGCGTTGCGGGCCTCCTCCAGGCACTTGTTGACGGCCTGCTTGACCTCCAGCACCTGCTCCCAGAACCCGCGGCCCAGGTCGGCATCCGCGGTCAGGGTACCGAGCCCCGTGTAGTACTCCTCGAGCAATACGCTGTCGCCGCGCTTGCCGGGGATGTGCTCGAAGATCTCCTCGGCGGTGAAGGACAGGATCGGCGCGACCCAGCGCACCAGCGCCTGGATGACGTGGTAGAGGGCGGTCTGGGCGCTGCGCCGGGCCACGGAATCGGCCTGGGTGGTGTACTGGCGATCCTTGATGACGTCCAGGTAGAAGCCGCCCAGCTCCCGAGCACAGAAGCCGTGCACCTGCTGGTAGACGTCGAGGAAGCGGTACTCCGCATAGGCCGTCTCGATGCGCGCCTGCAGCTGGGCGGCCCGGTCGACCACCCACTGGTCCAGGGCCAGCAGATCATCGAAGGCCAGGCCGTCGCGCTCGGGGTCGAAGCCGTTGAGGTTGGCCAGCAGGAAGCGCGAGGTATTGCGGATTCGCCGGTAGACGTCGGCGGTGCGCTTGAGGATCTCGTCGGAGACCGCCATCTCGCCGCCGTAGTCGGTGGAGGCGACCCACAGGCGCAGGATGTCGGCACCGAGCTTGTCCATGACCTCCTGGGGCGCCACCACGTTGCCCATGGACTTGGACATCTTGCGGCCGTGGGCGTCCACGGTGAAGCCGTGGGTCAGCAGGCCGCGGTAAGGGGGATGGCCATCCATGGCGCTGCCGGTGAGCAGCGAGGAGTGGAACCAGCCGCGGTGCTGGTCCGAGCCTTCCAGGTAGAGGTCCGCCCGCGGGCCCTGCTCGTGGCCATGGGGGTGCGAGCCGCGCAGCACGTGGCGATGGGTGGTGCCGGAGTCGAACCAGACGTCCAGGGTATCGGTGACCTTGTCGTAGTCGGCGGCCTCCTCGCCCAGCAGCTCGGCGGGGTCGAGGCGGAACCAGGCGTCGATGCCCTCGCGCTCGACGCGCTGGGCGGCCTCCTCCATCAGCGCCACGGTGCGCGGGTGCAGCTCGCCGGTGGCCTTGTGCAGGAAGAAGGGGATCGGCACCCCCCAGTTGCGCTGGCGGGAGATGCACCAGTCGGGGCGGTTGGCGATCATCGCATGCAGGCGCGCCTTGCCCCAGGCCGGGGTGAAGGTGGTGGCCTCGATGCCCGCCAGCGCCTTGTCGCGCAGGGTCCGACCGTCATTGCCGGCCAGATCCATGCCCACGAACCACTGGGCGGTGGCGCGGTAGATCACCGGGGTCTTGTGGCGCCAGCAGTGCATGTAGCTGTGGGTGATGGTCTTGTGGGCCATCAGCGCGCCCACCTCGTCGAGCTTGGCGACGATCTGCAGGTTGGCCTTCCAGATCATCTGACCGCCGAAGAACGGCAGGTCGTCCACATAGACGCCGTTGCCCTGCACCGGGCTCTCGATCTCGCTGAACGCCATGCCGTGGGCGCGGCAGGTCACGAAGTCGTCCACGCCGTAGGCCGGCGCCGAGTGGACGATGCCGGTGCTGCCGACCTCGGATTCCACGTAGTCGGCGAGATACACCGGCGAGCGGCGCTCGTAGAAGGGATGCGCGAACTCGATGCCGTCCAGGCGCTCCCCGGTGGCGGTGGCGATGATCTCGCCCTCGAGCCCGAAGCGCGAAAGGCATGACTCAACCAGCTCCTCGGCGAGCAGCAGCAGGCGCTCCCCGGCGTCCACCAGGGCATAGGTGAACTCCGGATGCACGTTGAGCGCCTGGTTGGCCGGAATGGTCCAGGGGGTGGTGGTCCAGATCACCACGGCGGCGGGCTTGGCCAGCGCCTCGAGGCCGAAGGCGGCAGCCAGCCGGTCATCTTCCGCGCAAGGGAAGGCCACGTCGATGGCATCCGACTGCTTGTCGGCGTACTCCACCTCGGCCTCGGCCAGGGCCGAGCCGCAGTCGAAGCACCAGTTCACCGGCTTGAGTCCCTTGAACACGTAGCCGCCCTCGACCATCTCGGCCAGGGCGCGGATCTCGCCGGCCTCGTTGGCATAGTCCATGGAGCGGTAGGGGTTGTCCCAGTCGCCGATCACGCCCAGGCGCACGAAGTCGGACAGCTGCCCCTGGATCTGCTCGGCGGCGTACTCGCGACACAGTTCGCGAGCCCTGGCCGGCTCCAGGTGCTTGCCGTGGGTGGTCTCCACCTTGTGCTCGATGGGCAGGCCGTGGCAGTCCCAGCCCGGCACATAGGGCGCGTCGAAGCCCGCCAGATTCTTCGACTTGACGATGATGTCCTTGAGGATCTTGTTGACGGCGTGACCGATGTGAATGCTGCCGTTGGCGTAGGGAGGGCCATCGTGGAGCACGAACAGCTCGCGGCCGCGACGCGCCTCGCGCAGGCGGTGGTAGAGGTCCATCTCCTGCCACTGCGCCACCCGGGCGGGCTCGCGCTTGGGCAGCATGCCGCGCATCGGGAACTCGGTTTCTGGCAGATTCAGAGTGTGCTTGTAGTCGCTCATATCCTGGGGGTCAGCCGTCGTCGTGGTCGGCGGGAAACCCCGCCGAGGAATCGGAAGTCACGGCCTCGCGCGCCAGCGGCGCCGATGCCAGAGGAAGGGGGTCGCCGGCGGTGTCGGCGAAGAAGCGCCGGGCACGCGCCTGGTCGGTGCGGATCTGCGCCTTCAGCTCGTCGAGGCTCTCGAACTTCACCTCGCCGCGAAGCTTGGCGCAGGGCAGCACCGAGAGGCGCTGGCCGTAGAGGTCGCCATCGAAGTCGAACAGGTGGACCTCGAGTACCGGCCGATGGCTGCCGACCGTGGGCCGCCAGCCGATGTTGGCCACGCCCTCGGCATGGTGCCCGTCGGGCAGCTCGGCGGTCACCGCGTAGACGCCCTGCAGGGCCAGCGAGCGGATGGGCTGGGGCAGGTTGGCGGTAGGCACGCCGATGGTGCGGCCGAGCTGGCGGTCGCGCACCACCCGCCCCCCGAGGCGGTAGGGGCGTCCCAGCATGCGCGCGGCCTGGGCGAAGTTGCCGCTGGCCAGCAGGGTGCGCACCCGGGAACTGGAAACCCGCTCGTCATCCAGCAGGAAGGTCCGGGTGTGCTCGACCCCGAAGCCCTGCTCGGCGCCCACCGCCTCCAGCAGCGGGAAGTCGCCGCGGCGATCGCAGCCGAAGCGGAAGTCGTCGCCCACCACCAGGTGGCGCACGCCGAGCCCGCGGACCAGCACCAGGTCGATGAACTCCCGCGCGGTGAGGCCGCGCAGGGCGTCGTTGAACGGCAGGCAGAGCACCCGGTCGGCGCCGAGCTCGGCCAGCAGCTCGACCTTGTCGCGCAGCCGGGTCAGCCGCGGGGGAGCCTGGTCGCCGGCAAAGAACTCGCGGGGCTGGGGCTCGAAGACTACCACGGTAACCGGCAGCGACAGCCTGCGGGCGCGCTCGCGCAGCTGATCGAGGATCGCCTGGTGGCCGCGATGGACGCCATCGAAGTTGCCGATGGTCGCCACGCAGCCACGATGCTCGTCGCGCAGGTTGTGCAGTCCTCGAATCACTTGCATGGGCGTCATCGCGAGTGGGTAAAGGGATCGATTATAACGGACCGGCGGCCCCTTGACAGCCGACGCGCCTTGGTCATCGGCATGCATCTGCCTACGGTGTCTGCGGAAAGCCCCGGGAGTCGAAGCGGATCCCGACGAATCCGAAGCCATACGGGCCAAGTGCCTCGCGCTCCAGCCGCCAGCTGTTGTCGCGACCAAAGCGCACGGCCTGCATCATAGTGTCCAGGTCGAGCCGCCAGACGCCCTTCTCCTGAACCAGGAAGTAAGGCGGGCACTGGCGCTCGGCCAGGGGCGCCAGCAGCACGGCACGTCGCTTCCCGACATCGGTCAGCTCACGCGCCACGGGACAGTCGGCCAGGCTGCGCGCCATCGTGTCCATCTGCGCCGGGGTCATCACCCAGTCCACCAGCATCTTGCGGGTGGCGAGGCTGTAGATCACGAGTTCGGGGTTGTCGTTGCGCTCCGCCATGGCGCGCCGATAGGCCGCCAGCACGTCACGAGGTGAGCCTCCCTCGGCGAACGTCACCTGGGCCTCGCGGGGCATCGCTCGCCCCTCGCCGAGACGCGCCGGCAGACGCGCCCCGGCACCGCCACTGCCGGCGATGGCCGGCACCAGATCGCCCTCGACCCGCTGGGCCTGGGCCACGATCAGCTCGGTGCTGGCCAGGATACCATCGGCGACCCGCCCTACGGTGAAGAACTCGGTCATCTGGCGCGCCTCCAGGTAGGCGACGAAGGCATCGACGAACTGCCCCTCCAGGCCATATCCCACCTCCAGGCGCACCTGGTCGGCCGACACGTCCAGCGCCAGCAGCAGCCCCCGGCCTTGGTCACCTCCGACGCCATGACGACGCACATAGTCGACAGCAAAGCGATCGAGATCGCCCAGCTCGCGGTCGATCACCACTCGATAGTCGATATCGTGGTCGGCCGCCAGGAAGGCGTGATATTCCGCCAGGCGTTGGCGTTCCGCTTCGTCAAGCAGGTCGATCCTGTCTTCCACTCGCGCAAGGCTATCTGCTGTCCGCTCAGGCCCACCTGCCCACCAGAGACCGCCCACCACCAGCACACCGGCCAGCACCGCCAGCCATCCGGGCAGGCGTAGCCCCGACCGGGCCAGCCGCCAGCTCAGCAGCAGAAGGCCAAGTCCGACCAGCAGGCCATTCGCCCCGGGAAGGTCAATCATGCGTCGCCCCCGCCTATTCAAACGCCACGGGGACCGGCTCCTCCGCCCCTGGCCGCGCCTCGAAGTAGTCACGGGGGGCCAGCCCCAGCGAGCCCGCCACCCAGCGCCCGATGAAGCCGCGCAGGGCGCCGTTGTAGTCGCGCACCGCCGCGTTGTAACGCAGGCGAGCCACATTGATGCGGTTCTCGCTCCCTTCCAGTTGGGCCTGCAGACGCAGGAATTGATCACCGCTGCGCAGCGCGGGATGCTCGCCGGCCTGGCGCATCAGGCGTGCCAGCTCCCGGGAGAGAGCCGCTTCCAGTCCGGCAAACCGCGCAGGGTCCCCACCGCCCCGGGCGGTCACCAGGGCGTCGCTCAGGGCGTCGGCGCGCTCGCGAACCAGCCGCACCAGCGTCTCGCTCTCGTAGGTCATGTGCTGCTGGACACTGCGCACCAGGTTCGGCACCAGATCGGCCCGGCGCTGCAGGGTGCTCTCGACGTCCGCCCAGGCCGCCGCCACACGCTCCTCGCTGTCCACCAGGCGGTTATGGGTCAGCCAGGGAATGGTGATCAGCACCGCCCCCAACAGCACGATGACCAGCAGGCGGACGGTGCCACCATCGATACGACGACTGCCCTGCGATTCGTCCATGCCGCGCCCTCCGATGTCATTACCTCAGCCAGCATAGACACTCCTGGCAGGCCTGAAAGGCGAAGGAAGCGGCTAGCCTTGCATCCGGAAATGGCGCAGCCGGACGCCGAAGGCGGCCAGCCAGGCGAAGTAGACCAGCGCGCCGGCCGCCACCAGCAGCGCCAGCCAACCGACCCGCTCCCACAGCGCCCAGCCAAGCCAGGCCTGCCAGTCGGGTGATAGCCAGCCCAGCCCCAGCCCCATCACCGCGCAGCCACCAACGAGCTGCACCGCATAGCGCCGCCAGCCGGGCTGAAACACCAGCACACCCTGCTTGTGCAGCAGGTAGCCCAGCAGGCCGGCATTGAGAAAGGCCGAGAGCGCAGTGGCCAGCGCCAGGCCGGCATGGGCCAGCGGCCAGATCAGGATCAGATTGAAGACCATGTTGGCGACCATGGCGATGATGCCGACCTTCACCGGCGTCTTGGTGTCCTGACGGGCGAAGAATCCCGGGGCCAGCACCTTGATCAGCATGAAGGCCACCAGCCCCACCGCATAGGCGCGCAGGCTCATCGCCGCCATGGCGATGTCATGGTCGGTCATGGCGCCGTAATGGAACAGGGTGATCAGCAGCGGCTCGGCCAGCACCACCAGCGCCAGGGCCGCCGGCAGGCCCAGCAGCAGCACCGCGCGCAGCGCCCAGTCCAGCATGGCGGCGAAGTGCTCACCGGACTGCTCGGCGTGGCGCTTGGACAGCGCGGGCAGGATCACCGTGCCGATGGCGATGCCGAACACCCCCAGGGGCAACTCCACCAGGCGGTCCGAGTAGTACAGCCAGGACACGCTGCCCGCCGCCAGCAGCGAGGCCAGCACGGTATCCAGCAGCAGGTTGATCTGGGACACCGAGACCCCGAACAGGGCCGGCGCCATCAGGCGCAGGATTTGCCGCACCCCTTCGTGGGCGAAGTGCGGCCAGGGACGCGGCAGCAGTCCCAGCCGGGCCAGGAACGGCACCTGGAAGAGCAGCTGGGCCGCGCCGGCAATCAGCACGCCCCAGGCCAGCCCCAGGGCCGGCTCGCTCATCAGCGGCGTCAGCGCCAGCGCCGCCCCGATCAGCGACAGGTTGAGCAGCACCGGGGTAAAGGCCGGCACCGCGAAGCGGTTCCAGGTGTTGAGCACGCTGCCGGCGAAGGCGGTCATCGAGATCAGCAGCAGGTAGGGGAAGGTCAGGCGCAGCATGTCGGCGGTGAGCGCCAGCTTCTCGGGGTCGCGCCCGAAGCCCGGCGCGAAGGCCCACACCAGCCAGGGCGCCGCCAGCATGGCCAGTGCCGTGATCAGCAGCAGTACGCCGGCGAGGCTGCCGGCCACGGCATCGAGCAGCTCGCGCACCTCCTCCCGGGTACGCCGGGTGGCATACTCCGAAAGTACCGGCACGAAGGCCTGGTTGAAGGCGCCTTCGGCGAACAGCCGGCGCAGGAAGTTGGGCACCTTGAAGGCGACGAAGAAGGCATCCGCGCCCTGGCCGGCCCCGAACAGGGCGGCGATCACCACGTCCCGGGCCAGGCCCATCACCCGGGAGAGCATGGTCATGGCACTGACGATCATTCCCGAGCGCATCAGCCCGCCGCCCCGGGGGGCGACGGTGCGGGGCGACGCATCGGACGGCGTCGGGTCGCTGTCGGAGGCTTGCTGAGGGTTGGGATCGGTCACCGCGCTCTTCCTTGCCACCTGTGGGGATATCATCGGGCACAAAAAAACCGGCCGCAGCCGGTTTTTCGATGGCATGCCCGCATCAGGCACGGGCATCCATTAAGGCGTCCGGCGCGCTTACGCTGCCAGGGCCTTGATGCGCTTGTTCAGGCGGCTCTTCAGGCGGGCGGCCTTCTTCTTGGACAGCACGTCCTTGTCGGCGATGCGGTCGATGACCGGCTGCGCCGCCTTGAAGGCGTCCATGGCCTGGGCGTGGTCACCGCCATTGATGGCTTTGATGACGCGCTTGATGTAGGTGCGGACCATGCTGCGCTGGCTCGCCTTCAGGACACGACGGCCTTCTGCCTGACGGGCGCGCTTGCGGGCTTGCTTGCTGTTAGCCACTGACTGTCTCCTTGGAGAAAGTTGTCACCGCCGACTCGGGCGGTTTTTGATAACGGTTTGATCCAACAGGGAAATCGAGAAATCCCCGTTGGCTTGGCCATCCGGCCGACTGCGGCTCGGGGACGCAGTCGCTACGGGCCGTGTCTGAGAGGATGGCGTATCCTATCACGCGCCCCGGCGGCTTGCCAGCCTTGCCACGGCCGAGGCCGCGTCATGACTGGCCTAGAGCACCACCAGGTTGTCGCGATGGATCAGCTCCGGGGCCTCCATGTAGCCGAGGATGGCCTCAATGCGGTGGCTGGGCTGGCCCAGCAGGCGCTGTGCCTCGTCGGCGCCGTAGTTGACCAGCCCCTTGGCCACCCGCTGCCCGGCCTCGTCGACGCAGAGCACCATATCACCGCGAACGAAGTCGCCGGACAGCGCCTTGACCCCCACCGGCAGCAGGCTCGAGCCGCTGCCGCGCAGCACCTTCACCGCCCCGGCATCCAGGGTCAGGCTGCCGCGCACCTGGAGCTGGCCCGCCAGCCAGCGCTTGCGCGCCGCCATCGGGGCTTGCTCGGGGGTCAGCAGGGTGCCCAGCCGCTCGCCGTCGGCCAGCCGCTGCAGCACGGCCGACTGGCGGCCACTGGCGATGACGGTGACCGCACCGGAGCGGGCCGCCAGCCGGGCCGCCCGCACCTTGGTCGCCATGCCGCCTCGCCCCAGCGACCCGCCGCCGCCGGCCACCGCCGCCAGCCGGGCGTCGTCGGCGCGTCCCTCGGCGATCAGTTGGGCATGAGGGTCGTGGCGCGGGTCGGCATCGAAGAGCCCTTCCTGGTCGGTGAGGATGACCAGGGCGTCAGCCTCCAGCAGGTTGGCCACCAGGGCGCCGAGGGTGTCGTTGTCGCCGAAGCGGATCTCATCGGTGACCACGGTGTCATTCTCGTTGACCACCGGCACCACCCGCATGTCGACCAGGGTACGCAGCGCCGAGCGGGCATTGAGGTAGCGCTTGCGGTTCGAGAGGTCGTCATGGGTCAGCAGGACCTGGGCGGTAATCAGGCCGTGGCGGGCGAAATGCCCCTCGTAGCACTCGGTGAGGCCGTTCTGGCCCACCGCGGCGGCGGCCTGCAGGGCATGCACCGCCGAGGGGCGCACTTGCCAGCCGAGCCGCACCATGCCCGCGGCCACGGCCCCGGACGACACCAGCACCACCTCCACGCCGCGCCGGTGCAGCTCGGCGATCTGGTCGACCCAGCCGCCAATCGCGGCCTCGTCGAGGCCGCGGCCATCGTTGGTCAGCAAGGCACTGCCGATCTTCACCACCACCCGCCGCATGGCCTTGAGGGCCTCGCGGCCGGGCACCTGCTCGTTGCTCACTATCCTTCCCTCGACTCGACCGTGGCTACCGCTTCCCTTTGGCCCTCAAGGGGCGTATTCGACCTCGACATCATAATCATCGTCGTCGAAGTCGTCGTCATCCTCGTCGTCACGCTTGCGCTTGCGACCCAGGCGGGCCTCGGTGCGCGCAACGGCCTCGTCCTCCATGCGACGGCGCATCTCGCGCTCGCGCTCGGCGGCCTCCTCGTCCTCGTTCTCCAGCTGGCGCTGCTCGGTCAGCCAGCGATAGGCCGCCTGCACCAGGGCCTCGGTGCCCTCGCCACTGATCGCCGAGACACGAAACACCGGGCCTTCCCAGCCCAGGCGCCGCACGATCTCGTCGGCCACCGCCTCGCGCTCCTCCGCCGGCAGCAGGTCGAGCTTGTTGAGCACCAGCCAGCGCGGGCGCTCGGCCAGCGTCGGCGAGAACTGTCCCAGCTCGTGGACGATGGCCTCGACGGCCGCCACCGGGTCGGACTCGTCGAAGGGCGCCACGTCGACGACGTGGAACAGCAGCCGGGTGCGGGTCAGGTGCTTGAGGAAGCGTAGCCCCAGGCCCGCACCGTCGGAGGCCCCCTCGATCAGCCCGGGGATGTCGGCCATCACGAAGTGCTCGTGCTGGCCGAGCTTCACCACGCCGAGGTTGGGCACCAGGGTGGTGAAGGGGTAGTTGGCCACCTTGGGCTTGGCCGCCGAGACCGAGCGGATCAACGTCGACTTGCCGGCGTTGGGCAGGCCCAGCAGGCCGACGTCGGCCATCACCTTCATCTCGAAGCGCAGGTTGCGCCGCTCGCCCTCGGTGCCCGGCGTGGTGCGGCGCGGCGCCCGGTTGGTGGAGGACTTGAAGTGGATGTTGCCAAGCCCCCGGCGGCCGCCCTGGGCCACCAGCACGACCTGGCCGATCTCGGTGACGTCGGCGATCACCTCGAGGGTGTCCTCGTCGATCACCGTGGTGCCGACGGGCACCTTGACATGCAGGTCATCGCCGGCTCGCCCGCTCATCTGCCGGCCCTGGCCGGGCTGGCCGTTCTGCGCCTTGTAGAAGCGCTGGTACTTGAAGTCGATGAGGGTGTTGAGGGCATCGTCACCGATCAGGTAGACGCTGCCGCCATGGCCGCCATCCCCACCGTCGGGGCCACCCTTGGGCACGTACTTCTCGCGGCGGAAGCTCAGGCAGCCGTTGCCGCCCTTGCCGGCTTCCACGATGATCGAGGCTTCGTCGACGAACTGCATCTGTCACTCTCCTGGCGGTGCATGCCGCCATGATACAAGAAGGCCCCGCCATGGCGGGGCCTTCTCGCTACAGGTCCGGGCGGTCTCAGGCGGAGACGACGCTCACGAACTTGCGGTTTTTCGGGCCCTTGGTCTCGAACTTGACCACGCCTTCGTCCAGGGCGAACAGGGTGTGGTCCTTGCCGATGCCCACGCCGGTGCCGGCGTGGAACTTGGTGCCACGCTGACGGACGATGATGTTGCCCGGGGTCACGGCCTGACCGCCGAACAGCTTCACGCCAAGGCGCTTGGATTCGGAATCGCGACCGTTACGTGTGGAGCCCGCTGCCTTCTTATGAGCCATTGCAAATACCTCGCTCGTTCAGGGGAACTGACGCTTACGCGGAGATCCCGGTGATCTTGACTTCAGTGAACCACTGACGGTGGCCCTGACGCTTCATGCTGTGCTTGCGACGACGGAACTTGATGATGTTGACCTTGTCGCCACGGCCGTGGGCGACGACCTCGGCGGCCACCTTGGCACCATCGACGGTCGGGGCGCCGACCTTGACGTCGTCATCGCTGCCCACCAGCAGGACCTCATCGAACTCGATGGTGTCGCCGGTCGGCACTTCCAGCTTCTCGAGCTTGAGAGTCTGGCCTTCCTGAACGCGGTACTGCTTGCCACCGCTCTTGATAACTGCGTACATGCTTGTCTCTCCGGTACTCATCGGGGTTGGCTCTTCTTCGGCCTGCTTCGAGTGGCGCCCCTTCCGGCAACCATCTGACAGGGAGCGAGATGAGTGGGCCGCGGATTATAACCGCGACGCCCTCGCCACACAACCCGCAACCCGTCCCGCGCGCCGGCTGGCCCGCCCTGGAACCCGGCCGGACGGCGCTTGCCTTGACGCCCCCCGGGGGGCCCCATAGCATGACCGGCAATCCCAGGCCAGCGCGGCAGGCGAAGACGCCCCGCTCCGGCTCCCACCTTATTCTTGTCGATGCCACCTCCATGCCAGCCACCCCTTCGTCGCCACAGCTAGACGCCGCCATCCCCGCCTCGCCCATCCATGCGGTAGTCGCCGAGGACTTCGCCGCCGTCAACCGGACCATCCTGACGCAGCTGGCCTCACGGGTGCCGCTGGTGGAGACCATCGGGCAATACATCATCGGCAGTGGTGGCAAGCGACTGCGTCCGCTGCTGGTGCTGCTGGCCGCCCGCGCGCTGGGCTACCAGGGCGACCGGCATGTCACGCTGGCCACCCTGATCGAGTTCATGCACACCTCGACCCTGCTGCATGACGACGTGGTGGACGAGTCCCACATGCGGCGCGGCAAGGCCACCGCCAACGACGCCTGGGGCAATGCCCCCTCGGTACTGGTCGGCGACTTCCTCTACTCCCGCTCCTTCCAGATGATGGTGGACGTGGGCTCGATGAAGATCATGGAAGTGCTCTCGGCGGCGACCTGCACCATCGCCGAGGGCGAGGTCCAGCAGCTGACCAACGTCGGCAACCCCGACGTCGACGAGGCCGCCTACTTCGAGACCATCCAGGGCAAGACCGCCATGCTCTTCGAGGCCGCCTCCCACAGCGGCGCGATCATCGCCGACGCCACGCCGGAGCAGGAGGCCGCCCTGCAGGCCTATGGCCGCTACCTGGGCCTGGCCTTCCAGCTGATCGACGACCTCCTCGACTACCAGGGCGACGCCGAGGCCATGGGCAAGAACGTGGGCGACGACCTGGCCGAGGGCAAGCCGACCCTGCCGCTGATCCAGGCCATGGCCGTGGGCACCCCCGACCAGGCCAAGATGGTGCGCCGCGCCATCCGTCAGGGCGGCCTGGACCGCCTCGACGAGGTGCTGGCCATCGTCAACGACACCGGGGCGCTCGACTACACCCGTGCCCGCGCCGAGGAGATGTCGGCCAAGGCCCTGGCCCAGCTCGATCTGCTGCCCGACTCCCCCTTTCGCGACAGCATGGCCGAACTGGCCCGCCTCGCCGTGGAGCGGCGCACCTGAGAATCAGCGGGAGATGCGACACAGGACTTGCATCGCCACAGCGGACACGTATAATACGTCTCCGTTGAGGCGACAGCCCAACATATCGGAGTATAGCTCAGCTTGGTAGAGCGCTGCCTTCGGGAGGCAGAGGTCGTAGGTTCGAATCCTGCTACTCCGACCACCGGATTCCGTAAGGCCCTGCAGATCCCTGCAGGGCCTTTTTCGTTTTCGCCGCCCCTTTGCCGGGGCTGCCATCAGCGCCCTACCCGCTCGAACAGGCCTCTGGATTCCGCCTGCAGGTCATCCAGCGCCTCGCCCAGCAACCCGAGGAAGGACTTGGTCAAGCCGGACTGGCCCCGCTGCCTGGGGAAGATCACGCTGTAGCGGTAGGCCACCCGTGGCTCGAAGCGCTTGACGACCAGGCCGAGGCGACGATAGTGCCAGGCCGTGATGGGGTCGACCAGCGATACCCCGCTACCCGCCAGCACGAAGGCACAGGCGGCGTAATGCAGCTGGGTGTCGATCAGCAGCTGACGCTTGACGCCGGCGTTCTCGAACACCCCGTCGATGGTGTGGCGGATGCTCTGCTCGGAGCCTAGTGAAACGAACACCTCACCCTCCAGGTCAGCCGGCCTCACCACCTCTCGCTCCGACAAGGGATGCCCCGGCGGCAGCGCGCAGACCAGACGACTGTCGGCCAGGGTGCGCTCCTCCACCGCGGGATCGTCGAGGGCAATCCCGGAAATCACGCCCAGGTCGAACTGCTGGCTGGCCACCAGATCGACCACCTGCTGGGTACTGCGTACCTGAAGGGTGACCGACACCCCCGGATGCGCCTGGCTGAAGCGATCCGCGAGGGCCGGCAGGAACTCGACCGAGGCCGCCGGCATGGAGGCGACTCTCAGCGAGCCCAGATGAAACTCCCGCAACTCCTCCGCGGCGCGCGAGAGCTGCTCCAGCGAGACGAAGGCGCGTTCGACCTCCTCGAAGAAGAACCGGGCCTCGGGCGTCGGATGGAGACGACGTCGACGGCGCTCGAACATCGTCACGCCGACCGTTTCCTCGAAGTCCGCCAGCAGGCGACTGATGGCCGGCTGGGACACGCAGAGGATATCGGCCGCCCCGCTGGTCGTGCCGCTGATCATCACCGCCCGGAAGGCCTCGATCTGGCGGTAGGTCAGTTTGGCCATGGCACCCCCAAGTTAACAACATCGTATTATCAAATCATACAAACAAACGATTTGATGTTATATAGCGCCGCTCCCAAGATAGCCCTGCAAGCCACGGCCCCGGCTTACAACCACAACAAGCGAGACAGGCCTTATGGAACGACTCTTTCGCTATACGCTCACCCTGCTGATCAGCACGGTCGCGGCCGCCCAGTTCATCCAGGTCGTGACCCGCTACCTCTTCGAGACGCCCGTCATGGGACTCGAGGAGGTCGCCGTGATCCCGACGATCTGGCTCTACATCCTTGGCAGCGTCAATGCCTCCCGCGAGGACACCCAGATCCGGGCCAATGTCCTCGACATCTTCCTCAAGACCGATCGCGCACGCGCGGTGCTGCAGGCCATCGCCGACACCATCAGCATCACCGTCTCGATCTGGCTCACCCTGTGGGCCTGGGACTACTTCGCCTATGTGCTGCGCGTCGACAAGGAGACGCCCACCCTCTACCTGCCCACGATCATCTATGAATCGGCCCTGTTCATCGGCCTGGTGCTGATGATCGCCTTCACGCTCTGGCACCTGGTGCGCAATCTCGGCTTCCTGTTCGGCTTCCGCCAGCACCCGGACCATGCCCCCGAGGACCCCGATTATCCGGAGACCTCCGAGGTGCACGAGTTCCAGGTACTCACCGATTCGCAGAAGGACAAGTCCCATGATTGAGATCGCCCTGCTGGCCTTTGCTGTCCTGATCCTGCTGCTGACCCTCGGCGTCCCCCTGCCGTTCTGCTTCGGCGCCGCCCTGATGGTGATGACCCTGGTCGGCGAAGCCACCATGCGCGGCATGATGGTCTGGGGCTTCAGCCAGCTGACCAATCCTGTGCTGCTGGCCATCCCGCTGTTCGTCTTCGCCGGGACCCTGATGAGCGTCAGCGGCATCGCCGGCAGCCTGCTGCAGTTCGTCAATGTCTTCGTCGGGCGTATCCGCGGCGGCCTGGGGGCCGTGGCTGCCGTGAGCTGCGCCATCATCGGCGCCATCTCCGGCAGCGGCCTCACCGGCATCGCCGCCATCGGCCCGCTGCTGATTCCGGAAATGGAGCGCAAGGGCTATCCCCGCGCCTACTCCACGGCGCTGATCGCCAACTCGTCGATCCTCGGCCTGCTCATTCCGCCCAGCGTCACCATGATCGTCTACGGCTGGGTGACCGACACCTCCATCCTGGCCAGCTTCCTCGCCACCCTGGGGCCGGGCCTGCTGATCATGTTCAACTTCTGCCTGGTCAACATGGTCATGTCGCGCAAGTTCGACCTGGTCCTCGATGAGCCCCTGCCCTTCAACAAGATGGTCGGCGAGGCCAGCCGCCGCACCGGCCATGCCCTGCCGGCGCTGCTGATGCCCGTGATCATCCTGGGCGGCATCTACGGCGGCATCATGACGCCCACCGAGGCCGCCGCCGTGGCCGTCATCTATGCCTTGCCGGTGGGCTTCATGATCTACCGGGGCCTGAACTGGGGCACCCTGCTGGAATCCGGCAAGGAGTCGGCCACGGCCGTCGGCGCCATTCTCATCATGATCCTGTTCAGCCTGATGCTCAGCCAGATCTACGTCATGGAGAGCATTCCCCAGGCCCTGGTCGACATGATCTTCCAGATCACCGACAACAAGCTCGTCTTGCTGCTGCTGGTCAACCTGCTGCTGTTCTTCATCGGCATGATCGTCAACGACATCACCGCGATCATCCTGACCGCCCCGCTGCTGTTGCCGCTGATGGAAGCCCTCGGCGTCAGCTCCGTGCAGTTTGCCGCCATCATGGGCGTCAACACCGCCATGGGCGGCGTGACGCCCCCCTATGCCAGCATCCTCTATCTGGGTTCGCGGATCGGCAAGGTGCGCTTCACCGAGGTGGTGAAGCCCGCCATGACGCTGATTCTCTTCGGCTATATCCCGGTGGTGGTGCTGGTGTCCGCCTGGCCCGACCTGTCGGAATACCTTCCCGGCCTGTTCGGCTATTGATGCATCCCCCCACCCGTCCCAAGCAGGAGACAACAATGAAAACCTTCTCGATGAAAGCCCTCGTCAGTGCCGTCGCCCTCTCTGCCGCGATGACCACGGTGGCCGAAGCCACCACCCTCAAGCTGTCGCATGTCCGCCCGCAGGACACGGCCATCGACACCGCGGCGCAGGCCTTCGCTGACGATGTCTCGACGGCGACCGACGGAGAGCTGACGGTTCGCCTCTTTCCGGCCAACGCCCTCGGCGATTACACCGTGGTCCAGGAACGTGTCGGCCTGGGCGCCGTGGACATGGCCGTGCAACCCCCGTCCTCGGGCGCCGACAAGCGCTTCCAGCTCGCCTACCTGCCCTACCTCGTCCGGAGCTGGGAGGACGCTGAGCAGGTCTTTGCCGACGGCGCCTCCATGCGCGAGGAGGTCGAGAGCATCTATGCCGACCAGAACATCCATGTGCTCGCCGCCTGGCCGGTCTACTTCGGGGGCGTGGCCCTGAACAGCGAGGTCGAGAACGCCGCGGATCCCACCGTCGACAAGGGGGCCAAGCTGCGCGTCCCGCCGATGAAGTCCTTCCAGCTGATGGCCGACAACATCGGCTTCATCGGCTCGCCGCTGCCCTTCTCCGATGCCTTCACCGCGGTGCAGACGGGCGTGGTGGATGGCGTCATGGGCTCCGGGGCCGAGGGCTACTACGCTTCCTTCCGCGACGTCACCAACTACTACCTGCCGCTTAACACCCACTTCGAGATGTGGTACCTGCTGATCAACCAGGACATCTACGACGAGCTCGACGAGGCCCAGCAGCAGGCGCTCAGCCAGGCCGCCGAACGCTTCGAGGCCGCCCGCTGGGAGGGCGCCGAGGCCGACCAGGCCCGCAACGAGCAGCTCCTCGAGGAGGCCGGCGCCACCATTGTGCCGGTATCCGATGAACAGATCGCCGCCCACGCCGAGATCGTCCGGGACACCGTCTGGCCGGTCATCCTGGAGGACATCGGTGCCGACTGGGCCAACTCCGTCCTCGACGACGCCATTCGTTGATCCATCAGGGCCCGGCTGTCCGGCCGGGCCTGTCACGAGACACGCAAATCACGCAGGAATCCACGATGACGCAAGCGACGACAAGCGGCTCGCGTACGGCCGACGTGTGCCTGGTAGGTGGCGGGCTGGTCGGCATGGCCATCGCGCTCGGCCTGCAGCGCCATGGCCTGAAGGTCGCGGTGCTCGACGAGGGGGACATCGCCCTGCGCGCCTCACGCGGCAACTTCGGCCTGGTCTGGGTCCAGGGCAAGGGCGACACCCTGCCGGAATATGCCCAGATCACCCGACGGTCGGCGCGTCTCTGGCCGGACCTGGCCCGTCGCCTCCGGGAAACCACCGGTATCGACGTGCAGCTGGAACAGCGCGGCGGCCTCTACCTGTGCCTCACCGAGGAGGAGCTACAGGCCAGGACGCGCATGCTGACCCGTATGCGCGACGCGGCCGGCGGCGACTACCCCTTCGAGACCCTGGATCTCGCCCAGGTCCGCGACTACTTCCCCGACATCGGCGACGAGGTCGCCGGCGCCACCTGGTGCCCCGAGGACGGCCACCTCAACCCCCTGCTGCTGCTGCGCGCCCTGACCGAGCACTTCCGTGCCCAGGGAGGCGTGATCGACAACGGCGGCCGGGTCCAGGACATCGACCGGCAGGGCGAGGCCTTCCGGATCACCACGCCGGCCGGCGTCTGGTCATGCGCCAAGCTCGTGCTGGCCGCGGGCCTGGGCAATCGCGAGCTCGCCCCCCAGGTCGGCCTGTCGGCGCCGGTGTTTCCCAACCGCGGGCAGGTGCTGATCGCCGAGCGCGTGCATCACTTCCTCGACTACCCCACCGGCCACGTCCGCCAGACCGGCGAAGGCACCGTGCAGATCGGCGACTCCAAGGAGGACGTCGGCTTCGACAGCGGCACCACCACGGACGTCATGGCCCAGATCGCCCACCGCGCCGTGCGTCTCTTCCCGTTGCTGCGCGACGTCAAGATGGTGCGCGCCTGGGGGGCGTTGCGCGTCATGACCCCGGATGGCTACCCGATCTACGAGGCGTCACGGGAGTGCCCCGGCGCCTACCTGGTGACCTGCCACAGCGGCGTGACCCTGGGAGCCCTGCACGAGGGGCCCCTGGCGGACTGGATCGCCCGCGATGAAACCGACCTGCCCCTGGAGGTGTTCCATGCCCAACGTTTCAGCCTTTGAGCGCCTACCCTGCCGACCCCAGGCCAAGGTGACGGTGTTCGTCGAGGACGATCCCGTCGAGATGCAGGCGCACGACAGCGCCGCGGCCGCGGTGCTGGCCGCGGGGCTGCTGCCCTCGCGCACCACCCCGGCCGACGAGTCGCCACGGGCGCCCTACTGCCTGATGGGCGTGTGCTTCGAGTGCCTGGTCGAGATCGACGGCACCCCCAACCAGCAGGGCTGCATGATTGCCGTCCGCGACGGTATGCGGATTCGACGGCAGTGCGGCGCGCGCGACATGCATGGGGAGGGCCCTCATGGCGACGCCTGACTACGACCTGATCATCATCGGCGCCGGCCCCGCCGGCATGGCCGCTGCCGCGGAAGCCGGCCGTCAGGGGCTGCGCTGCGCCCTGCTCGACGAGCAGGAAGAGGCCGGCGGCCAGATCTACCGGGCCATCGGACGCGCTCCCTTGGCGGACGAGCGCATCCTCGGCGGTGATTACTATCACGGCCGCGACCTGCTCCACGCCTTCGAGCAGGCCGGCACGGACTACCGACCGGGCACGACCGTGTGGGGCGTCGAGGACGACCTGAGCCTCGACGTCTCCCGACAGGGTCGCAGCCAGCGGCTCCACACCCGGCGGCTGCTGGTGGCCACCGGCGCTCAGGAACGACCGGTCCCCTTCCCGGGCTGGACCCTGCCGGGGGTGATGACCGGCGGGGCCGCCCAGATCCTGCTCAAGAGCAGCGCCATGGTCCCGCCCGGGCCCATCGTGCTGGCCGGCAGTGGCCCCCTGCTGCTGCTGATCGCCGCCCAGCTGGCGCGCGCCGGTGTGACCGTCGAGGCGCTGCTCGATACCACACCGCGCGGCAACTGGCGTCGCGCGGCGCGACATCTTCCCGGCGCGCTGCGCAACCCGCGGCTGCTGGCCAAGGGCCTGGGGCTGCTCAGGGAGATTCGCCGCGCCGGCATCCCCCACCTCAAGGGCGTCGACGGCCTCGAGGCCCTGTCCCGCGACGGGGAGCGCGTGACGCACCTGCGCTATCGGCAAGCGGGAGAGTCCCGCGAGCGCGAGTGCCGGACCCTGCTGGTACACCAGGGCGTGGTGCCCAACGTCCAGCTGACCCGCGCGCTCGAGCTGGCGCACGACTGGGATGAGGCCCAGCAATGCTGGCAGCCCCGGCTCGACGCCTGGGGCGAGACGTCTCGCCCGGGGATCTTCGTGGCCGGCGATTCCGGCGGCATTGCCGGTGCCCAGGCCGCCGAGGAAGAGGGCCGCCTGGCCGCCCTGGCGATCGCCGAACAGCTGGGTGGCATCGAGGCCGCGGCGCGAGACCGACTGGCCGCCCCCCTGCGCACTCGCCTGGCGCCCCAGCTGGCCATCCGCCCCTTTCTGGATGTGCTGTACCAGCCGGCCCGGCGCTTCCTGGTACCCGAGGATGACACCATCGTCTGCCGCTGCGAGGAAGTCACGGCGGGAGAGCTGCGGCGCATCGCCGATGCCGGCTGCCGTGGCCCCAACCAGGCCAAGGCCTTCTGCCGGGCCGGCATGGGCCCCTGCCAGGGGCGGCTGTGCGGCCTGACCGTCTCCCAGGTCATCGCCGACCAGTGCAGCGAGCCGGTCGATGCGGTCGGCTACTACCACATCCGCCCCCCGATCAAGCCGCTCAGCCTGGGGGAACTGGCCAGCCTGAGCGAACCCGACACCCCGACGAGGAACTGAGATGACCCTGCAACGCTTCGAGACCGGCGTACGCATGAGCCGCGCCATCGTCCACCACGACACCGTCTACCTGTGCGGCCAGGTGGCCGAGGACCGTCACGCCGACATCACCGGCCAGACCGAGACCATGCTGGCCAAGGTCGACGCCCTGCTGGAGAGCGTCGGCAGCGACCGCGAGCACCTGCTCTCTGCGACCCTCTACCTCAAGGACATGGCACTCTTCGACGACATGAATCGCGTCTGGGACGCCTGGGTGCCGGAGGGCAAGGCCCCGGCACGGGCCTGCGTGGAGGCCCGCATGGCCAGCCCGGAGCTGCTGGTCGAGATCTCCGTGGTGGCCGCCCTGTCACGCTGATCCAGCGCGACGTGTCGTCGGTTACGCGGCCCCGCGAGCGATCGCGGGGCCGCCTGCACTGCAAGTCCCGTCAGGTCCGCGCCACCTTCACGGCCGTGCCCGTGGCTACCAGGAACAACATCGACTTGCCGCCGCCGGAGATCTCGCTGTAGTCGAGGTCCACCGCGATCACGGCATTGGCGCCCAGGCGCTCGGCTTCGCGACGCAGTTCGTCCAGGCAGGCGATGCGGGCGTCGCGCAGGGCATCCTGGGAGGACTTGTTGCGACCGCCGAAGAAGTCGCGCAGGCCGGCGAACATGTCCTTGAACACGTTCATCCCGAACACGCACTCCGCCGAGACGATGTCGAGATGCTCGGTGACGCGATACCCCTCGAGATGGGACGAGGTGGTCAGCAGCAGGCGATCGGACATGGGCGTTCCCTCTGGTCGGCATTGGCATGGAGCAACCCCATGTGGGGCCGCTGAGCCTCATCAAGGTAGGCGGCGCCCGCCGTCCGCACAACGCCCGGCTACTCTCCAGGCGAAGCCTCCTGGCCGATCCGCAGGCCATGCTGACGGAGCTTTCTCACCACGCTGGGCTGGCTGATGCCGAGGCGCTCGGCGATGGCGTAGGTCGAGGTGCGCTCGCCGCAAAGCACGGCCAGGATGGCACGCTCGGTGCGCGCCAGGGCCGCCTTGAGCGACTCGCCGTCGCGCAGCTCCTCGCCATCGCGCGCGGCACGCCTCGCGTCGCCACCGGCCGGTGCAGCCGAGGCGCCCGGATAGCGGGCGGGGGCCTCGACCCGGATGACATCGTCGGCCGCCGACAGCCAGGCCCGCTCGAGCCAGTTCTCCAGTTCACGCACGTTGCCGGGCCAGTCCCGGCCCATCAGGTGCTGCCAGACATCCCGCGCCATGATCTTGTCCCGGCCATAGCGATCGTTGAGGCGCCGGAGCTGGCGCTCGACCAGCCCCGGGATATCCTCACGGCGCTCGCGCAGCGGCGGCAGCGTCACCGGAATGACATTGAGGCGATAGTAGAGGTCCAGGCGGAACTGGCCGGTCTCCACGAGACGCGCCAGGTCCTGGTTGGTCGCCACCACCAGGCGGAAGTCGACGCGCCGCGGCCGGGTATCGCCCAGCCGCGTGACGCTGCTGTCCTGGATCACCTTGAGCAGCTTGGTCTGCATCGCCAGGGGCAGCTCGCCGATCTCGTCGAGGAACAAGGTACCGCCCTCGGCCTGCTCCATCAGCCCCGCCTTGCCGCCAGGGGCGGCACCGCTGAAGGCCCCGTGCCGGTAGCCGAACATTTCCGACTCGAACAGGCTCTCCGGAATCGCCCCGCAATTGACGTCGATAAAGGGGCCGGCCTGGCGCCGGCTCCAGCGATGCAGCTGACGGGCAAAGGCGGTCTTGCCGACGCCGGACTCGCCGAGCATCAACACCGTGGCATCCGTCGGCGCCACCCGCTTGAGCAGCAGCGCGACCTCGCGCATCATCCCGCTGCGCACCTCCAGGTCGTCCAGCTCGGCCTCGAGCCCCGGCTCGTCGGCGACGCCGCTACGCCGGAGATGATCGCTGAAACGCCGCTGCAGCAGGGCATATTCCTCCTGCAGCAGCTGCAGGTCGGTGAGATCCATGGAGCGGCTGACCACGGCCGCCAGCCTGCCGTCCCGGAACACCGGGTGAGCCTGGGCGATGACCCGCCGCCCGGTGCCCGTCACCTGCATCAGCTGGGCCGGCTTGCCGGAGCGCATCACCTCGAGGCTGACCGAGGGCCTGAGCACGCCCTGAGCCTCCAGGGCCTGGACGCTGGTTCGGCACAGGTCCTCGCGAGACATGCCGTAGACCGCCGCCGCGGCCGGACTCACGTCCAGGACGCGGCCGCTGGCATCGACCACGAAGAAATGGTCGTGGGCGGTATCGATGATGGTGCGCAGGATATCGCTGTCGAGATCGCCCATGCGGCCCTACCGATACAGGAATGGATCATTGATGCAAAAGTGTATCACCGCCCGGGAGGCAATGATCCACTTCTGCATCAACGAGAGGGAAACTCGCGTCATATCAGCCTGTTAAAACTGGCACGCTTCCTGCTTGGGAAGACAGGACACCCAAGACGAGACGGAGCCTTACGTGAGCGATTTCAATCAACCCCTGGGCGGCAACGAGATGCCGCGTTTCGGCGGTCCCGCCACCATGATGCGCCTGCCCACCCAGGCGAGTGCCGCCGGCCTGGACGCCGCCTTCATCGGCGTGCCCATGGATATCGGCACCTCGAATCGCCCCGGCACCCGCCTCGGGCCGCGCCAGATCCGCGACGAGTCGCGCATGCTGCGCCCCTACAACATGGCGACCCGCGCCGCGCCCTTCGATAGCCTGCAGGTTGCCGATATCGGCGATGTGCCGATCAACACCTTCAACCTGCCCAAGAACCTCGACATCATCACCGATTTCTACGACGAGGTGCTGTCCCATGGCTGCGTGCCGCTGACGCTCGGCGGCGATCACACCCTGACCTGGCCGCTGCTGCGGGCCATCGCCCGCAAGCACGGCCCGGTCGGGCTGATCCACATCGACGCCCACGCCGACGTCAACGAACACATGTTCGGCGAAGAGGTCGCACACGGCTGCCCCTTCCGCCGTGCCCAGGAGGAGGGGCTGCTGGACAGCAACCGGGTGGTGCAGATCGGCCTGCGCGGCACGGGCTATGCCGCCGACGATTTCGACTGGTGCCGCGATCAGGGCTTCCGGGTCGTCACCGCCGAGCAGTGCTGGTACAAGTCGCTGGCCCCGCTGATGGCCGAGGTACGCGAGCAGATGGGCGATGCCCCGGTCTACATCTCCTTCGACATCGATGGCCTCGATCCCTCGGTGGCCCCCGGCACCGGCACCGTCGAGATGGGCGGGCTCACCGGCCAGCAGGGCTTGGAGATCGTCCGCGGTGCCGAGGGCCTCAACGTGGTCGGCGGCGACCTGGTGGAGGTCGCACCGCCCTATGATCCCAGCGGCAACACCGCGCTGATGGGCGCCACCCTGCTCTACGAGATGCTCTGCGTGCTGCCCGGCGTCAAGCGCCGCGACTGAAGCGCCCCGGGCATCGTCACAAGCGTCCGGCCACGGGCGCGCACCACCGACCACTACTACAACATCAACGAGTGAGTAGCCATGTCATCCCATCTGCATTCTGCCGACAACATCAACACCGAGGGCTCGCCTCTCAGCCCATACGGGCTGATCAAGTTCCTGGTTCCGTCCATCCTGGGCGTGCTGCTGTTTCTGGTGCCCTTCTCCACGGGCGACACCATCAACATCGGCATGGGCCTGATGGCCGATGGCCTCAAGGCCCTGCTCGGCGAGGCGCTGCCCGCCATCGCCACCCTGGTGCTGTGCCTGTCGGTGCTGCTGACCGGCATTGTCAAGCTCACCCGGCCCGGCTGGGCCCGGGAGGGCATGCTGCGCGACCTGTTCGACGTCGCCCCTTTGTGGGTGATCATGCGCTCGCTCGGCGCCCTGTTCGCGCTGATGACCTACTTCCAGGTCGGCCCCGAGATCATCACCGCCTCCTTCACCGGCGGCGTGATGCTCAACGACCTGGCGCCGGTGCTGCTGACCTTCTTCTTCTTCGCCGCCATCCTGCTGCCCTTCCTGGTCGACTTCGGCTTCATGGAGTTCATCGGCAGCCTGGTGCGCACGCCCTTTCGCATCATCTTCGGGCTGCCGGGGCGCAGCGCCATCGACGCCACGGCCTCCTGGATGGGCTCCGGCACCGTCGGCGTGCTGATCACCACCCAGCAGTACGAACAGGGCTTCTACAACCGCCGCGAGGCCTCGGCGATCGCCACCAACTTCTCGATCGTCTCCATCGCCTTCGCGCTGCTGGTGACCAGCTTCATCGGCATCAACCACCTGTTCGTGCCCTTCTACCTCACCGTGGTCGTCGCCGGCCTCGTCGCCGCCGTCATCGTGCCGCGGCTGCCGCCGCTGTCACGCAAGCCGAACAGCTACTACGAGCCGGCAGGCTGCCAGATCCAGGAAGAGAACACCGGCAACCAGAACCTGCTGCGCTACAGCCTGGGAGTCGCCGTGGCCCGCGCCGAGAAGGCCCCGGGGCCGGTCAGGCTGGCCAAGCTGGCGCTGTTCAACGTCGCCGACATCTTCTTCGGCCTGCTGCCGCTGGTGATCGCCATCGGCACCGTGGCCCTGGTGCTGGCCGAGTTCACGCCGCTGTTCACCTGGCTGTCCTATCCCATGGTGCCGGTGCTGGAGTGGATGCAGGTGCCCGAGGCCGAGGCGGCCGCCCCGGCGACCCTGGTCGGCTTCGCCGACATGTTCCTGCCGGCGGTGCTGGCCAGCGACATCGAGAGCGAGCTGACGCGTTTCGTGATTGCCTGCCTGTCGCTGACCCAGCTGATCTACATGTCGGAGATCGGCGCCCTGCTGCTCAAGTCCAAGATCCCGCTCAAGCTCTGGGAGCTGGTGGCCATCTTCCTGCTGCGCACCGCCATCACCCTGCCGATCATCGTGGTCATGGGCCACTGGCTGGTGGGCTGAGGACACCCCCATGCCCCTGAATGGAGAGACACCGATGACCTGCGCCGAACTGCTGATCCGCCTGCTGCGCGACACCTACGGCACCGATACCGTGTTCGGCATTCCCGGCGTGCACACCGTGGAGCTCTACCGCGGCCTGGCGGGCGGCGAGGCGAGCGGCCTGCGCCACGTGACGCCCCGCCACGAGCAGGGCGCCGGCTTCATGGCCGACGGCTATGCCCGAGCCACCGGCCGACCGGGGGTATGCTTCATCATCACCGGCCCCGGCATGACCAACATCGCCACCGCCATGGGCCAGGCACTGGCCGACTCGGTGCCGATGCTGGTGATCTCCAGCGTCAGCCGCCGCGACACCCTGGGGCGGGGCCAGGGCCGGCTGCACGAGCTGCCGAGCCAGCAGCAGCTGATCGCCGGGGTCGCCCGCTTCAGCCAGACGCTGCTCGACCCGGACGCCCTGCCGGAGACCCTGGCCCGAGCCTTCGCGGTGTTCGAGGGGGCCCGCCCGGGGCCGGTGCATATCGAGATCCCCATCGACCTGTTCGACGCCCCGGTACGCGCCCCCCGCACCTGGCAACGCCGCGCCCTGGCGCCAGCCGCCCCGGCCGAGGCGGCGCTGGCCCAGGCCGTCGACTGGCTCGGCACCGCCGCCCGGCCGCTGGTGCTGCTCGGCGGCGGCTGCGTGGATGCCCCCCAGGCCGCAAGATCGCTGGTCGAGGCCCTGGACGCGCCCACCGTCACCACCATCAACGCCAAGGGCCTGCTGGGCCGCGACCATCCCCTCGACCTGGGCGCCAATGCCTCGCTGCCCGCGGTGCGCGCACTGGCCCGGGAGGCCGACGTGGTGCTGGCCATCGGCACCGAGCTCGGCGAGACCGACTACGACGTGGTGTTCGACGACGGCTTCCATCTGGACGGCCGGCTGATCCGGGTGGATATCGACGCCCAGCAGCTCGCCCGCAACCAGGCCGCCGACCTGGCCCTGGTGGCGAACGCCGACCAGGCCCTGGAGGCCCTGGCGGCACGCTTCGCCGGCGTGCGCCTGGCCCGCGACGGGGGCGCCCGCACTCGGGCCGCCCTCGCGGCCCTGGACCTGCCACGGGATCCGGCCTTCGCCGCCTATGTCCCGCTGTTCGCGACCCTGCGCGAGGCCCTGCCCGAGGCGATCCTGGTCGGCGATTCCTGCGCCACCACCTACGCCGCCAACCACCTGGTCGCCCAGCCCGCCCCGCGCCGGTTCTTCAACGCCTCCACCGGCTACGGCACCCTCGGCTACGGCCTGCCGGCGGCCCTGGGGGCCAGCCTGGCTCGCCCCGACCTGCCGGTGGTTGCCCTGGTCGGCGACGGTGGCATCATGTTCACCCTCAGCGAGCTGGCCTGCGCCGTGGAAGAGGGCCTGCCGGTGGTGATCCTGCTCTGGCACAACCAGGGCTACGAGGAGATCCGCCGCTTCATGGACAGCGCCGGCGTCACCCGCCTCGGCGTCGACATCCGGGCCCCGGACTTCCTGACCCTGGCCCAGGGCTTCGGCTGCCTGGCCACCCGCGTCGCCGCTCCCGCCGAGCTGGCGCACGCCCTGGCCACCCGGCCCGCGGATGGCCCCCTGCTGATCGAGATCGATGCCGCCGCCTGGCAGACCGCCGTCGACTGATCCCTTTTTGCCCGAGGCCGGCCTCGCTGGTCGGCCCAACCGGAGCCTTGCCGTGCAACGATTGACCAAGCAATTCATCGACAACCAGTGGATCGAGAGCCGGGCCGGGCGCCGCCTGGCGGTCACCGATCCCTATCGCCAGTGCCAGATTGCCGAGCTCACCGCCGGCGATGCGGCCGACGTCGACGCCGCGGTGGCCGCCGCCCGCCGTGCCCTGCCCGCCTGGCAGGCCCTGGGCGGCGAGCGCCGGGCCGCCTATCTCGAGGCCTTTGCCGACGCCCTCACCGAGCGCCGCGAGGCGCTGATGCGCCTCTCGGCGACCAACAACGGCAAGGCACTGGCGGAAGCCGGCATCGACCTGGACGACGCCATCGCCTGCTACCGCTACTACGCCGGCCAGGCCCGGGCGCTCGAGGCGCGCCAGGGGCGCCGCATCGAGCACGGCATGGCCGGCATCGAGGCCCGCACCTACGAGGATCCCGCGGGGGTGGTGGGCCTGATCACCCCCTGGAACTTTCCGCTGGTCACCAGCGCCTGGAAGATCGCCCCGGCGCTGGCCGCCGGCTGCACGATCGTCTTCAAGCCCTCCGAGGTGACGCCGCTGCCCGAGCAGGCGGTGGCCGAGATCGCCCTCCAGATCGGCCTGCCGGCCGGGGTGCTCAACTTGGTACACGGCGACGGCGAGGGCATCGGCGCGCCGCTCACCGCCCACCCCGGTGTCGACAAGCTGTCCTTCACCGGCAGCAACGCGGTGGGCGAGAAGGTCATGCGCGCCGCCGCCGAGGGCTCCCGGGGGGTGTCGCTGGAGCTCGGCGGCAAGTCGCCGATCCTGGTGCTCGACGATGCCGACGTCGAGGCGGCCGCCGACTGGGTGATGGCCGGCATCTACTTCAACTCCGGCCAGATCTGCTCGGCCACCTCGCGGCTGATCGTTCATGCGTCGCTGGCCGAGGCACTCTATGCGGCGCTTGCCACGCGCATCGACGCCATCCGCCTGGGCGATCCCCTGGCCGAGGCCACCGACATGGGGCCCATGACCAGTGCCCGCCAGCGCCAGGCCGTGGAAGGCTACCTGGCCATTGCCGCCGAGGAGGGCCTCACGGCGGTGCGCGACGCCCGCCACCGCGAGCTCCCGGCCCAGGGCGAGTTCGTCGCCCCGACACTGTACCGTGACGTGCCCGTCGACAGCCGGCTTTGGAAAGAGGAGATCTTCGGCCCGGTGCTCTGCGCCCGAAGCGTCGCGAGCGAGGACGAGGCCATCGCGCTGGCCAACGACTCGGCCTTCGGTCTCGCCGCCACCGTGATCTCGGGGAGCACCGACCGCGCCCGCCGGGTCGGCCGTGCGCTGCGCGCCGGCAGCGTCTGGTTCAACAGCGAGCAGCTGGTGATGCCCGAGGCCAGCTGGGGCGGCTTCGGGATCAGCGGCATCGGCCGCGAACTCGGTCCCTGGGGACTTGCCGGCTACCTGGAGGTCAAGCACCTCATCGGTCCGGCGGACTAGGCGCTCCTGCCGCGCGAACTCCCGCAGCACCCCGCGTGGGCAAGGGGCCGCTCCTCGGGCGATGAGCGCAACCGACTAGGGCAGATCCCCCGGCAGCTCCCTCACCCGCCGGATCTCGACCAGGCGCGCTTTTCCGGCATCGAGCGACGACCAGGGCCCGTCGAGCGACAGGCGAGCCAAGCCGGCGGTGGGCAGCAGCTTGCCGTCGTCGGGCACAGCGGGCGGCTCGGGCAACAGCCAGACCAGGAAGGCCTCGAGGCCGGGATTGTGGCCGACCACCATCAGCCGCGAGAGCGTGGCGGGGTAGCGCGACACCGTCTGCGCCAGCGCCTCGGGCCCGGCCTCGTACAGGCTCGCCTCCATCACCACGGCGTCGCCGGGCAGGCCCATCGCCTCGGCGCACCTCTCGGCGGTGGCCCTGGCACGCTCGGCGGGCGAGGTCAGGATGCGCTCCGGTACCCGTCCCTGCCGGGCGAGCCAGGCCCCCATGCGCCGGGCACCGCGCTTGCCGCGCTTCTTCAGCGGCCGCGCCATGTCGCTCATCGGTGTCGACCAGTCGGACTTCCCGTGGCGCAGCAGCAGCAGCTCCCAAGCCATAGGTGCTCTCCATGGAAGGGGTGATGGTCCTCGACAGGGCGGCGGCGTCGCCATCACCTCACCCCGCCGTGACACGGTATCCCCGCCAACGTCGACGGAGGGGCGCCTCGCCGCATGGCTCGCCGTCGACCATCGGTCGCGGGTGATCTCATGATAGCCAGCGGCAAGGCTACCGGCGCGCTCCCCCGAGGCCAGGGGCCCGTCCATCGCCATGGCATCCTCGGGACGTCCCGCCTTCTCTCGTGTGTCATTTTCCCGCCAGAGGTGCACGCTCTTGCCGTAGAATCTACCCATGTCGGCGCCATGAGCCCGTCGCGAACGGGTCACCCTGACTGCCGGATGTCACTTCTTGCCGTCTTCGCGGTCAAATCCTGCCATACCGGCGTGGCTCCTCCGTTGACGGCGGGTCAAGCGGGCATCGATAGGCGACAAGGCCAGCACGACGCGATAACGTCGCCAGCCAGGCAGGCACCCAGCCGAAGGAAAGGATGCATGATGGAAATCCGGCCGCCCCGCACCGACCAGGTGCCCGACTCGCTGCGGGTCCGACGCTACCGGCAAGCCCCGGAACAGGGGCCCAGGCTGCTGTTCTTCAGCGGGGGGTCGGCGCTGGCGGGCGTCTCACGCAAGCTGCAGCGCTACAGCCACAATACCGTCCACCTGGTGACGCCCTTCGATTCCGGCGGAAGCTCGGCCATGCTGCGCCATGCCTTCGGCATGCCGGCCCTCGGCGACCTGCGCAGCCGCCTGATGGCCCTGGCGGACGAGACCGCCCCGGACCACTCGCAGGTCTGCCGTCTCTTCGCCCATCGCCTGCCCATGGAAGCGACGCCGGAGGACCTGCGGGCCACCCTGGAGGCACTTGCCCGCGGCCACCATGTCCTGGTCAGCGACCTCACCCCCGCCCTGCGCCGGCCGCTCTGCCGCCAGCTCGACGTTTTTCGGGAGGCGATGCCTGCGACCTTCGAGCTGCGCGGGGCCTGCATCGGCAACTTGATCCTGGCCGGCGGTTACCTGGCCGGCCGGCGGCAGCTGGCCCCCATGGCCCGCCAGGCCGCCGAGCTGGTGCAGGCGCGCGGCACGGTCCGCGCGGTCGTCGACCATGACTACCACCTGGCGGCCACCCTGGCGGATGGCCGCCGGGTGCTCGGCCAGCACCGCATCACCGGCAAGGAGGTCCCGCCGCTGGACACCCCCATCGCGCGACTCGACCTCTCCGCCAGCGGCGACGCGCATGTTCCGGTCACGGCAACACTGCCCGAGGAAAGCCGCCGGCTCATCACCTCCGCCGACCTGATCTGCTACCCCCCCGGCAGCTTCTATTCCAGCGTGCTCGCCAACCTGCTGCCCGCCGGGATCGGCCGGGCCATCCGCGACAATCCCTGCCCGAAGGTGTTCATCCCCAACCCGGGGCATGACCCCGAACAGGTCGGCAAGGACCTGCCCGGGCTGGTCGCGACCCTGCTCGAGACCCTGCGCCGAGACACCGGCGAGGACTGTCCCGCCACTGCCCTGCTCGACGTCATCCTCATCGACAGTCGGCACGGCGACTATGCCGGCCACCTCGATGCCGACTTCCTGGCCGAGCTGGGCGTGACCCTGATCGACACCCCCCTGGTCGCCGCGAGAGGCGCCTCCCACTTCGATGATGACCGGCTGGTGGCCGCCCTGATGTCGCTGGCCTGACTCATGGCCCGGCGGCGGCACCCGGCCGCAGCGACTCGATGACGAAGGCCTCCATGGCCTGGGCCGCCGGCGACAGGCTGCGCTGCCCCGAGCGCAGCAGGCCCAGCTCGCGCTCGACCTGGGGATCCACCAGAGGGATGAAACGCAGCCGCTCGTACTCCTCGGGGAAGGCCAGGCGCGGCAGGGTGGTGATGCCGATTCCCGCCACCAGCATGGCGGTCAGCGAGATCATGTTGGAGATGTCGAAGGCGCTCTCGACCAGCAGCGGCTCGGCGTCGGTGCCTTCCAGCAGCCGCGAGGTGCCGTTGCGGATCAGTACCTGTCCCTGCAGCGCCTCCCAGCTCAGGCTGTCCCGGCCGGCGAGGGAGTGGTCATCCCGGCACACCACGCCGACGGCATCACGCATCAGCGGCGTGAAGGCCAGGCTGTCATCCTGTTGCCAGAGACTGGTGATCCCCAGTTCGACCTCCCCGCCGGCGACCAGGCGCCTGACGAACTCCGCATTGCCGTCCTGGAGACTGACCCGGAGCTCGGGGTAGCGGTGGATGAAGTCGCCGAGCAATCGCGGCATCAGGCGGCTGGCAACCGACGGGACCGCGGCCATGTCGACGTGCCCGGCCTGCTGGTGGACCTGGGCCAGCAGTTCCCGGCTCAGGCGATCGTGCTGGGTGATCAGCTCGCGGAAGCGCGGCAGGCAGTAGGCCCCGAAGGGCGTCAGGGTGGCCTTGCCGCCCTTCTCGAACAGCGGTTCCCCCAGGCGCTGCTCGAGCTCCCGCACCGCCATGGACACGGCCGGCTGGGTGCGATGCAGCTGGCGTGCCGCGGCGTGAAAGCCGCCAGCATCGACAATGGCCAGCACATAGCGCAACGGCTGGATCTTGAGCTCCGGCAGCATGCCCTCCCTCCTCGCCTGTCGGTAAGAAACCCTGATCGATTCATCTTGATTATTGATTATCCTTATCTTGGACCCTCGCCTAGCATGACGGCAACGTCATCAAGGAGGTTTCCATGTCCCACGTTCATTCCCTCTACATCGACGGCGCCTGGGTCGAGGGCCAGGACAGCATCGCCAACCGCAACCCGTCCGACACCGGCGACGTGATCGGTCACTATGCCCAGGCCAGCGTCGAGCAGGTCGGCGAGGCCATCGCCGCCGCCAGGCGCGGCCTGGCCGAGTGGCGCCACAGCGGGCTGGAGCAGCGCTACGGCGTGCTCATGGCCATCGGCGACGAGCTGATCGCCCGCAAGGACGAGTTGGGTCGGCTGCTGGCGCGGGAAGAGGGCAAGGCCCTGGCCGAGGGTGTGGGCGAGGTCTTTCGCTCCGGCCAGTTCTTCCACTACTACGCCGCCGAGGTGCTGCGCCAGATCGACGAGCGGGTCGACTCCGTGCGTCCGGGCATCGAGGTCGATACCCGCCGCGAGCCGGTGGGCGTGGTGGGCATCATCAGCCCCTGGAACTTCCCCATGGCCACCGCCGTGTGGAAGATCGCCCCGGCACTGGCCTTCGGCAATGCCGTGATCTTCAAGCCGGCCAACCTGGTGCCGGCCAGCGCCTGGGCGCTGACCGAGATCATCAGCCGCCAGGCGCTGCCCGCCGGCACCTTCAACCTGCTGATGGGGCCGGGCTCGAGCGTCGGCGATGCGCTCATCTCGAGCCCCGAGATCCAGGCCCTGAGCTTCACCGGCTCGCTGGACGTGGGCCGCCGCGTGGCCGCCGCCACCGCCGGCAACCTGGTCAAGTGCCAGCTGGAGATGGGCTCCAAGAACGCCCTGATCGTCGCCGACGACGCCGACCTGGACCTGGCCGTGGAGGCCGCCTTCGCCGGCGCCTATTCCGGCACCGGCCAGAAGTGCACCGCTTCCTCGCGACTGATCGTCACCGAGGCCGTGCACGATGCCTTCGTCGACAAGCTGATCGCTAAGCTCGAGACGATCCGGGTCGGCCATGCACTGGAGGAGGGCGTGCATCTCGGCCCCGCCGTGGACGCCCGCCAGCTGGAGTCCAACCTGGCCTGGGTCGAGCGAGCGAAGGCCGATGGCGCCACCCTGGCCTTCGGCGGCGAGCGCCTCGAGCGGGACACCGAGGGCTACTTCATGGCCCCCACGCTGTTCGTCGACACCACCAACAACATGGCCATCAACCGCGAGGAGGTCTTCGGGCCCATCGCCTGCGTGATCAAGGTGCGCGACTACGAGGAGGCCATCGCCACCCTCAACGACACCCACTTCGGCCTCACCGCGGGCATCATCACCGATTCGCTGAAGCTCGCCAGCGACTTCAAGGCCCGTGCCGAGACCGGCTGCGTGATGGTCAACCTGGCCACCGCCGGCACCGACTATCACGTGCCCTTCGGCGGCCGCAAGCACTCCAGCTTCGGCCCCCGGGAACAGGGCCGCTACGCTCGCGAGTTCTACACCGTGGTCAAGACCTCCTACGTCAAGGCCTGAGGAGACGCCCCATGTCCAAGGAAATGCTCACCGTCGATGGCCTGCAGTACTCGAACTGGTCCCGGGAGATCTTCGAGCAGATGCGCGAGGGTGGCGTCGACGCCGTCCACGCCACCCTGGCCTATCATGAGAACACCCGCGAGACCCTGTCACGCCTGGGCGAGTGGAACCGCCGCTTCGAGGCGCATGGCGACCTGATCATGCCGGTGCGGCAGGCGGCGGACATCGCCCGTGCCCGCCAGGCCGGCAAGGTGGGCATCTTCCTCGGCGCCCAGAATTGCTCGCCCATCGAGGACGACATCGACATGGTCGCGGTGATGCGCGACCTGGGGCTGCTGATCATGCAGCTGACCTACAACAACCAGAGCCTGCTGGCCTGCGGCTGCTACGAAGCCGAGGACAGCGGTATCACCCGCTTCGGGCGCCAGGTGATCCGTGAGATGAACCGGGTGGGCATGGTCATCGATATGTCCCACAGCGCGGAGCGGTCGACCCTGGAGGCCGTCGAACTCTCCGAGCGTCCGGTAATCATCTCCCATGCCAACCCGAGTTCCTTCCACCCGGCCAGGCGCAACAAGTCGGACAAGGTCCTCGCGGCCATCGCCGAGTCGGGCGGCCTGCTGGGCTTCTCCGCCTACCCCTTCCATCTCAAGAACGGGCCCGACTGCACCCTCGAGGACTTCTGCGACATGATCGCCCGCACCGCCGACCTGATGGGCATCGAGCATATCGGCATCGGCACCGACCTGTGCCAGGCGCAACCGACCTCGGTGCTGGAGTGGATGCGCAACGGTCGCTGGTCCAAGGAGATGGACTACGGCGAGGGCAGCAAGGCCAACGCGGACTGGCCCCGCCCCCTGTCCTGGTTCCGGGATAATCGCGACTTCCCGAACCTGGCTGCAGGATTGCGTCGGCGCGGCTTCGACGAGGCATCGATCCGCCGCATCATGGGTCAGAACTGGGTCGAGCTGCTGGAACGCACCACGGTGCCGGCAGCGGCGCTCGAGGAGGCTGCCGCCTGACCTGCCCCTGACACGCCATCGGATAAGAACAAAGGCCCTCCCGAGGGGCCGCCAGCAGAGGCCAACGACATGACACAACACAACACCGCTACCCCGACGGCCGACGCGCCGCGGGAACACCGCCTGGGTGACCCCATCGTGCTGAGCCTCAGCGTGGGGTTCATCCTGCTCTTCGTCGCCCTGTCGCTGTATGACATCGAGATGGTGGCCGACGCCATCGGCGCCGGCTTCGCCTGGACCGCCAGCACCCTGGGGTCCTACTTCCAGCTGCTGTTGCTACTGACCTTCTTTATCGGCATCGGCTTGGCCTTTTCGCCCGCCGCCAGTGCCAGGATCGGCAACCTCGCCACCCCGGAGATCAGCACCTTCAAGTGGCTGTCGATCATCATGTGCACCCTGCTGGCCGGGGGCGGCGTCTTCTTCGCCGCCGGCGAGCCGGTCTATCACTTCGTGGTCACCCCGCCGGCCTTCAGCAGCGAGGCCGGCACGGCCGAGGCCGTGGCCGGGGCTCTGGCCCAGTCCTTCATGCACTGGGGGTTCCTGGCCTGGGCGGTGCTGGGCTCGCTGACCGCCGTGGTGCTGGCCCATGCCCACTACGACAAGGGCCAACCGCTGCAGCCCCGCACGCTGCTCTACCCGGTGCTCGGCGAACGGATCATGGGCGGCACCTTCGGCGGCGTGGTCGATGCCCTGTGCGTGATCGCCGTGGTTGCCGGCACCGTCGGCCCGATCGGCTTTCTGGCCACCCAGGTGAGCTTCGGCCTGCACGAGCTGTTCGGCGTCTCCGAGGGCTACGGCACCCAACTGGCCATCCTGGTCGCGCTGGCGGTGGTCTACGTCACCTCGGCGATCACCGGCATCCACCGCGGCATCCAGCTGCTCAGCCGCTTCAACGTCTTCCTGGCGCTGGCCATCGCCGCGGTGATCTTCGTCTTCGGCCCGACGCTGTTCCTGACCAATGCCTTCACCCAGGGCTTCGGTACCTACCTGACCTCCTTCTTCACCATGGCCACCATGACCGCCCAGACCGCCCCCGACTGGTGGATGCAGTGGTGGACGGTGTTCTTCTTCGCCTGGTTCATCGGCTATGGTCCGCTGATGGCGATCTTCGTCGCGCGCATCTCCCGGGGCCGCACCATCCGCCAGATGATCCTGGCCGTGGCCATCATGGCGCCCATCGCCACCACCGTCTGGTTCACCCTGCTCGGCGGCTCGGGCATCCACTACCAGCTGACCGGGGTGATCGACCTGACCGAGGCACTGAACAACTTCCAGTTCGACGTGGCCACCCTCACCGTGGCCCAGGCGCTGCCCGGCGGCACCCTGATGGCGCTGGCGATCCTGGTGCTGACCACCATCTTCGTGGCCACCACCGGCGACTCCATGAGCTATGCCATCGCCGTGGTGGGCTCCGGCCACGACCGCCCCAGTACCCTGGTGCGCGCCTTCTGGGGCATCGCCATGGCGCTGATGGCGGGCATCCTGCTGTACATGGGCGCCGGCCAGATCAGCGTGCTGCAGCAGTTCATCGTGCTCACCGCCATCCCGGTGTCGCTGGTGCTGCTGCCGTCGCTGTGGACCGGCCCACAGGCCGCCTACGCCATGGCCCGCGCCCAGGGCCGGTCCACCCGCCGCGCACCGGAGCACGACCATGCCTGAGCTGACCCTCCCGACCACTCCACTGGCTCCGCTACGCCCCGCTGCCGAGGTGATGGAGCTTGAGCGACTCGGCAGCCTGCCCGCCAGCCGGCTGAGCTTCGTGCGCAGCCTGGTGCGCCAGATGGCGCGCCAGCGCTGGCAGATCAGCCCCAGCCGCTTCGACCTGGACGAGCGGGGTCATGGCATTGCCATCTATCGACTGCAGACGCCCCAGGGCCGCTATCACGGGGTGATCTTCTCCCAACACCTGGACGACGACCAGCGCTCCGACCGGGTGATCGCCCAGGCCTGGGACGTCACCTTCGGGGTAGTGGAGGGCGATGTGGACGACGCCCTGCTCGAGCAGATGGCCGACAACGTGCCGCTGCAGGAGGCCGGGCGCCAGCACCCGCGGCTGCTGGTGCTGTCCCGGGCCAACCGCAGCCTGCGCAACTTTGCCCACTTCGTGGAGGCGCTGTCCGCCGGGCACCAGCCCGACCCGGCCTGGCTGACCCGAGTCGGCTACCTCTACCGGACCACGGCGGTCTACGGTAACGGCAAGTTCGGCATCGCCGACTTCGTGCGCCTGCAGGACAACCCCGACTTCCATCGGCCCTTCTCGGCCCAGATGCTGGCCGTCTACCTGCTGCGCCACTTCTCCATCGAGCAGGTGGAGCACATCGCCCGCTGCCGTTCGCCCGAGCGTGCGGTGCCCATGGCCACCGAACTGCGTCGTTACCTGGGCATCGGCAACTCCACCGGCCTCGGCATGGCCCCCTTCCTGATCAACCATCCCCAGTTGATCCAGCAATGGGTGCACTGCCGGGAGACCGCGCTGGCACTGGCCCTGGGCCAGGCGCCGGACGAGCAAAGGCGCGGGCGACTGATCGCCCTGACCCACCGCGCCATGCATCACCTGGACCAGACGGTCAGCGAGGACACCGACCAGGGCGCGCGGAATGCCGCCATCGTGGCGGCCCTGCCCGAGGTGATCGCCTGGCTCGAGGAGGTGCCGCTGGAGGATGACCTCTGGCAGCAGCTGGTGGCCTGGAGCTCACGTACCCTGCCGCTGGAGGCCCAGGAACTGGTCAACACCCTGCTGCTCGAGCTCTACCCCGAGCTTGTCGATCCGCTGGAGGATCGGATGGGCACCGAGGAGTGCCTGGAGCTGACCCCCGACATGCCCCTGGTACGCCTCAAGCAGCTGATCGAGACCCACTACGACTGGGCACTGGCCGAGGACTTCGAGCGCCCCGAGGCACGTCACTGGTTCTGGTACCGCTCCGCCGAGAAGGAGGAACCGCGGCTCGGTGTGCGCGGCGAGGAACCCGGCGCCGAGAAGGAACTGCCGCTGGCCATCGCGCCCCGCGTGCACCATACCCATGGGGTGCTGAGCGACTTCCTGGAGGCCAACCCCCGCGCCCTGGTGGTGGAATTCCTGATCGCCCACCCGCGCCACAAGGACATCGTGCGTCGCATCCAGTCCATGGTGGAGACGCCCTACGGCGAGATCCGCGCCAACCTCTGGCACCGGGACATGAAACCCATGCACCTGCTGCGCACCAAGCTGTCGTTCTTCGGCGCCAGCCGTTTCGACCCCAAGTCGGACCGCTGGGTGCGCATCACCCTCTTCCAGGGCGCGCCCCTGGTCGAAGAGCTCAACGCCGAGCCCCGGGATCTGGCCGACTTCGATGACTGGAGCTTCCCGCTGGAGCCCCAGGGCGTCATGCCCTCACAACGACAAGGCGCAGGAGAGACATCATGAAGGCGTCCTACAACGAGCTGCAGGGCCTGTGCCGCAAGGCCTTCATCGGCATGGGCTTCGAGGAAGGCGACGCCGCGGATGCCGCCGACATGGTCGCCTGGATGCAGTGCTTCGGCCTCGGCGGGCTGGCCGCCCTCAACCGCGGCCTGGACTTCCTGCTCGACGAGGATCCCGACGAGCTGCCCAGCGTGCTTTACCAGGACGGCGACCTGGCGGTGGTCGACGGTCATGGCCAGAGCGTGCTGCGCAGTTCCACCCTGGCCATGGAACTCGGCTTCGCCAAGGCCCGGGCCCGGGGCCTCTCGGTGATCAAGATCCGCCACTGCCACAACCGGCAGTTGATCATGGGCTACCTGGCCCGGCTGGCGGGACGCGGCATGAACGTGACCGCCTTCTGGCGCAACGCCCAGCAACCACCGACCGAGCAGGTGGTGGGGTTCCGTGCCAACGGTTCGGCACCGGAGATCCGCGTCTATGCAGTGCAGGAAGTTCCGGAGGAGAACGAGCCCAACGACGGCATCACCCTGGTGATGGCCAACCACGTCGACCTGCTGCCGGCAATGCGCTCGGACTACCGCTACGACCTGCTGGCACGCCATGACGAATCGGACTTGCTGGCCTGCCGCAACCAGTCCCTGGCGGAAGGCATCGAGGTCGACGAGGCCGTCTGGGAACGCCTCAAGCACCTCGCCACCCGCATGCTGGTGGAGGCCACCGAGGCCTCCCGAGAAGGTGCCGGTGCCGGCACCAACGACAATGACTGAGACGAGACATCCCCGATGATTCATCCCGTACGCACCGACCTCTTCGCCTCCCAGGCGCCCCTGGAATGGGCCGTCGTCGGCAACGGCATCCTGTTCACCGCCCAGATTCCCATCGGCGCGGACGGCCAGGTGGTCGAGGGCGGCATCGAGGCCCAGACCCGCCAGACCCTGGACAACCTCGCCCACACCCTGGAGAAGGCCGGCGCCGGCATGGCGGCCCTGACTCAGGTGCTGATCTATGTCACCGCCCGGGAGGATCTGGCCACGGTCAACCGCGTCTACGCCGAGTACGTGCGCGAACCCTACCCCAACCGGGCCGCCATCATCGTTTCCGGCTTCGCCCGGGAGGCGATGCGCGTGGAGATGGTGGCCTATGCCGCGGTGACGTCCGACGCGGCCTGAAGCAGGCCCCCATCACCGAACGGGAGCGGCGCGTCGCACCGCTCCCGAGTCACATGACTAGCTCACCACCAGGCTGGCCGCCCGGCCTCTCAGACCGAACGCCTCCGCCACCGCCGCATGGGTGATTCGTCCATCATGGACATTGAGCCCCGCCAGGAAGTGGGGATCATCGGCGAGGGCCTGCCGCCAGCCCTTGTCAGAGAGTGAGATGATGTAGGGCAGGGTGGCATTGGTCAGCGCCTGGGTGGAGGTGCGGGCGACGGCGCCGGGCATGTTCGCCACGCAGTAATGCACGACGCCATCGACCAGATAGGTCGGTTCGGCATGGGTGGTCGCCCGGCTGGTGGCGAAACAGCCGCCCTGATCGATGGCCACATCCACCAGCACGCTCCCCGGTTTCATGTCGGCCAGCATCTCGCGGGTGATCAGCTTGGGCGCTGCCGCCCCCGGGACCAGCACGGCACCGATGACCAGGTCGGACTCCCTCACCACCTGCTCCAGGGCATCGGCGGTGGAATACAGCGTCTTCATGCGTCCCTGATAGCGGTCATCGAGTTGCTCGAGACGCGCAATGGACCTGTCCAGCACGGTGACCTCCGCGCCCAGCCCCAGGGCCATCCGCGCGGCATTCTCGCCGACCACGCCCCCTCCGATCACCGCCACCCTCGCCGGCGCGACCCCCGGCACCCCGGGCATCAGGATGCCGGCGCCGCCCTGGGCCTTCTCCAGGCTGTGGGCTCCGGCCTGCACCGCCATGCGCCCGGCCACGGTGCTCATCGGCGCCAGCAGGGGCAGCCCGCCCTGGCGATCGGTGATGGTCTCGTAGGCGATGCAGGTGGCCCCGCTTTCCATCAACCCCTGGGTGAGATTCTCCTCGGCCGCCAGGTGCAGATAGGTGAAGAGCGTCTGGCCGGCGGACAGACAGGCCACCTCCTCGCGCTGGGGCTCCTTGACCTTGAGGATCAGCTCGGCCTCATGCCATAGCGCCGCCACGTCGCGCTCGATCCACGCCCCGGCCGTCTCGAAGGCCGAATCCGCAAAGCCGGCCCCATCTCCCGCCCCGGCCTGGATCGTAACGCGATGGCCGCGACCGACCAGTTCACGGGCCCCGGAGGGGGTCAGGGCCACTCGGTACTCATGATTCTTGATTTCTTTCGGGACGGCGATATGCATGCGCGCTCCTGGTTGTCGTCATGGGCTGGAGGATTGACGACCTCAGCCTGAGCCGTCCCTCCGCGGGATTAAACGCATGAATCGTTAAGCTCATGACAGCAAATGCTTACCTTTCTATCGCCCTGCCCCCTCCACGAGGGCCGCCGCAGAGAGGCCCGAAGCGTCAGTCAAAAAAAGTTTGACCAAATGGAAAAAAGTGCTCTAGATTGGAATTTACCATTTGGTAAAAACGCAGACCGCGTCATGCCAAGCAGAACACAAGACAAGCGCACAACAACAACAGGAGGCGCTGCTTATCATGCTGACCCGTCGGCAGGCACTGGCGCTGGAAACGGCGCCGAATAGCGAATTCCAGACTCTCTCCGCTCGTGCGGCCCAGCTGCGTGATCGGCAATGGGGTAAAACCCTCACCTACTCCCGCAAGGTCTTCGTCCCGCTGACCAACATGTGCCGCGACGACTGCGGCTACTGCACCTTCGTGCAGAAGCCGGGCTCCGAGGCAGCCCGAGTGATGCGTCCCGAGGAAGTCATGGCGGTGGTGCGCGAGGGGGAGCGCCTGGGCTGCAAGGAGGTGCTGTTCAGCCTCGGCGAGAAGCCGGAACTGCGCTATCCGGAAGCCCGGGAGGCCCTGGCGGCGCTGGGGCACAACAGCATGATCGACTACCTCGCCGAGATGTGTGCCCGGGTGCTGGACGAGAGCTCGCTGCTGCCCCATGTCAATGCCGGCACCCTGTCGGACGCTGACGTGGCAAGGCTCAAGCCAGTCAGCGTGAGCATGGGCATGATGCTCGAGAACGTCAGCCGGCGCCTGCTGCAGCGTGGCGAGGCCCACTTTGCCTGCCCGGACAAGGTGCCCGTCCAGCGCCTGCGGACCCTGGAGCGGGCGGGGCGCCAGGGCGTGCCCTTCACCACCGGCATCCTCATCGGTATCGGCGAGACCTGGGCGGAGCGGGTCGACAGCCTGCAGGCCATCAACGACCTGCATCGTCGCTACGGCCATATCCAGGAAGTCATCGTCCAGAACTTCCGGGCCAAGCCCGGCACGGCCATGGCAGGGAGCCCGGAACCCAGCCTCGATGACATGGTGCGCACTCTGGTGCTGGCCCGCCTGCTGCTGGATCCCTCGATCAGCCTCCAGGCCCCGCCCAATCTCGCGGAACGCTTCGCGGCCTATATCGACGCCGGGATCAACGACTGGGGTGGCATCTCGCCGGTGACCATCGATCACATCAATCCCGAGCGCGCCTGGCCCCAGATCGCCTCCCTGCGCCAGGCGACGGCCCGTTGCGGTTTTGGGCTGGAGGAACGCCTGGCGGTCTACCCCCGCTACCTGAGGCAGGCGCCGGAGCAGTTCTTCACGCCCTCCATCGCCTCCCGGCTATCCGGCATCGCCCGCGCGGATGGCCTGGCACTGCAGCAGTGCCTCTGACCACACGCCCCTGAGCAGGAGTGCCTCCATGACCAGCAGCACTAGTCTGAATCGCCTTTCCCCCTTCCCCGACGAGCTGTATCGGGCCGGGGTGGGAGCGTCCATACGCGGCATTCTGGAACGCGTCCTGGGCGGGCAGGAACTGAGCGAAGCCGACGCCATCCGCCTGTTCGGTGTCGAGGGGGCCGAACTCGACGCCCTGACCGCGACCGCCGACCGGCTGCGGGCACAGCGAGTCGGCGATGCCGCCACCTTCGTGATCACCCGCAACATCAACTACACCAACGTCTGCTACATGGGCTGCCGCTTCTGCAATTTCGCCAAGCGCAAGGGCGATGCAGACGCCGAGTTCTTCGACCTCAAGGAAATCACCCGACGGGCCCAGGAAGCCTGGGACCGCGGCGCCACGGAGGTGTGCATCCAGGGCGGCTTGCACCCGGACATTCCGGGCCACTTCTACCGCGACATGCTCAAGGCCATCAAGGGCGCCTTGCCGGACATGCACATCCATGCCTTCTCGCCGTTCGAGATCTGGTTCGGCGCCCGCAAGAGCCGCCTCGGCTACGACGACTTCATCCGCGACCTGGTCGACCATGGCCTCGGCTCCATGCCCGGCACCGCCGCGGAGATTCTCGACACCGAGATCCGCCAGCAGCTGACCCGCGACAAGCTGACCACCGCCGAGTGGGTCGAGATCATCAAGACGGCTCACCGCCAGGGCCTGCCCACCACCTCGACCATCATGTACGGGCATATCGACGGGCCGGAGCACTGGGCCGCCCACCTGGCCCTGCTGCGCGAGATCCAGAAGGAGACCGGCGGCTTCACCGAGTTCGTGCCGCTGGGCTTCGTCCACTACAAGACCCCGCTGTTCCTGGAGCACGAGGGAGTCCGTCCGGGGCCCAGCCGTCTCGAGCATATCCGCATGCATGCCGTGGCCCGGCTGATGCTGAACGGCTGGATCGACAACATCCAGGCCTCCTGGGTCAAGCTGGGTCCTGACCTGGCCCGCGAGATGCTGGCCGCCGGCGTGAACGATCTCGGCGGCACCCTGATGAACGAGAGCATCTCCCGGGCCGCCGGCGGCGATCATGGCCAGGAGATGCGGCCCGACGACCTGGCCCGCATGATCCGACGGATGGGCCGCCAGCCGGTGCGCCGCAACACCCTCTATCGTCATCTCGAGATCATCGACGCCCCGGCACCGGCGTCGAGCCTGCCCCGGGTGGCGGGAGGCCTGGGATGAGCGGGGGCCAGCCACGCATCACGCTGCTGGCTGGCGGCGTGGGGGGCGCCAAGCTCGCCGTCGGCCTGACCGCCGTCTGCGCGCCGGAGCAGCTGACGGTGATCGGCAACGTGGCCGACGACCAGGAATTCCATGGCCTCTGGGTCTCCCCGGACATCGACACCCTGACCTACAGCCTGGCCGGGCTCATCGACCGCGAGAAGGGCTGGGGCCTGGCCAACGAGAGTCACCGCGTGCTGGACGGCCTTGCGCGGCTGGGGCGTGACACCTGGATGTACCTGGGCGACCAGGACCTCGCCACCCACATCTACCGCACCGAGCTGCGCCGCCAGGGCCTTCGGCCGAGTGCCATCGCCCAGAGCATCGCCCAGAGCCTGGGAGTGACGCTCAACCTGGTGCTGCCCACCGATGATCGCCTGCAGACCCGGGTCAAGACGGCGGCAGGCTGGCTGGCCTTCCAGGAGTATTTCGTCCGCGAGCAGTGCCGCCCCGAGGTCCTCGATATCCACATCGATGGGCTCGCCGAGGCCCGCCCGACCCCCGAGGCCCTGGCCGCCATCGAGGCCGCCGACCTGCTGCTGATCGCGCCGAGCAATCCCGTGGTCAGCATCGCCCCCATCCTGGAGATCCCCGGCGTGCGCCAGGCCGTGGAGCGCAGCCACGCCCGGCGCATCGCGGTCTCGCCGCTGATCGGCGGGCGCACGGTCAAGGGGCCCGCCGACCGCATGCTGGTCGCCGCCGGCTTCGCCTGCAGCAACCTGGGCGTGGCCGACAGCTATGCCGGACTGATCGACGGCCTGGTGATCGATGCGCAGGACGCGGGCGACGCCACCGCCCTGGCGAAGCGGGGTCTCGCGCTGAAGATCACCCGGACCCTGATGACCGGCGCTGCCGACAAGGCACGCCTGGCCAGGGAGGTCCTGGCGTTCGCCGGACAGCCGCATCCGCAAGACGAGGCCCTGTCATGTCCCTAGACACCCTGATCGTCATCCCGGTCAAGGACTTCGGCGAGGCCAAGAGCCGCCTCGGCCAGGTCCTGGCCCCCGACCGCCGCTCGGCGCTGGCGCGACGGCTGTGCGAACGCACCCTGGCCTTCTTTCGCGAGCGGCTGCCCGAGCATGACCTGCTGGTGGTCACCGCCTCGCCGGTCATCGACGACCTGGCGCGCCGCTACGACGCCGCCGTGCTGCGCGAGCCCCGTCCTCGAGGACTCTCCACCGCGGCCACCCTGGCCGCCGAATGGAGCCGCCGGCGGGGCTATGCGGCCCAGCTGCTGGTCCCGGCGGATATCGCCCATCTCGACGAGGCCGAACTGCGCGAGCTGCTCGGTGCTCCCCGGCCCGGCCCCTCGGTACTGATTTGCCCGGCCAGCGACGGCGGCACCAACGCCCTGCTGACCTCGCCTCCCGATGTGCTGCCGTTTTGCTTCGGCGAGCGCTCGAGCGAGGCGCACCGCCAGGCGGCTCACCAGCGGGGCGTGCCCTACCGGATACTGGACCTCGACCACCTGCGCTTCGACCTCGATACCCCCGAGGACCTCGACACCCTGGATACCCTCGTTCGTCAACACAGCGGCGATGCGCCGCAGGAGCTGGTGAAGCTATGGAACCTCTGCTCGACACGCCACCTGAGCCCGTCATCGATGACGCCGTGGGCCGCCTGGCTGACGACACCCTGAGCCCGTCCCGCCACGGCAACATCGCCATGCAGACGGTGGCCGGCATCCCGGACATCGCCCCGGGGGACGACCTGGCGCAGATCCTGGTCGAGACCCTGTCGCGTAGCGGCCAGCCGCTGCGGGACGGCGACATCCTGGTGATCGCCCACAAGGTCGTCTCCAAGGCGGAGGGCCGGGTGGTGGCCCTGGCCGACATCACCCCGGGTCAGAAGGCCCGCGAGCTGGCCGCGCAGGTCAACAAGGACCCGCGCAAGGTCGAGGCCATCCTCGGGGAATCCCGCCGCGTGGTGCGCGCCGTCAAGCGCCCCCAGCAGACGGAAGGCACCCTGATCGCCGAACACCGCCTGGGCTTCATCTGCGCTAATGCGGCGGTGGACGAGTCCAACGTCGGTGCCGAGAACACCATCATCCTGCTGCCGGAAGATCCCGACCAGAGTGCCCGCCGGCTCTGCGAGCGCCTCGAGGCTGCCTTCGGCGTACGCCTGGGCATCGTGATCACCGACACCTTCGGCCGCCCCTGGCGCATGGGCCTGGTCAACGTGGCCATCGGCCTGGCCCGGGTGCCCAGCCAGATCGACCTGGTCGGCGAGCGGGACGCCTTCGGCCGCGTGCTGTCGGTGACCATGCCGGCCCTGGCCGACGAGCTGGCGGCGGCCTCGGGCCTGCTGATGGGCAAGAGTGACAAGACCCCGGTGGTGCTGTTCCGGGGCATCGATTGGCATGCCAGCGACAGCTCGGCACGTGACCTGATACGCCCCCAACAAGAGGACCTGTTCCGATGAGTATTGCAATTCTTGGTGGTACCGGCTCCCAGGGCCGGGGCCTGGCCCTGCGCTTCGCCAGGGCCGGCATCCCGGTAGTGATCGGCTCGAGGGACGCCGGGCGCGCCCAGGCGGTCGCCGACGAGCTCCAGGCCCAGCTGGCCGGCGGGGCGGCGGCCATCGATGGGGAGGACCTGCGCGGCGCGGTGGCCGCCGCCGACGAGATGGTCATCCTGGCGGTGCCCTACGCGGCCCATGACGCCACCCTGGAGGCGATCCGCGACCTGCTGGAGGGCAAGACCCTGATTGACATCGTGGTGCCCCTGGCCGAGGGCGACCCCAAGGCGGTGGACATGCCGCCCGCTGGTTCCGCCACCGAGGCCGCCCAGGCCCTGCTCGGTGACAGCGTCCCGGTGGTCGGCGCCCTGCACAACGTCTCGGCCACCACCCTCAACAACCTGGACCACGGCATCAACTGCGACGTGCTGGTCTGCGGCAATGACCTGGCGGCCAAGGAGCGCGTCATCGACCTGATCCGCAAGCTGGATGTGCAGGCCTACAACGCCGGGCCGGCCGTCAACGCCCGCTGCATCGAGGCCATCACCCCCATCCTGATCCGCCTCAACATCTCGAAGAAGGTGCCCTTTACCCATGCGGGGATCCGCATCTGGGCCCCAGGGGCCTGAGGTCCCACGCGCCATGGTGAGCACGACCAACAATCACAACAGAAGGAACACGACAATGGAATTCGGTATCTGTTTCAAGGGCTTCGTCAGCCCCGACCGCGCCCGCAAGCTGGTCAAGCAGGCCGAGGAGGCCGGCTTCGACTACTGCTGGTTCTATGACTCGCACATCCTGTGGCGCGAGTGCTATCCGGCCATCGCCATGTGCATGGAACACACCACCAAGATGCGCTTCGCTCCCTGCGTGACCAACCCCAATGCCCGCGACTGGTCGCTGGCGGCGAGCCTCTTCGGCAGCCTGGCCAAGCAGAGCGGCGGGCGCTTCGATATCGGCCTGGGCCGCGGGGACAGCTCGGTGCGGGTGATGGGCAAGAAGCCCGCCCCCCTGGCCCGGGTGGCTGAGTTCACCCACAAGGTGAAGGCCATGGTACGCGGCGAGGAAGTGATCTACGGGGAGTGTCCGGAACCGGTCCAGTTCCCCTGGGCCGATGGCTATGAGCTGCCGGTGCATATCGGCGCCTATGGCCCCAAGGCCCTCAAGACCGCCGGCGAAGTCGGGGATGGCGTGATCCTGCAGATCGGCGACCCCTACCTGGTCGAGTGGCTTGGCAACCAGGCCGTCAAGGCGGGCCACGAGGCCGGTCGTGACATGGCCGACTACAAGGTCATCGTCGCCGCTCCCGCCTATTTCGGCGACAAGGCCAGCTGCATCGAGTCCACCAAGTGGTTCCCGGCCATGGTCGGCAACCATGTGGCCGATATCGTCGAAAAATACGGCACCGACAGCGGCCTGGTGCCCAAGAGCCTCACCGACTACATCGAGAAGCGCAAGGGCTATGACTACTCCAAGCATGGCCAGAGCGACAACCCCTACCTCGACTTCATCACCCCGGAGATCGTCGAGAGCTTCTGCGTGCTGGGCCAGCCCGATGACCATGTCACCAAGCTGCAGCACCTCCAAGAAGCGGGCATGACCCACTTCAACATCTACCTGGATAACGGCGACGAGGAAAACATCATCGCCCAGTACGGCGAGCACATCATCCCGCGCTTCCGCGACTGACCCAGGTGGCCGGTGGCGACGCCACCGGCCACCCTTCCAACCCTAGACGCGACAGGGCCACGCCCCTCACCGGGCCTGGCAAAGGGCCCCTGCGCCCTGTTCACGAAGCCACGGTATTCGGACAACGTTTCGCGAGGCACATCATGCACGACATCCGCACCAACAAGCAGCGCCTGTGGGACAGCCTGATGGAAATGGGCGAGATCGGCGGCACCGAGAAGGGCGGCTGCTGCCGCCTGGCGCTGACCGACCTCGACAAGCAGGGACGCGACCTCTTCGTGCGCTGGTGCGAGGCCGCCGGCTGCACGATCAGCGTCGACAAGATGGGCAATATCTTCGCGCGCCGGGCCGGCCAGGACGACTCGCTGCCGCCGGTGGTGATGGGCAGCCACCTGGACACCCAGCCCACCGGCGGCAAGTTCGACGGCGTCTATGGCGTGCTCGCCGGGCTCGAGGTGATCCGCACCCTGAACGACAACGGCATCGAGACCCGGGCGCCCATCGAGGCCTCGGTATGGACCAACGAGGAAGGCTCGCGCTTCCCGCCGGCCATGGTGTCGTCCGGCGTCTTCGCCGGCGCCTTCGACCTGGAGTATGGCCTCAGCCGCGCCGACCTGGACGGCAAGACCATGGGCGAGGAGCTGGCGCGTATCGGCTATGCCGGCAGTGCCGAGGTCGGCGGCCGCCCCTTCAAGGCCTTCTTCGAGGCCCATATCGAGCAGGGCCCGATCCTCGAGGCGGAGGACAAGCGGATCGGCGTGGTGACCGATGCCCAGGGCCAGCGCTGGTACGAGGTCACGCTGACCGGCCAGGAATCCCATGCCGGCCCGACGCCCATGCCGACACGTCGCGATGCCCTGGTGGGCGCCGCCCGCATCGTCGACATGGTCAACCGCATCGGCATGGAGCACCAGCCCAATGCCTGCGCCACCGTCGGCCTGATGCAGGTCTTCCCCAACTCACGCAACGTCATTCCCGGCCAGGTGTTCTTCACCGTCGACTTCCGCCACCCCGATGCCGAGGTCCTCGCGCGGATGGACCAGGCGCTGCGGGAAGGCGCCCGGCGCATCGTCGAGGACCTCCGGCTGGAGATGGACTTCGAGCAGATCTGGCACTCGCCGCCGGTACCCTTCGACCGTGACTGCGTGGCCTCGGTGCGCAAGGCCACCGAGGCCCTCGGCCTCAGCCATCGGGAGATGGTCAGCGGTGCCGGCCACGACGCCTGCTACATCTCGCGGGTCGCGCCCACCTCGATGATCTTCGTGCCCTGCGAGGACGGGATCAGTCACAACGAGCTGGAGCGCGCCGATGCCGATGACCTGGCCGCCGGCTGCGACGTCCTGCTCAAGGCGGTGCTGGAACGCGCCAACGATTGATGACAAGTCCCTAGGAACCCTGGAGAACAACAATGCGACTATCCGTCATGCGGGAGCGTCATCCTGGCGAAGCCAGGGTGGCCGTGACCCCCACGAACGTCTCGGCCCTGACCGGCCGCGGCTGTCAGGTCTTCGTGGAAACCGGCGCCGGCGACGCCGCCGGCTTCCCCAATGCCAGCTATCGCGAGGCCGGCGCCGAGATCCTCGAGACGCGTGCCCAGCTGCTGGACAAGGGCGAGATCATCCTCTGCGTCGACGCCTCCCACGAGGAGGGCCTGGCCGACCTGCGGGAGGGCCACGTCTGTATCGGCCTGATGGATCCGCTCAGCCATTCCGACCGCTTCAGCGACCTGGCCAGGCGCGGCATCACGACCCTCGCGCTGGAGCTGGTGCCCCGCATCAGCCGCGCCCAGAGCATGGACGCGCTGTCCTCGATCGCCACCCTCGCCGGCTACAAGGCCGTCCTGCTGGCCGCCGCTCAGGCGCCGCGCATCTTCCCGATGATGATGACCGCCGCCGGCACCCTGAATCCCTCCCGGGTCTTCATCATGGGCGCCGGGGTGGCCGGGCTCCAGGCCGCCGCGACGGCCAAGCGGCTGGGCGCCGTGGTGGAGGCCTATGACGTTCGCCCCGCCGCCCGGGAACAGATCCTCTCGGTGGGCGCCAAGCCGGTCGAGCTGGACCTGGACACCTCGGCCGCCGAAGGACAGGGCGGATACGCCAGCGAACAGGATGATGCCTTCCTCGATCGCCAGCGCGCCCAGATGGGGGCGGTACTGGCCCAGCAGGACGTGGTCATCACCACGGCAGCGATCCCCGGCGCCGAGGCGCCGGTGCTGATCACCGAGGAGATGGTCAAGGGCATGAAGGCCGGCGCCGTGATCGTCGATCTCGCCGCCGAACGCGGCGGCAACTGCGCGCTGACCCAGCCGGGGGAGGTGATCAGCGTCTATGGAGTCACCATCATCGGCCCGCGCAACCTCGTCGCCACCCTGCCCCACCATGCCAGCCAGATGTACGGCCGCAATCTCGAGAACCTGCTGCGCCACCTGCTGGATGACCAGGGGGGCCTGCACCTCGACTTCGAGGACGAGATCCTCGACGAGACCGTGGTGACCCACGCGGGCCAGGTTCGCGCTACACGCATACGCAAGCGCCTCTCCTTTCCCGTCAAGGCCAGCGAGGAGGTGGCGTGATGGACATGATCATCATGCAAGTGTCGCTGTTCGTGCTGGCCGTGATCCTGGGGGTCGAGCTGATCACCAAGGTCCCGGCCACCCTGCATACCCCGCTGATGTCGGGGAGCAACGCCATTTCCGGCATCACCCTGGTGGGGGCCCTGCTCGCCGCCGGTTCGGGGGAGGTCGGCGGCCTCTGGGTGTCGGTGCTCGGCATGATTGCCGTGACCCTCGCCACCATCAACGTAGTGGGTGGGTTCATGGTCACCAACCGCATGCTGCGCATGTTCAGTCGGAGGGGCTAAGCCATGAGCCTGTCATTCGTGAATCTCTGCTACCTGCTCTCCGCCGTGCTGTTCATCGGCGGCATCAAGGGCCTGACGCGGCCACGCACCGCGGTGCGCGGCAACCTGATGGCAGCCATCGGCATGCTGCTGGCCGTGGTGGTGACCCTGCTGGATCAGTCGATCCTGTCCTACGGCTGGATTCTCACCGGCGCCATCCTCGGGGCCGCGATCGGCGTGCTGCTGGCCACCCGCATCCAGATGACCGCCATGCCGCAGATGGTGGCGCTGCTCAATGGCTTCGGCGGCGGCGCCTCGCTGGCCGTGGCCGTGGCCAGCTTCCTCTCCACCAGCGGCCCGGTGGCCGCATCCGGTATCGTCGGCCTCACGGCGATCGGCCTGACGGTGCTGATCGGTGCCGTGACCCTTACGGGCAGCGCAGTGGCCTTCGGCAAGCTGCAGGAACTGCTGCCCGGCAGCCCCATGGGCTTCAGGGGCATCACGCTGGTCAACGGCGCGCTGCTCGTCGCCGCACTGGCCATCGTCGCCACCCTGGCCGCGGGTAACGGCGGCATCGGCCTGGTGCTGGTGCTGACCGCCATTGCCCTGGTGCTGGGGGTGACCCTGGTCGTGCCCATCGGCGGGGCCGACATGCCGGTGGTCATCGCCCTGCTGAACTCCTACTCGGGCATCGCCGCCGCCGCCGCCGGCTTCATCATGGGCAACACCGTGCTGATCGTGTCCGGGGCCCTGGTGGGCGCCTCCGGCCTGATCCTGACCCGCATCATGTGCGTGGCCATGAACCGCTCCCTGGCCGGCGTGCTGTTCGGCTCGCTCTCCGAGGAAGGCGGTGAGGCCATGGACGCCGACGAGGTCTATGCCGGCAAGGTAAAGTCCTCCTCGGCGGAGGAAGTCGGCATGCTGCTCGAAACCGCCCAGCGGGTGGTGATCGTCCCGGGCTTCGGCCTGGCCATGGCCCAGGCCCAGCACGCGGTCCGCGACCTGGCCGATACGCTGGAGCGCCGCGGAGCGGAGGTGATCTACGGCCTGCACCCGGTGGCAGGGCGCATGCCGGGGCACATGAACGTGCTGCTCGCCGAGGCGGAGGTCGACTACGCCAAGATGCAGCCCATGGAGCAGATCAACCCGCACTTCACCCAGACCGACGTGGTAATCGTGATCGGCGCCAACGACGTCACCAATCCCATGGCCCGCGAGGACAAGGGTAGCCCCATCTACGGCATGCCGATCCTCGACGTCGACCAGGCGCGTACCGTGGTCGTGGTCAAGCGCAGTCTCAGCCCGGGCTTTGCCGGCCTGCCCAACCCGCTGTTCGCTAAGGACAACACCCTGATGCTCTTCGGCGACGGCAAGCAGGCGATCCTCGATCTCACGGGGGCCCTCAACGAGGCCGCCTGAGCTGGGTCGTCACATGAAAGGGGGCCCTTGGCCCCCGCTTTCCCACCGTGAACCTCTTACGCAGGAACATTCACGACAATAACCACAAGAGACGCATCATGACGCACTGCAAGCGCGCTATCGCCATCGCCTGCCTGTCGTTGGTCGGTATCTCCTCGGCCCAGGCGGAAAAACTCTTCTCCGACTCGAGCCTCTCGCTGTTGCACAGCGACCAGTACCAGGCCTTCGGCCAGGAGCAGCAGGAACAGACGTTCTTCACCTTCGAGAATGTGACGGCCCACGACTGGGGCGGCAGCTTCTTCTTCGTCGACGTCAATCAGGGCCACGGCCGTGCCAGGGGACAGGACGATGTCTACGGCGAGTTCTCTCCCACGCTCAGCCTGACCTGGCTGAGCGGGCTCGACCTGGGCACGGGGCCGATTCGCGACCTGTCGTTGGCGGCCACCTACGAGTTCGGCGGTGAGACCGACCTCAACAACTACCTCACCGGCGTCAGCCTGGCGTGGGACGTGCCCGGCTTCCAGTACGTCAACACCGCCTTCTACTATGTCAACAACAGCGAGGTCTCGGATGATCTGCAGCTGACGCTGACATGGGGCTCACCCTTCGAGATCGGGCCGGCTCGCTTTCTGATCGATGGCTTTCTGGACTACTCGACCGGTGAATCGGATCACGCGGCGGAACTCAACTTCACGCCGCAGCTGAAGCTGGATGTGGGCCACTTCAGTGGCCATCCCGGAGTGCTCTATGCCGGCATCGAATATGCCTACTGGCGCAACAAGTATGGCTTGAGCGATGAGGTCATGGACACCGAGAGTTCGGTCAGCGCCCTCGTCAAGTTCCACTTCTGAGCGACAGCAACCCACTCGAGAAAGGCGGTGTTCCCCGGGACACCGCCTTTTCGTCTGTCACCGCCTCATGCCATCAAGGCGGACCGCCCGAAGCCATCGGTCCGATCATGGTGTCGCCTCGACCAGGCCGGTGCCCTTGAGAATCACGTGCACCAGGAAGTCACCGGCCCGCTGGAAGTCCCCCTCGTCCAGGGTTTCCTTGCCCAGTGCCATCCCGATCTGCGTGGAGAAGTCGGCATAGGTCTGCGTGGATGCCCAGATGGTGAAGAACAGGTGCTCGGGGTCGACCGGGTCCATCAGCCCGTCGGCGATCCAGCTTTTCACCAGCGCGATATCCGAATCGAGCTGCGGCAGCAGGTTGTTGCGCATGTATTCCTGCAGGTGAGGCGCGCCGCTGATGATCTCGTTGGCGAACACCTTGGAACCGTTGGGCCGGGTACGGGAAATCTCCAGCTTGCCGCGGATATAGTTCTCGAGCATGTCCCGGGGACTGTCGCCCTCCTGCTCGAGCAGGGCCATCTTCTCGATCCACAGGTCCAGGATATTGCGGATCACCTGGTGATAGAGGCTCTCCTTGGAAGGAAAGTAGTAGAGCATGTTCTGCTTCGAGAGGCCGGCCCGCTCGGCGATCGCCTCGAGGGACACCCCGTTGTAGCCAAGATGGGCGAAGGCTTCCTCCGCCGCGGCCAGTATCTTCGCCTCCTGCGCCGCGCGAGCGGGCGAGGGCTTCCTGGGTTTCGCCCTGTGCTGATGTTCGCTCATCCGGTATCCAGCTCCCTTTTGGTGCAGTTTCACGGGCAAGACGTACCCAGCCCTTGAGCATGCCCCAGCCTCGGGGCTGCTGCCGCGTTTTTTGGGCCAATTCTACCATACCCCCTCGGCCCTCAAGTGAGCGCACATAGGGAGAAGGAGCATCGTGACGGGCGACCGCAGGGGGCCATCGGATCGGCAGGAAGGACAGGAAGGGAAAAAACTGGCGGGGACTCTCCCCCGCCAGAAGGGGGACGATCAGCGTTCGACCGGCTGGGGCTCCTGGAGGGCACCCTGCTTGGCCATGGCCTCGAACACCGGGGCAAATGGCGGACGGTGCAGGTAGCGCCCGGCCCCCCGCTCGGCCCTCAGCTCGCCGTTGCACCAGACGATCCGGCCACGGCTGAGCGTATGGGAGGGAATGCCGGTCACGGTACGGCCCTCGAAGATGTTGAAGTCCACGTTCATGTGATGAGTCGCGGCGGAGATGATGCGGGATCCTTGCGGGTCCCAGACCACGATATCGGCATCCGCGCCCACCGAGATGCTGCCCTTGCGCGGGTAGAGGTTGAACAGCTTGGCGGTATTCGTCGAGGTGACGGCCACGAACTCATTGGGAGTCAGGCGCCCCTTGTTGACGCCTTCGTCCCAGAGGATCGCCAGGCGGTCCTCGACGCCGGCCGTGCCGTTGGGAATCTTGGTGAAGTCGTCGCGACCGGCCGCCTTCTGGTCGGTGCAGAAGCAGCAATGGTCGGTGGCCGTGGTCTGCAGGTTACCGCCCTGCAGCCCGTGCCAGAGGGCCTCCTGGTGCGCCTTGGGACGAAAGGGAGGACTCATGACGTGCGCGGCGGCGAAGTCGAAATCCTTGCTGCGATAGACACTGTCATCGATGGTCAGGTGACCCGCTAGTACCTCGCCATAGACCCGCTGGCCGGAGGTTCTCGCCCGGGTGATGGCATCCAGGGATTCCTTGCAGGAAACATGGACCAGGTAGATCGGCACGTTCATGGCGCGGGCAACCTGGATCGCGCGGTTCGCCGCCTCGCCCTCGACCAGCGGTGGACGTGACAGGGGATGGGCTTCCGGGCCGGTGATGCCCTTATCCAGCATCTCCTGCTGCAGCTGGTAGACAAGCTCACCGTTCTCGGCATGCACGGTGGGCATCGCGCCGAGTTCCACCGACCGCCGGAAGCTTTTCACCAGCGTCTCGTCATCGGCCATGATGGCATTCTTGTAGGCCATGAAGTGCTTGAAACTATTGACCCCGTGGTCACGCACCAGGGTTCCCATGTCCTCGCGGACCGAGTCGTCCCACCAGGTGATGGCCACGTGGAAGGTATAGTCGGCGGCGGCTTTCTCCGCCCACTCTCGCCACTGCTCATAGGCCTCCATCAGCCGCTGTCCCGGCTTGGGGATGACGAAGTCGATGATGCTGGTGGTGCCGCCAGCCAGGGCAGCGGCGGTGCCGGTATAGAAGTCGTCGCTGGCCACGGTTCCCATGAAGGGGAACTGCATATGGGTGTGGGGATCGATACCGCCCGGCATCACGTACTGCCCGGCGGCGTCGATCACCTCGGCCGTGGCCGGCACCGCGAGATCCTCGCCGATGGCGGCGATCCGGCCATCTTCGCAATAGACGTCGGCGCGGAAGCTGAGGTCGGCGGTGACGACAGTGCCACCCTTGATCAGAACGGACATATGGCTCTCCTTGTTATTCGACGGCGAGGTGAGGGTCACGGCGTGGCGCTGGCCACGGCGGGGCGACTCAGTCGCATGAGCGTCAGGTAGACGGCGGCGCCGACGGCAACCCCGACGAACCAGGCATAGTTGTAGAGCGCGGAGAACAGGCTCGGCACGCTATCGATCAGGCCGGCGGCGGACAGGAAACCCGGCAGGTTGGGCAGCACGGCAATGCCGAAGGCCAAGAAGGCATTCGGGTTCCAGCCATTCCGGTAGCTGTAGCAGCCGTCATTCTTGAACAGGTCGTCGGCCGACAGCTCGGTCTTCCGCAGCAGCAGGTAATCCGCCAGCATGATGCCGGCCAGCGGGCCGAGCAGCGCGGAGTAACCGATCAGCCAGGTAAAGATGTAGGCGCCGGTCGACTCCAGCAGCTTCCAAGGCATGATGGCGATCCCCAGCCCGGCAGTGATATAGCCGCCCATCTTGAAGGAGATCTTGCGCGGGCTGAGATTGGAGAAGCCGTTGGCCGGCGCCACCACATTGGCTGCGAGGTTGGTCGTCACCGTGGCGATCAGCAGGGCAACCAGCGCGATGATGACCGCCAGGCCGCCCATGCGTTCGGTGATGGCGACCGGATCCCACAGCGCCTCGCCATAGATCACCACGGTGGCCGAGGCCACGGCCACGGCGATGAAGGCCAGCAGCGCCATGGGGATCGGCAGGCCCACTGCCTGGCCGATGAATTGATGCTTCTGGTTCTTGGCGAAGCGGGTGAAATCGGGGATGTTGAGTGCCAGGGTGGCCCAGAAGCCCACCATGGCGGTCAGGCCCGGCCAGAACACCTGCCAGAACTCCCCTTCCCGGGCCCCGCCCTCGACGAACTGGGACGGCGTGGACAGCATGGGCCCTAGCCCCCCGGCCTTCACCACGGCCCAGACCAGCAGGCCGATTGACATGGCGATCAGGAAAGGCGCGGCATAGGTCTCTAGGGCCCGGATCGATTCTGTGCCGTTGGCAATGAAATAGACATGCATGGCCCAGCAGGCGAGGAAGGACAGGAACTGGGCCATATCGATGCCCAGCCCGGGAATCGGCTCACCGACCAGCGCATGGTCGGTCAGGATATTGAGAATGACATAGATGGCCGAGCCGCCGACCCAGGTCTGGATGCCGAACCAGCCACAGCCCACGACCCCCCGCATCATGGCCGCGAGCTTCGCCCCGGAGGTGCCGAAGGAGGCGCGCAACAGCACCGGGAAAGGAATGCCGTGCTTGGTGCCGGCATGCCCGATCAGCAGCATGGGGGCCAGCACGATCAAGTTGCCGAGAAAGACGGTCAGGACCGCTTGCCACCACGACATCCCCTCGGGCACGAGACTCGCCGCCAGCATGTAGGCCGGCACGCACACCACCATGGCGACCCAGAGGCCGGCGATGTTCTGCCAGTTCCAGGTCCGCTGTGCCCTGTCCACAGGAGCCAGGTCGGCATTCCATAGATCCGGACAGTACTCGCCTCGGCGATCGGCTCCTGCGCCGATTACCGCGTCATCGCTTGTATGATTCATTGTGTATTACCCAGAGAGTTATTGTTGTATTCCTGGAGCAGTCCAGGTACGGATTTCATGCGAGCTCACCGGGCCTCGTGGGCCATCCGGCGACTATTGCTCGATCAGCTCGTCGTAGGATTCGGGGCGGCGGTCACGGAAGAACTGCCAGCCGTTTCTCACTTCACGGATCAGGTCCAGGTCGATCTCATGAACCAGGAGTTCATCCTGGTCCTCGCTGGCCTGGGCCTCGATCTTGCCCAGCGGATTGACGATATAGCTGGAACCGTAGAACTCGCCCATCTGCTCATCCCAGGGGGCCTCGCGGCCGACGCGGTTGATGGCCCCGATGAAGACACCATTGGCGGCCGCCGAGGCGGGCTGTTCCAGCTCCCAGAGGTAGCGACTCTTGCCAGCCACCGTGGCGGAAGGATTGACGATATATTCGGCGCCGTTCAGAGCAAGCGCCCGCCACCCCTCCGGGAAGTGACGGTCATAGCAGATATAGACCCCCAGCTTGCAGTAGGCCGTATCGAAGACTGGATAGCCGCTGTTTCCCGGCTTGAAGTACAGCTTCTCCCAGAAGCCGGGGGCCGTGTCGGGGATATGATTCTTGCGATACTTGCCCAGGTAGGTGCCATCGGCATCGATGACGGCTGCGGTGTTGTAGTAGACACCGGTGATGTCCTCCTCATAGATCGGCACCACGATCACCATCCGATGCTTTCTGGCGTATTCCTGCATCAGCTTGGTGGTGGGACCGTCGGGAATTCGCTCCGCGGCGTCGTACCATTTCCTGTCCTGGCTGGGGCAGAAATAGGGTTGGGTGAAGACTTCCTGAAAGCAGAGCACCTGTACACCCTGCTTTCCTGCCTCATCGATCAAGGGCAGGTGGGCCTCGAGCATCTGTTCCCGGATCCGCTCCGGGGGCATCGAGGCGTCGCCCTTGAGGCCCATCTGGATCAGGCCGCACTTCAACTTTCTCATCGCATATCCCTCTTGTTGTTGTGGGATTAGGCTTCTCGATCCTGGCCGCTCTCTTCTGAATGGCCAACGGCTTTATTAGCAAATACACCTATCTTTCCGGACATCACCAGGAATAAGTGAATGCTGTCGGGAGACGGAAAATCAGGCTACGACCGAGCGATACACCCCGCGCACCCCGACCACCCATGCCAAATAAAAACTGCAAAAAAACAGAAAATACAGTCAATTACTTGATCAAAATCAGAAGTATCGAACCGCTACCTGTTTTTGACCTTTTGGTAAAGGTAAAAGGCGATTTTCGGATGGTCAAGGATAAATTTTTCCATAAGGTAAAACGCACTGCCCATGCGCCACGCTGGCAATACCGCCAGGCTACGCGCACCAAGGCAGGGCATGATCCGGGCGGTGCCGGGCGCGGTTCGGCGAGGGTTGCCGGCAAGCCGGTGATGGGAAGATGAGGGAGTTCAACCCTCCACCAGCTGGCCCAGCTCCTCGAGATAGCTTTCCAGGACCAGGTTGGGCGGGGCCCCCTTGCGGGTGATGGCGCTGTAGCGGGTGACGTAGCGGCAGGTGTCCGGGTTCAGGGCGCGCAGCCGGTCGTCACGCACCCAGCGCTCGGCGAAATGGGTCGGCAGGTAGCCGATATAGCGACCGGAGAGGATCAGGAAGGCGATGCCTTCCCGGTCCGTGGCCGAGGCGGTGGCCTTGAGGGGTTCATGCAGCGCCTTGATCTCCGGGCTCTGGGCATAGGCCGGCGTCACGGCATCGCTGCTCGCCAACTGCCCATCGGTCACGGTCTCGGCATCGAACAGTGGGTGCCCGCAAGCGCAGTAGAGCTGCGACGTCTCCTCGTAGAGCGAGAGGTAGTTAAGCCCGGGCAGGGTCTTGATCGCGGGTACGACCCCGGTGTGCAGGCGGCCGTCGAGCACGCCGAGCTCGATATCGTGGGGCGGGATCATGCGAATGTTGATGCGCACGTCGGGACCGCGCTCCTTCAGCGCGCTGAGCGCATCGGTGATGTGCATCTGCGGCATGGTCACCAGGTTGTCGGTGATGCCGATGTTCAGCTCGCCCTTGAGCCAGGCGTGAAGGCTGTTGACGCGGGTACGGAACCCCTCCGTCGCCGCCAGCAACTGCAGGGTGGCTTCAAAGACCTCGGCGCCCTCGTCGGTCAGGGCGAACCCGCTGCGGCCCCGTTGGCACAGGCGCAGGGACAGACGCGTCTCCAGGTCGCTCATCGCCATGCTGATGGCCGCGCGGCTGATGTTCAGCTCCACTTCGGCGGCGGAGAAGCCACCGCACTCCACGACCTTGCGATAGATGCGCAGCAGCCGCAGGTCCGCATCGCTGAGCTGTCCCGTCAGGGCCTCCTTGCGGCGTGTCATGGCCTCTCCCCTCGCGTTGAAGTGTCTCCCGCCGGCTCGGCGGGACGAACCAGAAAGTTAATCCAGTACTTACATGAAATTCAACAAGTCTAGATTTAACTTATCGCCGCCCTGAACCACGCTTCTCTGCACAACCTCCAACAAGACGATGAGCACAGAGGGTACTGCCATGTCAGATCGTTCTCCCCAACAGACCGCGGGCCTGACCGCCGAGCAGCTGGATGCCTATTGGATGCCCTACTCCGGCAACCGCCAGTTCAAGCGCGACCCGCGGATCATCGTCGGCGCCGAGGGCAGCTACTACACCGCGGCCGACGGTCGCCGGATCTACGATGGCCTTTCGGGCCTGTGGACCTGCGGTGCCGGCCACTGCCGCCCGGAGATCGCCGAGGCGGTCCACCAGCAGCTGCGCCAGCTGGACTATGCCCCGGCCTTCCAGTACGGCCACCCCAAGGCCTTCGAGCTGGCCCACCGGATTCGTGAGCTGACCCCGCAGGGGCTCGATCACGTGTTCTTCACCGGCTCCGGCTCCGAGAGCGCCGACACCTCGCTGAAGATCGCCCGCGCCTACTGGCGCAAGAAGGGCAAGCCTACCAAGACCAAGCTGATCGGCCGCTCCAAGGGCTATCACGGCGTCAACTTCGGCGGCTTCAGCCTGGGCGGCATCGGCGCCAACCGCGCCCTGTTCGGCCAGGGGGTCGACGCCGACCACCTGCCGCATACCCTGCTCAAGGAAAACGCCTTCACGCGTGGCATGCCCGAGCGCGGGGCCGAGCGCGCCGACGAGCTGCTGGAGCTGATCGCCCTGCACGATGCCTCCAACATCGCCGCGGTGATCGTCGAGCCCATGGCCGGCTCGGCCGGGGTGATCCCGCCGCCCCGGGGCTACCTCAAGCGCCTGCGCGAGATCTGCGATGCCCACGACATCCTGCTGATCTTCGACGAGGTCATCACCGGCTTCGGCCGCATGGGCGCGATGACCGGTGCCGAGGAGTTCGGCGTGGTCCCGGACATCATGAACGTCGCCAAGCAGCTGACCAACGGCGCCGTGCCCATGGGCGGTGTCATCGTGCAGGGGGAGATCTATCACACCTTCATGGAGCAGGGCGGTCCCGACTACATGATGGAGCTGCCCCACGGCTACACCTACTCGGGGCATCCGGTGGCCTGTGCCGCGGCCCTGGCCGCCCTGGACGTGCTCGAGCAGGACCGCCTGATCGACCGCGTGCGGGAGATGGCGCCGCTCTTCGAGGACGCCCTGCACGGCCTGAAGGGCAGCCGCCATGTCAGCGATATCCGTAACTACGGCCTCGCCGGCGCCCTGCAGGTCGAGCCCTACCCCGGCGAGCCGGCTCGCCGGCCCTTCGAGATCGCGATGAAGTGCTGGGACAAGGGGTTCTACGTGCGCTATGGCGGCGACACCATCCAGCTCGGCCTGCCCTTTATCGTCGAGCGCGACGAGATCGACCGACTCATCAACGCCCTGGGCGAGGCTATCGGCGAGCTGGACTGAACCCGCAGAAACGGCATTGACACATCTAGACCCACCACCCTTTACGAAGAGGTACCCCATGACCACGCTTGGCAATCTGATCAACGGCACTCGAGTCGACGACGCCGTGCGCACCCAGGACATCTTCAACCCCTCCACCGGCGAGGTCGCCGGCCAGGTGAGCCTGGCCGGCAAGGCCACCGTCGAGGCGGCCATCGCCGCCGCCGAGGCCGCCTACCCGGCCTGGCGCGACACCCCGCCCGCCAAGCGAGCCCGGGTGATGTACCGCTTCAAGGCGCTGCTGGAGCAGCATGCCGACGAGATCTGCGGGCTGGTCGGCCAGGAACACGGCAAGATCGTCCACGATGCCAAGGGCGAGCTTTCGCGTGGCATCGAGAACGTCGAATATGCCTGCGGCGCACCGGAGCTGCTCAAGGGCGAGCACAGCAAGAACACCGGCCCCGGCATCGATTCCTGGAGCGAGCTCCAGCCGCTGGGGGTGGTCGCCGGCATCACGCCGTTCAACTTCCCGGCCATGGTGCCGCTGTGGATGTACCCCATGGCGATCGCCTGCGGCAACACCTTCGTCCTCAAGCCCTCCGAGCGCGACCCCAGCTCGGCGCTTTTCATCGCCGAGCTCGCCCAGGAGGCGGGCCTGCCCGCCGGCGTGCTGAACGTGGTCAACGGTGACAAGGAAGCCGTCGACACCCTGCTCGACGACGACCGCGTGAAGGCCGTGAGCTTCGTCGGGTCCACGCCGATCGCCGAGTATATCTACAGCCGCGCCAGCGCCAACGGCAAGCGCTGCCAGGCGCTGGGCGGCGCCAAGAACCATGCCATCGTCATGCCGGATGCCGACATGGACAACGTGGTCAGCTCCCTGACCGGGGCCGCCTTCGGCTCGTCGGGCGAGCGCTGCATGGCGCTGTCCGTGGCGGTGGCCGTGGGCGATGCGGCGGCCGACGCCCTGGTCGACAAGATGCAGGCGCAGATGGCAACCCTGAAGGTCGGTCCCCACTTCGACGCCGAGAACGACTTCGGCCCGGTGATCACCAAGGCGCACCAGGAGAAGGTCTGCGGCTATATCGACAGCGCCGAGGCCCAGGGCGCCGAGATCGTGGTCGACGGCCGTGGTGTGCAGGTGCCGGGCTTTGAAAACGGCTTCTATGTCGGCGGCACGCTGATCGACCGCGTGACCCCCGACATGACCTGCTACCTCGAGGAGATCTTCGGCCCGGTGCTGCTGGTGGTCCGCGCCGGCTCCATGGAGGAGGCCATGCGGCTGATCGACGATCACGAGTACGGCAACGGCACCTGCATCTACACCCGTGACGGCGAGGCGGCCCGCTACTTCTGCGACCGCATCCAGGTGGGCATGGTCGGGGTCAACGTGCCGCTGCCGGTGCCGGTGTCCTACCACAGCTTCGGCGGCTGGAAGCGCTCGCTGTTCGGCGACCTGTCCGCCTACGGCCCGGATGCCGTGCGCTTCTACACCAAGCGCAAGACCGTCACCCAGCGCTGGCCGTCGGCCGGGATCCGCGAGGGCGCGCAGTTCTCCTTCCCCTCCTGATGCTCCATAACCGGCAGTGACGCCCTGCCGACAACACGGCCGAACCCGTTTGCCGGGTTCGGCCGTTTTCGTTGCCCCTGGCCTCGCGGGGCCTGGCGACTAGCCATAGTGCTGCCGGACGTCCCGCCAGGCCGCCAGCTCCTGCCCATCCTGCGCGAGACCCGGCCGGTCAACGCGGGCCACCGAGAATCAGTGACTTAGGAGGAAATGTCACGGAACGGACGCGCGGCGGTCAGCCGGGCGTCATCGACGTGCCCGGGTGTCAGGCCACGGTGATGACCGTGCAGTCGGCGACATGGCTGACCTTGTGGGAGGTACTGCCGAAGATCATGCCGTGCATGTCGCTGACCCCGCGGCTGCCCATGACGATGGCATCGACGCCACGCTGCTTGGCCTCCTTGAGGATGCCCTCGGCCGGCATGCCCTGGCGGATCACCTCCTCGACCTCGATGCCCTGCAGGTCGACGCTGTCGCGGACCTTCCTCAGGGCCGCCTCGGCGTCCTGCTTGAGGGAGTCGGCCACCTTGCCCCAGTCCTCCGCGGTGAAGGGCTCGGGGGTGCCTCCGGTGAACAGCCCCATGTTGCCCGGCGGATAGTCGGCCACGGTCATCAGGGTGAGGGACGCGGACGAGGCCCGCGCCAGCTGGGCCGCGACGCCCAGCGCCTTGGCGGAATGCTCGGAACCGTCGACGGGCGCGAGGATCGACTTGTACATGATCACCCCCTGGCAGGATGCGATGGGAAGGGGCCCAACATGGGCCTTGCTTATATAAGCCTAGTCGCTTCCGCCTCGCCCACAACGCGGCCCGGCGTCGGCTTGACCGGGGTCAAGCCGGTAGGGGCTAGAGCCAGATCTCGAGGCCCAGCAGGCGACTGAACCAGGAGCCCAGCCGCTGCTTCAGGGAGCCCGGCTCCCGGTCGAGGCGCACCAGCCGCTCGTCGAGCTCGGTGAGCCAGTACAAACGCCCCTCGCCGTCGAGGCCGGGCAGGTAGCTCAGCGAGGGGGTCATGCCCGCCTCGGCGAACTCGAGGAACTCGGCCACCAGGGGCTCGCTCTCGACCAGCACCCCGACCTCGGTATTCCAGATGACCGAGCGCGGGTCGGCGTTGAAGGAACCGATGAACACCAGGTCGTCGTCGAAACTCACGGCCTTGCTGTGCAGCGAGGAGATCGAGGTGCCGGGGATGCCGATCTCGGCCTCCTCGCCACGCTGCTGGCGGCCGCGCAGCTCGTGAAGCCGCACGCCGCTCTCCAGCAGTGCACGGCGGCGCCCGGCATAGGCGCCATGGACCAGGGACAGGTCGGTGGCCTCCAGGGAGTTGGTGATCACCTCGACGCGGATACCCGACTCGGCCAGTCGCGTCAGCAGGGCCGTCCCTCGCTCGGCGGGAACGAAGTAGGCCGAGACGATCACCAGCCGCGACTCCAGCTCCGGAAGCTGGTCGAGCAGGGCCCCGAACAGGGTCCGCTTGAGCGGCGAGCGCTCGCGGCCGGCGACCTTGCCCGGCGGGTCCCACAGGGCCTGGCCCGGGGCCCAGTGCAGCTCGCTGAACAGCTTGTCCTCGGCGGCCGCCCCGTAGCGGGCCCGCAGGGCGACGAAGTAGGGCGAGTCGCTGTCGCGCTGTTCGGCCAGCTGGCGCGCCAGCGTCGCGGCCAGGTCGCGCCAGGCCTCGGGCGCGGCGGTGTGGTAGCGGGCGAGGGGCTGGCTGAGGAAGTGGTTCCAGTAGAGGTCGAAGCTCAGCGAGAGGGCATCGACCACGCCGCCCACCGCCAGCAGGTCGACATCGGCGAAGTTGCGGGGCTCGCTGGCATTGAAGTACTCGTCGCCGAGGTTGCGCCCGCCGGTGATGGCCACGGCGTTGTCGACGATCCAGGTCTTGTTGTGCATGCGCCGGTGCTGGCGGGCCAGGGCGGGCAACGACAGCAACACCCGGCTGACCAGGTGCTCGCGCCCCAGGGGCCAGGGGTTGAAGACCCGGACCTGAATGTTGGGATGGCTGTCCAGGGCCGCCAGCTGGTCGCCCTGCCCCGACGCCGTGAGGTCGTCGAGCAGCAGGCGCACCTCGACGCCACGCTGGGCGGCGCCGATCATGCGATGCAGCAGGACCTGGACCGTCTGCCCCTCCCCCAGCAGGTAGGTCTGGACGTCCAGGCGCTTGCTGGCCTGCTCGGCCAGGTTGGCGCGCAGGGCGAAGGCTTCCTCGCCCTTGGCCAGCAGGGCAAAGCCGCTCAGGCCGGCATGGTCGGCGGCGGCCTGGCGGGACCACTGGCCCAGCCAGGTGCTGCGAATCTCCGCATCGCGCAGCGCCAGCCCGTGCTCCCGGGGCACGGGCTGGCCGGCACAGCCCGCCAGCAGGCCCAGCACCAGCCACGCGGCCAGCGCCCATGCCCCCCGCCAGGCGATGCTAGTCATCGGCCCGCTGGCGCGCCCAGGCCTTGCGCGCCTTGTTGCGCCGGTACAGTCGCACCAGCGCGATCCACAGGGCGACCACCACCATGGCGGCCAGGGTCCAGCCCTGCCAGGGCCGGGCAGCATCGCCCATGACGGTTTCCAGGGTGATGATGAGGATAAAGCCCAGGGCCTGGCTGGCGATGGCCAGGGCCCGCAGGGTATCGAAGGCCGGTCTTGCCATGAATGCTCCCGCTGGATGACAGCCCCGCCCACCGGCAGTAGGCTTGGCGAAACGAATGTATCCAGTGTAACCGGTCCGGCGCAGGGCGCCGAACCCGACTCTCGGGAGAGCCCATCACGAATGGACGCCATCGCCTTGGGGCCCGTGCTCATTCCCCTGCCGCGCCTCTATGCCCTCGCCGCCGCCCTGCTGCTGCTGGCGGCCAGTGCCTTCCTGCTCGGCCTGCCCCGGCGGCACCACGCCCGCTGGCTCCAGGGGCTAATGCTCGTCTGGCTCGCCGGGGCCCGGGTCGGCCACGTGGCCCTGCACCTGCCCAGCTACCTCGACGCGCCGCTGGATGCCCTCAAGCTCTGGCAGCCGGGCTATCATGCCTTTTGGGGGTTGCTGGCCGCGCTGGCCTGGAGCGCCTGGACGCTGCGCCATCACCTCGGCGCCATGCTCGGCGCCCTGGGGCTGACGCTCGGCGCCTCGCTGCTGTGGCTGGCGCTGGTGACCCTGGCGCCGCTGGGCGGCGGCATGACCCTGCGCGAGCTCCCCGAGCTGACCCTCGACAACCTCGAGGGGGAACCGGTTGCGCTGGCCTCCCTCACCGGCCAGACCGTGGTGATCAATCTCTGGGCGACCTGGTGCCCGCCGTGCCGGCGCGAGATGCCGCTGCTGGCCGAGGCCGATGCCCGGGACGACGTCACCGTGGTGGTGATCAACCAGGGCGAGGACCTGCTGCCGGTGGTCCGCTACCTTGACGATCAGGGGCTCGCCTTCGAGCACGCCCTGCTCGACCCGCGCCAGTCGGTGCTGGTGGCGAGTGGCGCCCCGGGACTGCCCACCACCCTGCTGTTCGATGCCGAGGGCCGCGCCCGGGCCCAGCACGTGGGCGAAGTGCCCCGGGCGACCCTCGCCGCCTGGCTCGACGCGGAGTGAGCGCCGGGGGATTCGCGTCACAGGCCCTTAAGCCGCGCCGGGGTTTGCTGTAAGATACCGCGCCCTGTCGCCGCGGGGCCGGGCGTGGCCAGCGGCGCGAGAACCGATCCCAAGCATCCCCGAGGCACCATGAGCGACTTCTCTCCCGGCCAGCGCTGGATCAGCGATGGCGAGGCCGAACTCGGCCTGGGCACCATCCTCAACTGCGACCCCCGCAGCGTCACCGTCCTCTTCGGCGCCAGCCAGGAAACCCGAACCTACAGCAGCCAGCACGCCCCCCTGACCCGGGTCATCTTCGGCAGCGGCGACCGTATCGAGTGCGCCGAAGGCTGGCAGATGACCGTCGACGACAGCAAGGAGGTCGGCGGGCTGATCGTCTACATCGGCGAGAGCGATGCCGGCGAGCTGTGCGAGCTGCCCGAGGCGAAGCTCGCCGACACCATGCAGTTCGACCAGGCCCGCGACCGGCTGCTGACCGGCCAGGTGGACCGCAACGACTGGTTCGACCTGCGCTTCCGCACCCTGCACCACCATCACCGGGTCGAGCAGAATCCGGCGCTGGGCCTGGCCGGCCCGCGCATCGACCTGATCCCGCACCAGCTTTACATCGCCGACGAGGTCGCCCGCCGCCATGCCCCGCGGGTGTTGCTGGCCGACGAGGTAGGCCTGGGCAAGACCATCGAGGCCGGCCTGATCCTGCACCGCCTGCTGCTCACCGGGCGCGGCGAGCGGGCGCTGATCCTGGTGCCGGCAAGCCTCACCCACCAGTGGCTGGTGGAGCTGCTGCGCCGCTTCTCGCTGGAGGTCACCCTGCTCGACGAGCAGCAGAGCCTGGCCCACGGCAGCGGCAACCCCTTCGAGGCCGGCCAGCTGGTGCTGGCGAGCCAGGACTGGCTGTTCGCCAACCCCCATCGCCAGGCCCAGGCCGAGGCCTGCGCCTGGGACCTGCTGATCGTCGACGAGGCCCATCACCTGGAGTGGTCGCACGAGACGGTCGGCCCCGGCTACGGCTGCGTGGAGCGCCTGGCCGCCACGGCCCCCGGCCTGCTGCTGCTCACGGCGACGCCGGAGCAGATGGGCCAGCAGAGCCACTTCGCCCGGCTGCGCCTGCTCGACCCGGACCGCTACCAGAGCCTCGCCGCCTTCCAGGAGGAAGAGCGCCACTACGTCGAGGTGGCCGCCGCCATCGATGCCCTGGAACGCCTGCCCGGCGAGGCGACCGACCGAGAGGCCGTCGCCGCCGTGATCGACGACCCCGATAGCCTCGCCCTGCTGGAGACCCTGGCCAATGCCGAGGGCGCCCCCGGGCAGCACGAGGCGGCCCGGGACCAGCTGCGCGACCAGCTGCTGGACCGCCACGGCACAGGCCGAGTGATGTTTCGCAACAGCCGTCGCCATGTGGGCGGCTTCCCCGAGCGTCGGCTGCAGGTCGCCCACCTCGAGCTGCCCTCCTCCTATCGTCGGGTGCTGCGCCGCCTGGCGCGGGACGAGGACTATCTGGACGAGCTGCTGATCGAGACCGGCCTCGACCACCCCGAGGTGCTGGTCTATCTGGACACCATGTACCGGGCTCTGGCCGACGATCCCCTGAACACCGAGCCCTGGTGGCAGTTCGACCCGCGGGTGACCTGGCTGCTCGAGCGGCTCACCGAGCTCGGCGACGACAAGGTGCTGGTCATCGCCCATGACTGGGAGACGGCCCTGGGCCTGGCCGAGGGCCTGCGAGTGCTGGGCGGCGTCCACGCCCCGGTGTTCCACGAGGGCCTGTCGCTGGTCGAGCGCGACCGGGCGGCGGCGGCCTTCGCCGACGAGGAGGATGGCTGCCAGGTGCTGGTGTGCTCGGAGATCGGCTCGGAGGGCCGCAACTTCCAGTTCTGCCGTCACCTGGTGATGTTCGACCTGCCGCTGCACCCGGACCAGCTGGAGCAGCGCATCGGCCGCCTCGACCGCATCGGCCAGCGCCACGCCATCGAGCTGCATGTGCCGGTGTTCGCGGGCAGTCCCGGCGAGCAGCTGTTGCGCTGGTACCACGAGGGCATGGATGCCTTCAGCACGCCCCACGGCCTGGGCAGCGAGATCTTCGAGGCCTTCGGTGATGCCCTGGCCGATGCCCTGCTCGACGACGAGAGCCTCGACGAGGTGATCGGCGAGACTCGCGAGCTGTTCGACAGCCGCCTGGCGGAGCGCGACGCCGGCCGCAACCGCCTGCTGGAACTCAACGCCTGCCGCGCGGATCGTGCCGAGGCGACCATCGCCGCGGTCCGCGAGCTGGATGCCGACAAGGCGCTGACCCGCTACCTGGATCAGGCCCTGGACATCTTCGGGGTCGACAGCAAGGACCTCGGCGGGGGCATCCAGCACCTGCAGCCGAGCCCGCAGATGCTCGACGGCCTGCCAGGGCTGGTGAAGGGCGAGGAGGGCTTCTCGGCCACCTTCTCCCGGGAGCGCGCCCTGGCCCGGGACGACGTCCAGCGGCTGTCCTGGGAACATCCCCTGACCCGGGAGATGATGGGGCGGATCCTCGACGGCACCATGGGCAACACCGCCCTGGCCCTGCTCAAGCATCCCTCGATTCCCGGCGGCCGGCTGATGGCCGAGCTGGTCTTCCGGACCCACTGCCCCGCCCCGAAGCGCCTGCATCTCAACCGCTTCCTGCCGCCCACTGCGGTGCGGGTGCTGCTCGACGAGTCCGGCGCCAACCTCACCGCCAAGGTCTCCTTTACCGGCCTCTCGAAGAACCTGCAGAAGGTCAAGAAGGCGGTGGCCCGGGACCTGATCAAGAGCCGACACGACCAGCTGCGCGAGCTGCTCGACCGTGCCGAGGCCGAGGCCGAGCGGGAGCTGCCGAGCATCGTCGAGGCCGCCCAGGGGCGCATGCGCGACGAGCTCGACGCCGAGCTGACCCGTCTGGAGGCCCTGGCCCGCCGCAACCCCGCGGTGCGCGAGGACGAGCTGGCCGCCCTGCGCGAGGAGCGCGCCGCCCTGGATGCGGCCATCGAGGGCACCCGGCTGCGCCTCGACGCCGTGCGGGTCATCGTCACCGTCGACGAGACCACTCGCTAGGCCTCGGCCCGTTCCGCCACAGGCCGCGGCGGCAGCTTGCCGGCGCGGCCTGTGGCATATCGGCCAGCCCCGGCGGCGAACTCAGCCGAGGATGTCCGCCAGGGCTTCGTCCAGGGTCGGGAAGCGGAACACGAAGCCGACTTCCTCGAGCCGCCGAGGGCGCATGTCCGCGCCGGTCAGCAACAGCCGCGACATCTCGCCAAAGGCGCTCTCCAGTACCAGGGCCGGTACCGGCAACACCGCCGGCCGGTGCAGGTGGCGGGCCAGGGTGCGCGTGAACTCGGCGTTGGTCACCGGGTTCGGCGCGCTGCCGTTGAAGGGGCCGTCCAGGTCGTCCCGCTCGATCAAGAAGAGGATCATGCTGACCAGGTCCTGGCGATGCACCCAGGGCATGTACTGGCGGCCATGGCCGAAACGTCCCCCCAGCCCCAGCTTGAAGGGCGGCAGCATCTTCTGCAGGGTACCGCCGCCGGCGTCCAGCACCAGCCCGAGGCGCAGGATCGACAGCCGGGTGCCGAAGGTCGTGACCTCGCCGGCCACCTCTTCCCAACGCTTGCACAGCCGGTGAGCGAACTCGTCGTGGGGAGGCGTCTCCTCGGTGACCACACGCTCGCCCTGATCGCCATAGAACCCCATGGCGGAGGCCGAGACCATCACCGCCGGCGCTCGCCCCTGGGTGGCCGTGAGCTGCTCGCAGAGCATCGCCAGATCGCGAGTGACGTTGACCCGCGAATCGATCAACCGCTCCTTCTGGGCATCGCTCCAGCGCCGCGCGGCGATAGACTCGCCGGCCAGGTTGACCAGGGCATCGGGGGGCGTGTCGACGAAGTCGAGCACCGAGCGGCGGATGTCCGTGCCTGCCGGCAGACGATCACGGACACCGTCCGGATCGCGGGACACCACCAGCAGGCGATGGCCGGCTTCCTCGAGTCGCCGGCACAGTGCCTGCCCGACGAACCCACTGCCTCCGGTGATCAATACACGCATTCGACGCCTCCCCTGCATCCTGGTGTTATACAGCTGTTGTACACGTCTGCTAGTCTAGCGGTAAATCCCGATCACTGCATGAGACTGCCATGATCCCGCACCCCGACTCCACTGCTGTCATCGGCGCCGGCATCGCCGGCCTCGCCTGCGCCCGGTCGCTCGCCGACGCCGGCCGCCCGGTGACGGTGTTCGAGAAGGGCCGCGGCCCGGGCGGCCGCATGTCCAGCCGCCACTTGACCGGCGCGGTGGTCGAGCTGGGCGCCCAGTATTTCAGTGTGCGCGACGCGGACTTCGGTGAACAGGTCGCAACCTGGCAGCGGGCCGGCGTGGTGGCGCCCTGGCCGGCGGTCGTCTGGCGGCTGACCACCGGCCGCCCCAGCCGACGGAGCGACGACCGGCCTCGCTTCACCGGGACCCCTCGCATGAGCGCCCTGCTGCGTCACCTGGCCGGCGACCTGCCCCTGCACACCGCGACCCGGATCGTCGCCCTGGAAAATGCCGACGATGGCTGGCGCCTGATCAGCGAGGCGGGAACCCGGCATGGCCTCTTCGCGACGGTCGTGCTGGCGCTGCCCGCGCCCCAGGCGGAGGCGCTGGTCGCCCCTCACGATGCCGACCTGGCCGAGGCCTGCCGCGGCATTCCCCAGCGGGCCTGCTGGGCCGGCTGGGCCCGGTTCGACGCCCCCCTGCCGCCACTGCCGGGACTGGCGACCGACTGGCAGGTGCTGGAACTGGCCGAGGGCCCGCTGCGCCTGGTCACCCGCAACCAGACCAAGCCGGGGCGCGAGGCCCAGGGCGAGAGCCTCACCCTGCTGGCCCGGCTGGACTGGAGCGAGCGGCGACTGGAGGAGGACGCCGGCAGCGTGAGTGCCCGCCTGCTCGACGCCCTGCAGGCCGCCCTGCCCGAGGGGGTCACCCTACCCATGCCGCGCCATAGCGGCGCTCACCGCTGGCGCTTCGCCCAGCCGGCGGCGCTGCCGGGAAGCGGCTTCCCCGACTTTCGCCAGGGCGAGAGCGGCCTGGCCCTGTGCGGCGATGCCTGGCGCGACGCCCGCGTCGAGGATGCCTGGCTCTCGGGCCATCGCCTGGGCCGGGCCCTGGCCTGCCGCCCCCCCATCCCCCATGCAACGGAGATTCCCTGACATGCGCAGCGCCCTCATCCTGCTGGCCCACGGCTCCAGCGACGCCAACTGGCGAGCCCCCTTCGAGAACCTGGCCTCGGCCCTGGCTGACCGGCTGACCACCCCGCTACGCCTGGCCTACATGGAGCTCTGCGAGCCCTCGCTGGAGAGCACGGTGGCGGAGCTGGAGGCCGCCGGTATCGAGCGGGCCGAAATCCTGCCGCTGTTCTTCGCCGCCGGCCGCCACCTGCGCAAGGATGTCCCCGGCCAGGTGGCCGCCCTGGGCGAGGCCCATCCGCACCTTGCCCTGACGCTGTTGCCGCCAGTGGGCGAGCATCCGGCCTTCGTCGACGCCCTGGCGGCGGTGGTCGCCGAACAGGCGGGAGAAGCGCCCTGACGGACGTGTTGTACATCAACGCATTTTTTGTACAAAATTGTCCATCATGGCCGCGACATCCACCGGCCACCGCCCCCACCACCGAGACAGAGGCGCGCATGAGCGATCAGGCGAACCACCCGGCCGATACGCCGCTCTATCCGATTCGCGAGGTCTCCCGCCTGACCGGCGTCAATGCGGTGACCCTGCGCGCCTGGGAGCGCCGCTACGGCCTGATTCGTCCGCGACGCACGCCCAAGGGGCACCGCCTGTACGCACGGGAGGACATCGAGCGCGTCGAGCGGATCCTGCAGTGGCTCAACCGCGGCGTGCCGGTCAGCCAGGTTCGCGAACTGCTCGAACAGCCGGACGCCGTGGAGGCGCCGCCCCCCGCCGCCGGGGACTGGGAGAGCCAGCGTCGCCAGTTGATCGCCGCCGCCGAGGCCCTGGACCTGGCCCGCCTGGAGGCGCTGTTCAACCAGGGACTGTCGCTCTACCCGGTGGCGACCTGCATCGACGAGCTCTGGCAGCCGGTGATCCGCGAGTTGGAGGAAGGCTGGGACGAGCGCCTCGGCGCCGACCTGCAGCGCCGGGCCCTGGAGGCCTTCCTGCGCACCCGCATTGGCACCCGGCTCTACCATGCCAACCCCGTGGCCGCCGGGCCGCTGGTGCTGATCGTGCCGATGCCCGACGATGGCGGTCCCCTCTGGGGGCTGCTCGCCGCCCTTGCCGCCAGCGATCGGGGCTACCGGGTCCAGCTCCTCGACGCCCCCCTGCCGGTACAGGAGCTGCCGCTGGCCGTGGAGCGCTTTCACGCCGATGCCCTGCTGCTGGCCAGCGGCAGGGCCGAGAAGGCGGACCTGATACGCCGCCAGCTGCCCCGACTGGCCGAACAGCTCGACGTCCCCCTGACCCTGTGCGGCCCCGTCGCGCGCATCCGCGAAGCCGACCTGAACGGCACCGGGGTGGAAGTTCTCGGCGACGACCTGCCTCGGGCCATGACCCGCCTGCAATCCCTCACTCAGGCAGCCTGAACGGGAGCGTCCCATGGCACCTACCCTGGTCTGGTTCCGCAGCGATCTGCGCATCCACGACAACACCGCCCTGGCCGCGGCCGCCCAGCGGGGGCCCGTGGTGGCCGTCTTCCTGCGCAGCACCGCTCAGTGGCGGGCCCACGGTCACGGCGCCAACAAGCTGGACTTCTGGCACCGCGGCGTCGCCGCCCTGGCCGAGGCCCTGGACGGACTGAACATCCCGTTGTTGCACCGGGAGGCCGACACCTTCGACGCGGTCCCCGAGACGCTGCTCGCCGTGGCCCGGGAGGTCGGCGCCGCGGCGCTGCACTTCAACCGCGAGTACCCCCTCAACGAGGCCCGCCGCGACGTCCGGGTGGTCGAGGCCTTCCGCGCCGCCGGCCTCGCCGCCACCGGCCACCACGATGCCGTGGCCTTCGCTCCCGGTGAGCTGCTCACCGGCAAGGGCGACTACTATGGGGTCTTCACGCCCTTTGCCCGGGCCTGGCACCGCCAGGTCACCGCCGAACGCCTGGCCCTGCGCGAGACGCCCGTTCCCCAGACGCGCCTGGCCATTGCCGCCGAGCCGCTGCCGGCGCTCCCCGAGTTGGCGGACACCCCGGTGGACGGCCGACGCTGGCCCGCCGGCGAGGGACCAGCCGCCGACCGCCTGGAACGCTTCCTGCGCTTCCGCGGCCGCCACTATGCCGACCAGCGCGACTTCCCGGCGATTCGCGGCACCAGCGAGCTGTCGCCCTACCTGGCGCTGGGGATGATCTCTCACCGCCAGTGCCTGCAGGCGGTGCTCGCCGAGAACGACGGCGCCCTGGCCGATGGCGATGCCGGCCTCACGGCCTGGGTCGGCGAGCTGATCTGGCGGGAGTTCTACCAGCACGTGGCGGTGGGCTTCCCCCGGGTCTGTCGCCACCGAGCCTTCCAGGCCCACACCGAGGCGCTGCCCTGGCGAGACGACGAGCCGGGCTTCCGTGCCTGGTGCGAGGGGCGCACCGGCTACCCCATCGTCGACGCCGCCATGCGCCAGCTGGTGGCCACCGGCTGGATGCACAACCGCCTGCGCATGGTCACCGCCATGTTCCTCGCCAAGCACCTGCTGATCGACTGGCGCCGCGGCGAGGCCTTTTTCCTGCGCCACCTGGTGGACGGCGAATTCGCCGCCAACAACGGCGGCTGGCAATGGGCGGCCTCCACCGGCACCGACGCCGCCCCCTACTTCCGGATCTTCAACCCCATCACCCAGTCTCAGCGCTTCGATCCCGAGGGCCGCTTCCTGGCCGAGTGGCTGCCCGAGCTGGCCCCCCTGCCAGCCAAGGCACGCCATGCCCCCGGCGATGACCTGCTGGCCCGTCTCGACTATCCCGCCCCCATCATCGAGCACAAGGCCGCCCGGGCCCGGGCGCTGGCAGCCTTCAAGGGCCTGTCCACCGAGCGCTGAGCTCGCCCCACCACCGAGGATCGCGTCATGAACCGGGACCCCTCCCTGGAGGCCTTCTGCGCCTTCTACAACAAGCTGGACAAAACCTGTACAGAAAAGCTATACAAGGTATACACTCGTGATGTGGAATTCTTCGACCCGCTTCACCGGATAGACGGGCTGCCGGCGCTGGAAGCCTACTTCACGGCCCTGTACGAGAACGTGACAGCGTGTCGCTTCGACTTTCACGATCGCCTTCGCCAGGACGACCACGCCTTCGTCTCCTGGACGCTGCACCTGGCGCACCCCCGCCTGGCCGGCGGGCGAGAGATCACGGTACCGGGCTGCTCGCGGCTGACCTTCGCCGCCGACGGCTCGGGGCGGGTTTGCCGGCACCGGGACTACTTCGACGCCGGCGCCCTGCTCTACGAGCACCTGCCGGTGATCGGAAAACTGATAGGCGTGATCAAGCGACGCGCGGGACGGTGAATCCAGACCATCGTTTCCCGCGTACCACCAGGGGGAGGGACACCCCCAGGAGCCTCGGGAGACGACATGACGGCACCGCACGCAACGCAACGCATCTGGCTGACCGGGGCCACCTCGGGCATCGGCCGGGCCCTGGCCGAGCGCCTACTGGCGCAGGGGCATCGAGTGGCGCTCAGCGCCCGCCGTCCCGAGGCCCTGGCCGAACTGGCCGGCAATCAAGACAATGCCCTGCTGCTGCCCCTGGATGTCACCGACCGCCAGGCCGTGCTGGCCGCCGGGCGACGCCTGGAGGCCCGCTTCGGCGGGCTGGACCTGGTGATCCTCAACGCCGGGACCTGCGAGTATCTGGACGCCCGTGACTTCGATAGCGCCCTCGTCGAGCGGGTCTTCGCCCCCAATGTCTTCGGCGCCCTGTATGGCGTGGAGGCCGCCCTGCCGCTGCTTCGCCGGGCCCGGGCCGAGGGGGGCCGCCCCCTGCTCGCCGCCACCTCCAGCGCCTCGGCCTACCTGGCGCTGCCCCGGGCCGAGGCCTACGGCGCCTCCAAGGCGGCACTGAGCTACTTTCTGGAATCGCTGCGCCTCGACCTGGCCGGAGAGGGGATCGACGTCAGCCTTATCCATCCCGGCTTCGTCAAGACACCGCTCACCGACCGCAACGACTTCCCGATGCCGATGCGGGTGAGTGCCGAGCGAGCCGCCGAGACCATCCTCGCCGGCCTCGCCGCCCATCGCCTGGACATCCACTTCCCGCGACGCTTCACCCTGCTGCTCAAGCTGCTGGGCAGCCTGTCGCCGGGGCTGCGCTTCCGCCTCGGCCGTCGCCTGACCCGCGATCACGATGCCGCCCCCCGGGAGGTCCGCTCATGACCCAGCTCTTCTCGCCCCTGCATGCCCAGCGGAATGCCGCCCAACGCATCGCCGTGGTCGGCAGCGGCATCGCCGGCATGACCGCCGCCTGGTATCTGTCGAGCCGCCACGAGGTCACCCTCTTCGAGGCCGAGTCCCGGCTGGGGGGCCACACGGCCACCGTGGACGTGACCGTCGACGGTCGCACGTACGCCATCGATACCGGCTTTATCGTCTTCAACGACTGGACCTACCCCCACTTCCGGCGACTGCTCGAGCGCCTGGGCGTGGCCAGCCAGCCCACCGAGATGAGCTTCTCGGTCCACGAGACCGCCCGGGACTTCGAGTACAACGGCCATACCCTGGCCAGCCTGTTCGCCCAGCCCAGCAACCTGTTGCGCCCGCGCTTCCACGGCCTGCTGCGCGACATCCTGCACTTCAACCGCCAGGCGACCCGCGACCTGCTCGAGCAGCGCCTGCCGGCGGGGCTGACACTCGGCGAATACCTCGATGACGGCGGCTTCGGCCGCGACTTCCAGTGCCGCTACCTGCTGCCCATGGGCGCGGCGATCTGGTCGGCCAGTATCCGCGACCTGCGGGCCTTCCCGCTGCACTTCTTCGTGCGCTTCTTCCACCATCATGGCCTGCTCTCGGTGACCAATCGGCCGCAGTGGCACACCCTGGTCGGCGGCTCGCGGGCCTACATCCCGGCCCTGACCGCGCCCTACGCCGAGCGCATCCGGCTGGCCACGCCGGTGCTGGGGATCCGCCGCGAGACGGAGGGAGTTCGGCTGCGCAGCGCCGACGGCGAGGAGCGTTTCGACCAGGTGGTGCTGGCCTGCCATGCCGACCAGGCACTGGCAATGCTCGAGGATGCCTCTTCCGCCGAGCGGGAGATCCTCGGCGCCATGCCCTACCAGGACAACGAGGTGGTCCTGCACACCGATACCCGCATGCTGCCGCGACGGCGCCGGGCCTGGGCCAGCTGGAATTATCGACTTGACGGTCGCGGCGAGGCGGCCCGGGTCTCGGTGACCTACGACATGAATATCCTCCAGCGCCTCACGGCCCCGCAGACCTTCTGCGTGACCCTCAACGACGGCGCGAGCATCGATCCGGCAAAGGTGCTGGGACGCTACACCTATGCCCATCCCCAGTTCACCCTGGCCGGCCAGCGTGCCCAGCAGCGTCACGACGAGATCTCGACGCCGGCGCAGCGCACCCATTTCTGCGGTGCCTACTGGCGTCACGGCTTCCACGAGGATGGCGTGTGGAGCGCCCTGCGCGTGGCCCACTCCCTGGGCTGCGACGAACAGGCGTCGAGCGCGGCGGGCCCGCGCCTCGCCGACCTGGAGATCCCGGCATGAACGCCGCACCGCGCTCCCGCATCTATCGCGGCTGGCTGCGCCATCGGCGCTTCCTGCCGCGACACCACGCCTTCCGCTACCGGCTGTGGATGGCCTGGCTCGACCTGGACGAGCTACCCGAGCTGTTCGACGGCGTGCCTGGCTTCAGCGCCCGCCGCCCGGCCCTGGCGCGCTTCCGTCGGGAGGATTACCTGGCGCCTCACGACCGTCCCCTCAAGGATGCCGTGCGCGGCGAGCTGCAGCGCCAGCTGGGCAGCGCACCGGACGGGCGCATCTGCCTGCTGACCCAGCTGCGCACCCTGGGAGTGGGCTTCAACCCCGTCTCGCTGTACTACGCCTACGACGCGCGCGGCGAGCTGCGTGCCCTGCTCGGCGAGGTCAGCAACACCCCCTGGGGGGAACGCACCACCTACGCCTGTACCGTGGAACCGCGGCGGCATGGCCACCGGGCCGAGTTCGACAAGGCCATGCATGTCTCCCCCTTCAATCCCATGGACATGCGCTATCGCTGGTGCTTCAACGCCCCCGGCGAGGCGCTGACGATGCACATGGAGACCTGGCAGGGCGAGGCCCGCCACTTCGACGCCACCCTGACCCTCGAGGCGCGCCCCGCCACCCGCGGCGTGCTGGTCGCCACCCTGGCCCGTCAGCCGTGGATGGCGCTGAAGACCTTGGCCGGCATCCACTTCGAGGCGCTGCGCCTGTGGCTCAAGCGCGTCCCCCTGCATGCCCACCCCCACCGCGAGGAGACATCGCCGTGAACACCCTGCGCACCGCCAATGCTCAACCATTGCCGGCCGATGGCGACCGACTGTCCCGCTGGCTCAAGCCCCGCCTGCTGAAGCAGCTCGACCGTCTGGAGGGAGGCGACATCACCCTGATCGAGGGCCACCAGCGCCATCACCTGGGCCGTGGCGGCGACCTGCGGGTCACCCTGGTGGTGCGCGACAGCCGAGTCTGGCGGCGCGTGGCGCTGGGGGGCACCGTGGGCGCCGGCGAGGCCTACATGGACGGCGACTGGGACGCCGACGACCCGGTGGCCCTGGTACGGCTGTTCGCCGCCAACCTGGAGCGGATCAATGGCGAGATGGAGGGTGGCCTGGCGCGTCTCGGCCGCTGGCTGCTCGGCGCCCTGTATGGCCTGCAGCGCAATACCGTCCGCGGCTCGCGGCGCAATATCGCCGCCCACTACGACATCGGCAACGAGCTCTTCGCGACCTTCCTCGATCGCCAGCACTGGATGTATTCCAGCGCGGTCTTCCCGCACCCCGGCGCCAGCCTGGAAGAGGCCTCGACCCACAAGCTCGACCTGATGCTCGACCGGCTGGACGTCCGCGCCCATCACCACCTGCTGGAGATCGGCACCGGCTGGGGCGGCCTGGCCATCCATGCGGCCCGTACCCGCGGCTGCCGGGTCACCACCACCACCATCTCCGAGGAGCAGTACGCCCACACCGCCCGGCGGCTCGAGGCGGAGGGCCTCGAGGACCGCGTCACCCTGCTCAAGCAGGACTACCGGGAGCTGGTGGGTCGCTACGATCGCCTGATCTCGGTGGAGATGATCGAGGCGGTGGGCCACCAGTACCTCGACACCTACCTGGCCACCCTGGATCGCCTGCTCACCGACGACGGCCTGGCCATGCTGCAGGCCATCACCATCCGCGACCAGCGCTTCGAGGCCGCCAAGCGCGAGATGGACTTCATCAAGCGCTATATCTTCCCCGGCGGCTTCCTGCCCTCCCACCGGGCCATCCTCGACGCCCTGACCCGGCGCACCTCGCTCAACCTGCTGGCCCTGGACGAGATCGGCCTCCACTATGCGCGCACCCTGCGCGAGTGGCGCCACCGCTTCGAGGCCAACCTGGATACCGTCCGACGCCTGGGCTATGACGAGCGCTTCATCCGCATGTGGCGCTACTACCTGTGCTACTGCGAGGGGGGCTTCCTCGAGCGCAGCATCGGTACCTGCCACCTGCTGCTGGCCAAGCCCGGGGCCCGGCCGGCCCCGCTGACGGGGCAGGTGTGACCACCGCCCGACTGCTCGCCAACCTGGCGGGCTTCCAGCTCGGCTGGTTCGCCTGCGTGCTGGGCGGCAGCCTGGTGGGCGGTGCCGTGGTGGCGCTGGTACTGGCGCTGCACCTGCGCTGGCTGGCCCGAGCAGGGGAATGGCGCTGGCTGATCGGCTTCGCGGCGCTGGGACTGGTCATCGATGGCGGCCTGGCCCTGGCCGGTGGCTTTCGCTTCGCCGCCGAGCCCCGGGTGCTGGGCCTGCTGCCTCCCTGGCTGTGGCTGCTGTGGCCGCTGTTCGCCAGCCTGCTGCACCACTCGCTGGCCTGGCTGTGGCGCCGTCCCTGGCTGGCGGTCCTCGGCGGCGCCACCAGCGGGCCGCTCTCCTACCTCGCCGGGGCGCGTCTGGCCGGCGTCGACCTGGCCCCCTGGCTGCTCGCGGTCGAGGCGTTGGTCTGGGCGGGGCTATGCCTGTGGCTGTGCCACCGGCTCGGGCACGCCGCGAGCGCTGCCCGCATGCGGGCCGGCTGAGGAGCGCGCCTGCCAGTGCGCCTCCAGCGCCTCGACCGTCAGCGGCCGGGCATAGAGAAAGCCCTGCACCAGTTCGCAACCGGCCGCGCGCAGGAAGTCGGCCTGGGCCGGCGTCTCCACGCCCTCGGCCACCACCTGGAGGCCGAGTCCCTTGGCCATGGCCAGCACCGCGACGACGATGGCGGCATCGGCCTGGTCGTCGGGCAGGGCATGCACGAAGGCGCGGTCGAGCTTGAGCTTGTCCAGCGGCAGGTGCTTGAGATAGCCCAGCGACGAATAGCCGGTGCCGAAGTCATCAATGGCCACCGGGTGGCCCCGGTCGCGCAGCGCCTCCAGGCGCGGGGCGACGTCGCCGGCACGCTCGTCGAGCAGCACCGACTCGGTCAGCTCCAGGCCCAGCCGTCCCGCCGGCAGGCCGTGGCGCGCCAGTCCGGTGGCCAGCGCCGCTTCCAGGTCGCCCTGGAACAGCTGCATGGCGGAGATGTTGATCCACACCGGCACCTCCGGCATGCCCTGGCCCCGCCAGTGGGCCAGCTGGGCCAGGGCCTGGTCGATCACGTAGTTGCCGAGGGCAGCCATCAGGCCGTGCCGCTCGGCCAGCGGAATGAAGTCCCCCGGCGAGATCATGCCGTCCCGGGGATGGCGCCAGCGCAGCAGGGCCTCGAGCCCGGCCATGGAGTCATCGTCCAGCCGATACTGGGGCTGGTAGTGCAGCTCGAGCTGGCCGCCGGTGGCCAGCGCGTGGCGCAGCTCGCTGACCAGGCCGAGCTGTGGGCTGTCCTGGACGTCCAGCGCCGGGCGGAAGCGCTGGCAGTGGTTGCGGCCGTTGCGCTTGGCGGTGTACAGCGCCGATTCCAGGCGCTGGAAGAGCACCCCGGAGTCGCGACCGTCCTCCGGGGCTCGGCAGCTGCCGATGGTCACGCCCAGGCGCAGCGAGTGGCGCTCGAGCTCGAAGGGCTCGCCCAGGTGGGCCTGCAGACCGGCCACCCAGTTGTCGTGGTCGTCGAAGGTGGTGGTGCGGATGACCATGAACTCGTCGCCGCCCAGGCGTCCCACCACGCCGCCCGCCACATACCCCGCCAGGCGCTCGCCGACACGGGCGAGCAGGCGATCGCCGAGCTCGACCCCCAAGCCGTCGTTGACCTCCTTGAAACCGTCGATGTCGATGATCGCCATGTCGAGGCTCTCGCCGGCCAGCAGGTGGCGCAGTCGCGAGCTGAGCAGGTCATGCAGCCGGCGCCTATTGGGCAGGCCGGTCAGGGGATCCTCGAAACCGATGCGCCGCAGGTCTCGCTCACGAGCCTTGCGCAGCGAGATATCGGAGAACAGGCAGACATAGTGGCGCACTCTTCCCTGGTCGTCGGTGATGGCCTTGACCTTGAGCCACTCGGGGTACTCGTCGCCCTGCTTGCGACGGTTCCAGATCTCGCCCTCCCAGCGCCCGGTGCTCTGCAGGGTCTGCCAGTACCGTGCAAAGAACGCTTTGTCGTGGCGCGGCGCGGAGAGGGTGGCGGCGTTGAGGCCACGCACCTCCGATGGGTCGTACCCGGTGATCTGGGTGAAGGCGGGATTGACGGCGAGGATCCGATTGGCGTCATCGGTGACGATCACGCCCTCCTCGGTGAGCGACAGTGCCTCCTGGCCGAGGCGGGCACGAAGGTGCTCTCGGCGGACCTGGCGCCAGGCGTCCCAGAGGCCGAGGAGCACCAGGCCGACGGCGGCCAGGCGCAGCCCGACCACGGGCAGCCAGATGCTCGCCGAGAGGGCGGCCAGGGCGATCCAGAGCAAGGGGCGGTTGAGCGAGAAGGCGGGCCACATAGCGTTGGAATCGACTCACGGAGATGGATAATGGCTCGTCCGGTCAGGGACAAGAAGACCTTGAGCCTCTATCGGCCGCCCCGCCAGGAACTGTACCCCGGGCCAGGCGCCGGCGTTCTCGACATCGGCCCCGGCGTGCATTCGCTGGACGCGAACAGTAGACTAGGCAGGGCCGCCTGGGCGGTCGCATGCCGTATCATGGCATACAATCATCTCGACACTCGGAACGATTCAGTGACCAAGCAACACTCCTTTGATCGCGAAGCACTGCTGGCATGCAGCCGTGGCGAGCTGTTCGGCCCCGGCAACGCCCAACTGCCGGCACCCAATATGCTGATGCTCGATCGCATCACCCACATCCATGAAGAGGGTGGCGAACACGGCAAGGGCGAACTGATCGCCGAGCTCGACATCCATCCGGACCTCTGGTTTTTCGACTGCCACTTTCCCGGCGATCCGGTGATGCCCGGCTGCCTGGGGCTGGATGCCATGTGGCAGCTGGTCGGCTTCTACCTCGGCTGGCTGGGCCACCCCGGCCGTGGCCGCGCCCTGGGATGCGGGGAGGTCAAGTTCACCGGCCAGATCCTGCCCGAGGCCAAGAAGGTCACCTATCGTATCAACATCAAGCGCATCATCACCCGGCGCCTGATCCTGGGCATGGCCGACGGCACGGTGTCCGTGGATGGCCGCGAGATCTACCAGGCCAACGATCTGCGCGTTGGCCTGTTCACCTCCACCGCGAATTTCTGAACAGGAGGCTCCCATGCGACGAGTGGTAGTCACCGGCCTGGGCATCGTGTCCTGCCTGGGCAACGACGCAACACAGGTGCTCGAGGCTCTGCGGAACGGGCGCTCAGGCATTCGCTTCAAGGAAGACTACGCCGAGCGTGGCTTCCGCAGCCAGGTGGCCGGGGTGGTCGACATCGACCTGGAAGCTCAGGTCGATCGCAAGCTGCGCCGCTTCATGGGCGATGCCGCCGCCTACGCCTATGTCTCAATGGCCCAGGCCATCGAGGATGCCGGCCTGCCCCCCGAGCAGGTCTCCAACGAGCGTACCGGCCTGATCGCCGGCTCCGGCGGCGCCTCCAGCGCCAATCAGGTGGAAGCCGCCGACATCATGCGCGAGAAGGGCCTGCGCCGCGTGGGCCCCTACCGGGTCACCCGCACCATGGGCAGCACGGTCTCCGCCTGCCTGGCCACCCCCTTCCAGATCAAGGGCGTCAACTACTCCATCTCCTCGGCCTGCGCCACCTCGGCGCACTGCATCGGCAGCGCCATGGAGCAGATCCAGATGGGCAAGCAGGACGTGGTCTTCGCCGGCGGCGGCGAGGAGGAGCACTGGACCCTGTCCTGCCTGTTCGATGCCATGGGCGCCCTCTCGACCCAGTACAACGACAGCCCCGAGAAGGCCTCGCGCCCCTATGACCAGACCCGCGACGGCTTCGTCATTGCCGGCGGCGGCGGCATGCTGGTGCTCGAGGAACTGGAGCACGCCAAGGCCCGCGGAGCCAAGATCTATGCCGAACTGGTCGGCTACGGCGCCACCTCCGACGGCTACGACATGGTCGCCCCGTCCGGCGAAGGGGCGGTGCGCTGCATGCGCCAGGCGCTGGCCACCGTGGACGGCGATATCGACTACATCAACACGCACGGCACCTCCACGCCGGTGGGCGATGTGGCCGAGCTGAAGGCGGTCCGCGAGGTCTTCGGCAACACCACGCCGGCCATGAGCTCGACCAAGTCGCTGACCGGCCACTCCTTGGGCGCCACCGGCGTGCAGGAGGCCATCTACTCGCTGCTGATGATGGAGAATGACTTCATCGCCGCCTCCGCCAACGTGGAGCAGCTGGACGAGCAGGCCGACGGCTTCGACATCGTCACCGAGCGCCGCGACGCGGCCCGGGTCGAGCGGGTGCTGTCCAACAGCTTCGGCTTCGGCGGCACCAACGCCTGTCTGGTGCTGCAGAAGTACCGCGACTGATACGGCGCAACGCCGTGCAACGCAAGGAGGCGCCCCCGGGGCGCCTCCTTGCGTTCCGGCCGGCGGCCCCCGACTCAGCCGGTGACGGTCTCGCGGCCGACGGGCACCTGGCGGGGACGCGGGACCTCGGAGATCTCGTCGAGCCGGGCCTCGATCCAGGCCTCGGTCTCGGCCAGCACTTCCTCGGGGCTGCGGCCGGCGGTCTCGATGGGCTCGCCGACCACCAGGGACAGCCGCCCCGGCCGCTTGACCCAGTGGCGCCCGGGCCAGCGCTCACCGGCATTGTGGGCCACCGGCACCACCGGCATGCCGGCTCGGCAGGCGATTACCGCGCCGCTCTTGTTGTAGCGACGCCGCTGGCCCGGCGCCACGCGGGTGCCCTCGGGAAAGATCAGCACCGAGAGCCCCTTCTCCAGCCGGCGCTTGCCCTGGGTCAGCACCTGCTTCATCGCCCGGGCCGGCTTGGAACGGTCAAGGGCGATGGGATGCAGCAGGCGCAGCCCCCAGCCGAAGATCGGGATATTGAGCAGCTCCCGCTTGAGCACCGTACACACCGGTGGCTTGAGCAGCTGCAGGTAGACGGTCTCCCACTCGCACTGGTGGTTGGCCAGGATCACGCAGGGCCCGTCGGGTAGACGCTCGCGGCCGCGGATGTCATAGCGCACGCCACACACCAGGCCGAACCAGGCGATGATGAAGTGGTTGTAGAGGTTGAGCAGCCGGTAGCGGGACTTCAGCGGCAGAAAGGGCGACGGCGGCAGGAACAGCACGCCGCAGACCAGCATGGCCAGGACGTAGCCGATATAGAAGATGACGCTGCGAATCGGGTTCATGCCTGGTCGGCCTCCTTGGTCGCCCCGGGGTCGTCATCCCGAGCCAGGCACCAGGCATCCAGCATGCGGCCGACCTCGAGCCGCCAGGGCTTCTGGTGGACCCCGAAGACATTCAGCACCCGTCGGCAGTTGAGCACACGGCGCAGCGGCTGGTCGTGGTGGTGGCTGAGCGCCTTGACCCCGCCCAGGGCGACCGTCTCGCCACGCCCCTCGAGACGCGTGGACAGTTGGGTGCGCACCATGGAGACGAAGGTGTAGGCGCTGACCGGCTCGGTGCCGGCCAGGTGATAGCTGCCCCAGGCCTCGGCGCCGCAGTGCTGCTGCTGCAGCATGCCGATCAGCGCCATCGCCACCGCATCGGCGGAGGTCGGACAGAAAATCACGTCGGATTCCGCGCGCAGGTCACCGCCCGCCATCAGGGTATCGAGCAGCTCGCCCAGCCAGGCATGGCTGCCCTCGAGGGCGAACAGCGGTCCCAGGCGCACGATGAGGTGACGGGGCAGCTCGGCGCGGATCCGGTCGCCGGCCGCCACCAGCTGCCGCAGGCCCTCGTCACGCGGCTCGGGGATCACGTGCTCGTCGATGGGGCTCTCGAAGCCATCCTCGTAGAGCTGGTCCGACACGCACCAGGTCAGCGGGACGTCCCGGGCCCGACACGCCGCCATGCAGGCCATGACGGCCTCGGCATGGGCCGTCACGGCTGCCGGGTCGGCAGTCAGCGGACGCGACAGAGGCGGGATCACCAGGGCATCCGGGCGCACCTCGTCGAGGCGCGCCACGGTCAGCGCCAAGCCTGGCTCGATCAGCAATTCGACGTCACTGCGGCGATTGGCCTCCCGGGCCAGCGCCAGGCTCAGGCAATGCCCGGCATCCAAGATCAACAGCTTCACGGCGACTCCTAGCGGCTAGCCGAGGACGGGCTTGATCAAAAGGGGATCTCGTCGTCGAAGTCGTCGAAGCTGCCCGGATCCGGGGCCCCGTAGTTGCCGCCCTGCTGCTGACCACCGCCCTGGTTGGGCGCCGGCTGGGGGGCCGGGCGCTGGGGCTGGCCACCGCCGTAGTTGCCGCCCTGCTGGGGCTGGCCACCGAAGTTGCCGCCCTGCTGCTGGCCGCCGAAGCCACCGCCCTGCTGGGGCTGGCCACCGAAGTTGCCGCCCTGCGGGGGCATGCCGCCGCCCATCTCGCCGCCGCTGCGGGAGTCGAGCATCTGCATGTCGTTGGCGACGATCTCGGTGCTGTACTTGTCCTGGCCGTTCTGGTCCTGCCACTTGCGGGTCTGCAGGCGGCCCTCGACGTAGACCCGCGAGCCCTTGCGCAGATACTGCTGGGAGATCTCGGCGAGCTTGTTGAACATCACCACCCGGTGCCACTCGGTGCGTTCCTGACGTTGGCCGCTCTGGCGATCGGTCCAGGTGTCAGTGGTCGCGAGGTTGAGGTTGGCCACCGCGGTGCCGGACGGCGTGAAGCGCACTTCCGGGTCCTGGCCGAGGTTGCCGATGAGAATGACCTTGTTGACGCCACGGGCCATGGTTGACTCCTTCTCGAATGCATAATGCTGCTGAATCGGCGAGGCCGGCGGGCCGGCCTCGCCACCGTGTCAGGGTCTCGCGACCCGGCGGGATCAGGTGCCGTCCCGCTCCTTGCCCGGGGCCACCAGCTCCGCCAGGGCCCGCTCGTCGAGGCGCTGGCGATCGACCTTGAGATAGGCCAGCCGTTCCTCGGGTACCACCATCACGTCCTCGACGCCGGCCACGTCGGCAAAGCGCGCCATCAGGGTGTCCAGGGCATCATCATGATGGCTTTCGTCCAGCGCGACCACCTCGCTGGACAGATGCCGCGGTGGTGTCATGCCGATCATCAGTCCCCACCAGGCCACCCCCAGCATGGCACAGCCGATGAACACCGCCGAGAGCCCCCACTGCTGGGACAGGGCCCCGCCCAGCACGCCGCCCAGGAAGGCCCCCAGGAACTGGCTGGTGGAGTAGAGGCCCATCGCCGTGCCCTTGGCCCCGGCCGGGGCGAGCTTGCTGAGCATGGAGGGCAGGGTCGCCTCCAGCAGGTTGAAGGCGGTGAAGAACACCAGCAGCCAGCTCATCAGCGCCCAGAGACCGTCGGCAAGCCCCGCCAGGCCGGCGAGGCTCAGGGTGATGGCACCGATCGCCCCCAGGCACATGGCCTTCATCCGGCGGCGCTTCTCGGCGACAATCACCAGCGGCACCATGGCCACGAAGGCCAGGGCCATGATGCCCAGGTAGACCCAGCCATGTTGCTCGATGACGATGCCCGCCTCGACCAGCCGGAAGGGCACGGCGACGAAGATCGCCATCAGGATCAGGTGCAGGGCGAAGATCGAGGCATCCATGCGCCATAGGTCGAGGCGCCCCAGGATGGTCCCTAGCTGCCCCCGGTCGAGGCCCACGTCCCGGTGGCCCCGGCGCCGCGGCGCCGGCGGCACCAGCCGCCACAGCACGGCCAGGCCGACCAGGGACAGGGCAGCGGTGAACCAGAAGACGCCCGCCAGTCCGTAGCGCGCCGAGACCAGCGGCCCCAGCACCATGGCCACGGCAAAGGCCACCCCGATGGACAGGCCAATGGTGGCCATGGCGGCAGTGCGCACCTGCTCGCGGGTCTGGTCGGCGAGCAGGGCCATGATCGCCGCCGCCACGGCGCCGCTGCCCTGCAGGCAGCGCCCCAGGATCACCCCGCCGATGCTGTCGGCCAGTGCCGCCACCACGCTGCCGAGCATGAACAGGACCAGGCCGCCGGCGATCACCGGCTTGCGGCCGATGCGGTCGGAGAGCAGGCCGAAGGGAATCTGCAGCGCCGCCTGGGTCAGGCCGTAGACGCCCAGGGCCAGCCCCACCAGCAGGGGCGTGGCCCCGGCCAGGTCGTCGGCATGCAGGGCCAGCACCGGCAGCACCATGAACAGCCCCAGCATGCGCGAGGCATAGAGGCCGGCCAGGCCGGTGATGGCGCGGCGCTCCGAGGCTAACAGCAGTCCTGAGACCTTTCGCATAGGGGATGACGTTCCGTGGGTGGAGGCTGGCGGACCGGAATGGACCGCATATTCTAGCGGCTCGCCGCCCCCCAGGGAAAGCCGGCGCCGGGCGGGGCTTTGCCGGGGCCGCGCGGGGCCACGTATAATCGTCCTTTTGCCGTGTCTCGCGAGGTGGGAATGGACAGGATTCTGGTCAGGGGTGCCCGCACCCACAACCTCAAGCAGATCGACGTCGAGCTGCCCCGGGACAAGCTGATCGTGGTCACCGGCCTGTCGGGATCGGGCAAGTCCTCGCTGGCCTTCGACACCCTCTATGCCGAGGGTCAGCGCCGCTACGTGGAGTCGCTCTCCACCTACGCCCGGCAGTTTCTGTCGATGATGGAGAAGCCCGACGTCGACCATATCGAGGGCCTCTCGCCGGCGATCTCCATCGAGCAGAAATCCACCTCCCACAACCCGCGCTCCACCGTGGGCACCATCACCGAGATCTACGACTATCTGCGCCTGCTCTATGCCCGCGCCGGGACGCCGCGCTGCCCCGAGCACGGCGAGGACCTCGAGGCCCAGACCATCTCGCAGATGGTCGACCAGGTGCTGGGGCTGCCCGAGGGCAGCAAGCTGATGCTGCTGGCTCCAGTGGTCAAGGGCCGCAAGGGCGAGCACCTGCAGCTGCTGGCCGAGCTGCGCGCCCAGGGCTTCGTACGCGCCATGGTCGACGGCCAGGTGCTCGAGCTCGACGATATCGCGCCGCTGGACAAGAATCGCAAGCACGACATCAGCGTGGTGGTGGACCGCATCAAGGTCCGTGAGGGCCTGGCCCAGCGCCTGGCGGAATCCTTCGAGACCGCCCTCGGCCTGGCCGATGGCATCGCCCTGGTCCACTTCATGGACGGCGAGGCCGACGACATCGCCTTCTCGGCACGCTTCGCCTGTCCGGTCTGTGGCTACTCCATCGCCGAGCTCGAGCCGCGGATGTTTTCCTTCAACAATCCCGCCGGGGCCTGCTCGAGCTGCGATGGCCTCGGTGTCCAGCAGTACTTCGACCCGGACAAGCTGATCAGCCACCCCGAGCTGTCGCTGGCCGAAGGCGTGATAAAGGGCTGGGACAGGCGCAGCGTCTACTACTTCAACCAGCTGCAGGCGGTGGCCGACCACTACCGCTTCACCCTGGAGACGCCCTGGCAGGATCTGGCCCGCCATGAACGCGAGGTCATCCTCCACGGCAGCGGCCATGACGCCATCGCCTTCCATTACGTCAACGACCGCGGCCGCAAGGTCACCCGGGAGCATCCCTTCGAGGGCGTGCTGCCCAACATGCAGCGCCGCTACCGGGAGACCGAGTCCAGCGCGGTGCGCGAGGAACTGGCCCGCTATATCGCCACCCAGTCTTGTCCGGCCTGCGAGGGCAGTCGATTGCGCAAGGAGGCCCGGCACGTCTACATCGACGACCGCCCGCTGCCCCAGCTGGTCCACCTGCCCATCGGCGAGGCCCTGACCTACTTCCAGGCTCTGGCCCTCCCCGGCCGGCGCGGCGAGATCGCCGAGAAGATCATCAAGGAGATCCAGGCACGGCTCGAGTTCCTGGTCAACGTGGGCCTGGACTACCTCAACCTGGAGCGCAGCGCCGAGACCCTCTCCGGCGGCGAGGCCCAGCGCATCCGCCTTGCCAGTCAGATCGGCGCCGGCCTGGTGGGGGTGATGTACATCCTCGACGAACCCTCCATCGGCCTCCACCAGCGTGACAACGACCGCCTGCTCAAGACCCTCGAGCACCTCCGCGACCTGGGCAACACCGTGATCGTCGTCGAGCACGACGAGGATGCCATCCGCGCCGCCGACCACGTGCTCGACATCGGCCCCGGCGCCGGCGTCCACGGCGGCCAGGTGGTGGCCCAGGGCACGCCCGCGCAGATCATGGCCACCCCGGCCTCCCTCACCGGCCAGTACCTGGCCGGCGTGAAGTGCATCGAAGTGCCCCCCTGGCGGATCCCCGGCAATCCCGAGAAGACGGTGCGACTCTCCGGTGCCCGGGGCAACAACCTCCAGGACGTGACCCTGACGCTGCCCCTGGGACTCTTCGTCTGCGTCACCGGCGTCTCGGGCTCGGGTAAGTCGACGCTGATCAACGCGACACTGATGCCCATCGCCGCTCGCGAGCTCAATAGAGCCACGGCCCTGACCCCGGCGAGCCATGACCGCATCGAGGGGCTCGAGCACCTCGACAAGGTCATCGACATCGACCAGAGCCCCATCGGCCGCACCCCGCGCTCGAACCCCGCGACCTACACGGGCATCTTCACGCCGATCCGCGAGCTGTTCGCCGGTACCCAGGAGGCCCGGTCCCGGGGCTACAAGCCCGGCCGCTTCTCCTTCAACGTCAAGGGAGGGCGCTGCGAAGCCTGCCAGGGCGAAGGCATGATCAAGGTGGAGATGCACTTCCTGCCGGACATCTATGTGCCCTGCGATGTCTGCAAGGGCAAGCGCTACAACCGCGAGACCCTGGAGATCCAGTACAAGGGCAAGAGCATCCATGAGGTTCTGGAGATGACCGTGGAGGAGGCCCTGGAGTTCTTCAGCCCGGTACCGGCCATCGCTCGCCGGCTGCAGACGCTGATGGACGTCGGGCTGTCCTACATCCGCCTCGGCCAGAGCGCCACCACCCTCTCCGGCGGCGAGGCCCAGCGGGTCAAGCTGGCCCGGGAGCTGGCCAAGCGCGACACCGGCAAGACCCTGTACATCCTCGACGAGCCCACCACCGGCCTGCACTTCGAGGACATCCGCCAGCTGCTCACGGTGCTCCACCGGCTGCGCGACCACGGCAACACCATCGTGGTCATCGAGCACAACCTGGACGTGATCAAGACCGCGGACTGGCTGATCGATCTCGGCCCGGAGGGCGGCTCCGGCGGCGGACGGATCATCGCCGAGGGCACCCCGGAGCAGGTCGCCCGCCGCGAGGACTCGCACACCGGGCGCTTCCTCAGGCCGCTGCTGGCACGCGGCACGGCCGCCAAGGCCGAGACGGAAGCCGCCTCTTAAGCTGTAAGCACCGCATAGACCCCCGAAGGACAGCATCTGACGGGGTTTTCTTTTGGCTTACAGCTTATGGCTTCCGACTCCCGGCGAAGCCGGGCGCAAAAAAACCGGCTCCCGAAGGGGAGCCGGTTTCGTCTGAGGCCCAGGAGGCGCGCACGAGGATCAGTCCTCGGCGGCTTCCTCGACGACCGGACGGTCGACCAGTTCGACGTAGGCCATGGGGGCGTTGTCGCCGGTGCGGTAGCCGCACTTGAGGATACGGACGTAACCGCCCGGACGCTCGGCGTAACGCGGACCCAGCTCGTTGAAGAGCTTGCCGACCGCTTCCTTGGAGCGGGTGCGGCTGAAGGCCAGACGACGGTTGGCGACGCTGTCCTGCTTGGCCAGGGTGATCAGCGGCTCGATGACGCGACGCAGCTCCTTGGCCTTGGGCAGGGTTGTCTTGATCACTTCGTGCTCGACCAGCGACACGCTCATGTTCTTGAACATGGCCTGGCGGTGCGAGCTGGTACGATTCAGGTGACGACCACTCTTACGATGACGCATGGTTGTGATTCCTTACCAAACTGGGACTCGAGTCGACGCTCACGCGGAGGCCTTGTCGTCCTTCAGGCTAGCCGGCGGCCAGTTCTCCAGCCGCATGCCAAGGGACAGACCACGGGCGGCCAACACGTCCTTGATCTCATTCAGGGACTTCTTGCCGAGATTCGGGGTCTTCAGCAGCTCCACCTCGGTGCGCTGGATCAGGTCCCCGATGTAGTAGATGTTCTCGGCCTTCAGGCAGTTGGCGCTGCGCACGGTCAACTCGAGATCGTCTACGGGGCGCAGCAGGATCGGATCGATATGATCCTCTTCCTCCTCCACTTCCTGTTCCTTGTCGGCTTCCAGGTCGACGAACGCGGCCAGCTGCTCCTGCAGGATGGTCGCGCTGCGACGGATCGCCTCTTCCGGGTCCAGGGTGCCGTCGGTTTCCAGGTTGATGATCAGCTTGTCGAGGTCGGTGCGCTGTTCGACACGCGCGGCCTCGACGGAGTAGGAAACCCGACGCACGGGGCTGAAGGTCGCATCCAGCTGCAGGCGGCCGATGGCACGAGTCTCGTCGTCCGCCTCGCCGCGAACGTCCGCCGGCTCGTAGCCGCGGCCGCGGGCGATCTTGAGCTGCATCTTCAGCTCGGCGCCCTCGTTGACGTGCGCGATGACGTGCTCGGGATTGACGATCTCGACGTCATGGTCGAGGGCGATGTCACCCGCGGTCACGACGGCCGGGCCCTGCTTGTTCAGCGAGAGCACCGCCTCGTCGCGGCTGTGCATCTTGATCGCCACGTCCTTGAGGTTCAGGAGGATTTCGATGACATCTTCCTGGACGCCCTCGATCGCGCTGTACTCGTGGTCGACACCGGCGATCTCGGCTTCCACCACGGCACAGCCGGGCATGGACGAGAGCAGGATGCGACGCAGTGCATTCCCCAGCGTGTGGCCGAAACCACGCTCGAAGGGCTCGAGCACGATCTTCGCGTGGTGTGCGCTGATCTCTTCGACCTTGATGTCGCGAGGACGGAGAAACTCTGTCACTGAACGCTGCATTATGAATACCTTTCAGGCTGCCAAACGGATACTCGGTACTGAAGGCCGCTCCCCGTCGCCGGGGAGCGCCACGGCGGGGCCGCTTACTTCGAGTACAGCTCGACGATCAGGTTTTCGTTGATGTCGGCAGACAGGTCACCGCGTTCAGGCAGAGCCTTGAAAGTGCCTTCCATCTTCTTGGCATCGGTCTCGATCCAGGCCACGTCGCCACGGTTGGCGGCGATGCCCAGGGCGTTCTGGATACGCGCCTGGTTCTTGGCCTTCTCACGGACGGAGACCACGTCACCCGGCTTGACCTTGTAGGACGCCACGTTGACGGCCTTGCCGTTGACGGCGATCGCCTTGTGGCTGACCAGCTGACGCGCCTCGGAACGCGTGGCGCCGAAGCCCATGCGGTAGACGACGTTGTCCAGTCGGGATTCAAGCAGTTGCAGCAACAGCTCACCGGTCGCGCCCTTCAGGCGGGCCGCTTCCTTGTAGTAGTTGCGGAACTGCTTCTCGAGCACGCCGTACATGCGACGTACTTTCTGCTTCTCGCGAAGCTGCAAGCCGTAGTCGGAAATACGCTGACGACGCTGGCCGTGCACACCCGGAATCTGCTCGGATTTGCACTTCTTCTCGAAGGGAGTGACACCGCTCTTCAGGAAGAGGTCGGTGCCTTCACGACGAGACAGTTTGCACTTCGGTCCAATATAACGAGCCATGAATCTGTCTCCTTAAACGCGGCGTTTCTTCGGCGGACGGCAGCCATTGTGGGGAATGGGCGTCGCGTCGGTGATGCTCTGCACGCGGAAGCCGGCGGCATTCAGTGCACGCACGGCGGATTCACGACCCGGACCGGGGCCTTTGACCAGCACGTCGACGTTTTTCACACCATACTCGGCTGCAGCGGTCGCTGCACGCTCGCTTGCCACTTGAGCAGCGAACGGGGTGCTCTTGCGAGAACCACGAAAACCCGAACCACCGGCGGTCGCCCAAGAGAGAGCGTTGCCCTGGCGGTCTGTGATCGTAATGATCGTGTTGTTAAAAGAGGCGTGGATATGCGCGACGGCATCCACCACCTGCTTTTTAACCTTCTTACGGTTGCTACGCGGGTTAGCCATGTTGATGTCTATTCCTGTCGTTACGCCAGAACGTGCGTGTTATTTGCGGATCGGCTTGCGCGGGCCCTTACGGGTACGCGCATTGGTCTTGGTACGCTGACCATTCAGCGGAAGACCACGACGATGACGCAGACCACGATAGCAACCCAGGTCCATGAGACGCTTGATGTTCAGCGTCACATCACGACGAAGATCGCCTTCAACGGTGTACTTGCCGACTTCACTACGCAGGGTGTCCACTTCCTCAGAGGACAGATCCTGGATCTTGGTGGTCGGCGCGATGCCGGACGCGACACAGATGTCCTGTGCGCGAGTACGGCCAATCCCGAAGATATAGGTCAGCGAAATCGCCGCATGCTTGTTGTCCGGGATATTGACGCCTGCAATACGGGCCATCAGCTTACTCCGAAATTTGAGCGGCTTGCTCGTTGGATCATCTACAAAAGGCGCAACAGCATACCCCTTTCCCTGACAAAGGGCAAGGGGCATGCCGGCGCCGGTTCAGTACAGCGTCAGGAATCAGCCCTGGCGCTGCTTGTGCCGCGGCTCGCTGCAGATGACGCGCACGGCGCCATTGCGACGAATGATCTTGCAGTTGCGGCACATTTTCTTCACGGAAGCTCGAACTTTCATCGTTCTCTCCAATTCGCCAGCGGCGCGCCTCAGCGCATGATGCCGCCGCTACCGTAGCCTTTCAGGTTGGACTTCTTCATCACCGAGTCATACTGGTGCGACATGAGATGCGACTGCACCTGGGCCATGAAGTCCATGATCACCACCACCACGATCAGCAGCGAGGTACCGCCGAAGAAGAACGGCACGTTCCAGGCCACGATCAGGAACTGGGGCATCAGGGAAACCGCGGTGATGTAGAGGGCACCGAACAGGGTCAGACGGGTCATGACCTTGTCGACATAGCGAGCGGTCTGCTCGCCGGGGCGGATGCCCGGCAGGAAGGCCCCCGACTTCTTGAGGTTGTCGGCGACATCCTTGGGGTTGAAGACCAGCGCTGTGTAAAAGAAGCAGAAGAATACCACCGCCGCAGCGAAAAGCAAGATGTACAGCGGCTGTCCCGGCCCGAGGGCCTGGGACGCGCGCTGCAGCCATTCCATGCCTTCCCCGGCACCAACCCACTGACCCAGCGAGGCCGGGAACAGCAGGATGCTCGAGGCGAAGATCGCCGGAATCACGCCCGCCATGTTCACCTTGAGCGGCAGGTAGCTGCTCTGCCCGGCATACATCTTGTTGCCGACCTGGCGACGCGGGTAGTTCACCGTGATGCGGCGCTGGCCGCGCTCGATGAACACCACGAAGGCCACGGTGGCAATGCCCAGGATGGACAGGGCCAGCAGCGGCAGCACGTTCCAGGCACCCTCGTTGCGGGCCAGCTCGAAGGCCTGGCCCACGGCACCGGGCAGGCCGGCGACGATCCCCGAGAAGATCAGCAGCGAGATGCCGTTGCCGATACCCTTCTCGGTGATCTGCTCGCCCAGCCACATCAGGAACACCGCCCCGGACACGAAGGTCACGACGGCGGTGAAATAGAAGCTGAAATCGGCCGTGTAGGCGATGCCCTGACTGGCCAGGCCCACCGACATGCCGGTGGCCTGGACGAAGGCCAGGAGCACGGTGCCGTAGCGCGTGTACTGGCTGATCTTGCGACGGCCGGCCTCACCCTCCTTCTTCAGCTGCTCGAGCTGAGGCGAGACCGCGGTCAGCAGCTGCATGATGATCGACGCCGAGATGTAGGGCATGATGCCCAGGGCGAGGATACTCATGCGCTCCAGAGCACCGCCCGAGAACATGTTGAACATGCCCAGGATGGTGCCCTGCTGCTCCCTGAACAAGGCAGCAAGCTGGTCAGGATTGATACCGGGAACGGGAATGTGGGCACCGATGCGGTAGACCACGATGGCGAGGAGCACGAAGCGCAGACGCGCCCAGAGTTCGCTCAGACCGCTGCCCATCGCCGGCATGTTTCCTGACTTGGCCATTTAGTCCTCTACCTTGCCGCCGGCGGCTTCGATCGCGGCACGGGCACCCTTGGTGACCTTGATGCCGCGCACGGTAACCGCCTTGTTCAGATCGCCGGAAAGGATCACCTTGGCATGCTGCGTGGCGTCCTTGAGCACGTTGGCCTGCTTGAGGGTGTCCAGAGTGACCTCGTCACCCTCGACCCGGGCCAGTTCGGCCAGGCGGACTTCCTCGGAGACCAGCGACTTGGCGGAGGTGAAGCCGAACTTCGGCAGACGACGCTGCAGCGGCATCTGGCCGCCCTCGAAGCCGGGCTTCACGCTGCCACCGCTGCGCGACTTGAGGCCCTTGTGGCCACGGCCGCCGGTCTTGCCCAGACCGGAGCCGATACCACGGCCGACGCGCTTCTCGGCGTGCTTGGAGCCCGGGGCCGGGCTCAGGCTATTGAGTTTCATGGATTACTCTCCCTCAACACGCACAAGGTAGTTGACCTTGTGGATCATGCCGCGGACGGCAGGGGTGTCTTCCAGTTCGACCGTATGACCGATGCGACGCAGGCCGAGGCCCTTCATGGTGGCCTTGTGCTTGGCCAACACGCCGATGGTGCTGCGGGTCTGGGTAACCTTGATCGTTGCTGACATGGACCTTACCCCGTGATCGCTTCGACTGACAGACCGCGCTTGGCGGCCACGTCTTCCGGCGACTGCAGGGAGGCCAGACCGTTGACGGTCGCCCGCACCACGTTCACCGGGTTGGTGGAGCCGTAGCACTTGGCCAGGACGTCATGGACGCCGGCCAGCTCGAGCACGGAGCGCATGGCACCGCCGGCGATGATCCCGGTACCCTCGGAGGCCGGCTGCATGTACACCTTGGAGGCGCCATGACGGGCCTTGACCGGGTACTGCAGGGTGCCGCCGGTCAGGTTGACCTTGACCATGTTGCGACGCGCCTGGTCCATGGCCTTCTGGATCGCGACCGGCACTTCGCGTGCCTTGCCGCGGCCGAAGCCGACACGACCGTTACCGTCGCCGACGACGGTCAGAGCGGTGAAGCCGAAGATTCGACCACCCTTGACCACCTTGGCGACACGGTTGACCTGCACGAGCTTTTCCTGCAGATCTCCGCTTTGCTGTTCGTTCTTCGCCATCGTAAAACCCTTTAGAATTCCAGGCCGCCTTCACGAGCGGCGTCGGCCAGGGCCTTGACTCGGCCGTGGTACTTGAAACCGGCACGATCGAAGGCCACCTGGGTGATGCCAGCCTGCTTGGCGCGTTCGGCAATCAGCGCGCCCACCTTGGAGGCGGCGTCGACGTTACCGGTCGCACCCTCGCGCAGAGCCTTGTCCAGCGTGGAAGCGCTGGCCAGGACCTTGCCACCATCCGGCGAGATGATCTGCGCGTAGATGTGGCGCGGGGTACGGTTGACGCACAGGCGATACACGCCCAGCTCGCGGATCTTGGCGCGAGCGCGGCGGGCACGACGGAGACGAGATTCTTTCTTCGCGTTCATAACCCTGCCTTACTTCTTCTTGGCTTCTTTGCGGCGGACCTGCTCGTCGCCGTACCGGATACCCTTGCCCTTGTAGGGCTCGGGCGGACGGAAGGCGCGGATTTCCGCGGCAACCTGGCCGAGCTTCTGCTTGTCCGCGCTCTTCAGCACGATGGTGGTGTTCTTCGGCGTTTCCGCCGTGACACCCTCAGGCAGTTCGTAGTCGACCGGGTGAGAGAAGCCCAGTGTCAGGTTGAGCGTCTGGCCCTTGGCCTGGGCACGATAACCGACGCCGTTGATTTCGAGGCTCCGGCTGAAGCCTTCGGACACACCGGTGACCAGGTTCTGGACCAGGGCACGGGTGGTGCCGACCATCGCCCAGCTCTTGGCGGATTCGCTCGGCTGGAAGGTCACCTGACCCTCCTCCTGAGCGACCGCCACGTCGGGGTGGACGGTCATGGACAGAGTGCCCTGGCTGCCCTTGACGGACAGCTGATCACCGTCGAGCTTGAACTCGACGCCGCTGGGCAGTTTAACCGGATATTTGGCTACGCGGGACATTCCAAACTCCTAGAATACGGTGCAGATGACTTCACCACCGACACCAGCCTGGCGAGCCGCGCGGTCGGTCATCACCCCCTTGGAGGTGGTGACGATCGCGATACCCAGGCCCTCGGCAACCTTGGGCAGGGAGTCCTTGCCCTTGTAGCTGCGCAGTGACGGCTTGGAAGCCCGCTGCAGGTGCTCGATGACCGGCTTGCCTTCAAAGTACTTGAGGATCACGGTCAGCTCGGGCTTGGCCACGTCGCTGACGCTGTAGTCAGTGACATAACCCTCTTCCTTCAGCACGCGGGCCACCTCGACCTTGAGCTTGGAGGACGGCATGGAAACCGTCTCCTTGGTGGCCATCTGCGCATTGCGGATACGGGTGAACATATCCGCCAGAGTGTCTTGCATGCTCATTTACGTTGCGCTCCTGATGATTCTACGTGGCGTTACCAGCTGGACTTCTTGAGTCCGGGCACATCGCCACGCATGGCGGCTTCACGCAGCTTGTTGCGGCCGAGGCCGAACTTGTTGTAGTAGCCGTGCGGACGGCCGGTGACGCGGCAACGGTTACGCTTGCGCACCGGGCTGGAGTCACGCGGCAGCTGCTGCAGCTTGAGCTGCGCGTCGAAGCGCTCTTCGTCGGAAGCGTTCACGTCCTGGATGATCGCCTTGAGCTCGGCACGCTTGGCGGCATACTTCGCCACCAGCTTCGCGCGCTTCGCTTCACGCTCTACCATGCTTTTCTTTGCCATGATCCCACCCTTATTTCTTGAACGGGAAGTTCAATGCGCTCAGCAGCGCACGACCTTCTTCATCGGTGTTGGCGGTGGTGGTGATGGTGACATCCAGACCACGGATCCGGTCGATCTTATCATACTCGATCTCCGGGAAGATGATCTGCTCACGCACCCCCATGGAGTAGTTGCCACGACCGTCGAAGGACTTCGGGTTGAGACCACGGAAGTCACGAACGCGGGGGATCGCGATATTCACCAGGCGATCGAGGAAGTCCCACATGCGCTCGGAGCGCAGGGTCACCTTGATCCCGATCGGCCAGCCTTCACGCACCTTGAAGCCCGCGATGGACTTGCGTGCTTTGGTGACCAGCGGCTTCTGACCGGAGAGCTTCTCCAGGTCGCCGATGGCATTGTCGATCAGCTTCTTGTCGCTGGTCGCCTCGCCGATACCCATGTTCAGAGTCACCTTGGTGATCCGGGGTACCTGCATCACGTTGGCGTAGCTGAACTGCTCTTTGAGTTGAGCCACCACCTCGTTCTGATAACGTTCTTTCAAGTTCGCCATTTTGCTACCCGACTCGCGTTAGGCGTCGATCTGCGCTTGCGTCGACTTGTAGATACGTACCTTGGTACCGTCTTCCTTAACCTGGAAGCCGACGCGATCCGCCTTACCGGTCTCCTGATTGAAGATGGCAACATTGGACGCGTGAATCGGAGCCTCGCGCTCGACGATACCGCCCTGATTACCCGCCATGGGATTGGGCTTGGTGTGACGCTTGATCATGTTCACACCGGACACAATGTAGCGGTCGTCCTTGAGGACGCGCTTGATAGTGCCACGCTTGCCCTTGTCCTTCCCGGCGATGACGACCACTTCGTCGTCACGTTTGATCTTTTGCATATCCGCCTCGCTCCTTACAGCACTTCAGGCGCCAAGGAAATGATCTTCATGAACTTCTCGTTACGAAGCTCACGGGTCACCGGCCCGAAGATACGGGTACCGATCGGCTGTTCGTTGGTGTTGTTCAACAGAACTGCCGCATTTCCATCGAAGCGGATCAGCGAACCGTCGTTACGACGGACGCCACTACGGGTGCGAACCACCACCGCCTTGAGGACCTGGCCCTTCTTGACCTTGCCACGCGGGATGGCTTCCTTCACCGTGACTTTGATGATGTCGCCGACGCGGGCGTAGCGACGGTGAGAACCGCCCAGCACCTTGATGCACTGCACCCGGCGCGCCCCGCTGTTGTCTGCGACATCCAGCATTGTCTGAGTCTGAATCATCGGTTTTCTCCAAACCTAATCTGACTGCACTGGTTGGATCGGCCTCGGCCGATCACCCCTTGGCCTGTTCGACGACTTCGACCAGGGTCCAGGCCTTCTTCTTGGACAGCGGACGGCATTCCTCGATGGATACCGTGTCACCGGCCTTGGCCTGGTTCGCCTCGTCATGGGCGTGCAGCTTGGTGGAGCGCTTTACGTACTTGCCGTAGATCGGGTGGCGCTCACGACGCTCGATCATCACGACGATGGACTTGTCCATCTTGTCGCTCACCACCTTGCCAGTGAGCGTACGGGCTTTGTTTTCTTCGGCCATCTCAGACACCTGCCTTCTCGTTGAGCACAGTCTTCACGCGGGCGATATCCCGACGAACCTGCTTGAGCAGATGAGTCTGGCTCAGCTGGCCGGTGGCCTTCTGCATGCGCAGGTTGAACTGCTCGCGGAGGAGTTCGAAGAGCTGCTCCTGGAGCTGCTCGGCTGACTTTTCACGAATTTCCTGGGCTTTCATCACATCACCGTCCGTTTCACAAAGGTGGTGGAGACCGGGAACTTCTGGGCAGCCAGGGCGAATGCCTCGCGAGCCAGCTCCTCGGAAACGCCTTCGATCTCGTACAGGACACGGCCGGGCTGGATCTGCGCGACCCAGTACTCGACGGAGCCCTTACCCTTACCCATCCGGACTTCCAGCGGCTTCTTGGAAATCGGCTTGTCCGGGAAGACACGGATCCAGATCTTGCCGCCACGCTTGACGTGACGCGTGATCGCACGGCGACCGGCTTCGATCTGACGGGCGGTGACGCGGCCGCGGCCGGTGGCCTTGAGGCCATACTCGCCGAAGCTCACCTTGCTGCCGCGATGCGCCAGGCCACGGTTGCGGCCCTTCTGCACCTTGCGGAACTTCATACGCTTGGGTTGTAACATCGACTCGCTCTCCCCTTACCTGGAACCTTTCTTCTTGGAGGGCGCGCTCTGCGGCTGCTTGGCCTTGGCGCGGACCTCCTCGATGCCCCCGAGGATTTCACCCTTGAAGACCCAGACCTTGACACCGATGATGCCGTAGGTGGTCTTGGCCTCGTAGGTGGCGTAGTCGATGTCCGCACGCAGGGTGTGCAGCGGAACACGACCTTCGCGGTACCACTCGGTGCGGGCGATTTCCGCGCCGCCGAGGCGACCGGAGAGCTGCACCTTGATACCGCCGGCGCCCAGGCGCATGGCGTTCTGGACGGCGCGCTTCATGGCGCGACGGAACATGACACGACGCTCGAGCTGGCCGGCGATGTTCTGCGCGACGAGCTGGGCATCCAGCTCCGGCTTGCGAACTTCCTCGATGTTGACGTGCACCGGCACGCCCATCATCTGGGTGACGTCGCGACGCAGCTTGTCGACGTCCTCGCCCTTCTTGCCGATCACGATGCCCGGACGGGCAGTGTGAATGGTGATGCGGGCGTTGTTGGCCGGACGCTCGATGGTGATGCGGCTCACGGACGCATTCTTCAAACGTTCCTCGAGGAAGCGACGCACTTCGAGGTCGTTGTTCAGCTTGTCGGCATAGGCGCCGCGCTCGGCATACCAGACCGAGGCATGGTCCTTGACGATACCCAGGCGAATGCCTGTCGGATTGACTTTTTGACCCATCTGGTCGACTCCTACTTCTCGGCTACCTTGACGGTGATGTGGCAGGTGCGCTTCAGGATACGGTCCGCGCGGCCCTTGGCGCGCGGCCGGATGCGCTTGAGCGTCATGCCCTCATCGACGCAGATGGTCGAGACACGCAGCTCGTCGATATCCATGCCGTTGTTTTCTTCCGCATTCGCGATGGCGGACTGCAGCACCTTCTTGACCAGCTTGGAGGCCTTCTTCGGGGAGAAGGTCAGCAGGTCGAGCGCCTCGGCGACCGGCTTACCGCGCACCTGGTCAGCCACCAAACGGGCCTTCTGGGCGGATAAACGAGCGCCACGCAGCTTTGCTGTGACTTCCATCTCTAATCCTCTCTGGCTTACCGTTTGGCTTTCTTGTCCGCCGCATGACCGCGATAGGTGCGGGTGGCAGCGAATTCGCCCAGCTTGTGGCCAACCATTTCCTCGGAGACATGCACCGGGACGTGTTGGCGACCGTTATGGACTGCAATGGTGAGCCCGACCATGTTGGGCAGGATCATCGAACGACGCGACCAGGTCTTGATCGGTTTGCGGTCGTTCTTCTCCACTGCAGTCTCAACCTTCTTCAGCAGATGAAGGTCAATAAAAGGACCTTTCTTCAGTGAACGTGGCACAGCCGTTACCTCTTAATGTCTTGGCGTTGGATCTTACTTCCGGGCCTTGCGGCGACGGACGATCAGCTTGTCGGTGCGCTTGTTCTTGCGGGTCTTGTGGCCCTTGGTGGGCATACCCCACGGTGACACCGGGTGACGGCCACCGCTGGTGCGGCCTTCACCACCGCCATGCGGGTGATCCACCGGGTTCATGGCCACGCCGCGAACCGTCGGGCGCACGCCTCTCCAGCGCTTCGCACCGGCCTTGCCAAGCTGACGCAGGCTGTGCTCGGAGTTGCTCACTTCACCCAGGGTCGCGCGGCACTCCGCCAGCACCTTGCGCATCTCGCCGGAGCGCAGACGCAGGGTGGCGTAGTTGCCTTCACGGGCGACCAGCTGAGCGCTGGTCCCGGCGCTGCGGGCGAGCTGGGCGCCCTTGCCGGGCTTGAGCTCGATGCAGTGCACGGTGGAACCCAGCGGGATGTTGCGCAGCGGCAGGGCGTTGCCCTTCTTGATCGCTGCGTTCACGCCGGACTCGAGACGGTCGCCGGCACGCACGCCACGCGGGGCGATGATGTAGCGACGCTCGCCGTCCATGTACTTCAGCAGCGCAATGTGGGCGCTACGGTTCGGGTCATGCTCCAGGCGCTCGACGACGGCGGGAATGCCATCCTTGGTGCGCTTGAAGTCGATGACACGGTAGTGATGACGGTGACCACCGCCCACGTGGCGGGTGGTGATGCGACCGTTGTTGTTACGGCCACCGGACTTGGACTGCTTCTCGAGCAGCGGCGCGTAGGCGCGGCCCTTGTACAGTTCCTCGCCGACGATCTTGACGACGTGGCGACGACCGGCGGATGTGGGTTTAGTCTTGACGATTGCCATGATCCGTACTCCTGCCCTTATTCGGCGCCAGAGAAGTCTTCAAGCGTCTCGCCGGCGGCCAGTGTCACGTACGCCTTGCGATAACCCTTGCGCTGACCAGTCCCATGCGCGGTGCGCTTGGTCTTGCCCTTCACGTTCAGCACCTGAACGCGGTCGACCTTCTTGCCGAACAACTCCTGCACGGCGGTCTTGATCTCGGGCTTGGTCGCGTCGCTTGCCACCTTGAACACGTACTGGTTGCGCTCGGCGGCCATGGCGGCCTTCTCGGTCACGTGCGGACCCAGCAGCACCTTGAATACACGTTCCTGGTTCATGCCAGCTTCTCCTCGAATTTGCGCAGAGCGGAGACGGTGGCCAGCACCTTGTCGAAGGCGACCAGACTCACCGGATCGGCGGCAGCGACGTCCACCACATCCACGTTGGGGATGTTGCGGGCGGCGAGGTACAGGTTCTCGTCGACCTCTTCGGTGACGATCAGCACCTTCTCCAGCCCCAGCTCGGCGAGCTTGGCGACCAGCTGCTTGGTCTTGGGGGTCTCGACGGCGAAGGCATCCACGGCCACCAGGCGCTCCTGGCGAACCAGCTCGGAAAGGATCGAGCGCATGGCCGCGCGGTACATCTTGCGGTTGACCTTCTGGGTGTAGTCCTGCGGACGGGCCGCGAAGGTCACGCCGCCGCTACGCCAGATCGGCGAACGGATGGTACCGGCACGGGCACGGCCGGTGCCCTTCTGGCGCCACGGCTTCTTGCCACCGCCGCGCACATCGGAACGGTTCTTCTGGGCGCGGGTACCCTGACGACCACCGGCCAGATAGGCGGTGACGACCTGGTGCACGAGCGCTTCGTTGAATTCTTTGCCAAAGGTGGCGTCGGACAGCTCGACGGTACCGGCGCCTGCACCTGCAAGATTCAGATTCATCGGTAAGTTCCCCTTCAGCCTGCTTTGACGGCGCTGCGCACGATCACATCACTGCCGGTGGCGCCGGGCACGGCACCCTTGATCAGCAGCAGATTGCGGTCGGCATCGACGCGGACGATTTCCAGGCTCTGGACGGTGCAGCGGACATTGCCCAGCTGGCCGGCCATCTTCTTGCCCTTGAACACGCGACCCGGGGTCTGGCACATGCCGATGGAACCCGGTGCACGGTGGGCCAGGGAGTTACCGTGGCTGTTGTCCTGGGTGCGGAAGTTCCAGCGCTTCACGGCGCCCTGGAAACCCTTGCCCTTGGAAGTGCCGGTCACATCAACGCTCTGACCAGCTTCGAAGAGGGATACGGTGAGCTCGCCGCCCACTTCCGGAGCCTCGACGCCTTCGTCCAGGCGGAACTCCATCAGCGAACGACCGGCCTCGATACCTGCCTTGGCGAACTGCCCGGCCTGGGCTTTCGACAGGTGCTTGGCCTTGCGGGAACCGGTTGTGACCTGCACCGCCGCGTAGCCGTCGGACTCGACGGACTTCACGCGAGTGACGCGGTTAGGCTCAACCTCGATAACGGTCACGGGCACGGAAGCGCCGTCTTCGGTGAAGACACGGGTCATCCCGGCCTTCTTACCGACTAAACCGATAGTCATTCTCAGTCTCCTATAGTGTACGGGGCTATCACCCGCTATGGCTGCCCTTTCCAGAGCATTCCACTAGCACGTTGTGTGGCGCCATCCCGGCGCGGCGGCTGCTGGACACCCTGGAGTGACCGCTGGGCCGCAAGTGTCTAGTGTGGTATCAGTCGAGCTTGATCTGCACGTCCACGCCAGCGGCGAGGTCGAGCTTCATCAGGGCATCAACGGTCTTCTCGGTGGGCTCGACGATATCGAGCACCCGCTTGTGGGTACGAATCTCGTACTGGTCACGAGCGTCCTTGTTCACGTGCGGAGACACCAGGACGGTGTAGCGCTCGCGATTGGTCGGCAGAGGAATCGGACCCCGAACCTGGGCGCCGGTACGCTTGGCGGTATCAACGATCTCCGCGGCGGACTGGTCGATCAGGCGATGGTCGAAAGCCTTCAACCGAATGCGAATCTTCTGGTTCTGCATTTGCCCTAAACTCCAATGGATCTTGACGGCGCGAGCCGTCAACCCACGCATTCAAAGGATGCGCATTATAGGCGCGCCGCCGACGAGAGTCAAACCCCTCGTGACGGTGCGCAGAAAGGGGGCCCCTTGCGGAGCCCCCTTCGATCTCTCGAGTCGCGCGATGCTTACTCGACGATCTTGGCCACGACGCCGGCGCCGACGGTACGACCGCCTTCGCGAACGGCGAAACGCAGGCCTTCGTCCATGGCGACCGGCGCGATCAGGCTGACGACCATCTTGACGTTGTCGCCCGGCATGACCATCTCGACGCCTTCCGGCAGCTCACAGGTACCGGTGATGTCGGTGGTACGGAAGTAGAACTGCGGGCGATAGCCCTTGAAGAACGGAGTGTGACGACCACCCTCGTCCTTGGACAGCACGTAGACCTCGGCCTCGAACTTGGTGTGCGGGGTGATGGTGCCCGGCTTGGCCAGGACCTGACCACGCTCGACGTCGTCACGCTTGGTGCCGCGCAGCAGGGCGCCGACGTTCTCACCGGCACGACCTTCGTCGAGCAGCTTGCGGAACATCTCGACACCGGTGACGGTGGTCTTGGTGGTGTCCTTGATACCGACGATCTCGACTTCCTCGCCGGCCTTGATGACACCGCGCTCGACACGACCGGTGACCACGGTACCGCGACCGGAGATGGAGAACACGTCCTCGATCGGCATCAGGAACGGCTGGTCGATGGCACGCTCCGGCTCCGGGATGTACTCGTCCAGGGCCTTGATCAGGTTGGCAACGGCGGTGGTACCCATGCCGTTGTCGTCCTTGCCTTCCAGAGCCATCAGGGCAGAACCGGTGATGATCGGGGTGTCGTCACCCGGGAAGTCGTACTCGCTCAGGAGTTCGCGGACTTCCATCTCGACCAGCTCGAGCAGCTCCTCGTCATCGACCATGTCGGCCTTGTTCAGGAACACGACGATGTACGGCACGCCAACCTGGCGAGACAGCAGGATGTGCTCGCGGGTCTGCGGCATGGGGCCGTCGGCGGCAGACACCACCAGGATGGCGCCATCCATCTGGGCCGCACCGGTGATCATGTTCTTGACGTAGTCGGCGTGCCCCGGGCAGTCGACGTGCGCGTAGTGGCGCACTTCGGACTGGTACTCGACGTGGGCGGTGGCAATGGTGATGCCGCGCTCACGCTCTTCCGGAGCGTTGTCGATGGAGTCGAACGCGCGGGCGTCACCACCGAAGACTTCCGCGGAAACGCGAGTCAGGGCCGCAGTCAGCGTGGTCTTGCCGTGGTCGACGTGACCGATGGTGCCGACGTTGATGTGCGGTTTGGAACGTTCAAATTTTTCCTTAGCCACTGCTATGACCTCTTTACGTTAGCTAACGGTTAACCGTTCTGGTTGATGACGGCTTCAACGACGCTGGACGGCGCCTCTTCGTAATCCGCAAACTCCATGGTGTAGCTTGCGCGGCCCTGGGTCTGAGAACGCAGGTCGGTTGCGTAACCGAACATCTCAGCCAGCGGAACGGTGGCGCGGATGACCTTGCCCATGGAAGAGTCATCCATACCCTGGACCAGGCCCCGGCGACGGTTCAGGTCGCCCATGACATCCCCCATGAACTCCTCGGGTGTCACGACCTCGACCTTCATCACCGGCTCGAGCAGCACGGCCTTGGCCTTGGGTGCGCCTTCCTTGATCGCCATGGAAGAGGCGACCTTGAACGCGGTCTCGTTCGAGTCCACGTCATGGTAGGAACCGTCGAACAGCGTAACCTTGACGTCAATCATCGGGTAGCCCGCGATGACACCGTTCTGGAGCTGCTCATAGGCCCCCTTCTCGACGGCCGGCACGTATTCCTTGGGAACTACGCCGCCGACGATTTCAGAAGCGAATTTGAAGTGCATGTCTTCATCTTCGCCCTTGTCCTCGGCCGTCAACGGTTCGATGCGCAGATGCACGTGACCGTACTGACCGCGACCACCAGACTGGCGCACGAACTTGCCTTCCTGCTCGACGCTCTTGCGGATGGTCTCGCGGTAGGCAACCTGCGGCTTGCCGATGTTGGCGTCCACCTTGAACTCGCGACGCATGCGGTCGACGATGATGTCCAGGTGCAACTCACCCATGCCGGAGATGATGGTCTGACCGGTTTCCTCGTCGGTCTTGACCTGGAAGGACGGGTCTTCCTGGGCCAGCTTGCCCAGCGCCACGCCCATCTTCTCCTGGTCGGCCTTGGACTTCGGCTCCACGGCCACGGAAATCACCGGATCCGGGAACTCCATGCGCTCCAGCACGATCTTGTCGTTCAGGTCGCACAGGGTGTCACCGGTGGTGACGTCCTTCAGGCCGATGCAGGCGGCGATATCGCCGGCCAGCACTTCCTTGATCTCCTCGCGGGAGTTGGAGTGCATCTGCACGATACGGCCGACGCGCTCCTTCTTCTGCTTGACGGAGTTGTAGACGCTGTCGCCGGACTTCAGCACGCCGGAGTAGACGCGGATGAAGGTCAGGGTGCCGACGAAGGGGTCGGTGGCGATCTTGAACGCCAGCGCGGCGAAGGGCGCATTGTCGTCCGCCTCGCGGGTGGCGATGGTGCCGTCCTTGTCGTCCAGCTCACCCTCGATGGCCTTGACCTCGGTGGGTGACGGCATGTACTCGATGACGCCATCGAGCACCGCCTGCACGCCCTTGTTCTTGAACGCGGAGCCACAGGTGACCAGCACGATCTCGTTGTCGAGGGTACGACGGCGCAGGCCGGCCTTGATGTCCTCGGCAGGCAGGTCGCCTTCCTCGAGGTACTTGTCCATCAGCTCCTCGGAGGCCTCGGCGGCCGCCTCGACCATCTGCTCGCGGTACTTCTCGGCGGTCTCCTGGAGCTCGGCCGGGATATCGACCAGGTCGTAGTTCATGCCGAAGTTGGCTTCATCCCAGAGGATGGCCTTCATCTGGATCAGGTCGACGACGCCCTTGAACTCGTCCTCGGCCCCCCAGTTGATCTGGATCGGCACGACGTTGGCGCCCAGGCGGGTCTTCAGCTGATCCACGACCATGAAGAAGTCGGCGCCGGCACGGTCCATCTTGTTGACGAACACCATGCGCGGCACTTCGTACTTGTTGGCCTGGCGCCACACGGTCTCGGTCTGCGGCTGCACGCCGGAGCTGCCGCACAGCACCACCACGGCGCCATCGAGGACACGCAGTGAACGCTCCACCTCGATGGTGAAGTCGACGTGCCCCGGGGTGTCGATGATGTTGATGCGGTGCTCATCGAACTGCTTGTTCATGCCCTGCCAGAAGCAGGTGGTCGCCGCAGAGGTGATCGTGATGCCACGCTCTTGCTCCTGCTCCATCCAGTCCATGGTGGCGGCGCCCTCATGGACCTCGCCGACCTTGTGCGACAGACCGGTGTAGAACAGGACGCGCTCGGTAGTGGTCGTCTTACCGGCGTCGACGTGGGCTACGATACCGATATTGCGGTAACGCTTAAGCGGAGTCTTGCGAGCCACGATGTAACTCCCGTTGGTTGGCGATGCGGTTTAGAAGCGGTAGTGAGAGAAGGCCTTGTTGGCCTCTGCCATGCGATGCACGTCTTCACGCTTCTTGACGGCCGAACCCTTGCCTTCGGCGGCATCCAGCATCTCGCCAGCCAGACGCTGCACCATAGTCTTCTCACCGCGGCGACGGGCGGCATCCACCAGCCAGCGCATGGCCAGCGCCTGGCGACGGGACGGCCGCACCTCGACCGGCACCTGATAGGTCGCACCGCCGACACGGCGGGACTTGACCTCGACCATGGGCTGAATGGTCTCCAGCGCCTTGTCGAAGATCTCCAGCGGCTCTTCCTTGCTACGCTCGGCAACCCTGTCCAGCGCACCATAGACGATGCGCTCAGCTACGGACTTCTTGCCGCTGATCATCAGGTGGTTCATGAACTTCGCCAGGCGCTCACTTCCGAACTTGGGATCCGGCAGGATCTCGCGCTTGGCCGCAACTCTTCTTCTAGGCATGATAAGCCCTCTATCGAAGGGTCCTTCAGGTAAACCCGAGACAACCCGGCGGGCGCTCGACCTTACTCTTATCAGACCGTGACAATGATGTGTTCGTTAGTGGCCGCAGCCGGTATCGGTCCTGGCACTTAGGCCTTCGGACGCTTGGTACCGTACTTGGAACGACCCTGCTTACGGTTCTGGACGCCGGAGGTGTCCAGAGCGCCGCGGACGGTGTGGTAACGCACACCCGGAAGGTCCTTCACCCGGCCGCCACGGATCAGGACCACGGAGTGCTCCTGGAGGTTGTGGCCTTCGCCGCCGATGTAGGAGGACACCTCGAAGCCGTTGGTCAGGCGCACGCGGCAGACCTTACGCAGGGCCGAGTTCGGCTTCTTCGGGGTGGTGGTGTAGACGCGGGTGCAGACGCCGCGCTTCTGCGGGCAGGCCTGCAGCGCCGGCACGTCGCTCTTGGCGGCCTGGCGCTTGCGCGGCTTGCGCACGAGCTGATTGATCGTTGCCATTTATCGCTCCGAAAATGGGTTGCCTTGGGCGGAAGCGAGTAGCCGTTCGCTCCCTGACTTGCGCTCCTTTTCCAGTGGCGCGGGCGCACCCGCCCCACTGTTAAAGGCTGCGCATTCTAATGGCTGACGCCGCCGGCCGTCAAGCACGGCGCCCGCCCGGAGGCGGCGCACCATGCGGCCGGAGCCGGCGTCAGATCTCGTCGTCGTCCGAGTCCAGCGCGGTGAGCTGGGCGCCCAGCTCCTGCTCGACGTCATAAGCCGACGGGTGGAGCATGCGTTCGGCGTCTTCACGCTTGCGGCGACGCTCCGCGTGGTGGGTCAGGCCGGTACCGGCCGGGATCAGGCGTCCCACCACCACGTTTTCCTTCAGGCCGCGCAGGTAATCGCGCTTGCCGGTGACCGCCGCCTCGGTCAGCACCCGTGTGGTCTCCTGGAAGGAGGCCGCGGAGATGAACGATTCGGTGGCCAGGCTGGCCTTGGTGATGCCCAGCAGCAGGCGCTGGCACTTCGCCGGGAACTTGTCGTTGGCCTCGAGGGCCGCGTTCTGCTCCAGCACGCGGACCAGCTCGACCTGGTCGCCCGGGATGAAGTCGGAATCGCCGGCATCGGTGATCTCGACCTTGCGCAGCATCTGACGCACGATCACCTCGATGTGCTTGTCGTTGATGCCCACACCCTGCAGGCGATAGACGTCCTGCACCTCGGCGACGATGTACTTGGCCAGCTCGGCGATGCCGAGCAGGCGCAGGATGTCGTGCGGGTTGCTCGGGCCGTCGGAGATGACCTCGCCCTTCTCGACGGTCTCGCCCTCGAACACCGCGATCTGGCGCCATTTCGGGATCAGCATCTCGAACGGATCGCCGTCTTCCGGGGTAATCGTCAGGCGACGCTTGCCCTTGGTCTCCTTGCCGAAGCTGATCACGCCGCTGATCTCGGCGAGGATCGCCGGCTCCTTCGGCTTGCGGGCCTCGAACAGGTCGGCGACCCGCGGCAGCCCCCCGGTGATGTCCTTGTTGCCGGTCGCCTCGACCGGGATACGGGCCACCACCTCACCGACGCCGATGTGCGAGCCATTGTCCACGGTGACGATCGCCTTGCCGGGCAGCAGGTACTGCACCGGGGTGTCGGAGCCGGACACGGTGACCGGCTTGCCGGTCTCGTCGGCCAGCAGGATCATCGGACGCTTGTCGCGGCCGGCCATGGGGCGCGCCGCCGACTCGATGACCTCGATGGAGGACAGGCCGGTCATCTCGTCCACGCTGCGGTGGATGGTGACACCCTCGTCCATGTCCGCATACTGCACCTGGCCCTCGGCCTCGGCGACGATCGGGTGGGTGTGCGGATCCCACTTGGCCACGGCCTGGCCGGCGTCGACCGCCTCACCGTCCTTGACGGAGAGCTCGGCGCCGTAGGGCAGCTTGTAGTACTCGCGCTCGCGGCCGTGCTCGTCGGCCACCGCCAGAGCACTGGAGCGGGAGACCACCACCAGCTTGCCGTCGCCGCGCTCGACGTACTTGATGTTGTGCAGGCGCACCCGGCCGCCGTGCTTGACCTGGACGCTGTCCACCGCGGAGGCCCGGGAGGCCGCGCCGCCGATGTGGAAGGTCCGCATGGTCAGCTGGGTACCCGGCTCGCCGATGGACTGGGCGGCGATGACACCCACGGACTCGCCGATGTTGACCTGGTGACCGCGCGCCAGGTCGCGGCCGTAACAGGCCGAGCAGACCCCGTGGCTGGTCTCGCAGGTGATCGTCGAGCGCACCACGATCTCGTCGACGCCCATGGTGTCGAGCTCGGCGCACCAGGCCTCGTCGAGCAGGGTGTCGCGCGGGATCAGCACCTCTTCGGTAGCCGGGTCGATGACGTCCTGGGCGACCACGCGGCCCAGCACCCGTTGCGCCAGGGAGACGATGATGTCGCCGCCCTCGATGACCGGGTGCAGGGTCAGGCCCTTCTCGGTGCCGCAGTCAGCCTCGGTGATGACCATGTCCTGGGCCACGTCGACCAGGCGACGGGTCAGGTAACCGGAGTTGGCCGTCTTCAGCGCGGTGTCCGCCAGCCCCTTACGGGCGCCGTGGGTCGAGATGAAGTACTGCAGGACGTTCAGGCCTTCACGGAAGTTGGCGACGATCGGGGTCTCGATGATCGAGCCATCCGGCTTGGCCATCAGGCCGCGCATGCCCGCCAGCTGGCGGATCTGGGCGGCACTACCCCGGGCACCGGAGTCGGCCATGATGAAGACGCTGTTGAAAGAGTCCTGCTCGACCTCGTTGCCCTCGCGATCGACCACGCTCTCCTTGGAGATGCCGGCCATCATCGCCTTGGCGACCTGGTCGTTGGCCCGCGCCCAGATGTCGATGACCTTGTTGTACTTCTCGCCTGCGGTTACGAGGCCCGAGGAGAACTGGTCCTCGATTTCCTTGACCTCTTCCTCCGCCGCATCGACGATTTCGGCCTTGGCATCCGGGATGACGAAGTCGTTGACGCCGATGGAGGCGCCTGACCAGGTGGCCATGCGGAAGCCGGTGTACATCAGCTGGTCGGCGAAGATCACCGCCGGCTTGAGGCCGGCGCGGCGGTACACCTCGTTGATCAGCTTGGAGATGGCCTTCTTCTTCATCGGCTGGTCGATCAGCTCGAAGGGCACGCCATCCGGCAGGATGCGGAACAGCAGCGCGCGCCCCACGGTGGTGTCGTAGATCGTGCGGCTGTGGCTATGCTCGCCGCTCTCCTCGTCCACCGTCACCTCGTCGAGGCGGACCTTGACGCGGGCATGCAGCGCCACGCTCTGGGTCCCGAAGGCGCGCTCGACCTCGTTGAGGTCAGCGAACACCATGCCCTCGCCCTTGGCGTTGATCTTCTCGCGGGTCATGTAGTACAGCCCCAGCACCACGTCCTGGGACGGCACGATGATCGGCTCGCCGTTGGCCGGTGACAGCACGTTGTTGGTGGCCATCATCAGCGCCCGGGCCTCGAGCTGGGCCTCCAGGGTCAGCGGCACGTGAACCGCCATCTGGTCACCGTCGAAGTCGGCGTTGTAGGCGGCACACACCAACGGGTGCAGCTGGATAGCCTTGCCCTCGATCAGCAGTGGCTCGAAGGCCTGGATACCCAGGCGGTGCAGGGTCGGGGCGCGGTTCAGCAGCACCGGGTGCTCGCGGATGACGTCGGCGAGGATGTCCCAGACCTCGGGCAGCTCGCGCTCGACCATCTTCTTGGCGGCCTTGATGGTGGAGGCATGCCCCAGCGACTGCAGCTTGGAGTAGATGAACGGCTTGAACAGCTCGAGCGCCATCTTCTTCGGCAGGCCACACTGGTGCAGGCGCAAGGTCGGGCCCACGGTGATCACCGAACGGCCTGAGTAGTCGACGCGCTTGCCCAGCAGGTTCTGGCGGAAGCGGCCCTGCTTGCCCTTGATCATGTCGGCGAGCGACTTCAGCGGCCGCTTGTTGGAGCCGGTGATGGCCCGGCCGCGGCGACCGTTGTCGAGCAGGGCGTCGACGGCCTCCTGCAGCATGCGCTTCTCGTTGCGCACGATGATGTCCGGCGCGTTGAGGTCGAGCAGCCGCTTGAGGCGGTTGTTGCGGTTGATCACGCGACGGTACAGATCGTTGAGATCCGAGGTCGCGAAGCGGCCGCCGTCCAGCGGCACCAGCGGACGCAGGTCCGGCGGCAGCACGGGCAGCACTTCCATGACCATCCAGGCCGGGTCGTTGCCCGAGCCCTGGAAGGCCTCGAGCAGCTTGAGGCGCTTGGACAGCTTCTTGATCTTGGTCTCGGAGTTGGTCTGCGGGATCTCCTCGCGCAGCCGCTCGATCTCCTCCTCGAGATCGATGTCCTTGAGCATGGCCTGGACGGCCTCGGCGCCCATGCGGGCGTCGAAGTCGTCACCGAACTCCTCGAGGGCCTCGAAGTACTGCTCGTCGTTGAGCAGCTGGCCACGCTCGAGGGTGGTCATGCCCGGGTCGACGACCATGAAGCTCTCGAAGTAGAGCACCCGCTCGATGTCGCGCAGGGTCATGTCCAGGAACATGCCGATGCGCGACGGCAGCGACTTGAGGAACCAGATGTGGGCGACCGGGCTGGCCAGTTCGATGTGCCCCATCCGCTCGCGGCGCACGGCGGCCTTGGTGACCTCCACACCGCACTTCTCGCAGATGATGCCGCGGTGCTTCATGCGCTTGTACTTGCCGCACAGGCACTCGTAGTCCTTTACCGGGCCGAAGATCTTGGCGCAGAACAGGCCGTCGCGCTCCGGCTTGAAGGTCCGGTAGTTGATGGTCTCGGGCTTCTTGACCTCGCCGAAGGACCAGCTGCGAATCATGTCCGGCGACGCCAGGGTAATCTTGATCGCGTCGAACTCGTCGGACTGAGACTGCGATTTGAGGACTTTCACCAAATCTTTCATGGGGTCGGCTCCGCTGCGGAGTTGTCATGGGCGGGGGCGGCTTCGCCCCCGCGGACCGTCATTCTGTGAAGCGCCGTCGCGGCAGCCTCAGCTCTCCAGTTCGATATCGATGCCCAGCGAGCGGATTTCCTTCACCAGCACGTTGAAGGACTCCGGCATGCCCGCCTGCATGGTGTGGTCGCCGTCCACGATGCTCTTGTACATCTTGGTGCGACCCTCCACGTCGTCGGACTTGACGGTGAGCATCTCCTGGAGGGTGTAGGCCGCGCCATAGGCTTCCAGGGCCCAGACCTCCATTTCCCCGAAGCGCTGACCACCGAACTGGGCCTTGCCGCCCAGCGGCTGCTGGGTGACCAGCGAGTAGGAGCCCGTGGAACGTGCGTGCATCTTGTCGTCCACCAGGTGGTTGAGCTTCAGCATGTACATGTAACCCACGGTGACCGGGCGGTCGAAGGCGTCACCGGTACGTCCGTCATAGAGGGTCATCTGACCGGAGTCCGGCAGGTCGGCCAGGCTCAGCAGGTGCTTGATCTCGTGCTCGCGGGCACCGTCGAACACCGCCGTGGCCATGGGCACGCCCGCCTTGAGGTTCTTCGCGAGCGCGATGACCTCGTCGTCGGTGAGCGAGTCGAGGTCCTCGACCCGGATGCTCGAGTCGGTATTGTAGACCTGGCCCAGGAACTCGCGGATCTTGCCGACCTGCTGCTCGCGGGCGTCGCGCAGCATGTGCTCGATCTTCACTCCGAGGCCGCGGGCAGCCATGCCGAGGTGGGTCTCGAGGATCTGGCCGACGTTCATCCGCGACGGCACGCCCAGCGGGTTCAGCACCACGTCGATGGGCTCGCCATTGTCGTCGAAGGGCATGTCCTCGATCGGCATGATCGCCGAGATGACACCCTTGTTGCCGTGGCGGCCGGCCATCTTGTCGCCCGGCTGCAGGCGGCGCTTGATCGCCAGGTAGACCTTGACGATCTTCAGCACGCCCGGCGCCAGGTCGTCACCCTGGGTGAGCTTGCGCTTCTTGTCCTCGAAGCGCTCGTCCATCTCCTTGCGACGGTTCTCCAGTTGCTCGTCGGCCTGGGCCAGCAGTTCGTTGAGCGACTCGTCCTGCATGCGTAGCTTGAACCACTGCTGGCGCGGCAGCTCCTCGAGGTACTCGTCGGTGAGCACGTCGCCCTTCTTGAGCTTGGGCCCGCCATTGACGGCCTGGCCGGCGAGGGTGCGCTGCAGACGCACGAAGGTCGCGTCCTCGGCGATGCGGTAGGTCTCCTGGAGGTCCTTGCGCACCTCGTCGAGCTGCATCTGCTCGATGGACAGCGCTCGCGAGTCCTTCTCCACGCCATCACGGGTGAACACCTGGACGTCGATGACGGTGCCCTTCATGCCGGTCGGAGCGCGCAGCGAGGTGTCCTTCACGTCGGAGGCCTTCTCGCCGAAGATCGCGCGCAGCAGCTTCTCCTCCGGAGTCAGCTGGGTCTCGCCCTTGGGGGTGACCTTGCCGACCAGGATATCGCCGGCACCGACTTCCGCGCCGATATAGACCACGCCCGCCTCGTCCAGCTTTGACAGCGCCGACTCGCCGACATTGGGGATGTCCGAGGTGATCTCCTCGGCGCCCAGCTTGGTGTCGCGGGAGACGCAGGTCAGTTCCTGGATGTGGATGGTGGTGAACCGGTCTTCCTGGACCGCCCGCTCGGAGAGCAGGATGGAGTCCTCGAAGTTGAAGCCGTTCCACGGCATGAAGGCGATGCGCATGTTCTGGCCCAGCGCCAGGTCGCCCATGTCGACGGACGGGCCGTCGGCCAGGATGTCGCCTCGAGCCACACCATCACCCGGGCGCACGATCGGGCGCTGGTTCTGGCAGGTGTTCTGGTTGGAGCGCAGGTACTTGGTCAGGTTGTAGATATCGACACCGGCTTCGCCGCCGATGATCTCGTCCTCGTTGACCCGCACCACGATGCGCTTGGCGTCGACCGAGTCGATCACCCCGCCACGCCGGGCCACGGCGCAGACGCCGGAGTCGCGGGCCACGAAGCGCTCCATGCCGGTGCCCACCAGGGGCTTCTCGGCACGCAGGGTCGGCACGGCCTGACGCTGCATGTTCGCCCCCATCAGGGCACGGTTGGCGTCATCGTGCTCGAGGAAGGGGATCAGCGCCGCGGCCACGGACACCACCTGGCGCGGCGACACGTCCATCAGCGTCACCTGCTCGGGACGCATGAAGGTGGTCTCGCCCTTGTGGCGAACCTGCACCAGGTCGTCGACCAGCTTACCGCCCTCGTTGACGGTGGCGGAGGCCTGGGCGATGACGAAGTCGCCCTCCTCGATGGCCGAGAGGTGCACCACGTCGTCGGTCACCTGGCTGTCCACGACCTTGCGGTACGGCGTCTCGAGGAAGCCGTAGCTGTTGGTGTGGCTGTAGGTAGCCAGCGAGTTGATCAGGCCGATGTTGGGCCCTTCCGGGGTCTCGATCGGGCACAGGCGGCCGTAGTGGGTGGCGTGGACGTCACGCACCTCGAAGCCGGCCCGCTCGCGGGTCAGGCCGCCCGGGCCGAGGGCGGAGACGCGGCGCTTGTGCGTCACCTCGGACAGCGGGTTGTTCTGGTCCATGAACTGGGACAGCTGGCTGGAGCCGAAGAACTCCTTGACCGCGGCCGCCACCGGCTTGGCGTTGATCAGGTCCTGGGGCATCAGGCCTTCGCTCTCGGCCATGGACAGGCGTTCCTTGACCGCGCGCTCGACGCGCACCAGGCCCACGCGGAACTGGTTCTCGGCCATCTCGCCGACGCAGCGGATGCGGCGGTTGCCCAGGTGGTCGATATCGTCGACGTCGCCGAAGCCGTTACGGATGCTGATCAGCTCGCCCAGCACGTCGAGGATGTCGCGACGGTCGAGCACGCCGGCCCCGGTGTCGCTATCGCGACGCAGGCGGCGGTTGAACTTCATGCGACCGACGCCGGACAGGTCGTAGCGGTCCTCGGTGAAGAACAGGTTGTTGAACAGCGTCTCGGCGGCTTCCTTGGTGGGCGGCTCGCCGGGGCGCATCATGCGGTAGATCTCGACCAGCGCCTCGAGCTGGGACCCGGTGGTATCCAGCTTGAGGGTGTCGGAAATGAAGGGGCCACAGTCGAGATCGTTGGTATACAGGGTCTCGAGGGTGGTGATGCCTGCCTGGCCGATGCTTTCCAGCAGCTCCGGGGTAATCGCGGTGTTGCAGGGGCAGATCAGCTCGCCGGTGGCGGGGTTGATCTGGTCCTTGGCCAGGGTCTTGCCGAACAGGTAGTCCATCGGCACCTCGAGACGCTCGAGGCCGGCCTTCTCCAGCTGGCGGATGTGCTTCTGGGTGACGCGACGACCTTCCTCGACGATGACGTTGCCGTCACCATCCTTGATGTCGAAGGTCGCGGTCTCGCCGCGCAGGCGCGACGGCACCAGTTCCACGGAGAAGCCGGACTTCTCGATGTGGAAAGTGCTGGTCTCGAAGAACTCGTCAAGGATCTCTTCGGTGCTCATGCCCAGCGCGCGCAGCAGCACGGACGCCGGCAGTTTGCGGCGACGGTCGATGCGCACGAAGACGTTGTCCTTCGGGTCGAACTCGAAGTCCAGCCAGGAGCCGCGGTAGGGGATCACCCGAGCGGAGTACAGCAGCTTGCCGGAGGAATGACTCTTGCCCTTGTCGTGATCGAAGAACACGCCCGGCGAGCGGTGCAGCTGGGAGACGATGACGCGCTCGGTGCCGTTGACGACGAAGGTGCCGTTCTCGGTCATCAGGGGGATCTCCCCCATGTAGACTTCCTGCTCCTTGATGTCCTTGATCGCCTTGTTCGACGAGTCCTTGTCGTAGATGATCAGACGGACCTTGACGCGCAGGGGAGCCGAGTAGGTGACGCCACGCAGCTGGCACTCCTTGACGTCGAACGCCGGAGTGCCGAAACGATAACTGACGTACTCCAGGGCGGCGTTGCCGGAGAAGCTCTCGATCGGGAAGACCGAGCGGAAGGCGGCGTGCAGGCCGACCTCGAGACGTTCTTCGGGTGAGCGATCCTGCTGGAGAAAGTCGTAGTAGGAATCAAGCTGGATGGCCAGCAGGTAAGGCACATCCATCACTTGGGGCAGTTTGCCGAAATCCTTGCGGATGCGTTTTTTCTCAGTGTATGAGTAAGCCATCTGTATTCCCCAGCTTGTTCACCATGGGTGACCGATGCGTGTCGGCGCCACCCGACGGGCGCGGCTCCGTCAGGCGCTGACGGCAAGCCTCCACATGGAGACTCGCCGTCGGAATTCGGCTAGCGGTGGCCCAGCGGGGCGACCGGCTAGTGACAACAGAAAAAGGCCGGCAGCGGGTGTCCCGCCACCAGCCGTGGAAGCTTACGCAGCGCGTGAAGCCGTGGGCACAAGGATTACTTGAGCTCCACGCTCGCGCCGGCTTCTTCCAGCTTGGTCTTGGCTGCTTCGGCGTCGTCCTTGGACATCGCTTCCTTGATGGTCGCCGGCGCGCCGTCGACGGCACCCTTGGCTTCCTTCAGGCCCAGGCCGGTAATCTCGCGGACGGCCTTGATGACGTTGACCTTCTTGTCGCCGGCGCCGGTCAGCACCAGGTCGAACTCGGTCTGCTCTTCCTCGACGGCGGCTTCACCGCCACCCGGGCCGGCCACGACGGCAGCCGCGGCGGTCACGCCGAACTTCTCTTCCATCGCCTCGATCAGCTCGGCGACTTCCATCACGGACATGTCAGCGACGGCGTTGATGATGTCTTCTTTGGTCAGTGCCATTTTCACGTTCCTAACTTTGCGGGAGTCTCGGCGTACCGATGACTCGCTGATTCAATGTTCGATTCTCGCTGCGGGCTCGAGTTCGCCGTTCAGGCGGCCTCTTCCTTCTGATCACGCAGCGCGGCGAGGGTACGGACCAGCTTGCCGGCAGAAGCTTCCTTCATGACGGACATCAGCTTGGCGATCGCCTCGTCGTAGGTCGGCAGCGTCGCCAGGCGATCGAGATCGCTCGCCGGGATGAACTCGCCTTCGTAGGCCAGCGCCTTGACTTCGAAGTTCTTCTCGTCCTTACCGAACTCCTTGAACAGGCGGGCGGCAGCGCCCGGATGCTCGGTGGAGAAGGCCAGGAGGGTCGGACCCACGAAGCTTTCGTTCAGGCATTCCCACTGGGTGCCTGCCAGGGCGCGGCGTGCCAGGGTGTTGCGCACAACACGGATCTGCACGCCATTCTCGCGGGCCTGCTTGCGCAGGTCGGTCATCTTGCTGACCGCGACGCCACGAGAGTCGGCTACGACGACGGAGAGAGCATCCTTGGCCGCCTCACTGACCTCGGCAACAATGGCCTTCTTGCCTTCGAGTGCTAGTGGCACGGTGATCACTCCTTCGTGCCGGAATCTCACAAGAGAGTTCCGGTGGTTACCATCTCTCCCGGCCGGGGACCGGGAGTCCTGGGTGATGGTGCTCACCAGAAATCTGGCGGCCACACCATCTGCGCAGGTCCCCGCGAGGGGTGATTAAGCCGTCCGTCGCACGGCGAGACGGCACCTGCGGTCTTTGACGGTGCCCCGCCGGCTCTTGTCGAACCGTGCACGGGGACCGCAAAGTTCTTGCTCGGGTGTCGAGCTCGGCGTCAGACGAACGCCGAGTGGTCGACGGTCAGCCCCGGCCCCATGGTGGTGGACAGGGAGACCTTCTTGAAATACACGCCCTTGGAGGTGCTCGGCTTGAGCTTCTTGAGGTCGGCGATCAGCGCCTCCAGGTTGCCCTGGATGGCGGCGGCGTCGAAATCGACCTTGCCAAGGGTGGTGTGGATGATGCCGTTCTTGTCGGTACGGAAGCGCACCTGGCCGGCCTTGGCGTTCTTGACCGCGGTGGCGACGTCCGGGGTCACGGTACCGACCTTGGGGTTGGGCATCAGGCCACGCGGACCGAGGATCTGACCCAGTTGGCCGACGACGCGCATGGCGTCCGGCGAGGCGATGACCACGTCGAAGTCGAGCTGGCCCTTCTTGACCTGCTCGGCCAGGTCATCCATGCCGACGATGTCGGCACCGGCTTCCTTGGCGGCATCGGCGTTGGCACCCTGGGTGAAGACGGCGACTCGCACGTCCTTGCCGGTACCATTGGGCATGACGGTGGCGCCACGCACGACCTGGTCGGACTTCCGGGGGTCGACGCCCAGGTTGATGGCGACGTCCACGGACTCCTTGAACTTGACGGCGGACAGCTCGGAGAGCAGGGCCACGGCCTCTTCCAGGGAGTACGCCTTGTTCGGGTCGACCTTCTCGCGAATCTGCTTCGCGCGCTTGCTGAGCTTAGCCATGATCAGAGGCCCTCCACGTTCAGGCCCATGCTGCGGGCACTACCGGCAATGGTACGCACCGCGGCGTCGAGATCGGCAGCCGTCAGGTCCGGCTCCTTGGTCTTGGCGATCTCTTCGAGCTGCTCGCGGGTCACGGTACCGACCTTGGTCTTGTTCGGCTCGCCAGAGCCGGACTTGATGCCAGCGGCCTTCTTCAGCAGGACCGCCGCGGGCGGGGTCTTGGTGACGAAGGTGAAGCTGCGGTCGGAATAGACGGTGATCACCACGGGAGTCGGCAGACCCGGCTCGATGTCCTGGGTCTCGGCGTTGAACGCCTTGCAGAACTCCATGATGTTGACGCCGTGCTGGCCCAGCGCGGGGCCCACGGGGGGACTCGGATTGGCTTTACCGGCTGCGACCTGCAGCTTGATGTAAGCCTGGACTTTCTTGGCCATGATGAACTCCAGATGGGTAGTAGCGCCTTGCGGCTCCCCGGGTTACGCGGCCGCCTCGGCGACCGACACGAAACGCGCCCGGACGAGAGGGCTTATTCCTTCTCGACCTGGGCAAACTCCAGCTCGACCGGCGTGGACCGACCGAAGATCAGCACGCTGACCTGGAGACGACTCTTGTCGTAGTTGACTTCCTCGACCACGCCGTTGAAGTCGGCGAAGGGGCCGTCGATGACGCGCACGGACTGGCCTGGCTCGAACATGGTCTTCGGCCGCGGCTTGTCGGTGCCGTCCTTGACCCGGCTGAGAATGGCATCCGCCTCACGCTGGGTGATGGGGGCCGGCTTCTCCTTGGTGCCACCGATGAACCCCATCACTCGCGGGGTCTCGTTGACCAGATGCCAGGTCTCGTCGTCCATCTCCATCTCGACCAGCACATAGCCGGGATAGAACTTGCGCTCACTCTTGCGGCGCTTGCCGTCACGCATCTCGACGACTTCTTCGGTGGGCACCAGGATCTCGCCGAAGCGATCCTCCATGCCATACATCTTCACGCGCTCGATAAGCGAGCGCATGACATGTTTCTCGAAGCCGGAGTAGGCGTGAACGACGTACCAACGCTTGGACATGAAGACTCCTAACCAATGACGCCGGACATCGCCCAGCCAAGAAGAGTGTCGATGAGCCACAGCATCAGCCCCACCACCAGCACGGCCACCAGCACGATGGCGGTGGTCTGCACGGTCTCGGGACGGGTCGGCCAGACCACGCGCTGGATTTCCTTCTTCGCGCTGCGGGCCAGCTCGACCAGCTCACGCCCCTTCGTGGTGGTCAACGCCACCAGCGCCGCCACCAGACTGAGGGCGACGACACCGAGCACACGATAGAGAAGCGCCTGATCGGCAAAATAGGTATTGCCGACGACGGCAAGAACCAGCAGAGTGACGACAACCGCCCACTTGAGCCCGTCGTGGCGCGTCTCCTGCACCTCGGCGTTATGTTTCATGAAAACGAGACTCCTCAGGGTGCGGCAATCGAAACATGAAAGTATATGAGATCTCGCCAGCCTGGGGAAGACTGGCAGGCCAGGAGGGAATCGAACCCCCAACCTGCGGTTTTGGAGACCGCTGCTCTGCCAATTGAGCTACTGGCCTGTATCTGCTTCCGCGACCGCCCTTTGCAAGCGACCTGAGCGACAGCGGGCGCCATCATAGCGGAAGCCGCTTTGCCTGGCAACCCCTTCTCCGACATCCAGCCGCGCCGGGAAGAAAGAGAAAAGGCGAGCCTCGGCTCGCCTTTTCGATGTGGAGCTCATGGACGGATTTGAACCGTCGACCTCACCCTTACCAAGGGTGTGCTCTACCCCTGAGCTACATGAGCGCTACTGCTCGGCACCACATGCCGCAAACCTGGAGCGGGCAGCGGGAATCGAACCCGCATCATCAGCTTGGAAGGCTGAGGTTCTACCATTGAACTATGCCCGCCTGCCCACTCTTTTTTCCACCTCCGCACCTGGCGAGGGCGGCGAAATCTGGTGGAGGGGGAAGGATTCGAACCTTCGAAGCTTTCGCGGCAGATTTACAGTCTGCTCCCTTTGGCCACTCGGGAACCCCTCCAACTGGCGGTGCATTTTACCGCCTCAGCTCTCGGTGTCAAGTGATTGTTTTCTCAATCTTCCTGACCGGGCACGACCGTCGAACGGACCCGCCTCTCCGGAACGCGGCGCATTGTGTCAAAGCAGCATGGAGAATGCAAGGCCGGCGCGGATTTTTTCCAGCGACACCGGCCGCGGCACCAGCGGCGCCCCGGCCATGCGCCCGGCTCGCTCGGCGGCGGTCAGCGGGAAGCTGGCCTCCAGCCCCCCATAGACCATGTCCGGCCAGACCGCATGGGGCACCTGGATGCCCCGCGAGACCACCCGGGCGTCACCGCCAGTGAGCAGCACCGGCAGGGGCACGTTCTCGCGGTCGCAGACCTCGCTGTAGATCCGGTTCACGGCACTCACTGCGGCCATGTAGATGCCGTGATTGACCGCCTCCACGGTCCGCGTGCCGGGGGCCAGCAACTCGTCGGCCTCGCTGTCGGGGTCGATGGCCACATTGCGCGTACCGAGCTTGAGGCTCTCCTTCATCAGGCGCAGGCCCGGCAGGATATAGCCGCCCAGGTGCCGCCCACCGGGCAGCACGAAATCCACGGTGATGGCGCTGCCGCAGTCCACGCTGCAGCAGCCGCCGGCGAGCTGATAGCCCGCCAGAACCCCCATCCAGCGATCCACTCCCAGCCGCTCGGGCTCCCGGTAGCCGTTGGTCACCCCGAGGGCCTCCGGGCGCGAGCGGGCCACGTGCACCCCGCCCACCCGATTCTGCAGCAGGGCCACCGTCTGGGCCAGCACGGCCTGACGAGCCACGCTGGAGATGCGCACCGCCTCGACCACGTCGAGGTCGGGGATATCCGCTCCGGGACGCCACTCCTCACGGGTCCAGACCGCGCCGCGCGAGCGGATCTCGCTGCTGTCCGCATCCTTGAGGCGCCACTTCGACAGGGTGTTACCGATGTCGAGATCCAGGATCATCCATGCCCCCGTATACTGATCTCGCCTCCGGCGAGCCGCTCGCGCCCCTCGGCTCGTTGCACCCAGAGATTGCCCGAGGCATCCACGGATTCGGCGACCGCCGACTCGCGGCGCTCGCCGCGAATCACGTCCACCTCTCGCCCGGCGAAGGCGTGCCGGCGATTCCACTCCTCCTGCCAGGCCGCGAACCCCTGCTGCTCGAAGGCGGCCAGCAGCGGCATCAGCAGCTCCAGCAGCTCGATGGCCAGGCGGTTGCGGGAGAGCCCCGGCGCCTGGTCGTGAACCGCACCCACCGGCTGCTCGATGGTCTCGCGAAAGGCCCCGGGAAGATCGACATTGATCCCCATGCCGACCACCACCTCGCAGGGGCCGGCGGCATCCCCGCTCATCTCCACCAGAATGCCTGCCAGCTTGCCCAGCTGACCGTCCGCCCTCTCGAGCAGGACGTCATTGGGCCACTTGAGTCGCGGCCTGACGCCGTGACTCTCCAATACCCGGGCCAGCGCCACACCGACCGCCAGGCTGAGTCCCTCCAGGGCCGCCACGCCGGACTCGAAGCGCCACCCCACCGAGAGCATCAGGGTCCGCCCCCAGGGGGTCACCCAGGTGCGCCCCCGCCGCCCCTTGCCAGCACTCTGTTGCTCCACCAGGCAGACCTCGCCATGCCCGGCTCCGTGGGCAAAACGCTCGCGCAGAAACTGGTTGCTCGATGGCAACGTCTCCTCGACGAACAGCCGAGTCAGGTGCTGGCGCACGTCCCGGGACAGGCCGGCCACGATGACGCCACCGTCCAGCAGCTCCAGAGGCTCGGCCAGCCGGTAGCCCTGCCCCTTGACCGCCTCCATGGGGATGCCCAGGGCCTCGAGCTTGCGCAGCTGTTTCCACACCGCGGCGCGCGACACGCCCAGACGCTCGCCCAGCTGCTCGCCGGAATGGAACTCGCCATCACTCAGAAGGCGGATCAGGTCACCGATGGTCATGCGCATGCCCCAGACGGGAAAAAGCCATATTCTATCGGAACAGACGCAAGCCCGGAAATCGGCGCACCCGGCGCGATTCGCAATCCCCCTTTGGTCGTCATGCGCCCCGTAGCGGCACCGCTCCCGAGACCCGCAGGTCGTCTCGCCGGCGCGCGACACGGCTCCTCCGGGCTGGCGGGGCGCCGAGGTCCCGGAATCCGAGCATCGCCGCTCCTAGGACGCGCCAGAGCGACGCCAGCCGAGTCTCAGGGATCGGGTGACGGCCACCTGGCGCCCCGGCCATGCGGCGCTCCAGCGCTTGCTCAGCGCGCCCGTAGCAGCATCGTCGCGAGGTCCGCCCTCTCCCCTCACCACGCCCCTGTCAGGCTCGGAGCCCCCCGGCTTCGCGAACGGTAACCGAGGTCGCCCCCGGCTCGAAGCGCCTCCTCCCCGAGACTTGCCCTGCGAGCCCGCCAAGACGGCTCCCCTTCATTCCCGACGCACGGGTCCAGGAGGAGATCCCGGCCGGTGCCATGGACTCACCATGACAAAACCCCGGCAGCTGTCGCTACCGGGGTTGTCTCGGAATAAGTGCCTGACGATGATTCGGCCGGCGTTCCGGCGGCCGGCGCTCCGGCGGCCGGCGCTCCGGGACTCTCCATGGGGAGGCCCCCCGGGAGGTGCCATCGGCCCAACATGAAAAAACCCCGGCAGCTGTCGCTACCGGGGCTTTCTCGAAATAAGTGCCTGACGATGACCTACTCTCGCATGGGGAGACCCCACACTACCATCGGCGCTGAGCGGTTTCACTGCTGAGTTCGGCAAGGGATCAGGTGGTTCCCGCACGCTAT
>NZ_RXNS01000014.1 GCF_003966155.1 Halomonas nitroreducens
CCGAAACCTCAGCTTGCCAGAAATCGTGCACCTGAATCCCGAGCGGGTCCCGATGTCACAGGCATCAGGATTTTAAAGAGCCGAAGTCATTTCATGTGCCAACTATGTTGACAGGCTCCGAGTTCGATCCCTTGGCGCCGGTCGGCACCAACCCCGACCTGGTCCTGCAGGCCCGCGTGCCCGGCTATCGCCAGGGCGACTGGCAGGAGGCGGCCTACGGGCAGCGGCTTCTGGTCGATGGCTGGGACAAGCAGGCCAGCCTGATCCAGCCCGGGGAATGGTGGGCCCAGGCGCCGTTCCATCGCTGGTTCGCCCAGCGCTGGCGGCGGCGGGGCGTGGACGTCGACGCCGCCGAGGCCCGCGTCCTGGTCGAGCAGGTCGAACGCCATGGTCCCGCCACCAGCCTCGAACTCGGCGACCAGCGGGCCGATCCCGCCTTGCGCGGCAGCTGGTATGGCCCCAAGCGCTCGCGGCACCTGCTCAAGGCGCTATGGGACGCCGGGCGCCTGATGACCCACCATCGCGTGGGCGGTCGCCATGCCTACGACCTGCCCAAGCGGGTGCTCCCTCAGGGCGCGAGCGTGCCGGGCGTCACGGACGACGAGGCCCTGCAACGGCTGGTAATCCGGCGCGTGCAGGCCGCCGGCCTGCTGCGCCCCTCGGCCGATGGCGCCGTCTGGTCGCTGCCGTGCTCGCGCGCGGAGCGGGATCGTATCGCCGCCCGGGCCATCACCCGGGGCGCCCTGATCGAGCTCGACGTCGACGGCACCGTCTACTGGACGACGCCCGAGGCCCTCGCGGTGCTGGAGGCGGCGCCTGACCCGATTTCCTCCCCGGCGCGGGACGTGCGCTTTCTCGCCCCGCTGGATCCGCTGATATGGGACCGTGGCGGCGTCACCCGGCTGTTCGCCTTCGACTACGTCTGGGAGGTCTACAAGCCCCAGGCCCAGCGTCGCTGGGGGTACTACGTGGTCCCGGTGTTCTGGGGCGAGCGCTTCGTGGCCCGCTTCGACGCCAAGTGCCAGCAAGGCACCCTGACCCTGCTCGCCTGGCACTGGGAGCCTGACATCCTGCCGGCCAGGCTGCCCGAGGGCCTGGCCGAGGCGCTCGAGCAGGCCGCCCGGGCGTTTCTCGCCTACCTCGGGGCCTCGCGCCTCGTCCTGCCCAGGGGCCTCGGCCGTGAGGCGCGCCGCGCCTGGCAGCGGGCCGCCAGATAGATGCCCCTCGGCAAGCGGATGGGGGCTTGCGCCATGGGCTATCCAGCAATGGGCGACGTGCACGCCTCACCTGCTGCCCCGTCGACTATGGTGTGGGATCAGTAGGCGGGAAACGGCATTGGTCGCACCACCATTTCTGCGGACGCACGTTATGCGGCGTGGAGCCGGAGCACTGAGCTTATCTGGTTAGCCTTGCTGGAGAGGCACATCGTGACGACAACCATTGGCAGGATCGGTTACTGGTCGGGCCTGGCTGCCTGTGCCTCGGCCATTGCCTACGATGTCGTCCAGATCCTGCAGTTGCTGGGCCTGCTGACCTTCCCGCTCGATGAGGTTCTCATCTACGGGACCTCCCTGTGCATCGTGCTGCCGCTCATCCTGATGATGCTGTCCCTGCATTACCTCACGCACGGTCCTCGGCGATTCTGGACCCATGCCGCGGTCATCCTCACCACCCTGTATGCGGTGTTCGTCACCGCGAACTACGTCGTCCAGCTCGCCACCGTCATTCCGGCCAAGCTGGCGGGTCGGGTTGAGGCGGTTCGTGTCCTCGAGCAGACCCCTCACTCCCTGTTCTGGAGCTTCGACGCCGTAGGCTATATCGCCATGGGCCTCGCCGCCCTGTGTGCCGCCCTCTCCCTGGGGAAAGGCGGCGTCGAGTGCTGGGCGAGACGCTCGCTGATCGCCCACGCCCTTGTGACGCCCTTGATTGGTATCGTCTATTTCCACCCGACCTTTTCCCCGGCCCTGTTGCTGCTGGGGCTGCCGTGGGCAATCACGGCTCCCGCCTTTATGCTGTGCGTGGCACTCATGTTACGTGCAAGGAGTGACAGGCTGCCGTGATGCCGGCCTCTGTGGCCTCGCTCACGGCCCCTCATGGCAGTGGCCGCCTTCTGAAAGGAGTCTCTCGGCATGGCAAGCATCTTCACCCGCATCATCAATCAGGAACTGCCGGGCCATTTCGTCTGGGAAGACGAGCAGTGCGTGGCGATCATGACCCTCAACCCCATGAAGCCCGGCCATGTGCTGGTGATCCCGCGCCTGGAGATCGATCACTGGGACGACCTGCCGCCGGAGCTCGCCGCCCATCTCATGGCCGTCTCCCAGCGGCTGGCCAAGGCGCTCAAGCGCGCCTTCCCCTGCCAGCGGGTGGGGCTGCTGGTGGTCGGGCTGGAGGTGCCCCATGTGCATCTCCACCTGGTGCCCCTGGAGGCGATGCAGGACATCCGGGTGGAGGGGCTGCCCCAGGCAGGGGCCGACGAACTGGCCGCGGCGGCAACCCGGATCCGGGCGGCATTGGCGTAAGCCCGGTAGTCTCGTGCGGGTTCCGCCGGTGGCGGGGAAGGAAGGGGGCTATGCCAGGGGCGCACGCGGAAACCCGGACAGGCGATCTGCCGTGCGTCATGGGCGCTGTCGACAGGCAGGTTGGAGCTTCCGCGGTGCCTCACACGGGTATCCATGACGACCGCTTGCCGGCACCGTCGAGCTGGCATATAACGAATCAGGGCCCGCTAAGCGGGCCCTAATCATCGAACCAGTGAGGTTCGAGAGCGCTCGTGATCCGTGAGATCAGGCGAGCGACTTGATGTTCGAAGCCTGGAGGCCTTTCTTGCCCTGAGTCACGTCAAAAGAGACGCTTTGGCCTTCCTGCAGGGACTTGAAGCCTTCAGCCTGAATTTCGGAGAAATGAGCGAACACATCATCACCGCCATCGGCAGGAGAAATGAAGCCGAAACCCTTGGAATCGTTGAACCACTTGACGGTACCAGTCGTCATGAAAAATCCTCTCGCGCTTAGCGCCTTGCAAAGTTCCTGGCGTCACCCAGATGAGTAGCGGGTAAAACAAGAAATACAATTACAGGCGATCGAAAGGATTCGAATGCTGCTGAAACCATGCTGCTTGCCAACCAACTGGCACCACGGTGTCACGCCCGGCAGCGTGGGTCAAAGACTTTCGTGTTCTTTATTTCTCGACACCACCTGGCTCTGCCCCTGACCGGCATGCTTCCACGGCCAGGTCCCCGCTACGCGGAGGCATCACGATGTCGGGCACTATCAGCTCGCCGGAAGTGAGGTGCGGCTGGCGAGGCACTCAATCGTGTGCTCGGCTGTGGCGCGGTACAGGAAAGCGAATGCATCGAATGGCGAGGCTCGAAATGCATCACGTTCTCCGACCCCTTTGGCCATGGGTTCTGTCCGATCGAGTTCATCGGAGATGGCTATCGCGACGGCATCGCCTAGCAGCGGCGCCAAGGGACCGTGACTTGCCGGGGAGGGTCTCGGGAGCCTGGTCCTCTGGGCGACCATGGTCCCGGCTCGAAGAGGAAACCTAACCAGGCGATAGCCTGTCAAAGGTTGATAGCAGGCTAACATGCCCCCATCTAGGGCCCTAGCCATCGGATTCGCTATCGAGGAGCCCCCCATGAGCCAAGGCAACGACTACACTCCGCCGAAGGTCTGGACCTGGGAGAAGGCCAGCAGCGGCACTTTCTCCAGCATCAACCGGCCCGTCGCCGGGCCCACCCACGAGCAGGCACTGCCGGTGGGCAAGCATTCCTTCCAGCTCTATTCCATGGGCACCCCCAACGGCGTCAAGGTCACGGTGATGCTCGAGGAGCTGCTGGCGCTGGGCTACCAGGATGCCGAGTACGACGCCTGGCTGATCCGCATCGGCGAGGGCGACCAGTTCGGCAGCGGCTTCGTGGCGATCAACCCCAACTCCAAGATCCCGGCGCTGGTCGACCATGGCCCCGCCGAGCCGATCCGGGTGTTCGAGTCCGGCTCGATCCTGCTCTACCTGGCCGAGCGCTTCGAGGAATTCCTGCCGGGCAGCCTCGCCGGGCGCACCGAGACCCTCAACTGGCTGTTCTGGCAGATGGGCAGCGCGCCCTTCCTGGGCGGCGGCTTTGGCCACTTCTACACCTATGCGCCGGAGAAGCTGGAGTACCCCATCAACCGCTACGCCATGGAGGCCAAGCGCCAGCTCGACGTGCTGAACCACCGCCTGGCCGAGACGCGCTACCTCGCCGGCGACACCTACACCATCGCCGACATGGCCGCCTGGCCCTGGTACGGTCAGCTGGTGCTGGGCCGGCTCTACGACGCCGCCGAGTTCCTGCAGGTGCACCAGTACGAGCATGTGCTGCGCTGGGCCAAGGAGATCGACGCCCGCCCGGCGGTGCAGCGCGGGCGCATGGTCAACCGCACCTTCGGCGACCCGGCCATGCAGCTCCACGAGCGCCACGACACCAGCGACTTCGAGCACAGGACCCAGGACGTGCTGTCGTCATAGGTCCGGTCGTTGCACAAGAAGCGCCGCGGCCCCCAGGCCCGCGGCGCTTGTCCGTCTTGAAGAGGTCCCCATGTCCACTCCCTTGATGTCCCTGTGGCGCGGCTATCGCGATGCCTCGCTGATCCTGCGGGTGAGCCTTGCCCTGTTGCTGGGCGTAGCGGTTGGCCTGGTCGGCGGGCCCGCCGTCGCCGAAGGGCTGGCCCCGCTGGGCGAGCTGCTGATGCGGCTGCTCAAGTTCATCATCCTGCCCATCGTGCTGTTCACCCTGATGTCGGGGCTCAATCAGGGCCGCGCCGGCAGCCTGGGGCGGATCGGCCGCAAGGTGTTCCTCTATTACCTGGCCACCTCGGCGCTGGCGATCGTCGTTGGCCTCACGGTCGCGACCCTGCTGTCGCCGGGGGAGGGCATGTCGCTTGCGGGCGCCGCCTCGATGTCGGTGCCCGAGAACCCGGGGCTTCTCTCGGTGGTGCTCGGCATCGTGCCGACCAACCTCGTCGGCGCCTTCGCCGAGCAGGACCTGCTCGGCATCATCTTCACCGCCCTGGTGTTCGGCCTCGCCGTGGCCCGGCTGCGCCAGTCCGAGAGCCACGGCGAACTGGGCGAACGGCTGGCGAGCCTGATCGAGGCGCTCAACGCCGTCACCCTCAAGGTGATGGGCGGCATCCTGCACTATGTGCCGGTCGGGGTCTTCGCCATCGTCGCCGGCACCGTCGCCGAGCAGGGCATGGCGACCCTGCTGTCGCTGGGCGACATGGTCGTGGTGCTCTATGTGGCGCTGGGCGTGCAGCTGCTGGTCTATCTCGGCCTGCTCAAGGGCTTCGGGGTACCGGCGCGGGCTCTCTTTCGCGAGGCGCGCACGCCCATGGCCACCGCCTTTGCCACCCAGAGCAGCTCCGGCACCCTGCCGCTGACCCTCGACGCCGCCCGCCGCCTGGGCCTGCCCCGCGGCCTCTACGGCTTCAGCCTGCCGCTGGGCGCAACGCTGAACATGGACGGGGCGGCGATCCGCATCGCCATCTCGGCGGTGTTCGCCGCCAACGTGGTGGGCGCGCCGCTGGATCTCGCCAGCATGCTGCAGATCGTCGCGGTGGGCACGCTGATCTCGGTGGGCACGGCCGGGGTGCCCGGCGCCGGCATCGTGATGATCGCCACGGTGTTCGCGCAGGTGGGCCTGCCCATCGAGGCCGTGGCGTTGCTTACCGCCATCGACGCCTTGGTCGGCATGGGCTGCACGGCGCTCAACGTCACCGGCGACCTGGTCGGCAGCGCGCTGATCGGCCGCAGCGAAGGCGAACGCATCGCCGAGCCGGAAGGCGTGAGTGCGCAAGCGGCCGCCGAGGGCCAACGCGCATGAGCGGGCCGACCGCCTCCCTGGCGCGCATCATTTCGGGCGGGCAGAGCGGCGTGGACCGCGCCGCTCTGGATGCGGCCCTGGCAGCGGGCTTTCCCTGCGGCGGCTGGTGCCCGGCGGACCGCCGGGCCGAGGACGGCCCGATTCCCGAACGCTATCCGGTCACGCTGTTCGCCCGCTTCATCGCCGAGCACGACATCGCCACGCTCAACGTGGCCGGGCCCAGCACCCCCAAGGCGCCGGCCCTGCCCCCCTATGTGCGCTCACTGCTGGGTACCTATCCTGCACGAATCGAGGGGATAACCCGTCAGTCCGGGATGTCTCGGTCAGCGCCTCTCGTCTCCTGCCCGGAGGGCGACGCCTCGGCGTCGGCGCTTCGCCACTCCAGCGGCGAGTGCCCGGTATGCCGGCGGAATACCTTGGCCAGGGCTGAGGGGCTGCTGTAGCCCACTCGGTCGGCAATGGTGTCCAGCGGCAAGCCGTCACGCAGCAGGGTCTTGGCCAGGCTGAGCCGGTACTGGGCCAGGTACTCTGCGGGGGGCTGGCCGACGGTGTCGCGAAAGACGCTGGCGAAGCGGGCGCGCGACATGCCGGCCTCGGTGGCCAGTCCGCGCAGGGTCCAGTCGGCGGCCGGCCGGTCGTGCATGGCGATCAGCGCCTTGGTCAGCCTGGAGTGGGCCAGGCCCGCCAGGAGGCCGGAATCCACCTCGCCGGCATCCATCAGGTAGCGCAGCAACTGGATCACCAGCAGTTCACACAGCCGGTCCAGGGTCGCCTGCCGGCCGCAGCGCTGCTCCCGCATCTCCGCCTGCATGAGGTCCAGCAGACCGGCCATGCCGCTCAGCCTGTCCAGGGGAATCACCAGCAGTGCCGGCAGGGCGCGATAGATCGGACACAGATTGCCGGCTCCGAAGCGGAACGAACCGCACAGGGTCTCCGTGCCTTGGGGACCCGGTTCGAGGCGATGCGCGTCGCCGGCGGCCAGCAGGATCAGTACCGGCTCATCGAACCGCCGTTGGGTGCCGTCCGCCAGTCCCAGGTGCACGCTTCCGTGGGTCAGGATATGCACGAAGCCCATGCCCGCCTGTGCCGGATGGCGCGAGCTGTAGCACAGCGGGCCGGCATTAAACACGCTGGCGGCAAGATGGAAGCTGGAGAGCAGGGCGGCGAGCCGGTCCATGACGAGACCTCTGGACGCTATTTAGAGATATATGGAGTCCAATAGTCCAGTCATCGCCCTACACTGTCAATCGGAAGCGATCGAAATGGCATCTGAACGAGAGGAGCGAGGTTATGACGATGACCAATGCCTTAGGCCTGGCGGCACTGCTGACCCTGGCGGCCTTCCCCGTCTTCGGCGCCGACCTGGCGACGACCACCTTCCGGGATCACGTGGACAGCGAGGGCAATATCTCACTTCCAGCGGATGCCCGGGACAGCTGGGTTCACCTGGGCTCCTGGGTGGTCGATGACGCCGATGCCCCAGGCGCCGGCTTTCACGATGTCTACACTCAGCCCGGCGCCGCTCAGGCCTATCGGGACACCGGTGAGTTTGCCGATGGCACCGTGCTGATCAAGGAGATTCGCGGCATCGAGTCCGCCGAGATGACCACCGGACCGGCGCTGTGGGCAGGGGAGCCGCAGGTCTGGTTCGTGATGGTCAAGGACACCCAGGAACGGTTCGACGGCCCCCACTGGGGCAACGGCTGGGGCTGGGCGCTGTTCAAGGCCGACGCCCCGGACGTGAATGTGTCCGAGAGCTTCGAGAATACCTGCAAGGGCTGCCATGTCCCGGCGCAGCAGACCGACTGGGTGTTCGTCGAGGGGTATCCGACACTTGAATGAGCCGCGCCTTGGCCGGCGGTGGCGGCCAGCGGCGATGCGTCCCCTCGAGACAGCCCCTCCGCCCATGCCGTGGGAACGCCGGCCCTTCGCCGACCTCCCGGCGGGGACGAGGGGCTGGCGTTCCCGCGGGTGGCCGATATGGTCAGCTGCGGGGTCGTGCGTGGCTGAGCGCCTACACTGGAAGTCACAGCGACAATCGGGAGTTACGCCATGGGTGCGCGTCTGGTAAGGGGGCTGATGGCCGGGTTCGTGGCCACCTTTGTCATTTCCATGATCCTGGTCCTGCGTCTGGCGGCGGGAATCATGCCCTGGTACGACCCCATCGAGGTCATGAATCTGGCCGCCCAGGACCTGCTCGGCACGCCGGACAGCCACATGCTGGCCTGGGGCATCCACTTCGTGGTGGGTACCCTGATATGGGGCCTGCTGTTCGCGCTGGTGGTGCCCTACCTGCCGGGCCGCACCCCCACGCGGCGGGGCCTGGAGTTCGGGGTGGCCAGCTGGCTGGTGGTGATGATCACGGTCTTCCCCCTGGCGGGGTCCGGCCTGTTCGGCCTGGGCTTCGGGCTGGTGGCGCCGCTGTCCATGCTGCTCGCCCATGTGGTGTTCGGCGCGGTGATGGGCGCCGTCTACGGCTGGGCGAAAGGCGTGCTCTAGATGTGCACATCCAGGAGCCCGTCGGACTCGACGCCGATCTACGGCGAATCGCGGGCTTTCGGTCAATCTCGTTGCTCCGTTCCGTGTCGCCCCCCCTAGGCGGTTCACGGAAGGGCAGCGAGGCGATGGCCCAGGAGGGCCCGACGGCGCCCGGGCAGGGGGGCCCGGATAGCCCCTCGTCATGCGGGACCCGCCGGTTTCCGATGCCCGGGCTGGCGTATCTGAGAGCCGAGGAGGTCACGACATGGCGGAGATCACCGAGGCTCGTCAGCTCTGCGATGACCTGGCCGCGCACTGCAAGGCCGTTGACCGGTGCCTGATCGGCGTCGAGCACGAGGTCTTCCTGTTCACCCGGGCGGACCACCGGCCCTTGCCCTATGCGGGGTGGCACGGCATACGGGCTGTGCTCGAGGCCTTCCAGCGCTTCGGCTGGTGGCCGAGCTGGGAGGGGGAGCGACTCGTCGGCCTGAACCGCGGCGAGGCTGCCATCACCCTGGAGCCGGCCGGACAGCTGGAGCTGTCCGGGGCGCCCTGGGCGGACCTGCATGGCGTGCAGGCGGAACTGCTGGGCTACCGTCGCGAGCTGGCGGAGATCGCCGAGGCGATGGGGCTGGGAGTCATGGCCCTGGGCTTCGCGCCGGAGTGGACCCGTAGGGAGATGGGCTGGGTGCCCAAGAGCCGCTACCGGATCATGCGCGCCTACATGCCCCGGGTCGGGGTGCACGGCAAGGACATGATGACCCGCACCTGCGCCTTCCAACTCAATGTCGACTTCTGCAGCGAGGAGGACATGCGCGCCAAGTTCCGGGTGGCCATGGCGCTGCAGCCGCTGGTCATGGTGGCCCTGGCCAATTCGCCCTTCGCCGATGGCCGCGACAGCACCCTGACCTCCTATCGCAATTACGTCTGGCTGCATACCGACTCGGCGCGGTGCGGCATCCTCCCGCTGGCGTTGTCGCCGGCGCTGTCCTTCGCCGAGTTCGTGGACCGGGCGCTGGCGGTGCCGATGTACTCGGTGGCGCGCCACGGCGAGCACCTCGACCTCGCCGGTCGCCACTTCCCCGACATGATGCGCGGGGCCTTGTCGGAGCTGCCCGGCGAGCGGCCGACGCTGCAGGACTGGAAGGCGCACCTCAACACCCTGATGCACGACGTGCGCCTGAAGGATCACCTGGAGTTGCGGGGCAACGACTCCCTGAGCCTGGAGTACAGCCTGGCGCTGGCGGCCTTCTGGACCGGCATCCTCTACGATCGCCAGGCCCTGTCAGGCGCCCTGGCCCTGGTGGCGGATTGCGACGTCGCCCGCCTCAATCAGCTGCGCCACGAACTGCCCCGCTACGGCCTGACGGAGAGCGAGCGGATCCCGGTCGCGGGCGTCTATGCGGCCGATTCCTTCCCCGAGGCCCTGGAGCGCGCCCTGGCCTTGGCCGAGGCCGGCCTCCAGCGACGCCACCGCCTGGACGCCCAGGGGCAGGACGAGCGGCGCTACCTGCGTCCCCTCCAGGCGGTCGTCGCCCTGGGGCGGAGCCCATCCGAACACTGGCGGTCGCGCTACCATGGCCGGTGGTGCGGCGATCTCCGCCCCCTCTACGAACGCGCCACCCTATGAACCGTCGCGAGGTCTACGATGATCTATCCGCAATACCCGGCCTTCGTGGTCGAGGACATCGTGCGCCTTCGCCGGCGGCTTGCGGCCGCGAGGATGCCGCCCCGCTGCACCGACGACAACTTCATTGTCGGCACCTGGAACATCCGGGACTTCGGCGGCCTGTTCGATGACTGGACCGAGACCTCGGGCTCGCCCAAGTGCAACCTGCGCGGCCTCGCCATCATCGCCGAGGTCGTGCGCCACTTCGACGTGGTGGCCCTGCAGGAGGTCAAGCGGCAGACCACGGCGCTGCGCGTGCTCCAGGACGCTTCCTGGGCCCGCACTGGAACCTGATGCTCACCGACGTCACCACGGGGGACAAGGGCCGCCAGGAGCGCCAGGCCTACCTGTTCGATAGCCGCCGGATCTCGCCGTCGGGGCTGGCCGGCGAGATCGTTCTGCCGCCCACGGCCGACGGCGATCCCCGGGAGCAGTTCGACCGCACGCCCTATCTGGTGGGCTTCCAGGCGGGCGGCGAGCACTTCGTGCTGCTCAGCGCGCATATCCGCTATGGGGACGAACCGGTCGCGCGGCTTCCTGAACTGCGCCGGCTGGCCCACTTCGTGGCCCGGGAGATCCGCGATCGCGTCCGGGAGGACGGCGCCGAGGAGACGAACCTGATCGTGCTCGGCGACTTCAACATCGACCGGCGCCAGGGCAATCCCCTGTTCGATGCCTCCGTGGCCACCGGGCTGTGGGTGCCCGAGGCCCTGCGCACGCTGAGCACCACCTATGGCACCGAGCCCAAGCACTACGACCAGATCGCCTGGTTCCGCGACGACTTGTCCCTACGGCCCACCGGGCGGGCCGGCAAGGTGGATTTCGCGGGCGCCGTCTTTCAGGAGCTCAGTTCCTTCCAGATGACCTATCGGGTCAGTGACCACTTTCCCCTGTGGGTCGAGTTCACCCTGGATCGCAGCGACGAGGCGATGGCCAGGACCCTGGGCGTGGATGCCAACGGGCCGGACCCCTTCGGCGATATCGCCGACTGAGCCACCGACGAGGCGGCCTTCCCTTGTCCTGCCTCGCCGCCCTGGGCCTCGCCGTTCTCGCCCTTGAGATGTCCCTATCGGTGGGATATGGGTCATTGAGGACATAGCTCCCGTCTTCCAGACTCGGGGACGTCGCGTTGATTCTCGGAGCCCCGATGTCCCCCTTGTCCGCATTGCCCCCTGCACGCCGCGTGGCGCTGCTCGCCTACCCCGACTGTCAGGTCCTCGATGTCTGCGGCCCCTGGCAGGTCTTCGCGAGTGCCAACGAACTCTCGGGCCAGACACTTTACGAACTGAGCCTGGTCGCTCGCTCCCCCGGTCGCGTGATCACCAACGGTGGCCTGGTGATGATGGCAGAACTCGATTGGGCAGGCCTGGAGGCACTGGGGGCACCGGATACGCTGCTGGCCGCCGGCGGCAGTGGCGTCTTCAGCCAATGCCGCCAGCGTTACCATATCGATGGCCTGCGCGAGCTGGCCCCCGATGTCAGGCGCCTGGGCGCCATCTGCAGCGGTGCCTTCCTGCTGGCGGAAGCGGGATTGCTGGATGGCCGCCGGGTCACCACCCACTGGCGTCACTGCAGCACCCTGGCCCGGCAGTATCCGCGCCTCCGCGTCATCCCCGATGCCCTCTACGTAGAGGATGGAGGCCGCTATACCAGCGCTGGGGTCACCGCCGGCATCGACCTGGCCCTGTCGCTGGTCGAGGCCGACCATGGGGCCGCCCTGGCCGGCCGCGTTGCCCGGGAACTGGTGATGTTCCTGCATCGTCCCGGCGGTCAGGCGCAGTTCAGCGAGGCACTGCTGCATCAACAGCGCGCCACCGGTCCGTTGCGCGAGCTGGTCGGCCGGCTCCATGCCGACCCCGCCGGCGATCACAGCCTGGAGAGCATGGCGGCCCAGATGTCGGTCACCCCACGCCACCTCTCGAGGCTGTTCCGCCGCTATCTGGGTACCTCGCCCGGTGCCTACCTGACGCGCCTGCGCCTGGAGGGGGCGCGCCTGAGCCTGCTGAACGCCCGTCCCGCGCCGCCGCTGGAGCGTCTCGCCATGCAATGGCGACTGGGCAGCGCCGAACAGCTCCGGCGCCTGTTCCACCGCCAGTATGGCGTCTCGCCGTCGGTCTACCGGCAGCGCTTCGCGACCACGCCCCCTCCTTCCACGTCTCCCTCCCTCGAGGACATGCCATGCGCCTGACCGTCCCCCTGCTGTCGCTCTGCCAGGCCCTGCTGGTCAGCGGCAATATCCTGCTGATTGCCGTGTCGCCGCTGATCGGCGCGCAACTCGCGCCGGCTCCCGCCTGGTCCACCGCCCCGGTGGCGACCCAGTGGCTGGGGCTGATGTGTGCCACCATCCCGGCCTCGCTGATCATGGCTCGCCTAGGGCGTCGTCGGGGCTTTGTGCTCGGCAACCTGCTTGGGCTCGCCGGTGCCGCGCTCGCCGTGGCGGCCCTGCACAGCCAGCAATTCCCGCTGTTCCTGGTCGCCACCTGGCTGATCGGCATCGGCATCGGCTTCGGGCAGCTGTATCGTTTCGCCGCCGTGGAGGCAGCCCCGGCTGGCGGGCGGGACAGGGCCATCGGTATGGTCATGGGCGGTGGCGTACTGGCGGCCTTCTTCGGTCCCTGGCTGGCTCGCCACAGTCACGCCCTCGCCGACACCCCTTATCTGGGGAGCTTCATCGGCCTGGGAGTCCTGTATCTATGTGCCCTGGCGCTGCTGGCCTTCATCCGCCTGCCCGAGCCCCCTCGGGATGATGCGGTCGGCGAGTGCCGGCCCCTGGCCGAGATCGTCAAGCAGCCGATCTTCGTGCTGGCGGTGGTCAGCGCCATGGTCGGCTATGGCGTGATGAACCTGGCCATGACCGCCACACCGCTGGCCATGGCCGAAGCCGGCCACACGTTCGACCATGTGGCCACCACCATCCAATGGCATGTGGTGGCAATGTTCCTGCCATCCTTCGTTACCGGCCGGCTGACTGCCTGGTTCGGCGCCTCGCGCATGATCGGCGGTGGCTGCCTGCTGTTGATCGCCAGCGCCCTGGTGGCCCAGATCGATGCCGGCCTGGCGGGTTTCTACACCGGCTTGATCCTGCTGGGCCTGGGCTGGAACTTCACCTTCCTGCCGGCCACCGGCCTGCTCACCGAGGCCCACCGGCCCATCGAGAAGGCCCGTACCCAGGCGGCCAACGAGTTCCTGGTGTTCTCGACCGTGGCCATCACCGCGCTACTGGCCGGCCACGCCGCCGACGCCCTGGGCTGGCCACGACTCAACGCCTTGATGATTCCGCTGTGCACGGTACCGCTGGCACTGCTGGGCGCCCGACATCTTGCCTTGCGGGGCCGCCCGCAGGTTGGGGAGTGACACAATGGGCAATGCGTACCCATTCCCGAACCACCGGCGAGGCGGCGTTGCGTCATCGGCGGCGATTGTGGCCGGCTCCTGCCTACGGCCGGCCCGCTGGCAGCAGCCGGGCCGCCACGGCGATCGCCACGGCGGCAAGCGGCAGCCAGGCGCCCGATGCTCCCAGCAGCTGCAGGGTGACGGCGCTGGTCAGGCACCACAGGGCGGGAATCGCCAGCAGCGCCCAGCCGCGTCGTGCCGGCCGTACCAGCACCGCCACGCCGAGGGTGGCGATGGCCAGCGGGTCGGGGGTGAGGCCGATCACCTCGGCGCCGGCGAGGCCGCGACCGTGCAGCCAGGCGGTCAGCGGATGCCCGAAGACGGCGTAGGTGACCAGCCCCAGGCCCAGCCCCCGCGAGGCTCCCCGCGCCGAGGTCGAGAAGCGTGCGCCTCGGCCCAGGACCGTGGCGAGCAGCAGCAGCGCCTGCAGCCCGAAGAACGGCACCAGATAGCGGATGCCCCAGTTGAGCGGGGCATAGCGCTGCCACAGGAAGGCCCAGGCGACGAAGACCCAGGCCGCCGCCAGCCCGGCCATCGCCAGGCGCCAACGCGCGGGGCCGGGGCGCCACAGCGCGAGCAGCAGGCCGGCGCCGAGGGCCAGGGCGAGCCATTGGCCCGGCCAAAGCGCCTGGTTGTGCAGCACGAAGAGGCGCTCGTAGACCCGTAGCGAGATCATCAGCAGGTCCCCGGGCCGGTAGCTCCACCACTCGCTCATGCCGCTGCCCTGTTACAGCGCCCGGACATGCGCGGCCATGCGCCGACGCAGGGCGGCGTCGGGCAGTGGCTCTCGGGCCGCGGCCAGGTTCTCGCGCACGTGGTCGACCCGGGTGGTGGCGGGAATCGCGCAGCTCACCGCGGGATGGGAGACGATGAACTTGAGGATCACCTGCGCCCAGCTCTCGGCGCCGATCTCGGCCGCCCAGCCGGGCAGGGGCTCGCTCGCCAGGCGGCGGATCAGGCGCTTGCGCTGGAAGGGGCGGTTGGCGATCACCCCGAGGCCGCGCTCCCGGGCCAGCGGCAGCAGGCGCTGCTCGGCCTCGCGGTCGACGATGTTATAGGTGAGCTGCACGAAATCGATGTCGGCCTGGCGCATGATGCGCTCGAGGGTGTCGTGGCGCCGGCCATGGGAGGTGGTGATGCCGATGTGGCGGAGCTCGCCGGCCGCCTTCATGCCCTGCAGGGTGGCCAGGTTCGTCTCCCAGGCCAGCAGGTTGTGCACCTGCAGCAGGTCGAAGCGCGGCACCCCCCAGTCACGCCGTGAGGTCGCGATCTGCGCCGGCCCCTCGGCGGGGTTGGAGGTCCAGACCTTGTCGGCCGCGTAGACCCGATCGGCGGCCTCCAGGGTGGCCAGCCCGTGGCCGATGGTCGCCTGTGAGGTGCCGTACATCGGCGAGGAGTCGATCATGCGCCCGCCCCCGGCGAAGAAGGCCGCCATCACCGCCGTGCATTCCTCGAGCAGCAGCGGGTCGTCGCCAACATTGAAGGTGATCCAGCTGCCGAGGCCCACCAGCGGCAGGGCCTCGCCGGTGGCAGGCACCTCGCGGGTCAGGATCCCGTCCGCGCGGGCCTGGGCAGGGAAGGCGGGCAGCGCCGCACCGGCGGCGAGGGCCAGCAGGCCGCCGAGCAGCCGGCGTCGCGACAGGCGATCGGGATAGGCAGACATGGTTCCTCCCGGGAGGCGTGTTGTGGGCAGGGGAGATGGCCCGCACCGGCGCTGGTTCAGTCCGCCCCGAGCATCATGTCGGAGGCCTCGACGGTCACCTGGAACCGGTCGGCGGAGGCGATGCCGAGGGCCTCGATGGCATCGATGGTGTTCATCGACGCGATGCTGTGGCGGTTGAGCGGCCCCGCCTGCACCTCGAGGACGGCGTCGGTAATGACGTTGCGTGCACTGAGCGGCTTCGCGGTCTCCTCGTGTATCGGCTAGGGCGACTTCTCTCCGCCGGCCGGGCGGGGCGGGCGCCTGCGCCGGATCAGCACGCGCAGACGTTCGGCTGCCAGTCCGCCGGCGAGGCCGATCACGGCCCCCCCGAACAGGGTCGCCACCGCCGTGACCCCGATCACCGGGCGGCAGTCGGCGCGGGCATCGAACAGCCGACGGCCGAGGATCAGCTCGGCGGCGGCGTAGGCGAGCAGGGCCCCGATCACCGGTTCGGGAATGGCGGCGAGCCAGGCCATCACCCCGGGGCCGAGCAGGGCGGCGAGGGCACAGACGGCGGCCATCACCAGAGGGGCCCCGATCCCCCGGGCGCCGAAGCGGTGATGGGCGGCGATGCCGCCGGCGCCATGGCACATCGGCATGGCGCCGAGCGGGGCCAGCGCCAGGTTGAGCAGCCCGCTGGAGGCGGCCAGCCGGCGCGGACTGACCATCGTGCCTCGCTGCGGATACAGGGAGTGGGCCACCGCCGCGGCCACCACCACGGCGTTGAGCAGCGTCAGCGGCAGCTGGGCGATCACCCCGGTGGCCACGGCGCTGGCCGAGAGGCCGGCACCGCCGGGCGGCAGCGACTGGCCGAGGGGCTCGCCCGGGGTGCCGAGCAGCAGGGCGGCGAGCACCACCAGCAGGGCCCAGGGGCCGCGTGGCCAGACCCATGACAGGCTGAGCACGCCCAGCACCGGGATGGCGATGGCCCAGCTACCGGCCATCAGGCTCAGCGCCATGCTCATCAGCATCAGTCCCAGGCCTGCCTGCAGGCCGGTGACCACCGACTGGGGCAGGCCGCGGGCCACGGCGGTGAGGCGCGGCGTGGCGGCCAGCAGCAGCAGGACCAGGCCGATCAGGGCCCCCGTCCAGGCGGTCTCGCTGGCGCTGAGGCCGCCGGTGAGGATCACCGCGCCCAGCGCCTTCATCGGCTGCACGGCGACCGGCAGGCGGTAGCACAGCGCGACCAGCAGGTAGCCGGCTGCGAACCCCAGGAAGACCGGCGTGGGCGCCAGAACGCCCATGCTCACGGCGGCCACTACATAGGGCAGCAGGGTGCCGAGGTCGCCGCAGGCGCCGGACACCTCGCCGGAAAGGGCCTTCAGCGGCTCCCGCCAGGGGGGATGATGGTTGCGGGTTGTCATGACTCTCCACTCTAGTCCCACCCGGGGCCGCCATCCTCTGCCGTCGGGTCGCTCGGCGGTCCAGGGTGCCCCAGGAACGCGCTCGTGGCTTTCCCCTCGGCGCCGCTATTGTCACGAGCAGCGGCGCTGCCGCCCCTGGCAACGGCGGGAGCGCGCCCGAGCGCCGATTTGCCCGGCCAGACGGTGAGGGCGGGCATCAGGAGCTATGTTGTGGGAAAGCACCGCCTGGGAACGGGGCTCTCCGCCGAGATGTCCCCCCGCGGCGCCATTCTCCTGTGGCCAGACGAGACCAGCATGGCGAGACCGGACCCCACTCCCGAATCCCCGCAAGACCGCCAGCCGAAGGGGGGCGGGAGGCTCCCCCCGGGCTCTCCCCAGCGTCAGCAATGGCTGATGTTCCTGTGGATGGCGATCGCCATCCTGTTGGTCGCGAACTTCATGGAGGCCTCGCGACAGCCGGGACGGGTCGAGATGACCTACACCGAATTCCTCGAGGCGGTCGAACAGGGGCAGGTCGAGACGGTCACCCTGAGGGGCCAGTCAGTGGAGGGCACCTTCACCGAGCGGGCCCGGACACAGCGCGACCTCGATGCCGGCGAGGGCTTCCACACTACCCGGCCGACCGTGGAGGGGCGTCAGCTGCTGGATCGCCTCCAGGCCAACGAGGTCGAGATCGTCGCCCGCTCGGACGAGGTCTCCTGGTGGCAGCGCATGCTGATGCTGGTGGTGCCCTGGATCCTGCTGCTGGCCCTGCTGTTCTGGTTCTGGAACCGCATGCAGCAGCGCCTGATGTCGGGTGGGGGGCCCTTCGGCATCGGCCAGTCCCGGGCGCACCAGTTCAGGGCCGAGGAGAGCGAGGTGCGCATGGAGGACGTGGCCGGCTCGGAGAACGCCAAGCGCGACATCTTCGAGGTGGTGGATTTCCTCAAGCAGCCCGAGCGCTATCGGGCCCTGGGCGCCAAGGTGCCCCACGGGCTCCTGATGATGGGCCCGCCGGGGACCGGCAAGACCCTGATGGCCAAGGCCGTGGCCGGCGAGGCCGGGGTGCCCTTCTTCAGCATCAGCGGCTCCGAGTTTATCGAGATGTTCGTGGGGGTGGGTGCCGCGCGGGTCCGCGACCTCTTCAAGAAGGCCAAGGAGCAGGCCCCGTCGGTGATCTTCATCGACGAGCTGGACTCGATCGGCCGCGCCCGGGGTACCGGCATGGGGGGGGGCCACGACGAGCGCGAGCAGACCCTCAACCAGATCCTCGCCGAGATGGACGGCTTCGAGCCGCACCATTCGGTGGTGGTGCTCTCCGCCACCAACCGTCCCGATGTGCTCGACCCCGCCCTGCTGCGCCCGGGGCGCTTCGATCGCAAGATCGTCCTGGAGATGCCCCATCGCCAGGCTCGGGAGGCGATCCTCAAGGTCCATACCCGCGACATCCCGCTGGCCGACGACGTCGACCTGGCGCGGCTGGCCGCCATCACCACCGGCTTCTCCGGGGCGGACCTGGCCAACCTGGCCAATGAGGCGGCACTGCTGGCCGGGCGCCGGGAACTGGAGATCGTCGACTGGGCCTGTTTCTCGAATGCCCGTGACCGTGTGCTGCTGGGCGAGGCCAAGGACGTCGCCCTGTCCGAGGACGAGCGCCACCGGGTCGCCTATCACGAGTCCGGGCATGCCCTGCTGGCCTACCTGCTGCCCCATGCCGACCCCCTCGAGAAGGTGACCGTGCTGCCGCGCGGGCAGGCTCTCGGGGTCACCGCCCAGGTGCCGGCCGAGGATCGCTTCACCTACGGCGAGGCCTACCTGTGCGATCGCCTGACCGTGATGTACGGCGGCCGGCTGGCCGAGGCCATCGTCTTCGGTGAGGTCAGCAGCGGCGCCCAGGACGACCTCGACCAGGCCACCCAACTGGCCCGGCGCATGGTGGCCCGCTGGGGCATGAGCGAGCGGGTAGGCCCGGTGGTGTTCACCCAGAGCCACGAGCATGTCTTCCTCGGCAAGGAGATTGCCCAGGCCCGGGAGCACAGCGAGGAGACCGCCAGTCTGGTGGACGCGGAAATCCGCCGGCTGCTGACCGATGTCGAGGCCCGTGGCCGGGAGCTTCTCGAGCGTCACCGCGAGGCCCTGGACGCCCTGGCCGAGGCGCTGGAGCGTCGCGAGACCCTCGAGTTCGAGGAGATCCATGCGTTGCTCGAGGCGCATCTTCCCGGCGCGGCGCCGGAGCGCCAGGAGCGCCAGGAGCGTCGGGGCGTGCCGGCGGCCAAGGACCGTGGACGGCCGGGCTGAGCCGCCCGGCGACACCCGGGCTCGCCTATGGTGAACTGTCCCTCCCTCCTCGATGGCAAGGACGCCCGATGCTGCCCTTCGGCATCCTCTATTCCCTGACGCTGATCCTCTGCGGCTTGAGCCCTGATGCGCGGCTCCTCTATGGCGGCGCCGTTGTGGTCTTGCTGGCCGCAGTGGCAGTGGGCCATGTCGGCTGGCTGTTCGTGGTGCCGGCGCTTGGCTATGTGGCGCTGACCGCCTGGATGGTCGAGTGGCGGGTGGCGCCCTGGCTCTCATGGTGCCGACGGGCGCTGTGGCTGGTCGCCAGCCTCGCCGGTGGCCTCTATGGCCTGGCCGACCTATGGTCGGGGCGGCTGCTGTGGGCGGTGCTGGTCCACTGGGGGCTGAACCTGGCCCACCTGGCGCTGTTCACCTAGCCCATGACGGCCTGATGGGGCCATGTCGCCGGTGACGGCTGGCCCCGGCCTCGGCTAGCGGCGGAGGGGATGGGGAGCTAAGGTGGCTAGTCATCCCGATCAAGGATGTGCGCCCGAGGTCTTGCGCGCGAGAACTGCCTGCCGTGCCTGGCCCGCGTGCGACGAGGCACGCCTGAACAGGGGATTCCGTCATGCCTGGTCATCCTCCTGCCGCCGCGCTGAACGTCGTGGCCGATGCCCCCGACTTCCGCGACCGTTTCTACGAGCCCTCGCTGTCCCCGCTCAGCGAGACCATGCTGCCGCCCCGGGACCTGCATATCCTCGATCAGGGTCACGAAGGGGCCTGCACCGGCTTCGGGCTGGCGGCGACCATCAACCTTCTCTATCGCTTCCAGGGCCAGGCTCACCGAGTCAGCCCGCGCATGCTCTACGAGCTGGCCAGGCGCTACGACGAGTGGGCGGGCGAGGACTACGAAGGTTCCAGCTGCCGGGGGGCGATCAAGGGCTGGAGGAACTCGGGGGTCTGTCTTGAGCAGCTGGCGCCCTTTCGGCCCGGCCAGCGGCACTTCGCCATCACGCCCCGCATGGCGGATGACGCCCGGCGGCGAACCCTCGGCGCCTATTATCGTCTGCGCCCCGAAATCACCGACTTCCATGCGGCCCTCAACGAGGTCGGCGTGATCTACGTCTCCGCCCGGGTGCACGTGGGCTGGTACGACCCGGTGGCGGACGAGGACGGCGAGGCCCATATCCCCGAGTCGCCGGACATCGTCGGGGGGCATGCCTTCGCCATCGTCGGCTACAACGCCAAGGGGTTCTGGGTGCAGAACTCCTGGGGCGGTCAGGCCTGGGGACATGGCGGCCTCGCGCTCTGGCGTTACGCCGACTGGGCGCGCAATGTCCTCGATGCCTGGGTGGTGCAGCTCGCCTTGCCGACCCCGCAGATCTTCGCCGGGCGAGCGGGTGACAAGTCCGCCGGCAACCGGGTGGTTGCCCGGGGCAGTGTGCCCAGGCAGCAGATCGAGGACCATTTCGTGCATCTCGATGATGGCGACTACCACGACCAGGGGCGCTACTGGAGCAACCGTCAGCACATGACCCTGGTCCAGCACCGGCTGAAGCAGCGCGACTTCGATCATGTGCTGCTGTATGCCCATGGCGGCCTGAACAGTACCCAGGCCTCGGCGCAGCGCATCGCCGCCATGAAGGGTGTCTTCCTGGCCAACGGCATCTATCCGTTCCACGTCATGTACGACACCGGCCTGGTCGAGGAGCTGCGGGATGTGATCCTCGGCAAGCGCATGGCGGCCGAGCGGGTCGCCGGCGATATCCGCGACTGGGTCGATCGCCGTATCGAGAGCCTCACCCGCAAGGTCGGCCGGGCCCTCTGGCGGGAGATGAAGTTCGGTGCCCGGCAGCCCTTCAGCACCAAGCGCGCCGACGGCAGCGATGCGCTCGGCAGGTTGCTGGCCACGCTGGGCGGGGAGGTGCCCATTCACTTGGCGGGACACTCCACCGGGGCCATCCTGCAGGCTCACTTGCTGACGAGGGCCGTGTCGCTGTTTCCCGATCTCGAGGTGCGGACCTGCTCGCTGCTTGCCCCGGCAGCGAGCAACGCCCTGTTCGAGCAGTGTTACGTGCCGCTGCTGGAGCGCGGCCACCTCCAGGAGCTGTGCATCTACAACCTCACCGAGCGCCTGGAACGGGCCGACCAGGTGGCCCAGGTGTACGGCAAGTCCCTGCTCTACCTGGTCTCCAGGGCCTTCGAGGAGAAGCCCATGACGCCCCTGCTGGGGATGCAGGCTTACAATCCCCGGCTTCGCCTGGCCGGCCTGCCGGTCGAGATCGTCTACAGCCAGGGGGATCGCTCCCAGCGCAGCGCCAGCCTCAGCCATGGTGGCTTCGACAACGATCCCTGCACCCTGAACGATGTGCTGAGGCGGATTCTGGGCCAGGCCCCCGACCGGCCCTTCGTGGCGGAAGAGCTGGACTACTGAGGGCGGTGACGGAGGCACCGGCACGCTCGTCCCTGGGCCACCCCGCCCACCGGGCGGGCATCAGGCCACGATGGTCAGGCAGCCGTTCTCGATGCGCCCGCCGGCCCCATAGCGCCAGGGGCGGTTGCGCAGGCCATGACCGATGGGCAGGCCACTGAACAGCGGCAGCGCGAGGGGGGCAAGGGTCCTGGCGAAGATGGCCTCCAGGGTCGTCTCGCCATAGGGCGTGCAACCCTCGAAAGTGCCCAGGCACACCGCCGCGGCCTCGTTCAGGGCACCGGCGTGCACCAGCTGCCACAGGGTGCGCTCCAGACGGTAGTAGGGCTCGCCCACGTCCTCGAGGATCACCAGTGCGCCGGGCGGTGCCTGGAAGGCCGCCGGCGTGCCGACGAGGCTCGCCAGGGTGGCCAGGTTGCCCCCCACCACCGGCCCCTGCAGCGCCGGCGGGGCCGGCCGGTGGGCGGTCAGCGGGTAGTCGAGGGCCGTCGGGCTCCGGACCAGGGCCAGGGTCTCCTCGAACTGGAGGCGGACCACCTCGCGCGCCGCCTCGTCGGCCCCGAACAGGTCGCCGGCAGCCTTGGCCACCGGCCCATGGATGGCCGGGAGCCCATGGCGATGGCACTGGTCGAGCAGTACGGTCACGTCGGAATAGCCGATTAGCGGCTTGGGGTGGCGGGCCAGGTGGTCCCAGTCGATGCCCGCCACCAGCTGGGCGGCGCCATAGCCGCCGCGCACCGCCCACACCGCCCGGGTGTCGGGGTCGGCATAGGCGGCATGCAGCTGGGCCAGGCGCCGCTCGCGACTGGCGGCCAGGTAGCGCTCCGGCGCCTGCAGCGGCTCCTCGACCCGCACCTCGACCCCCAGCGACTCCAGGCCGCGGATGCCGGCGGTCACGGCTTCCGGAGCGGTGTAGGACGAGGGCGCGATCAGGCTGACGGCGAGCGACATGGCAATGGAATCCTGTGGCGAGCGGAGGAGACAGGCAAGCATTGTCGGCAGGAAGTCGCCTGCTGTCACGCCGGTGCCGCCTTCCCGGTGGCCAGGCAGCTGGTCTCTGGCGTCGCCGGCCCGGCCGTGGGCGGCCGGGGCAGGAAGCGCTCAATCGCCCCCGCCGGTCGGGTCGGAGGGGGCGGGCACTCGCCGGGGCATCCGCGCCCGAGGCTTAGAGGGGCTTGGCCGGCATGGCCGGGAAGGGGCGCAACTCGAGCAGCTCGACGCGGTACTCGTCGGTGGCGGGTTCGTAGGCCACGCGGTAACGGCCGGGGTAGTAGCCGGGGCTGCTGTAGGCGGCCGGAGTCCTCACCGGCAGGGTGGCATCCGGCCGCGACCGCAGGTAGTCCAGGGCGATCATCGGCTCGATGAAGATCAGCCTGCCGGTGTCGTAGCCGTACACGAAGGTGCGGGTGAACGGCTGGCCCTGGAACTCCTCGCTGTCGGTGTCGATGCCGTGGACGCCCATGCGCTCGACGGCCGAGTCGGGCGGGATCACATAGCCCGCGGGCACCAGCGTGCTCTCCGGCGGGATGAGTCGCGCCTCCCGGTCGGGGCCCTGGAAGGTGATGGCCTGCTGCTCGGCCGCGTCGATGAGATAGAAGTGTACGTCGAAGTGGGGAACCGAGTAGATGCCCTCGGGGATGTGGCCGATGGGGTTCCAGTTCAGTCCGACGTGGCGATAACCGGTGATCGGCGAGTCATCGGGCATCGGCAGCAGGTACTCCCACTCATGCTGGTCCGGCGTCTCCACCGGCAGCCCCTCCAGGACGCCGGCACTCAGCACCACGGCGACCGAACTCGGGATGCCATCCGTCTGTTCACTGACGGCGACCCGGGCCTGGCCGTTGCCGACGGCCACCGGATCGCCCCACGAGACCCGCTCCGCGACGGCCGGCAGGGCGGTAGCCGCCATGACCAGCGCCAGGGCCGATACGCCGCCGAGCCGGCGGAATCCGGCAACACTCATGATGTTCATGACCCCTCCACGATAGGTGCCGGACCGACAGGCGTGAGCCCGTGCGTCGCTGCCCGTCGCCGGTGCCATTGACTGATGCTGCAGGCTTGCATGCCCGCCATGACCGTGTCATCTCGGGAGTCAGGTGTCGCGTGCGGAAGGAGCAGGAGGCATTGCCTGTCGGCGGTCCTGGCGCGGTGCCCTTGGCCGTGGTGAAGGCGGCTGGCGTTGGCTCATTGAGTATAGTGCCTGGCGCCGTGGTGCAGGGATGAAGGCGAGCGCCAGCCCGGTGGCAATCGGCACTCGTCGCGGGAATGAGACCACTGCTGATGGGCGCATGAGATGTCTCCCGTTGCCGCGCTTTTCTTCGGTCCCGGGTGGAGGAAACGCCACCGTTTGACTTGAATGACAGGCAGCAAGGGGAGGGACTGCGGGCGAAGATGTCGATTCCAGGGCCGACTGGTGGGAAGGCGGGAAGCGCAGGCGGTCCGTTCTGTCGAAGGGAGAGTGGACGATGAGAACACGTATTTCCTGGCGCGGCGCCATGGTCATGGCCGCCGCGGGAGCGAGCCTGGCGATGGCCGGCTCGGCGTCGGCCCAGTCGGACAAATTGCAGGAAGCGCTGAGCGCCACCTGGCCGGGCATGGTCGAGGACGCCACGGTGGTCGACTGGGAGGGCACGGTACTGCAGGAGGGAAGCAATGGCTATACCTGCCTGCCGACGCCGCCGACCATGGCGGGGCGGGCGCCGATGTGCCTGGACGAGGTATGGCAGGCCTGGGCCGAGGCCTGGCAGAACAAGCAACCCTTCACCGCCGAGCGGCTGGGCATCGCCTACATGCTGCAGGGCGACGAGGGGGCCAGCAATATCGATCCGTATGCCAAGGAGGCAACCGATGACAACCAGTGGATCGAAGAGGGACCGCACCTGATGATCATCGCGCCGCCCGAGCTGCTGGAAGGCATGCCCACGGACCCCGACAACGGGGGCCCCTATGTGATGTGGCAGGGCACCGACTACCAGCACATCATGGTGCCGGTGGGGGCCCGGGACGCGTCCGAGGGGGAGTGACCCGGCGAGCGTGCCGTCATCCACATCCATCGTCATAGCGCTAGGCCGGGCGGCTGTCGCTTGCCTATGCTGGCGGGGCGGCGTCGTCCCGGCGGGCGGAGGGGCCGATCGCCGCCTCCAAGGCCTGCCGCATTGGCGCCAGTGCCTCCCCCAGCCAGTCGCCGAAGGCGACCACACGGGGGGCCTCGGCAGTGGCCGGCAGGCTGACCAGATAGTAGCTGAACTCGCAGCGCCGCCAGGGGCGCAGTGCCACCACCTCGCCCCGCTGGAGCATCTCCCGCACCACCGAGAGGCGTGTGAGGCACAGTCCCAGGCCCTGTCGGCAGGCGGCCAGTGCCAGGCTGCTGTCGGAGACCCTGAGGCGCCGCAGCGCCTGGGGGGCATGCAGGCCGGCTTCACGCCACCAGGGCCCCCAGTGACTCCAGGGCTCGCCGGACATGGCTCCGGCATCCTCGATGAAGCAGGCGTCTCGCCAGTCGCCAGGCCCCGGCGAGCCCTTGCCAGGGCCCACCACGGTGATCGCATCGTCCAGCAGGGGCACCACCTGCAGTCCCGGATAGTCGCCGGTGCCGAAGCGGATGGCGAGGTCGACCTCGCCGTCGCGGAGGCTGGCCAGCCGGTTGTCACCCGCCAGCGTCAGCGCCAGTCCCGGATGGCGGTGCAGCAACTCGCCCACCCGCGGCATCAGGGTCTGCTGCACAAAGGCCTGGGGCGCCGACACCCGCAATGGGCCGTCGAGGCTCGGCTGGCGCAGCTCCCGGGTGGCCCGTTCGATCAGCACGAAGGCCTCGGCGATGCGCTCGCGGTAGCGCGCGCCGGCTTCGGTCAGGATCACCCCGCGTACCTTGCGCTTGAACAGCCGCAGCCCGAGCCCTCCTCGAGGGCCTTGATGCGATGGCTGACGGCCGCGGCCGTGACGTTTAACTCGTCGGCGGCGGCGCTGAAGCTGCCCAGCCGGGCCGCCGCCTCGAAGGCATGCAGGGTGGCCAGGGGCAGGTGAGAGGACGGCGGCATGGCTTACTCCTGATAAGCCTCTGGGCGAGAAACCATATGTTGTTATTACACCCGCTAAACCCAGAATGCGAGGCATCCCCCCTCGATCAGGAGACCTCCCATGACCGGTACCCTCTACCGCCTCTCCGCCTTCACCCGTGACCCCCGGGGTGGCAACCCGGCCGGCGTCTGGCTGGGCGAGGCCCTGCTCGATCCCGCCACCATGCGTCGCATCGCCGCCGAGGTGGGCTATTCCGAGACCGCCTTCCTCGCGCCACGCCATGGCGAGACCCGACAGGTGCGTTACTACAGTCCCGAGGCCGAGGTCAGCTTCTGCGGCCATGCCACCGTGGCCGCCGGTGTGCTGCTGGGGCGCCTCGAAGGCGCGGGCACCTACCGGCTGGCCACGGCGGTCGGCGAAGTGCCGGTCACGGTGGAACGCGACGGCGGCGACTGGCGGGCCTCGCTGGTCTCGGTCACACCAGACTCCCGCGCCGCGGCCCCCGCGCTGATCGAGGCGGCCCTGGCAAGCCTCGGCTGGCAGGCCCACGAGCTGGACCCGGGCCTGCCGCCGGTCCTGGCCTATGCCGGGGCCTGGCACCTGGTGCTGGCCGTGGCCACCAAGGAACGGCTCGATGACCTGAGCTACGACTTCGCGGCGCTCAAGGCGCTGATGCAACGCGAGCACCTCACCACACTGCAACTGGTGTGGCGCGAGTCGACGACGCGCTTTCATGCCCGGGACCCCTTCCCGGTGGGTGGAGTGGTGGAGGACCCGGCAACCGGCGCCGCGGCGGCGGCGCTGGGCGGCCACCTGCGGGCGGCGGGACTGATCGAGACGCCCACCCGGCTGACAATCCTACAGGGCGAGGCGATGGGGCGCCCGAGCCGGATCGAGGTCAGGGTACCGGTCTCCGGAGGGATCGTGGTGGCCGGCACGGCGGTGGATCTCGAGGCGGTGCCGACCGACGCCACGAGGTCGGCGACACCGGGATAAACCACGCACCGGTGTCCTGACGCAAAACACCCCACTCGCCAGGGGCGCAGTGGGGTGTGGTGAGGACGAACGCCGCGGCATCGCGACCCTCAATGCTGCGGGTCTTCCTCGAACAGCTCGGCCTTGGCGTCGCGCATGACGTCCTCGCAGGCGGCCTGGTGGGCGAGCTGGGTCAGCAGTCCCTGGGTCACGGCGAAGCCCTTGCCCAGGCAGGTGTCCACCTCTTCGCGGCTCACTTCCGGTGTGACGTTGCAGTCGATCTTGAGCGTTCTTCCGCTCCCTTCCAGCCTGTCGGCGAACGCCCGTAGCTGCCAGGCGAGTCGTTCTTTCCAGTTGGCCGATTCTTCCGCGCCTTCGTTCACGCTAAACGTGCACTGCCACTCGGGTTTGTAGACTCTCATACGAACCTCCGGTGCTGGCTTGGAATGAATGCTCGATCGTCGTTGCTGCTCCGTGATCTGAAGATGTTGCCCGACCATCCTATCCGATTTTGCCGATCCGCGCAGGCGTGCCGTGCCGCAGCGTTGCGTGGGTCGAGGGTTTTCGCTTAACTGATTTCACGGCGGCGTGGCCGGAGCAGGGGCTGCCCGGAGGATGCCCCGGCTGATCGGGCACGAGCCCGGGTAGCCGCACGGAAGCGGAACGACACATATGGGAGGTCGAGGTGAGCGAAGACGACACGAATGGCGCGATGGACCCGCGGACCGACGTGGCCTGGCTCGAGCGGCTGTCGGGACTCCAGGTGGCCGCGTCGGTGATGGTGGTGATCCTGACGGGCTCGGTGCTGCTCGGCTGGGGGATCGCCCCGCTCGGCCGCTGGCTGCCAACGGGGTGGGCGCTGATGCCGGCCACCACCGCGGCGGCCTGCCTGCTGCTGGCGCTGGGCCAGCTGGGGCTCGCCCGGCGGATCGTCGCGCCCCGCTCGGCCCGCTGCCTGGGGGGCGGCATCGTGCTGGGCCTCGCCGGCCTGGCGCTGGTCGGCCACTTGGCCGGTCGGATCTCCTTCGTGGGAGAGAGCCTGCTGGGCATGGACCCCGTGCACATGGCATGGCCGGTCGCCGGCCACCTGATGCTGGCGAGCCTGGCCTTGCTGCTGGCCCGGGCGCGCGGCCGTGTCCCGACCGGGCTGAGGGACGGGCTGCTGGTGGCGCAGCTGGCGCTGCTGTTGGCCCTCGGCGGCGCCCGGCTGTTCGATGCCCTCGGCCTCTTCCCCCCTGCTGCCGGCTCGAGCCTGACCCTGCCCACCCTGGTCGTCCTGCTGCTGCTCACCCTGGCCCAGCTGGCCTTTCACGCCCGGGCGGGGCTCTTCTCGCTGCTGGCGATGCCGGGGCGCGCCGGTCGCCTGCTGCGCCGCGGCTGGCCGGCGGTGGTGGTGCTGCCCTTCCTCGTGGTGACCCTGGCGAGCCGGCTGGCGCCGGCGTCGCTGTCCTCCTCGGCGGCGGCGCTCATGGCTGCCCTGCTGGCGACACTGCTGCTGGTCATGCTGCTGTGGATGGGCGGCTGGAACGGTCGCCTGGAGGCGCGTCTGCGCGAGCTCTCGCTGAGCGACCCGCTGACCGGCCTCTACAACCGGCATGCCTTCGAGGCGCTGGGCGAGCAGTTGCGCCGCCTGGCACGGCGCGAATGCGAGTCCCTGTCGTTGCTCTACTTCGATCTCGACGGACTCAAGCGGATCAATGACGAGCTGGGCTACGAGACTGGCTCGCGGCTGATCGCCGACTTCGCCGGGCTGCTGGCCTCGCATACCCGGGAGAGTGATATCGTGGCCCGCCTCGGCGGTGACGAGTTCGCCGTGCTGATGCGCATCCACCCGGAGCACCTGACGGGCCTGCTGACTCGGCTCGAGGGCGAGCGCCAGGCCCTCAATGCCCGCCCCGAGCAGTCCTTCGTCATCGATTACAGCCAGGGCGAGGCGGTCATCGCCCCGGACGAGACCGGCGCGCTCTCGGCGCTGATGGCGCAGGCCGAGTCGCGCATGCTCGCCCGCAAGGCCCGCAAGCGCGCCTGGGCCGGTGGCACCGGTGTCCCCGTGCCTCCGGCGTCGGGGCTCAACCCGCCCCGGCCGGCCCACGACTGAGCGCCCGGCCGGGGCGCCCCTCGGGCCAGCGGGGCGTCCCGTTCGGTGACGCCTGCCGCGACCGGCGACATCGGGCAGCGCTCGCGTTCCGTCGATATCACCTTCGCAAGAGTCAGGTTGCCATGGGCCAACGATTCGCTTGGATGCTGCTGATGATGATCCTCGTGTTTCCCGCCGTGTGTGCGGCTCAGGAAGCCGAGGACCACTGGTTCGAGGTCAGTGCACTGAACCCGGGACTCGGGGCAGTGCCCGAGGAGGTCGAGCGGTTGACCCCCCGCGAGTCGATCCGCAGCTTCTTCGAGCTCGCCGAGAAAAACGATTTTGCCGCCGCCGCGCATCTGCTCAACCTCGAGGACCTTTCCCCGCAGGAGCAGGCCGCGAAGGGACCCGAGCTGGCCAGGCAGCTGGCCTCGGTTCTGCAGCACGGTGAGTGGGTCAATATCTCGTCCCTGCCGGCCCGTCGGGATGCCATGATCGATGAAGGGGCCAACCAGCATCCTCGGGCAGGGGAGGCGCGGCGTAATCTCAAACTGGCGTCGCTCGAGGCAAATGGCCAGACCTACGATATACGGCTAGCTCGCTACAAGGCGGGCGATCAGCAACCGGTGTGGCTGTTCATGCCGGATACCCTCTCGGTCGTCCCCGCCCTGTACGAGGCCTTCGGCCCGGCCTGGGTGGAGCCCCATATCCCCGAGCGTTTCAAGCAGCCCCTGGGGATGCTGCGGCTCTGGGAATGGCTGGCCATTCCACTGTTCATCGGCATGATCGGCCTGCTGGGGTTCGCGGTGTACAGCCTGACCAGCTTGCTGGCTCGCTGGCTGCCAGCCGGCGTCTCCAGCATCTTCGCCGGCCGGGTGGGGATGCCACTGGCCTTCATCGTCATGTCCCTGGTGGCCCAATGGACGCTCGGCTATGTGGTCTCCTTCTCGGGAGCGGCCACCACCGTCTTCCGCATCCTGCTGGCGCTCATCATGGCCTGGGGGCTCGGGCTCATCGCCTTGCGCTTCGTCGATACCATCCTGCTCAAGGTGACCTCACGCCTGGTCGGCGAGATCGACGATACCCGCCACCAGGACGAGCGCAGGCTGCTGACCACCCTCTATGCCCTGCGCCGGACCATTATCCTGATCACGGTGGTCATCGCGGCCGTCTATGTGCTGGGCAACCTGAGCATCTTCGATTCGCTCGGCATGACGCTGCTGGCGTCGGCCAGTGTACTGACGGTGCTGGTGGGCATCGCGGGACAAGCGGTGCTGGGCAATATCCTCGCCTCCTTCCAGGTGGCCCTGGCGAAGCCAGTGCGCATCGGTGACAGCGTGTTCTTCGAGGGGCAGTGGTGCTACGTGGAAGGTATCTTCTACACCTTCATTCGCCTGCGGACCTGGGACGAGCGGCGGCTGATCGTGCCGGTAACGTATTTCATCTCCAAGCCGTTCGAGAACTGGTCCACCAAGAACGCCAAGATGTACCGCCAGTTCGTGTTGACCCTCCACCTCAGCGCCGACGTGCAGTGCCTGCGGGACAAGTTCCAGGAACTCGCGAAAGACGAGGAGGGCGTCATCGATCATGACCGGTTGCTGTGTTACGTGACCGGGCAATCCGCGGACGCCCAGGAGATCACCTTCTACCTGATGACGCCGGAGCCCATGTCCGGCTGGCTCGCCGAGACCAATCTGCGCGAGCGCATGCTGGCGTTCGTCAGGGAGCAGCATCCCGAGTGGTGGCCTCGGGAGGTCGTGGTCATCAGTCATCAGGACGTGGCGCGTGGCCATGCGTCGGGTCACCGATGACGCCATGTCGCCGCAGCGGGTCGCCGTCGGCCCCACGTGGGCGAGCCGCGACTAGCGCAGCACGATATCGCCCAGGACCCGGGTTAGCCGCGCCAGCAGCTCGCCGCTGTGGCGCCAGAAGTGCCAGTAGAGCGGCACCGCCAGGGAGCGCGCCGGGGCGATGCTCGCCAGGCGGCCCTCGGCCACCAGCGATTCCACCTGCAGGCGCGGCATCATGCCGTAGCCGATGCCGCCGGCGGCGAGGCGCACGAACCCCTCCGAGGACGGGCAGAGATGGTGGGGGAAGGCACCGTGATAGCCGCACTGGGCGAGGAAGCGGTGCTGGAGCTGGTCATGGGGGCCGTAGACGATGGCCGGGGCCTGGCGGAAGGCCACCTCCGTGGGCCCCTCGGGGAAGTAGCGAGCGATGTAGTCCGGGGTCGCGTAGGGATGATAGACCATGGTGCCGAGCGGCACGCAGCGGGCGCCGGCGATGGGCTGGTCGCTGGCGCACAGGCAGGCGGCCACGTCACCGTCGCGTAGTCGCTTGAGCCCCACGTCCTGATCCTCGATCACCAGGTCGAGCAGCAGCCCCTCGGCCCGGCAGAAGTCGCTCACGGCCTCGGCCCACCAGGTCGCCAGGCTGTCGGCGTTGAGCGCGATCCGCAGCCGCGGCGAGGCGGCTTCCAGGGTCGGCAGGGCGGAACGCAGGTCGCGTTCCAGTAGCCGGACCTGCTGGTGGTGGTTGAGCAGCCGCCGACCCGCCGGCGTGGGTTCGAGATGGGGGTGACGGATCAGCACCGGCTGGCCGAGGCGGATCTCCAGGGCCTTGATGCGCTGGGAGACCGCCGACTGGGAGAGGCCGAGCGCGGCTCCGGCGCGCTCGAAGCCGCCACACTCGATCACCGTGGCCAGGGCCTCGAGCAGCTTGTAGTCAAGCATAAGCAAAACTGATGCAGCATTAGGAGGATGATTTTTCAGTATAACGATTCGCCGCTAGGCTGGCCTCCTCACCTTCAGGGAGGACCCACGATGCTGGAGAGTTACCTGACCGGGCTGGTGGTGTGCGGTGGCATCATCATCGCCATCGGCGCCCAGAATGCCTACGTGCTGGGGCTCGCCGTGCGGCGCGAGCACCACTGGTGGTCCGCCGGGCTGTGCATGGGCACCGACCTGCTGCTGGTCTCTGCTGGCATGTTCGGCATGAGTGCCGTGCTGCTGACGATGCCCGGTGCTCTGGAGGCGCTGCGCTGGCTGGGGGTGGTGTTTCTCGGCTGGCTGGCCCTCCAGGCGTTGCATCGCGCCACCGCCGGACGCCAGGGGCTGGCCGTCGCCGAGGCACGGGGCCACAGCGTCACCCGGGTGGTGCTGGCCACCCTGGCCGTCACCGTGCTCAATCCCCAGGTGTACCTGGACACCCTGCTGCTGATCCCCTCGGTGGGCGCCCAGCAGGACAGTGCGGGGGCCTTCGTGGCCGGCGCCGGCAGCGCCTCCATCCTGTGGTTCAGCCTGCTCGCCTGGGGCGGGGCGCTGCTCTCGCCCTGGCTGTCGCGGCCGCGGGCCTGGCGGGTGATCGACGGCGGCATCGGGGTGATGATGGCGATCATCGCCGTGCAGCTGGCCGGCGGCGAGCTCGGCGGAGTCGCCTGACCCCGGCAGTGGTACAGTCCCCGCGACGATATCGACGCGGCATAAAGCGAGGGACAGACCCTGGTATCCAGGCAGGCCGAACACACCACTCCCGGCCACGCACCGGGCCCACCCATGCACGCTCAGGAACGCCGGGGCCTCTACCGGGCGGTGTTCAACCGGCGTGACGTGCGCGGCCAGTTCCGTCCCGAGCCGCTACCGGACGCGGTATTGAGCCGCATCCTGCACGCCGCCCACCAGGCCCCCTCGGTGGGCTTCATGCAGCCCTGGGACTTCATCCTGATCCGTTTGCGGGCGGTGCGCGAGCGCATCCATCGCGACTTCTGCACCGCCCATGGCGAGGCCGCGGAAATGTTCGAGGCGGCGCGTCGCGAGACCTACCGCGGCCTCAAGCTGGAGGGCATCCTCGAGGCGCCGCTCAACCTGTGCATCACCCGCGACCGCGAGCGCAGCGGCGGCCCGGTGATCGGCCGCACCCCGCAGCAGGAGATGGACCTCTACAGTACCGTCTGCGCGGTACAGAACCTGTGGCTGGCGGCACGCGTCGAGGGGGGCGGGGTGGGCTGGGTGTCGATCCTGCACCGCGAGGTGCTCAGCGAGATCCTCGCCCTGCCGGCGACGGTAGTGCCCGTCGCCTACCTGTGCCTGGGCTATGTCAGCCACTTTCCCGAGCGCCCGGAACTCGAGACCGCCGGCTGGCACTCGCGGACCCCGCTGGAGGAGCTGGTGGCCTTCGAGCGCTGGGGGCAGGGCGCCACGGCAGCAGAGGAGCCGCTGATCGCGCAGCTGCGCGAGGACCGGGACTTTCCCGCGACGTTCAACGCCGGCGAATCAACGCCGGGCGAGCACTGAGCGCGGCGCTCAGCGCGGGTGCAGCCAGCCCGGCAGCAGGCTGTAGGGGTCGATCGGCTGGTTGGCGTCGTGGGGGACCTGCAACGTCCTCAGGCGCGCGAACAGGCGCTCGTCCTTGCATTCGTCGAACAGCTCGCTGCAGCCCCCCACGAACTCGCCGCCGATGAAGATCTGCGGCAGCGTCAGCACGCCGGTGCGGGCCCGCAGCACCGCCCGGATCCGGCCGCCCAGGTTGTCCTGCTGGTAGTCCACGGCATCCAGGTCGACGCTCTCGTAGGGGATGGCGTAGTGGCGCAGCAGCTTGCGGACCGACCAGCAGAACTCGCACCACTCCAGGGCGAACATCACCACCGGTTGGCGGGGATCGCCGATCAGCCGGTCGACTTCGGCCTCCGCCTCGGCATCGGTGGCCTCGGTGGAGGCCGCGGCGCCGGATGGGGCAGGGCGGGGCGCCACGTCGAAACGGTAGCCCGGGGTCGAGCAGGACAGCAGGGTCTCCTCCTCGGTCATCTCGACGGGCACGTCCTCGAACAGCGGTGTGGACAGGTAGCGCTCGCCGGTGTCCGGCAGCATGCACAACAGGGTAGTGCCCGCCGGGGCCCGCTCGGCCACCTGCAGCGCTCCGGCGAAGGTGGCCCCGGCGGAGATGCCGACGAAGATGCCCTCCCGGCTGGCCAGCTCCCGGGCGCAGCGCAGGGCGTCCTTGCCGTTGATGGCCAGGAACTCGTCGATGCGATGCCCCGCGAGCACCGGCTCCACCAGCTGCGGGATGAAGTCCGGCGTCCAGCCTTGCATCAGGTGGGGGCGGAACTGCGAGTGGCTCTGGGCATGGCCGCCGTCGGGCAGGCGTGCCTGGGGGATGCCGCTGGCCAGGATGGCGGCGTTGTCGGGTTCGCAGACCACGATGCGGGTGTGGGGGCTCTCGCGCTTGAGGACCCGGGAGACGCCGCTCAGGGTGCCGCCGGTCCCGACACCGGTCACCCAGTAGTCCAGGGGCAGGTCCGCGAAGTCGCGGAGGATCTCGACGGCCGTGGTCCGCTCGTGGATCGCCGCATTGGCCGGGTTCTCGAACTGCCGTGACTGCCACCAGCCGTGCTTCTCGGCGAGCTCGCGGGCCTTGGCGACCATGCCCGAGCCCTTCTCCGAGGCCGGGGTCAGCACCACCCGGGCGCCGAGGAAGCGCATCAGCTTGCGCCGCTCGACGCTGAAGTTCTCGGCCATGGTCACCACCAGCGGATAGCCCTTCTGGGCGCAGACCATGGCCAGACCGATGCCGGTGTTGCCGCTGGTGGCCTCGACCACCGTCTGCCCCGGCGCCAGGTCGCCGCGACGCTCGGCATCCTCGATGACGCCGAGCGCCAGGCGATCCTTGACCGACCCCATCGGGTTGCAGGCCTCGAGCTTGACGAACAGCGACACGTCCGGCGGTGCGAGGTTGTGGATGCGCACCACCGGTGTATTGCCGATCGTCTCGAGGATGCTCTGGTAGCGATGGCTCATGTCGACGTTTCCCGCCGGACTACAGGCTCACTGTATGAAGGCCGGATACCTCTCGCCATAGGCTGTTCGGCTGAATCGAGGCTGACGCGAACCAGCCGCCCAGGCCGCTCCGCGGTGGGCTGCGCGTCGCGGGGCTAGATGTGATCTCTCGGTAGGTTGTTCATCCGGAACCTACCCGGACAATTGGAGGTGCGACCCAAACCAACCTCCAGGAGGCCCGGATGAACACCCATAAGAATGCCCGTCTCACTCCTCATGGTCGAGCCCTGCTGGTTCATCGAGTGCGTCTCGCCCACGCCGCTGTCCTCATGCAACTCCGGATGAGCTCCGCGAGCAGGTTATCGAGCGCCGCCGGCAGCGTCAGACTTACCGCCAGATCGCCCATCTGCTGAGCATCGGACTCAGCACCGTCGCGCGCCTCCTCGCGCGCGAGGGGCTGAACCGTCTCTCGGCCTTGGCGCCTGCCCGTCCCGCGAATCGCTACGAACATGAGGCGCCGGGCGATCTCCTGCACCTGGACATCAAGAAGCTCGGTTGCTTCGAGCGCCCCGGGCATCGCGTCACCGGCGATCGACAACAGGCCACCCGTGGGGCTGGCTGGGAGTATGTTCACATCGCCATCGACGATCACTCGCGGGTGGCTTACGGCACCCGCTATCCCGATGAAACCGGCTGGAGTGCGTGTTATGCCCTGCTCGAGGCCGTGCGGTACTACCGACGACTGGGCGTTCGCTTCACGCGTGTGCTGACCGACAACGGCGCCTGCTACCGATCCAAGGCGTTCCACCGTCTATGCCGGCGACTGAGGCTGAAGCACAAGCGCACCCAGCCTTACACGCCCCGAACCAATGGCAAGGCAGAACGGTTCATTCAAACCGCTCTGCGCGAGCGGGCCTATGCGTGGCGCTACGAGAGTTCGGAGGCACGAGGCAAGCATCTGCCCGTCTGGCTCCACCAATACAACTGGCATCGGCCCCATGCCAGCCTGAACTACCAACCTCCCATTAGCCGGCTGGGGCATTCCGTGAACAACCTGGTGGGTTTACACAGCTAGACTCAGGGAGACACTGTGCGCTCGGCATCGCCTGGCGAGGGCTTGGCGGTGGCGGGGCACGTCTCCCTGGCAACCGTACTCCCGGAGGGACTCCCCATGTCAGCCGACCGCCAAGGCAACCCGCTGTCGGGCGCGACTCCCGCGGCGGTCGCGGCCTTCGACGAGGCCGTCACGGCCTTCAACCTGTACCGGGGCGACCCCGTCGCCCGGGTGGATCAGGCCATCGCCGAGGCGCCCGCCTTCGCAATGGCGCATCTCCTCAAGGCCTGGCTGTTCGCAGTGGCCACCGAGCCCGAGGCCGCGGCACAGGCCCGCGCCATCGCCGCGTCGGCCCGACGGCTGGCGCTCAACGAACGGGAGGCATCGCTGCTGGCCGCCCTGGAGCGCCTGCTGCAGGGCAACTGGACCGCCGCGGCGCTGGCCCTGGATCACCACAACGTCGCCTTCCCGAGGGATCTGGTGGCGCTGCAGTGCGGCCACCTGCTGGACTTCTATCGGGCCAATGCCCGCGACCTGCGTGATCGCATCGCCCGGGTCCTGCCGCGCTGGTCGGCCGAGCTGCCGGGCTACTCGATCCTGCTCGGCATGCATGCCTTCGGCCTGGAGGAGACCGGCGACTACGCCCGCGCCGAGGCGCAGGGGCGTCGGGCCGTCGAGCTCGAGCCCCGCGACTGCTGGGCGCACCATGCGGTCGCCCATGTCATGGAGATGCAGGGCCGCGCCGAGGACGGCATCGGCTGGATGACCACCCGGGAGCCCTACTGGTCAGGCGATGACAACTTCTTCCGGGTCCACAATTGGTGGCATCACGCCCTCTACTACCTCGACCTGGGCCGGGTCGACGAGGCGCTGGCGCTCTACGACGGCCCGGTGCGCCAGGACCGCAGCGGGGTGGCTCTCGACATGATCGATGCCTCCGCACTGCTGTGGCGGCTGACGCTGCTGGGGTGTGACCTCGCGGGGCACTGGCAGGAGCTGGCCGATACCTGGGATCGCCATGCCGATGGCCGACTCTACCCCTTCAACGACTGGCATGCGGTGATGGCCTATCTCGGCGCCGGGCGCGAGCAGGACGTGGCACGGATCCTGGCCGCCTTCCGCTCGCCCGAGGAGCCGTCCGCCGAGGTGGCCCGCTGGACCCGAGACATCGGCCTGCCGCTGGTCCAGGGCTTCGTGGCCTACTGGCACGGGGACTACCGGTTGGCGGCGCAGCAGCTCCATGCGGCGCGCTTCATCGCCAATCGCTTCGGCGGCAGCCACGCCCAGCGCGACGTGATCGACTGGACGCTGACCGAGGCCGCCCTGCGTGGCGGCCTGCATGACCTGGCCGCGGCGCTGGCCCACGAGCGCCTGGCCCTGAAGCCCCACAGCTGGGTCAATCGCGATTTCCTGGCCCGGGCCACCCGAGGGGCAACGGCCCGGGGCTGAGCCGGCAGGGCGGCACGTCCCGATGGCCGAAGACGCCCGTCGACGGACGGGCCGTTTTTTTGCATTCCACGCAAGTCTTGGATGTACTGTCACCCAGCGCTGCATGGAGCGTCGCCGTACGCGACGTCCCACCCGAGACGACCGCGGAGGACACGATTCCATGGGCTTCCACCCCGGCCACGGCGCATGATCCCGACACATGACGGCGCCGACCTCGCCGGCCGGCGAGAGTTCGAGGCCTCCCTGATCACGGCGATCCACGAGGCCTCCCCCGATGGCATCCTGGTCGTGGATGACCAGAGCCGGATCGTTTCGCACAACCAGCGGCTGTTCGAAGTGTTCGACATCGATCCCGCCGCCATCACCGGGACCGACGACGACGGGGATCTCGCCGGTCTCCCCGAGCGGCGCCTGATGGCGCTGGCCCTCCAGCGCATCCTGGAGCCGGCCGAGTTCCTGAGTCGGGTCGAGGAGCTCTATGCGGATCCGGCGCTCGAGGATCACTGCGAGATCGAGCTCGTCGATGGCCGTACCCTGGAGCGCCATTCGAAGGCCTTGCGGGGTCCGCACGGCCGCCATCTCGGACGAGTATGGTTCTTTCGTGACATCACCGAACGCAAGGAGGTGGAGCACCGGCTGGAGGCCTTGTCGCGTCGCGATCCCCTCACCGGCGTGGCGAACCTGCGCTACTTCTTCGAGCGGGCGGCCGACGAGTACGCCCGGGTGCGGCGCTCCGGCGGGGATTGCTCGCTGCTCATGCTGGATCTCGATCACTTCAAGCGCATCAATGACCACTGGGGGCATGCCACCGGCGACGAGGTGCTCAAGGCCTTCTGCGACACCGTCCGTGATTCCCTGCGCGAGGTGGACCTGCTGGGACGCCTGGGGGGCGAGGAGTTCGCGGTGCTGCTGCCCGATACCGACAGGGAGGGAGCTGCCAGGGTGGCCGAGCGCCTGCGACGGCGCGTCGAGCAGCACCCGGTGCCACAGGACAGCCAGGTCATCCCCTACACGGTGAGTTGCGGGGTGGCCACCCTGAGACCCGACGATGACTCCGCGGAGGCCGTCCTCCGCCGCGCCGACGACGCCCTGTACCGAGCCAAGGCGGCGGGGCGCAACCACTCGGTCGGGGAGCCGCCGCGCGAGGCGATCTTGTCAGCCGGTGGCGGGTGAACCTGCCAGGGGGGCGCTCTGCTCCGGCGCGGTGCCGTCTGCCCGGGAGCGCTCGCCCAGGGCGGCGGCGATCACGTCGAGGTAGTTGCGGATCCGTTCCACATAGTGCACCGGCTCGTAGCCCCGGGCATAGCCATAGCGCGTGCGCGGGTAGTAGCGGCGGTCGGCCTTGAGTGGCAGCACCTCCTTCATGTCGGCCCAGGAATCGGGGTTCTTGCCGAGTTCCCGGGCCAGTTCCCGGGCATCCAGCAGGTGGCCGCGGCCGAGGTTGTAGCTGGCCAGCGCCAGGTAGGTGCGATCCGGCTCGGGGATGCTCTCGGGCAGGCGGCGGTGGCGGTCGGCGAGGTAGCGGGCGCCGCCATCGATGGCCGCCGCCGGGTCCAGCCGGTTGGCCACCCCGAGGGAGGCGGCGGTGTTGCGGGTCAGCATCATGATGCCGCGCACCCCGGTGGGCGAGACCGCCTCGGGATCCCAGTGGGATTCCTGGTAGGCCAGGGCGGCCAGCAGGTCCGCGGGCATGCCGGTCTTGGCCTCGGCCGCGAGAAAGAGGTCGAGAAAGCGCGGCAGCCGCTCGTCGATGCGCCGGTTGAGGGCCCGCAGGTCGACGAAGTCGAACTCGCCGATATGGCTGTAGTAGCGCTGGCGAATGGCCGCCAGGGCCGTCTTGCCCGCCGCGCTTGCCATCCATTGCCGGGCCTGGGCGGCGAGTGGTGCCTGGTCGTCGGGCAGGTACCAGCCCAGAGGTTCCCCGGCGGTCAGGTTGAGCGCCACTTCCAGGTGCGGGAAGTGGCGGCGTGTCATGCGCACGATGTTGGAATCGGCCACGGTACATTCGACCTCCTGCTCGGCCACCGCCGCCAGCAGGGTCTCGGTATTGCGCGGGTCTTCCCGGAAGCGAAAGCCGGTGTGGGCATTGACCAGGCTTTGCAGCCGTTCCGAGTAGCTGGAGGCGGCGGTGACACGCACTTCGACCCCGGCCAGCTCGCTCACCCGGCGGGGCAGGGGACGGTCATCCCGGTGGCAGACCAGCTGCTCGACGATCTCGGTATGCGCGGGACCTCGGGCGAAGCGCGCATCGCGGGACGGCAGGTGGGTCAGACCGGCGGCGGCCAGGTGGACCGCGCCGTCTTCCAGGGCCGCGAGCACCTCGGCGGTGGTCTCGAACAGCTCCCATTCGACCTGCCAGGCATTGGCCGCGGCGAAGCGCCGGACCAGGTCATGCTCGGGGCCGACCGCCCGCTGGTGGCGATCCAGGTAGTAGATGGTGGCGGCGTTGCGGGTGGCCACCCGCAGCGTCCCGCTTTCGCTCGGCGGCGCAAGGCGCGGTGTCGCCTCATGGATCATCACCAGCAGCAGGGCCACGCTCAGCAGCCCCACCAGGGTCAGGGAGAGAAGGCGTCGTGGCGGTCTCAAGGGCCCTCGGCGTCGGGAAGTTCGCCTGCCACCCTAACAGGCCCGAGCGTTGGCGTGGCGTGAGCCGGGGAGGTGGCAGCCTCCCTGGGACGGAAAGCGCGATGACCGTGGCGGGATACTTTGTACGATATCGCTTGGCTTGATGTAAGCCGATAGCACCAGGTGGTCTCCCCCTTTGCGTTTTTCATCAGCGTTAACTTAACTATAAGGAATGGTAACGTTGACTCACCCGGGGTGGGGAGTCGGCCTGGTAGCGTATGGGGACGGTCGTCAGGGAGGCGGGTGGTCGGGCATCGGTCTCCTGACGGCGCTTCCGGCGCATGAGGAGAGCGATACGATGCAGGATCGCTGGTCGAGACTCACCGCTCCGCTCGCCTGGCTCATGGGCCTGGCCCTGGTCGCCGGCCTCGGCGTGGCGATGCCGGCCCGGGCGGAGAACGAGTACATTCGTGTCGAGGAGCATGTGGCTCGACACCCCGAGCAGCGCGCCCTGATGGCGCAGTTCGCCGAGCAGGTGCGTGCACCGGCCGTGCCGCTGGCGACACCGCCCGAGACGCCCGTACGGATCGCCGTCGTCTATCCGGGGCTGCAGACCTCGGACTACTGGCGGCGCAGCCTGGTGTCCTTCGAGTCACGGCTGGCCCGCCTGGACATTCCCTACGAGCTGAAGGCCTTCTTCTCGCGTCCCTCGGTGGACGTCGACCTCCAGGCGAAGCAGCTCGCCGAGGCCCTGGCCTGGGAGCCGGACTACCTGGTCTTCACCCTGGATGCCCTGCCGCACAAGCGCATCATCGAGCGCCTGCTGGCCCGGGGAGAGCCCCGCCTGATCCTGCAGAACATCACCACGCCCCTGGCCGAGTGGCAGGGCCACCTGCCGTTCCTGCACGTCGGCTTCGACCATGCCCAGGGCACCCGGCTGATCGCCGACTGGATGCTCGAGCGTGCCGACCAGCGTGGCAAGTACCTGATGCTCTACTTCACCCCGGGCTATGTGAGCCGCATGCGCGGCGGCACCTTCGCCGCCATGGCCGCCGACTATCCCGAGGTCGAGCAGGTGGCGGCCTTCTACACCGATGGTGACAGCGACCAGGCCTATCGCGCCACCCGCCGGACCCTCGAGGCCCATCCCGACCTGGCGATGATCTTCGCCAGTGCCACGGATGTCGCCCTCGGCGCCCTGCGCGCCCTGCGCGAGGCCGGGCGGGAAGAGACGGTCCTGCTCAACGGCTGGGGCGGCGGGGCGGCCGAGCTGGAGGCCCTCGCGGCCGGGGGGCTGGATGTCACCGCCATGCGCCTTAATGATGACAACGGCATCGCCATGGCCGAAGCGCTCAAGCTGGACCTGTCGGGCCAGGCCCGACAGGTGCCCGACATCTTCGCCGGGGACATCGCCCTGATCACCCGGGACATGTCGCCAGGCGCGATCGAGCGGCTCGAGCGCCGCGCCTTCCGGCTCAGCGAGCCGTCGTCGGAGTCGCCGTGATGCGGGTCTGGCGCTTTTCGCGGATGGTGCTGGTGCTGCAGCTGGCGCTGTTGACGACGGTCGCCGTCATCCTGCTGACCACCGCCTATATGGGGGCCCAGCAGGCCCTGGAGCAGGGCTCCCGACAGGCCCATGCGCGGGACCAGCGCGTGCTCGACAGCCTGATCGAGTCCGAACTGCGCAACATCCGGCGCTACAGCCTGGGCCTCGTCGAGCGGGACAGTCTGAGCCGGGCCCTGAGCGATGGCGATGCCTCGGCGGTGACCGCGGTCCTCGATAGCCTGCGGGACGACAACGAAGCCCAGCGTATCGATGCGCTGGTGGTCGAGACCGACGACGAGGCCTTCGTCTCGACCAGTGTCAGCCTGCTGGGCACGCCCTTGCCGCTGGTGGCACTGAGTCGACAGCCGGCCCCGCTGTCGACCTGGAGCACGGTGAATGCCCGGGTGGAGGGGCGGCACTACAGCCTGCTGCGCCTGACCCGGCCGATCCTCGAGTCGTCGCTGGGCCGAGTGGTCGGCAGGCTGCATGTCTTCGTGCAGATCAACGACAACTTCTGGATCACCAATGCCCTGCAGACGCTGTTCGGGGCGCGGGCCACCGTGCTCGGCCACGACGGCGCGGTGCTCGACGCCCTGGCGCAGAAACCGGGCCAGCTCGACGCCCTCGAGGTCATGGACAGCGTCGACGACTCGGTCGTGACCACCCCCCAGGGGGTGGTACGCGAGCATGTGCTGCAGGTTGGCAACAGTGATCGCTATCGGGTGCGGTCGTTGCTGCCCGACGACAGCTTCGCAGCGCTGCGCGATACCTACATGTCCAGCATCCTCTACGCTACCCTGCTGGTGCTTGGCCTGGGAGTCGCCCTGATGCTGGTGCTGCGCCGGCTGAGCAGTCGGGCGCTGGACAACCTGGTGAGCTATGCCGAGCGGGTGCCCCAGAGCGGGGTGCCGACGCCCTTCCCGGGAGGACGGTTCCTGGAATTCAACCGGGTCGGCAAGGCCTTCGAGGCCATGCTCACGCGCATCCGCGAACACGACAAGTACCTGTCCGGCATCCTCGAGCACTCTCCCGACCTGGTCTTCGTCAAGGACCTGGAGAATCGCTACCGGCTGGTCAACGAGCGCTACGCCTGGGCGGTCCACTCGACGCCGGAGGCGATGCTCCAGAGCCGGGCGGACGACGCCCTGGACGAAGAGGTGGTGGTCCTGGCCACGGAGTCCGACCAGCAGTTGCTGCATGAGCTGAAGCCGGTCAAGTACAAGACGGAACTCGCGACACCGGACGGCATCCATCGCTACCTGGTCACCAAGTTCCCCATTTATGACGACCAGGGGCGGCCCTATCTGGTCGGCGGGATCGCCACCGACATCACCGGTATCACCCAGGCCCGGGAGCAGCTGCAGCTCGCCCACCAGGTGTTCGCCGAGACCAGCGAGGCGATCATCGTGCTCGACGACAACCATCGCACGCTCCTCGCCAACCGGGCCTTCGGGGAGATGAGCGGGCACGACGAGTCGCGAGCCACCGCCGCCATCCGCGATTTCCTGATGAGACACCCCGAGGTGACCTACCACCTGTCGCGGGGGCATCGCTGGCAGGGCCAGTGTGACCTGCAGCAGAATGGCGGCGGCAGCCTGCCGGTGCTGGTCTCGGTCACCAGCCTGCCGCCCACCGAGGGCGAACGGCACCACGTGCTGCTGTTCAGCGACATCACCTCGCTGAAGGTCGCCGAGCAGCGTCTGGAACGGCTGGCCTGGTACGACCCCCTGACGGGCCTGGCCAATCGCAGCCTCTTCACCCTCAAGCTGGACGAGGCACTGCAGGGCGAAGCCTCGAAAGAGACCGGCGTGATCTTCATTGATATCGACCACTTCAAGGACATCAACGACACCCACGGCCACTCCCTGGGCGACGAACTGCTCTGCCAGGTGGCGGATCGCCTGCGTCACTGTGTCCAGTCACGGGATACCGTGGCCCGTTTCGGGGGCGACGAGTTCACCATCCTGCTGCGGGGGATCACCCAGGAGGGGCAGGCCATGGCCATCGCCCGGCGCATCCTGCGCGCCCTGAGCGAGCCCTATGATCTGGGCATCGCCTCCTGCTTCAGCACCGCGAGCCTGGGGATCACCCTGGCGTCGCGGCATGGCTGTTCCGTCGAGGCGCTGGTCCGCAACGCCGACCAGGCGATGTACGAGGCCAAGTCGCTGGGTCGCCAGAAGGTGGTCCTCTTCGACCCGTCCATCGACGAGCGCCACCAGCTACGTCTGCGCTACGAGGCGGGGCTGCGCAAGGCCATCGACAACGGCGAACTCTACGTGCACTTCCAGCCTCGCTTCGACATTGCCGGCCAGCGCGTGGTCGGTGCCGAGGCGCTGGTGCGCTGGCAGAGCGAGGAATACGGTCCGGTGCCGCCGAGCACCTTTATCCCCATCGCCGAGAACTCCCGGTTGATCGTCGATATCGGCCACCTGGTGCTCAAGGAGGCCTGCCGCCAGGCCGCTCGGTGGGCAGAGGCGGGCTACCCGGTGCCGGTCTCGGTCAACCTTTCGCCGCGTCAGCTCCATGAGGGTGAGCTGATCCGCGATATCCAGGGCGCGATCCAGCAGGCCGATCTGCCCCCCCAGCTGCTGGAGCTCGAGATCACCGAGACCCATCTGATGGACAACGTCGATCAGGTGCTGCCGGTGCTCCACCAGATCCGCGCCATGGGACTGGGGCTGGCGATCGACGACTTCGGCACCGGCTATTCGTCCCTGACCTACCTCAAGCGGCTGCCGATCGAGATCCTCAAGATCGATCGCAGTTTCATCACCGACGTCCCCGGCGACGTCGATGACGAGGTCCTGGTCAGTGCGATCATCAGCATGTCGCACAGCCTGAACTTCCGGGTCGTCGCCGAGGGCGTGGAGACCGAGGCACAGCGCGCCTTCCTCGAGGGCCTCGGTTGCGACGAGGTGCAGGGTTTCCTGCTCGGCCGTCCCGAGAGTGCCGGCAAGCTGCTCGGCAAGCTGCGCCGCTGCGATGCAACTGCCAGTCCGTGACGCGGATCCCGCTACCGGCAGGGAGCGTCAGTGGTGACGTTTTTTCTTGCCCTGGCGCCGGCAAGTGCGTAGCGTCGCCTGTCCCGCTTCCCCGCCCCCTCAAGACAGGTCCGACCCGTGACTGATGCCCTCTCCCCGGACGCCGCCGGCGCCTTCTCCCGCCTGCCGCTGGGCGCCGAACTGCTGGCCAACCTGGCGTCGCTGGGTTACCGGCGCATGACGCCGATCCAGGCCGAGAGCCTGCCGGCGATGCTGGCCGGGCGTGACCTGATCGCCCAGGCCCGGACCGGATCGGGCAAGACCGCGGCCTTCGGGCTGGGGCTGCTGGCGCGGCTTGTCCCAGCGAGCTTCCGCGTGCAGGGGCTGGTGTTGTGCCCGACCCGGGAACTGGCCGACCAGGTCGCCGAGGAGCTGCGCCGCCTGGCGCGTGGGCTGCCCAACATCAAGGTGTTGACGCTGTGTGGCGGCGCCCCCCTGGGCCCGCAGCTCGCCTCACTGGTCCACGGCGCCCATCTCGTCGTCGGCACCCCGGGGCGCGTGGAAGAGCACCTGCGCAAGGGTAGCCTGGCCCTGGCGGACCTCGACGCCCTGGTGCTCGATGAGGCCGACCGCATGCTCGACATGGGCTTCCAGGCGACCCTGGAGGCGATCATCGCCGCCACCCCCGAGGACCGTCGCACCTGGCTGTTCAGTGCCACCTACGGCGAGGGCGTCCGGCCGCTGGCCGAGGGCCGGATGCGCGACCCGGTCTCGATCTCGGCTGCCGAGACCCACGACCGCGCCACTATCCGTGAGCACTTCTACCGGGTGGCGGATGACCCGGCGCGCTTCGAGGCCCTGCGGCAACTGCTGTTGCAGCGGCGGCCGACGTCCAGCGTGGTGTTCTGCAATACCAGGCAGGAGACCCGGGAGCTCGCCGAGGCGCTGGACGAGGCGGGTATCAGTGCCCTGGCCCTGCATGGCGACCTGGAGCAGCAGGACCGCGATCGGCGCCTGGTGCTGTTCGCCAATCGCAGCGCCTCGGTGCTGGTGGCCACCGATGTGGCGGCCCGGGGGCTGGATATCGCGGAACTCGATGCGGTGTTCAACTACCGCATCGCCCGGGAACTCGAGGTCCATGTGCACCGGGTCGGGCGTACCGGTCGGGCCGGCAGCCAGGGCATGGCCTGCACCCTGGTCGGCGAGGACGAGATGCATCGGCTGGCGCGTCTCGAGGCCTTCCTCGGCCAGGCCCTCGAGACCGAGGTGTTGCCCGATCGGCCGGGCGAGCGAGCGCCCCTGCGTGCACCCATGGCGACCCTGCAACTCGGTGCCGGCAAGCAGCAGAAGATTCGCCCCGGGGACATTCTCGGGGCCCTCACCGGTGAGGGCGGCCTCGACGGGGCGCGGATCGGCAAGATCAAGGTGCTGGCACGCAGCACCTATGTGGCCGTCGAGCGCGAGCTTGCCGCGATCGCCCTGGCGCAGCTGAACGGCGGGCGTATCAAGGGACGCACCTTCCGCGCCCGTCGTGTCAGCCGTTGATGAGCGGCGCAGTGTTCCTCATTCGCGCCGCTGGAGTCACGCAATGAAGATTCCCGCGCGATTGCAGCCGCTGGTCGATGACGGCCTGATCGATGCGGTCCTCGGCCAGCTGATGAGCGGCAAGGAGGCCCAGGTCTATGTGGTGCGCTGTGGCGAGGAGCGTCGCTGCGCCAAGGTCTTCAAGGAGGCCCGGCAGCGCAGTTTCAAGCAGGCGGTGCAGTACCGGGAGGGGCGCAGGGGGCGCAACAGCCGACGCGAACGGGCCATGGCCAAGAAGACCCGCTATGGCCAGCAGGAACAAGAGCAGGCCTGGCTGAATGCCGAGGTCGAGGCTCTCCATCGCCTGGCGGCGGCGGGAGTCCGGGTGCCCACCCCCCTGGGCTTTGTCGATGGCGTGCTGCTGATGGAGATGGTCTCCGACGCGGACGGCCGGGCGGCGCCGCGCCTCGATGACGTCACCCTGAGCGCCGAGCAGGCGATCGCCCATCACGACGCCGTGATCCGTGAGGTCGTGCGCATGCTGTGTGCCGGCCTGGTGCATGGCGATCTCTCCGAGTTCAACGTGCTACTCGGCCACGCAGGGCCGGTGATCATCGACCTGCCCCAGGCGGTGGATGCCGCCGGCAACAACAGCGCCGGCATGCTGCTGCGCCGCGACGTCGACAACATGCGAGCCTATTTCGGGCGATTTGCCCCGGCCCTGCACGACACCGATTATGGTCGGGAGATCTGGGCGCTCTACGAGGCCGGCGAGCTGCATCCGGACAGCGCCCTGACCGGGCGTTTCGTGGGAGATTCCACGGCCGTGGATGTCGACGAGCTGATTACCGTCATCGAGGATGCCCGGGAGCAGCAGGCCTGGCGTCTCGCGCGGTGCGGCGAAGCGCAGGACGAGGAATAGCCTGGCCGGCGGCGGGCGCTGGGCGCAATGCATCCGTATCCGGGATGCCGGATCGGCCAGACCTGCTGGGTCTGGAGCCGGCAGGCGCCGTCCCGGCCAGCGCTCCCGGCTTCGAGTGCACAGCCGTCGAGGCGCGCAGGCGGGACGTGCCTTGCTACACTTTGGCTGACGTGCCCGCCGCTCGGGCACGCCCGCGATGGGCCCCGGGGCCCGTCATGGAGCCCAAGTAAGGTACAGGAGGTATCGTCATGCGCCGTTCACTTTCCGGAATTGCCGCCGTGCTGCTCGGCAGTGCCCTGCTGGCCTCGCCGGCCCTGGCCGACGAGATGCAGCGCCAGGCGCCGCCGGAGGATGCCGAGGTCTACATCATCGCACCACAGGACGGGGCCACCGTCTCGGGGCCGCTGACCGTGCGCATGGGGCTCAAGGGCATGGGGGTGGCCCCGGCCGGCATGGAGGCCCCCAAGACCGGACACCATCACCTGCTGATCGACACGCCGCTGGCGGAGGTCGATCTCTCGGCTCCGCTGCCCTCCACCGACCAGACCCGCCACTTCGGCGGCGGCCAGACCCAGGCCACCCTGGAGCTGCCCCCTGGCGAGCACACCCTGCAGCTGCTGTTCATGGACCATCGCCACCTGAGCTTCGATCCACCGGTGGCCTCCGAGCCGATCACCATCACCGTGGAGTGATCTCCCGGCGCGGCCGCCGGCCGCGCCGAACCTTTTCGCATCCTGTGGTCCAAGCGCCTACCCGCCCCTTGCGACAGGATGTTACCCGATGAAAAGGATGTTTCTCTTTGCCTATTTCCTGCTGACCGCCGTCTTCCTGGTGGGTTGTGCGGCGCTCGAGCGCTCCGGCAAGCCGGAGGAGGCGCTGGGTGAGCTGCCGGCCAGCTTCCGCGGTCAACTGCCCTGTGCCGACTGCACGGGCATCCGCTATCACCTCTCGCTGTTCCCCGACGGGGTCTACACGCTGGCCACGGCCTACCTGGGGCCGGACGAACGCCGCCGCTTCCACGAGCGCGGCGAGTGGTCGCTGGATGGCGACCGCCAGACCCTCACCCTGGTGGGCGGCGATCAGGGGCCGCGGTTCTGGCGGCTGCGTGATGCCGACACCCTCGAACTGCTCGACCTGGAAGGGCGCGAGATCGATTCCGCGCTGGACTACCGACTACGGCGCACCGAGGCCTTCGTGACCGAGACCCTGGAGGACACCTACTGGAAGCTGGTCCAGCTCGGCGATACCCCGGTCGCCCTGCCGGCCGACGGCCGCGAGCCGCACCTGGTCCTGCATGGCGAGGATAACCGGGTCGCCGGCTCCACCGGCTGCAACCGCCTGGCGGGCGCCTACCTGCTGAGGGGCGATGCGCTGCGCTTCGGCACGCTGGCCGCCACCCGCATGGCCTGCGGGGACGCCGCCCCCCTCGAGTCGCGCTTCCTGGCCGCCCTGGAGGCCACGGCCGGCTATCGCGTGCTGGCCGATCATCTCGAGCTCTATGATGCGCGGGGCCAACTGCTGGCCCGCTTCGTGGTGCGCCATCTGACCTGAGGCATCGGCATCGGCATCGGCATCGGCCGCCGCCGGAGCGGCTATTCCGGCGGCGGCCGCGCGGTCGAGGCTCCGGCAGTGGCCGGGCCCGGTGCATGCGGGGGGGCCTCGAGCCAGCGCTGTACCTCGTTGCGCAGTCGCCTGGCGGTGCCCTCGCCGAGGGTGGGAGCGGCACCGGCCGGCGCCATCTCGATGCCGACGACCCGGATGCCCGCTCGGCAGAGGCCCAGTGCCTCGACCAGTGCCAGAGTGCCGGCCAGGCCGATGCCGTGCGACGACAATGTCCCGACGCCATCGGGGAGCTCTCCGGGCGAGAAGGCCATGACCGTGCCGGGTGGCCCCTTGCCGCGCATGGCATCCAGCAGCAGCAGACGGTCGCCAGCCGCCAGCGGGTGGAGGAAGAGATCGCTGGGCTGGCCGAGGCACGCGACCGAAAGGTCGCCCCGACCGGCCAGTTCGGCGCCCAGCCGCTCGGCGGCGAGCCAGCCGAGTCGGTCGCGACCATGGGGCGAGCCGAGCCCGAACAGGTAGGCGTGGCCCCCGGCGCCGGACGATCGCGGCTCATTCACGGTCGGCATGGAAGTCGAGGAAGTGGGTGGCGCAGGAGATGCAGGGGTCGTAGTTGCGTATCACCATCTCGCCGTGGAGTCGCAGGGCATCGTCGTCGCGGTCGAGGCCGAAGCGGGTCAGCGCCGCGCCGAGGTCTTCCTCCATGCGCGCCTGGTTCTGGCTGGTCGGCGGCACGATGCGGGCGCTCTCGACCAGGCCCTGCGCGTCGAGCGTGTAGCGGTGCCAGAGAATGCCCCGCGGCGCCTCGGTGCAGCCGACTCCGGTGCCGGCGCGGGGCGTGGCCTGGACATGGGGCTCTGCGGCGGGGTCATAGGCTTCGGTGAGCTGCAGCGCCTCGTCCAGGGCGAGATGCATCTCCACCGCCCGGGCGATGATGCTGTGGAACATGTTGCGGCTGGGGAAGCGGATGCCGCTCGTCGCGAGCCGGTCACGCAGCTCGGCCGGCAGCCGGTCGAGGTTGTTGTTGAGCCGGGCCAGCGGCCCCACCAGGTAGGGACGTCCGTCGAGGTGGGCGTGCAGGGCCGTGGAGTGGGGCACCTGGAATTCCCGGACGTGCTGCTCGAAATCGTCGACAGAGATATCCAGTCCATGGTCCGAGACGATCCGTCCCGCGGTGATGGGATAGTCCCTTGGGTGACGCAGCGAGACCGAGACGAAGTCCTGGTCGTCCTCGGGAAGCGGCAGGCCGGCCACCCAGTCGATCAGCGCCAGGGACTCGTCGCGGCTCGCCTCGAGCCGGGCCCGCAGGGCGGCCATGGACGAGGCATCGGGCGCGCGGAAGAAGCCCCCGGTGCACACGCCGACCGGGTGCACCGAGCGGCCGCCGAAGGTCTGCATGATGGCATTGCCCAGCCCCTGCAGCCGCAGGCCACGGCGCACCTCGTCGGGGTAGCGCCTGGCCATGGCCGGGGCGCTGTCGAAGCCCAGGAAATCCGGGGCGGCCAGCAGATGGATGTGCAGGCTATGGCTCTGCAGCCACTCGCCGCAGTACATCACCCGCCGCATGCGCGTCACCCAGGGTGAGGGGGTGATCCCGAGGATCGCTTCGAGCGCCGCCACGGCACTCATCTGATAGGCCACGGGGCAGATGCCGCAGATGCGCGCCACGCCGTCGATCACGTCCTGGACGGCGCGGCCCTCGAGCAGCTTCTCGAACAGGCGCGGTGGCTCGAAGATGCGCAGCTTGAGTGTCTCGATGCGCCCCTCGCGCACCCGGATGTCGAGCGCGCCCTCGCCCTCGACCCGGGCCAGGACCGGCACATGGATCTCCCCGGTGCGCGTGTTGTCGTTCATGAGGTCTCCTCGCCGCCGCTGCGCTGGATCACCCGGGCCTGCCACTCCCGGCCGGCGTCAAGAAAAGGCGGGGCCTGGTTGTTGATGAACAGCAGGCGGCGGGCGATCTCGTCGGCCGGCATGCCGGTGTCCACCAGGTAGCTGCTCAGGGCCGCGACATTGGCCTGAACGGCGGGACCGTAGCAGGCGTAGCAGCCGCGCTGCAGCTGTGGGCAGATCGCCCCGCAGCCGGTACTGGTGACCGGCCCCAGGCAGGGCGTGCCACGAGCGACCATCACGCAGACCGTCTGCCGGCGCTTGCATTCGGTGCACACCGCGGCGTGATCCACGTGCGGGAGGTGGCCGGCCAGCAGCGCCTGGGTCACTCCCAGCACCTGCTCGCCGTTGACCGGGCAGCCCCACAGCTCCAGGTCGACGCGGATGGTCTTGGCGATGGGCGTGGAGTCGGCCATCAGGTCGATGTCCTCGGGCCGGGCGTAGATGCCCTCGATCCAGGCCTCGCTGTCCGCGAGGTTGCGCAGGGCCTGGAGCCCGCCGGCCGTGGCGCAGGCGCCGATGGTGACCACGTGGCGGCTGCGCTCGCGGATGCCGCGTAGCCGGGCGGCGTCCGCGGACGTGGCGACGCTGCCCTCGATGAAGGCGATGTCGACGTCGGCGGACTCGTCCACGGGGCCGGCTTCGGCAAAGTGCAGGATGTCGACGCTCTCGGCCAGGGCCAGCAGCGGTTCCCCCAGGTTGAGGAAGGCGAGCTGGCAGCCGTCGCAGGAGCTGAACTTGTGCACGGCGATGCGCGGGCGTCGGTGCGGCGTGATCATCGGCAGCCTCCCGGTCAGATGCCCTGGTGGGCCAGGTAGGGGGCCAGTTCCGCCCAGGAGAAGACCGGCCCGTCACGACAGACGAACTTGGCTCCCAGCTGACAGCGGCCACAAGCGCCCAGGGCGCAGTGCATGTTGCGCTCCATGCTCAGCCAGATCCGCCGGGCCGGCACGCGGCGCCGGTCCATCTCGCGGATCACGGCCTTCATCATGCCCTCCGGCCCGCACAGGAACACCGAGCAGCGCGTGGGATCGATGTCGATGCGGTCGAAGAACTGGGTCACCGGGCCGAGGTGCCAGGGCCAGAGGGTGTCACCTGTGTCGGCGGTCAGGTAGACCTCGACGTCGGGGTGCTGTCGCCAGGCATCGTAACGTTCCCGCCAGATCAGGTCGTGGGCATGCTTGACGCCCTGCACGATGTGGAGGCGTCCGTAGCGGGAGCGCCGGCGCAGGGCGAACTCGATCAACGAGACGGCGGGCGCGCAGCCCAGCCCGCCGGTGACGATCACCAGGTCGGTCCCCTCGGCCGACGCGGCTGGCCAGCCGCGGCCATAGGGGCCGCGCAGGCCCAGCCGGTCGCCGATCTCGAGGCGTCCCAGGTTGCGGGTGAGCGAGCCGACCTGGCGGATGGTGTGGTCGATGGTCTGCCGGTCTTCGGGATCGGAGACGATGGAGATCGGTACCTCGCCCATGCCGGGCAGGCAGAGCATGTTGAACTGGCCCAGCGAGAAGCGGTAGCCGGCCTGCACCTCGGGATCAGTGAAGCGCAGCCGCAGGCTGAACATCTCGGGGGTCTCGTCCTTGCGGTCGACGACCACGGCCTCGTGGGGCAGCAGGGCGCTAGTCATCGCCGGCCTCCTGGCGTCCGGGGATGTCGCCTGTCGCGCTGTCGCCTGCCCGGGACGGCGCGCGTTCGGGTGTCTGACCCGGCGCGGGGGCGGGCGCCTGACATAGCGCGGCAAGCTCCTCGGTGACGTCGATGCCGACCGGGCACCAGGCAATGCAGCGGCCACAGCCCACGCAGCCACTGCGACCGAACTGCTCCACCCAGGTGCCGAACTTGTGGGTCAGCCACTGGCGATAGCGCTGAGGCCGCTCCGCGCGGATGATGGTGCCGTGGATGTAGCTGTGGTCGGGGCTGAAGCAGGTCTCCCACTGCCGGGCGTGGCCGGCCTCGCGGCCGTCCAGCGATAGCGTGTCGACGTGGGTCTGGCAGAAGCAGGTGGGGCAGACCGCGGTGCAGTTGCCGCAGGTCAGGCAGCGGTCGTTCAGGTTCTGCCAGTGCGGGTGCACCACCGCCGCCTGCAGCTGATCCGGCAGGGAACCGGCGGGCAGGCGGCGATGCTGCTGGCCGGCGGCGCGCTCGAGGGCGGCTTCGACCTCGTCGAGTGCCTCGGCGGTGACCTCGGTGGTGTCCAGGGTGGCGAGAAGCTCCCGGCCGCGGTCGGTATGTGCCTCTACCACGAAGCCGTCGTCGAGCTCCCCCAGCGCCAGGTCGTGGCCATGGCGAACCCTCGGCCCGTCCCCGGTGGCGGTGCAGAAGCAGGTGGCCGCCGAGCGCGAGCAGTTCACGGCGACCAGGAACAGGTTCTCGCGCCGGGCGCGATAATGAGGGTCGGGCTCGGCACCGTGCAGGAAGTGGCGGTCGTGGATCGCCAGTGCCGCCAGGTCGCAGGCCCGCACGCCGATCACCGCGGTGGGGCGAGCCTCGGGAGGCTGCTCGCGAAACACCAGGGTGCCGTCATCCCGGGTCTTGCTGGTCCACAGGGTCTCCCGCGGCACGAAGGTCAGCGGCTTGAGGGCCTGGGGGCCGTTGGCCCAGTCGAAGTAGCGGCCCGAGTGCGAGGCGGCGAGACGGTAATGGCCGGGGCCTTGCTCGTCGGTGACCCCGCGGGGCAGCGCCTCGACCGAGGGCAAGGTATCGAAGACGATGGCGTGGTCGCGGACCTGGGGGCCGATGACGTCATAGCCCGCCTCCTCGAGCCGCTCGAGCAGCGACGGGAAGCGGTCCCGGGCGAGAAAGCGCTGTACCTTCATGGGGCATCCTCCGGTCTCGTCGAGCGGTCCGACCTAGCAGATCCGCGGCAGGGGATCGTCCTCCAGCTCGAGCAGGGTCCGTTCCCCGCCCCAGTCGTTGACCAGCAGCAGACGGTCGTGGTCCGCCTCGAGGGTGCCGATCCGCGCCGCCGAGCGCCCCTGGGGCAGGGCCCGCCAGCGACCGAGGGCCTCCTCGGCCCGCTCGGCGGCGACGATCGCCACCACCCGGCCCTCGCAGGCGAGGTAGAGGGGGTCATAACCGAGCATCTCGCACACGCTGCACACGCCCCCCCGGATCGGTATCCGCTCCTGCCTGAGGGTAATGCCCAGACCGGTGGCCTGCCGCACCTCGTGCATCACGGTGGCCAGTCCGCCCCGGGTGGGGTCGCGCATGAAGCGCAGTCCCGGCAGGGCCAGCAGCGCCTGGGTCAGGGGCAGCACGCTGGCGCTGTCCGAACGCAGCTCCCCGCGCAGGCCGAACGCCTCGCGGGCCAGCATCACCGCGACGCCGTGGTCGCCCACCGGCCCGCTGACCAGCACGGCATCGCCGGGACGGATGGCCTCGGCGCCGAGGGACAGGCGGCGTGACCGCACCCCGATCCCCGAGACACCCAGATAGAGCCCGCCGCACAGTCCCCGGGGCAGAACCTTGGTGTCGCCGGCCACCACCTGCACGCCGCATGCCTGGGCGGCCGCGGCCAGGCTGGCGACGATCTGCTCGAGCGTCGCCAGGGGCAGGCCTTCCTCGAGGAAGGCGTTGATGGTCAGGTAGCGGGGTGTCGCCCCGGCGACGGCCAGGTCGTTGACCGTACCGTGTACCGCCAGGCTGCCGATGTCACCGCCGGCGAAGAACAGGGGCTGCACGGTGACCCCGTCGCTGCTCACGGCCAGCGCCTCGTCGTCGGCGAGATGGTCGGGAAGCCGGGCGGCGTCGGCGAGCGGTGCCAGGCAGGGATTGCCCAGGTGGCGCACGAAGATCGAGGTGATCAACTCGCGCATGCGGCGACCGCCGTTACCGTGGGCGAGGGTGATGCTGTCGGTTTCGGGCGTTATCACTCACTCCTCCTCATGGGGTGACCGGACGCCGGTGGGGCCTGGCGGGCATGCCGATAGCCATACTCGATGACCTGCCCGACGCTGATCCCGGCGTCGTTGCAGGGCAGGCGTTCGTGGAGCAGCACCTCGAAGCCGTCCGCCGCCAGGCCAGCGGCGGCCCTCTCGGTCAGGCGCCTGTTCTGGAACACCCCGCCGCTCAGGCCGACCGTGGCGATCCCGGTGGCCTCGCGGGCCGCCCGGGCCTGGTGTCGGAGGCTCTCCGCCAGGGTGGCATGCAGGTCTGCGGCGCGCTGGGCCGGTGGCCGACGGGCGTCGGCAAGGCGGCGAACCAACGGGCGCCAGTCGCAGCGCAGCACCCCGGCGTCGTCCCTGACCTGGGGCAGGGCCAGCGCCCGTCCTTCGCCCTCGGCCAGGGCCTCGACACGCATGGCTGCCTGGGCCTCGAAGCTGGTGTGGTAGAGGTCCAGCAACAGGGCGCCGGCGGCATCGAACAGCCGGCCCACCGCGCTGCAGGGCGGGCTGTTGAGCCGCCGCCGCCAGGCCTGGTGGAGCAGCGCGAGCTCGTCATCGGCGACGTCCTCGGGCCGCCAGTCGAGGCCTGCCTGCCAGCCGAGCAGGGTCGCGAGGCGCCAGGGCGAACGAATGGCCGCCTCGCCGCCGGTCAGGGGGAAGGGCAGGAAGGAGCCATGGTGTCGCCACTGACCGGGTCGGCCCAGCAGGGCCTCGCCGCCCCACAGTGTGCCGTCCGCGCCCAGGCCGGTCCCGTCCCAGGTGAAGACCAGCAGTGTCTCGTCGAGGCGGCCATGTTCGCCGCACAGGGCGGCGGCATGGGCATGGTGGTGGGCCACGCCGTGGCAGGCCAGGCCGCTGTCGCGAGCCCAGCGGGTGCTGTGGTAGTCGGGGTGCCGGTCGTGGAGGACGACCTCGGGGCGCACGGTGTAGGCGGCGGTCATGGCCGCGGCCATGACCGCGAAGGCCCGCTGGGCGCGCAGGCCGTCCAGGTCGCCCAGGTGGGGCGACAACGCCAGGCGAGCCTCCCAGGCCAGGCTGAGGGCGGCCTTCTGCTGGGCGCCCGCGGCGAGGACCGGCGCGGGCAGCGGCGCGGGCAGCGCGAGCTCGAGGGGCGTCGCGCCGCGGCCGAGTCGCAGCGGACGCGCCCGGCCGGCGATCACCCGCCGGACGCTGTCATCGACGGCATGCAGGATGTCGCGATCATGATGCAGGAAGGCATCGGCGATCGCGCCGAGGCGCGCCTCGGCGGTGGCGGCGTCGGTGACGATCGGCTCGCCGCCGAGGTTGGCAGAGGTGGCGACCAGGGGGCGCTCCAGCGTCTGCAGCAGCAGGTGGTGGAGCGGCGCATAGGGCAGCAGGGCGCCGACCTCCCCGAGGCCCGGGGCGATGCCCGCGGCGAGGCCATGGCCCTCGCGCAGCGGCAGCAGCACGATGGGGCGCTCGTCGCTTGCCAGGGCCCGGGCGGCGGCCGCCTCGACGGCGGCGTGGTGGCGCACCGCGTCCAGGCCGTCGGCCCCGGCCCAGGGGAACATCACCGCCAAGGGCTTGTCCGGGCGATGCTTGCGCGCGCGCAGGCGCGCCACCACCTCGTGATGGCCGGCATCGGCCATCAGGTGATAGCCGCCCACGCCCTTCACCGCGACGATCCGGCCATCGGCCAGGGCGGCAATGGCCCCCGCCAGGGCCTCGCCATTGCCCGGCGTCTTCCGGTCGCCGTCCACCAGTCGCAGCCGCGGTCCGCAGTCGGGGCAGCCGATGGACTGGGCATGGAAGCGGCGATCGTCGGGATCCTCATACTCCCGCCGGCAAGCCGCACACAGGGGGAAGTCCGCCAGGCTGGTGCGGGCACGGTCGTAGGGCAGCGCCTCGATCACGCTGTAGCGCGGACCGCACTGGTCGCAGTGGGTGAAGGGGTAGCGGTGGCGGCGATCGGCGGGGTCGGCCATCTCCGCGAGGCAGGCCTCGCAGACCGGCAGGTCCAGCGGCAGGGGGCCGGGGGCATCGCCGTCGCTCGGCAGGATGGCGAAGGGACGCGACAGGTCGGCGGCGATGGCCCGGGTCGCGGTGATGCGTGGGGCGGCGCGGGGCGGGGCCTCGTCGAGCAGGGCGCGGGCGAAGCGCGCGAGGCGCTCCGGCGGTCCCTGGGCCTCGACTACCACCCGGCCGCCGTGGTTGCGGACCCGTCCCCCCAGGTTCAGGCGGTGGGCCAGGCGGTGGACGAAGGGACGGAAGCCGACGCCCTGGACGCCCCCCTCGAGCACCCAGCGGCGCGCCGCGTCGGGGCCGTCCACGGGGTGGGGCGCTACGGCGGGCGATGGGGCCGGCGTCTCGGGCGCGGTGACGCCGCTGCTCCACCAGATACTGCAGGCGCCCTCCTCGGAGACCATGCAGGGCCCCACCGGATTCTCCGGGCGGCAGGCGCTGCCGTAGAGGCGGCATTGCGGCGGCCGGATGCGGCCCAGCACGACTCCCGCGCAGTCGCACCCGGGGGGCATCTCGCCGCGCCGTCGATAGGCGGCCTCGAGCACCTCCGGATAGCGGCGCCGGGCGTCGCGCTCGGCCAGGGCGTCGCGGCAGGCGTAGCCCGAGCCGGGCAGGGTGCCGATGCCGCGCCACGGCGCCGCGCCGACCGCGAAGCGCTCGGCCAGCAGCGCCCGGGCCCGGGGATTGCCGTCGGCGCTGACACACTGCGGGTAGGCATTGTCGAGTCCGGCTCTCCCCTCGGCCGCCTGGACCATCACTGCATGCAGGCCGGCCAGGATCAGCGCGGGGGTGAAACCGGCCACGGCAGTGGGCAGGCCGTGGGCCTCGGGGACGAAGCGCCACTGGTCGGCGCCCATCAGGGTGGCGACGTGGCCGGGGGCGATCAGGGCGTCGAAACCGGGGCGCTCGCCGTCGAGCAGGTGGGCCACCGCCGGCCAGGTCTGGCGGGCGCTGAGCAGCAGCAGCAGGTTGTCGGGCAGGTCCGTGCGGGAGAAGAGGGCAGCGACCGGGGCCGTGGTGGTCTCGAAGCCGGCGACGAAGAACACCACCTGCGCCTCGGGATGCCGGTGGGCCAGCGCGAGCACCTCGGTCGGCGAGGCCACCGGGTGGACCCGACCGCCATGGGCGCGGGCCTGCTGCAGCGAGCGGGGCTCGCGGCGGGGCGCATTGCAGGGTACTCGCACCATGTCGCCGAAGGTGGCAACGATGACCCCGTCGGTCAGGCTGAGGGCGATGGCGGTGTGGATATCCTCCTCGGGGCAGACGCAGACCGGGCAGCCCGGCCCGGGGATCAGTTCCAGGTAGTCGGGCAGCACCTTGCGCAGGCCGGCATGGGTGATGGTGCGCTCATGGCCGCCGCAGACATTCATCACCCGCAGCCGTCCCGAGGCGGGGCGCGGCAGGGCGCGAATGCGCGAGAGCCAGTCGCCGGGAGACGCCGTGGCCATGGTTCAGGCGAGGCCCCGGGGCCGGGACAGGAGATGGCCGTCCCCGGTGGATGGGACGGGGTGGAAGCGTGGTCGGCGTCGCTCCTCCAGGCGGGCCTCGAGCCAGTGCAGCCAGCCATCGAGCCGGCCCGCGCGGGCGCTGACCTCGAGCACCGGGGCGGGGCAGGCGAGGCGGCGGACATGCGCCGCCACGGCGTCGACGGCGAAATCATCGAGGACCTCCAGCAGGTCGCTCTTGGTGACCAGCACCAGGTCGCTGGCGCGGAACATGACCGGGTACTTCAGCGGCTTGTCGTCGCCTTCCGGCGTCGAGAGCAAGGTGACGTTGGCATGCTGGCCCAGGTCGAAGCTCGCCGGGCAGACCAGGTTGCCGACGTTCTCGATGAACAGCAAGTCCAGTGCCTCGAGGGGCAGCGCGGGCAGGGCCTCGTGGACCATCGCCGCATCGAGGTGGCAGGCGCTACCGGTGGTGATCTGCACGGCCGGAATCCCCTTGGCGCGGATGCGGCGGGCGTCGTTCTCGGTCTCCAGATCGCCCTCGATCACCGCCAGGCGATGCCGCCCCCCGAGCGCCTCGATGGTGGCCTCGAGCAGGCGGGTCTTGCCGGCGCCGGGCGAGGACATCAGGTTGACCACCAGCACGCCGGCGGCGTCGAAGTGCGTGCGGTTGTGGTGCGCGAGGCGATCGTTGTGGGTCTTCAGGCCCTCCAGCACTTCGATGCTCCGGGCATCGCGCTCGGGGGCATGGCGGTGGTCGGGCAGGGCACAGCCGCAGGTATCACACATGGGGGGCCTCCTGGACATCCGGGGCGGGCGTGTCGGTCGCCAGCCCGACGCTCTCCAGCAGCAGCTCGTCACCGGCGACCAGGCGAGTGCACCACTCGCCGCAGTGCGGACAGCCGAGGTCATTGGCGTGCGCCGTGCTCTCCCGGCCGCAGGCGGGGCAGTGCACGCGTATGGAACAGGGGATCATCTCGAGGCGAGCGCCCTCGGCGGCAGTATGGCGGCCGGCGAGTGGGAAGGCGGTCTGCATCAGTGCGGGCTCGACGCCGGAGAGGGGGCCGACGCGCAGGCGGATCCGGCGGATCCGCGTGGCCCCGTGCCGCTCGGCGACCCGGCAGGCCTGGTCGACCAGCGACCGACAGAGGCCCAGCTCATGCATGGTCCGCCCCTCCGCCGGTGGCGGCGGCGTCCGCCTCGTCAAGCAGTCGCCAGGTGGCCAGGGCCTCCTCGGGCGCAAGGCGCTGGAGGGCGTAGCCGACGTGCACGATGACGAAGTCGCCCACCTTGAGGGCCTGGTCCTGGACCAGCATCAGGTCGATGTCGCGCTCGATCCCCCGGGATGCCGCCCGAGCGGTGGCACCCTCGATCCGGGTGATGCGCATGGGTATGGCCAGGCACATGGTTGCCCCTCGCTGTCTTCCTGTCGCCGGTCGCGAGGCGTCGATGCGCCCCAGGCGGGGATGGCGGCCTACTGAGTAGCACTATAGAAGAGGGGGCAACATACGGAAACGCGACGGGTTCCACGGAGCGGGCGCGTCACGGCAAGCGGCAGGCTCGCCCTTCGCGAAAGGGCGAGTGCGGGGATCACTGCTCGGCGTTGTGGTAGACGTTCTGGACGTCGTCCAGGTCGTTCAGGGTGTCGAGCAGCTTGTCGAGCATTGCCACGTCGTCGCCTGCCACCGCGGTGGTGGTCTGGGGAACGAACTGGATCTCGTCGACCTCGAAGTCGAGCTCGCCGAAGGCATCGATCAGCGCCTGCTTGGCCTTGGCGTATTCGGTATGCGGCGCGAAGATGGTGATGCGCCCCGCCTCGTTCTCGATGTCGGTAACGTCGACGTCGGCTTCCATGAGTGCCTCGAGGGTGGCGTCCTCGTCATGGCCCTCGAAGGCCAGGATGGCGCAGTGGTCGAACATGTGGCTGACGCTGCCCGGGGTGCCGAGCTTGCTCTTGGCCTTGTTGAAGCAGGCGCGCACGTCGCCGAAGGTGCGGTTGGGGTTGTCGGTCAGGCACTCGACGATAACCATGCAGTTGCCCGGGCCAAAGCCCTCGTAGCGGGCCGCGGAGTAGTCCTCGCCGCCCACGCCGCTGGCCTTGTCCAGGGCCTTGTCGATCACGTGGGACGGCACCTGGTCCTTCTTGGCGCGCTCGATCAGCCCGCGCAGGGCCAGATTGCCATTGGGGTCGACGCCGCCCTGCTTGGCGCAGACGTAGATCTCGCGGCCGTACTTGCTGTAGACCTTGGTCTTGGCGGCGGCCGTCTTGGCCATGGATTCCTTGCGGTTCTGGAAGGCCCTGCCCATTGCATTTGTCCTGTTGCGTCTGGTCTCGTGCCAGGATTCTACGAAACCGGGCGGTGCGGTAACAGCCTTATTTACCCGGTCGCCTGGCCCGTCCCCGCTACACTGGCGGGAGGTCCTCTTCGCCTGGAGTCGCCTCATGGATCACCACCGCTATCGTCACGTGCTCGCCGATGCCCTCGGGGGCAGCGAGCTGCCCTTTCCCGAGGCCGAGCTCGAGGCCCGTTGCACGCGTCTGCGTTCCGCCATGCGCGAGGCCGGCCTCGAGGCCCTGCTGCTCACCGACCCGGCCGATATCCACTATCTCACCGGCTACCATACCTTCGAGGTGTCGGTGCATGCCTGCCTGGTGGTCTCGGTCGAGCGTCTGGTGCTGCAGGTGGCATCCATCGAGACCGGGCCGGCGGTGGTGACCGCCCGGGTCGACGAGATCCTCGGCTACCGCTGGGAGGGGGTGGAGGAGGTCGTCGAGCCGCTGGCCGAGGTGCTGGCGCCGTTCCATACCATCGGCATCGACGCCATGGGCGCCGGGTTGCGCCACGGGGTGATCCAGCCCCTCCAGGTGCGGCTGGGTACCGAGCGCTTCCGCCACGAGGGGGGCGAGCTGCTCGACCGGCTGCGGATCGTCAAGAGCGAGCTCGAGCTCGACTGCCTGCGGGAGAGCGCGCGCATCACCTCGACGGGGCTGCACGCGGCCATGGCGACCATTGCTCCGGGGGTGACCGACAACGAGGTGGCCGCGGAGGGCGCCCGGGCGATGCTGGCGGCGGGCAGCGAGTTCATGAGCCTGCAGCCCATCGTCACCACCGGAGCGCGTATCGGCACCATTCACGTCAACCACAAGCGACGGGTGATCGCCCGGGACGAGCCGGTGTTCCTGGAATTCGGCTCGGCCTTCCAGCGCTACACGGCACCAATGATGCGCACCGCCGTGGCGGGGCGGGCCAGTCCCGGCATGCACGAGCTCCGCGATGTCTGCCGGGCGATGTTCGAAGCGCTGCTCGTGGCGATGCGGCCGGGACGGAGCTTCGACGATGCGGCGCGGGCTGCCGAGGCGGTTCTGGCGCCCCATGCCGACCGGGTGTTCTTCTCGGGCGTGTTCGGTTACGCCGTGGGCGCCCAGTTCCCGCCCAGCTGGGTCGAGGGCACCGGCTACATCGCCCGCGGCCAGGCCCGTGAGTTCGAGGCCGACATGGTCTTCCACCTGCCGCTCTGCCTGCGCCTGCCGGGGCAGTGGGGTATCGGCCTGAGCGACACCGTGCGGGTCACGCCCGCGGGGGGCGAGCCGCTCACCGACAACGACTGGCAGTTGCAGCAGGGGTGAGGTTGCGGCCTCAGGGCGGCGTCTCGGCCAGTCGTGCCTCGAGGTAGGCCACCAGGCCGTCCAGGGTGGTGAGCTCATGATAGTCGCCCTCCGGCACGCTGACGCCGAGGCGGGTCTCCAGGGCGACCAGCACGTTGAGAAAGTCGAAGGAGTCGACCTCGAGCTGCTCCCGCCAGGGGCGATCATGGCGCAGGCGGTCGATCTCCGCCTCGGGAGCCACGCTCAGGATGCAGTCGATGGCGGTGTCACGGATGGTCTCGCGGCTCAGTTCTGCCATAGGCGTTCGGGCTCCTGCAGGAAGTCGGTCAGACGGGCCAGGAAGCGGGCACCGATGGCGCCGTCGGTGACCCGGTGGTCGGCAGCGAGCGAAGCATGCACGCAACGGGCGGCCACCACCTGGCCGTCGCGGACCCAGGGGCGCTCGCTGACGCGTCCGAAGCCCACCAGGGCCACCTGGGGCGGGGTGATCACCCCCTGGACGCTGTCCACGCCGAGATCGCCCAGGTTGGTCACCGTGAGACCGGTGTCGCTCATCTCGGAGCTGCGCAGCTGGCCGGCCCGGGCGCGGGTCAGGAGGTCGCCCAGGGCGGCCATCATGGCGTCGGGGGCCAGGACATCGGCGTCACGCAGCGCCGGGGCCACCAGGCCGCCACCGCGCAGTGCGATGGCCACGCCCAGGTGGATGCCCTGCGCCGGGCGGAAGGCGCCATCCAGGTACCAGCCGTTGAGGTCCGGCACCTCGTGCAGTGCCATGGCCACGGCGCGCAGCTGGAGCACCGGGAAGATCAGCCGCTCCGCTACCGGCCGCCGGGCGTTGTGGGTTGCCAGCCAGGCGAGTGCCGGCTCCACGCAGAGCCAGTGGCCCAGGTAATAGTGGGGGATCTCCCGGTTGGCGCGGGACATGGCGGCGGCGATGGCCTGGCGCATGGCATCGCGGTCGTCGCCGGCCGCCGCAGGACCGCTCGTCGCGGCCGCCTGCTCGATGTCCTCCAGGGTGATGGTGCCCCCGGGGCCACTGCCGGACACGCTCGCCGGGTCGACGCCCAGGGCGGCGGCCCGACGTCGGGCGGCGGGCGAGACGCGCCGCCGCAGGGGGGCCGCCGGCGCGCCGACCGGGGGCAGGTCGGCAGGCCGGCGAGACCTGGCCGTCGGGGGGGCGGCAGGCGATGGCCGGGGGGGCGTCTCGCCCACGGTGTCGTCCTCGCCACGGAGCACCGCCAGGACCTCGCCCACCGGCACCCGGTCACCGGGCTCGGCCACCAGCCGCTCCACGGTGCCGCTCTGCCAGATCTCCACCTCGATGGCGCCCTTCTGGGTCTCGACCACGCAGACGACCTGGCCGCGCTCGACCCGCTCCCCCGGCTGGATGTGCCATTCCGCCAGGGTGCCGCTCTCCATGTCGGCGCCCAGCGCAGGCATGCGGAAGTCACTCATCTGATCTCTCCTCCCGGGCCGGGGCGGTGGTCCAGGGGTTAGCCGAAAAGTTGGTGCACGGCCGCAATGATATCCTCGGCCTGGGGAATCGCCGCCTCCTCGAGATGCCTGGCATAGGGAACCGGAACCTCCTGGCTGCAGACCCGCATCGGCGGCGCGTCCAGCTCGAAGAAGGCCTGCTCGTTGATGCGGGCGATGATTTCCGCAGCGAGGCTGCCGCTGCGCCAGCCCTCGTCGACCACCACCGCCCGATGGGTCTTGCGGAGGCTGGTCATGATCGCCGTATCGTCGAGCGGTCGCAGGGTGCGCAGATCGAGGACCTCGGCGTCGATGCCCTCCTCCGCCAGCCTGGCGGCTGCCTCGAGGGTCTTGTGCAGCATCCCGCCGTAGGTGACCAGGCTGACCTGGCTGCCGGCGCGACGCACGGCGGCCTGGTCGATGTCCACCGGGTGAGGAGGCCCCTCGACCGGGCCCTCGACCCCCAGCAGCAGGGCATGCTCGAAGATCAGCACCGGGTCGGGATCCTCGAGGGCGGTGAGCAGCATGCCTCGGGCGTCCTCGTGGGTGGCAGGGGTGACGATGCGCAGCCCCGGGATATGAGCGTACCAGCCCTCCAGGCTGTGGGAGTGCTGGGCGGCGAGCTGGCGACCGCCGCCGGTGGTCATGCGGATCACCAGGGGCACGCCGAGCTGTCCGCCGGACATGTGCCGCAGCGTCGCCGCGTTGTTCATGATCTGGTCCAGCGCCAGCAGGCTGAAGTTGACTGTCATGATCTCGACGATGGGGCGCATGCCGTTGAGCGCCGCCCCGATGCCGGCACCGGTGAAGGTCGACTCGCAGAGCGGGGTATCGCGGATGCGCGCCTCGCCGAACTCCTCGAGCAGGCCGTGGCTGACCGCGTAGGTGCCGCCGTAGCGGCCCACGTCCTCCCCCATCAGGAAGACTCGCGGGTCACGCTGAAGCGCCTCGCGCAGGCCCTCGCGCAGGGCCTCGCGATAGGGCAGGGTGCGCGTGTTCATGGCTGTGCCTCCCGGTCCGTGGTCGCGCCGCCGGCCGGCACCGCGCGGGCATAGACGTCCCGGCTGAGGGTCGCCGGCGACTCCCAGGTACCCGCCTCGGCGAAGTCGATGGCCTCGGCGATCTCCTGGTCCACCTCGCCCACGATGTCCTCGCGGCTCGAGGCCTCGAGCAGCCCGGTGGCCACGGCGTCACGGGCAAAGGTCTCGATGGGACAGCGCTGCTTCCACTGCTCCACCTCGGTGCTGTCGCGATAGCGCTCGGGGTCGAACATCGAGTGGGCACGGAAGCGGTAGGTGCGGTACTCCAGGAACATCGGTCCCTGGCCGCTGCGCACGTAGTCCACTGCCGCTTCGGTGGCCCGGGCCACCGCCACCACATCCATGCCGTCCACCGACTCGGTGGCCAGGCGATAGCTGCCCGCCTTGGCGGCGAGATCGGTCTGCGACTGGGCGCGATCCAGGGCGGTGCCCATGGCGTAGTAGTTGTTCTCGCACAGGAAGAGCACCGGCAGTTGCCACAGGGCGGCCAGGTTGAGGGACTCGTGGAACTCGCCTTCGGCCACGGCGCCGTCGCCGAAGAAACAGGCGGTGATGCGGTCGTCGTGGCGCAGCCGGTCGGCCAGGGCGAAACCGACGGCCAGTGGCAGGGCGCCGGCGACGATGGCGCTGCCCCCGAAGAAGTGCCGGTCGGCATCGAAGAGGTGCATCGAGCCCCCTCGGCCGCCGCTGCAGCCTTCCTGCTTGCCGTACATCTCGGCCATGATCGCGCCGGCCGGTACGCCCCGGGCCAGTGCATGGCCGTGCTCGCGATAGGTGGCCAGCACATGATCGGTCGCGCGCAGGGCGGGCATGGCGCCGGCGGCGATGGCCTCCTCGCCGATGTAGAGATGCAGGAAGCCGCGGATCCGTCCGCTGCTGTAGAGCTCTGCACACTTCTCCTCGAAGCGACGTATACGGATCATCTGCCACAGCAGGGCCCGGGCGTGGACCGGGTCATTCAGGCCGGCGGCTCCGATGGCGGGATGGGGGGCGGGAGTCGGGGCACTCATCGGGCGCTCTCCAGGGTCGAAGTGTCGCCCTCGGGCAGGCCGAGCTCCCGGGCCTTGAGCAGGCGACGCATGATCTTGCCGCTGCGCGTCCTGGGCAACGAGGACTGGATGTCGATCTCCTTGGGTGCCACCGCCGGGCCCAGCCGTCGGCGGGCGAAGCCGAGCAGCTCGCGGCGCAGGGACTCGTCGGAGACGAACCCGGGCTTCAGGGCCACGAAGGCCTTGACGATCTCGCCGATCACCGGGTCGGGCTTGCCGATCACGCCCACCTCGGCGACCGCCGGGTGTTCCATCAGGGCCGATTCCACCTCGAAGGGCCCGATCAGGTGACCGGCGGACTTGATCATGTCGTCGGCCCGGCCGACGAACCAGTAGTAGTCCTCGGGATCGCGGCGGACCAGGTCGCCGGTGAGGTACCAGCCATCGACAAAGCAGCGCCGATAGCGGGCGTCCTCGTTGAGGTAGGTGCGGAACATCGAGGGCCAGCCGACGCGCAGGGCGAGCTCGCCCTCCTCACCGTAGCGGGTGACCTCCTCGACCCCGCCGTCGGGCAGGTGACGCAGCACGCCGGCCTGGATGCCGGGCAATGGCTTGCCCATCGCGCCGGGGCGGATATCCAGGCTGGCGAAGTTGGCGATCATGATCCCGCCGGTCTCGGTCTGCCACCAGTTGTCGTGGATCGGCAGCCCGAAGGCCTCCACCCCCCAGTGCACGGCCTGGGGGTTGAGCGGCTCGCCGACGCTGGCGATAAAGCGCAGTGCCGGGTAGCGGCGGGAGCGTGCCCGCTCCGAGCCGCCCCTCATCATCATGCGGATGGCGGTGGGGGCGGTATACCAGACCGTCACGCCCTCGCTCTCGAGGACGTCGTACCAGTGCTCGGCATCGAACTCCGCCTCGTCAACGACCAGGGTCGCGCCGATGCAGAGGGGGGCGATGATGCCGTAGGAGGTACCCGTCACCCAGCCCGGGTCGGCCGTGCACCAGTAGATATCCTCCGGGCGCAGGTCCAGGGCGAAACGGGCGGTGGCGTAATGGGCGACCACTGCCTGGTGGACATGCAGGGCGCCCTTGGGCTTGCCGGTGGTGCCGCTGGTGAAGTGCAGCAGGGCGGGCGTCTCGTCATCGGTGGCCGGGATGGTATAGACATCCGAGGCGGCATCGAGCCGTGCGACCAGGTCATGGGTGTCCTCGGGGAGCTCGCCGTCATCGTCGCGTACCACCAGCACGTGCTCCAGCGCGCCGAGCCGGTCGCGGATCGGCGCGATCTTGCGTCGGTAGAGGCTTGCAGTGGTGACCAGTACCCGCCCCTCGCCCAGGGTCATGCGGGTGACGATCGGCTCGGGGCCGAAGGCGGAGAACAGGGGGGTGACCACGGCAGTGTGCTTCAGCGCCCCGAGCACCGCGACATACAGCTCGGGAATCCGGCCGGCGAGCAGGAAGACCCCGGCTCCCGGCGGCACGCCGAGCTCGCCGAGGACATTGGCGAAGCGGCTGCTCAGGGAGGCCAGCTCGCGGTAGCTGATGTCGCGCTGCCGGCCCTGCTTGCCGAGCCAGCGGAGGGCCGTGCGTTCCCCCTGCGTCCCCGTGGCGTGGCGGTCGACCGCCTCATGGGCGATGTTCAGCCCGGCGCCGCCGGGGAGGCCGTCGAGCCAGCCCCGGGCCTCCCCCCAGGAGAAGCCGGCGCATCTCCGGGAGTAGTCGTCCATCACCGCCGCGCGAACCTCGCTGCGGCTCTTGCGGAGCACCTCCATGACCGGTGTCCTCATCGCTGCCTGTCTCTACTCCCCCAGCATAGTCCTCGGTGGCCTGTCTTCCCGGTCGCACCGGCGTCGGCTTGATCTGTGACAAGCCTGGTGCGCACGGGATCGGCCGTGTCGGCCGGGCGCGGGGCTGGCAGCCGCCTGTTCCAGGCGCGGCAGGTGTCGCCGGCACCGGCTGGCCGCCGACATCCTGAGCCAAGCGAGTGTCCGGGACCTGGCCGGGCGTGGCACGGTGTTGGCGGCGCGCCGGGGGAGGGGCCATGCTGATAGGGGCCCCGGCGGCAGCGCTCGGGGCTCCATCCAGCCAGGCATGAGGAGGATGTCATGACGCAGACCGTCACGGCGGCCTACGACAGCGAACTCAAGGCCCAGAACGCCTTCGACGAGCTGGTCTCCGACGGCTTCCCCCGGGAGGCGCTGTTCCTCGACAGGCAGGCCCGGGAGCTCAAGGTGATCATCGGCGACTCGGGGCAGCGTGAAGTCGAGGAGGTCCTCAATCGCCACGAGCCGGCCAAGCTCTGGAGCCGTCCCTACGACAACGAGTGACCCGGGCCAGGGTCGCCTTGCCGGGACCCGGCCGGGGGCGAGACGCCGCCGAGCCGGCCGGACCGGCGCATTCCCGGCGGCGTCTCGCCCCGGTTCCGCCCCACCGCCCGAGGCGCGCATGTTCCGCTTTTTCGAGACCCTCGTGAATCCCTACCCGGCGGGAGAGCCGCAGGTCCCGCCCCGCGGCCTGCTGCCGTTCATCCTGCACTTCTCCCGCCCGGTGCTGCCGCTGCTGATCGCGATGTCGCTGGTCACCGCCCTGGTCTCGGCTGCCGAGGTGCTGTTCTTCAGCTACATGGGCGAGCTGGTCGACTGGCTCGCCGATGCCGAGCGCGAGGGCTTCTTTGCCGCGTACGGCTGGCGCCTGGCGGGCATGGCGGGGCTGGTGGTGATCGGCCTGCCGCTGCTGACCCTGCTCCAGTCGCTGCTGACCCACCAGAGCATCTTCGGCAATTACCCGATGCTTGGCCGCTGGCTGGCGCATCGCCACATGCTGCGCCAGAGCCTGGCCTTCTACCAGGACGAGTTCGCCGGGCGCGTCTCCCAGAAGGTCATGCAGACGGCCCTGGCGATCCGCGAGACGGTGATGAAGCTGATGGACCTGATGGTCTACGTGCTGGTCTACTTCGCCGGCGCCATGCTGCTGATGGGCCAGGCCGAGCCCTGGCTGATGGCCCCGCTCGGCGCCTGGCTGGCCGGCTATGTGGTGATCATGTGGGTGTTCGTGCCACGGCTGCGGCGGGTCTCCATGGACCAGGCCGATGCCCGGGCGCGCATGACCGGGCGGATCGTCGACAGCTACAGTAACATCCAGACCATCAAGCTGTTCGCCGATACCCGGCGGGAGCAGGACTATGCCCGTGATGCCATGGAGCGCTTCATGGTCACGGTGCACCGCCAGATGCGCCTGGCCACCAAGCTGACGCTCTCCCTGACGCTGCTCAATTCCCTGCTGTTGGCCGCTGTCGCCGCCACGGCCATCGGTGCCTGGTACCTGGAAGCGGTGACCCTGGGCGCGATCGCGGTGGCCATCGCCCTGGTGATGCGCATCCGCTTCATGTCCAACTGGATCCTCTGGGAGGTGGCCGGGCTGTTCGAGAACATCGGCACTGTGCAGGACGGCATCAACACCATCGCCCGGTCCCCGGCGGTGCAGGATGCCCCGGGCGCCCGGGCGCTGTCGGTGCCGCAGGGCGAGATTCGCTTCGCGGGATTGGGCTTCGGCTACGAGGCGGCGACGGGCGAGGCCCGTCGGGTCTTCGACGGGCTCGACCTGACCATCGCCCCGGGCGAGAGGGTCGGCCTGATCGGGCGTTCGGGGGCCGGCAAGTCGACCCTGGCCAACCTGCTGCTGCGCTTCTACGACCTCCAGGACGGGCGCATCCTGATCGACGGTCAGGACATCGCCGGCGTCACCCAGGAGTCGCTGAGGCGCAGCATCGGCATGGTCACCCAGGACACTTCGCTGCTGCATCGCTCGGTGCGCGACAACATCCGCTACGGCAGCCCCGGGGCCAGCGAGGCGGATATCCACCGGGCGATGCGCCAGGCCCATGCCGATGCCTTCATCGCGGACCTGGTCGACGCCCAGGGGCGGCGTGGCCTGGACGCCCATGTCGGCGAGCGGGGCGTGAAGCTGTCGGGCGGCCAGCGCCAGCGCATCGCCATCGCCCGGGTGCTGCTCAAGAACGCGCCGATCCTGGTGCTCGACGAGGCCACCTCGGCACTGGACTCCGAGGTGGAGGCGGCCATCCAGGAACAGCTCTACGCGCTGATGGCGGGCAAGACGGTGATCGCCATCGCCCACCGGCTGTCGACCATCGCCATGCTCGACCGGCTGGTGGTGATCGACGCGGGACGCATCGTCGAGACCGGCCGTCATGACGAGCTGCTCGCCCGGGATGGCCTCTATGCGGCGCTGTGGCGCCGCCAGTCCGGCGGCTTCCTGGGGCTCGACACCCGTGGTGGGATGGCCGAGCCACAGCCGGCGCTGGACGCCTGAGGCGAAAGCCCAGGCGGGTGGCGCCTCGCCGATGGGCTGGTCTTGGGGACCCGGCACGCTGAGCGAGACACCGGCAAGCTCAGGGGGGATCTTCGCCCTCTGTCTCGAGCGTGTCCTCGAGATAGCGCTTGGTATAGCCCCCCAGTTGCCGGGCCAGCGGATCGGCGCTGTTGCCCAGCCCGGCCAGGACGCCGTTCCGGTCCTCCCGCGAGCGGTGCTGGCCCAGCTTGGCCTTGCCCTGCAGCTCGTCCAGGCGAATCCGCAGGCCGACTGCCCCCGCGAGTAGGCGCCGGCGATAGGCCTCGCTCATGAGCGTCGCGTCATCCAGCAGGTCGGGCTCGTACCGGGCCACCAGCGCGTCCATGGAGACCAGGGTGGCGGCGTCGTCGAGGCGTTCGACGATGCCGCGGGCGTGGACGATCGCGTAGTTCCAGGTCGGTACCGCTGGCCTGGCGGCATACCAGCGGGGGGAGACATAGGCATGCGGGCCCTGGAAGACGGCCAGCACCCGCCGGCCGTCCAGCGCGCGCCAGTGGGGGTTGGCCCGGGCGAAGTGGCCGTAGAGGGTGCCCAGTGGACCCTCGTCGCGCTTGAGCAGCAGGGGCAGGTGGCTGACCCGCAGGCGGTCGTCGGTGAGCGTCGCGAAGCCATGGGCATCGATCAGCGCCTGAGCCTGCGCCAGGGGCATGCGGGGTTCGCGGTGTCGAGACATGGGCGCTCCCTCAGTTCTCAAGTTCAGGCATCCAGGTCCAGGGCGTAGTGATGGAAGGCCCGATCGCGCCGCCAGCCCTCGGATTCGTACAGAGACTGGGCGGTGTGGTTGTCGATGCCGGTGGCCAGGGCCAGGTGCTTCACGTCATGGGCCCGGGCCAGTTCGGCCGCGGCCTGCATCAGGGCGCGGCCGACGCCCCGGCCGCGAGTCTCGGGTGCCACGAACAGGTCGTTGAGCCGCCACAGCGGGGCCAGGCGCACCGTGCTGAACAGCGGGTAGCACTGCACGAAGCCCGCCAGTGAGTCGTCGTCGTCTTCGTGCACCAGCAGGTGGGAATCGCCCAGTCCCAGGCGCCGGGCGACGAAGCGCTGGGCGGCGTCCGGGTCGCTGGCCTGGCCGTAGAAGACGCGATAGCCGTCGAGCAGCGCGCCCAGGGGCGCAATGTCGTCGGTGCGGGCATGACGGATGGGCATGGGAAACTCCTTGGACTGAATGGCGATGACAGTCTTGGAGTCTGTCGGCATAGTGGTTCCCTGATAAGGACCAGTTTTGGAGAAAACCATGGAACCGGTTGTCGCCGCGCGGGCCGACTGGCTCGGCGAGGCGCTGGGCCTCGAACTGAGCGGGGCCTCCTCGCTGCCGCTGACGCGCCGCCTGTATCGGGCGCTGCGCAGCTGGGTGCAGTCGGGGCGCCTGGCCAGCGGCGCTCGGCTGCCGTCGTCGCGCCGCCTGGCGCGGGAGCTGGGGGTGGGACGCAACAGCGTGCTGGACGCCATCGACCAGCTGGTCGCCGAGGGCTTCCTGGAGACTCGCCCCGGCGCCGGCACCGATGTTGCCGACCTGCCGTTCGACCGCACCGCGGCGCCCTCGGAGGACTCGTCGCGCGATCCCCCGCCGGCAGCGTCGCTGTCGGCGCGGGGCGAGCGCTTGCTGAGCCTCTGCGGCGCCTCGGCCGGGCATCACGAGGCCTTTCCGCCGGGTGTGCCGGCCCTCGACCGCTTTCCCGATGAACTCTGGCTGCGGCTGCTCCGGCGTCACCAGCGGCGCACTCCCGTGGCGTGGCTGGACTATCGCGCCGAGGGCGGCGTGATGGCGCTGCGCGAGGCGCTGTGCGATTACCTGCGGCTGTCGCGCTCGGTGCGCTGTCGCCCGGAACAGGTACTGGTGGTGCAGGGCGCCCAGCAGGGCTTCGAGCTGGTCGCGCGGATGCTGGGCGACCCGGGCGACGCGGTGTGGATTGAGGAGCCCGGCTACGGCGGCGTCCGGGCCTGCTTCGATGCCTCCGGCCTCGCGCCGGTGCCGGTGCCGGTGGACGACGAGGGCATGAATCCCGCGCGCGTGCCGGCCGGCCACGGCGCCCCGCGGCTGATCTACGTCACGCCCTCCCACCAGTACCCCTGCGGCGTGACCATGAGCCTGCCGCGGCGCCTGGCGCTGCTCGAGGCGGCCGAGAGGCACGGGGCCTGGATCGTGGAAGACGACTATGACAGCGAATTCCGCTACGGCCAGCGTCCCATCGCCGCCCTCCAGGGGCTCACCGAGTCGGTGCGGGTGATCTACGTCGGCACCCTCAGCAAGGTGCTCTATCCGGGGCTGCGGCTCGGCTATCTGGTGCTGCCCGAGCCCCTGGTGGAGCCCTTCCGACGCGCCAATGCCCGCCTGCATCGCGAGGCGCAGTACCCGGTTCAGGCGGCGCTGGGCGAGTTCATCGCCGCCGGGCACTTCTCGCGACACGTGCGCCGCATGCGCGAGTGCTACCGGCAGCGCCAGGCGCTGCTCCGCCGGTCGCTGGCGCCGGCGGTGGCGCGGGGGCTCGCGCTGTCGGAGGGGCAGGCCGGCATGCACCTAGTGGCCTGGCTCGACGACCCCGCCCTCGAGGCGACCCTGGTCGCCCGTGGGGCGACCAGCGGTGTCACCCTGTCGCCGTTGTCGGACTACTACCTGGAGGCGCCGGGGCATCCGGGGCTGGTGCTGGGCTATGCCGGTACCCGCGACGAGGAGATCCTCCGAGCCGGGCGTTGGTTGGCAGAAGAGTGGCTGTCGCTGGTCGAGGGGCAAGAGGCGTCTCTCTCAGCGCCGCCTTGATGCCTGGTCGAAATCCTTATCGTGCCAATTCCGGCCAGGATAGGCCTGCGTTGTCTCGAGGTTCTTCTCTCGCGGGGCGCCGAGCCGTCTGCCCGTCTAGGGGCGCCAGGCCAGTGGGTGGTCGGCGCGCAGCACTCATTGCTCGTCCCAGTCGTCCCAGCCGCTGAAGGGGTTCGTGGCCTCCGTTCCCAGCCCTTCCAGCCGCCGTGCCCAGGCCTGCTTCTCTCGCTCCAGATGGTCCCGGAACGCGGTCTCGTCCTGATAGCTGAGCCCGCCTCCTTGCACGCCATGAATGACCTGCGGGGACAGCACCTCCAGGCCCAGGTAATAGAGCGAGCAGTGCAAGGGCTCCATCAGGGTGGCCATGTCGCCGCCCCGGCCATGTCGCGAGAAGGCGGGGCAGGCGGCCGAGGTCGTGATGGTGACGCTGGCGATCGCCGAGGCGGGTTCCCTGGCCGGCGCCGGGCGGCGGCTGGGCCTGAGTCATGCCACCGTGATCCGGCGTCTCAATGCCATCGAGCGCCGTCTGGGGGTGGGACTCTTCGAGCGCGGCCGGGCCGGCTACGCGCCCACGGCGGCCGGCGAGGAACTCGCGGCCACGGCCGCCGAGGTCGAGGCCGAGGTGCTGGAGGCCGAACGGCGCCTGGCCGGACGCGATCTGCGCCTGTCGGGCAGCCTGCGGCTGACGACCACGGACACCCTCTGATGGGCCTGCTTTCCCCGGTGCTCGCCGACTTCCGCCGCGCCTACCCGGCCATCCAGCTCGAGGTCGCCGTCTCCAACCAGCTGTTCAACCTCTCCCAGCGTGACGCCGACGTGGCGATCCGGCCGTCTTCCTCGCCGCCGGACCATCTGGTGGGACGTCGGCTGGGTGTCATCGCCCAGGCGGTCTACGTTCACCGCGACCTGGCCGAGCCGCGCCCAGGCGCCGAGGTCGACTGGGTGGGGCCGGATCGGCACCTGGGCTATGCGGCGCTGGAAGCCTGGATGGCGACGCGCTGTCCCGCGGCCCGCTACCGTGTTGACACGGTGCTCGGCATGTTCGCGGCGGCGCGCGACGGCCTGGGCCGGGCGGTGCTGCCGTGCTACCTGGCCGATGCCGAGCCGGGGCTGCGGCGTCTCGGCGAGCCGATTCCCGCACTGGCCACCGACCTGTGGCAGCTGACCCACCCGGACCTGCGCCGGGTGGCCCGCGTCCGCGCCTTCTTGGCCTTTGTCGCCGAGGCGCTGGGGCGAGGGGCGTCGGGCCTGTCGGGATGACGCGGGAGGCTGCCCCCGGGAGACCGGGAGCGGGCCGTTGACGGCGATTATTACGGTACCGGGCCCGGGCGGGATACCATGATGGGTATGCTCTCAATGCCTGCCCCGGTGCCGCCATGACGACTCCCCGTTCCGCGTCACGACCGCCTGACTCGCTGGACGCGATGTCCCCCGAGGCCCTGCGTCGTCACTGTACCCAGCTCGAGGAGCGACTCTTCTGGCTCGAAACCTTCATCGAGGGGGCGCGGGCCGGCACCTGGCAATGGAACGTCCAGACCGGCGAGACGCGCTTCAACGCCCTCTGGGCCGAGATGGTTGGCTACCGGCTCGAAGAGCTCGAGCCGGTGTCCATCGACACCTGGTTGAGCCTGGTTCATCCGGACGACCTGGCACGTTCCGAGGCGGCGCTGCAGGCCCACTTCAGCGGCCAGGCGGCCTTCTACGGCTGCGATGCGCGGATGCGCCACCGGGACGGCCACTGGGTGTGGGTCCGCGACTATGGCCGGGTGGTCACCCGGACCCCCCAGGGGGAGCCCGAGTGGGTGAGCGGGATCCATATCGACATCTCCGAACACAAGGCCACCGAGGCACGCCTCGAGCAGGCCCTGGAGGATACCCGGCAGCTCACCCGGACCCTGGAGCGGGCCCAGCGCATCGGCCGCCTGGGCTACTGGCGGGCCAGCCTCAAGACCGGGGAGCTGTTCTGGTCCGACGGCATCTACGACCTGTTCGGGGTCTCCCGGGCCGACTTCCTGCCCAGCGTCGATGCCTTCAAGGCCCGGGTGCATCCCGACGACCTGGCCGCGGTGGAGGCCTGCGAGGCGCGGGCGCACGAGACCGGGGTGTTCGACATCCAGCACCGCATCCTGAGGCCCGACGGCAGCGTGCGCTGGGTCCATGAGCTGGCCGACTTCGAGCCCAAGGGCGACGAGGCGGTCCTGGTGGGCACGGTGCGTGACATCACCGAACAGAAGGAGCTCGAGCTGCGCCTGCGCGAGCTCTCCATCACCGACGAGCTGACCGGCCTCTACAATCGCCGCTACTTCATGCAGCGCCTGCGCGAGGCCCACGGCGAGGTCCGGCGCCTGGGCCGGCCGTCGGCGGTGCTGGTTTTCGATTTCGACCACTTCAAGGTGGTCAACGACAGTCACGGCCATGCCATGGGCGACCAGGTGCTGCGGCGTCTGGGCCGGCTGCTCAGCGAGCGGCTGCGGCGCATGGACGTGCCCTGCCGGCTGGGCGGCGAGGAATTCGCTATCCTGCTTCCCGAGACGTCCCTGGAGGGGGGGCTGCGTCTGGCCGAGGACATCCGCCGGGAGGTGGCGGCTCTGGCGTTCTCCTCGGCCCAGCACGAGCGCTTCCATGTCTCGATCACCTGCGGGGTGGCGGTGCTGCTCGCCAGCGACGCCTCCGGCGAGGAGGCCATCCAGCGGGCCGATGCGGCCCTGTATCGCGGCAAGCATCGCGGCCGCAACCGGGTCGTGGCCGGGGCGACGGCCGCCACGGACTCGCGCGAATGATCCCTACCGAGGAGGTGCGGCATGCTCAAGGCGGTGTTGCTCGATATCAGCGGGGTGCTCCATGAGGACGGCGCGCCACTGCCTGGCGCCGTGGCGGCGGTTTCCCGCCTGCAGGCGGCGGGACTGGTGCTGCGCTTCGTCACCAATACCTCGCGCAAGACCGGGGATGCGGTGCACGACGACCTTCGCGGGATGGGCTTCGACGTGGCCCGCGAGCAGGTCTTCACCGCCCCGGCCGCGGTTCGCCATTACCTGGTGCGGCATGGGCTGCGCCCCTACCTGCTGATCCACGAGGGGCTCGAGCCGGAGTTCGCGGACCTCGCCGGCGATGACCCGGATGCGGTGGTCCTCGGCGATGCCGAATCGCGCCTGGACTACCGGCACCTGGACGAGGCCTTCCAGTGCCTGCAGCGCGGGGCGCCGCTGCTCACCGTGGGCACCAACCGCTACTTCCGCCAGCAGGGCCGCCTGCACCTGGACGTGGGGCCCTTCGTGCGTGCCCTGGAATATGCAGCCGACACCCGGGCCACGGTGCTCGGCAAGCCCGCCGCGGGGTTCTTCCGCGCCGTGCTGGACGATGCGGGCGTGACGCCGGAGGAGGCCATGATGGTCGGCGACGATGTCGACTGCGATGTCGCCGCCGCCCGGGAGGTCGGCCTGCGGGCCTGCCTGGTGCGCTCCGGCAAGTACCGGCCCGGCGACGAGGCACGGGCCCCGGGGGCGGAGTGCGAGGACGGCCTGGCGGCGCTGGTGGCGCGCCTGCTGGCGAGCGATGCCTGACCCGATCGTGACGTCCTGCCCACGGCCCTTTCCGTGCCTCGGCGACGGGCCGACCCCGCCGGGCCGTGCCCGGATTCTCCCGGTGGCCTGCCCGCCGCTGGCCTGGGGGCGTGGCCGCTGGGCGGCGGGCGGCACCAGGCGAGCCAGGGACTGCCCATGACGACGGTGGCGACGCTGGCGTGGATCGTGGTCGGTGGCCTGGCGATGAGTGCTATCGCCATGGTCGGCGGCCTGACGGTGCTGTTGCGTCCCGCCACCCTGGAACGCCTGCTGTTGCCGCTGGTGGCCCTGGCGGCCGGTACCCTGCTCGGCGGCGCCTTCTTCCACATGGTTCCAGAAGGCAGCCGGGCCCTGTCCCCGCTGGCCGCGTCCGTCTGGCTGCTCGCCGGCTTCACGGCCTTCCTGCTCCTCGAGCAGTTTCTGAACTGGCATCATGGCCACGGCGAGCGGCGCCCTGCGCCCATGACCTATCTGGTCCTGGCCGGGGATACCCTGCACAACCTGCTGGGCGGGCTGGCCATCGCCAGTACCTTCATGCTGGATCCCCGGGCGGGGCTCGTCGCCTGGCTGGCCGCCGCCGCCCATGAGGTGCCCCAGGAACTGGGTGACTTCGCGGTGCTCGTCCACGGGGGCTGGACGCGTCGTCGGGCGCTGCTCTGGAACCTCGCCTCGGCCTTGTCCTTCCCCCTGGGCGGTCTGGTTGCCTTCGCCGCCTCCTGGCACCTGGAACTGTCCGGGCTGGTCCTGCTGGGAGCCGGCAACTTCCTGTATATCGCGGCCTCGGACCTGATTCCCGAGATCAAGGCGACGTCGCGCCTGCCGTGGAGCCTGGCGCACTTTGCCTGTTTTGCCGCGGGGCTGGGCGGCATGCTGGGCCTGGCGCTCGCCGTGGCCGCCTGATCGACGCCTCACAACCCCCAGGCCAGGCCCAGTCCGACCAGCAGCGAGCCGGCCATGGGCACGGCGACCCGTCGCCCCAGCCCCGGGTTGCCGACGGCCGCGGCCATGCCGGCCTTGATGACGTTGTTGACCGCCGCGGCGATGACGATGCCGAGGACCGCGGTGTGCAGGTCGATGGTCGCGTGAGACATGCGCGTCAGCGACAGGGTGATGGCGTCGACGTCGGCGACGCCGGAGGTGGCGGCCAGCAGGTAGATGCCGGCCTCGCCCAGCCACTCCTTGAGCCACTGGCCGAGCAGCATGATCACCGCCAGCAGCACGCCGAACAGCAGGGCGATGCGTAGCTCCAGGGGATTCGAGTGGCGCTCGGGGCGGTCGACCTTGGTGTCCTGGCGATGGGCGCGCCAGATCACCAGGGCCGGCACATAGAGCAGCACGCCCATTACCGACACCGGCAGCAGCAGCCGCGGCAGCAGGTCGGGGTTGATGACCAGGCAGTAGATCAGGATGCGCGGGAACATGGTCCCGCAGGCGATCAGGATGCCGGCCGCCAGCAGCGGCGACAGCTGACCGTGCTGGCGCGACAGGCGAGAGAAGTGCAGGGTGAGGGCGGTGGAGGAGCTCAGGCCGGCGAACAGGCTGGTGAAGAGAATGCCCTTCTCCGCTCCGCCCAGGCGCATGGCGAAGTGGCCGACGAAGGAGATCGAGGCGATCAGCACCACCATCCACCAGATCTCGTAGGGGTTGAGCACTTCCCCCGGGCCCATGCCGCGGTCGGGCAGCAGCGGCAGCATGACCACCGAGATCAGCAGCAGCTTGAGGCCGGCGTCCATCTCGTGGGCCTGCAGCTGGTTCAGCAGCCCGTGGATCTCGCGCTTGTTGTCGAGGATGACCGCGGTGACCACCGCACAGGCCGCGGCCAGCGCCAGGTCGATGGCCACCGCGATCGCGCCGAAGCAGAAGGTCAGCAGCAGCCCCACCAGGCCGGTGATGCTGAAATCGTGGCTCTCGGGCATGCGGGCCCGGTAGGCGACCACGGCCATGCCGGCCACGGCGAGAAACAGCAGAGGGAAGGCCCACTCGGTCACGGCATCGGCGAGCAGCGCGGCGATCCCCCCCAGCAGCCCCACCAAGGCATGGGTGCGGATGCCGGCAATGCGCTCGCCCGACCTCTGCCCCCGGGCCACCCAGCCCCGCTCGATGCCGATCAGCGCGCCCAGCAGCAGGGCCACGGCGAGGCGCATGGCGGCCTCGTTGCCGGCGATGAATTCCTGGGTGACCTCGTCCATGGCAGGGGTCGCTCCTCTCGGTCGGCGTGATCGATGTAGAAACACCTGCTTATATTCTGGGCGTTCGGCGCCGGACGGGAAAGCCGTCGGGACGGCCGGGTGTCGGTCGCGGGTGGCTCCGGCCCTGGCCTATGCTGAAAGGGCCGGGACACGATCCCGGCCCTGGAGGTGGTCGACGATGCGCGAGGCCCTCGATCGTGGCGTGTGGCGCGCCCTGTGGCTCACCCTGATGTGTCTCTGGCTGTCGGTGGCGCCGGCCAGTGCCCAGGCCCCCGAGATCCTGCTGGAGGCCACCCGGCAGGCGGGTGATGCGCCGCGCCCGGCGCTTCCCCGCGACGGCTTCGCCGAGGTGCGGGAGGCCATGGTCCGCGACCAGGTCGTCGCCCGGGAACTGCATGACCCGGCGGTGCTCGCGGCCATGCGCCGGGTGCCGAGACACCGTTTCGCCCCCGACATCGAACCGCGGCGCGCCTACCTGGACATGCCCCACCCCATCGGCCATGGCCAGACCATCTCCCAGCCCTACATCGTCGCCCTGATGACCGAGCGGCTGGCCCTCGCGCCGGATGATCGGGTGCTCGAGGTGGGCACGGGCTCCGGCTACCAGGCGGCGATACTGGCCGAGATCGTCGCGGAGGTCGTGACCCTCGAGATCATCCCGGCACTGGCCGGGGGCGCCGCCGAACGCCTTGAGGCGTTGGGCTACACCAACATCACCGTCCTCGAGGGAGACGGCTACTACGGCCATCCGCCCCGGGCTCCCTTCGATGCCATCATCGTCACCGCGGCGGCGAGCCATGTCCCGCCGCCGCTGGTCGCCCAGCTGCGTCCCGGGGGGCACATGGTGATCCCGGTAGGGCAGATGGGCTGGGTCCAGAACCTGCTGCTGCTGGAGAAGGCCAGCGACGGCGAGGTCAGCACCCGCAACCTGGCGTCGGTGCGCTTCGTGCCCCTCACCGGCGGTCACTGAACGGCGATGGTGGACACGCCACAGCGCCTCGACCTGGTCGCCCTGGCGGGGGTGTCGGCGGCGTTGCTGGCCCTGGAGGTGTTGCTGCTGCGGCTGTTCGCCTTCAGCCACTGGCACCACTTCGCCGGCCTCGCGGTGTCCCTGGCGCTGCTGGGACTGGGGGCGGCGGGGACCACCCTGGCGCTGGCCGGCCGCTCGCGGGCCAGCCGCGGCGATGGCTGGTTCCTCGTCGGCCTGCTGGTCACGGCGGCCGGCTTCCTGCTGCTGCTCGCCCTGCAGTCGCGCATTGCGCTGCGTCCGCTGTTCGCCGGCTGGCGCCCCGGCGAGCTGGCCCGGCTGCTGCTGGTCGACCTGGTCGCCTTCCTGCCGTTCTATGGGGCCGGCCTGGCCATCGGCCAGGTCTTCCTGCGCTGGCCGGGGCACACCCGCAGCCTCTATGCGGCTAACCTGCTAGGCGGCGGCCTGGGCAGCCTGGGGGCGGCGGCCCTGCTGCGGCTGATTCCCGTGGAGGCCGCCCTGGGGGTGGTCGCGGCCCTGCTGTTCGCCCTGGGGCTGCTGCTGGCCGGCGTGCGGGGGCGGCGCGGCATGGCGGCGGCCGGCCTGCTGGGCTTGGCTCTGTCGGTGGTGGTCAGCATTCGGCCCCCGGCGCCGGCGGTATCGGACGTCAAGGCGCTGTCACGACTTCGCGAGCTGCCCGGGGTCGAGACCCTGGCGGTGCGTCCCGGGCTGTCGGGGCGACTGACCCTGTTGCGGGCCGACAGCCTGCGCTTTGCCCCGGGGCTCAGCCTGCGCTGGCCCGACGCTGTGCCGTCGCTGGATGCGGCGGTGCTCGGCAGCGACCGGGTCGTGCCGCTGCCCCGCCAGTGGCCCGCGCGTGGCGAGCATATGGCGGCCTCCCTGGCGGGGTTGCCCCTCGAGCTGCGCCCCGAGGGCCCGGTCCTGGTGCTGGGCAGCAGTGCCTGGCAGACTCCCGTCGCCGCCCAGGGGCGGGCGCTGACCTGGGTGGAGCCGGATGGGCGGCTGCTCGACATCCTGCGGGCCCGAGGGGCGCCCGCGGTCGGCCTGAGGCTGGTCGAGGACGGTGCCTGGCGCCAGCTGGCCAGCCCCGCTGATGGGGCCTATACACTGATCGCCGTTGACCGGGCCTGGGAGGGTGGCGATGCCGCCAGCGAGGACTATGTGTTGACCGACGCGGGACTGGCGCTGGCCCTCGAGCGGCTGGCGGCGGACGGCCTGCTCGCCGTGCCGCTGCCCCTCGATTATCCCCCGCGTCACTACCCGCGGCTGATCACCACTCTGGAGCGCGCCCTGCAGCGCCAGGATGTCGCCGTCCCGGGCGAGCACGTGGCCGTGTTGCGCGGCCTGCAGGCGTTGCTGGTCCTGGCGTCGCCGCAGCCGCTGGATGCACAGACGATCGCCGCGCTGCGACGTTTCGCCGAACGCTGGGGCTTCGACATGGCCTGGTACCCGGGCATGGCCCGCGCCCAGGCCAATCGGTTGCATCGGCTGGACTCGCCGCTGTTCCACGACATTGCCGCCGCGGTGTTCACGGAGCACCCCCTGCCGGTGGCGGGGCAGCGCTTCCATCACGCCCCGGCCACCCTGGAACGCCCCTATCCATGGCGCTCGCTGGCTTGGACCGAGGCCCCCGGGCTCGTCCGCGAACTGGGCGGGCGGGGCTGGAGCTTTCTCGACTGGACGCTGCTGCTGTCGGTGCTCACCACCCTGGTCGTGGCCCTGCTGGCCTTCCTGCTGATCCTGGCGCCCCTCGGGCGACTGCCAGCGATCCGGCCGCCCTTCGCCCGGCTGTCGGTCGCTGGTTACTTCGGTGCCCTCGGCCTCGGCTATATCCTCGTCGAGCTGGTGTTCTTCCAGCGCCTGATCCTCCATCTGGGCGAGCCGGTCCTTGCCGCCTCACTGGTCTTTGCCACCTTCCTGGTCGGTTCGGGCCTCGGCAGCGCCATGAGTCCGGAGAGCGCGACCCGGGGCAGCCGGCGGCGCATCTACGCTGCCGTCGCCGCGGGCCTGGTCCTGGCGCTGGTACCGTTCACCGCCGTCGTCGTCCTGACGGCGCCGGCGCTTCCCCTGCGGGCGCTGCTGCTGGTGGGGATGATGCTGCCCCTGGCCTGGGCCATGGGTCGGCCCTTTCCCTGGGCCCTGCGGCAGCTCGCCGGGCAGCGGCGCTGGATCCCCTGGGCCTGGGGCATCAACGGCTTCGCCTCGGTGCTGGGTGCCTCCCTGGCACCGCTGATCTCGATCCACCTCGGCCAGGCCACGACCCTGGCCGTCGGGACGCTATGCTACTTGGCGGCTTTCGCCATCGCCGGGCGCTGGCTCGAGGAACGCTGAGACCCTGCCCGGCGCATCACATGCTTCCAGGCCCGGGGCGGCGGGCCAGGAGGGAGGCCTCCTGGCGGAGCGCTTGCCCGAGAGGCATCGCAGCAGAAGGGATCGATGCGGTTACCGGGCGCCTCCCATGCGGACGATGTCCCCGACATCGACATTCGGTGACTATCCTTAGGGAAGCGGCATGCCCCTTCCACGACACACATCAGAGGGTGGTTCCCATGTCCATGGAGCGAGTGACACGCTTTCTCGACGAGAATGGCGTCAAGTATGTGATTCTGCAGCATTCCCCGGCCTATACCGCCCAGGAGATCGCCGAGGCGGTCCACGTGCCCGGCCGGCACTTCGCCAAGAGCGTGCTGGTCAAGATCGATGGCCGCTTCGCCCTGGCGGTCCTGCCGGCCACCGACCGGGTCGATCTGCGACGGCTGGCCCAGTCCGTCGGTGCCCAGGACGTCGAGCTGGCGGAGGAGGCCGACTTCCGGCGCTGCTTCCCCGGCTGTGAGCCCGGCGCCATGCCGCCGTTCGGCAACCTGTTCGACCTCGAGGTATTCGTCTCGCCGCATCTGGCCCAGGCCGACATGATCGCCTTCAATGCCGGCAGCCACCGGGAGGTCATGCAGCTCTCCTACACGGCCTTCGAGGAGTTCGTGAAACCGGCCGAGGTGGCGATGTGACGGCCGTTTGAGCGACCCGCCCGGCATCGTGCCGAGCGGTCGTGTCTCATCCCGTCCCGGCGACGGGATGAGCCACCGTCTCAGTCCCGCAGGTGTCGCCGCGCCTCCTCGGCGCTCTCGTAGATATGCGGGGACACGGCCCGCTCCTCCAGGGCGTGGCCGAGTTTCTTGCGCATGAACCCGCTGGTGGTGTAACGGGTCACCCGCGTGTAGAAGCGTTCCTCCAGGCCGCGGACCATCTCGGTATAGGGCCTGAGCATGGCGTCGTCGATGCGGCAGCGGTCGTAGTTGACGATGGCGTGCACGCGATGCCCGAGGGGCGCGAGGCGGCGCTCCACCTCGCGGCGGATGGCCTCGATATCCGCCGGGGTGGCGATGCGCAGGTTCTCGAAGTTGATGAAGAAGAGCCCCTCGTCGGGGTCGTAGCTGAAGCGTTGTGACAGTGGCAGGCTCAGCAGCTCGCCGGCCAGCCCCATGGGCTCGTCGCGGAAGATGCGTGCGTCCATCTGGCGGGGCGGCGCGTCCATGCGGGGAGTGAAGCCCATGTGCGCGAGGATGTCGCGTTCCAGCTGCACTCCGGGGGCGATCTCGGTGAGGGCGAGGCCCTCGGCGGTGAGCTCGAACACGCAGCGCTCGGTGATATAGCGCACCGGCTTGCCGTCCGTGGCGGCCAGGACCCCGCTGAAGGTGCGATGCTCCACCTCGTCCACGAACTTGGGCTTCCCGTCCTTGGGCAGGCGAAGCGCGCCGTCGACGACGGTCAGCGCCTCCTTGGTCGCCACGAAGGTACCCATGAACACCACCTTGCGGGCGTTCTGGCTGATGTTGATGAAGCCGCCGGCCCCGGCGAGTCGCGGCCCGAACTTCGAGACATTGACGTTGCCGGTGCCATCGGCCTGGGCCATGCCGAGGAAGGCGATGTCGAGGCCGCCGCCGTCGTAGAAGTCGAACTGGGCGGGCTGGTCGATGATGGCCTGGGTATTGGTGGCCGCGCCGAAGTCCAGCCCGCCGGCCGGCAGGCCGCCGATCACGCCGGGCTCGGCGGTGAGGGTCAGATAGTCGAGTAGCTGTTCCTCGCTGGCCACTGCACCGACGCCCTCGGGCATGCCGATGCCCAGGTTCACCACGCTGTTGGGCTGCAGCTCGAAGGCCGCCCGGCGAGCGATGATCTTGCGCACCGACAGCGGCAGGGGAGCCGGCGTCCTCATCGGGGCCCGGATCTCCCCGGAATAGGCGGGGTTGTAGGCGGTCTGGAAGGTCTGCCAGTGCTGGGTCGGGTCCTCGCAGACCACCACGCAGTCGACCAGCACGCCGGGGATCTTCACCTCCTTGGGGGGCAGGGTGCCGCGCTCGGCGAGCCGCTCCACCTGGACGATCACCACGCCGCCGGCGTTATGGACCGCCGTGGCGATGGCCAGGACCTCCAGGGTCAGGGCCTCGCGCTCCATGGTGACATTGCCCAGGGTATCGGCGGTCGTGCCGCGCAGCAGCGCCACTTGCAGGGGCTCGGCCTTGTAGAACAGCAGCTCCTCGCCGCCCAGGGTCACCAACTCCACCCGGGCCTCGGTGGTCGCCTCGTTGAGCCGGCCGCCGTCCAGCCGCGGGTCGACGAAGGTGCCCAGCCCGACCCGGCTGAGGGTGCCGGGCTTGCCGGCGGCGGTGTCGCGGAACAGGTGCGAGATCACGCCCTGAGGCAGGTTCCAGGCCTGGATGCGGCCCTCGATGGCAAGCGCCTGCAGGCGCGGTACCAGCCCCCAGTGGCCGCCAATCACCCGCGCCACCAACCCCTCGTGGCCCAGGTGGTTGAGCCCCCGCTCGCGGCCGTCGCCCTGGCCGGCGGCATACATCAGGGTGAGATTCCGGGGCTGGCCGGTCTCCAGGAAGCGCTGCTCCAGGGCCACGGCGAGCTGCTCGGCAAAGCCGATGCCAACGAAGCCGCCGGTGGCCACGGCATCGCCGTCGCGGATCAGGTTGACCGCCTCGCGGGCGGAGACGATCTTGCCGAACTCCGTGAAGGGGCGGTTGCTGAGCAGGGGATGGGTCTGGCGTGGCATCGGCGCGTCCTCGACGTGGGAGGGGTCGATGTTCACGTTAACACGGCCCCGGCTATCTCCCCAGGTGCAGAGGAGGGGGACTTGTCAGGCGGCGGGATCTGACGAATACTGTAATTAAATACAGTTCACGGAGGATGCCATGGCACCGCCGATGTCCCCCCCGCCGGGCACGATATGCCGGGCCGCCCCCCAGCCGGGGGGGCGGTCCCGCCCATTGCTGGGCTGCCGGGTGCGGGCCGGCTTTCCCAGCCCCGCAGACGATCACCTGGACGTGGAGATCGACCTGCATGCCCATGTGGTGCGGCGCCCGGCGGCCACCTACTTCGTGCGCGCCGAGGGCGACTCGATGCTCGGCGACGGCATCCACGACCGCGATCTGCTGGTCGTGGACCGCAGCCTGGAGCCCCTGCCGGGGCGGGTGGTGATCATCGCCGTGGATGGCGAGCCCACGGTCAAGCGGCTGACCCGGCGCGCCGGCCGGACCTTCCTGGAAGCCAGCAACCCGCGCTTCGCGCCGATTCCGCTGGAGGGGCGCGAATGCCAGGTGTGGGGCGTGGTGACCCATGTGCTGCATGCCCTGCCGGGGGCGGCGCCATGATCGCCCTGGTTGACAGCAACAACTTCTACGTCAGCTGCGAACGGGTCTTCGACCCGCGCCTGGAAGGGCGGCCGGTGGGCGTGCTCTCCAACAACGACGGCTGCGTGGTGGCCCGTTCGGAGGAACTCAAGGCGCTGGGCGTGGCCATGGGCGCGCCGATGCACCTGCTGCCACCGGCGGTGCGCCGCCAGGCGACGCTGCTCTCCAGCAACTATGCCCTCTACGGCGACATGAGCCGGCGCGTCAACCTGGTGCTCGGCGAGTGCTCCCCGGACGTGGAGGTGTACTCCATCGACGAGAGCTTCGTCGGCTTCGCGGGCCTCCCGGCGTCGCGACTCGAAGCCCTGGGCCGGCGCTTGCGCGAGACTGTGGGACGCGACACGGGGATCCCGGTCTGCGTGGGGCTGGCGCCGACCCGGGTGCTGGCCAAGGCGGCCAATCGCGTGGCCAAGACGTCGCCCGAGCTGGGCGGGGTCTGCCGTCTCGACGCCGAGGCCGCAGCGACCCGCCGGGTGCTGGAGGCGCTGCCGGTGCATGCGCTGTGGGGCGTGGCCCGGCGCACTGCCGAGCGCCTGGCGCTGATGGACATCCATACCGCCTGGCAGCTCCGCGAGGCCGATCCCAAGCGCATCCGCCGCGCCTTCTCGGTGGTGCTCGAGCGCATCGTCTGGGAGCTGCGCGGCCGGCCGGCCATCCAGCTGGACGACATGGCCGAGGCACGCCAGCGGATCATGGTCTCACGCTCCTTCGGCCGCCTGACCGGCGAGTGGCGGGACCTCCAGGAGGCGGTGCGCCAGCACGGTGCCCGGGCCGCCGAGAAACTGCGTCGCCAGGACAGCCTGGCCCGGGTCGTACTGGTGTTCCTGCGCAGTGATCCGCACCGGCTCGGAGACCGCCAGTACCACAATAGCGTGGTGGTGCCGCTGGCCGGGCCCAGCGACGACAGCCGCGCACTGCTCGAGGCCGCCGGCCGGGGGCTGGCGGCGATCTTCCTCGAGGGCGTGCGTTACCAGAAGTGCGGCGTGATGCTGATGGACCTGGTGGATGCCGAGCGCCACCAGTTGTCCTTGCTGGCGTTCCGGGACGAGGCCGCCCGGGGCCGCGATCGGCGCCTGATGACGGCGGTGGACCGGCTCAACCGCGAGATGGGCCGCGATACCGTGCGCTTCGGGCTGCCGCGCCGGGGGACCGCCTGGGCGCTGCGCTGCGAGCGGCGCACCTCGCGTTATACCACTCGCTGGAACGAGCTGATGCGGGTCAAGGTGCGCTGAGGTGTGCACGCGGAACGATGTGATCGCGAACCCCGCTGCTCTGGAGTTCCACAACAGCAGGCAATTCCTCATGGCAGCAGGGTAGAAAGGCGGGGCGGGCTAGCGATAGCTTATGTGAAAGTCATATTTTATCCTGAGAAGCGTTACGATACCCCTGTTCAACGACAGCCAGAACAATAAATCTCGGTGATGGAGTTTTTCGAGAAAGTGCATTGAACGGCCATGATTTGGCTGGTGCTGGCAGCGTTGTTGTTGACGGTCACCATGCCTTGTATCCGCTCTCCATGGCGCTGCAGAAGCGTTTGCGAGCGATCGAAGGTAACGTTCTGATATTGAGTGGTTAATGCCTTGAGGCACCGTTCTTTCTGCACCCACTCCCATGATTGCGCCATGATAATGACTGAGAGATACACGACTACGGCACCAAGCCAGGCCAGTGTCCGATATGCACCGGTTAGTTGGTAAGTGTCAGACACTGTTCTGGTGATCAAATAGATGATGCCCACCGTGCTGACCCAGAATGCGAGAATGAGCATGTTTGTTATTTTTTATTGCCGGATGTCTGAAGTAGATTAGCATCACTCTGCTTGCTTGCTTGCTTGCTTGCTTGCTTGCTTGCTTGCTTGCTTGCTTGCTTGGTGGTGTTCTGCAGCGTTGGGTCGTCGGCCATGCGGCGTTGCGGACTTGATACAGGGCAGCAAAGGGCAGGGCTGACCGGTGGCAGGCAGGCCTGATACGGCGGCACGGTGCTGCCTAGCGCCGAAAAAACAACAAACGGCCACCGCTGCTATCAGCTAAGTGGCCGTTTTCTATGGTCTTTCTGGTGCCGGTGAGAGGAATTGAACCCCCGACCTACGCATTACGAGTGCGTTGCTCTACCGACTGAGCTACACCGGCGTGCCGTGCATCATACGATCGCCACGCCGGTCTGCCAAGCGCGCCCGGGGCAGGGCCCCGGGCTCAGCATTCAGTAGGCGTAGTCGCGTCCCGCGGCCTTGGCCCGCTCCCGGGAACTGGGGTTTACCGAGGCGCGGAAGGGCATCTCGCAGACCACGGCATCGACCGGTTGCCCGGGGATGTCGAGGAACTCGTCGGGCAGCCAGGCCACCAGCACGGTGCCGACCGCCGCCGAGGCCACCGGCACGTAGGCCATGGCGATGTTGGTACCCAGTTCCGGCGAGTACCAGGGCGAGGTGATCCAGCCGCAGGGCTCGCTCTCGGCATCCGGGCCGACCAGCCAGAAGTCCGGGGCATAGTCCTCGATCGGCCGGCCGCCGAGCTTGAGCCCCACCAGCTGGTGGGTGAACGGCGGGGTGCCCTGGCTGACCAGCTCGCGGGTCCGCTCCAGGGCGTCGCGGCCGATGTAGTCGGTCTCCTTGGCCTTGGGCACCATGTGGCCCAGGTTGCACTGGAAGGGATTGGTCTCGTGGTCCAGGTCCTGGCCATAGGAGAGGATGCCGGCGGCGATACGGCGATGGTGGGCCGGGGCGATCACCTTGAGGCCGTACTTCTCACCCTTGTCGAGGATGGTATTCCAGATGGTCTCGGCGTGCAGCGTGGAGTCGTAGGCGTAGACCTCGTAGCCCTTCTCGCCGGAGAAGCCGGTCTGGGAGATGAGCACCTCGGCGCCCTCGATGGTGGCGGCCATCAGGCCGTAGTAGGGCACCTCGCGTACCCCCTCGCCCACCAGGTCGGCGATCAGGTCCTCGGACTTGGGCCCCTGGACCTGCAGCGGCGAGACATCGATCTCGTCGATGCTGACGTCGTAGCGCAGGCCATGGTTGATGCCCTTGAACCAGTAGGCCAGGTCCGAGTCGCTGATGGTGAACCAGAACTCGTCGGCGGCCACGCGCAGCATCACCGGGTCGTTGAGCACATGGCCCTGCTCGTTGCAGAGCACGACATAGCGGCCCATCATCGGCGGCACCCGGGTCACGTCACGGGTGCAGACATAGTTGCAGAAGGCCTCGGCGTCGGGGCCCTTGACGCGGATCGGCCGCTCGACGGCGACGTTCCACAGGGTCACGTCGTTGACCAGCGCCCGGTATTCCTCCATGGCCCCGCCGTCCTCGGGCCGCACGTAGGCGCGCGGATGGTACATGCGGTTGTAGACGGTGGCCTTCCAGCACCCGGCCTCCACCGAGAGGTGCCAGTAGGGGGACTTGCGCACGCGGTTGGAGATCAGCATCTGGATACCGGGATCGCCGGTCTGGCGCAGGTTGACCGGTACCAGGCGGTCGCCCTGATCGATGGACTGCTGGAAGTTCACATTGGCTTGCTTGGACATGGCTCGGCACTCCTCGCCCGTTCATATGCCGGAGGGCGGAGTCGAGAGCGGCGAGAGGGCGGTCATGCCGAGACCGTCGCCGAGTCACCCACGACTCTGACCCGCACGGACGGACGCCCGGGGACGCCCGCGAGGCGGCGACCGCGCCCTGGAGGTCGTCGCTACTTTCAAGGTAGGAAGGACCTTAGGAGGCAACATTCCCGCGGCGACGCCGGGATTCCCGGAGGCGACACGCTGGGGATCACCCCCGCAGCCGGGTCAGGCCTTCCTGGGCGCTGGAGGCGACGAGCCGGCCATGCCGGTCGTAGATGCTGCCTCGGCTGAGGGCCCGGGCGCCGCCGGCCCAGGGGCTGTCCATGTCGTAGAGCAGCCAGTCGTTGACCTTGACGTCATGGTGGAACCACAGGGCGTGATCGAGGCTGGCGATCTGCAGCGAGGGGTCGCCGAAGGTGATGCCGTGGGGCACCAGCGCGGTGGTCAGCAGGTTGAAATCGGAGCTGTAGGCCAGCAGGTAGCGGTGCAGTGCCGGATCGTCCGGCAACTCGCCGGCCAGGCGGAACCACAGCCGCTTGCGCGCCGGGCGTCCTTCCTCGGCCGCGTCCTCCAGGGGCAGGAACTCGATGGGGTGGCCCGGGAAGCGGGTCACCCCGTCGGCTTCCCCGGCCACGTGCTCGGGCGCGGTCACCTCGGGCATCCGCGGCTGGTGGGCGAGGCTCGTCTCCTCGCCGTGGAAGGAGGCGCTGCAGAAGAAGATTGGTCGGCCCTTCTGGATGGCGGTGACCCGGCGGGTGGTGAAGCTGGCGCCGTCGCGCACGGCATCGACCTGGTAGACCACCGGGCGGCTGGCGTCGCCGGGGCGCAGGAAATAGCCGTGCAGGGAGTGCACCCGCCGCGCGGCATCCACGGTGTGGGTGGCGGCGGAGAGGGCCTGGCCCAGTACCTGGCCACCGAACAGCTGCGGCAGCCCGAGGTCCTGGCTGCGACCGCGGAACAGGTTTTCCTCCAGGGGTTCGAGACCGAGCAGATCCACCAGGGCGTTCAGGGCGTCGGGCATTCAGGGTATCCTCCAGGGGCCATGACGCCCGGGAAGGCCACGGCGTCATACGAACGTTTCATGTCCGTCAGTCTACTGGAGTCCGTGGCGATGCGCAGCGACGAGTTCTACATGCACCGGGCCCTGGAACAGGCACGCCTGGCCGAGGAGGCCGGCGAGGTGCCGGTGGGGGCGGTGGTGGTGGATGCCGACGGGGCCATCGTGGGGGCGGGATACAATGCGCCGCTGTCCGGCCATGACCCCAGCGCCCATGCGGAGATCCGTGCCCTGCGCGATGCCGGGGCGCGCCTCGGCAACTACCGCCTCGACGGCTGCACGCTCTTCGTGACCCTGGAACCCTGCCTGATGTGCACCGGGGCGATCATCCACGCGCGCCTGGTTCGGGTGGTCTACGGGGCCGCCGAGCCCCGCAGCGGCATGGTCGAATCGAAGGCCAACCTCTTCGCCCAGCCCTGGTACAACCATCGCGTCGAGGTGGTCGGCGGGGTGCTGGCCAGCCGGGTCTCCCGCCAGCTCAAGGCCTTCTTTGCCGCACGGCGTGAAGGCCAGGCCGCGGATGCGAGGGAGCAGTGACGGCGGTCGTCAAGCTGGGGCCCGCCTCCCGCCGGTTCAGCTGTTCGGGGGTACCAGATCGAAGAGGCCGCTCTCGGCCTCCTCGGGAAGCCGGGCATTGAGCTGGTGGAACTGCTGCTGGCTGCGGTCGACGTAGGCGAGGATCTCGTAATAGCGGCGAATGTTGCGGACATAGATGACCGGTTCGCCGCCCCGCGCGTAGCCGTGCCGGGTCTTGCTGAACCATTCGCGCTCCTGGAGCAGCGGCAGGGCGTCGCGCACGTCCGCCCAGGCATCGGGGTCGCTGCCGCGGCTCTCGACGATGCGGCGGGCGTCGTAGAGGTGGCCGAGGCCGACGTTGTAGGCGGCCAGCGCCATGAAAAGCCGGTCCTCCCCGGTGATCGATTCAGGCAGGCGGTCCTTCAGCTCGCGAAGGTAGCGCGCCCCGCCGTCGATGCTCTGGGCCGGGTCGAGCCGGTTGTCGACGTCCATCTCCGCGGCGGTGGCGTTGGTCAGCATCATCAGCCCGCGCACACCGGTCGGCGAGGTGGCGCGGGGGCGCCAGTGGGATTCCTGGTAGCCCACCGCGGCGAGCAGCTTCCAGTCGAAGCCGGCCTCCCGGGCCGCCTGTCGGAACAGCGCGGCGTAGTCGGGCAGGCGCTCGTGGACATGGCCGATGAAGGTGCGGGCGCCGACATACTCCAGGTAGTTGTCGCGGCCGAAGTAGCGGGTCTCGAGACGCTCGAGCAGGCCGCTGCCCTGGAGCTGGCCGAGGAAGCGGTTGGCCTCGCGGACCAGGCCGAGCCCCTGGCCGGCGGGAAAGGCCCAGGCCAGGGAGAGCGGCTTGCCGAGCCGGAAGCCGTCCTCCACCTCGGGAAAGAACAGTCGATTGAGGCGGAACTGATGCTCGAAGACCACGGCAGCGTCCAGGCGGCTGCTGGCCACCTGGCCCAGCAATGCCGCCACTTCCATGTCGGCGGACTCCTTCCAGCCCAGGCGGGGGTGGTCGGCCTGCAGCTCGCGCATCACCCGGTCGGTCCCGGTGCCGCGCAGGGTGCCGATCTCCAGCCCCACCAGGTCAGCGATGTCCTGGGGCGGCGGCAGGCCGCGGCGATAGACCAGCAGCGGCTGCAGCGGCATGATCGGCCGGCTGAACAGCAGGCCCGGCTGGGTCGGGTCCAGGGGCAGGGCGGCGGCGCCCAGGTCTCCCTCCTCGCGCACCGCCTCCAGGACCCCGGCGATGTTGTGGTCGGCGTCCAGCGTCAGGCTGACGCCCAGGTGGTCGGCGAAGCGGCGCATCAGCTCGTACTCGAAGCCGGTAGGGCCCTCGCGCCCCTCATAGTAGGTGGTGGGGGTGTTGCGGGTCTGGATGCTCAGGAAGTCCCGCTCGCGGATGGCCTCCAGGTGCGGCCCCGACGAGCGGTCCGGCGGGTCGGGGACGAGGCCGAGCAGCAGGAGGGCGCACAGGGCCAGGTAGCCACGCCGGTGACGACGGAGGTGAGCGAACGGGGATGCAGGCATGGGCGCGATGTGCAGCGACGGGAGGCTCCACCTTACCCAGCCGCTGGTCGGCTGTCATCCACGTCGATTTCTCGCGACCGATGCTTTCCAGTATCATGTGCGCTCGTTGCCGCCGGCCGCGGCCCCGTCATTCCGCTTGTTTCAGAGGCCCCAGGATATGCTCGAACTGCGTGGTGCGCCCGCCTTATCCGCTTTCCGTCATGCCAAGCTGCTGGCCGCCCTGCGTGCCGCCGTTCCCGAGGTCGAGGCGCTCACTGCCGACTATCTGCACTTCGTCGATCACGAGGGCGACCTGGCCGGTGAGGACCGGCGCCTGCTCGAGCGGCTGCTGGACTATGGTCCGGCCCGGGATGCGGGTGCCACCCCCGGCGAGGGCCGGCTGTTCCTGGTGGTGCCCCGTATCGGCACCCAGTCGCCCTGGTCTTCCAAGGCCACCGATATCGCCCACAACTGCGGCCTGACCCAGGTCGCGCGCCTGGAGCGGGGCATCGCCTACCGGGTGAGCTTCGCCGGCACCCTCTCCGAGGAAGCCTTCGAGACCGTCACCGCGCTGCTCCACGACCGCATGACCGAGACCGTGCTGTTCGACGCCTCGGATGCCGCCCGGCTGTTCGCCCATCACGAGCCGGCACCGCTCGGCCAGGTGGATATCCTCGCCGGCGGTCGCGCCGCCCTGGAGACCGCCAACGTCGCGCTGGGCCTGGCCCTGGCCGAGGACGAGATCGACTACCTGTGCGAGGCCTTCCAGGGGCTCGATCGCAATCCCTCGGATGTCGAGCTGATGATGTTCGCCCAGGCCAATTCCGAGCACTGCCGCCACAAGATCTTCAATGCCGACTGGGTGGTCGACGGCGAGGCCCAGCCCCGCTCGCTGTTCAAGATGATCAAGAACACCTTCGAGGCCTCGCCGGACGACATCCTCTCCGCCTACAGCGACAACGCCGCGGTGATCCGCGGCAGCCAGGCGGGTCGCTTCTTCGCCGCGCCGCTGACCGGCGACGCCGCCGAGAAGGCCGTCTACGGCACCCACCGGGAGCCGGTGAACATCCTGATGAAGGTGGAGACCCACAACCACCCCACGGCCATCGCCCCGCACCCGGGGGCGGCCACCGGGGCCGGCGGCGAGATCCGCGACGAGGGGGCCACCGGTATCGGCGGCAAGCCCAAGGCGGGCCTGACCGGCTTCACCGTCTCCAACCTGCGCATTCCCGAGTTCGTCCAGCCCTGGGAGGCCTTCGACTACGGCAAGCCCGAGCGCATCGTCAGCGCCCTGGACATCATGCTGGAGGGGCCGATCGGCGGTGCCGCCTTCAACAACGAGTTCGGCCGCCCCAACCTGGCCGGCTACTTCCGCAGCTACGAGCAGGAGGCCCTGGGCGGCGAGGGCATCGAGCGGCGCGGCTACCACAAGCCGATCATGCTGGCCGGCGGCTACGGCAACATCCGCGAGGAGCACGTCGAGAAGGGCGAGATTCCCGTCGGCGGCAAGCTGATCGTGATGGGCGGCCCGGCCATGCTGATCGGCCTCGGCGGCGGGGCGGCCTCCTCGATGGCCTCGGGCGCGTCGAGCGCCGACCTCGACTTCGCCTCGGTGCAACGCGACAACCCCGAGATCGAGCGCCGCGTCCAGGAAGTCATCGACCGCTGCTGGGCGCTGGGGACCCAGAACCCGATCCGCTTCATCCATGACGTGGGCGCCGGCGGACTCTCCAATGCCCTGCCGGAGCTGGTCAAGGACGGCGGGCGCGGCGGCCGCTTCGAACTGCGCGAGGTGCCCAACGCCGAGCCGGGCATGAGCCCGCTGGAGATCTGGTGCAACGAGGCCCAGGAGCGCTACGTGCTCGCCGTGGCCCCCGAGGACCTGGCGACCTTCGATGCCCTCTGCCGGCGCGAGCGCTGCCCCTATGCGGTGGTCGGCGAGGCCATTGATGCCCACCACCTGGAGGTCCGCGACGGCCACTTCTCGACCAAGCCGGTGGACCTGCCGATGAGCGTGCTGTTCGGCAAGCCGCCGAAGATGCAGCGTGAGTTCACCCGCGAGCACCGCGAGCTGCCCGGCGTGATGCTCGACAACCTGGACCTGCGCGAGGCCATGGACCGGGTGCTGCGCCTGCCCACCGTGGCGTCCAAGAACTTCCTGATCACCATCGGCGACCGCTCGATCACCGGCCAGGTGGCCCGCGACCAGATGGTCGGCCCCTGGCAGGTGCCGGTGGCCGACGTGGCCGTGACCACGGCGACCTTCGACACCCATGCCGGCGAGGCAATGGCCATGGGCGAGCGGCCCCCGGTGGCGCTGATCGACCCCGCGGCCAGCGCCCGGCTGGCGGTGGCCGAGACCATCACCAACCTGGCCGCCGCGCCCATCGTCAAGCTCGGCGATATCAAGCTCTCCGCCAACTGGATGAGCGCGGCCAGTCACCCGGGCGAGAACCAGGCCCTGTACGACGCCGTGCATGCCGTGGGCATGGAGCTGTGCCCGGCACTGGGCATCGCGGTGCCGGTAGGCAAGGATTCCATGTCCATGCGCACCGCCTGGGAGGAAGACGGCGAGGAGAAGAGCGTCACCGCGCCGCTGTCGCTGGTGACCACCGGCTTCGCCCCGGTCACCGATGCCATGCGCACCCTGACCCCGCAGATCAACCTGGAGCAGGACGAGTCCGACCTGATCCTGATCGACCTTGGCGGCGGCCGCAATCGCCTCGGCGGCTCGGCGCTGGCCCAGGTGTATGGCCAGGTGGGCGACGCCTGCCCGGACCTGGACGACCCGGAGGACCTCAAGGCCTTCTTCTCGGTGATCCAGGGCCTCAACGCCGACGGCAAGCTGCTGGCCTACCACGACCGCAGCGACGGCGGCCTGCTGGTGACCCTGCTGGAGATGGCCTTCGCCGCCCATGCCGGCCTGGAGATCAAGCTCGACTGGCTGATCGACGAGCCCACCGAGGCCTTCAACGCCCTGTTCGCCGAGGAGCTGGGGGCGGTCATCCAGGTCTCGCGGGCGTACACCGAGGAAGTGCTGGCGCAGTTCGCCGCGGCGGGTCTCGAGACCTGTGGCGTGATCGCCCGGCCGCGCTACGACGACCAGGTGCGGGTGACCCTGTTCGAGGAGCCGCTGCTCGAGACTACCCGGCTGCTGGCCCAGCGCACCTGGGCGGAGACCAGCTACCGCATGCAGGCGCTGCGCGACAACGCCGACTGCGCCAAGAGCGAGTTCGACGGCCTGCTCGACGGCCGCGATCCCGGTCTCTCCGCCCAGCCGACCTTCGACGTCGACGAGGATGTCGCCGCGCCCTTCGTCAACACCGCCCGGCCCGCGGTGGCGGTGCTGCGCGAGCAGGGCGTCAACGGCCATCTGGAGATGGCCTGGTCCTTCGACCGGGCCGGCTTCGAGGCCGTCGACGTGCACATGAGCGACATCCTCGAGGGGCGAGTGTCCCTCGAGGATTTCAAGGGCCTGGTGGCCTGTGGCGGCTTCTCCTACGGTGACGTCCTGGGCGCCGGCGGCGGCTGGGCCAAGTCGGTGTTGTTCAATGGGCGTGCCCGGGACCAGTTCGCTGACTTCTTCACCCGCGACGACAGCTTCGCCCTGGGGGTCTGCAACGGCTGCCAGATGCTCGCCCAGCTCAAGGAGCTGATCCCCGGCGCCGAGGCCTGGCCGCGCTTCGTGCGCAACGAGTCGGAGCAGTTCGAGGCCCGGGTGGCCATGGTGCGGGTCGAGGAGAGCCCCTCGCTTCTGCTCGACGGCATGCAGGGATCGCTGCTGCCGATCGCCGTGGCCCACGGGGAGGGGCGCGCCGAGTTCCGCGATAGCGCCCATCTGCGCGGCATGCAGAGCGCCAGCCAGGTGGCCCTGCGCTACGTGGACAACTATGGTCAGGTGACCACCCGCTATCCGGCCAACCCCAACGGCTCGTCGTCGGGGATCACCGGCCTGACCACCCCGGACGGCCGGGTGACCATCATGATGCCGCACCCGGAGCGCGTGGTGCGGGCGGTGACCAACTCCTGGCGGCCCGCCGAGTGGACCGAGGACGGCGCCTGGATGCGCCTGTTCCGCAACGCCCGGCGCTGGCTGGGCTGATCCTCCGCGACAGGTGAAACGTCTACGCCCGGGCCATGGCCCGGGCGTAGACGTTGCGAGGCCGGTGCGTCAGCGTTGGGTGGTGTCGTCGTCGGTGGTTTCCTCGCGCTTGAGCTGGGCCTCCAGGTCGTCGAGGAGGTGGCGGAACTGCGCCTGGAAGTAGTCGAAGCGGCCGAAGTCGTGGCCGCAGCCATCGCAGTAGACGTGATACTGATCATGGCGCCCCGGCGGGAACCGCTTCACGCGGCTGCCGCACTTGGGGCATTCGGGGCGAGTCTTGAGTTTCATGTGCGCCTCTCCTGTTTCAGCGATGGACGACCGAGTCATCCTTGTGTCTCTTCTAGGTATCATGGCTGCGGATACCAAGGTCAAGGGTGCGTCCTGAACGCTGACGTCACGATAATAAAATGGAAGATATTTCCATTTTTTCTTGCCTGTTGGCCCAGGGGCCTCTACAACAGCGCTTCGTGGTGCCGGCATGGGGCCGGGCGCCCGTGACGGAGCCTGAGGACATGCATGAGGGATTGAGCCGGCTCTATGTCGGCGCGGTGCTGGTGCTCAACGGCCTGTGGCTGCTGGGACGCATCGAGGATCGCGAGATCCAGGCGATCAACTTCCTCGTGGGCGGGGTCAGCCTCGCCGTGGCCGCCTACGCCGCCTTCGGTCCCGGGGCCGATGCGGCCAGCGTGCGGGCCGCGGCGATGACCCTGCTGTTCGCCTTCACCTACCTGTGGGTGGCGATCAATCGCCGCAACGGCAGCTCCGGCCATGGCCTGGGCTACTTCTGCCTGTTCGTCGCGCTCACTGCCTTGCCCACCGGCGTGCTGCAGCTGGCCGTGGCGGAGGGGGGATGGTGGTCGGGTGCCAACTGGCTGGCCTGGTCGCTGCTGTGGTTCGGTTTCTACCTGATGCTCTGCCATCGGCCCGGGCTGCAGCCGCTGATGGGGCGAACCTCGCTCGCCCAGGGCCTGGTGACCGCCTGGGTGCCGGGCTATCTGCGGTTGCAGGAACTACTGGCCTGAGCGGCATGGCCGTCCGTGGTAAAACAGTTGTTTGAAATCCGCTCCGGCCCGGGCCACACTCGAGCCTCCACGCGCCAAGGAGGAGAGGGGAGATGATGCACCGCTTTGCCGACCGGGTCACGCTGACCGTCGCGACCCAGGTGGCCGAGGTGTGCCTGGCGCGCCCTGACCGCCACAATGGCCTGGATTGGGCGATGATCGACGGCCTGCTCGAGGCACAGCAGCAGCTGACCCGCCTGGACGGCCTGCGGGCCGTGGTACTCAAGGGCGAGGGCGAGAGCTTCTGTGCCGGCCTCGACATGGCGGCGATCCTGGCCGCCCCCGAGCGGTTGCCGGCGCTGCTCGCGGCCGGTGCCGACGGGCGCAATCCGGTCCAGCGCCTGGCGCTTGGCTGGCGGGACGCCGGCGTGCCGGTGATTGCTGCCCTGCACGGCCATGTCTACGGCGGTGGGCTGCAGATCGCCCTCGGCGCCGACCTGCGGGTGGCGCACCCCGAGAGCCGCCTGGCGCTACTGGAGATCGACTGGGGGATCATGCCGGACATGGGGCTCAGCGTCAGTGGTGCCGGGCTGCGCCCGGACGTGCTGCGTGAACTGGCCTGGACAGGACGCAAGGTGACGGGGGCGGAAGCCCACTCGCTGGGGCTGGTCACGCGGCTGGCGCCGGATCCCGCCGAGCAGGCCATGGCCCTGGCCGGCACCATCGCCACCCGCTCGCCGCGGGCGGTGGCCGCCATCGGCGAGTTGCTTGAGCGGGCGCCGAGCCTGTCGCCGGCCGAGCGCCTGGCCCTGGAGGCCAGGCTGCAGGGCACCCTGCTTGGCGGTGACGAGCAGCGTGAGGCGGTCGATGCCCGGCTGGCCGGGCGGCCCCCGCGCTTCCCCTGACGCCGTCCGCGACAGCCGGTAAGATGGCGCTCCCATGCTCCGAGGTGCCGCCATGACCGAAGCCACCATGCCCACCCTGCGTCCCTACCAGCGCCAGGCGGTCGCCCGAGTGGTCGAGCACTTTCGCGGCAGTGACGACCCCGCGGTGGTGGTGCTGCCCACCGGCAGCGGCAAGTCGCTGGTGATTGCCGAGCTGGCGCGCCTGGCCCGGGGCCGGGTGCTGGTGCTGGCCCATGTGCGCGAGCTGGTGGAGCAGAACCATGCCAAGTACCAGGCCTACGGGCTCGTGGCCGACATCTTCAGCGCCGGCCTGGGCCGCAAGGAGGCCGGGCGGCAGGTGGTGTTCGGCTCGGTGCAGTCGGTGGCGAAGAACCTCGAGCGCTTCGACGACGATGCCTTCACCCTGCTGGTGGTCGACGAGTGCCACCGGGTCTCCCTGGAGGAGGATTCGAGCTACCGGCGGGTCATCGCCCATCTGCGCGCCCACAACCCCCGCCTGAAGATCCTCGGGCTGACCGCGACCCCCTACCGGCTGGGCCAGGGCTTCCTCTACCACCGGCATTACCATGGCATGGTGCGCGGCAGCGAGGACTGCTTCTTCCGCGACTGCGTCTTCGAGCAGCCGCTGCGCCTGATGGTCAAGCAGGGCTACCTGGCCGAGCCCCGGCTGGTCGATGCGGCGGTGGAGCGCTATGACTTCTCGGCGCTGGCGCCGGGCAGCGGCGGGCTCTTCCAGGAGGCGGAGCTGAATCGGGTGGTGGCCGGCCATCGCGCGACCCCGTCGATCATCGAGGAAGTGGTCGCGCGCGGCGCCGAGCGCCGTGGGGTGATGCTCTTCGCTGCAAGCCGCGCCCACGCCGGGGAAATCCTCGGCTACCTGCCGGACGGCGAGGCGGCGCTGATCACCGGAGCCACCCCCTCGGCCGAGCGCCAGGCGTTGATCGAGGCCTTCAAGACCCGCGAGCTCAAGTACCTGGTCAATGTGGCGGTGCTCACCACCGGCTTCGACGCGCCCCATGTGGACCTGATCGCCATCCTGCGGCCCACCGAGTCGGTGGGGCTCTACCAGCAGATCGTCGGCCGTGGCCTGCGCCTCGCCCCCGGCAAGACCGACTGCCTGGTCCTCGACTATGCCGGCAACCCCTGGGACCTCTATGCCCCCGAGGTGGGCAGCCCGCGGCCGGCCACCGACACCGAGCCGGTCCAGGTCGAGTGCCCCCAGTGCGGCCATGCCAACCTATTCTGGGGGCGGCGCGACGGCGAGCTGGTCATCGAACACTTCGGTCGCCGCTGTCAGGGCCTGGTGGAGGCGGATGCCGGCCACCAGCGCCAGTGCGACTTCCGCTATCGCTTCAAGGTCTGCGAGGCGTGCGGCGCCGAGAACGATACCGCCGCGCGGCGCTGCCACGGCTGTGAGGCGCTGCTGGTGGACGCCGACGACAAGCTGCGCGAGGCGCTCCGGCTGCGCGATGCCCGGGTGCTGCGCGTCTCGGGCATGGCCCTCGAGGCCACCGTCAACGGCCGTGGGCTGCCCCGCCTCAAGGTCGTCTACCATGACGAGGACGGCGCGACCCTCAGCGAGTGGTTCGCCCTGGAGACCCCGGCCCAGCGCGGCGCCTTCGCCGCGGTCTTCCTGCGCGACCACCTGCGGGCGCCGGGCAGTCGCTGGTCGCCGGCGTCGCCCGAGGAGGTCGTCCGCGAGCAGCGCCGGCTGCGGGCGCCGGACTTCGTCATCGGCCGCCGGGCGGGTCGCCACTGGCAGGTGAGGAGCAAACTGTTCGACTACACCGGGCGCTATCGCCTCGCCGCCGAGGCCGGGTGAGCCGCGCCTTACCCTGGAGCGCGGCCCTTGGTAGACTGTGCGGTCGATCATTCGCCGCCCAACCAGACCGGAGGCCAGGCCACGCGTGAGCGAGACGCCATCGTCCATCGAAGCGCCCGATGCCCCCCCGGGGAACGGCGGCTCGGCCGAGCCCGGTGCGGCGGAGCGGAGCGCGGCGGTGCTCGGCCGGCTGTTCGACGAGCCGATTACCCAGCTGCCCGAGGACCTGTACATCCCGCCGGAGGCTCTGCGGGTCTTCCTCGAGGCCTTCGAGGGGCCGCTGGACCTGTTGCTCTACCTGATCCGGCGGCAGAACCTGGATATCCTGGCCATCGACGTGGCCGCCATCACCCGCCAATACATCGAGTACGTGGAGCTGATGAAGGCCATGGAGATCGAGCTGGCCGGCGAGTACCTGCTGATGGCGGCCATGCTCGCCGAGATCAAGTCGCGCACTCTGCTGCCCAAGCCGCCCAAGGAGGGCGGCGATGACGAGGAAGAGGATCCGCGGGCCGAGCTGATCCGCCGGCTGCAGGAGTACGAACGGCTCAAGAATGCCGCCGAGGCCCTGGCCGAGTTGCCCCGCCTGGGCCGCGACTGGTTCCCGGCCCGGGCGGCGCTGCCGCCCCTGGAGTCGCGGGTGGTCCACCCGGACGTGGAGCTCGACGAGCTGCTCGGGGCGCTGGCCGGCATCCTGCGCCGTGCCGAGCTCAACCAGGCCCACCAGGTCAGCCGCGAGGTGCTGTCGACCCGGGAACGCATGCTGGCCATCATGGAGCGCCTGCACCACCAGCACTACACCCCCTTCGAGGCGCTGTTCAGCCTCGAGGAAGGCCGCTCCGGGGTGGTGGTCACCTTCATGGCGATCCTCGAGCTGGCAAAGGAGGCGATGATCGAGATCGTGCAGAACGCGCCACTCTCGCCGATCCATGTGCGGGCGCGGCTGGCCGCGGAAGAGGATGACGAGGCGGCGGCGTGCGACGACGCCGGCGAGGAGGGCGAGAGTGCCTTCGCGCCGCAGGACGACGATGGGAGCGAGCCGGCATGACCGCCATGGAATTCCCCGATGCCCTGGACGAGATCCTCGAGGCCGCCTTGCTGGCGGCCGGCGAGCCGCTCTCGCTGGAGCGCCTCGAGGGGCTCTTCGACGACCACGAACGCCCGCCGCGGCGTTCGCTGCGGGAGGCCCTGGGCCGGGTCGAGGTGCGCCACGAGCGCGGTGCCATGGAACTGCTCGAGACCGCCTCGGGCTACCAGCTGCGCATCCGGCCGCGGCTCTCGCCCTGGGTGTCGCGGCTGTGGGACGAGCGTCCGCAGCGCTACTCCCGGGCCTTGCTCGAGACCCTGGCGCTGATCGCCTATCGGCAACCGGTGACCCGCGGCGACATCGAGGAGGTGCGCGGCGTCACGGTGAGCGGCTCGATCATGCGCACCCTGGTCGACCGCGGTTGGGTGCGGGTGGTGGGGCATCGGGACGTGCCGGGCCGTCCGGCCGTCTATGCCACCACCCGGGCCTTCCTCGACGACTTCGGCCTCAAGACCCTCGACGAACTGCCGCCGATGCACGAGCTGAAGGCATTCGAGGAGCCGGAGCAGTCCCTCGAGGACACCCCGCCGCCGCCCCAGCACGAGCTGCTGGCCCAGGCGGACGAGCCCCACGAGCAGGAGAGCGAGGGCGAGACAGCGGCGGACGATGCCGCCGAGGCTGTCTCCGACCCTGACACGGCCGCCTCGGCACCCGAGCCGGCGGCCGACGAGACGACGGCCGGGAGGGCCGACGATAGCCACGCCGGGACGGCGTCAGCACGGACGGGCCTGAGCTTCGCCGACCTCGAGGCGCGCCTGTCCGAACGTGCCCGGGGCCGCGTCGACGATGACGCTGCCGCGGGGACGGAATCCACTACCAGCGAGACAGACGACTGATGAGCACCACCACCGAGAAACTGCAGAAGGTCCTGGCCCGGGCGGGCCTGGGTTCGCGCCGCGAGATGGAAGCCGCCATTGCCGATGGCCGGGTCAAGGTCAATGGTCAGGTGGCGACCCTGGGCGATCGAATCGAGAGCCGCGACCGGGTGTCCCTCGATGACCGGCCGGTGACCCTGCGGGCCGCCGACGAGGTGCCGCGCCGGGTGATCATGTACAACAAGCCCGAGGGCGAGCTGTGCACCCGCAAGGATCCCGAGGGGCGCCGTACCGTCTTCGACCGGCTGCCCCGCCTCAAGGGCGAACGCTGGATCGCCATCGGCCGACTGGACATCAATACCAGCGGGTTGCTGCTGTTCACCACCGACGGGGAGCTGGCCAATCGCCTGATGCACCCCTCGACCCAGATCGAGCGCGAGTATGCCGTGAGGGTGATGGGCGAGGTCAATCTGGATCAGGTCAAGGCCATGGTCGAAGGGGTCATGCTCGACGACGGTCCGGCCCGCTTCACCGATGTCCAGGAGTTCGGCGGCGAGGGCATCAATACCTGGTTCCACGTGGTGATCATGGAGGGCCGCAATCGCGAGGTGCGCCGGCTCTGGGAATCCCAGGGCCTGACGGTCAGCCGCCTCAAGCGGGTGCGTTATGGCAACATCTTCCTCGACAAGCGCGCCAAGGCCAGCGAGTGGGTGGAACTCAGCCAGGACGAGATCGACGACCTGGCCGAGATGGCCGGGCTTGCGCCCCGCAAGGTGCCGGAGCTGACTCCCGACGAGAAGAACCGTTGGAGCCGCGACAAGCACAAGCGCCGGCCGGTCCAGGCGATGCGCAAGCCCAAGGCGCGCCGCTAGGCGCTCCCATCGCTCCGGCCCGGCGGAAGGGATTAGCCGAAAGGCAAAAAAGTCCTTGCCAGGCCGGGGGCATATCCGTATTATCTGCACCCGTTCGGAAGGGTCGTTAGCTCAGTTGGTAGAGCAGTTGGCTTTTAACCAATTGGTCGTAGGTTCGAATCCTACACGACCCACCATCCGAACCTGAGACCATGGCGACTGAGCCGCCATGCGTTGCGGGTCGTTAGCTCAGTTGGTAGAGCAGTTGGCTTTTAACCAATTGGTCGTAGGTTCGAATCCTACACGACCCACCAGACACAGCGCCCCTGCCTCCCATGAGGCAGGGGCGTTCTGCGTTCGGGCCGCGCGACGCCCCGCCCGGCTCGGTAGCCCCGTTTTCCTTGCAACCCGGCCGGGACGGCGTCATCATCGACGGGCATCCTGTTTCTTGCCCGGAGTGATCGAATCACGGGTTTTCCGGTCTAGAATGGATGCGGGTCGGCCACGGCGGAAGACGCGACGGTTGACCCTCTGGCGTGTCGCGGCGTGCGGAGTGCACGCGCGTCGGCACCTGGTGTAATGCAGGGGGAGCCCCTGCCGGTCACAGTGGTAGACACGATGACGATCATGACTTCCCGTGCCGAGCTGCGCGAACAGCTGGCACGCACCTACTGCCCCACGCGCATTCCCGCCGAGGACGAGGCCCGTATCGAGGAGATCAAGCGTCTGCTCGAGGCCCACAATGCCGTCCTGGTGGCTCACTACTACACCGATGATGCCATCCAGCAGCTTGCCGAGGAGACCGGTGGTTGCGTGGCCGATTCCCTGGAGATGGCGCGCTTCGGTGCCCGCCACGAGGCCGAGACCCTGGTGGTGGCCGGGGTCCGTTTCATGGGCGAGACGGCCAAGATCCTCTCCCCCGAGAAGCGCGTGCTGATGCCCACCCTGGAGGCGACCTGCTCGCTGGACGTGGGTTGTCCGGCCGACGAGTTCAGCGCCTTCTGCGATGCCCATCCCGACCGTACCGTGGTGGTCTATGCCAACACCTCGGCGGCGGTGAAGGCCCGCGCCGACTGGGTGGTGACCTCGTCCATCGCCGTGGACGTGATCGAGCATCTGAAGGCCCGCGGCGAGAAGATCCTGTGGGCCCCGGACAAGCACTTGGGCGGCTATATCCAGAAGCAGACCGGTGCCGACATGCTGCTCTGGGACGGCGCCTGCATCGTCCACGAGGAGTTCAAGGCCAAGGGTGTCGAGGACCTCAAGGGCCTGTACCCCGAGGCGGCGGTGCTGGTGCATCCCGAGTCCCCGGCCTCGGTGGTCGAGCTGGCCGACGTCGCGGGCTCCACCTCCCAGCTGATCAAGGCGGCCAAGGCGCTGCCCCAGGACAAGCTGATCGTGGCCACCGATCGCGGCATCTTCTTCAAGATGCAGCAGGCGGTGCCCGAGAAGACCCTCTTCGAGGCCCCCACCGCCGGTAACGGCGCCACCTGCAAGAGCTGCGCCCACTGCCCGTGGATGGCGATGAACGCCCTCGACAACCTGGCCGGCGCCCTGCGCGAGGGCGAAGGCGAGATCCAGGTCGACGATGCCCTGCGCCAGGCGGCGCTCAAGCCGCTCCAGCGGATGCTCGACTTCAATGCCTGACCCGGCTTCGCCGGGAGCTGAACGATGGTCCGCTTCGCGGACGTAAGCGTGAAGCTGGAAGCAACACCGCCCCCGTGGCTTGCCACGGGGGCGGTGTTGCTTCCAGCTTCCAGCTTCCAGCTTTTACTGAAACTCCTCCATGGCTTCCCGGTACTCGAGGAAGGCCTCGCGGCGCTGGGCGATGCGCCCGGCGGCGTTGTCGTCGCGTTCCGCTTCTGCCACGTCCTTGGCCACCTCGAGCTGGCGGATGGCGCGATCGATATGCCCGGTCAGCTGCAGGTGCTCGGCCCGGGCCAGGTGTCCCCAGGCCGGACGGCCGCTGCGCCCGGCGGCTTCGGCGAGCAGGTCGAAGACCCGCGGATCTTCGGGGCGGCGGGTGGCCAGCTCACTGAGCTGCCGGTAGGCCGCGTCGGCATCCCGCTGCAGCAGGGCCTCGCCGAGCAACAGGTTGGCCGGCACATAGTCGGGCATCAGGCGCAGCTGATGGCGGCTGCGGGCGATGGCCTCATCGACCCGGCCGGCCTCGAGGGCGACCTCGGCGGCCGAGGCGGGCAGCATCGCCAGGTCGGGCAGGCGCCGGGCCAGGGCATCCAGGGCCTGCAGCGCGGCGTCGCTGCGCCCGGCCTCGGCATCCGCCAGCGCGGCAAGGTAGCGCCGGGCCATCTCCGGGGCCTGGCCGCGCGCCAGGCGGGTGGCGGCCTGGCGTGGGTCCTGGTCGTGGATCGCCAGCAGGGCACGGGCGCGGATCAGGTGGTACTCGATGTCCTCGTCCCGGGGCGTGTTCACGCTGAGCTGGTCGGCCCGTGCCTGGGCATCGCTGATGCGCGATTCCGTGACCGGGTGAGTGAGCAGGAACTCCGGCGGATTGCCGCCCTGCAGGGAAATCTTGCGCTGCATGGTGCGGAACATCTCGACCATCGCCTGGGGGGCGTAGCCGGCATCGGCCATGGCCTGCAGGCCGATGCGATCGGCCTCCCGCTCGAAGCGCCGCGAGTAGGCCAGCTGATCCTGGAACAGCGCGGCCTGGGAGCCCATGGCGGCGGCGATACCGGCATCGCCGCCGCCGCCGGCGGCGATCAGCATCCCGGCGAGCATGGCGGCCATGGCCGGGATCTGGGTCTGCTCGGCGCGGGCCTGGCCCCGGGCATAGTGACGCTGGGAGAGGTGGCCGAGCTCGTGGGCGAGGACCGAGGCCAGGGGCGCCTCGCGCTCGGCGAAGGCGAACAGGCCGGCGTTGACGCCGATCACGCCGCCGGGCACGGCAAAGGCGTTGAGCCGCTCGCTGGCGACCAGGGTGATCACCGGGTCGATGCCGCCCACGTGGCTGTAGGGCAGCAAGCCGCTCACCAGGGACTCCACGTAGTGCTGGGCGATGGGATCCTGCCACTGCGGGGCCTGGGCGCGGAACTGGCGCAGCCAGGCGCGGCCCAGGCGGACCTCCTTGCCACTGACGGCCTGGGTGTCGTCGCTGATCAGGCTGGGCAGGTCGGCATCGCCGTCGTACTGACCGAGGGCCGGCCCGGCGACGGCCAGGCTGAGGGCGATGGCGGTGAGACAGGACAGGGGGTGACGCAGCATGGCCTTCCTCGTCAGGGAGCGGAACAGGGCGGGACGGCTCCCCTCCGACATTGATTCGTCCGGAAAAGTGCCTTTAAATCCCAAGAGTTCATGTCGGCAACCTGCCCCGCTCGGGCCCGGCATGCCTCTGGCATTCTCCCGGGAGACAATATGGCTGTGCAACCTGATGACGTGCTCGACGCACGGGGTCTTCCCTGTCCGCTGCCCCTGCTCAAGGCCAAGCAGGCCCTGTCCCGGCTGGCACCGGGGCAGCTGCTGGAAGTGATGGCCACCGATGCCGGATCCTGGCGGGACTTCGAGACCTTCATCGCCCAGAGCGACCACGAGATGCCGGCCCGCGAGGAACGTGGCGAGGTCTACCACTACTGGATCCGCAAGGGCGGGGAGCCGGCTTCATGACCCTGAGGTCGGTGTTCCGTAGCTGGGTCGACCACTACCTCTCCGACGAGGAGGCGGTCATCCTGCTGATCGTGCTGGTGCTCGGCTTCGCCGTGGTGATCTGGCTGGGCAAGATGCTCGCGCCCTTCCTCACCGCCCTGGTGATCGCCTTCCTGCTGCAGGGCGCGGTGAACGGGCTGACCCGGCGTCGCGTGCCGCACTTCCTGGCGGTGATGCTGGTCTACCTGGCCTTCATTGGCGTGTTGCTGGCGATGGCGCTGATCCTGATGCCGCTGATCTGGAACCAGCTGGTCAACCTGGTCCAGGAGACGCCGCGCATGTTCGCCAGCGTCCAGCAGCTGCTCGATGACCTCCAGGCGCGCTACCCCCAGCTGGTGACCCCGGACCAGATCCAGGCCTGGATCGGCATGGCCGGCCGCGAGGTCACCCAGCTCGGCCAGCGCGCCCTGACCCTGTCGCTGGCCTCGCTGGGCAACGTGGTGGCGCTGATCGTCTATCTGGTGCTGGTGCCGATCCTGGTGTTCTTCATGCTCAAGGATCGCGACCGGCTGGTGGGCTTCACCGTCTCGCTGCTGCCGAAGAATCGCGGCCTGATGACGCGGGTCTGGCAGGAGATGGACGATCAGATCGCCAACTACGTGCGGGGCAAGTTCACCGAGATCATCATCGTCGGCAGCGTCGCCTTCTTCACCTTCGCCTTCTTCGGGCTGCCCTATTCGGCCCTGCTGGCGGTGCTGGTGGGGTTGTCGGTGCTGGTACCCTACATCGGTGCCGCCGTGGCGACCCTGCCGGTGGCGGCGGTGGCGGGCTTCCACTTCGGCCTCGGCGACCAGTTCCTCTACGTGATCATCGCCTACGGGGTGATCCAGGCCCTGGACGGCAACGTCCTGGTCCCGGTGCTGTTCTCCGAGGCGGTCAACCTGCACCCGGTGTCGATCATCCTGGCAGTGCTGTTCTTCGGCGGGGTCTGGGGCTTCTGGGGCATCTTCTTCGCCATCCCCCTGGCGACCCTGCTCAAGGCCCTGGTCTATGCCTGGCCGCGGGGCATCCAGCAGCGTCGCCAGGAGGTCTCCCAGGAGGAGGAGGCCGTCGAGTCCTGAGCGCGTCCGCCCGAGGGCGGACGCGCGGCCCTCACTGGCCGGCGTGCAGCGCCCGGGCGGCCTCCAGCACCTCGTCGGCGTGCCCCTTGACCTTGACGCCCCGCCATTCCCGGGCGAGCTTGCCGTCGGCATCGATCAGGAAGGTGCTGCGCTCGATGCCGAGGTGCTCCTTGCCGTAGAGCTTCTTGAGCTTGATGACGTCGAACAGCCGGCACACCGTCTCGTCCTTGTCGGAGAGCAGCGGGAAGTTGAAGTCCTGCTTGGCCTTGAAGTTCTCCTGGGCGCGGATGCCGTCCCGGGAGACGCCGACGATCACCGTGTTGGCCGCCTCGAAGGCGTCCTTGCGGTCGCGGAAGTCGCCGCCCTCGGTGGTGCAGCCCGGGGTGCTGGCCTTGGGGTAGAAGTACACCACCACCTGCCGGCCGCGCAGGTCCGAGAGGCTGAGGGGGGTGTCGCCGGTGGCGGTGGCGGTGAAGTCGGGCACGGGCTCGCCGATGCTGACGGTCATGGGAGACTCCTTGGGTCGGGATGGGCGAAGGCGCCGATTACACGCAACCCGGGGCGAACTGTAAAGTCGCCGCTGTACAGGCTCACGAGCCCTGAGTACCATTTGACCCCTGATATCGAGACCCCAGGCGAGGGCGGGATCCTTGAACGGTGACCGTGGCCGCAGCGGTCACCCCGGCAGGCAGTTGAGAGGACAAGCAGAGTATGATCACGGGCAGCATCGTCGCGCTGGCGACACCGATGAAGGTCAACGGCGATATCGACTGGGAGGCCCTGCGGGCCCTGGTCAACTTCCATCTCGACAACGGCACCGATGCCATCGTCGCGGCGGGCACCACCGGTGAGCCGACCACCATGTCATTCGCCGAGCACTTCGACGTGATCCGTACCGTGGTGGAAGAGGTCGGCGGGCGCATCCCGGTGATCGCCGGCACCGGCGCCAACGCCACCTCCGAGGCGGTCGAGCTGGCTCGTTACGCCAGCGAGGTGGGGGCCGACTACTGCCTGTCGGTGTGCCCCTACTACAACAAGCCGACCCAGGAAGGCCTCTACCAGCACTTCAAGGCCGTGGCCGAGGGCAGCAACCTGCCGGTGATCCTCTACAACGTGCCCGGCCGTACCTGCTCGGACCTCTACAACGAGACCGTGCTGCGCCTGGCCGAGGTGAACAACATTGTCGGCCTCAAGGATGCCACCGGCAACCTGGAGCGTGCCGAGGACCTCATCGCCCGCCTCAAGGGCAGCGGCTTCATGCTCTACTCCGGCGATGACGGCACGGCCTGTGACTTCATGCTGATGGGCGGCCATGGCGACATCTCGGTGACCGCCAACGTCGCGCCGCGGGCCATGCACGAGCTGTGTGTCGCCGCCGTGGCCGGCGAGGCCGACAAGGCCCACCAGATCAACACCCGCCTGATGCCGTTGCACACCAACCTGGGCATCGAGGCCAACCCGATTCCCGTGAAGTGGGCCCTGCACCGCATGGGCCTGATCGAGCCGGGCATCCGCCTGCCGTTGACCTGGCTCTCCGAGAAGTACCACTCCACCGTCAGCGAGGCCCTGCAGCTGGCCGGTGTGATCGACGACTGAGCGGCACCCGAGCCGCGACCTGGACAACCCGATGCAAGGTGGACGCATGAGCGCTGCGCTGAAATGGATGCCCCTGGTGGCCGCCCTGGCCCTGGCTGGCTGTGCCCGCGACGGTTATTTCGACGACCGTCGCGTCGACTACGCCGAGGCCGAGGCGAGCGCCCCCCTGGTGCTGCCCGACAGCCGGGACACCCGCCGCTACCGGGATGCCATGCCGGTGCCCGAGGCCGCCGGGACCTTCGCCTCCCAGGGCGATGACTTCGATGCCCCGCCACCCCGCGCGCTGGGCGCCGGCAGCGGCGTGGAGGCAGGCGAGGTGGCCCGCCGCGAGGCGGCCGGTCGTCGCTGGCTGGTGGTCGGGGCCGAGCCCAGTGCGGTGTGGTCGGAGCTGGAGCGCTTCGCCGACGAGCGAGGCCTGCGGGTGGTGAGTCGCGACTCGAGCCGGGGCGTGCTGGAGACGGCCGAGGGACGGCTCAGCGTGCGTCCGGGCCTGCAGCCCGGGGCCAGCGAGGTGCGCTGCGAGCAGGCCGGCTCGCCGCTGGAGGGCTGCCTGCGCGCCTTGGAACGGCGCTTCGAGGCGCGCGGCGCCACCGCCAGTGCCTCGTCGCTGGCGGTGCAGCGTGCCCCGGAGGAGCGGGCGCGTCCGCTCCTCGAGCAGCGCGCCGGCGAGTGGCGCCTGGTGATCCCCTTCGATCTGGAGCGGACCTGGGCCGAACTCAGCTACCAGCTCGAGGCCGACTTCTCGGTGGCTGAGCGCCGCCAGCTGGTGGAACAGGATCCCGACGGCCACCGCTTCCTGGTGGACTACCTGACCCTCAGCGAACGCAGCCCGGGCCTGCTGGGTACCCTGACCAGCCTGGGCCAGGCGTCGCCCCAGCGCATTCGCCTGGTGCTGGAGTCGACCGGGCCCGAGCGCACCGTGTTGCGTGCCGAGCCCGCCGACGCGCGCGAGCTCTCCGCGGAGGATCGCCGTGAACTCCTCGAGCGGGTGGCGGGCCTGCTGGGCTGATGAGCGCGTCGCCAAGGCTGGAAGGGGGCGGGCGGCTGCATTTCGCCTCGCTGGGCAGTGGCAGCAAGGGCAATGCGACCCTGGTCAGCGACGGCGAGACGCACCTGCTGGTCGACTGCGGCTTCGGCCTCCGGGAGACCGAGCGTCGCCTGGCCCGCTTCGGCCTGCACCCCCGCCAGCTCGATGCCGTGCTGGTGACCCACGAGCACGGTGATCACGTGCGCGGCGTCGGGCCGCTGGCCCGGCGCCACCGGGTGCCGGTCTACCTGACGCCGGGCACCTGGCTGTCGGGCAAGCTCGGCGAGGTGCCGCATCGCCACTGGATCACCCCCCAGTCGCCCTTTCGGGTGAAGGGCTTCGCGATCGACCCGGTCACGGTGCCCCACGATGCCCGGGAGCCGGTGCAGTTCCGCCTGGCCGCCGGCGACCGGCGCCTCGGCCTGCTCACCGACCTGGGCCATCCCAGCGAGCACGTCGTCGAGGCCTTCCGTGGCTGTGATGCCCTGGTACTGGAGTGCAACCACGATGTCCACCTGCTGCAGACCGGCCCCTACCCGCCGAGCCTCAAGCGTCGGGTCGGCGGCCAGTGGGGCCACCTGGCCAACGCCCAGGCGGCCTGGCTGCTCCAGCGGCTGGGACTGGACCGGCTGCAGCGCATCGTCTGCTCACACCTGTCCGAACACAACAACCGCCCCGAACTGGCCCTGGAGGCCCTGGTGCCACTGCTCGACGGCGATGATTCGCGCCTGACGGTGGCCGCCCAGGACCAGGGGCTGGACTGGCAGGCGATCACCTGATCCCCGTATCCTCTTATACCTACCGCCTGTGGAGGCTTCCCATGGAAAAGCGCCAAGAACTGTTTGCCGGCAAGGCCAAGTCGGTCTACGCCACCGACGACCCGGATCGCCTGATCCTGCACTTCCGCGACGACACCAGTGCCTTCGACGGACGGCGCGTGGAGTCGCTGGAGCGCAAGGGTGAGGTCAACAACCGCTTCAATGCCTTCATCATGGGCAAGCTGCAGGAGGCCGGTATCCCTACCCACTTCGAGGGCCTGCTCTCCGCGAGCGAGTGCGTGGTCAAGAACCTCGACATGCTGCCGGTGGAGTGCGTGGTGCGCAACATCGCCGCGGGCAGCCTGGTCAAGACCCTCGGCGTGGAAGAGGGTGGCGAGCTCAATCCGCCGACCTTCCAGCTGTTCCTCAAGAACGACGAGCTCCATGATCCGATGATCAACGAGTCGCTGGCCGAGACCTTCGGCTGGGCGACCCCCGAGCAGTTGGCCGAGATGAAGGCCCTGACCTTCCGCGTCAATGAAGTGCTCAAGCAGCTGTTCGCCGACGGTGGGCTGCTGCTGGTGGACTACAAGCTCGAATTCGGGCTCTTCCAGGGCAAGATCGTGCTGGGAGACGAGTTCTCCCCGGACGGCTGCCGCCTGTGGGATGCCGAGACCCGCGAGAAGCTCGACAAGGACCGCTTCCGCCAGGGGCTGGGCGGGGTGATCGAGGCCTACGAGGAGGTGGGCAAGCGGATCGGCGTCGACTTCTCCTGAGGTTCGCCGTCGTGTCGGGTCCCTACACCGCCACGATCTCGACGACTTCCAGCAGCGTCTTGCCCTCGGCGCCGGCCAGGGCACGGAAGCGCACGTCCACGTCGCGCAGGCGCACCCCGTAGATCCGCGCCTCGGCTCCCCGGCGGTGGTAGGCCGGGCGCGGGTCCTGGGCCAGCACCTGGTGGATCAGCGCGCGCAGCGAGTCGCCGTCGGGGCGGGTGGCCAGGGTCGCCTCCGCCGGTGGGGCGAGGCGCACGGCCAGGGCGGGCGGCGCCGCGGGGGCGAAGCCGGCCCGGGCCTCGGGGCGGGCCTCGGCCCAGGGCAGGTAGGGCTTGATGTCCAGGACCGGGGTGCCGTCCACCAGGTCCGCGCCGCGCAGTGCCAGGCTTACGCCGCCCTGGGTGTCGATGCCCTCGAGCTCGACCAGCGACAGGCCCAGGCGATTGGGGCGATGGGTGCTGCGGCTGGCGAACACCCCCACCCGGGCATTGCCGCCCAGGCGCGGCGGGCGCACCAGCGGCGTCCAGCGCTCGGGGCTCAGGTGGAAGACGAAGGTCAGCCAGAGGTGGCTGAAGGCCTCCAGGCCGCGTACCGTCAGCGGGTCGTCGAAGGGCGGCGCCAGCACCAGGCGGGCGCGGGCGGCCTCGGCCAGGCCGGGCTGGCGGGGGATGCCGAACTTGTCGGGAAAGTCGCTCGCGATATGCCCGATGGGCGTCATGCGAAAGGCGTTGGCAGAAGGGGCGGGCATGGCGGGTCCTGGTGACGGGCACCGTCGGGCATTGGCCCGGGCGCCTGGCTTCGGTAATCTCTGGGCGTCTCCATTTTCGCAGGAAGCCCCTTATGCGTCATGCCGATCCCGTTTCCACGGCGCCCCCGGACGCTCCGGCCTCCGGTGCCAGGACGCCGCGCATCCTCTATCGCCAGGCCCGGGTCCAGGACGGCACCGACCAGGCCGAGGTCTTTCACCACGCCGTCATGCAGGGTGCCATGGCGCACTATGCGCTGGAAGCACGGGAAGCCTGGGCCGCGGTATTGCCCCGCGAGGGCTGTGCCTGGGCGGCCCGCCAGGCCCTCTATACCACCCTGGTGGCGACCTGTGATGGCCGCTGTGTGGGCTTCATCGAGATCGACTTGCGTCGCGACCACATCGAGTCACTGTATGTCTGGCCCTCGCTGGCCCGCCGCGGCATCGGCTCGACCCTGCTGGATCACGCCGAGCGGTTGCTGCGGGAACAGGGGGCGACATGCATGGGCATCGATGCCAGCCTGGTGATGGCCGACGGGCTGGAGCGCCGCGGCTGGCGGCGGGTCCGCGAGGAGTGGGTCGAGCGGGGGGGCCAGCGGCTGTGCCGCCGGCACCTGGAGAAGTCACTGGAAGCGTCGGGCGCCTGAGCGCTCAGCCATCCTGCTCGACGATCCGCATCGACAGGTCGATGGCCTTGACGTCCTTGGTCAGGGCGCCGCTGGAGATGCAGTCCACCCCGGTCTCGGCGATGGCCTTGAGGGTGGTCTCGTCGACATTGCCCGAGGCCTCGAGGGTGGCTCGGCCGCCAGTGCGCCGGACCGCCTCGCGCATGTCCTCCAGCGAGAAGTTGTCGAGCATGATCACGTCGGCACCGGCGGCCAGCGCCTGGTCGAGTTCCTCGAAGGTCTCCACTTCCACCTCTACCGGCAGGTCCCGGGCGATACGCCGTGCCTCGTCCACGGCGGCGGCGATCCCGCCGCAGGCGGCGATGTGGTTCTCCTTGATCAGGAAGGCATCGTAAAGACCGATGCGATGGTTGTGGCCGCCGCCGCAGGTTACCGCATACTTCTGGGCCAGGCGCATGCCGGGCAGCGTCTTGCGGGTATCCAGTACCCGGACCCCGGTGCCCGCGAGCAGGTCCACGTAGTGGCGGGTGCGCGTCGCGGTGGCCGAGAGGGTCTGCAGCAGGTTGAGGGCCGCCCGCTCACCGGTCAGCAGGGCGCGGGCCGGCCCCTCGAGCTCGAGGAAGGCGTCGCCGGCGGCCACCCGATCGCCATCGGCGGCCTGCCAGCGCAGCGCGACCCGGGCATCGAGACGCCGGAACAGCTCGTCGACCCAGGCCACCCCGCACAGTACGGTGTCCTCTCGGGTGATCACCCGGGCTCGGGCCCACTGTTTCTCGGGAATCAGCTCGGCGGTGATGTCGCCGGGGCCGACGTCCTCGGCCAGCAGCCGGGCGGCGCTGTCGCGAATCTCTTCGGCAAGGGCATCCTGGTAGTGCATGGTGGGCCTGTCTCTGTGCTGGGAAGCTGGGGGCGTTCATTATAGGGGAAACCCAAGCACAGACGTCAGGGGGAAAGATGCCGATTCACGAGGGCTGGCTCGACGGGGCCCGCCGGGTACCGTCACCCAATCAGGACGTGCGTCCGGACGGCGAGGTCTCGCTGCTGGTGTTGCACTCCATCAGCCTGCCGCCGGGGCAGTTCGGCGGCGAGGCGATCGAGCGGCTATTCACCAATCGCCTCGACCCGGCCGCCCACCCCTTCTTCGCCGCCATCGCCGGCCTGCGGGTCTCGGCCCACCTGCTGATCCGCCGCGACGGCGAGTGCGTGCAATTCGTGCCCTTCCAGGCGCGAGCCTGGCACGCCGGTCGCTCGTGCTGGCGGGAGGGCGGCGTCGAGCGCCGGGCGCTGAACGACTTTGCAGTAGGCATCGAGCTGGAAGGGGACGAGGTGTCCCCCTACACTCTGGCCCAGTACCGGGCGCTGGCGGCGGCAACCCGGGCATTGCTGGCGAGCTATCCGGCGCTCACGGCCGAGCGCATCACCAGTCATGCCCATGTCGCGCCGTTACGCAAGAGCGATCCCGGGCCGGCCTTCGACTGGGCCTACTTCCGGCAACGGCTGGCGGGGAGTGGCAATTTTACGTAACAAAACAACTGTTCTTGCCGAAAATGCCTCGGCGACGAGGGTGTACTCGGTTGAATTACAAGGCTCCAAGGTGCGGGTGGCTCGCATCGAAAACACCCGAAACCCCCGATCAATCAAGGCTTCGCGATTTTTGAAAATCATTTCCAGTTCTGTTTCAATTGGCAGCCGTAAGTCTTTACGGTATCTTCAGCGCACTTACCACCAACGATTGCGTTGCCTTGTAAAACGACTACAACACAGGCGGGTTAGGGTGGAGATCCTGCCCTGCCTCCACGCAAAGCGCTACACCCCCTTGTTGCGGGGCTGTTGCCCCCACGTCATTCGGAGAGACGTCTATGAGTCTTGAGACACGAGAAGATCTCGATCCGGTCGAAACCACGGAATGGCTGGATTCCCTGGAATCGGTACTGGATCGCGAGGGCGAGGACCGCGCCCGGTACCTGATGACCCGCTTGGCCGACCGCGTGCGCCGCGACGGCATGCAGGTACCTTTCTCGGTGACGACGCCGCATCGCAATACCATCCCGGTGCACCGCGAGGCGCCGATGCCGGGCGATCTCTTCATGGAGCGTCGCATCCGCTCGTTGATCCGCTACAACGCCATCGCCCAGGTGATCCGCAACAACCGCGCGAACCCGGGCCTCGGCGGGCACATCGCCAGTTTCATGTCGGCGGCGACCCTCTACGACGTGGGCTTCAACCACTTCTTCCGTGCCCCGAACGGTGACTTCGAGGGCGACCTCGTGTACATCCAGGGCCACGTGGCACCGGGCGTCTACGCCCGCGCCTACCTGGAAGGGCGCCTGACCGAAGAGCAGATGGACAAGTACCGCCAGGAGGTGGACGGCGACGGCCTGTCCTCCTACCCGCACCCCTGGCTGATGCCGGACTTCTGGCAGTTCCCCACGGTGTCCATGGGGCTGGGGCCGATCCAGGCGATCTACCAGGCGCACGTGATGAAGTACCTGCACTCGCGTGAGCTCAAGGACATGCACGATCGCAAGATCTGGTGCTTCATGGGCGACGGCGAGTGCGACGAACCGGAGTCCCTGGGGGCCATCCACCTGGCCAGCCGCGAGAAGCTCGACAACCTGATCTTCGTCATCAACTGCAACCTGCAGCGCCTCGACGGTCCGGTGCGCGGCAACTCGCGGATCATGGACGAGCTTGAGGGCGTGTTCCGCGGCGCCGGCTGGAACGTCCAGAAGGTCGTCTGGGGCCGCCTGTGGGACCCGCTGTTCGAGAAGGACAACAAGGGCATCCTGCAGAAGCGCATGGACGAGGCGGTCGACGGCGAGTACCAGAACTACAAGGCCCTCGGCGGCGCCTACACCCGGGAGCACTTCTTCGGCAAGTACCCGGAAACCGCCGAGATGGTCAAGGACATGTCCGATGAGGACATCTGGAAGCTCAACCGCGGTGGCCACGATCCGTTCAAGGTCTATGCGGCCTACCACGAGGCGACCCAGAACGCCAATGGCCGGCCCACCGTGATCCTGGCGCACACCGTCAAGGGGTATGGCATGGGCGGCGGCGAGGGTGAGGCCGCCATGGAAGCCCACCAGGTCAAGACCATGGAATACGAGGCGCTCAGGAAGTTCCGCGATCGCTTCGGCATCCCGCTGTCCGACGAGCAGCTCAAGGAGGTCCCGTACTACAAGCCCGAGGACGATTCCCCGGAGCTCAAGTACATGCACCTCCAGCGCGAGCGCCTGGGCGGCTACCTGCCGAGCCGGCGCAGCGACTTCGAGTCGCTGCCGATCCCGTCGCTGGAGGACAAGACCTTCGCCTCCCAGACCGGCGGGTCCAAGGGCCGCGAGATCTCCACCACCATGGCCTTCGTGCGCATCCTCAACGGCCTGGTCAAGGACAAGAAGATCGGCGACCGGGTGGTGCCGATCATCCCCGACGAGGCGCGCACCTTCGGCATGGAGGGCATGTTCCGCCAACTCGGCATCTACACCTCCGAGGGCCAGAAGTACGAGCCGGTCGACAAGGGTCAGATCATGTTCTACCGCGAGGATCAGAAGGGTCAGATCCTCGAGGAGGGCATCAGCGAGGCCGGGGCCATGTCGGCCTGGATCGCCGCGGCGACCTCCTACTCGAACAACGCCACCACCCTGCTGCCGTTCTACGTCTACTACTCGATGTTCGGCTTCCAGCGCATCGGTGACCTGGCCTGGGCCGCCGGCGACATGCAGGCGCGGGGCTTCCTGGTCGGCGGTACCGCCGGTCGCACCACCCTCAACGGCGAGGGGCTGCAGCACCAGGACGGCCACAGCCTGCTTCAGGCGTCGATGATCCCCAACTGCCGCAGCTACGACCCGACCTATGCCCACGAGGTGGCAGTCATCGTCCAGGACGGTCTGAAGCGCATGTTCACCGACAAGGAGAACTGCTTCTACTACCTGACGGTGATGAACGAGAACTACGAGCAGCCGGCCCTGGAGGAGGTGCCCGCCGAGGACATCATCAAGGGCATGTACCTGCTGGGCGAGACCCAGGGTGACAAGGGACGCGTCCAGCTGCTGGGCTCGGGCACCATCCTGCGCGAGGTCGAGGCCGCCGCCGAACTGCTCGCCGAGGACTGGGGCGTGGGTGCCGATATCTGGAGCGTGACCAGCTTCAACGAGCTGCGTCGCGAGGCCCTCGAGATCGACCGCCAGGCCTTCCTCAAGCCGGCCGACGAACCCGGCAAGCCGCACGTCACGGCGTGCCTCGAGGGGCGTCAGGGCCCGGCAATCGCCTCCACCGACTACATGAAGCTGTACGCCGACCAGGTCCGCGCCTGGGTGCCGACCGACTACCATGTCCTCGGCACCGACGGCTACGGCCGCTCCGACACCCGCGAGAAGCTGCGTCACTTCTTCGAGGTCAACCGCTACTTCGTCACCGTGGCCGCGCTCAAGGCGCTGGCCGGGCGCGGCGAGATCGATCGCAAGGTCGTCGGCGAGGCCATCGAGAAGTATGGCATCGACCCCAACAAGCCCAACCCGCTCGAGGTGTGAGGCGTCGACCACCGGTGGCATGGCGGGCCCGTGGGGCCCGCCCCCGTCAAGAGTTTGAAGGAGCGCGACCTTGAGTAGCGAAATCATCAAAGTGCCCGACATCGGTGGCGATACCGATGTGGAAATCATCGAGATCGCGGTGTCGGAAGGCGACGTCATCGAGCCGGAGGACACCCTGATCACCCTGGAATCCGACAAGGCCTCCATGGACGTGCCCGCCCCCAAGGGCGGCAAGGTGCTGAAGGTGCTGGTCAAGGAGGGCGATACCGTCTCCGAGGGGGACGATATCGTCGAGATCGAGGCCGAAGGCGGCGGTGATGCCGGTGGCGAGGCCGGTGAGACGGCCGAGGCCTCGGCCGCCGAGCCCGAGTCGGCTCCCGAGCCCGAGGCGCCCGCGGCCAAGCGTGCCGGCGGCGGCAGCCGCAGCGTCGACATCACGGTGCCCGACCTGGGTGGCTCCGCCGATGTGGAGATCATCGAGGTGGCGGTGGCCGAGGGGGACGAGGTCGCCGAGGAAGACACCCTGATCACCCTGGAGTCCGACAAGGCCTCGATGGACGTGCCGAGTCCCCATGCCGGCAAGATCGCCAGCCTGACGGTCAAGGAGGGGGACACCGTCTCCGAGGGCGACGTCATCGGTACCATGCAGGTCGGTGGTGACGGCGACGAGGCCGAGGCGCCCGCGGCCGACACGCCGGCAGCCGAGCCCCAGGCGGAACAGGCGTCCGAGGCGTCGGCGAGTGGCGAGCCCGAGCGTCGCGAGGTGCGCGTCCCCGACCTGTCCGGCTCCAGCGACGTGCCGGTGATCGAGATCGCCGCCAGCGTCGGCGACGAGGTCGACGAGGAAGACCCGCTGATCACCCTGGAGTCCGACAAGGCCTCGATGGACGTGCCGAGTCCCTTCAAGGGCACGCTGGTCGAGCTCACCGTCAAGGAGGGCGATACCGTCTCCGAGGGCGACCTGATCGGCTACATCGAGACCGCCGGTGCCAAGCCCGCGCCCCAGGCCGCCGCGCAGCAATCCGAGGCCAAGGCCGAGGCATCCGCGGCACCGGCCGAGAAGCCGGCCAGCGCGCCGGTGGGGCGGCCCAGCCCCGAGGCGCAGATGGCCGCCCACAAGCCCCGCGACAGCAAACTGGTGCATGCCGGCCCGGCGGTACGCATGCTGGCCCGCGAGCTCGGCGTCGACCTCGGCCTGGTCAAGCCCAGCGGTCCCAAGGAGCGCGTGCTCAAGGAGGACGTGCACGCCTACGTCAAGCAGGTGATGGCCGGCAAGGCCGAGGCACCGGCCGCCGCCCCGGCGGCCGCCGCGGGCGGTGCGGGCATCCCGCCAATCCCCGACCAGGACTTCAGCCAGTTCGGCGAGGTCGAGGAGAAGCCCATGGGGCGCCTGATGAAGATGGGCGCCACCAACCTGCATCGCAGCTGGGTCAACCTGCCCCACGTGACCCAGTTCGACGAGGCCGACATCACCGAGCTGGAGGCCTTCCGCAAGTCGATGAAGGCCGAGGCGGAGGCCCAGGGCGCCAAGCTCACGCCGCTGCCCTTCCTGATCAAGGCCTGTGCCTTCGCGCTGCGCAAGTTCCCGCAGTTCAACGTCAGCCTGAAGAGCGACGGCGAGACCATGGTACACAAGAAGTACGTGCACATCGGCGTCGCCGTGGATACCCCGGATGGCCTGATGGTCCCGGTGATCCGCGATGCCGACAAGAAATCGCTGATCGAGCTGGCCAAGGAGTCCGTGGAACTGGCGGGCAAGGCCCAGTCGAAGAAGCTCAAGCGCGAGGAGATGACCGGTGGCTGCTTCACCATCTCCAGCCTGGGTTCGATCGGCGGCACCGCCTTCACGCCCATCGTCAACGCCCCGGAGGTCGCCATCCTCGGCATCTCCAAGGCCCAGACCAAACCGGTATGGGACGGCGCGGCCTTCCAGCCGCGGCTGATGATGCCGCTGTCGCTGTCCTATGACCACCGGGCGGTCAATGGCGCGGATGCGGCCCGGTTCACCGCCTTCCTCGGGCAGGTGCTCACCGATATCCGTCGCCTGCTGCTCTAGGCATCAGGCAGGTCGACGACGGCGCCGCAAGGCGCCGTCGTCGTTTCTGCCCGGCGTGCCACGGCGAGCCGACCAAAGTGCTATTTGCCCCTAATGCCTTGAGGCAAAGGGGCTTTTTGTCTTCCTGATGGTCCCTGCGGCCGTCCGTCGCTTGTCTGGTGAAGATGGCCCGGGTATCGTTCGCTTCAACCCTTTTTTCGACTGTGCGTTTCTCATCACTTCAAGGAGCAGTTTCCATGCGTTTGATCCTCTTGGGCGCCCCGGGTGCCGGCAAGGGCACCCAGGCCCAGTTCATCTGCGAACGCTTCGGCATCCCGCAGATCTCCACCGGCGACATGCTGCGGGCGGCGGTCAAGGAAGGCAGCGAGTTGGGTCTCAAGGTCAAGGAGATCATGACCACCGGAGGCCTGGTCTCCGATGACCTGATCATCTCCCTGGTCAAGGAGCGTATCGCCCAGCCGGACTGCGCCAACGGCTTCCTGTTCGACGGCTTCCCGCGCACCATCCCCCAGGCCGATGCCATGAAGGACGCCGGCGTGAAGATCGACCATGTGCTGGAGATCGCCGTGCCCGACGAGGAGATCGTCAATCGCCTGGCGGGGCGCCGCGTCCATCCGGCCTCGGGCCGGGTCTACCACGTCGACCACAACCCGCCCAAGGAGGAGGGCAAGGACGACGTCACCGGCGAGGCCCTGATCCAGCGCGACGACGACAGCGAGGCCACTGTGCGCAACCGCCTGGCGGTCTATCATGACCAGACCGCGCCCCTGGTCGAGTACTACCAGGAGTGGGCCCGGCAGGACCCGGACGCCGCGCCGGCCTATCATCGGGTCGAGGGCGTCGGCAGCGTCGATGACATCACCGCCCAGGTGATCGAGGCCCTGGAAGGCTGATTCCGCCCCGCCCCCGCTCACGACGGCCCGCATTCGCGGGCCGTTGTCGTATAATGCCCCGACATTTTTCGCTACTGCGTGACTCCCCATGCCGACCCTGCTGGCCCTGGATGCCTCCTCGAGCGCCTGTTCCGCCGCCCTGCTGCGCCGCCGTGACGGCCAGGCGGACACCCTGATCTCCCGCTTCGAACTCACGCCCCGCGCGCATACCCGTCGCCTGCTGCCGATGGTCGACGAGGTCCTCGGCGAGGCCGGTGTGGCGCCCGCCGACCTGGATGCGGTGGCGTATGGCCGGGGACCGGGCTCCTTCACCGGACTGCGTATCGCCGCCGGCACCGCCCAGGGTCTGGCGTTCGGCCTGGACCGCCCCCTGCTCGGGGTCTCGACCCTGGCCGCGCTGGCCCTGGGGGCCCATCGTCGCCACCATTACCGCTACCTGGTCACCGCCCTGGATGCCCGCATGGGCGAGGTCTATGCCGCGGCCTGGCGCTGCCAGGAGGGGCGGGTCGAGGCCCTCGAGGCGGAGGCGGTACTGCCACCGTCGCGCCTCCGGCTGCCCCCCGGACACGAGGACCATGACTGGGTGGGCGTCGGCTCCGGCTGGGGCCTGTGGGACGAGATGCCACCTCAGGTCCAGGCCGGCATTAGCCAGTGCCTGCCCGAGTTGGAGGCCGCCGCCGAGGAGATGGTGCTGCTGGCCGCCGAGGCCTTCGCCGCCGGGGAGGGACGCCCCGCCCACGAGGTGCAGCCGGTCTACCTGCGCGACCAGGTTGCCTGGCAGAAGAACCGATGAGCGGTGTGGCGGTAGCGGGCGACGCCGCTCTGGCCGACCGCTGGGGCTTGCCCGGGCGCGAGACCCCGGTCGGCGCCGAGGCGCCGCTGGTGCTGTGCCGCGAGGACGGCCGGCTGGTCCTGGCCGGCGATCCCCGCGTCTACGGCAAGCCCCTGGCGGTGGACTTCGTCAGCGGCCGGGCGGCCCACCGTCGCCGCTTCGGGGGTGGCCGGGGCCAGCTCATCGCCCGGGCCTGTGGGCTGACCAGGGGCGTGACGCCCTCGGTGGTGGATGCCACGGCGGGCCTCGGCCGTGACGCCTTCGTGCTGGCCGCGCTGGGGGCCGAGGTGTTGCTGGTGGAGCGGGTCGCGGCCATCGCCGCCTTGCTCGAGGACGGCCTGGCCCGCGCCCGGGCCGCGGCCGATACTGCCGACGTCGCCGCACGCATGCACCTGGCCCATGGTGACGCGGGGCGCGAGCTGGCTGCGCTGGTGGCCGGGGCGGGCGTCGTGCCCCAGGTCGTCCATCTCGACCCCATGTTTCCCCACCGCGAGAAGTCGGCGCTGGTCAAGAAGGAGATGCGCCTGTTCCGGGCACTGGCCGGGGACGACGCCGATGCGCCCCGGCTGCTCGAGGCGGCGCTGGACGTGGCCACCCACCGGGTGGTGGTCAAGCGACCACGCAAGGCCCCGCCCATCGCCGGGCCCGCCCCGCGCCATGTGCTGGAGGGCAAGACCAGCCGCTACGACCTCTATGTCCATCGTGCCTTGACCCCCTCCTGAGCCGGGCTCAGCCTCCGCGCTGGCGGGCGACCCGCTGCAGCCGGTGGCGCAGCGCCGGGGCGAACAGCGCCCGGCTGCGGCTGGCGGTCTGGCGCAGCTCCCGGGCGTAATGCAGCCGCCCCGCCTCGACCCACAGCCAGCCCTCGACCTCCAGGCTCTCCACCAGCCCGGCGAACAGCCGGGCGTCGAAGAACTCCGGCGCCGCCCGTCCGGTGAGCTGGGCCAGGCGCTCGGCCAGCTGGCGGGCATGGTCGCCCAGGGTCCCGGCGGTGAAGTGCCCGGGGGACTCGCCGAGCAGCGCCGAGAGCAGCAGGTAGCCGCGTTCCAGGGCGGGCTGCATCAGCCGGCCCAGCATCCTCAACTGCTCGTCGCTGGTCAGCGAGGCCGGCCGTCGCCAGCCGTCGCCGTCACGCTCGAGCAGCCCCGCCGCGCCGAGCTGGTCCAGGACCTCGTCCAGGGCGGCGCGCAGCGAGGGGGGCGGCTCGAGGGATAGCTCCCTGGCCATCACCGGCCAGATCGGTGCGAGCAGGGCCTCGAGGTCATCGGGGTCATGGTAGGCATGGTGGCGGAAGGCGAAGGCCGCGATCCCCGGCAGGGCAAAGAGATGCAGCACATTGTTGCGGTACCAGCCCAGCAGGCTGGCCTGGCGCTCATCCGCGGTGACGATGTCGCCCAGCGGGTGGGGGTGGTAGGCGATCAGCCCCAGCGCGCGGACCTCGTCGAGCCAGTCTCGGGGACTGCCCGCCGGCAGGCCCCGCTGGGGTCTGCCAGGGCGTGGGCGGTGCAGGTCGACGAGCAGTGCCAACTGGCGCTCGAGAAGATCGGCCTCGATGGCATGGTGGGGCGTCGCCAGCAGGCCCAGTGCCACCAGGTTGACCGGGTTGAGCGTCGCCGCGGCATTGATGCGCCGGGTCAGGGCCTCGCCCAGCCGCGGGATCACCTCGTCGAGCCAGGCCGGGCGACCCTCGCCGGCGGCATTCCGCCAGTCCGGGCGCTGGTGGTCGAGGAAGGTCGCCAGGGCCAGCGGCTCGCCGATGTTCACGGCCACGCGGCCATGGGGCTGGCGCAGCCGCCCCAGGACCCGCAGCAGGCCCAGCGGGGTCTCCTTGCGCTTGCGGCTCCCGGCGAGCTCTCGCTGGTAGGTGGCGTCCTCCAGGACACGCTCGTAGCCGATATAGACCGGCACGAAGGCCAGTGGCTGGCCGCCGTGACCGCGGCTGCGCAGGAAGGAGCCGAGGGTCATCGCCAGCATCCCCGACCGCGCCGGCAGCATTCGGCCGCTGCGCGACCGGCCTCCCTCGATGAAGTACTCCAGGGGGTGCCCCCGGGACAGCAGGCGATGCAGGTACTCGTTGAATACCCGGGCATAGAGCGCCTGGCCACGGAAACTGCGGCGCATGAAGAAGGCCCCGGCGCGACGCAGCAGGGGGCCGATCAGCGGCATGTCCAGGTTGCGGCCCGCGGCGATGTGCGGTGGCATCAGGCCGTGGTCGTAGAGCACGTAGGAGAGCAACAGATAGTCGACATGACTGCGGTGGCAGGGCACATAGACCAGGCTGTGGTCGCCCGCCAGGGCCTTGACACTTTCCAGCCCCTGGACGTCGACGCCGTCATAGAGGCGATGCCACAGCCGGCGCAGCACGCCGTGGAGAAAGCGCATCACCGGGTAGCTCATGTTCGAGGCGATCTCGCGGCCGTAGCGACGGGCGCGTCGTCGCAGTCGGGCCCGGGCCCGCGGGTCGTCGCCGGCGAGCTCCTCGATGACCCGACGGACCTCGGGGCTTGTCACCACACCCTCGATCAGGGTGCGGTGGTGGGAGAGGTCCGGCCCCAGTACCTGGGTACGGACGCGGCGGAAGTGGACCCGCAGCAGGCGCGCCGCCTTGCGGTTGGTGACCGCCGGCTCGCGGCCGTCATCGAGCTCGGACAGCCGCAGCGGGGCGCCGAAGTGCACCTCCACGTCGCGGCCGTTGACCGCCACCGACAGCAGGCGGCGCAGCCGGCCGGTGAGTCGCCAGCTGTCGGCGGCGAGCAGGTGCCACAGGCCGAAGCGCTTGCCCGGGGCGCGCCCCCAGAAGATGCTTACCGGTACCAGCTGGATATCCTGGGGGAGGGCGCGGCTGGCGGTGATCAGTGCCTCGAAGGGAGCCTCGCCGGGGCGGCGGCGACGCCACAGCCGGCGCCGCAGGGACGGCAGGGCGAGCCGTGCCCCGACTTCGTGCTCGCCCAGTTGCTGCCGGGCACCCGCCGCCGGCAGGCCATGCCGGTGGGTGAGGGCCTCCAGCAGCAGGGTATCCGAGAGGGACGCCCGAGGCAGCACGTACACGGTGGGCAGCGCCGGGTCGAGTCCCAGCGCCTCGGGTGCCGGCTCGATGCGGCGCACCTGGACCCAGGCCGTGAGCAGTCGCCGGAGGGGGGCGTGCAGCGCGCTGATCGGGGAGGCCATCCGGATGCCCCTGCGAGGGAATGAAAGGCCAGTATAGCGATGCGGGCCCGGTGGGTCAGGCGGCCCGGCTTTTCCCGGGGCCGCAAACGTGCGTCAATACCGGCAGTCACGGCGGACAGGGATGCGGGCCATGCACGGCATGTGGCGAGACGGCAATCACTTCCAGCTGCTGCCGGAGGCGGCACGTTTCCTGCCGGCCATGTTCGAGGCGGTGGACGGGGCTCGTCAGTCGGTCCTCATCGAACTCTACTTGATGGAGTCCGGGCGGCTGGCCACGGCCATGATCGAGGTCCTGCAGCGGGCCGTGGAGCGGGGGGTGAGCGTTCTGCTGCTGCTCGACGGCTATGGCGCCATGGGGCTCGAGGCGTCGGACCGCCGCCGCCTCGAGGCGGGGGGGGTGGCGGTGCGCTGGTTCAATCCCCTGGGGTTGCACTCCCTGGCGCGCAACCTGACCCGCGACCATCGCAAGCTGGTGGTGGTGGACGGCGAGCTGGCCTTCACCGGCGGCTTCGGGGTCGTCGACGAGTTCCTCGATGCCTGGTACGAGGTGGCGGTGCGCATCGAGGGGCCGGTGGTGGCCGACTGGGCGCGACTGTTCTGCGCGCTCTGGGACTCGCCGATGACCCGGGGTGCCGGTGCCCCCGAACTGGTGCATGGCCTGGGGGTCACCACTGCCTCCCATAATGACTACAGCGGGATGCGTGGGCGAGTGGTCTGGGGCCAGGGCTATCGCTACCAGGCCATTCGTCATTCGTTGCAGCGCCAGGTGAGCGGGGCGAAGCGGCGTATCTGGATCTGCACGCCCTATTTCGTGCCGACCCTGAGCCTGCGCCGGCGCCTGGTGCGGGCCGCCCGCCGTGGCGTCGAGGTCTGCCTGCTGTTGCCCGGCGAGAGCCATGATCATCCGGGCGTGCGCTACGCGGGCCAGCGCTTCTACGGGCGTCTGCTGCGGGCCGGGGTGCGCATCTTCGAGTTCCAGCCGTCCTTCATCCACGCCAAGTTCACCCTCGCCGACGACTGGGTCAGCCTGGGGTCGTGCAACTTCGATCACTGGAGCCTGCAATGGAACCTGGAGGCCAACCAGGAGGTGGCGGATCCCCGCTTCGCCGAGGAGGTGGCCGCGCTGTTCCAGCGCAACTTCGCCGCCAGCCACGAGATCCACCACGAGCTGTGGATGCGCCGTCCCCGCTGGCAGCGGCTCAAGGAGTGGCTGTTCGGCACCCTGGACGGGCTCCTGACCCGACTGCGCTGACCCGGCTTCCAGCTTACGGCTTACGGTTGCCCTTTCCCTTGCCGCGTCCCGCCGGCGCCTTGCGGCGGGGCTTGGGCTTGGGCGTCTCGGGTGGTACCCGATAGTGCAGGTAGAGATCCAGCACCAGTTCCGGCAGCTGGGCCACCAGGGCCTCCAGTCGTTCGCCGTCGTTGGCCAGCTCGGCCATGTCCGGCTCCTCGGCGAACAGTCCCGAGAGCAGCATGAAGGGTAGCAGCAGAGTGGCGGCTGCCTCCTCGTCGTCGGCAAACCAGGCTGCCTCGTCGAGGAAGACCCCTTCCATGAAGCCGGCGCACCAGTCGCCGATGGGGGTCTCCTCCGGGACCAGGCCGCCCAGCTCCAGGTCGAAGGGCAGCTCGGGCAGGCCGCCGCCTTCCAGCACCTCGATGGCGGTGCGGCGCAGCACCTCGAGCAGCCCGAGCACGGCCTCGCGCTCCGCCTCGTCGGCGAAACTCGGCTCGCCGTGGAACAGCTCCGCCACCCAGGTGGCGGCTGGCACGTCGCGGGGGGCCACCGCCAGGGCGACCAGGAAGCCATGGGCCCCGATCAGGTCGAGGGCATCGGCGTCGACCCGGTCGGACTCGAGGAAGTCGTCGAGCCGGTCCAGGGCCTCGTCATCGAGCAGGGGCTGGGGCTGGGGCGTGTCGGTGTCGGACATGGGGTCTCTCGTCGGCTGTCTCGGGCGGCGGGCATGGAGCGGGGCGATCGGCGTGCCTGCGGCGGTGCCGGCGGGGGCAGTCGGTCGCGGGTCCCTTTACGCCGCGGGCGCGGAGCGCCATTCTAGCATCCCATGACCACGCCCGCCCTGCCGACACCCGATCCCCGCTGGCTGGCCGCCCTCGATCGGGCGGCCTGCCAGCGCGCCCTGCTTGAGCGGGTCGAGGCCGCCTGGCGGCTATGCCGCGAGTTCCATCCCGGGCTGCCGCGCCCCGAGGTCTGGCTCGACCTGCGTGGCAAGGGCGCCGGCCAGGCGCACTTCGGGCGGGGCGGACTGCGCTTCAACCCGGTGCTCTTCGACGAGAATCGACAGGCCTTCCTGGTCGAGGTGGTCCCCCACGAGATGGCCCACTGGCTGGTCCACCACCTGGACGATGGCCACCTCGCCCGTCCCCATGGCCGTGAGTGGCAGACGGTGATGCACCAGCTGTTCGGCCTGCCGCCTCGGGTCACCCACCGCTTCGACACCGGCCGAGCCAGCCCCGCGCCCCATCGCTACCGCTGTGGCTGCCGCGAGCATGCCTTCACCTCGCGGCGTCATGCACTGGCCCGCTCGGGACGTGCCTATCGCTGCCGGCGGTGCGCCGAGACCTTGGTCTATACTGGTTATGAAGCGTTTGAAAAGTGACCTTAAGCTATTGTTATAAAAAAGGAAATTGTTCATACCAATGTCTAAGGGGAAGTAGGGGCGCGGGCGGTTTATGCTGGAACTACCTTATGGCGTCGGCGGCACCAACAACAACGCCACCGGCATCATCAACCTGAAGGGGCCACCCCGAGGACAGAGGCATTTCCATGAGTGATCAGCAGCACGTCTATCCGGTACGTGAGGACTTCGCCGCCAAGGCATGGGCCGACAAGGCGACCTACCAGGCCATGTACCAACGCTCCCTGGATGATCCGGAAGGCTTCTGGGCCGAGCAGGCGAAGCGCCTCGACTGGTTCACATCACCGACCAAGATCAAGCACACCGTCTTCGATACCCATAACGTCGACATCCGCTGGTTCGAGGACGGCACCCTCAACGCCAGCGTCAACTGCCTGGATCGACACCTCGAGACCCGCGGGGATCAGCCGGCGATCATCTGGGAAGGCGATGATCCCAAGGATTCCAAGACCCTGACCTATCGCCAGCTGCACGAGCGGACCTGTCAGCTGGCCAACGCCCTGAAGTCGCTGGGGGTCGCCAGGGGCGACACCGTGACCCTCTACATGCCGATGATCCCCGAGGCCGCCATGGCCATGCTGGCCTGTGCCCGGATCGGTGCCATCCACTCGGTGGTCTTCGGCGGCTTCTCCCCGGATGCCCTGGCCCAGCGGGTCAAGGACGCCGGCTCCAAGGTGGTGATCACCGCCGACGAGTCCGTGCGTGGCGGCAAGAATGTGCCCCTCAAGGACAACGTCGATGCGGCCCTGACCCGCGAGGGCACCGACGTGGCCGAGAAGGTGCTGGTGGTCCAGCGCACCGGTGGCGATATCGAGTGGCAGGATGGCCGCGACGTCTGGTACCACGACCTCGTCGACCAGCAGTCCAGCGACTGCCCGGCCGAACCGATGGGCGCCGAGGACCCGCTGTTCATCCTCTACACTTCCGGCTCCACCGGCACGCCCAAGGGGCTCAAGCACACCACCGGCGGCTACCTGCTGCATGCCGCCATGACGCACCAGTACGTCTTCGACTACCAGGACGGCGAGATCTACTGGTGTACTGCCGACGTAGGCTGGGTCACCGGTCACAGCTACATCGTCTACGGCCCCCTGGCCAACGGCGCCATTTCCCTGATGTTCGAGGGGGTGCCCAGCTACCCGACCAACGGCCGCATGGGCGAGGTGGTCGACAAGCACAAGGTCAACATCCTGTATACCGCGCCCACCGCGGTGCGTGCCCTGATGGCTCATGGCGACAACGTCATGGACTCCAGCAAGCGTGACAGCCTGCGCCTGCTGGGCTCGGTGGGCGAGCCCATCAACCCCGAGGCCTGGGAATGGTTCTACCGGGTGATCGGCAACGAGCAGTGCCCCATCGTCGACACCTGGTGGCAGACCGAGACCGGCGGCATCATGATCGCCCCGTTGCCGGGCGCCACCGACCTCAAGCCGGGCTCCGCGACCCTGCCGTTCTTCGGCGTTCAGCCGGCGCTGGTCGACAACGAGGGCAACCTGCTCGAGGGGGCCACCGAGGGCAACCTGGTGATCCTCGACTCCTGGCCGGGCCAGGCGCGCTCCATCTGGAAGAACCACGAGCGTTTCCTGCAGACCTACTTCACCACCTACAAGGGCATGTACTTCACCGGTGACGGCTGCCGTCGGGACGAGGACGGCTACTACTGGATCACCGGCCGGGTCGACGACGTGCTCAACGTTTCCGGCCACCGCATGGGCACCGCCGAGATCGAGTCCTCCCTGGTGGCCCACGATGCTGTGGCCGAGGCCGCCGTGGTCGGCTTCCCCCACGACATCAAGGGCCAGGGCATCTACATCTACGTGACCCTGGCGGATGGCGTGGAACCCAGCGACGAGCTCAAGAAGGAGCTGACCCAGTGGGTGCGCAAGGACATCGGTCCGATTGCCTCGCCGGATGTTATCCAATGGGCGCCGGGCCTGCCGAAGACCCGCTCGGGCAAGATCATGCGCCGCATCCTGCGCAAGATCGCCGCCAACGAGTGCGACGGCCTGGGCGACACCAGCACCCTGGCGGATCCGTCGGTGGTCGAGGAACTGATCGAGCATCGCGCCATCAAGTAACCGCGTGCGGCTGCCCCGTCTGGCCGGGGCAGCCCGCCGGTTGGACATTCGAGCCGGCCCGCGTGGCCGGCTTCTTGGTGGCACGTCGAAAAATGTCGACAATGCCCGCCTAACGCTTGGGCATCGCCTTGGCCATGGGGTAACATGCCGTGAAAGACAAAAGCGTCCCGCAGGCGGCGGCCGCCCCGTCCCGCTGCTCCCGGAACCGGAGGAGAATCCATGGCCTTTGCCCAGAAATTCATCGTTGCCGATGACCATCCGCTGTTCCGCGCAGCCTTGACCCAGGCGCTGCGCCAGCTGGCACCCCAGGCCGAGATCGTCGAGTCCGACACCATGGAGGCCACCACCGAGGTGGTCACCCGCCACCCGGATGCCGACCTGATCCTGCTCGACCTGCACATGCCGGGCGCCCATGGCTTTTCCGGGCTGATCCAGCTGCGCGGCCAGACCCCCGATATCCCGGTGGCGGTCGTCTCCGGCAGCGATGAGCTGCATGTGGTGCGCCGGGCCATCGACTACGGGGCCTCCGGGTTCATCCCCAAGTCGTCCTCGCTGGCGTTGATCGCCGAGGCGGTGGGCGAGATCCTCGACGGCGAGGTTTGGCTGCCGGCGGAGATGGCCGATGCCCTGGGCGAAGGCGACGAGGAGGAGACCCGCTTCGCCGAGGCGATCGCCTCGCTGACGCCCCAGCAGTTCCGGGTGCTCAACATGCTCACCGAGGGGCTGCTCAACAAGCAGATCGCCTACGAGCTCAACGTCTCGGAGGCCACCATCAAGGCCCACGTCACCGCCATCCTGCGCAAGCTCGGCGTGCACTCCCGCACCCAGGCGGTGATCGCCGCCCAGAAGCTCGAGGTGGAGCCGCCCAAGGTCGAATCCTGACCCGGGCTTCGCCCGGAGCTGGAAGCGCGGCGCTTCGCGCCTGGAAGCTTGAAGCTGGAAGAACAACCGCCTCCGTGGTCTTGTCCCGGAGGCGGTTTTATCTACGCTGCCTTCCAGCTCGCGCGCGGCGTGCTACCCCTCTTGCCTGGTGGCCGCCCGGCTGGCCTGCAGGGTGCGCGTCAGCAGCGCCCGCAGGGCGGCGGGGCGCACTGGCTTGAGCAGCAGCTGGTAGCCGGCGCGGCGGATCTCCTCGGCGACCTCCTCGGTGCGGTCGGCGGTGATCACGATGCCGGGGACGGCGCCGTAGAGCCGCTCGCCCAGGGCTTCCATGGCCATCAGGCCGGTGACCTCGTTGTCGAGGTGGTAGTCGGCCAGGATCGCGTCCGGGTCGTCGTCCAGGTGGCGCAGCACCGACTTGGCGCCGCCGATGGAGGTGGCCGTGAAGACCTCGCAGCCCCAGCCGGAGAGCATGGCCTTCATGCCCTCGAGAATCAGCGACTCGTTGTCGATGCACAGGATGCGCTTGCCGGCCAGCTTGTTGCCGGCACGCCGCGGGGTGGCCTCCTCGGCGTCCTCACGGTGGCGGGCGGCCACCACCGGCACACTGACCGCGAAGACGGTACCCACCCCCTCCCAGGAGCGCACGGTGATCGGGTGATCGAGCACCCGGCTCATGCGGTCGGCGATCGACAGCCCCAGTCCCAGGCCCTTCTCGCTCTCCTTGTGGCGCGAGGCCTGGTCGAGGCGGCGGAACTCCTGGAAGATCTCGGCCTGCTTGGTCTCGGGGATGCCGGGGCCGGAGTCCCAGACCTCGATGGTTAGCCGCTCGCCATGGCGCCGGCAGCCCAGCAGCACCCGCCCTTCCTGGGTGTAGCGGATGGCGTTCGACAGGAAGTTCTGCACGATGCGCCGGAGCATCTGGGCATCGCTGTCGACCCAGCAGCGGGTGGCCACTACCACCAGGTCCAGGCCGCGGTCCTCGGCCATCACCTCGAACTCGGCGCGCAGCGGTCGGAAGATGTCGGCCAGGGCGAAATGGCTGCGCCGCGGGGTGAGCGCCCCGGCGTCGAGCTTTGAGATGTCCAGCAGGGTGCCGAGCAACTCCTCGGCGGCCTGCAGGGAATTGTCGATGTGGCCGATGGTGCGCCGCATGTCGTCGGCATCCATTTCCTGGGATAGCGCCGAGGTGAACAGCCGGGCGGCGTTGAGCGGCTGCAGGAGGTCGTGGCTGGCGGCGGCCAGGAAGCGTGTCTTGGAGGCGTTGGCGTCCTCGGCGACCTGCTTGGCCTGGCGCAGCGCCTGCTCGGCCTCGGCGCGCACGCGGTTCTCCTGGCGCAGGGCGGCGTTGGCCTCGGAGAGCGCCTGGGTGCGCTCGCGGACGCGCTCCTCGAGGGTTTCGTTGGTCTCCTTGAGGGCGATCTCCGCGCGGCGGCGCTCGGTGATGTCCTGGTAGAGGGCGAAGAAGCCCAGTATCGCCCCGCTGTCGCCGAAGTGCGGCGTATAGGTCACCAGCATGTAGCGCAGGCCCTCGGGCAGGGTCAGCGAGACCTCGAAGTTGACCCGCTCGCCGGCCAGCGCACGCTCGATCCACGGCTCGCGCTCCAGGGCCAGCTCTGCCGGGATCACCTCCTGCAACGGCTTGCCGATCACCGCGTTGCGATCGATGCCGAAGGCCTGCTCGTAGGCGCGGTTGGTGAAGAGGTAGCGGCACTCCTTGTCGAAGTAGGCGATCAGTGCCGGCACGTTGTCGGTGTAGATGCGGATGTTGTTCTCGGAACGGATCAGCGCTTCCTCGATGCGCTTCTGCTGGGTGATGTCCTGGTAGGTGTAGACGAAGCCGCCACCGGGCATGGGATTGCCCTGGACCTCCAGCACGCTGCCGTCCTGGCGGTAGCGGACATAGCGATGGGGCTGGCCCTCGCGGATGTTGTCGAGCAGCAGCTGGACATGCTCCTCCGGGTCGCCGGGCCCGTACTCGCCATTGTGGGCGTTGTAGCGAAAGATGCGGTCGACCGGGGCGCCGACCCGGATCAGATGGTCCGGGAAGCGGAACAGCTCCAGGTAGCGCTGGTTCCACACCACCAGGCGCAGGTTCTGGTCCACCACGCTGATGCCCTGGTTGATGTTCTCGATGGTGGCCTGGAGCAGGGCACGGTTGAACTCGAGGACCTGGGAGGCCTCGTCGACGATGGAGATCACGTCCGAGATGCCGATGCCGCGGCCCTGCAGCGCCGAGTTGACGACGATGCGCGCCGAGGAGGCGCCCAGTACCGAGGCCAGGAAGCGCTCGGTGAACTGGATCACGTCGATGGAGGCCCGGGTGTTGTCCTCCAGCGGCTTGCCGGTTCGCCGTGCATAGTCGTCGAAGGCACGGCTGACCTGACTGGCACCGAGGAAGCGCTCGCACAGCACCTTGAGGTCGCCGACGGTGGTGGCGCCGGTCCAGGGCCGATTCACCGACGTCTGGCGCGTCTCGACGCTGTCGACGAACAGCGAGGCCTGGATGCGCTCCACCACCCGCTGGGGGGTCATCTGGGAGACGAAGATATAGCACACCAGGTTCACGCCCAGCGACAGCATCACCCCATGGGTGAAGCTGTCACCCACGTTGAGGCCGAACAGCGAGGTGGGCGACAGCCAGCCGATGCCCAGGGGCCCCCCCGACAGCCAGGCGGCCGGCAGCACCCCGGCGCCGATCATCGCCGGCATCAGCAGGCTGTAGGCCCAGATGGCGAAGCCGGCGTTCATGCCGACGATGACCCCCAGGCGGTTGCCGCGTTTCCAGTAGAGGCCGCCGATCAGCGCCGGGGCGAACTGCGCCGCGGCCGCGAAGGACAGCATGCCGATGGCGGCCAGGGAGCTGAACTCGCCGATCAGCTGGTAGACCCCGTAGGCCAGGCCCAGCACCACCGCGATGGTGATGCGCCTGGCGCGCAGCACCAGGCGACCATAGTCCCGGGCCTTGGTGTCGAACCAGCGCAGCCGGAACAGGGCGGGGATGACGATCTCGTTGGAGATCATGATCGACACCGCCACGGCGGCGACGATCACCATGCCGGTGGAGGCCGAGAAGCCGCCGATGAAGGTCAGCAGGGCCAGCCATTCGCTGCCGGCGGCCATGGGCAACGCCAGCACATAGCTGTCGGGCTCGACGCTGCCGTCCGCGAACAGGGTCAGCCCGGCGGCGGCCAGCGGCAGCACGAAGAAGGCGAAGGCCACCAGGTAGAGCGGAAACAGCCAGCGGGCCTTGGCGGCGTCGTCGCGATGGGTGTTCTCGACTACCGCCACGTGGAACTGGCGGGGCAGGCAGAGAATGGCCAGCATGGCCAGCAGGGTCTGGGCCCAGAAGCTCTGGCCGAAGTCCTGCTGGGCGAGCTGGCGCTGCAGCTGCAGCTGGATATCGGCAAACGCCAGCAGGTCGCCGAGACCGTCGAACATGCCCCAGGTGACATAGGCGCCGAGGATCAGGAAGGCCACCAGCTTGACCAGCGACTCGAAGGCCACGGCGTGGATCAGCCCCTCGTGGTGCTCCGTGGCGTCGGTATGCCGGGTGCCGAAGAGGATGGCAAAGGCCGCCATGACCAGCGCGACATAGAAGGCGGTATCACCGAACAGTGGCGCCCGGGTGATGTCGTTGGCATCGGTGAGCACGCTGAAGGAGGTCGAGACGGCCTTCAGCTGCAGGACGATGTAGGGCAGGGTGCCGATCAGTGCGACCAGGCTGGCGAAGGCGGCCAGCGACTGGGTCTTGCCGTAGCGCGAGGCGATGAAGTCGGCGATCGAGGTGACATTCTGATGCTTGGCGACGCGGATCATCTTGGCCAGCACCGGCCAGAACAGCAGCAGGGTCAGGATGGGACCGACGAAGATGCTGGCGAAGGACCAGCCCGAGGTGGCGGCCTGGCCCACGGCACCGTGGAAGGTCCAGGAGGTGCAGTAGATGGCCAGCGCCAGGCTGTAGATCACCGGGCGCCGGCGAGTGGCGCCATGCTCGCGGGCCTGACGGTCTCCTCGCCAGGCGATGGCGAACAGCACCGCGACGTAGAGCAGCGAAACGACGATCAGCAGCCAGCCTGCAAACATGGACAATCTCCCTCGGGTTCCCGCCCATTCTAAGCCTCGCCTGGCAACTGTCTACGCTCGGCTCTCCGAGGGACAGGCCGCTCGAGAAGCGCATTGACCCATCGGCAAACTGCGCATTCCGACACGCGACCTCTCTGCCGCTCGCGTTTCAGGTCGCCAGGCTCCGCCTGGAGTGTCCCGTCACAGTGTCGCTGACCGCTGCCTGGTACCCCACCGCGAAGCGGGAAGTGCTCATGCCCGTCGGCGGCGGACATGGCGCAGGCTCGCGCTCGCCTGAGCCCTTGCGCAAGCCGGGGGCGATGGCAGGGATGGCCCGGGTCAGGCGTCGCGACAGACCGTCCGGAGCAGCGGGTCCGGGGCCTCGAGGTGACGCAGCTCCTCGGTCTGGGGACGGCGCGGCTCACCGGCCAGCGGCACCAGGTCCCGGGCACTGCAGTTCAGCAGATAGGCCTCGTGCTGCACCCGGTCCGCGTTGGCCAGCTCGAAGCGATAGAGGATGAACTCGACCAGCTGCTGGTCGTTGGCGCGGGAGTGCACCAGGTTGGCCCGGTCCACCACGGTGAAGGCCGAGGTCAGGGGCACCAGGTAGGTCCAGGGGCGCCAGAAGACCGGTGTCTGCTCGGTACTCACCACTCGGGTGGAGTCGGGGAGCTGGGCGCGCTTGTGCTCGAACCAGGCGTACTCGTGGTTGATCTGGTAGCCGATCATGCCCAGTCCTGCGCAGACCGGGACGATCCAGCGGGGCAGGCGCCTCCGGCTGAGCATGCGCAGCAGCAGGCCGATACCGGCGGCGCCGAGGCCGGCGAAGGCCGCCGCAATCAAGTGCCATATCATAGGACAGCTTCCTAACAGCAGTCGGGCTTCCCGAGGGAAGCCCGACGAAGGGTTGGGGCCGGCGTCGCAGGGACGCCGGTTCGGGATTATGGCTCAGTGGTCGGCCGCCATGCCAGCACCCTTGGGATAGCGGACGCTCTCCACCAGGTCCTGGATCTCCTGCGGCGGTGCCGCAGTCGCCTTGGAGATCGAGAAGGCCACGGCGAAGTTGATGATCGCGCCCACGGCACCGATGGACAGCGGCGAGATGCCCAGCACCCAGTTCGCCGGGATATCCGCCAGGTTGTTGGTGCCAGGGATGAAGAACCAGCCCTTGTAGACGAAGATATAGACCAGGGTGAAGACCAGACCCGTCAGCATGCCGGCGATGGCCCCCTTGTTGTTCACGCGCTTGGAGAAGATGCCCATCATCAGCGCGGGGAACAGCGAGGCACCGGCGATACCGAAGGCCAGAGCCACTACCTGAGCCGCGAAGCCCGGGGGATTGGCGCCCAGGTAGGTGGCGACGATGATGGCGACGGACATCGAGATACGTGCCGCCAGCAGCTCGCCCTTCTCGGAGATATTGGGGTTGATCGAGCCCTTGATCAGGTCATGACTGATGGCCGAGGAAATGGCCAGCAAGAGCCCGGCTGCCGTCGACAGCGCCGCCGCCAGGCCACCCGCGGCAATCAGGCCGATGACCCAGCCGGGCAGGTTGGCGATCTCCGGATTGGCCAGCACCAGGATGTCGCGGTTGACCTCCAGCTCGTTGCCGGCCCAGCCACGCTGCTCGGCGGTCGGGGCGAAGGCCTCGGTGTCGTTGTAGAGCTGGATACGGCCGTCGTCGTTCTTGTCCTCGTACTGGATCAGGCCGGTGACTTCCCACTCGCGCACCCAGTTCGGACGCTCGTCGTACTGGATGGGCTCGGCCGTCGGGCCGTCGGGATAGATGGTGGTCATCAGGTTCAGGCGGGCCATGGAAGCCACGGCCGGAGCGGTCAGGTACAGCAGGGCGATGAAGACCAGGGCCCAGCCGGCGGACCAGCGCGCATCGGCAACCTTCGGCACGGTGAAGAAGCGGATGATGACGTGGGGCAGGCCCGCGGTCCCGATCATCAGCGACAGGGTGAACAGCACCATGTTCAGCTTGTTGTCCACGTCCGCCGTGTATTCGTTGAAGCCGAGCTCGGTGATGACCTCGTTGAGCTTGGCCAGCAGCGGCATGCCCGAGCCGTCATGCTCGGAGAACAGGCCCAGCGGCGGCAGCGGGTTGCCGGTCAGCTCCAGCGAGATGAACACTGCCGGGATGGTGTAGGCGGTGATCAGCACGCAGTACTGGGCGACCTGGGTGTAGGTGATGCCCTTCATGCCCCCCAGCACCGAGTAGAAGAACACCACGATGGCCGCGATGATCAGGCCCATGGTGGCGTCGACCTCCAGGAAGCGCGAGAAGGCCACGCCGGCGCCGGCCATCTGGCCGATGACGTAGGTCACCGAGGCAACGATCAGGCAGATCACGGCGACCAGGCGAGCTTTCTTGCTGTAGAAGCGATCCCCGATGAACTCCGGCACCGTGAACTTGCCGAACTTGCGCAGGTAGGGCGCCAGCAGGGTGGCCAGCAGGACATAGCCGCCGGTCCAGCCCATGAGGAAGGTCGAGTTGGCATAGCCGCCGGCGGCGATCAGGCCGGCCATGGAGATGAAGGACGCCGCCGACATCCAGTCGGCGCCGATGGCCATGCCGTTGGTGATCGGATGCACGCCGCCGCCGGCGACGTAGAAATCCTTGGTCGAACCGGCCTTCGCCCAGATGGCGATGCCGATATAGAGGGCGAAGGAGGCGCCCACGAAGAGGACGTTGATCGCGAATTGACTCATGCTGGCTTACTCCCCAAGCCCGAACTTTTTATCCAACCGGTTCATCTTCCACGCATAGAAGAAGATGATGCCGATGAAGGTCAGGATCGATCCCTGCTGCGCGAACCAGAAGCCCAGGTCGGTGCCGCCGACGGGAATTCCCGCGAGCAGCGGGCGAAGCAGGATGGCGCAGCCATAGGACACCAGTGCCCAGACGACCAGGCAGCCGGCAATGAGGCGGAGGTTGGCCGCCCAGTAGGCTTCGGCATTGGGTTTCTCATCTGCCATAGTGTTGCTCTCCACTTGTTGTTGGGGTTGGGAGGTTGTCCCGAGCGTTCACATGACTCAGCCGGGCAATCGCGCGTGGACAGCCGTTCAGCCAGCCGTGATCCAGGCCGGGATGCCGAGGGACGCAGCGGACCTGGGGCAAGTTGGCAATGAGGGCATGGTTTCCTCCCTTACCTTGTGTCAGGACCTTGGTCGATCACGCTTTGGGTTGAGGTGGGGTGTCGACGTGCGATTACCCTGCACGACTCACCGCTAATGCTGGTCAATAAAGCGGAAAAATAAATCCCAGACTTTGGTATCATGAGGGTAAAACGATTTAAAAGGATTTTGATAATCCCTTTAAAATCATTGCCTTGATGATGTTGTTAAGGTTTTTGTTTTCTGCGTTGCCTCGCTATGCAGGACGATTGTCTAGGAGGGTATCGAATTGGACTTTAGTCGAAACATTGGTTGAATAGTACCAAGGTATAACGCTTTGTCGCAGTGATATGGCAATGCCTTGAGGCCGCATAGAACCATGGTCTAGATACTTGCCCCGACCCCGACTTTGCTACCCTGATCCCAGTGTTTCTGCTGCGGTGTCATCGGTCGATCTATGGCCCACCTCCTCGGCGCCCCTGGCCCGCGGTGGGCAGTTCCCGTCAGACGATGCCCGTTTCCCGATGCGAGGACCTCGCCATGGTCGATGTGGATCTCTCCCAGCCGCCGTTCACCTTTCTCGACGAGGCTGGGCGTGAGCGGGTGCGTGGTGGCATCGACCTCGCCTACTTCGATCGCGACGAGATCATCCTCGAGACCGGCCAGCCCGGCGAGTACGTCTTCCTCATCCACAAGGGCGAAGTGGCGGAACTCGATACCACCCAGCCCGGTGCCCGGCAACGGATCGGTCACTACACCGCTGGCGACCTCTTCGGGGCGATCAGCATTCTCAACGGCACGAGTCGCTATCGCTTCCGGGCCGAGCAGGAGAGCCTCTGCTACCTGCTGCCCAAGGCACTGTTCCTCAAGCTCTGTGACGACTATCCGGCGTTTGCCGAGTTCTTCCGCCAGACCCTGGCCCACAAGACCCGTCTGCTGACCGAGCAGCGTGCCGCCGGCGGGGTGACCATGGCCGGCTTCATGCTGGCCCGCGTGGACGAGTGTATGCGCGAGCCTCTCTGCGTGGGCCCCCGGGCGACCATCGCCGAGGCGGTCACCACCCTGCACGACAGTCATGCCGACAGCCTGCTGGTCGAGGGCGAGCAGGGCCCGGGGATGATCACCAAGACCGACCTGCTCAACGCCCTGGTCCTCGAGGGGCTGCCCCAGGACAGCCCGGCGCGGTCGGTGGCGCACTTCGAGCTGGTCTCGGTGACGCCGGAGCAGTACCTCTTCCAGGTACTGGTGCTGATGACCCGTCACCAGGTGGAGCGGGTGGTGGTCACCGAGGGCGAGGCCGCGGTGGGCGTGGTCGAGCTGACCGATGTCCTGAGCTACTTCTCCAGCCGCAGTTACGTGGTCAGCCTGCAGGTCGAGCAGGCCGACAGCCTGGCGGCGTTGTCCGCCGCCAGTCGTCGCACTCCGGAGCTGGTTCGCGCGCTGATGGCCCAGGGCGTCAAGCTGCGCTTCGCCATGGGCCTGCTGGCGGCCCTCAACAGCCGGATCATCAACAAGGCCTGGGGGTTTCTGATCGAGGAGCGCTATCACCGCGACAGCTGCCTGATGGTGATGGGCAGCGAGGGGCGCGGCGAGCAGATCCTCAAGACCGACCAGGACAATGGCCTGATCCTCGACGATACCCTGGACTGGCCCGACTGCGCCGAGCAGATGCAGCGACTCACCGAGACCCTCATCGAGCTGGGCTATCCGCCCTGTCCGGGCAACATCATGGTCTCCAACCCCGACTGGGTGGGCACCGAGAGCCAGTGGAAGCGGCGCATCGCCCAGTGGGTGGAGCAGCGCGACGGGGACAGCCTGATGAAGCTGGCCATCGTGCTTGACGCCCATGCGGTCGCCGGCAACCCGGCGCTGCTGGAGCGCCTGCGCGAGTCCCTGTTCCGCCTGTGTGCCGGTGACCAGCTGCTGCTGTCCTACTTCGCGCGGCCGGCGCTGCACTTCTCCACACCCCTGACCCTGTTCGGCTCGCTCAAGAAGCCCCAGCACGGTATCGACATCAAGAAGGGCGGCATCTTCCCCATCGTGCACGGGGTCCGCGTCATGGCCCTCGAGCGGCGGATCGCGGTGACCTCGACACTGGATCGGCTGGATGCCCTGGTGGCGGACGGGCGCCTGGAGGCGCGCTTCGCCGAGGACCTGGGGGAGGCGCTGTCGCTGTTCACCGAGCTCCGACTCAAGCAGCAGCTGGCACGGCTCGACGGGGAAGGGAAGCAGGGCGGCGAGCCGGATCGGGTGGTGGTCCAGGAGCTGTCCTCCCTGGAGCGCGACCTGCTCCGCGAGGCGCTGCATATCGTCAAGGACTTCAAGCAACGCCTGTCGCATCACTTCCATCTCGAGTACTCGTGAGGCCCGGCCCCGGCAGGCTGCATCAACACAGGAGCGCGGTTCATGCTCAGGACATTGCGACGGGTGGCCGACCGGCGGAGACACGCCCATGGCCGCTACGGCTGGCTCTTCCATCCCTATACCGGCGACGAGCTGGTGGCCCTCGGCTGCCAGACCACCGGCACCAACGCCCGGACCGCCGAGCTGGTGGCCATTGCCGCCGTGCGCCTGCGCGGCGACCGGGTACTGACCAGCGAGTCCCTCGACCTTCGCTTGCGGCGGCCGGCCAGCCTCGATGGCGACTCCATCTGCCTGCACGGCCTGCGCGGGATCGACCTGGACGACGGCGAGAGCATCGACGAGGCCCTGGCGCAGCTGCTGGATTTCGTCGGCAACCGTCCCCTGGTGGGCTGGCGTCTGGATTTCGAACTGGCCCTGCTCAACCGCTACCTGCGCCCTCGCTTCGGCTTCGACCTGCCCAACGCCGGCATCGACGTGGCGCAGGTGTACCAGCGCCGCCAGCGACACCACCATCCCCAGCTCGACAGCCAACCACGCTTCGCGCAGGTTGCCGAGCGCCTCGGGGTGCCCCTGATGGGGCAGCACAGTGCCCTGGGGGTAGCAGTGACCACCGCCCTGATGCATCTGCACCTGGCCCGGGAGGGCCATCCCTCGCGGCAGATGTCCTGAACGCCCCGGCTGGCGGGCTTGGCTTCGCCAGTTTCCGGGGAGAATGGTAGGATAGGCGCCCGTCCACCCGCAGATGCCCTGGCAGCGCCGTGACCATGCAAGATGCCGTGATGTTTGATCCCCGTCCCGCCGAGGACAGTCCCGCCGCCGAGCCGCAGGCCGACGGCACCGAGAGCCATGCCGCCAAGGCCAAGCGCGAGTTCAACAAGCTGCAGAAGCGGCTGCGGCGCCAGGTGGGCAACGCCATCATCGACTACGACATGATCCGTGACGGCGACAAGGTGATGGTCTGCCTGTCCGGGGGCAAGGACAGCTACACCATGCTGGAGATCCTGCGCAGCCTGCAGCGCAATGCCCCGGTCAACTTCTCCCTGGTGGCGGTGAATCTGGACCAGAAGCAGCCGGGCTTTCCCGAGCATGTCCTGCCGTCGTACCTGGACAGTCTCGGGGTCGACTACCACATCCTCGAGCGTGACACCTATTCGGTGGTGAAGGAGAAGACGCCGGAAGGCAAGACGACCTGCGCACTGTGCTCGCGGCTGCGGCGTGGCTCACTCTACGGCTATGCCGAGGAGATCGGCGCCACCAAGATCGCCCTGGGCCACCATCGCGAGGACATCCTCGAGACGCTGTTCCTCAACCTGTTCTTCGGTGGCAGTCTCAAGTCGATGCCGCCCAAGCTGCTTTCCGACGATGGCAAGAACATCGTCATCCGGCCGCTGGCCTACTGCCGCGAGGCCGATATCGCCGAGTTCTCGCGGCGCATGGAGTTCCCGATCATCCCCTGCAACCTGTGTGGCTCGCAGCCCAACCTGCAGCGCCAGGTGGTCAAGGAGATGCTGGCCGAGTGGGAGGCCAAGCACCCCGGTCGACTCGAGAGCATGTTCAAGGCCGTGACCAACGTGGCGCCGTCCCAGCTGGCCGACCGTGTACTGTTCGATTTCGCCGGTCTCGAGGACAAGCAGGCGAGGATGCGGGCCGATCGGATCGATCTCCATCAGGAGCTATAAGCCATAAGCTGGAAGCTTGGAGAGCTCCCTTGACGCGGGTTCTGGAGGCAATATGCTGCCTTCCAGCTTCCAGCTTCCAGCTTCCAGCTTCCAGCTTCCAGCTTCCAGCTTCCAGCTTCCAGCTTCCAGCTTCCAGCTTCCAGCTTCCAGCTTCCAGCTTCCAGCTTCCAGCT
>NZ_RXNS01000015.1 GCF_003966155.1 Halomonas nitroreducens
GCTTCGTGTTGCTGGTCGTGGTCAACAGCCTGGGGCTCATTCCCGAGGCGGTGAACGAGGGGATGTCGACCCTGTCTCGCTGGTGTCTGGTGACCGCGATCGCCGCGCTCGGCATCAAGACATCGTTCCAGAAGCTCGCGGTGGTGGGCTGGAAGCCGGTGATCCTGATGGCCCTCGAGACGCTGCTGCTGCTGGCCGTGGTGCTCGGCGTGGTGATGCTCGGCGGCCTGGGAACCTAGTGGTGTCAGCCCATCGGATACCGAGAAATCACAGCTGACCACTACCTGCGTCTTTCCGAATAGCGCTGGCACCAAGCGAGATAGTCGGCGGCGGGGAGGGCCGGTGAGAAAAAGAAGCCTTGTGCCTGATCGCAGCCGAGCTGGCGCAGGATATCCGCCTGCGCCGCTGTCTCCACGCCTTCGGCGGTCACCACCAGCTCAAGGGCATGGCCCACGTCGATCATGCAGGCCATCAGCTTGCGCGCACGCTCGTCTCGTTCCAGGTTGGCGACAAAGACTCGATCGATCTTGAGCCCCGTAATCGGCAGGTGCTGTAAGTACTCGAAAGACGCAAAGCCTGTGCCGAAGTCATCGATACTCACGCCGATACCGATATCGCGAATGCGCTGGATATCGCTGCGTGCAGCGCCGAGGTCACCGATCAAGGCGCTTTCGGTGATTTCCACTTCCAGACGTTCAGGGCGCACGCCAGCTTGCTCGACAAGCTCCAGGAGAAGATCATGCAGCTTCTCGTCATGCAGGTTATGCACGGAGATATTGATGCCGATTGCGCCCTCGCTCCCGTCATGCATGGCAAAGGCACCGGCGGCTTGAGCAACGAAGCTGGTGACCGGGCCAATCAGCGAGGTGTTTTCCACCTTGGGCATGAACTGGCCAGGCGGAATCAGCCTGTCGTCGTCTCCTCGCCAACGGATCAGTCCCTCGCATCCACAGACCTGGTCATCGCCCAGTCGAATCTTGGGTTGGTAATGCAGCTCGAACTCCCGCGCGGCCAACCCGTCTCGCACCTGAGCGATCAGCTTGAGCGAGTCAAGAGTTCGCTGATCGAAGGTGGGGCTGAAATGCGTGTGGCTACGCCGTTGCCGGATAGCTGCCAGTTGCGCGATGCGGGCCTCTCGGAGTAGCTCTGTCGCCCTCGTCGCGCCGTTGCGCGAAATGGCACTCCCCATGACCAGCTGGACGCGCACAGGCACTTGCTGAATCAACAGGTTGTCCTCGCCGACATCCATCAATCGCTGGCTGATAGGGTCGAGATCGGCCGGCTTGATATCCTTTAATATCACCGCCAGCTCATCAAGGCTGATGCGGTACGCCCTGCTGCCGTCGCGAACCGCCTGACTCAGCCGAGTGCCCAGCGCCAGGATAAGCTGATCGGCGGCTTCCATGCCCAGGGCTTCGACAACGTCTGTCATATCGGTGATCTTGACCTTTATCACCCCGGTTCCAGTGACTCGCCACACCGACTGCGATAGACACTGGTCAAGATCCTCTTTGAGGGCGACCTGGTTGGGGAGTCCCGACTGGGGATCGGTACGGGCGATGACCCGGTGTTCGTTGGCCGAGCGGCGTCGCAGTTGGAACAGCCAGCCGGCCACCCCGCCCAAGAGCAGATAGAAGGCAAACCGCGTCAGGTAGTTGGCCGTGCTCTGCTCGACGCTGAGGTGGGCGTCCTGAGGCATGACGGCCATCAAGGCGCCGGCGAGGAAGGCGGTGATCAGCCCCCCGGGAAGCCTGTACCAGGAGGCCGCGGCCAGTACCGGGATCAGCATCAAGTAGGGGTAGGCGTAGGCCGTGCCGCCAGTGACGTAGACGATCGCCGCACCCGCGACCAGGAGCAGAGCCACTACACTGCAGCGCGTGGCATGACGACTGCCGATGAGTTGCATGAGGCGTTGCGACCATGCTGTCGCCTTCACGACACTGCTTGCGCCCATCTCCTTGGCCTCCGGATTGTTATCGCGACTCTGTACCAGATTAGAGGAGTATGAAGAACCTACCACGCGGTTGAGTGAGAAGAATAAACGCGCGACGGGAAGGGCGATGACGAATCTATCTGGGGAGCACTCGGGCGCTGTGCGTGGCAGGGGCTAGAGAGGTGCCGGTCAGGGGACAGGCGGATCTGGCGCCCTCTGCAGGATTCGAACCTGCGACCTGCCGCTTAGGAGGCGGCTGCTCTATCCTGCTGAGCTAAGAGGGCGAAGTGGACGATAGTATAAGCGTCTGAACCGGCGAGATAAACCCGCAGGCGCCGCGGTCCGTGAGCCGGCACCGCTTAACGGGTAGAATGGCCGCCAGTCCCTGTCCGGAAGCCCCATGCCCGAGTTTTCCCCCTACCTGTCCCCGGCGGGCGACCGCCATTTCGACGGCCTCGCCGACAAGTTCGCCGGCAGCCTCTATGGCGGGCTGCGTGGCGAACTCCGCCTGGCCCTGCTCGACCGGTTGCTGCCCGAGATGCTGGACCTGCAGGGGCAGCCGGTCCTGGAGGTGGGGGGTGGCCTGGGACAGCTGGCCGCCTGGCTGAGCGACCGGGGCCATCCCGTCACCCTCACCGAGCCCGCCGGCGAGATGCTGGAGCGGGCCGCCGAGCATCTCGGCGACCGGCCGGTGGTCCGCCACCGGCTGCCGCTCCAGTCCCTGCCGGCGGCACTGCCCGGCCCCTGGCCGCTGGTCACCTGCCATGCCGTGCTCGAGTGGCTCGCGGATCCGCGGGCGGCCCTGGCGACCCTGGCCGGGCTGCTGACGCCGGGAGGGCAGCTCTCGCTGATGGTCTTCAACCGCGATGCCCTGCGCCTGTCCAACGTGGTCAAGGGCAACCTGGCCAAGGCCCTGGACGATCGGCTGGAGGGCCAGGGGCGCCGCCGGCGCCTGACCCCCATCTCGCCGCTGACCCATGGGCAGGTCGTCGCCTGGGCCGAGGAGGCGGGCCTTTGCGTGGCGCAGGTGGCCGGGGTGCGCGTCTTCCACGATTACCTGCGCACGCCGCCGGAGGCGGCGGCGGATCGCCAGGCCCTGCTCGAGCTGGAGTGGCGCTACAGCCGCGTCGACCCGCACTGGCGGCTGGGCCGCTACCTGCTCTATACCCTGATTCGCCCCGAGGAGCCCGCGTCATGAGTGCCGAGACCCCCGTCTGTCAGCTGCTGGAACGCCAGGACGCCGATTATCGCGGCTGGCTGTGGGTCGCCCCGCCCCGGGACGGCTGGCTGGAAAGCGGCGAGGGGCGACTGCTCGCCGCCGACCAGGCGCTGCTGTCCGCCTGGCGGGCGCGGGGGCGGCCGGCCGGCTCGCCCTTCGAGGCGGAGATGCCGGCACCGCCGGGCGTGGTGCTGTTCTGGCCCAAGGCCCATGCCCTGGGCGAATGGTGGCTGCTGTGGCTGTGCGCCCACCTGCCGGTGGGCACCCCCTTGCAGGTGGTGGGGGAGCATCAGGGTGGCATCAAGCGGGTGCTCAAGGTCCTGGCGGCCCTGGGACTGGGCTGTCGCAAGGTGGACAGCGCCCGGCGCTGCACGCTCTTCGCCTCCCGGCTCGACCGGGTCGGGCTCGACCCGGAGGCGGCCTGGACGTCCTTCGAGGCCGAGGGACTCACGCTGGCCAGCCATCCGGGCGTCTTCGGCCACGGCAAGCTCGACGCGGGGACCCAGCTGCTGCTGTCCCGCTTGCCGGGTGTGCTGCCCGAGACGGGGCAGGTGCTTGACCTGGGCTGTGGCGACGGCATCCTGGCCGCCTGGCTGGCCCGGCGCGGACTTTCGGTCACCGCGGTGGACGTCAATGGCTTCGCCGTGGAGGCCACTAGGCGCAGCCTCGCGGCCAACGGCCTGGCCGGCGAGGTGAGGGCGGGGGATGTCTTCGCGGAGCTCGAGGGGCGACGCTTCGACGCCATCGTCAGCAACCCGCCCTTCCACCAGGAACGGGCCGTGGACTATGGCCCCGCCGGGCGGCTGATCCGAGGGGCGCCGGAGCATCTGGTGCCGGGCGGCCGGCTGGTACTGGTGGCCAACGCCTTCCTGCCCTATCCGGACCTGCTGGAGCGGGCCTTCGGCGGCTTCGAGATCCTCGCCGACGACCGTCGCTTCCGGGTCTACAGCGCCAGGACCTGAGGTGTCCCGTCGGCCGCCGGGAGTCCGCCGGTCGGCAACGGAAAGGGGCATGCCGATTGGGTCGGCATGCCCCGCGGCGGCCGGAGGCACCGGCCGCCGAGTTGAGTGTGGATTATTCGGTCATCGACTCGCCTTCCATGCCGGTGCCTTCGCCTCCCATGGAGGACTTGGCGGCCTTGAATTCCTCCTCGCTGATGGCGCCATCGCCATCGGCATCTGCGCTCTTGACGTCCAGGCCGGCCGCAGCGGCCTCCTCGGCGCTGAGGGTGCCATTGCCGTCGGCATCCAGGTCGCTGAACTTGGCATGGCTGTCTGCTACGGCCCCGGCGCCGAAGAGCAGGGCGACGGCCAGCAGTATCGATGTCAGCAGGGTCTTGTTCATGATGCACCTCCAGAGTGTCAGGTGAACACGTGGTTTGTGCTGCCACGAGCCGGGTGGCTCGCTGTCCTGAATCATGCCAACACCATGCCATGGGCACTATTTTTCCATTTAGGGCAATGAGTTGAGGTGCAGTGCCGAGTGGCGAGAGTCGGAGCGGCGACGTGAAAGGAGCCGGGACCGTCGGCCTGTGGCGACGCTCCCCTACGTGCTTGGCCAAGCCGCTGTTACCGAGGGCTTCTTGGGTGTCGCCATCGAGCATCGGTCATGGCGGAGCTGGCGTTTGTGTGTCTACCGCAATGCGCTACCGAGGCCATCCCGCGGCTGCTAGTCTGCCTGCAGACAGACATGGAGGGGGCGGCGATATGGCGGAAGGGCGCGTGTTGGGAGCCGGGGTGCTGGGCGGCCTGCTGGCCATCGGGCTGGTGTGGAGTGGCAGCCACCTCGAGGAGGCGGCATGGACCTGGAAGCAGGCCGACCGACGGGTCACGGTGAAGGGACTGGCCGAGCGTCAGGTGCCTGCCGACATGGCGCTATGGCCGCTGCACTACAGCGTGACGGCCGACCGGCTGGAGCGCCTGCAGGCCGAGCTCGCAGCGGACGAGGAGCGGATTCGGACCTTCTTGCAGGCGCATGGGTTTGCGGCAGAGAACATCAGCGTCACCCCGCCCAGCGTGCGAGACCTGCAAGCCGAACGGAACGGTCGGCAGGCGCCGCCCGAGGAGCGCTATCGTGCCGAGGCCACGGTGTTGGTCCGCACCCCGCGGGTCGCCGAGGTCAAGGCGGCCATGCCCGAGACTGGTGCCCTGGTGCGCGACGGCGTGCTGCTGTCACCCAATTACCAGTATCGCACCGAGTTCCTGTTCACTGGCCTGGAAGGCATCAAGCCCGACATGATCGCCGCCGCGACGGCCGATGCGCGCCGTGCCGCCGAGCAGTTCGCCGAGGATTCCGGCAGCGAGGTGGGGGCCATCCAGCGGGCCAACCAGGGGTATTTCTCGATCGAAGATCTCGACAGCTACACCCCGGACATCAAGCGCGTGCGCGTGGTGACCACCATCGACTACGCCCTGCAGGGGTAATCACAGGCCCCGGAGTGACATCTGCTAGGGCTGCCGATAGGCGATATCGGTAATGAGGTAGGTGGTCTCGCCGCCCGGGGCGGCCACCGTGGCCTCGTCGTCGAGCCCCTTGCCCAGCAGCGCCTTGGCCAGGGGAGCATCCACGCTGATCCAGTGCTTGGTGGTGTCGGTCTCGTCGTGGCCGACGATGCGCAGGTGCAGCTCCTCGCCGTCCTCGTCCTCGAGGGTGACGAAGGCGCCGAAGAATATCCGCTCGGTATCGGCGGGCAGCCGGTCCACCACCTGGAGTTCGTCCAGGCGCTTGGTCAGGTAGCGGATCCGGGCGATCACCCGGTTCAGCTCCTTCTTGTTGTAGGTATAGTCGGCATTCTCGCTGCGATCGCCGAGGGCGGCTGCCTCGCCGACCTTGGTCGAGAGGGCGGGGCGCTTGACCCGCGAGAGGTGGTCGAGGATGCCCCGCAGGCGCTCGGCGCCCTCGGCGGTGATCAGGTTGCTCTTGGGCTCCTGGCGCGGGTCCTTGGCGGGATCGCGCCAGCGGGTCATGTTGCGGCCTTTCATCCTCGCCTCCCCTGGGTCGAAGAGTCGAAACATACGCCATCCCGGCGCGGCTCGGCAAACCGGGAGCGGACTGGCGAATCAATCAAACGTTCGTTACATTCCTGTGAGGCGATCCTGCCCACAACCACCACAATGCCGAGGAAACCGCCATGCCGAGACGCCACCTGCTGGCCGCCGCCGTCTGCCTGGGCCTGTCCGCCGCCCCCATCGCCCAGGCACTGGCCTGGGAGGACGATGTCTTCTCGCTGAAGCAGCGCTGGGAGCATGTCACCACCGCCATGGAGGCGTCGCGTCGCGAGGATGCCCTGTCGGCCCTGGCCGAGGAAGCCGAGGCGCTCGCCGAGGCCCACCCGGGGGCCAGCGAGGTACTGATCTGGCGCGGCATCATCCTGGCCTCCCTGGCGCGGGAGGTCGGCGGCCTGTCCGCCCTGGGCGCCGCCAAGGAGGCGCGCCGGGTGCTGGAGCGCGCGGTGGCGCTGGATCCCGAGGGCCATCGTGGCTCGGCCTACGTGACTCTGGGCGCCCTCTATGATCGAGCCCCGGGCTGGCCGGTGGCCTTCGGCGACGAGGAGACCGCCGAGGCGATGTTCCAGAAGGCCCTGGCGATCCGCCCCGAGGGCATCGACGTCAACACCTACTATGCGGCCTACCTGGAAGCGGAAGGGCGTGAGTCGCAGGCCCTGGCCCATGCCCGACGCGCCGTGGCGGGGCAGGCCCGGGCGGGACGCGAGGCCTCCGACGAGGCGCTGCGCGTCCGGGCTCGGGCCATGGTGGCGCGCCTTCAGGACTAGTCCGCCCCGAGAGGCGCCACCGCGCCTTGACATTCACCCGCCGCAGACGGGCACCGAGGTCCGCTTCGGCCAGCGCACGGCGACGGTTGGCAGCCCCTGCCGCGGTCATGATAATGGGGCATTCGCGAACACGGAGGCCCTGCATGTCGGAGACCGATCACGCCAACCCGCCCGATGCGCTGGCGGCCGCGCCCTTCGACGCCCAGGACGTGGAGCTGCTCGAGCGGCGCTGCCTTCACCAGGGCTTCTTTCGCCTGGAGGAGCTGCACCTGCGCCACCGCCTCTTCGAGGGCGGCTGGAGCGGGGCGATGGTCCGCGAGGTGCACCAGCGCCACGACGCCGTCGGCGTCTTGCTCTACGATGTCGAGAGGGATGCGGTGGCACTGGTCGAGCAGTTCCGTGCCGGCGCCCTGGACGACCCCGACTCGCCCTGGAAGCTCGAGATCGTCGCGGGGCTGGTGGAGCGCGGCGAGAGCCTGGCCGAGGTGGCCCGCCGCGAGGCCGAGGAGGAGGCCGGCTGCCGGGTGGGGGAGCTGATCGAGCTGCACACCTACTACCCCAGCCCCGGGGCCTGTAACGAGCGGGTCACGCTGTTCTGTGGCCTGGTCGACAGCCGCGGGCTGGGCGGCATCCACGGCCTCGACGAGGAACACGAGGATATCCGTGTCCACGTGCTGTCCTTCCATCGAGCCTGGGAACTCCTGCTGGCCGGGCGACTCGACAATGCCATGTGCCTGATCGCCTTCCACTGGCTGGCGGCGCAGCGGGCCTCACTGAGAGCAAGGAGGTAGCGTGTCGAGAAGCGCCTACGTCACCGACCTGAGGACCCTGCAGGGCGAGTGCACCGCCAACTACCTGCGGTTGACTCGCCTGCTGGGGGACCTCGAGGCCGGCGAGAGCCGCGAGGTGGAACTGGTCAACCAGGGGCGCCGCCTCGGCGCCCTGTGCCTGAAGGTTCAGGAGCGGGCCCCCTACACCAGCATCATCCGGGTCTCCCAGCGTGGGGTCCTCGACGCCGTGATCGATGCGCCCCGTATGCGGGTGCACCTCTATCACGACGTGCGCATGGCGGAGGTCACCGACTTCCAGCGCCAGCGCCACTTCGATGGCCGCTATCGCTACCCCAACGCCCGCATGCACCAGCCCGACGAGAAGCTCCAGCTGAACCGTTTCCTCGGTGAGTGGCTCGACCATGGCCTGGCCCACGGCCACTCCCTGGACCTGCCGGAACTGCCGTGAGGAGCCCGTTGCGCTGATGCGTCTCATCCAGGTTACCGATTGCCACCTGCATGCCGACCCCCAGGCACCTTGCCGGACCGGCATTCCCCATCGCCAGCTCGAGCGCGTGGTGGCGGCGGTGGCGCGGCTGCGGCCCGACGCGGTGCTGGTCACCGGCGACGTCAGCGAGGACCGTACGGCGGCCTCCTATGCGCTGGCCGAGCAGGTGCTGGGCCGCCTCGACTGCCCCTGGTTCTGGCTGCCCGGCAATCACGACGACCCCGGGCTGATGGCCGAGTGTCGTCCCTTCCAGGCGAGCCTCGACCTCGACGGCTGGCGGGTCCTGCTGCTGGACACCCAGGTGGTCGGCGAGGAAGCCGGCGAAGTCGGCGAGGCGCGCCTGGCAGCGTTGGCCGACCGACTGGCCGGCGGCGACCGGCCGACCCTGCTGGCCATGCACCACCCGCCCCTGGCCGTCGGCTCGGCCTGGCTCGATGAGCTGGGGCTGGTCGATGCCGCGGCCTTCTGGGACTGTCTGGCCGGCCACGACCACGTCCAGGCGGTGCTCTGCGGCCATATCCATCAGGCCTTCGTTGGGCGCGGCCCGGACGGGGTCCCGGTCTACGGCTGCCCCGCCACCAGCGACCAGTTCCTGGCCGGCGCCGAGACCTTCACCGTCGACGAGGCGTCCCGCCCCGGCTTTCGCGTACTCGACCTGCACGGCGGCGAGCTCGCCACCTGGGTGGAACGGGTCGAGCTCTAATATCCTTTTATCGTCTAAAAAGATAGATATTAATTCTTTTACGTTATTATCGGCATGACGATACCCTCTCTCGCATGATCCCATTCCGCCCACGTCATGCGAGGTAGCCGGGCCATGAACAGTCTTCATGCACCGACACGCGAGAGCGCCGTCCAGGCCGAGGGGAGTGCCCCGGGCCTGACGCCGCGGCGGCTGACCCACCTGAAGCAGCTGGAAGCCGAGTCCATCCACATCATCCGCGAGGTGGCGGCCGAGTTCTCCAACCCGGTGATGCTCTACTCCATCGGCAAGGACTCCTCGGTGATGCTGCACCTGGCGCGCAAGGCCTTCTACCCGGGGCCGCCGCCGTTCCCGCTGATGCATGTCAACACCACCTGGAAGTTCCGCGAGATGATCGCGTTCCGCGACCGCATGGCCGCGGAGTCCGGCATGGAGCTGATCGAGCACATCAACCAGGAGGGCGTCGAGGCGGGCATCAATCCCTTCGACCACGGCTCCAGCGGCTACACCGACGTGATGAAGACCCAGGCCCTCAAGCAGGCCCTGGACAAGTACGGCTTCGATGCCGCCTTTGGCGGCGCGCGCCGCGACGAGGAGGCCAGCCGCGCCAAGGAGCGGGTGTTCTCCTTCCGCGACAAGCATCACCGCTGGGATCCCAAGAGCCAGCGGCCGGAGCTGTGGAACCTCTACAACGCCCGGGTCAACAAGGGCGAGTCGATCCGTGCCTTCCCGCTCTCCAACTGGACCGAGCTGGACATCTGGCAGTACATCTACCTCGAGTCGATTCCCATCGTGCCGCTCTATCACGCCGCCCCCCGGCCGGTGGTGGAGCGCGACGGCATGCTGGTGATGGTCGACGACGAGCGGCTGCCGCTGGCCGAGGGCGAGGTGCCCGAGGAGAAGTGGGTGCGCTTCCGCACGCTGGGCTGCTACCCGCTGACCGGCGCGGTGGAATCCAGGGCGGCCACCCTGCCGGAGATCATCCAGGAGATGCTGCTCACCCGCACCAGCGAGCGCAGCGGCCGCGCCATCGACCACGACCAGGCCGGCTCCATGGAGAAGAAGAAGCGCGAGGGGTACTTCTAAATGTCACACCAATCGACCTTGATCGCCGACAACATCGAGCAGTACCTGCACGAGCACGAGAACAAGGACCTGCTGCGCTTCATCACCTGCGGCAGCGTCGATGACGGCAAGTCGACCCTGATCGGCCGGCTGCTCCACGACTCCAAGATGATCTTCGACGACCAGCTGGCGGCGATCACCCAGGCGTCGAAGAAGAGTGGCACCACCGGCGAGGAAGTGGATCTGGCGCTGCTGGTGGACGGCCTGCAGTCGGAGCGGGAGCAGGGCATCACCATCGACGTGGCCTATCGCTTCTTCTCCACCGACAAGCGCAAGTTCATCATCGCCGACACCCCGGGGCACGAGCAGTATACCCGCAACATGGCCACCGGGGCGTCCACCGCCGGACTGGCGGTGATCCTGATCGATGCCCGCTACGGCGTGCAGACCCAGACCCGCCGCCACAGCTTTATCGCCGACCTGCTGGGCATCCGCCACCTGGTGATCGCGGTCAACAAGATGGACCTGGTGGACTACAGCGAGGCACGCTTCGAGGAGATCGTCGCCGAGTACCGGGCCTTCGCCGAGCAGCTCGGGGCCGATGACATCCGCTTCGTGCCGCTCTCGGCGCTGAAGGGCGACAATGTGGTCAACAAGAGCGAGGCCATGGCCTGGTACCAGGGGCCGGCACTGCTCGAGTTGCTCGAGACCGTCGAGGTCCGCCACGACCAGAACCTCCACGACCTGCGCCTGCCGGTGCAGTACGTCAACCGGCCGAACCTGGACTTCCGCGGCTATGCCGGGACCCTGGAGGCGGGCATCCTGCGCCCCGGCCAGACCATCAAGGTGCTGCCCTCGGGCAAGACCTCGCGGGTCGAGCGCATCGTCACCTTCGACGGCGACCTCGACGCCGCCTGGCCGGGCCAGGCGATCACCGTCACTCTCGAGGACGAGATCGACATCTCACGGGGCGACTGGATCGTGGCCGAAGACGCCGAAGTGGCCATGTCCAGCGCCTTCGACGCCGACATCGTATGGATGAACGAGCAGGCCCTCGAGCCGGGTCGCCAGTACGACATCCGTCTCGCCGGGCGAGCGGTGGCCGGCCAGGTGGCAACCATCCATCATCAGGTGGACGTCAACACCCTGGAGCGGCATCCGGCGGCACGCCTCGAGCTCAATGCCATCGCCCGCTGCCGGGTGGCGCTGACCGGTGAGGTGCCCCTGGACGACTACGACCGCAGCCCCGGTACCGGGAGCTTCATCATCATCGACCGGCTGTCCAACATCACGGTGGGCGCCGGCATGATCCGCGGCGTCGCCGAGGTCGAGGGCGCGGTCCCGGGCGAGGTCGACTGGGCCGGCTTCGAGGTGGAGCTCAATGCCCTGGTGCGCAAGTACTTCCCGCACTGGGAGGCCAAGGACGTTCGCGAGTTGCTGAAGTAACCATCAGCCCTGGCCGCAAGCGCGGGCCCGGCGACCCCCGGTCGCCGGGCCCGCTGCGTTTCGAGGACGGGCGCGTGGCACGGAAACCGGTTCTGTGGGTCCAATCTCGCATCTTCGCTGATGGAGTCTTCACCGATGATCCTGCTGGCCATCGTCCTGATGCTGGCCCTCTTCCTGCTGCCGAACCTCTGGGCCCAGTGGGTGCTCAAGCGTCATGGCGCGCCCCGGGATGACTACCCCGGCACCGGGGGCGAGCTGGCCGAGCACCTGCTCAGGCGGCTCGGTATCGCAGGAGTCACGGTAGAGATGACCGAGAGAGGGGACCACTACGACCCCCGGGCCCGGCGGGTGAGGCTCGCGCGAGCGCACTACGCGGGGCGCTCGCTCACTGCGGTGACGGTGGCGGCCCATGAGGTGGGACATGCCATCCAGCACCACCAGGGCTATGCACCGCTGGCGGCGCGCACTCGCCTCGTCCAGGTGGCCCAGCGGGCCGAGCAGCTCGGCGCCCTGCTGATGATGGCGGCACCGGTGCTGCTGGTGGTCACCCGGTTGCCCGGCGGTACCCTCGTGATGGTGCTGGCCGCGGTGCTCAGCTTCGGGACCGCGGCCCTGGTGCACCTGATCACTCTGCCGGTGGAGTGGGACGCCAGCTTCCAGCGAGCCCTGCCGCTGCTGAGGGAGTACATCCCGGCACGCGACATGTCCGGCGCCCGCCACGTGCTCACCGCCTGCGCCTTCACTTACGTGGCAACGTCCCTGGCCAGTCTGCTCAACCTGGGGCGGTGGCTGGCGATCCTGCGCCGCTGAGGCGCAACGCGGTCGGGCCTCGGGCTGGGGCTGTCGGTCACCTTGCGCCACGGGCTGCCCCCGTGTCTTGGGGCAGGCCTCGGCGGAGGCGACACGGCTGGCGCAGCGTACCTCGACGGACCGGATGGCTTGACCGGCCGGTACCGCCGGTACCCCGCCGCGCCAGGCTCAAGCGGGCCGATCGGCGATCACCACTGCCCGGCGTGGCGCCGGATGGCCTTCCCGGGTGCGGCTCGGGTCACTGGGGGCGAGGAAGTCGGCCAGCGACTGGAAGGTCATCCAGTCGGTGGCGCGCTGCTCGTCGAGGGTGGTGTCGGCCTCGTCCACCACGCGGACGTTCTCGAAGCCCGAGCGTTCGAGCCAGCCACACAGGGCGGCGGAGGACGGCAGGAAGAAGACGTTGGGCATGGCGGCATAGCGGTCCCCGGGCAGCAGCACCGTGGTGGCGTCACCCTCGACCACCAGGGTCTCCAGCACCAGCTCGCCCCCGGGGCGCAGGGCGGCCTTGAGCTGGGCCAGGTGCTCCAGCGGCGAGGGGCGATGGTAGAGCACGCCCATGGAGAACACGGTGTCGAAGAACGCCAGGTCGTCCGGCACGTCCTCGATGCCCACCGGCAGGAACTGCACGGCGCCGTCGTCGGCCTCGCCGACGAAGTGGCGTACCGCCTGGAACTGCCAGTAGAAGCGTGGCGAGGGGTCGATCACCAGCACGAAGGCGGCGCCGGCGCCGGCCATGCGCCAGGCGTGATAGCCGTTGCCGCCGCCCACGTCGAGCACCCGGCGGCCGGCCAGCGGCGCCAGGTGGGGCGCCACCCGCTGCCACTTCCAGTCGGAGCGCCATTCGGTGTCGATGGCCACGCCACCCAGGCAATAGGGACCCTTGCGCCAGGGCGCCAGGGCGCGCAGCAGGTTCTCGCCCTGGCGGCGCCGCGAGGCGTCGAGGTCCACATCCACCGTCACGGTGTCGGCGTCGAGGGCCACGCGGCGCGCCTCCGGCAGCGGCGGCAGCTTGGCCACGGCCTTCTCCCAGGCCGGCAGGTCGCCGTAGCGCTTGCGGTCCAGGCCACGGGCCAGCTGCTCGGGGAGCCGAGCCAGCCAGGTATCGAGGCCCTGCTCGAGGAAGGCCTGGTAGAGGGGGCGATGAGTGTCGGAGATCGGCACGTCAGGCCTCCTTGAAGGCGATCAGCGAGGCGAAGTTGAGGTACTGGAACCAGGTCAGCGAGCGGGTGAAGCCGGCGCGCGCCAGGCGTGCGTGGTGGGCGGCCAGGGTGTCGGGTACCAGCACGTTCTCCAGGGCGGTGCGCTTCTGGCTGATCTCCAGCTCGCTGTAGCCGTTGGCCCGCTTGAAGTCGTGGTAGCGCTCCACCAGCCAGGCGTTGTCCTGCTCGTCCTCGGCGACGACCTTCTCCGACAGCACCAGCACGCCGCCGGGCTCCAGGGCCTCATAGAGCCGGGCGATCACGGCGTCGCGATCCCCCGGCGCCAGGAACTGCAGGGTGAAGTTGAGCAGGATCATGCCCGAGGCCCGGTAGTCGAGATTGCGGATATCGCCCTCGACCACCGCCATGGCGTGGTCGGGACACTCGGTGCCCAGCGTCTCCCCGGCCCGCTCGACCATGGCCGGCGAGAGGTCGACCCCGGTATAGCGGAAGGCATCCGGCGGCAGCTGGCCGGCCAGCGCCAGCCCGGCGGCCCCCAGCGAGCAGCCCAGGTCATAGACGTGGCCGCCGTGGCGCAGGTGGCGACGGGCCAGCGGGCCGAGCATGGCCAGGATCTGGCCGTAGCCGGGCACCGAGCGGCGGATCATGTCAGGGAAGCAGGCGACGACCCGCTCGTCGAACGAAAAGCGCGCCACCCGGTCCAGGGGTGTGGAAAAGATGGCGTCACGGTAAGATGCGTCACTCATAGGCAGGGAATCATGGGCTGGAAGCCCGCCATTCTACGCTCCCCTGTTGTCGGCTGCACGACAGGATGTCCAGGAGGAATTCCATGAGCCATACCCCCATTGACCAGCAGCGGGCCTGGTGTGCCCTGGCCGAACATGCCGCCGGCATGGGGCGCCGGCACCTGCGCGATCTCTTCGTCGAGCAGCCCGGCCGCTTCGAGACCTTCAGCCGCAGCGCGGCCGGCCTGACCCTCGATCTCTCCAAGCAGCGCTGGACCGGCCAGACCCTCGACCTGTTGCTCGACCTGGCCCGGGATGCCGGGGTGCCCGAGGCGATCCGCGGCCTGCTGGCCGGTGAGCGGGTCAATCGCAGCGAGGACCGCCCGGCGCTGCACACCGCCCTGCGCCTGCCCGCCGAGGCCCGTCTCGAGGTGGACGGCGAGGACCTGGTGCCCTCGGTCCATGCCACCCTGGAGCGTATGGCCACCATGGTCGATCGCTTCCATGCCGGCCAGTGGCGGGGCGCCACCGGCAAGCCGATCCGCGACGTGGTCAACCTCGGTGTGGGCGGCTCCGACCTCGGGCCGCTGATGGTTACCCATGCCCTGGCCGACTACCGTCCCGAGGGCGTTCACCGCATCGATGTGCACTTCGCCTCGACCATGGACGGCTCGCAGCTGGCCGACTACCTGACTCGGCTCAATCCCGAGACCACGCTGTTCGTGCTGTCGTCCAAGTCCTTTACCACCATCGATACCCTGTCCAATGCCCGCACCGCGCGGGATTGGCTCAAGTCGCGGCTGCTCGGCGCCGCCGGCGAGGAGGGCGTCGACGAGGCGCTGGTGATGCGCCAGCACTTCATCGGTGTCTCGGCCAGCCCCGAGAAGATGGCCGAGTGGGGCATCGCCGACGACCACCAGCTGGCGTTCTGGGAGTGGGTCGGCGGCCGCTACTCGCTGTGGGGGGCCATCGGCCTGCCCATCGCCCTGGTGGTGGGCATGGAGCACTTCCGTGGCCTGCTGGCCGGCGCCCATGCCATGGACCGCCACTTCAGCGAGGCGGCGCTCCCCGACAACCTGCCCGTGCTGCTGGCGCTGGCCGGGATCTGGAACGTCAATTTCCTGGATATCCGCGCTCACTCGATCCTGCCCTACGATGGCCGGCTCGAGTACTTTGCCGCCTACCTCGAGCAGCTGGAGATGGAGTCCAACGGCAAGTCGGTCACCCACGATGGCGACCAGGTCGGCTATTCCACCTGCCCGGTGCTGTGGGGACAGCTCGGCCCCAACGCCCAGCATGCCTTCTATCAGCTGCTCCACCAGGGCACCCAGGCCGTGGAGTGCGACTTCATCGCCCCCCGGGTGCGCTATGACGACGTGCCCGACCCGGCCACCCGCGATCACCTGATGGGGCAGCATCGCCTGACGCTGGCCAACTGCTTCGCCCAGTCGCGGGTGCTGATGCTCGGCGACGATGCCATCGAGGACGACGGGCCGCGGCCGGAGTACAAGCACTACCGGGGCAACCAGCCGTCCAGCACCCTGCTGCTCGACCGCCTGACCCCCCAGACCCTGGGGGCGCTGGTTGCCCTCTACGAGCACAAGGTGTTCGTCCAGGCGACCATCTGGGACATCAATCCCTTCGACCAGTGGGGGGTGGAGCTGGGCAAGAAGATCGCCGGCGAGACCCAGCAGACCCTGGAGCACCGCACCGGCCTCGAGGGCATGGACGACTCCACCCGCGGCCTGATCGAGGCGGTCTGGTCGGCCGAGGGGGAGCATGGCCGATGAGGCCAGCGCGACCGGCGAGACCCGCCGGGCTGGCCATATATACAGGGGTTCGGGTATGCTGAGTCCCGCCTGCCCGCGCGTGCCGACCACCGGGGTCCTCTACCTCCACGGCTTCAACAGCGGCAGCGCCTCCCCCAAGGCGGCGCTGATGCGGGAGGCCTGCGTGGACCTCGGGCTGCCCTGTGCCACCCCGGACCTGCCGCACCGCCCCGACCAGGCACTGGACGTGGCGACGGCCCGCCTGGCCGAGCTGGGCGACTACCCGCTGGTGGTGGGCAGCTCCATGGGCGGCTTCCTGGCGACGGTGCTCGCCGAGCGCCACGATCTGCCCGGGGGGCTGGTCAATCCAGCGGTGGCGCCCGGGCGCCTGGTGGCGGACTGGGTCGGTGAGGCCTTCGTCAATCCCTACAGCAGCGAGCGCTTCGTGGTCGAGGAGGACCACCGGCGGGCGCTGGCGGCGATGACGCCCGAGCGCGTCTCGCCGGGGCGCTACCTGCTGCTGCTGGGCACCGCGGATGAGACCCTCGAGGCCGCTGAGGCCTTCGCGCTCTACCAGGGGGCCAGGACCATCCTGCACCCGGGCGGCGATCACGGCTTTTCCGCCCTGGCCGACTACCTGCCGGCGATCCTGGCCCAGGGCGGCCATGCCCTGGCCCCTGGCAGGGTGGCGGCGCGGGGCTGAGCGAGGGGAGGCAGGCAACGGAATCATGCATAGCAACCGGATGACGTCATGACACAATACAGCGCCAGCTCCATCGAGGTGCTCGCCGGGCTCGAGCCGGTGCGCAAGCGCCCCGGCATGTACACCGATACCTCTCGGCCCAACCACCTGGTCCAGGAGGTCATCGACAACAGCGTGGACGAGGCGCTGGCCGGCCATGCCCGGGCCATCGGCGTGCGGCTCTTCGAGGACGGTGGTGTCGAGGTCAGCGATGATGGTCGCGGCATGCCCATCGATACCCACCCGGAACACGGCGTCTCCGGGGTCGAGCTGATCATGACCAAGCTGCATGCCGGCGGGAAGTTCTCGGCCTCGAGCTATCGCTTCTCCGGCGGCCTGCACGGGGTCGGCGTCTCGGTGGTCAACGCCCTGTCCCGGCGCCTCGAGATCGAGGTGCTCAAGGGTGGGGAGCGTCACGGCATGGCCTTCGAGCACGGCGAGAAGGCCTCGGCCCTGGAGGTGATCGGCTCGGCCGCCAAGCGTGCCACCGGCACCGTGGTGCGCTTCTGGCCGGAGCCCAGCTACTTCGACTCGCCGAAACTGTCGCTGTCCCGACTCAAGCACCTGCTGCGGGCCAAGGCGGTGCTCTGTCCGGGGCTCGAGGTCACCCTCACCGAGCCCGACGGCACCCGGAGCGTCTGGCAGTTCGAGGACGGTCTGCGCGACTACCTGGCCCAGACCACCGATGGCTATGAGGTGCTGCCCGCCGCCCCCTTCGTCGGGCATTTCGCCGACGATGAGCACGGCGTGGACTGGGCCATCCAGTGGCTGCCCGAGGGCGGCGAGCCGCTGCTCGAGAGCTACGTCAACCTGATTCCCACGCCCCAGGGCGGGACCCACGTCAACGGCCTGCGCTCGGGGCTGCTCGATGCCCTGCGCGAGTTCTGCGAATACCGGAGCCTGCTGCCCCGGGGCGTGAAGCTCACCGCCGAGGACCTCTGGGAGCGCGTCGCCTATGTACTCTCGGTGAAGATGCTCGATCCCCAGTTCGCCGGCCAGACCAAGGAGCGGCTGTCGTCACGGACCGTGGCGGGCTTTGTCTCCGGGGTGGTCAAGGATGCCTTCTCGCTGTGGCTCAACCACCACGTCGACCAGGGCGAGGCCCTGGCGGACCTGGTCATCAGCGCCGCCCAGCGTCGCCAGAAGAGCTCGAAGAAGGTGGCGCGCAAGAAGGTCACCTCGGGGCCCGCGCTGCCCGGCAAGCTGGCCGACTGCTCGGGTCAGGACCCGGCCGGCAGCGAGCTGTTCCTGGTGGAGGGGGACAGCGCCGGGGGCAGCGCCAAGCAGGCGCGCAACCGCGAGAGCCAGGCGATCCTGCCGCTGCGCGGCAAGATCCTGAATACCTGGGAGGTGGAGTCCCACGACATCTACGGTTCCCAGGAGGTGCACGACATCGCCGTGGCCGTGGGTATGGACCCGGGCAGCGATGATCTCTCCAAGCTGCGCTACCACAAGATCTGCATCCTCGCCGATGCCGACTCCGACGGCCTGCACATCGCCACGCTGCTGTGCGCGCTCTTCGTGCGGCATTTCCCGGCGCTGGTCGATGCCGGCCACGTCTTCGTCGCCATGCCGCCGCTCTACCGCATCGACCTGGGCAAGGAGGTCTTCTACGCCCTCGACGAGAGCGAGAAGGCCGCCATCCTTCGCCAGCTCGAGGGCCGGCGCGGCACCCCCAACGTCCAGCGCTTCAAGGGCCTCGGCGAGATGAGCCCGCTGCAGCTGCGCGAGACCACCATGGCCGCCGAGACGCGCCGGCTGGTGCAGCTGACCCGGGAGGCCGGCGACGGCACCCTGGAGATGATGGACATGCTGCTGGCCAAGAAACGAGCCGCCGACCGCAAGAGCTGGCTGGAGGACTATGGCAATCTCGCCGAGATAGAGGTCTGACCCGGCTTCGCCGGGAGCCGTAAGCCGTAAGCTTGAAGCTGGAAGAAATACCGAGGCGAGCGGCGCTGGGGACAGCCCGCAGCGGAGGTCCTATGCCAGGGGTGAGGAGCACTGCTCCGAACGGGCTGGCCATGGATGGCCAGCACCGGCCCTGCAAGCGGAGCAGGATGCGAGAGCGAAGCAGGGCATCGCTAGCGCCCAAGGAAGGGTTTACAGCGCCTCCGCCCAGGGCTTTCGCCGGATAAGCCGCGATTCGAAGTCGCGGACTCCGATGAGTTTTCAGTGGGGCGATCCCCAACGATTCCACGATCGTGAATAAGGTCAAATTGCCATGACCATGGATATCCAGGTGGCGGAGGGCGACGTCGAACGCTTGTCCCTTCGCGAGTACACCGAGAAGGCGTACCTCGACTATTCGATGTACGTCATCCTCGACCGGGCCTTGCCGCACATCGGCGACGGCATGAAGCCGGTCCAGCGGCGCATCGTCTATGCCATGCGCGAGCTGGCGCTCTCTGCCAGCGCCAAGTACAAGAAGTCGGCGCGCACCGTCGGCGACGTGCTGGGCAAGTTCCACCCCCACGGCGACAGCGCCTGCTACGAGGCCATGGTGTTGATGGCCCAGCCGTTCAGCTACCGCTATCCGCTGGTGGACGGCCAGGGCAACTGGGGTAGCCCCGACGACCCCAAGTCCTTCGCCGCCATGCGCTATACCGAGGCGCGGCTGTCCAAGTTCGCCGAGGTGCTGCTCAGTGAGCTCGGCCAGGGCACCGTGGACTGGACCCCCAACTTCGACGGCACCATGCAGGAGCCGGTGGTGCTGCCCGCTCGGCTGCCCCATGTGCTGCTCAACGGCGGCACCGGCATCGCCGTGGGCATGGCTACCGACATACCACCGCACAACGTGGGCGAGGTGGTCGAGGCCACCTGCCACCTGCTGCGCCATCCCGAGGCCACCACCACCGACCTGATGGGTTACCTGCCGGGGCCGGACTTTCCCACCGAGGCCGAGATCATTACCCCGCGGGCCGAGCTGCGCAAGGTCTACGAGGCCGGCCGCGGCTCGGTGAAGATGCGCGCCCGCTACACCCGGGAGGAGGGCAACGTGGTGATCACCGCGCTGCCCTACCAGGTGAGCGGCGCCAAGGTGCTCGAGCAGATCGCCGGCCAGATGCAGGCCAAGAAGCTGCCCATGGTCGCCGACCTGCGTGACGAGTCGACCCACGAGGAGCCGACTCGGCTGGTGATCGAGCCGCGCTCCAACCGGGTCGACATCGAGGCGCTGATGGCGCACCTGTTCGCCACCACCGACCTCGAGAAGAATGCCCGCATCAACATGAACGTGATCGGCCTGGACGGCCGGCCGCGGGTGCTGCCGCTGCCCGAGTTGCTCGGCGAGTGGCTGCGTTTCCGGCGCAGCACCGTGCGCCGGCGCCTGGAGCATCGCCTGGGCAAGGTCCAGGATCGCCTGCACATCCTCGAGGGCCTGCTCGCCGCCTACCTCAACATCGACGAGGTGATCCGCATCATCCGCGAGGAGGACGAGTCCAAGGCCGCGCTGATCGAGGCCTTCGGCCTCAGCGAGCGCCAGGCCGAAGCGATCCTCGAGCTGCGCCTGCGCCACCTGGCCAAGCTCGAGGAGATGAAGATCCGCGGCGAGCAGGACGACCTCGAGGCCGAGCGGGCGCGCCTGGAGGAGCTGCTCGGCTCCGAGGCCAAGCTCACCGACCTGATCGAGGAGGAGCTGCGCGCCGCCGCTCAGGACTACGGCGACCCGCGCCGCTCGCCGCTGGTCGAGCGCGAGGAGGCGAAGGCGCTCTCCGAGGTCGAGCTCGTCGGCGCCGACCCGGTCACCGTGGTGCTCTCCGAGAAGGGCTGGATCCGCAGCGCCAAGGGCCACGAGATCGACCCGGTGGGGCTGTCCTACAAGGCCGGCGACCGCTTCCATCTCGCCGCCCGTGGCAAGACCAACCAGCCGCTGGTGCTGCTCGACGACACCGGGCGCGCCTATACCCTGGCCGCCCACAACCTGCCCAGCGCCCGGAGCCAGGGCGAGCCGGTCACCGGGCGGGTCAACGTGGCGGCCGGCGCGCACATGGCCGGGGTCCTGCTCGCCCCGCCGACCACCCGCTACCTGCTGGCCTCCGACGGGGGCTACGGCTTCGTCGCCCGCCTCGAGGCCCTGACCGGCAAGAACAAGTCGGGCAAGGCGGTGCTGTCGGTGCCCAAGGGCTGCAGCGTGGTGCCGCCGCTGGTCGTCCCCGAGGGCGAGGGCGTGAGCGTGGCGGCGGTGTCCAACGAGGGCCGCCTGCTGGTCTTCCCGCTGGACCAGCTGCCGGAACTCGCCAAGGGCAAGGGCAACAAGATGCTCGACATCCCCGGGGCCCGGGCCGCCCGTCGCGAGGAGTTCCTGCGCGACCTGGCGCTGCTGGCCCCCGGCCAGGCACTGGTGGTGCACGCCGGCAAACGCAAGCTGACGCTGAAGGCTGCCGATCTCGACTACTATCGGGGGGAGCGCGGTCGCCGCGGCAGCAAGCTGCCCCGTGGCCTGCAGAAGGTCGATCGCCTGGAGACGGAAGACTGACATGACACGACGACACCTGATTCGCGCCACCGGACCGGCCAGGCCCGGCCAGCTCTCCGGCCTGGGCCGCGCCCTGGCGGTCAGCGGGGCGCGCCTGCTGGACATCAACCAGAGCGTGACCTTTGGCATCCTCTCCCTGGAGGCCCTGGTGGGGCTCGAGCGCGAGGCCGACCTCGAGGGAGCGCTGGCCGCCGCCGGGGACAGCCTCGGCCTGGACGTCCAGGCGATCCAGGTCAGCGCCGAGGACTACCACCGCTGGAGCGTGCAGGCCAGCCAACCGCGCCTGATCCTGACCCTGCTGGCGCCGCATCTGCCGGCCGGAATCCTCGCCGAGGTGGGAGCCCTGACCGCCGAGCAGAATCTGACCGTGGAACTGATCCACCGCCTCTCCGGCCGCGAGCCCCTGGACGGCGGGGTGCCCGAGCACGGTGCCTGCGTCGAGTGCTGGCTGCGCGGCGAGGACATCGACCTCGAGACCCTGCGCGAGAAGGCCCTGGCGCTGGGCGCGGCCCACGGTGTCGACATCGCCCTGCAGGAGGATTCTATCTGGCGCCGCCACCGCCGCCTGGTGTGCTTCGATATGGACTCGACGCTGATCCAGGCCGAGGTCATCGACGAGCTGGCACGCCGCCACGGGGTCTACGACGAGGTGGCCGAGGTCACCGAACGGGCCATGCGCGGCGAGCTGGACTTCCAGCAGAGCTTCCGCGAGCGCATGAGCAAGCTGCGCGGCCTCGAGGAGTCGGTGCTCGCCGAGATCGCCGAGGAGCTGCCGCTGATGGATGGCCTGGAGCGGCTGATGCACCACCTCAAGCGCCTGGGCTACCGCACCGCCATCCTCTCCGGCGGCTTCACCTACTTCGCCCGCCACCTCCAGGAGAGGCTCGGCTTCGACGAGGTCCACGCCAACGAGCTGGTGATCGAGGATGGCCGGGTGACCGGCGAGGTGAAAGAGCCGATCCTCGATGCCGACCGCAAGGCGCTGCTGCTGCGCGAGATCGCCGCGCGGGAGGGGCTGACCATGGAGCAGACCATCGCCGTGGGCGACGGGGCCAACGACCTCAAGATGCTGGCCGCGGCCGGCCTCGGCATCGCCTTCCGGGCCAAGCCGCTGGTCCGCCAGCAGGCCCGGCACTCGATCTCGACCCTGGGCCTGGATGCCGTGCTCTACCTGATCGGCTACCGGCACGGCGACCTGGAGGCGTCGTGAGGCGGATTTCGCTGGCACCGCGAGGCTTGCCGGGGTAGCGTCGGGGAGGCACACCAACAAGATCAAGGAATGCGCCATGACCCAGCCTCGCTATACCCCGGAAATGCTCGACGAGCTCAAGGTGCTCGGCCTGTTCAGTCCGGTCAACCACCAGGAGGGCATCAAGGTGCACTCCAGCGCCGAGCCGTCGATGATCGCCGCCACCCAGCGGCTGTATCGCAAGGGCCTGGTCACCCAGGCGGATGGTGGCTACCTGACCGCCCTGGGCCAGGAGGCGGCCGACCATGCCCGCGACCTGCTGACCCTGCTCGGCACGGCGGAGGTGACCACCTGAGGCGGCGCCGGCGGGCCGCCAGGGGCGCCTCGCCATCGTCCCTGGCGCGGCCGGTGAGGCCGGAAAGTTGACAAGCCGCGCCCGGCCTGATTTTCTAGGGGCATGAACATGACATCGTACACCCTCGTCCTCGACCTACGACTACTAGCCCGCCGCTGAGCGCGCCGGGCGATGCCGTCTGCATCGCCCATCTGTCACGGTCGAATCGAGGTTGTCACATGTCCACCACCCCCTACGCCATTGCCATGAACATCGTCGCCATTCCCGGGTCGCGTGCCGTCCGCCGTGCGGGCGCGATGCCGATGGACGATGCCGTACATCGCGACGACGCCCCGCCTGCCTCCCGGCAGGCGGGGCGTCGCCGTTTCTGACTGCCGCCGGAGAACGCCGCCATGATGCTCGACAACCCTTCCACCAAGTACCGCCCCTTCGTGGCCGTCGACCTGCCCGACCGGCAGTGGCCGAGCCGGCGCATCGAGGCGCCGCCCCAGTGGTGCGCCGTTGACCTGCGTGACGGCAACCAGGCGCTGATCGATCCGATGGACCTGGAGCGCAAGCAGCGCTTCTTCGACCTGCTGGTGAAGATCGGCTTCAAGCAGATCGAGGTGGGCTTCCCCTCGGCCTCCCAGACCGACTTCGACTTCGTGCGCGCGCTGATCGACAACGACAAGGTTCCCGACGACGTGCACATCCAGGTGCTGACCCAGGCGCGGCCGCACCTGATCGACCGCACCTTCGAGGCGCTCAAGGGGGTGAAGAACGCCATCGTCCACGTCTACAACGCCACCGACCCGGTGTTCCGCCGTGTGGTGTTCAATGTCAACCAGGCCGAGTGCATCCAGATCGCCGTGGACGCCACCACCCGAATCCGCGAGCACATGGTGGCGGCGCCGGAGACGCACTGGACCTTCCAGTACTCCCCGGAGCTGTTCTCCACCACCGAGATGGATTTCGCCGTGGAGATCGTCGATGCCGTGGAGGCGACCTACGGCGGCAGCGTCGACAAGCCGATGATCGTCAACCTGCCGGCCACCGTGGAGTGCGCCACCCCCAACAACTACGCCGACCAGGTGGAGTGGTTCTGCCGCCACGTCGCCCATCGCGACCACCTGATCGTCAGCGTGCATCCGCACAACGATCGTGGCACCGGCGTGGCCGCGGCCGAGCTGGCGGTGATGGCCGGTGCCGACCGGGTCGAGGGCTGCCTGTTCGGCAACGGCGAGCGCACCGGCAACGTCGACATCGTTACCCTGGCCATGAACCTCTACACCCAGGGTGTGCACCCGGGGCTGGACTTCTCCAACATCACGCCGATCATGCGCGAGGTGGAGTACTGCAACCAGCTGCCGGTGCACCCGCGACATCCCTATGTGGGCGACCTGGTGTTCACCGCCTTCTCCGGCTCCCACCAGGACGCCATCAAGAAGGGCATGGCGGCGCGCCGCGAGAATCCGGACGGTGTCTGGGAAGTGCCCTACCTGCCCATCGACCCGCTCGACGTGGGCCGCAGCTACGAGGCGGTGATCCGCGTCAACAGCCAGTCCGGCAAGGGCGGCATCTCCTACCTGCTGGAGCAGGAGCATGGCATCGAGCTGCCGCGCCGGCTGTCCATCGAATTCAGCCAGGTGGTCCAGGAGGTCGCCGACCGCCTGGGCAAGGAGATCACTTCCGAGATGATCTACCAGGCCTTCGTCGACGAGTACCTCGAGCAGCGCGAGCCCTTCGCCCTGATCAGCCATCGGATGTCTTCCGAGCCGGACAGCCCCACGGTGACCCTGGAGGCGACCATCGCGGAGCACGGCGCGCGGCGCACCATTCAGGGCCAGGGCAACGGGCCGCTGGCGGCCTTCATCAAGGCCCTGGCGGCCGAGGGCCATGATGTCGAGATCATCGACTACCACGAGCACTCCCGCGGCCAGGGCGCCGATGCCGAGGCCATCGCCTACGTGGAGGTGCGCGTTGGCGGCGAGGCGGTGTTCGGCGTGGGCACCGACGAGAGCATCACCAGCGCCTCCATCAAGGGTGTGATGAGTGCGATCAACCGCAAGCTCTCCACCGAGGCCCCGGCGGCCAACGTCACGGCCGAGACATTAGCTTGAAGTCATAAGCTGGAAGCTTGAAGAACTCCCGATAAACCCAGCCCCCATGCCGAGCAATCGACATGGGGGCTGGGCTTTCTTCCGGCTTGTTCCGGCTTGTTCCGGCTTACAGCGGTGTCTTGCTGGCCTCGCCGGGTATCTCCCGGACCAGGGTCGGCATCAGAAAGCCCGGCAGTTCCCGGCGCAGCGCTGCCACCAGGGCCCGGGCCTCGTCGTCGTCCACCTCGAAATGCGCGGCGCCGGCCACCGGGTCGAGCACGTGCAGGTAGTAGGGCAGCACGCCCGCCTCGAAGAGCCGTTCGGAGAGCGCGGCGAGGGTGTCGATGTCATCGTTGACACCGCGCAGCAGCACGCTCTGGTTGAGCAGGGTCACGCCGGCCTCGCGCAGGCGCCGGCAGGCCGCGATCACCGCCTCGTCGATCTCCTGGGCGTGGTTGATGTGCAGTACCATGACCGCCTGCAGGCGGGTGCCGCCGAGCCAGGCGAGCAGGGCCTCGTCGATGCGGTCGGGAATCACCACCGGCAGGCGGGTGTGGATGCGCAGGCGCTTGAGGTGGGGGATGGCCTCGAGGCGGGCCACCAGCCAGGCCAGCTGGCGGTCGCTGGCCGCCAGGGGATCGCCGCCCGAGAGGATGGCCTCGCGGATGGAGCCGTCGCCGCGCAGGTACTCCAGGGTCTCGTCCCACTGGGAGCGCGAGGGCGCGTTCTCCTCGTAGGGGAAGTGACGGCGGAAGCAGTAGCGGCAGTTCACCGCGCAGGCGGGGCTGGCGATCAGCAGTACCCGACCGGCGTACTTGTGGATCAGGCCGCGCTTCGGGGTGTGCTCGGCCTCCTCCAGGGGATCGGTCACGTAGCCGGGGGTCGGGCGGGCCTCCGCGTCGAGCGGCAGCACCTGGCGCAGCAGCGGGTCATGGGGGTCGCCGGGGCGGATGCGCGCCAGGTAGGCCTCGGGCACGCGCACCGCGAACAGCCCATGGCCGGTCTCGGCCCCGGGCCACCAGGCCGGCGCCAGTTCCAGTCGCCGGCACAGCTCCCGGGGGTCGCGCACGGCACCGCTGAGCTGCGTCTGCCAGTGGCCGCCGGCGGCCTCGGGTGCCTGACGCTGCAAAGGGACGGGGCTTCGGGTTATCATGCGACACACCAGTCAATATGGGCGAGGGCATGGCCCTCGACGACAATCATCTTGCATCGCGCGCCCTCGGCTTCGGCCGGCGGCGCGCTCGAATATGGGTAAAGCATCATGGCGAACTATTCTACCAACGAATTCAAGGGCGGTCTGAAGGTCATGCTGGATGGCGATCCCTGCGCCATCCTCGAGAACGACTACGTCAAGCCGGGCAAGGGCCAGGCCTTCAACCGGGTCAAGCTGCGCAACCTGATGACCGGCCGGGTCTGGGAGCGGACCTTCAAGTCCGGCGAATCCCTGGAGGGCGCCGACGTCCTCGAGCTGGAGATGGAGTATCTCTACAACGACGGCGAGATGTGGTACTTCATGCTCACCGACGGCTCCTTCGAGCAGTACCCGGTGGAGAAGAAGGCCCTGGGCGACACCGAGAAGTGGCTCAAGGAGCAGGTCGCCTACACCGTGACCCTGTGGAACGACAACGTCATCAACGTCACGCCGCCCAACTTCATCGAGCTCGAGGTCACCGAGACCGATCCGGGCCTCAAGGGGGACACCGCCCAGGGCGGCTCCAAGCCGGCGACCCTTTCCTCCGGCGCCGTGGTACGCGTGCCGCTGTTCATCAACGAGGGCGAAGTGCTGAAGGTGGATACGCGCACCGGCGAGTACGTGTCCCGCGCCTGATGCCTGGCCCTTCCTGCGCTCGCTCATACGGCGTTGAGTCCTGGGACGGCTTGCTCATTCAGCGCTGCTAAACTCCGCTGCCTTACCCGGGAATCGCCTTGCGACCCACCGGGATGTGGGAAGTGCGAAGGCCCGTAGGGAAAGGGTCTAGCCCTGAGCATCGCTCGGTGAGGGCGCTATCTGGGCGACCTGCCTTGAAAGGCCACGCTGGTTTCTGGCGTGGCCTTCGTGATTCTGGAGGATCGATCGATGGTGGATTGGCAGCCCACGGCCGAGATCGCGACCCTGCGCGAGCGGGCGCGGCTGATCGCCGAGGTGCGGGCCTTCTTCGCCGAGCTCGGCGTGTGGGAGGTGGAGACGCCGGCGCTCGGCCATGGCGGCAGCACCGACCTGCACCTGGCCTCGCTGGCCTGCGAGGCCACCACGCCGTCGGGCCGCGAGCGGCTCTGGCTGCAGACCTCGCCGGAGTTCCACATGAAGCGCCTGCTGGCCGCCGGCAGCGGTGCCATCTTCCAGCTGGCGCGCAGCTTCCGCGACGGCGAGGTGGGGCGCCGGCACAATCTCGAGTTCACCATGCTGGAATGGTACCGCCCGGGGCTGGACCTGGAAGGCCTGATCGAGGAGACCGCGGTCCTGATCCGCCGCCTGCTGCCGGAAGACCCCGGCCCGACGCGCCGCCGCCGCTATCGCGAGCTGTTCCGCGAGACCCTGGCCCTTGATCCCTTCAGCGAGCCTCTGATCTCCCTGCGCCGGCTGGCCGCCGAGAAGGGCGGGCTGGAGATGGCGGAGGCGTCCCGGGACGACTGCCTGGACCTGCTGATGAGTCTGGTCATCGAGCCGGCCCTCGGCCGTGACGGGATCGACGTGGTGGTGGACTACCCGGCCAGCCAGGCGGCCCTGGCCCGACGCCACCGAGACGCCGAGGACGGCGCCTGGGTGGCGTCGCGCTTCGAGGTCTACCGGGACGGTCTGGAGCTGGCCAACGGCTACGACGAGCTCACCGATGGCAACGAGCAGCGCGCCCGCTTCGCGGAGGACAACGCTGCCCGCCGCGCCCAGGGACTGCCCGAGGTGGACATCGACCAGCGTCTGCTGGGCGCACTCGATGCCGGCATGCCGGCGGGCAGCGGGGTGGCCCTGGGCCTCGACCGGCTGCTCCAGCTGGCGCTGGGCAAGGCCAGCGTGGCCGAGGTGATGGCCTTTGCCACCCCAATAGCCTAGGAACTCCTGTCCCGGCAGCGGCCGAGAGGAGTGCCGGAACGCTTATCCCTTGGCCGAATCGCGACAGGCAGTCTGTGCCCATTCCCGCGGCGCCGCGGTCAGGACGGGCTCGCCACTTCTTCCTGGCGAGGCTTGGCACCCAGCGTCTCGTCGAAGACGCCCAGCCGCTGTCCCATGCGCACCTTGCCTTCGAGCGGGAGGTGATCGAAGGCGACCGGCTCGGCGAAGGCCATCACCACGGTGGAGCCGAGCTTGAAGCGGCCCATCTCCTCGCCCTTCTCGAGGCGCACCGGGGTGTCGAAGCGAATGCGCTGCACCCCGCCACGGGGGAGCGGCGTGATCTGGCCGGCCCATACTGTCTCGATGGCGGCGACGATCATGGCGCCGACCAGCACCAGGGCCATGGGGCCGTGTGCGGTGTCGAAGTGGCAGACCAGCCGCTCGTTGCGGGCGAAGAGGTTGGGCACGTGATGGGTGGTGGCGGCGTTGACCGAGAACAGCCGCCCCGGCACGTAGACCATTTCCCGTAGCGTGCCCGACACCGGCATATGCACCCGATGGTAGTCGCTGGGCGAGAGGTAGACGGTGGCGAAGCTGCCGTCGTGGAAGCGGGCGGCGGCCTCCAGGTCGCCGCCCAGCAGGTCGGCGGCGGTGAAGTCATGACCCTTGGCCTGGATCAGCCGGCCGTGGCCGATCTCGCCGAACTGCGAGAGCGTGCCATCGGCGGGGGAAATCAGTCCCTCGCCGATGGGTCGGGCGCCGTCCTTCAGCGGCCGGGTGAAGAAGGCGTTGAAGCTCGGGTACGTGCGGGGATCGGGCGCGTGGGCTTCGCCCATGTCGACCTTGAACTGGCGGATAAAGGCGCGGATAGCAAGGTCCTTGAACCAGGCCACTCGGCAGTCGGCGAGGTGCCCCACCAGGCGGGAGAGCAAATGCTGGGGCAGCGGGTACTGGATCAGGGCAAACAACTTGGCTGGGGTCACGAAGGAGGCGTTCCGGTCAGTTACATGAGTTGTAAGAGGGAAGAAGGAAGAGGGAAGACAGCTTATGCGGCTTGCTTCCCTCTTCAAGGCGCGAAGCGCCGGTCTTCCTTCTTCAAGCGGCGCAGCCGCGTCTTCCAGCTTATTTTTCGATGGGGGTATCGTCGCGGTTGCCCCATTCCTGCCAGGAGCCGGCATAGCCACGCATCTTCTCGAAGCCCAGCGCCTTGCCCACCAGCCAGGTGAAGCCGCTGCGGTGGTGGCTCTGGCAGTGGGTGACCACTTCCATGTCCGGTGTCAGGCCCAGGGCCTCGAGTTCGGTGATCAGCTCGGCATAGTCGCGCAGGCGCAGGTCGCGGTCCTTGTCCATGGCGTCGGTCCAGTCGAGGTTGACCGCCCCGGGGATATGGCCAAGGCGCCGGTTGTCACCCTTCTCGCCGTCGTATTCGGCCCGGGAGCGGGCATCCCAGACGGCGAAGCCCTTCGCGCCCAGGCGCTCCTGGAGCTCGACCCGGTCGATGGCCACCTCGGGGTGGAGAATCTCGGCCTCGTAGTCGCTGGGCGTCGGCGTGGTGGGCTCGGTGGACAGTGGCAGGCCGGCGCCGCGCCAGGCGTGGAGGCCGCCGTTCAGGTAGGAGTAGCGGGTATGGCCGATCAGCTCCAGCGTCCACAGCAGCCGGCCGGCCCAGCCGCCGCCCTCGTCGTCGTAGGCCACCACATGGGTGTCCCGGGTCAGGCCCAGCGACGAGAACAGCCGCGACAGCGCGGCCACGTCGGGCACCTCGTTGGGCACCTCGCCCTCGCCGCGCAGCAGGCGCTTGAAGTCCAGGTAGACGGCACCCGGCACATGGCCCTGGTCATGGCTCTCGGATCTCAGCGGCACGTCGATGACCAGCAGGGAAGGGGCATCCAGGTGCTCGGCGAGCTGCGCGGGCTCGACGATCAGCGGCAGCAGGTTGGCTTCGGAACTCATGGCGCTCTCCTCGCTCGGGGTATTTCGTCTTTATCTCAAGTCTCGTCGAGACTGTCGACGATGCGTCGATAACTGGCGAAGCGATCGGCATGGATCGTGCCCTCGTCCACGGCCTCGATCAGCGCGCAGCCCGGCTCCTGGCGGTGGCGGCAGTCGCGGAAGCGGCAGCGACCCAGCAGCTCGCGGAACTCGACGAAGCCCTCCGCCACCTGGCCCTCGTCCAGGTGGGTCAGGCCGAACTCGCGGATCCCCGGGGAGTCGATCAGCTCGCCGCCGCTCGGCATGCGGTAGAGCCTGGCGGTGGTAGTGGTGTGGCGGCCCTTGCGCGAGTCCTCGGACAGCGCCCCGATGCGCAGCTCCGCATCCGGCAGCAGGCGGTCGATGAGCGAGGACTTGCCCACCCCGCTCTGGCCGACGAACACCGAGGTGCGCCCGGCGAGGCGCGCATGCAGGGCATCGAGGCCATCCGCCCGGGCGGTGGTGGTGGTCACCACCGGATAGCCCAGGGCCTCGTAGCGGGCCAGCAGCCCGCGCAGGGTGCCGCCTTCCGGCGGCAGCAGGTCGACCTTGTTGAGCACCAGCACCGGGGCGATCCCGGTGGCCTCGGCGGCCACCAGGTAGCGATCGATCAGGTTGGCGTGGGGTTCGGGCTCCACGGCGAAGACCACCAGGATCTGGTCGATGTTCGCGGCCACCGGCTTGAGCTGGCCTCGGGCGTCGGGCCGCTCCAGCACGTTGTCGCGCCCCCCGCGGGCCACCACCACGCCGCTGCCGTCCTGGCCGGCCCGCCAGATCACCCGGTCGCCGGTGACCAGCCCCTCCAGGTTGGCGCGCAGGTGGCAGCGCACCGGCTCCCCGCCGCCGGCAGGGGCCACCTCCAGGGTACGCCCGAAGTGGGCAGTCACCCGGCCCTGCTGCTCGGGACCGTATTCCCCGGCGGCGAGCTTCTCGGTGTCCTGGTCGCCACGCTTCTCGGCGCGCCTGGCCCGTTCGGCCTGGATCTTCTCGATGCGCCAGCGCTGCTGGCGGCTCAACTTGCGTTTGCTCATGATGGCCCGAAGGTCGGTACAATGGCGGCATTGTACTCATCAACGGGCCCGGCTGTCGTCAGCCGGGTGCCCTGCAAGGAAGGCCCCATGTCCGCGACACAAGACCCTCAGGAACCGCGCGCTCAACGCCTGGTATGGATCGACCTGGAAATGACCGGGCTCGACCCCAGCCGCGAGCGCATCATCGAGGTGGCCACCCTGGTCACCGACGCCGACCTCAATGTCGTTGCCGAGGGCCCGGTGCTTGCCGTGCACCAGGCCGACAGCCTGCTCGAGGCCATGGACGACTGGAACCAGAAGACCCACGGCGCCTCGGGGCTGGTCAAGCGGGTCAAGGAGAGCCGCATCGACACCGCCGAGGCCGAGCGCCAGACGCTCGCCTTCCTGCGAGCGCACGTCGCGCCCGGCACTTCACCCATGTGCGGCAACAGCGTGCACCAGGACCGTCGCTTCCTCGAACGGGAGATGCCCGAGCTGCTGGCCTTCTTCCACTATCGCAACCTCGACGTGTCCACCCTCAAGGAACTGGCCAAGCGCTGGAACCCCGGGGCCCTGGTCGGCTTCAGCAAGCGCAACGTCCACCTGGCCATGGACGACATCAAGGAGTCCATCGCCGAGCTGGCCCATTACCGCCGGACCTTCCTGCGCCTCGAGGACGACGAGCGCGACGAGGAGGAATAAGCCCGGCTGCGCCGGACGCAAGCTTGAAGAGCGGCACTTCGCGCCTGGAAGCTTGAAGCCGGAAGATACCCTTTGATGCCTGTGGTGGAGGATCGAGGCTGCCTTCCAGCTTCCAGCTTCCAGCTTCCAGCTTCCAGCTTCCAGCTTCCAGCTTACGCCTTACGGCTTACGGCTATGAGTTGCTGCCGTTTCTCGTGCTGGCGGTCGAGCGCCCAGCGCACATGCTCGCGGACCAGGTCCGAGGGGTAGGGCAGGCGGGCCCTGAGGACGGCCTCCACCGCCTCGCTCCAGGGGGCGTTGCCGAGTCCCACGGCCAGGTTGCGCAGCCAGCGCTCATAGCCGATCCGCCGGATGGGGCTGCCGGCGGTCTTGTCCAGGAACTCTGCCTCGCTCCAGGCGAACAGCGTGGTGAGGTCGGCCCGGTCCAGGGCGTGGCGAGGGGAGAAGTCGTCCTCCCGGGTGGTCCGGGTGAAGCGGGTGAAGGGGCAGACCAGCTGGCAGTCGTCGCAGCCGAAGACCCGGTTGCCCATGGCGGCGCGGAACTCCTCGGGGATGGGGCCGTGCAGCTCGATGGTGTGGTAAGAGATGCAGCGCCGCGCGTCGACGACCTTGTCCTCGACGATGGCATCGGTGGGGCAGGCGCTGCGGCAGGCGCTGCAGCGGCCGCAGTGCTCGGCCTCGAAGGGCGCGTCCACCGGCAACGGCAGGTCGGTGTAGAGTTCGCCGAGAAAGAACAGCGAGCCGGCGCGGGGATTGAGCAGCATGGCGTTCTTGCCGACCCAGCCCAGGCCGGCCTTGCGCGCCAGGGCGCGCTCCATCACCGGGGCGGAGTCGACGAAGGCCCGGTAGCCGAAGGCCCCCACCGTGTCTTCGATCCGCTTGGCGAGGTGGGCCAGGCGCTTGCGCATCAGCTTGTGATAATCGCGTCCCACCGCGTAGCGCGACACATAGGCCTTGTCGGGGCGAGCGAGCATCCGGGTCGTTTCCACCTCGGCGGGGAGATAGTCGAGGCGCACGCTGATCACTCGCACCGTGCCCGGCACCAGTTCCTCGGGGCGGGTGCGCCTGGTGCCGTGCTTGGCCATGAAGCCCATCTCGCCGTGGTGGCCGGCGTCGAGCCAGCGCTGCAGGCGGGCCTCGTCCTCGGCGAGGTCGACATCGGTGATGCCTACCTGCTGGAAGCCGAGCTCGCGGCCCCAGGTCTTGATCAGCTCGGCGAGGCGATCCAGGTCGGGCGCGTCGCCGGCGGGAGACGGCTGGGTCATGATCGAGAAAACACCATGCAGGAAAGCGCCGCGACGCTTGGCGCCGGGCGGGGGAAACGACACACTCATGGTAAAGCATCGCGTTCAGGGGAGACAGCGCATGGCAGGGCAGTCGCAGGACCGACACCTTGAGGGGCGTCCGCTCTACCGGGCCGAGCAGGTCCGCGAGCTGGACCGGCGCACCATCGCGACCGGCATCGAGGGCTTCGCCCTGATGCAGCGAGCCGCCGCCGCGGCCTGGCAGGCCTTTCGCGAGACCTGGCCCGAGGCGCGCTCGCTCAGCGTGCTGTGTGGCGGGGGGAACAACGGGGGCGACGGCCATGTGCTGGCGGCCCTGGCCGCCGCCGCGGGCCTCGAGGTCCAGCACGTGGTCGTGAAGCCCGTGGCAGAGCTCGCAGGGGATGCCCGCCGGGCCGCCGACATGGCCGGCGCCGCCGGCGTCGGTCTCGAGCCCTGGCAGCCGGGCCTGGCGCTCAACGGCGAGGTGGTGGTGGATGCGCTGCTCGGCACCGGGCTTGCCGGCGAGGTGCGCGGCGAGCTGCGCGATGCCATCGCTGCCGTCAACGCCGCGGGCCGTCCCGTGCTGGCCATCGACATTCCCTCCGGGCTGCACGCCGACACCGGGGCCGAACTTGGCGTGGCCGTGCGGGCGAATCGAACGGTCACCTTTATCGGCGACAAGCTGGGGCTGCACACCGGCCGCGCCCCGGCGCTGACCGGCGAGGTGAGCTTCCGCGCCCTCGACGCTCCCCGGGAAGTGGCGGCGGACATGACGCCGGCGGCCCACCTGCTCGACCGCGCGATGATCGCCTCGGCGCTGCCGCCGCGCGCCCGCGACGCTCACAAGGGCGCGGCGGGCCATGCCCTGGTGCTGGGCGGTGCCCCGGGCTTCGGTGGGGCGGCCCTGCTGGCCGCCGAACATGCCGCGCGTTTGGGGGCCGGCAAGGTGAGCCTGGCCACGGCGCCGGAGCACGTCATCGCCAGCCTGGTGCGCCGGCCCGAGGTGATGGTGCACGGCGTGCGCGGAGCCGCGGATCTCGGCGAACTGCCTGGCCAGGCCGACGTGCTGGTGGTGGGGCCCGGCCTCGGCCAGGGCAGCTGGGGGCAGGCCATGCTCCAGGCGGCGCTCGCCGCCGCCCGCCCGCTGGTGGTGGATGCCGATGGCCTCAACCTGCTGGCGTCGCGCTTCACCGGGCAGCAGCGCGACGACTGGATCCTCACCCCGCACCCTGGCGAGGCCGGGCGCCTGCTGGGCATCGAACCCGCCGAGGTGGAGGCCGACCGGCCGGCGGCGGTGCTCGCCCTGCAGCGTCGCTTTGGTGGCGTGGTGATCCTCAAGGGGGCCGGCAGCCTGGTGGCGGGCCCGGCCGGCCTGGCGGTCTGTCCCTACGGCAACCCCGGCATGGCCAGCGGCGGCATGGGCGATGCGCTCTCCGGCATCCTGGGCGCGCTGCTGGCCCAGGGGCTGGCAACGGAGCGCGCCGCCCGACTCGGGGTGGTGGTCCATGCCCTGGCCGCCGACATGGCGGCCGGCGAGGGGGGAGAGCGTGGCTTGCTGGCCGGCGATCTGGCATCCTGTGCGCGAATTCTGGTCAACCCGACGATGGGCGAGGACGATGCAGCTGCGACTCGATGACGAAGCCCGCCAGGTGGCCTTCGGCGAAGCCCTGGGGCGGGCCCTGGAGGGGCGAGGTCGCTTGCACCTCGACGGCGAGCTGGGGGCAGGCAAGACGACCCTCACTCGCGGCATCCTGCGCGCCTATGGCCATCGCGGTGCGGTGAAGAGCCCCACCTACACCCTGGTGGAGCCCTATGAGCTGGAAGCCGCCCGGGTCAATCACTTCGATCTCTATCGCCTGGGGGATCCCGAGGAGCTGGAGTTCATCGGCGGGCGCGACCTGCTGGCCGAGGACGCTCTGTGCGTGATCGAGTGGCCGGCCCGGGGTGAGGGCTGGCTGCCCACGCCGGACCTGGTGGTCCACCTGGAGGTGGCCAGCCATGGCCGTCGAGCCCTGATCACCGCCCACAGCGACCACGGTCGTCGGGTGCTGGCACGCCTGGCCGCCGACCCGGCACTGGCGGATGGCTGTCTTGCCAGGGAGGGTGACGACGCCTCATGAGGAAGGGAGTCCTGCGATCCCGGCTGCTCGGCTGGCTCTGGCCGCTGGCACTGCTTGCCCCGGGCGCGGCCGAGGCGGCCAGCGTCGACAACCTGCGCCTGTGGGCGGCGCCGGACCATGCCCGCCTGGTCTTCGATCTCTCCGCTCCGGCCGAGGCGAAGGTCTTTTCCCTGGACGATCCGCGGCGGCTGGTCATCGACCTGCGCGACAGTCGGCTCAACGCCGATCTTGCCCGGCTCGACCTCGAGGGCAGCGCCATCCGAGAGGTGCGCAGCGGCATCCGCGACGGCGATGACCTGCGGGTGGTGCTGGAGCTGTCCCGGGCGATCGAGCCTCGCCATTTCGCCCTGGCCCCCAACGAGCAGTACGGCCATCGCCTCGTCGTGGACCTCGAGTATCCCGGCGAGAGCGCCGTGGAAGACCCCATCGATCCGATCGAGTCGATGATCCGCGAGCAGGAGATCGCCGCCGACCGAGCCCAGGCCGAGGCCGTGGCGGAGGGCCGCGATCCGGCCACGGTGGCGCCGGTCATGGAGCCCGCCCAGCCGCACCCCAAGCGGGACATCATCGTCGCGGTGGACGCCGGGCATGGCGGCGAGGACCCGGGGGCCATCGGACCCAGCGGGACACGCGAGAAGGACGTGGTGCTGGAGATGGCCAACCGGCTGGCACGGCTGATCGATGCGACCGAGGGCTTCAAGGCGGTGATGATCCGCGACGGCGACTACTATATCGGGTTGCGTCAGCGGACCCGTATCGCCCGGGAGCAGAAGGCCGACTTCTTCGTCTCGATCCATGCCGACGCCTTCAACAGCCCGCGGCCCCACGGCAGCTCCGTCTATGCGCTCTCCCAGCGCGGCGCCACCTCGGAGACCGCCCAGTGGCTGGCCGCCACCGAGAATCGCGCGGATCTGATCGGCGGGGTGGACGGCAGCCTCTCCCTGGACGACAAGGACGAAGTGCTGCGCGGCGTGCTGCTGGACCTGACCATGACCGCCACCCTCAACGACTCCCTGACCATCGGTGGCCAGGTGCTGGACCGGCTGGGGCGGGTCAACGACCTGCACAAGTCCCGGGTCGAGCAGGCCGGTTTCATGGTGCTCAAGTCGCCGGACATCCCCTCGCTGCTGGTGGAGACCGGCTTCATTTCCAATCCCGACGAGGAGAGCCGCCTGCGCGACGGCGGCTACCAGCAGCGCATGGTCGAGGCGATCTTTGGCGGCATCCGCGCCCACTTCCATCGTAACCCGCCCCCGGCCAGCCTGCTGGCCTGGCAGCGCGACCAGGGCCGCGACACCGTCGGCAACGAGTATCGCATCCAGCCCGGGGATACCCTCTCCGAGATCGCCGCGCGCCATGGCGTGCCGGTAGCCCAGCTGCGCCAGGCCAACGAGCTCGACGGCGACGTCATCCGGGTTGGCCAGGTGCTGCGCATTCCCCGTTCGTGAGTGACGACGATCCATGACCGATACCCGACGCATCCAGATCCTCGATCCCCGCCTCGCCAACCAGATCGCCGCCGGCGAGGTGGTCGAGCGCCCGTCCTCGGTGGTCAAGGAACTGATCGAGAACGCCATCGACGCCGGCAGCCGGCGCATCGAGGTGGAGCTCGAGGCCGGCGGCGCACGACTGATCCGGGTCCGCGACGACGGCAGCGGCATCGGCGAGGATGACCTGCCACTGGCGCTGTCGCGGCATGCCACCAGCAAGATCGCCTCCCTCGATGACCTCGAGGGGGTGGCCAGCCTGGGCTTTCGTGGCGAGGCCCTGGCCTCGATCAGCTCGGTCTCGCGGCTGGAGCTGATGTCCAACGTCGAGGAGGATCCCACCAGTGGCTGGCGGGTGGTAGTCGAAGGGCGCCGCATGGAGCCCCGGGTCTCGCCCTCACCGCATCCCCGAGGGACCTCGGTGACGGTGCGCGATCTGTTCTTCAATACCCCGGCGCGGCGCAAGTTTCTGCGCACCGAGAAGACCGAGTTCGGCCATGTCGAGGAGGCCTTTCGTCGTCAGGCGCTGTCGCGGCTGGATATCGGCTGGGTGTTGCGCCACAACCAGAAGACCGTCCATCAGCTGCGCCCCGGAGATGACCTGGTCGGCCATGAGCGGCGTCTCCAGGCGCTGCTTGGCAAGGCCTTCCTGGAGAATGCCCTGCACCTCGACCTGGAGGTCGGCGGGTTGCGCCTGTGGGGCTGGGTGGGGCTGCCCACCCACTCGCGGGCCCAGGCCGACCAGCAGTACTTCTTCGTTAATGGCCGGGTGGTCCGCGACCGGCTGGTCGCCCATGCCATCCGCCAGGCCTATCGGGACGTGCTGTTCCACGGCCGGCATCCGGTCTTCGTGCTCTACCTCGAGGTCGACCCCACGGTGGTGGACGTCAACGTCCATCCCACCAAGCACGAGGTGCGCTTCCGGGACGGGCGCATGGTCCATGACTTCCTGTTCTCCAGCCTGCACCGGGCGCTGGGCGAGGCCCGCCCCGGCGACGACCACGAGGAGGGCGGCGCAGGCCCGGTCGAGGCACCCCAGGATGCCGAGCCGGCGATGCCGGCGGGGGGAGATCAGCGCGTGGCGGAGGCCGCCGGGCGCTGGCAGCAGCAGCCCATGGCCCTGCCGGGCCGCGAGGAAGGACCGGAACGGCCGACCGCCGATCGGGTACGCGCCTTCATGGAGGGCTACCGGGCCCTGCACCCTAACCACGAAGACAGCCTGCTGACGCCCCAGCCGGCCGCCCCCGGGGCCGGCGGGGCTGCCGCCGACGTGGCCCTGGCCGAGCGCGAGGCTCAGGCCGTGCGGCCGCGCCCGGCGATGCCCGCGGCGGACGACACCCGGGCCCCGCCGCTGGGCTATGCCGTGGCCCAGCTCCATGGCATCTACATCCTCGCCCAGACCGAGCGGGGCCTGGTGGTGGTGGACATGCACGCCGCCCACGAGCGCATCGTCTACGAGCGCATGAAGACCCAGGTCCATGGCGGGGCGCTGGAGGCCCAGCCGCTGCTGGTGCCGGTGTCGCTGGCCGCCAGCGCCGCCGAGGTGGCCACCGCCGAGGCCGAGCGCGGGGCCTTCTCGCGCCTCGGGGTGGAGCTCGACGTGGCGGGCCCCGAGACCCTGCTGGTGCGCCAGGTGCCGGCCCTGCTGGTCGACGCCGACGTGGAGCCCTTGATCCGCGACATGCTCGGCGACCTGGAGCGCTACGGCCGCTCCGATCGGCTCGAGGCCCATATCAACGAACTGCTGGCCACCATGGCCTGCCACGGCAGCGTGCGCGCCAACCGCCAGCTGACTCTGGAGGAAATGAACGCCCTGCTGCGCGACATGGAACGCACCGAGCGCAGCGGCCAGTGCAACCACGGCCGGCCCACCTGGACCGAGATGAGCATGAAGGAGCTGGACCGCCTGTTCCTGCGCGGCCAATGAGCGACGATGAGTGACACCCGCCCCCCCGCCATCTTCCTGATGGGCCCCACCGCCGCCGGCAAGACCGACCTCGCCATCGTCCTCCACGAACGGCTGGGACATGAGCTGATCAGTGTCGACTCGGCGATGGTCTACCGCGGCATGAACATCGGCAGCGCCAAGCCCGACACCTCCGAGCTGGCCCGGGCCCCGCATCGGCTGATCGACATCCGCGACCCGGCCGATGCCTACTCGGCGGCGGAGTTTCGCGAGGATGCGTACCGCGAGATGTCGGCCATCAGCGCTGCCGGGCGGGTGCCACTGCTGGTGGGGGGGACCATGATGTACTTCCAGCGGCTCCGGGAGGGGGTGGCCAACCTGCCTCCGGCGGATCCGGCGGTACGCGCCGAGCTGGCTCGCGACGCCGAACGCCTTGGCCTGGCCGGTCTCCACGCGGAACTGGCTCGGGTTGACCCCGCGGCCGCGGCGCGCATCCACCCCCATGATCCCCAGCGCCTGATGCGGGCCCTCGAGGTCTACCGGGTCTGTGGCCGGTCGCTCACCGCACTCTGGGAGGAGCAGCGCCCGGAAACCTTTCCCTGGCGCACGCTGTCGATAGGTCTTGCCCCTGCCGATCGAGGCGTGCTGCACGAGCGTATCGAGCGGCGCTTCGATGCCATGCTCGAGGCGGGTTTCCTGGACGAGCTGGCGGGACTGCGCGCTCGAGGTGACCTGCACCCGCAGCTGCCCTCGATGAAGAGCGTGGGCTATCGTCAGGGGTGGGAGTACCTGGATGGCCACGTCGATCGGGAGACGTTTCGCCACCGGGGCATCGTCGCCACCCGCCAGCTGGCCAAGCGACAGCTCACCTGGATGCGGCGCTGGCCGGGACTGCAGTGGGTCGACACCCTGGGCGACGATCCCCTCGGCGAGGTCCTGAAACTGGTGCGCGAATTCGGTAGTTAGCGTAAGATGAGCGTTTCGAGTGGCCGTTTGAACAGGCCCGATGGTTAACCCGTGTCGTCCCTGCCCGGGGCGAGCACTGCAAACCCTATCCACCCAAGAGACAATTCAGGGAGAGCAACATGTCCAAAGGGCAGTCCCTTCAAGATCCGTACCTGAACATCCTGCGCAAGGAGCGCATTCCGGTATCGATCTTCCTGGTCAACGGCATCAAGCTGCAGGGGCAGATCGAGTCCTTCGACCAGTTCGTCATCCTGCTGCGTAACACCGTCAGTCAGATGGTCTACAAGCATGCCATCTCCACGGTCGTGCCGTCGCGCAACGTGCGCCTGCCGGCCCCTGACGCCCCTGCGCCGTCGGACAGCAACGCGTGAGGTATTGATTGTTTTTTGAACGACCCGACGCCGGCGAGACGGCGGTGCTCGTCCATGTCGATTTCCAGGACGAGCAGGAGCGCGAAGACCCCGGCGAGTTCCTGGAACTCGTGCGCTCGGCCGGCGCGGAGCCGGCCACTCTGCTCAGTGGCAGCCGTGGTCGGCCTGACCCGCGGTCCTTCATCGGCTCCGGCAAGGTCGAGGAGCTGCGCGAGGCCCTGGCGGTCCATGACGCCGAACTGGTGATCTTCAACCACGCCCTGAGCCCTTCCCAGGAACGCAACCTCGAGCAGGCGCTCAAGTGCCGCGTGCTCGACCGCACCGGCCTGATCCTCGATATCTTCGCCCAGCGAGCGAGGACCCACGAGGGCAAGCTGCAGGTGGAGCTGGCCCAGCTGGAGTACATGTCGACCCGACTGGTACGTGGCTGGACCCACCTGGAGCGGCAGAAGGGTGGCATCGGCCTGCGCGGGCCGGGGGAGACCCAGCTCGAGACCGACCGCCGGTTGCTGCGCGGGCGCATCAAGGCGATCCACAAGCGCCTCGACAAGGTGCGCAGCCAGCGCAGTCAGAACCGTCGGGCGCGTTCCCGGGCCGAGATTCCCAGCGTGTCCCTGGTCGGCTACACCAACGCCGGCAAGTCGACGCTTTTCAACGCTCTGACCGCCTCGCGGGTCTATGCGGCCGACCAGCTCTTCGCTACCCTCGACCCCACGCTGCGGCGCCTGGAGGTCGAGGATGTGGGGCCGGTGGTGCTGGCCGATACCGTGGGCTTCATCCGGCACCTGCCTCACAAGCTGGTGGAGGCCTTCCAGGCCACCCTGCAGGAGGCCGCCGAGGCCAGCCTGCTGGTCCATGTGATCGATGCGGCCGACCCGGACCGCGAGCTCAATGTCGATCAGGTGGAGGGGGTGCTGGACGAGATCGGCGCCCTGGACGTGCCGACGCTCAAGGTGATGAACAAGATCGACCTGCTCGACAGCGCCCCGCGCATTGAGCGCGACGGCGAGGGACGCCCCGAGGTGGTGTGGCTCTCCGCCCAGCAGAACCGGGGGCTCGAGCTGCTCGAGCAGGCGCTCTCCGAGTGCCTGGCCGACGACATCATCGATTTCGACGTCACCCTGGCTCCGGAGCAGGGCAAGCTGCGGGCCGGGCTGCACGAACTGGGCGCGGTACGCGAGGAACGCTTCGACGACCAGGGCCGCACCCTGCTGGAGGTCCGCCTGCCGCGGCGTGACTTCCTGCAGCTGATGGCACGCCTCGGCGAGCGTGCCGACGACTACCTGCCCGAGGAACTGCAGGATCGTCCCGTGTGGGAACAATGAGTCGCCTTCGGGCGCCGGCAGTGGCCGGCGCCACAAGGATCGCAACCGATGCCCACCGCCCGGCGACGCGGCACGGTGGAACGCAACGCAGAGTGGAGACGACGTATGGCCTGGAATGAGCCCGGTGGCGGCAACCAGCACGACCCCTGGAGCGGGGGAGGGCGCCGTGGCGGCAACGGCGGTGGAGGCAAGGGCGGTGGCAACCAGGGCCCTCCCGACCTCGACGAGGCCCTGAAGAAGTTTCAGGACAAGCTCAACAACATGCTGGGCGGTCGCGGCAAGCGCGGCGGCAGTGGCGGCTCGGGCGGCGGCAAGCCGCGCAACGCCTTTGCCCTGCCGGGGCTGCTGCTGATCGTGGCGCTCGCCATCTGGGCGGCTTCCGGCTTCTACCTGGTCGACCAGTCCGAGCGTGGCGTGGTGCTGCGTTTCGGCAAGTTCCAGGAAGTGGTCACGCCCGGCCTGCAATGGAACCCGCCGCTGATCGATGACGTGCGCATGGTCAACGTGACCCGGGTGCGCTCGATCACCCAGACCCAGTCGATGCTGACCCAGGACGAGAATATCGTCTCCGTGGAGATGTCGGTGCAGTACCAGGTTGCCGATCCCCGTGGCTACGTGCTCAACGTGCGCAACCCCGAACTCTCCCTCGAGAACGCCCTGGACTCCGCCCTGCGTCACGTGGTCGGCGGCACCGACATGATCGACATCCTGACATCGGGCCGCGAGATTCTCGGTACCGCGGTCTCCAGCCGCCTGCAATCCTACCTGGACAGCTACGGCACCGGCATCCTCATCCAGACCCTCAACGTCGAGTCCACCTCGCCGCCCGATGCGGTCCAGGATGCCTTCGATGACGTCATCCGCGCCCGCGAGGATCGCCAGCGCACCATCAACCAGGCCATGGCCTATGCCAATGCCGTGATCCCGGCCGCCCAGGGCCAGGCCCAGCGCATCGTCGAGCAGGGTCAGGGCTACCGCGAGTCCGTGGTCGCCGAGGCCCGCGGTCAGGCCAACCGCTTCAATGCGCTGCTGACCCAGTACCAGAACGCGCCGGGAATCATGCGCGAGCGCCTCTACCTCGACACCATTTCCGAGGTCTACGGCGAGACATCCAAGGTCATGGTGGACGTTGCCGAGGAGAGCCCGTTGATGGTGCTGCCGATGGACCGCCTGCGCACCGGCACCGCCGGGGCCGCCGGCAGCCAGGACGACATCGACGAGGAGGCGCTGGATCCCCAGCTCCTCGAGCGCCTGCGTGCCACCCAGTCTTCCGGTGACAGCAGCAACCGCAACTCCAGCAGCAACGGAATCCGCAGGGAGGGCCGTTAATGATGATCAACAACCGATCCCTGCTCATCGTGGGCGGCCTGGCCGCCGTGGCCTGGCTGGCCAGCAATAGCCTCTACGTGATCGACGAGACCGAGCGGGCGGTCAAGCTGCGCTTCGGCGAGGTGATCGAGGAGAACATCCAGCCCGGGCTGCACTTCAAGATCCCGATCACCCAGACGATCCGCAAGTTCGACACTCGGGTGCTGACCCTGGACACCGATGCCAGCCGCTACCTGACCCTCGAGCAGAAGGCGGTGATCGTCGACTCCTACGTCAAGTGGCAGGTGATCAACCCGACCCGCTACTACGAGGCCACGGCCGGTGACGAGATGCAGGCGGTGCGCCTGATCCAGCCGCGTGTCGACGAGAGTCTGCGTAACGAGTTCGGTCGCCTGAACCTGCAGCAGATCATCTCCGAGAAGCGCGACGAGCTGATGACCGGCCCCACCCAGGATCTCGATGAGCTGATGCGCGAGGAACTCGGCGTGGCGATCCTCGACATCCGCGTCAAGCGCATCGACCTGCCCGAGGACGTTTCCTCGGCGGTCTATGATCGCATGCGCTCCGAGCGCGAGCGGGAGGCCCGCGAGTGGCGTGCCCAGGGCCAGGAAGAGTCCGAGCGCATCCGCGCCAACGCCGACCGTCGTCGTCAGGTGCTGCTGGCCCAGGCCAATGAGCGCTCCCAGACGCTGCGCGGCGAGGGCGATGCCGAGGCGGCGGCCATCTTCTCCGATGCCTACGGCAAGGACGAGGAGTTCTTCTCCTTCTGGCGCAGCCTCGAGGGCTACCGGTCGAGCTTCCGGGGCGATGGCAACATGCTGGTGCTGGATCCCTCCAGCGACTTCTTCCAGTACCTCAAGAGCCCCACGCCCCAGTCCGGGCAGTGACGGCCATGAGGGGCGGCCCGCGCCGCCCCTCATGGGGTTCATCCCGCCCCCAAACGTGATAGACTCCTGTAACCGGGCGTGGCCCGGTTTTTTTGTGGCCTCTCCACTCCCGGCAATCCCCCTCCGGCACTCCTGCCACGTCATGCCGCGAGGCTTGCCGAAGGCCAATCACCGTCTTGCAGGAAGAACGACATGACCATCGCTGACCGCTGGCTGCTGCCCGACGGCATGGACGAGGTGCTGCCGCCCCAAGCCAGCCGCATGGAGGAGCTGCGCCGGGCGTTGCTCGACCTCTACCACCGCTGGGGCTACGATCAGGTGATGCCGCCCCCCGTGGAGTTCCTGGACTCCCTGCTCACCGGTACCGGCACCGAGCTGGATCTGCAGACCTTCAAGCTGACCGACCAGATGACCGGGCGCATGATGGGTGTCAGCGCCGATGTGACGCCCCAGGTGGCGCGCATGGATGCTCACTCGCTCAAGCGCCAGGGGCCGGTACGACTGTGCTATTGCACCACCGTGCTGCGGGCCAAGCCCGACCAGTACCAGGGCGGGCGCAGCCCGGTGCAGGTCGGGGTCGAGCTGTTCGGCCATGCCGGTCTGGAGGCCGACGTGGAGATCCTGCGCCTGGCGCTGGCCAGCCTGCAGGCCGCCGGTGCCGGCGAGGTCCACCTGGCGATCGGTCATATCGGCATCTATCGCAGCCTGGTGCAGGCCGCCGACCTGACTCCCGAGCAGGAGAAGGCGGTGTTCGAGGCCCTCGAGCTCAAGTCGCCGGGGGAACTGGCCGCCCAGGTCGAGGCCTGTGTGGCGGACCCGGCACTGGCGGCCATGTTCCGTGCCCTGGGCGAGTTGCATGGCGGCCCCGAGGTGCTCGACGAGGCCCGCGAGGCCTTCGCCGAGGCCCCCCAGCCGGTGGGCGCGGCGCTGGATCAGCTGCGGACCCTCCATCAGGGCGTGGCCGCCGAGCATCCCGAGGTCGACCTCTACTTCGACCTGGCCGAGCTGCGTGGCTACCAGTATCACACCGGGATGATGTTCGCCGCCTTCGTGCCCGGCTATGGCCAGGCGCTGGCCAAGGGCGGTCGCTACGATGACACCGGGCGCGCCTTCGGCCGGGCCCGGCCGGCCACCGGCTTCTCCCTGGAGCTCAAGCTGCTGGCCACCCTGGTGCCCAGCGAGCCGCGTCACGACGGCATCTGGGCGCCGGTCGAGGGAGACGGCCTGGCGGAGGTCATCAATGCCCTGCGTCAGCAGGGCGAACGGGTCGTCCAGGCGCTGCCGGGGCAGCGCACCGGCCCCGCGGAACATCGCTGCCATCGACGCCTGGTCCAGGCCGACGGCGGCTGGCAGGTGGCGCCCCTGGAGCCGTCCACCGATCAGGCCTGAACGGTCAGGCAGACACGATATCGACACCGGCCCGACAGCCGGCGGCGCAGCAACGAGAGACGAGAGCACTATGGGCAAGAACGTAGTCGTACTGGGCACCCAGTGGGGTGACGAAGGCAAGGGCAAGGTGGTCGATCTGCTGACCGAATCCGCCGATGCGGTCGTGCGCTTCCAGGGCGGACACAACGCCGGCCATACCCTGGTCATCGACGGCGAGAAGACCGTCCTGCACCTGATTCCCTCCGGCATCCTGCGTCCCGACAAGACCTGCGTGATCGGCAACGGCGTGGTGCTGTCGCCGGAAGCGCTGATCGAGGAGATCCGCGAACTGGAAGCCAAGGGCGTGCCGGTTCGCGAGCGCCTGCGGCTGTCGCCGGCCTGCCCGCTGATCCTGCCCTACCACGTGCGCCTCGACCAGGCGCGCGAGAAGGCCCGCGGCGTGGCCAAGATCGGCACCACCGGGCGCGGCATCGGCCCGGCCTATGAGGACAAGGTGGCGCGTCGCGGCCTGCGCCTGGGCGACATGCTGCACCGCGAGCGCTTCGCCTCGAAGCTCGGCGAGGTGCTGGACTACCACAACTTCGTGCTGACCCAGTACCACGGCGAGGCCGCGGTGGACTTCCAACAGGTCCTCGACGATGCCATGGCCATGGCCGAGGAACTGCGGCCGATGGTCTGCGATGCCGTCAGCCTGGTCCACGAGGTGCGCAAGGCCGGTAACAACATCCTCTTCGAGGGAGCCCAGGGCTCGCTGCTGGACATCGACCACGGCACCTATCCCTTTGTCACCAGCTCCAACACCACGGCCGGCGGGACCGCCACCGGCTCCGGCGTCGGCCCGCTCTACCTGGACTACGTGCTGGGCATCACCAAGGCCTACACCACCCGGGTGGGCTCCGGTCCCTTCCCCACCGAGCTCTTCGACGAGCATGGCCGTCACCTGGCCGAGAAGGGCCACGAGTTCGGCGCCACCACCGGCCGGGCGCGCCGCTGTGGCTGGTTCGACGCCGTGGCCCTGCGCCATGCCGTGCAGATCAACTCCGTCTCGGGGATCTGCCTGACCAAGCTCGACGTGCTCGATGGCCTGGAGAACATCCGCGTCTGCGTGGGCTATCGCAGCAAGGATGGCGACGTGCTGGACACCCCGGTGGACTCCGAGGGCTATGAGGCCATCGAGCCGGTCTACCAGGACCTGCCGGGCTGGAGCGAGTCGACCCTGGGCATCAAGCGCGTCGAGGACCTGCCCGCCAATGCCCGCTCCTACATCAGCTTCCTCGAGGAGCAGGTGGGGACCTCCATCGACATCATCTCCACCGGGCCGGACCGCAACGAGACCATCGTGCTGCGCAATCCCTTCGGCGGCTGATCCGTCCGCCCCGAGCCCAGACGTCAACAGGCCGGCAGGTAACTGCCGGCCTGTTGCGTTTGGCGGGGAGGGGGAGCGGGGCTCCCCCCGGTTTCAGCTTTCGGCGGAGACTTGCTGCAGGGCGTCGATGGCGGCCTCGTCGGACAGCAGGTCGTGCAGCGTCTGCGCAGCCATCTCGCTGTCGCCGTCCATCACCTCGTTGAGCCACAGCATGGCCTGCTCGCGGTTGGCGTTCTCCAGGCCGTTGGCCGTGAGGTAGGCCTTGGCCAGCGCCAGGCGCGCGGTCTCGTGTCCCTGGCGGGCGGCGGCCAGCAGGTAGTCGGCTCCCTGGCGACGATCCTGCTCGAGGTTCTCGCCGCGCAGCAGCTCCCGGCCCAGGGTGGCCTGCGCACCGGCATGGCCCTGCTCGGCGGCCTGCTCGAGAAGGCGGCGGCCGCGGGCGGGATCCGGGGTCATGCCCCCGTCGCCGCGTACCAGGGCCGTGCCGAGCAGGGTCTGGGCCGACAGGTTGCCCGCCTCGCTGGCCCGGCCGAGCCAGGTCTTGGCCTGTTGCGGATCGGCGGTCACGCCATTGCCCTCCAGGTAGGCCTCGCCCAGCAGCTGGGCCGCATAGTCGTCGCCGGCTTCGGCGGCACCGCGCAGCAGTTCGAGCCCGCGCTGGGTGTCCTGGGCGACATGCTCGCCCTTGAGCAGCGCCTCGGCCAGGGCGAGGCGTGCCCCGTCGTGGCCGTTGGCGGCGGCCTGCTCGAGCAGGCGCATGCCCCGCTCGGGATCGGCGGGCAGCCCCCGGCCGGTGAGCAGGATCTCGCCCAGGTCGGCGCGGGCCCCGGCATGGCCGCTGGCGGCCGCGCTTTGCAGGTAGCGGGCGCCCTTGGCCGGGTCACGCTGGACGCCCTGGCCCTCGAGGTACATGCGGCCCAGGTCGGCGGCGGCGCCGGGATGCCCCTCGGAAGCGGCCCGCTGCAGCCAGATGCGGGCCTGGCGCAGGTTCTGCTGGACGCCGCGGCCGTTGAGGAAGGCCTCGCCGAGGCTCGCCATGGAGCCGGGATGGCCATCCTCGGCGGCCTTGACGAGCGCCTCGATGTCACCGGCCTCGCCCTGGTCGTAGCGCAGCTGGGCCAGGGCATCCTCGGCCGAGGAATGGCCGGCGTCCCGGGCCCGGGTCAGCCACTGCTGGGCCTGCTGGAGGTCGCGGGGGACGCCGTCGCCCTTGCGGTAGGCCCGGCCCAGCACCACCATGGCGTAGGCGTCGCCCTTGCGGGCCGCCTGTTCCAGCAGGGCCAGGCCACGGGACGGACGGCGCTCCTTGAGGGTGCCCTCGAGGTAGCCCTGGCCGAGGGCGGTCATGGCGGAGACGTCACCGCTCTCCACCGCCCGGGTCAACAACTCTTCCGCCTTGGACGGGTGATAGGGCAGTACCTCGCCTTCCATGTAGGCCTCGCCCAGCATGCGCAGGGCGGCGGTCTGTCCCTGGTCGGCGGCCTCGTTGAGCAGCATGGCGGCCTTCTGGCCGTCCGCCGGCATACCGCGTCCCTCCAGGTAGAGCTCCCCCAGCTGCTGGGTGGCATAGGGGTGGCCCAACTGGTGGCCGCGCTTCAGGTAGTCGAGGGCCACCAGCGGCTGGCTGGCCTTGTTCTCGTCGTCGAGGTAGTAGCTGCCGAGCAGCGCCAGGGCCAGACCGTCGTCCTGCGCGGCGGCCTCCTCGAGGAGCTCGACGCCGCGCTGCGGATAGGCGGGGATGCCCTCGCCGGTCAGCAGGGCACGTCCCAGGGTGACCTTGGCATCGACGGAATCCTGGGCGATGGCCGCGCTCAGCCAGTGCTGGGCCTGGTCGGGACGCCGGGGGATGCCGTTGCCCTCCAGCAGCGCCTTGCCGAGGGTCTCCATGGCACCGACGTCGCCGTTCTGGGCGGCCTGCTCGAGCATCGTCAGGCCCTGGCGCGGATTGTCGCCCTCCAGCAGGGCGCGACCGGCCTTGCTCAGGGCGTCCGAATCGCCGGCGTTGGCAGCCTTGGTCAGCCAGTGCATGCGCCGTTGGGGCTGGTCGCCCAGCAGGCCGTCGGGACTGAACAGGCCGGCGAGCTTGGCCATGGCGTCCACGTCGCCGTTGCCGGCACGCCGCTCCAGCACCTCGGCATAGCGCTGGGCATACTCCTGGGCCCGGCTCGGGTCCGCCTTCAGCCACCCCCCGGGGCGATGGGCCTCGGCGAGGGCCTGCAGGGCCGCCTCGTTGCCGGCCTCGGCGGCCTTGCGGTACAGCGAGGCGGCCAGTGCCGGGTCGGCACTGACGCCCTGGCCGCCCTCGGCGAGGAGTTCGGCGAGGGCGACTTCGGCCCGTGCGCCGACCTCCTCGTCCATGGCCTGCTGGAGCAGGTGGTAGGCCAGCACGTCGTTACGCTCGACGCCTCTTCCTTCGCGATACAGCGTGGCCAGGTTCAGGGAGGCGTGACCGAGGATGTAGGACGGTGTCTTGATGGACTCGGAATAGAGCATCGCCGCGCGGGCCGGATCGGGTTCCACGCTCTTGCCCTGATCGAAGATCTTGCCCATCTCGTAGTAGGCCTGGGGCAGGCCCTGCTGCATCAGCGACTCGATCTGGGCGATGGCCTCGTAGGGCTTCCCCGCCTCCAGCAGCTGGTCGGCCTTCTCCAGGGTGTTCTTGTGCATCCATTTCAGGTTGCGTGGCTGGCCGCCGTCGAACCAGTCCTCGTACTTGGCGGAGGGAGGCCCACTGACATGGGGGTCGGGCTGCTGGAGCGCGGCACAGCCACTCAGCCAGACCAGCAGGCCGGCCGAGGCGGCCAGTCGCAGTCCGGGAGACTGGCCGGTGCGCGGGAGTGTGAGTATGGTCTTGGTCATGGTATCGGTCTGCCTCAATGTAATGGATGGGGGCGGCGGGGGAGCGATCACTCCTCGCCCAGGCCCTTGAACGCGGCGTCCTCGCGCTGCTGTTCATCCATGACGATATTCCGCTGCGCATCGGGTTCCATGAAGTAGAGCGTGATGTATCCCCCGGCACTGCGGTTGTAGATGGGCCGCACACTGCGGATGAATTCGGCGATCTGCGGGTCGTGGTAGCGGGTCTGGTAGATTTCCATCCAGGAGAAGTACTGGTTGTCCTTCAGGAAGCCGGTGTACTGCTCCAGGGGCGCCATGTCGCCCAGGGCGGCGGGATTCTCGAAGATCTCCAGGGCGAAGTCGACGGCCTCATGGATGGTGTTGCCCTCGACCTCCAGCTCGAAGATGTCGTATCCCTGGCGCGCGATGACCTGCATGTTGGTGATCAGGTAGAGCACGGCATAGTTCTGGTAGTGCGTCGCGCGCCGGCCGCGGGCCACCTCCATGGGCAGGGCACCTTCCTCGGTGATGTCGTGAAGCGCGGAATAGATGGCGCTGACGCCGAAGCGGAACAGCTCGTTGTCCTCGGTCAGCACGCCGACCATGGTGGCGTAGAGGGCGCGGCGGTAGAAGTGGTTGTTGCAGCAGCTGTTGCCCGCCTGTCCCTGGATGTCCGAGTGCTGGTGGGCCAGGGTGTTGAGCCAGGTCTCGATGCGCTGGCGTTCCTCCTGCATGCCCTCGAACCCGGGACGGATCACCGAGTAGGCCATGGCGGCCGCGAAGATCATCGATTCGGTGGCGAACCAGGCCTGGGGCTCCATGGAGTCGTAGTAGAAATTGGTCAGCGCCTCGTCCTGGGCCCACTTGTCGAGGAAGCGCACCAGGCACTCGGCGTAGTAGTCGTCGCCGGTGGCCACGTAGCTGCCGGCGAGCAGCGAGACGTTGTCCTCGAACTGGAACAGTGGCTCCGAGGCCAGCTCCCATTCCTCGGGGCTGGGATAGTAGCCCGGGATCCGCATGCGCGTGTCGATTGGCTTGTACTCCAGCAGCTGCTCGCAGCTGGTGCCCGTCGACAGCTGGTCGATTTCCTGCAGCAGGATGGGGTTGTCGACGTCCTCGAACAGCGCCATGCGCGCCTCGACATCGAAGTACGAGGCATCCGGCGCCGTCACCTTGTACTCGGAGAGGTCGAGCTCGGCTCGCTCCTCGAGCGTCATCGCCTGTGCCGCGGGGATCCCTGCCGCGCCCAGGCCGCACAGGGCCAGGGAGAGGCCCGAGAGCAGACGCTGGGGCAGGGCGGCGCGGCGAAGGCCGGTGAACTGGGTCATGGGCATCGGAGCTCCTTGTGAAGCGGTGTCGGGACGGGCCGTCGGCACGGCCCGTCGGGTCGGTCAGGACCGGGGGGCGTAGACCCGGAAGCCGGCGAAGTCGGCATGCTGGTCACGGGGCGTACGCCAGTCCTTGCCATTCCCGCCGAAGAAGGTGGAGAACATCAGGCCGTCGATGGTCACTGCCTCGCTGGTGCGATAGGTGATGCCCCGCTGCTCGAGGATCGGTCGCCCGTCCACCCACACGCGGGCCATGCCATTGGCCTGGCCGGGGTCGTTGAGGATGATCTCCTGCTCGAGGGTCACCCACTGCCCGGTGGGGAAGCTCCACAGCCCCCGGCCCACCGACTTGCCATACTCCTCGTCCTGGTTGACGGCGTACTCGTAGAGTTCGCCCTGGCCGTGCTTGCGCCACATGTAGCGCATCGAGAAGCCGTTCTCGCCGTCGGCTTCCTCGCCGCCGCTGGGCGCCTCGCCGCCGAACAGGCCCGGCAGCTTGCCGCCCTTGACGAAATTGAAGCCCGGCTCGAAGCGGACCCGGTACTGCAGGCAGGCGCGTTCTGCCCCGGCCAGGGCGTCGGGTGCGGCATAGAAGCCGGCGCCGCCCTTCTCGGTATCGCCGGGGGACGAGGTGCCTGCGGGGTAACGGATCCGCAGGCCGGGCTCGTTGAGGCCGGTCTCGCCGGCCGAGAGCAGCGCGACGTTGTCCTCGGTGCCCCAGTCCCGCTGGGTGCCGAAGCCGTCACGCACGGCGGACTTGGCATCCTCGGCCTGCGGCGCGGGCGCGGGAGAGGCGACCAGGGGATAGCGGGTCGAGCAGGCCGCCTCGCTGGGGATCGACAGGTTGTTGCCTTCATCGCTCTTGGCCATGGCCGGGGCGGCCAGGCCGGGGAGCAGGGCCATCATCAGCATGGCGCAGTGACGCTTACCGTTCGGAAGGGTGTCGTAAGACATGTCGGGCTCCGGTCGGGGCCGCCCGACGGGCGGCCGTGGTCATGAGCTGGCGTACGGTATGAACGGGCTTAGCCCGATTGGCTGAGGTTGCCGCTGTTCTGGGCGTCCTGCTCGTCGCCGGTGAACAGGTCGATGACGCCACCGAACAGCTGGCCAACGGCGCGCCCGCCCTGCCAGATCCACTCGGCAGTGGTGCCGATCAGCGGGGCCTCGGTGAAGCGGACGTCGACCGGGGTACCCACGGCGTCAGCCGGCAGCGGCTTCTCCGGCACCAGCAGCACGCTGGCCACGTTCTGCTGCTGGCGGACCCAGCTGGGGAAGCCGGCACGCGGCTGGCGCTCGATGTCGAGGGCCACGCTGCGGACCCGGGCACTGATCGGCCCCGAGGTGTGCGGCAGCGAGATGTAGGCCTTCTGGTTGGGATCGATGTTGTCGATGTCGTCCATGTGCACCAGCGCCTCGACCATGATGTCGTTCTCGCCGGTGCGGATGAGCGTCATGATCTTTTCGCTCTCGTTGATATAGGTCCCGTCGGAGCTGCTCAGGGCCCAGGCCACCAGGCAGTTGCAGGGGCTGTAGATCTCGTTCTGGGACTGACGGGCCTCGAGGGCGGTGATGCGCGAGTTCTGGAAATCCCGGGCCGTCTCGAACTGGTCGATGCGGGCCTGGGCGATCTCCGGCGACACCGTCTCGAAGCTCACCGACTCGCCGTTGGCCGGCTTGGCGGAGTTGGCCAGGCTGACCTGGTTGGCGCCGGAGTCGATGTTGTTCTGCAGGTTCTCGATCAGCTTGCTGTTGTAGTTCTGGGCCGCCTTGGCCAGGATCAGGTCAGATTCCAGGTCGACGTTCTTGACGCTGGTCAGCTTGGCGTCGCGCTCCACCCGGTCGCCGGCCTGGAGATCGTGGGCCTGGAGGATGCCCGGCCCCGGTGCCCGGATGTCGATGCGTGGCGCCGTCACCGCGGCGAAGCTCGGCTCGATCAGCATGAAGTTGCGATAGGCCGTGGCGGCCGCCACCAGCGCCAGCACGCCGAAGGCCATGAACAGCGCCACGTAGCGCCCCATCGGCTTTGGCGGGCGCTGGGCGGACTGGGGAGCGGACATGCCCGTACTGGTCCGGCGCTTGCGCGGCGTCTGGGGATCCTCGCCGGCCATCAGCCCTTCCACGTCGACCTCGCGGCCGCTCAGGCTCGCGCGGACCACCCGGCGCAGCAGTTCGAGGTGGCCCGGGCTGATATCGGTGATCTCGAAGCCCGCGGTATGCTCTTGGCCCTGTACCGTCGCTGTGCAATGCCGGCACTCGGCGGACACGGGGATGGTCAGTTCGGCGCCGCCCGCCAGGATCAGCAGCGAGGCCTTGATCTTGGCCCCGGTGCGGATGGGACGCTCGGTACGGATCGCGAAGCCGCCCTGTGACAGGTCGGCCCCGTCGAAGACGGTGCCGTCGTCCATCTTGACCTGGAAGGCCCGCGCCACCCGGATATAGCGCCGTTCGTCCCGGCGCTCGTGGGCGATGCCCACGCCGGGTGTCTGCGGGCGCTGTCCGCTCTGATGGCCCTCCTGCGGGGCCGATTCGGCATCTCGCTGCCCACCCAGTGTGGGTTCGCTGCGTTCGTGATTGTCGGCGTAATAGTCGGTCATAGGTGTCTCCTAGAGAGGTCTCCTGGCGCCTGCCTGCGTCCTCAGGAGCGGCCGGGTTGCACTCTGATGTTCAGGTCGACGAGGGTCACTTCCCGGTCGTCGAGCTCGAGGGCGCAGCCCTGCGACGTGCTGCAGGTCTCGATCCCGCTGCCGTCGAGGGGGCGACCACTGGCGTCACGGATATGGCGGGCCAGCGCGGGGCTGATCTCCAGCGTGGTCGTCTGGTCGCCGGCCGCCCCCGACAGGCGTTCGGTTCTCATGCGCTGCGTGGTGGCCACGATCTCGAGCAGGCCCTCGTCCAGCTTCAGGCGGTCCGGCGGCAGCGTGACGGCGCCACTCGGGGATCCATCGGCGAGGGTCATCGCCAGCCAGCGGTTGGCCGTGCCCGGCGTCTCGCGGGATGCCTGCGCCTCGCCGGGGGCCGGACCCTGCAGGATGGCCATGGCCGTGCGATCGGGGGGCTGCAGCACGCCGGTGGCCAGCAGCAGCACGTAGAACATCACGGCGACGAAGAACCCATGCAGCACGTGGCCCATGCGGCGCTGCCGGCTGACCGCGACCGGGTCGCTGGGCTCGCCGGCGGAGATCCCCTGGCGCGACCATTTCTGGCGATTGAAACGAAAGCTGACATAGGTCTTGAGCAGCGCCCCGAAGACCTGGTTGTAGTAGATCAGCGGGATCCACAGCAGGCTGTAGCGGCCGCGCTGCCAGGCCAGGATCAGCGTCGAGATGCTGCGCGTGAACAGGATCCACAGCGCATAGGCGAAGATGAACGAGGGCCGCACGAACAGGGTCACCAGGATCGCCACCATGGGGCCGATCAGGGTCGTCCACATGGAGAGCCGCTGATCGACCAGGCTCCACCAGGTGAAGATGCCCATCGGGCGTGGGCCCAGGGCGATCGCGCGGCCGCTGGTGCGCAGCATGTTGCCGTACCAGCGACGCATCAGGTCGGTGGTCGACTTGAAGAAGCGCCGACGATCCGGCAGCTCCTCGAAGCCGGAGACGTAGACATCCGGCAGGTAGAGCATCCGCCAGCCGTTCTTGAGCAGCCAGTACCAGGTGGACTTGTCGTCCCCGGAGAGGAACTTGAAGTTGCCGAAGCGCCAGTGCTCCACATGGTCGTTCTCCACCAGCTCGATGAAACTCGGCTGCGTGGCCAGGTCGAGGCGAAAGGCGCTATAGCGGCCGGTCAGTACCAGCAGGCGCCGCGATACCGACAGGGAGCTCATCACCAGGTGACGCTGGGCATAGCGCAGGTCGTACCATTCCTTGGTGACGTCGCCGCCATTGACGATGGCACTGTTGTTGGTGGTCAGCGCCCCCAGGTCCTCGTTGGTCTTGAAGAAGGACAGCGAGCGCGACAGGGTGCCCGGCTCCAGCAGGATGTCCCCGTCCATCGACACCAGCAGGGCGTCCGGCGCTGGCGCCCGGCGCGAGATGGCGCGCAGCACCTCCGCCATTGCCGAACGCTTGCCGTCGCCCTTCTGGAACATGTAGCGGAGCTCGACGTTGTCCGGCCAGCCGAGGTCTTCCATCACGTGGGTGATGATGTCGACGTCGGTGCGGTCGGACAGCGAGGCGAAGATCGTCGTCGGCACCCCGTAGTCGCCGACCTCGCGCACCAGCCCTTCGTAGACCTGATAGGTGACATCGGGGTCGATGCGAAACGAGGTGCACAGCACGTACAGCTCGCTGGGCTTGGCGGCGTCCCCCGCGGCATCCGCCGCGGCCCGGAGGCGCGGGAAGATGCGCCGGTTGTACCATACCGAGCGCAGGGCCTGGACGAACCACCAGGAGTAGCGCCAGGCGCCGATGGCCCCGATGGCGAAGAAGAAGCTCTTCGACGCCGGGGAGAAGACCTCCGACGGCAGCTCGGTGAGCAGCACCACCAGCAGGGCCAGCAGCAGCAGCAGGGCGGTCAGCTCCGTCACCTTGCTGGCGACGGAGGTGTGGTCTGGGAGCTTCGACATAGCGTTGCCTCTCAGGAGACGACGGGACGGACGGAGGCGCCTCGGCCGATGGCGTAGTAGCTGAGCCCGGCCTCCTGGGCGCTCTGGGGCGAGAAGAGGTTGCGACCATCGACCACCACCGGCTCGATCAGCCGTTCGCGCAGCTTGCCGAAGTCGACGGTACGGAAAGCCTTCCACTCGGTGCAGATGACCAGCGCATGGGCGCCCTCGAGGGTCTCGTCACGATGCTCGGTCACGTCCAGGTCGTTGCGGTTGCCATAAATGCGCAGGCACTCCTCGGCGGCCTCGGGATCATAGGCCTGCACCCGGGCACCGGCCTGCCACAGGGCCTCCATCAAGGCACGGCTCGGCGCCTCGCGCATGTCGTCGGTATTGGGCTTGAAGGCCAGGCCCCACAGCGCGATGGTCTTGCCGGCCAGGTCGCCGTTCAAGGCCTGGCTGAGCATCTCGAACAGGCGGCTCTTCTGGCGTGCGTTGACGTTCTCGACGGCCGTGATCAGCTCGGCGGGATAGCCTGCCGCCTCGGCGGTGTGAGCCAGCGCCTTGACGTCCTTGGGGAAGCAGGAGCCGCCATAACCGCAGCCCGGGTAGATGAAGCTGTAGCCGATGCGCGGGTCGCTGCCGATGCCGTGGCGGACCTCCTCGACGTCGGCGCCCAGGCGCTCGGAGAGGTTGGCGATCTCGTTGATGAAGCTGATCTTGGTGGCCAGCATGGCGTTGGCGGCGTACTTGGTCAGCTCGGCGCTGCGCACGCCCATGAACATCAGCTTGTCGCGCTGGCGGTTGTAGGGGCCGTAGCATTCGCGCATGACCTTGCGGACCCGCTCGGACTCGGTGCCCACCACGATGCGCGAGCCGCGCGAGAAGTCCTCGATGGCGGCGCCTTCCTTGAGAAACTCGGGGTTGGAGCAGACGTCGAATTCGAGGTCCAGGCCGCGAGCCTCGAGGGTCGCGGCGACGGTCCGCGCAACCTTGCTGGCGGTCCCCACCGGCACCGTCGACTTGTCGACGATGATGCGGTAATCGGTCATGTGGGTGGCGATGGTCTCGGCGACCTTGAGCACATGGGTCAGGTCGGCGCTGCCATCCTCGTCGGAGGGCGTGCCCACGGCGATGAACTGGAGCAGGCCGAAGTCGACCGCTGCCTTGGCATCGTTGGTGAAGTGCAGCCGACCCGCATCCAGGTTCTGGTGGATCAGCGTCTCGAGCCCCGGCTCGTAGATCGGTACCTCGCCCTGGCTGAGACGGGCCACCTTGTCGGCGTCCACATCGACGCACATCACCTCGTGGCCGACCTCGGCGAGGCAGGCGCCAGTGACGAGTCCTACATATCCGGAACCGAAGATGGTGATCTTCATGGGCGTCGTCGCTCCTTGTCTTGGGCTTGAACGTTCTGCGTGGCCTCGTGCCTCAGTGGGCAACGAGGAGAGAATGCAAACGTGTGTATGCCAGGATGAGGAGCAATAATCGCGCCATTTAATAATAGTTCTTTATTATCAGTAGATTACTGAATCCGATGATCAGGCGTGATGCGAGAGGGTGGGCCGGTGGAGGCAGAACCTGTCGCCTCTGGGCAACAGCTTGGACTTTTGTTCAGGGGGCTAGGCGATATTCCGGTGGCGGAATGCTGCCGGCAGGGGGCGCCCTGCCGAGACCCGGTTATCGCCGCCAGCCCCGCCAGCTGCGCCTCGGCAGGCACAAGGAGGGAGGGCGTGGAGGGCGCCGGTGCGGGACCGGTCGAGGCCCGGCAATGCCGGGTGTTGCGAACCGTCGACACCGTCTGCTGTGGGGCGACACCGGGTGTAGCGTGTCGTCGACACCGGTCCCCGCCAGGAAGCTTGCAGTGTAGCGTGCCGTCGACGCCGGCCCGGTCGGCAAGGCCGGAGGTCCTGGCCTGGAGAGGCCAGCCACGCAAAAGGCGGCCCGTAGGCCGCCTTTTGCGTGGGAGTCGAGCCGATCCGTGCGCCGCTCAGACGCTCTTGGGCTCGCTCATCAGGCCCTTGACGATGGCGTAGCAGGCCGCCAGCAGGACCAGGGTGAACGGCAGGCCCGTCGTGATCACGGCCGTCTGCAGGGCGGTCAGGCCGCCGCCCAGCAGCAGGGCGATGGCGATGGCGCCCTCGATCAGCGCCCAGAAGATGCGCTGGGGCTTGGGCGCGTCTACCTTGCCGCCGGCAGTGATGGAGTCGATCACCAGGGACCCGGAGTCCGAGGAGGTGATGAAGAATACCATCACCAGCACGATGCCCACGAAGGAGGTGATGGCGGTCAGCGGCAGCTCGCCGAGCATCACGAACAGCTGCAGCTCCAGCGCTGCATCCTGCACGCCCTGGAAGCCGTCGGTGATCACCTGGTCGATGGCGGTGGTGCCGAAAGAGGTCATCCACAGCACCGAGACCACGGAGGGCACCAGCAGCACGGCGATCAGGAATTCACGCACGGTGCGGCCGCGGCTGACCCGGGCGATGAACATGCCGACGAAGGGTGACCAGGAGATCCACCAGGCCCAGTAGAAGGCGGTCCAGCCCTGGCTGAAGTTGGCGTCCTCACGCCCGAAGGGGTTGGAGAGTGCTGGCAGGTTCACCAGATAGGCGGCCAGGTTCTCGAAGAAGCCGGTGGCGATCAGCAGGGTCGGGCCGACGAAGATCACGAACGCCAGCAGCAGGAAGGCCAGCACCATGTTGAGCTGGGAGAGGCGCTGCACGCCCTTCTCCACGCCGAGCAGGATCGAGCACAGCGCCACGGCGGTGATGCCCATGATCAGGATCACCATGGTCACGTCGGTGTTGGGAACCCCGAACAGATAGCCCAGCCCCGCCGAGGCCTGGGAGGCACCGATGCCCAGCGAGGTCGCCAGGCCGAACAGGGTCGCGAACACCGCCAGGATGTCGATCACGTGGCCGGCCCAGCCCCAGACGCGTTCACCCAGGATCGGGTAGAAGATCGAGCGCATGGTCAGCGGCAGGCCCTTGTTGAAGGAGAACAGCGCCAGGGCCAGGGCGACCACGGCGTAGATGCCCCAGGGATGCAGGCCCCAGTGGAAGATGGTCGCGGCCATGCCCAGCGAGATGGCGCCTTCCTGGTTGCCGGCGGCGGCACCCAGCGGCGACCAGTCGGTGCGCACGCCGTCCTCCACGGTGGTGCCACCCATGGCGGTGCCGAAGTGGGTCAGCGGTTCGGAGACCCCGTAGAACATCAGGCCGATGCCCATGCCCGCGGCGAACAGCATGGCGAACCAGCCGGCGTAGCTGAAGTCCGGCGTGGCGTGGGCCCCGCCGATCCTGACCTTGCCCATGGGCGTGAAGATCAGCGCGATGGCCACCACGACGAAGATGTTCGCCGCCAGCAGGAAGAACCAGGACAGGTTGCCGGTCAGGAAGCTGAAGATGGCATTGAAGATCGGCTCCACCTGGTCCTGCAGGGCCAGCGTGATGATCACGAAGAACAGGATCACCAGGGAGGAGATGGTGAAGACCTTGCCGTGGAGATCGAAGCTCACCCCCAGCTTGGTGGTGGCGATGTTGTCCTGGCCGATCACGTAATCGGTATCGATGAGGTTGGCGGGCCCCTCCGGGGCGGGTATGCCCTCGGAGCTTGCCGCGGCCTCTGGGGCCTTGTTGTCATTCGTCACGAGAGACTCTCCTTGTTGACGTCGATGTGCGAAGTGTAGGCGTCAATCCTGCTGGGGGCGCACCAGGAATACCGAGGCCTTGGTGTGAGTGGCGACCTTGCCGCCATGCGCGGGGATGATCACATCCAGGTGCTTCGGTGGATGGGTGGGCATGATCACCAGGTCGGCGCCCACCTCGTCGATGACGTGGATCAGCACGTCGTCCAGCTCGGCGATGGGGTCCGGGGTGGTGATGACCCGCGCGCTCACCGGCTGGCCGTGGACCTTGGCCCGCTCCTGGGCGAAGGCCTCCAGCTTCTGCTGATACTCCTCGGGATTATGGGCGACGCTGCCGGGCGTCGTGGCGGTGACCGCCACATAGCAGACCTCGGCGCCATAGTGCTTGGCCTGGTCCGCCACCACCTGTAGCGATGGTTCGATCACATCGAAATGCGCCAGGTCCACTGGCACCATGATCTTCTTGTACATGCCTGCGCTCCTTCTGCGTGTGGTATCGACTGACTCTCCTGGTCAGTCTGGCCTGTTGCGCCCCATGAAGCTTGTCGCGCTTTCAACGGATTACGCCAAGAACCGGGGCATGAAATAGCAATTCTCCGGCGCTATGTCATCGACCAGCGAACAGACTCGAAGCGTTTGGATAACGCATTCTAATCAATCGATGAATCTCTGATAACCGTGAATTAGATATCATCCCATCGCCCCGGCGACTTGCCTCGACACGTCGCCATCATGTCAAGAGGCGATCGCGGGCGTTGACCGGTCATTCCGCGTTGAAGACCCCGAGGGCGGCCAGCCTGGAAGGAAGGGCAGCGGGTCGGGCATCGGGCAGGATGCTTGTATAGATATTTCCGATCCACTTTAGATAATAAATATATTTTAACTAATCAGGCGGTGCTCCTAAGGTGGTCGACACGACAACAAGGAGACCTCCCATGACCGAGTTTGCTGTTGAGAGAGTAGAAATCGATACGCTTGTCGTTGGCGGCGGTCAGGCCGGTGTGGCCATGAGCGAACACCTGGGCACTCTCGGGGTACCGCACCTGGTGCTGGAGCGCAATCGTATCGCCGAAGCCTGGCGCACCAGCCGCTGGGACTCGCTGGTGGCCAACGGGCCGGCCTGGCACGACCGCTTCCCGAGCATGGAGTTCGACGACGTCGAGGCCGATGCCTTCGCCCCCAAGGAGCGTGTGGCGGCCTATTTCGAGGCCTATGCGCGCAAGATCGGCGCGCCCATCCGCACCGGCGTGGAGGTCAGGAAGGTCGAGCGCAACCAGGGCCGGCCGGGCTTCAGCGTCGAGACGTCCCAGGGCGTGATCGCGGCCCAGCGCGTGGTGGCGGCCACCGGGCCCTTCCAGCGCCCCGTGATCCCGTCGATCGCCCCCGACGACGAGCGCCTCGTGCAGATCCACTCGTCCGCGTACCGCAACCCGCAGCAGCTGCCCGAGGGCGCCGTGCTGGTGGTTGGCGCCGGCTCCTCCGGCGTGCAGATCGCCGAGGAGCTGCAGCGCAGCGGCAAGCGGGTCTACCTCTCGGTGGGGCCGCATGACCGTCCGCCGCGGGCGTATCGCGGGCGTGACTTCTGCTGGTGGCTGGGCGTGCTCGGCGAGTGGGATGCCGAGGTCATGAAGCCGGGCACCGAGCATGTCACCATCGCCGTGAGCGGCGCCGACGGCGGCAAGACGATCGACTTCCGCCGGCTGGCGCACCTGGGCATGACGCTGGTGGGGCGGACGCAGGCCTTCGCGGACGGCGTGGTGACCTTTGAGGGCGACCTGGCCGACAACCTGGCCCGCGGCGATGCCAACTACCTGGCGATGCTGGATGCCGCGGACGATTATATCGCCCGCAACGGCCTCGCCCTGCCGGAAGAGCCCGAGGCGCGGCGGATCCCGAGCGATCCCGCCTGCGTGACCGACCCGCTGCGTGAGCTGGATCTGAACGATGCCGGCGTGACCGCGATCGTCTGGGCCACCGGCTTCTCGGTGGACTACGGCTGGCTGGACGTCGACGCCTTCGACGAGAACGGCAGGCCGCGGCATCAGCGCGGGGTATCCAGCGAGCCGGGCATCTACTTCGTGGGGCTGCCCTGGCTGTCCAGGCGGGGCTCCAGCTTCATCTGGGGCGTCTGGCACGACGCCAAGCACGTCGCCGACCACATCGCCACCCAGCGCAAGTACCTGGCCTACCACGAGGCCGCCCAGCGCCAGGACACGTGCACGTCAGCCGAGTCATCCACCGACGATACCAGCGCAGAGAGGGTCAACTGATGCCGACGCACACGCGAATCCGCATGTTCAACACCCAGGAGACGTACCCCAACCAGGCGTTGGACAACGATCTCTGCCAGGCGGTGAGGGCGGGCAACACCGTCTATGTCCGTGGCCAGGTCGGCACCGACTTCGAGGGCCGGCTGGTCGGCCTGGGCGACCCGCGGGCCCAGGCCGAGCAGGCCATGAAGAACGTCGAGCAGCTGCTCGAGGAGGCCGGCTCCGAGCTCGGCCACATCGTCAAGACCACCACCTACATCACCGACCCGCGTTTCCGCGAGCCGGTCTATGGCGAGGTGGGCCGCTGGCTCAAGGGCGTCTTCCCGATCTCCACCGGACTGGTGGTGGCCGGCCTCGCCCAGCCCGAATGGCTGATGGAGATCGACGTCATCGCCGTCATTCCCGACGAGGAGGCCAACTCATGACCTTTTCCATCGCCGGTGTCTGCCGCGAGACCGGCCAGTTCGGCACCGCCATCAGCTCCTCGAGCATCTGCGTGGCCAGCCGCTGCCCCTTCATCGCCCCCGGCAAGGGGGCGGTACTGACCCAGAACGTGACCAACCCCGAACTCGGCCAGCTGGGCGTGCGGCTGCTCGAGGAAGGGCTCGGCGCCGAGGCCGTGCTGGCACGACTCCGCGAGCACGAGGCCTACCCCGAGTGGCGCCAGCTGCAGGTGCTCGACGCCGTGGGCGCGAGCGCGGTGCACAATGGCGCCGAGACCCTGGGCATTCACGCCACCCGGCAGGGCCGGGACTGCGTGGCCGGCGGCAACATGCTCGCCGACACCGGCGTCATCGACGCCATGGTCGCCGCCTTCGAGTCCCATGAAGGCGAGCTGGCCGAGCGCCTGCTGGCCGCCATGGACGCCGGCCTGGCCACCGGCGGCGAGATGGGGCCGGTGTTCTCGGCGGGGCTCAAGGTCACCGACCGAGCCAGCTGGCCGGTGGTCGACCTGCGGGTCGACTGGCACGTGGCCCCGCTGACCGAGCTGCGCATGGTCTGGGAGCACTACCTGCCCCAGCGCGACGCCTATGTGCTGCGGGCGGTGCGGCCCGACGCGTCCCCGTCCTATGGCGTGCCAGGCGACGAGCGCTGATATCATCTCGGTCAGTTGGGCCCAAGCTGGATCAGGCGAGGGGCGCCGGGGACAGGCCGAAGAGGAGTTCCTACGCCAGGGATGGCGTCGGTAGCGCCCATGGAAGGGTTCATAGCGCCTCCTCGCAGGCCTGTCGACGGATCAGCCCCGAGCCGCTGCGATCATCATGACCGCCATCCATTTTCCCGGACGATTCGGGGGTTCCATGTCCCAGGATACTGTCGTCGACCTGCTCGCCGAGCTGGTCGCCTTCGACACCACCAGTCACCGTTCCAACCTGCCGCTGATCGCCTTCGTCGAGGCGTATCTGGCTCGCCACGGCGTGGCCTCGCGGCGCGTGCCGGACGACACCGGCGAGAAGGCCAACCTCTATGCCACCATCGGCCCGGTGGATCGCCCCGGGGTGATGCTCTCCGGGCACACCGACACCGTGCCGGTCACCGGCCAGGCCTGGAGTGTCGATCCCTTTCGCCTGACCGTCGAGGGCGAGCGCCTCTACGGCCGGGGCACCGCCGACATGAAGGGCTTTCTCGCCGCGATGCTGGGCGCCGTGCCGGCCCTGGTCGAGGCCGATCTCGCCGTCCCCGTGCATCTCGCCTTCTCCCATGACGAGGAGGTGGGCTGCCTGGGTGTACGCTCCCTGCTCGCCGACCTGGCCCATCAGCCGGTGCGCCCGGCCGCCTGCCTGGTCGGCGAGCCGACCTCCATGCGGCCGGCCACCGCCCACAAGGGCAAGCTCGCGGTGCGTCTCCATGTGCGCGGCAAGGCCTGCCACTCCGGCATGGCCCCGGAGGGCGTCAATGCGATCCATGTCGCCGCCCGCCTGGCCACCTGGGTCGAGGAGACGGCCGTGGCCAAGGCCACCCGGGGGCCCTTCGACGTGCGCTTCGCCATTCCCCACACCACCTTGCAGGTGGGCACCATCCAGGGCGGGGCGGCGCTCAACATCGTGCCTCAGGACTGCCGGCTGGACATCGAGATCCGCAACGTCGCCGAGGACGATCCCGAGGCGCTGCTCGGCGAGCTGATGGCCGTCGCCGCCTCTCTGGAGGCCGAGATGCGCGAGACGCACCCCGAGGCCGGCATCCAGCTGGAGCGCCTCAGCGATTACCCGGGGCTGTCGATGGCCGACGACCATGCCCTGGTCGATTTCATCCTGGCGCTGCTCGACGAGCGCGAACTCGAGCGCATCGGCTACGGCACCGAGGGCGGGCTCTTCCAGCACGAGCTGGGCATCCCGACCCTGGTTTGCGGCCCTGGCAGCATGGCTCAGGGCCACCAGCCCGACGAGTCCGTGACGCGCGACCAGCTGGCCCGCTGCGAGGCCTTCCTGAGCCGGCTGAGCGAGGCCCTCTCGGGGCCGGAGGCGCGGCGGCGCCTGGCTGCAGGCGGGCTGTTGGTCGCCGCCCCGGCCTGAATCGCCGTGCCATGGCCCCGCGGCGGCGGTTTGAACCCGCTACCGACGCCATGCATGGCGCAGGATCTCCTCTTCGATGTCCCCGGCGTCCCTCGTCACATGCCACTACGATGATCCTGCTGCGGCCGGGGCGGTCGAGACGCCTGGCCCGGGCGCCTGATATGCTGACGGGGACCGCCCCGCATGCGTCGCGGGGCGCCTGTTCGTCAGCGGCGGTAACCAGTCGATGCGTCAATTCACCCTCAAGCAGCTGCGCTACTTCGTGGTCGCCGGCGAGATGTCCAGCGTCACCCAGGCGGCGCGCAAGCTGCATGTCTCCCAGCCCTCGATCTCGGCGGCCATCCAGCAGATCGAGGAAGTCACCGGGCTGCAGCTGTTCGTGCGCCATCATGCCCAGGGCCTGTCGCTGACGCCCTCGGGCAAGCAGCTGATGCAGCGTGCACGCCAGCTGCTGCGCGATGCCGAAGGCCTGGAGAAGTACGCGCTCTCGCTGGGCGAGGAGATCGGCGGGGAGCTGCGCCTGGTGGCCTTTCCCACCTTCGCGCCGGTCTTCCTGCCCCAGCTGCTGCGCCGCTACGCCGATCGCCACCCCTCGGTGAGCCTCTACTGCGACGAGATGAACCAGGTGGACATCGTCCGCGGCCTGGGGCAGGGCGACTACGAGCTGGCCTTCACCTATGACCTCCAGGTGCCCGAGGAGATCGACTTCACGCCGCTGTACCGCTTTCCGCCCTATGCGGTGGTCGCCGCCGACCATCCCCTGAGCGAGCGTGACAGCATCGGCCTGGCCGAGCTGGTGGCCTACCCCATGGTGCTGCTCGACTGGCCGCTGAGTCGCGAGTACTTCCTGTCGATCTTCACCCACCACGGCTTCTCGCCCGCAGTGGCGCACCGTGCCAAGTCCATGGACATGCTGCGCGGCCTGGTGGCCAACGGGTTCGGCTTCTCGCTGTTCAACACCCCGCTGGCGGCCTTCGAGGCCCTCGACGGCGGCGGGCTCAAGCCACTGCGGCTCGAGGACGATGCCCCGCCGCTGTCGATGGGCATCGCCTGCTTGCGCGGTCTGCGGCTCAGCCCCGCCGCCGAGGCCATGCATCGGTTGGCCCGGGACAGCGAGGCGCGAGGCGATGTCTTCGAGCGGCTCGGCGGCGGACTGGCCCAGCCGATCATGCCCTGAACTGGCCGGCGCTACCTCCCAGGACGCAGCAACACAAGGAAGGCATCCGGCAGCGGTGTCTCTCCGTTGTATAGGAATTTATGATCCTTTCCTTCGAATAATAATATTTTAGTTAACCAGGAGGCCGGGGCTATCGTGACTCTACGGGCGTGATGCACGACGCCGCGATTCCGACAACAACGACACTGACAACGGAGCCCCCCGATGGCGGCACATGATCTGTCCTTCTGGCGTGACCTGCGTACCCGGCTGTCCCTGCCGACCGGAGCTTTCATCGACGGCCGGGACGTCCCGGCCGGCGACGGCGCCACCCTGACCACCTGGAATCCGGCCACCGGCGAGGCCCTGAGCGACGTCGCGGCCTGCGGCGTCGATGATGTGGAGTGCGCCGTGGCCGCGGCGCGGCGCAGCTTCGAGGCCGGCGACTGGTCGCGGGCCGCGCCGGCAGAGCGCAAGGCGGTGCTCCAGCGCCTGTCGGCGCTGATGATGGAGCACCAGGAAGAGCTCGCCTTGCTGGAGACCCTGGATACCGGCAAGCCGATCCGCGATGCCTTCGAGCTCGATATCCCCGGCGCGGCCGGCTGCTTCGGCTGGTACGCCGAGGCCACCGACAAGCTCTACGGCGAGGTGGCGCCCACCGATGGCGATAACCTGGCCACCATCACCCGCGAGCCCATCGGCGTGGTGGCGGCGGTGATCCCCTGGAACTTCCCGCTCGACATCACCGCCTGGAAGCTGGCCCCGGCCCTGGCCGCCGGCAACAGCGTGATCCTCAAGCCCGCCGAGCAGTCCCCGCTCAGCGCGCTGCGCCTGGCCGAGCTGGCCAGGGAGGCGGGCATCCCCGACGGCGTCTTCAACGTCCTGCCGGGCCATGGCCATGTCACCGGCCAGGCCCTGGGCCTGCACGACGACGTGGACTGCCTGACCTTCACCGGCTCCACCGCCACCGGCAAGCGCTTTCTGGAATATTCATCCCGCTCGAACATGAAGCAGGTATGGCTGGAGTGCGGTGGCAAGAGCCCCAACCTGATCTTCGCCGACAGCGACCTGGAGACCGCGGCGAAGACCGCGGTGCAGGGCATCTACTTCAACCAGGGCGAGGTCTGCTCGGCCAACTCACGGATCCTGATCCAGCGCGACGCCAAGGATGCCTTCATCGAGCGCTTCGTGACCGCCGCCACCGAGCTGGTGGTCGGCGATCCGCTGGATCCGGCCACCGATGTCGGCTCGCTGATCGACGCCGGCCATGCCGGCAAGGTGCGCGGCTACATCTCGCTGGGCCTGGAAGAGGGCGCGCGCCTGGCGCTGGGCGAGGCGCCCAGCGGCGAGGCGCAGGACGCCTTCGTCTCGCCGACGCTGTTCACGGGCGTGACCCCTGAGATGACCATCGCCCGGGAGGAGATCTTCGGCCCGGTGGCCGTGCTGATCGAGTTTGCCGACGAGGACGAGGCGGTGGCCATCGCCAACGACTCCATCTACGGCCTGGCCGCCTCCGTCTGGACCGAGAACCTGTCGCGGGCGCATCGCGTTGCGCGACGCCTGCGGGCGGGCACGGTCTCGGTGAACACCGTGGACGCCATCGACTTCACCACCCCCTTCGGTGGCTACAAGCAGTCCGGTTTCGGCCGCGACCTGTCGCTGCATGCCCTGGACAAGTTCACCCAGCTCAAGACCACCTGGGTGCGCCTCTGAGCTGTCCCTGACCACCCCCGCCGGCGAGTCACCGGCGGTTGGGAACCCCCACAACAACAAGAGGGTGACGACAATGCAAGATGCCGTATCCAACTCGGCGGCGACTACGACCGCCTCCGGCAAGCAGGCCCGCGGGGCCCTGGGACTCAAGTCCCTGATGGCCGTGGCAGTCGGCCTGGTGGTGTCCCAGGGCGTGATGGTGCTGATGCTCCAGGGCGTCGGTATCGCTGGTTCCGCCTTCATCGTGCCCCTGGCGATCGCCTGGGTGCTGGCGCTGTGCTATGCCGCGTCCTTCTCCGAACTGGCCCTGCTGGTGCCCCGGGCGGGCAGCCTGAGTGCCTACACCGAGGTGGCCCTGGGGCACTTCCCGGCGATCCTTGCGGTGTTCTCCGGCTATGTGGTGGTGGCCATGTTCGCGCTGTCCGCCGAGCTGCTGCTGGTCAACTTCCTGCTCGGCGTACTCTATCCGGCCGTGGAAGGCACCCACTACGTCGCCTTCGGCATCCTCGCTGTCTTCACGGTGCTCAACCTGCTGGGCATCGACGTCTTTGCCAAGCTGCAGAACGTGCTGGCCTTCGCCATGGTGGTGGCCCTGACCCTGCTCGGCGTCAGCGCCCTGTCCGGCGGCTTCGCGCCTCACGAGTTCGATACTGCGGAGCTGGCCGCGGGCTTCAACCTGGGGGAGGGCGCCTTCACCCTGATCGCGCTGGCCATCTGGGGCTATGTGGGTGCCGAGTTTGTCTGCCCGCTGGTCGGCGAGGCGCGTCGCCCCGAGCGCTACATCCCGCGCTCGATGTACCTGGGCCTGACCGTGATCTTCGCGGTCTTCGCCCTCTACTGCCTGGGCGCGCTCTTCTACCTGCCGCGCGACGTGCTGATGACCGCCGAGCTGCCCCACCTGGAATACGCCACCGCCGCCTTCGGCGGGTCGGGCACCTTCCTGCTGGCCGTGGCGGCGATCACCGCCACCTGCAGCACGGTGAACACCTCCCTGGCTGCGGTGCCGCGCATGCTGCAGGGCATGGCCGAGCAGGGCCAGGCCTTCCCGATGCTGGGCTGGAAGACCAAGAAGACGCGCGAGCCCTGGGTCGCCGTGCTCTTTACCGCCGCCATCACCGGCCTGCCGCTGCTGATCTGGGGCAACGATGCCGGCACCGTGGGGCTGCTGCTGATCTCCGCCGCCATCGCCTGGCTGATCGCCTACATCATCGCCCACGTCAACGTCATCGCCCTGCGCATGCGCTATCCCGACGCCGAGCGCCCCTACCGCTCGCCCCTCTATCCGCTGCCGCAGCTGATCGGCATCGCCGGCATGGTCTACGCCATCGTCTATGCCTCGCCGGCGCCGGAGCTGACCGCGGAGATCTTCACCAACGCCGGTGTCGTGCTGGGCATCGTCAGCGTCGTCGCCGTGGCCTGGATCAAGCTGGTGATGAAGAAGCCGCTGTTCAAGCCCGAACCCCTGAACGAGATCGCCAAGCGCTGAATGACAGCGCCGACAGGCATCAAGCGTGAGGCGGCCCCGCCGGGTGCCGCCTCCCGACCCCCGAAGGAGAATCACAATGACCAGTCAGAACGCGTCCGCCCAGCTCGAGAAACAGGAAATCTGGCAGAAGGATCGCGATCACTTCATGCACCCCTGGACCGACTTCTCCACCTTCAAGGAGACCGGCTCCATGGTCTTCCGTCAGGCCGATGGCGTCTCCCTGCAGGACGCCGACGGCAAGCGCTACCTGGACGGCATCGGCGGGCTCTGGTGCGTCAACATCGGCTATGGCCGCGACGAGATCGCCGAGGCCGTCGCCGAGCAGATCCGCGACATCCCCTACTTCTCGACCTTCGGCCACCACACCACCGCCCCGGCGGCTCGGCTGGCCGCCAAGCTCGCCGACCTGGCCCCGGGGGATCTCAACCATGTCTTCTACGGCTGCGGCGGCTCGGTGGCCAATGACACCGCCGTGCGCATGATCCACTTCTACTTCAACCAGCTCGGCAAGCCGAGCAAGAAGCAGATCATCTCGCGCATCGACGGCTATCACGGCAGCACCTACATGGCGATGTCGATCACCGGGGTCGAGGTCGACCACATCGGCTTCGACATCGACCGGCAACTGGTCCACCACATCTCCTGTCCGAACCCCTACCGTCGCCCGGAAGGCCAGAGCCTGGAGGCCTTCTGCGACGCGAAGGTCCAGGAGCTCGAGGACAAGATCCTGGAGCTGGGCCCGGATAACGTGGCGGCCTTCTTCGCCGAGCCGATCATGGGCGCCGGCGGCGTGATCGTGCCGCCCGAGGGCTACCACAGGAAGACCCTGGCGGTGTGCCGCAAGTACGACGTCCTCTACGTCTCTGACGAGGTGGTGACCGCCTTCGGCCGGCTGGGGCACATGTTCGCCTCCGAGGACGAGTTCGGTATCGTCCCGGACATCATCACCTGCGCCAAGGGCCTGACCTCCGGCTACCTGCCGCTCGGGGCGACCATCTTCTCCGACCGCATCTACGAGGTGATCAGCGAGCCCCAGGCCGATGGCGCCATCTTCACCCATGGCTTCACCTACTCCGGCCACCCGGTCAGCTGCGCGGCGGGACTCAAGAACATCGAGATCATGGAGCGCGAGGGCCTGTGTGATCACGTCAACGACGTCGGCGCCTACTTCGAGGAGCAGATCAAGGCGCTTGCCGACCTCGAGATCATCGGCGACGTTCGCGGCCGCAAGTTCATGATGTGCTTAGAGAACGTCGCCGACAAGGCGACCCGGGAACTGATCGCGCCGGAGGCCAAGGTGGGCAATCGCATCGCCGACGAGTGCCAGCAGCGCGGCCTGATCGTGCGGCCCCTGGCGCACATGAACATCCTCTCCCCGACGCTGATCCTGAGTCGCGAGCACGTCGACTTCGTGGCGGCGACCCTGCGCGAGAGCATCGAGGCCGCCACCCAGTCGCTCAAGGCCGACGGCTACCTGCCACGCTGATCCGGCCATGCCCGCCTCGCAGGAGGCGGGCGCTTCCATCGTCCCCGGGTGACTCGCCGCACCGTCGGACGCCAACGACAAGGGGGGTGCCGTCAGGCATCCCCCCTTGCGGTGGTCGGGTGATCACCCGGCGATCATTCTTCCGGCAGCCACTCCTGGACCACGTCCGGGTGCTCCTCGACCCACTGCTTGGCATTCTCGTAGGGGTCGGAGTCCTCCTGCTGGTTCAGCAGCTGGACCTGACCCATCTGTTCGGGTGTCCACTCGAAGGCGTCCAGGATGGCATAGGCCTCCGGCATGTCCTCCTCGAGGCCCTGGCGGACCATGGTATGGATCTGCTCCGCACCGCCATAGACGTTCTTGGGGTCCTCGAGGTACTTGAGGTCCCAGCGGGCGAACTTCCAGTGCGGCGTCCAGCCGGTCACCACGATCTCTTCCTCGTTGCCGACGGCGTTCTGCAGCGACGCGGTCATGGTGGCGCCGCTGCCGCTCTGCAGGTCCACGTCGAGGTCGTAGGCCTCGACGACCTCCTCGGTCAGGCTCATCAGGCCGGCACCCGGGTCGATGCCGGTGATCTTGCCGTCGATGGCCTCGGCATGCTCGTTGATGTCGCCGATGGTCTCCATCTCACTGTAGGCCGGGACCACCAGGCCAAGCCGGGTGCCATCCAGGTTCGGGCCGAGATCCACGATCTGGTCCTTGAGGCGCTTGTAGTAGTCCTCATGGGTGGTGGGCAGCCAGGCCGTGGTCATGGCATCGGCGTCGCCGGTGGCTACGGACTGCCACATGGCGGCGGCGGACAGCGAGGTGAGTTCCACCTCGTAGCCGGCCTGCTCCAGCACGGCACGCATCACGTTGGTGGAGGCCACGGCGTCGGACCACTCGACATAAGCGAGGTGCACGGTGCCCTTGTCCTGGGCCTGGGCGGTGGCGGCGCTGAGACCGGCGCCGGCGACCAGGGCCAGGCCGGCAAGACGGAGGCTGCGATGCATCGGATGCTTGGTCATCTGAACTGCCTTTACTGAGAATGGTGGCAAAAAGGATGCAAGCGACAGGCGCTGGATGCAAACGACGACCATCAACGGGAGGTCCAGGGCTCCGGTCACCGGCCGGCCTCGACCTGCCAGAGCATCCCGCGGGATACCATCACGACGCGTTCATGAGCGGGAAGGCACCACGGCCTCACTGGATGACGGCACACGTCGCCGTCATGAGCGGCCGGTGACGACACAAAAGAAGGGAGGTGCCTAAAGCACCTCCCCAGATCGTCTTGCGGGCGTCGGGCCGCGGTCGGCTCAGGACTTGCGCTGCTTGCGCAGCGACTGGGTGAGGCGGTCCAGCAGCATGGCCAGAATCACCACCGCGATGCCGGCCTCGAAGCCGTCTCCCGGGCGCAGGCGCTGGATGGCACGCCAGACCTCGCTGCCCAGGCCGTCGGCGCCAATCATGGCGGCGATCACCACCATCGACAGCGCCAGCATGATGGTCTGGTTGATGCCGGCCATCACGGTGGGCAGCGACATCGGCAGCTGCACCTTGAGCAGTTTCTGGCCGCGGGTGGCGCCATAGGCGTCGGCGGCCTCGACCAGCTCCACCGGTACCTGACGGATACCCAGGGTGGTGAAGCGGATCGCCGGCGGCATGGAGAAGATCACGGTGGCGAAGATCGCCGATACCGAGCCGATGCCGAAGAAGGGAATCGCCGGGATCAGGTAGACGAAGGCCGGCATGGTCTGCATGAAGTCCAGCACCGGCATGATCGTCTTGTAGAGCCGCTCGGAGAGGGCCGCCGCGATACCCACGGGCAGGGCGATGACCACCGCCACCAGGGTGGCGATCACCACCAGGGTCAGGGTCTCGATCATCGGGTCCCAGAGATCCAGGTTCCAGATCAGGGCCAGGCCGGCCACGGCGCCGATGGCCAGGCGTACATTGGCCAGCCACCAGCACAGGCCGGCGATGATCACCAGCAGCGACCAGTCGGGGAGCCACATCAGGGCATCGTTCAGGCCGTCGATACCGGTCTGGGTGACCCGGGAGATGGCGCGGGTGACGATGGAATACTCGCTGGTCAGCCAGTTCAGGCCACCCTCGATCCAGTCACCCAGCGGCACACGGGGAAATTCGATAGCCATCAGCGTTCTCCTGCCTGTGCGAGTTCATCGAGCACGGCGCCCTTGACGACGACGCCCTGCAGCACCTGGTTGTCATCCACCACGGCGATGGGGAAGCGGTTCTCGTGGAACATGGCGAACAGGTTGTGCAGCGGTTCCGCGCGGACCACCTTGCGGAAGTCCTGGGTCATGACGTCCGTCACCCGCTCCTTGCCCTCTTCGAGTGCCTGGCTGGCGGCGTCGGCATCGATCAGGCCGATCAGGCGACGCTCGCGATCGAGGATGTAGATGGAGTCGAGGCTATGGTCGCGCATCTTGCGCAGCGCGGTGCGCGGGCCGTCGGTGTCGCGCACGGTGGAACGCACCTTGCGCATGGCGCTCTCGGCGCTGAGGATCCGCGACTTGTCGACGCCCTCGATGAAGCGCCGCACATAGTCGTCGGCCGGCTTGGTGAGGATCTCCTCCGGGGTGCCGATCTGCACGACCTCGCCGTCCTTGAGCAACACGATACGATCGCCGATGCTCAGGGCCTCGTCGAGGTCGTGGGTAATGAAGACGGTAGTCTTCTTCATGCGATGCTGGAGCTCCAGCAGCTCCTGCTGCATGTCGCCGCGGATCAGCGGGTCGAGCGCCGAGAAGGCCTCGTCCATCAGCAGCACGCTGGCGTCGTTGGCGAGTGCCCGGGCCAGACCGACCCGCTGCTGCATGCCGCCGGAGAGCTGGTTGGGATAGGCGTCCTCCCACCCCTCCAGGCCAACCTGCTTCAGGGCATTGGCTGCGGTCTCACGGCGCTCGGCGGGATCGACGCCGCGGATCTCCAGGCCGAACTCGGCGTTCTGGCGCACGGTGCGGTTGGGGAAGAGGGCGAAGTTCTGGAACACCATGGAGAAGTGGCGGCGGCGACATTCCAGCAGCTCCTTCTCCTTGAGGCTCGGGATGTTCTCGCCATCGATGACGATCTCGCCCTCTGTGGGCTCGATCAGCCGGTTGAGGCAGCGGATCAGGGTCGACTTCCCCGAGCCGGAGAGCCCCATGATCACCAGCAGTTCGCCCTCGTAGACGTCGAAGTTGATGTCGGACAGGCCCAGGGTCTGGCCGGTCTTGTCGAGGATCTCGGGGCGCTTGAGCCCCTGGTCGCGAAGCTCCAGCGCCTTCTTCGGCTGATTGCCGAAGACCTTGCTGAGCTGTCGGACCCGAATCTTGACGTTTCGGTTGTCACTCATTGGCTGTGCCTTCGTGGCGCCCGCCCGGCGCTGGCGCCGGGGCGGAGGCGGGTTGACGGGATGTAGGGTGTCTTAAGCATGCCTGTTGGCCAGCGTTGACACGAATCGAAGCGCTACACCCTAGCGTTTGTTGAACAGTCATTCAAATTTGTGCAGAAACGCCGATCGGGCGCGGCACCTGTCTTGCCGGGGAAGGCCCTGATGGGACGGGGGCGTCGGCAACAGCTGACCGAGGCTACCGGCGAGGGGGAGATTGAGCAAGCTCGGCGCCACTGCGTCGTCGATCGGCAGGCGTCACGGGCCCCGCCATCCTCGGCCTGGCCCCGGCACGCGTCGTGTCGATTCGCTCTCGAGCGGATTGCGTCTGCGCCGCGCGCCGGGGTGTCGCGGGGAGGCGTCGCCGGGCTACATCAGCAGGATCAGCAGCAGCGGCAAGTAGAGCAGCGAAAGCAGGGTGGAGCAGAACACCAGGCTCGCCACGTACTCCGGCGCGCGCCGGGCGCGCTGGGCGAACAGGTAGTTGAAGACTGCCACCGGCATGCTCATCTGCAGCACCAGGATGGCATGAGCCATCGGCGGCAGCGCGAGCAGGCTACCGATGCCCCAGGCGATCCCGGCCGCGAGTGGCAGGCGCAGCAGGCTGAAGCCGAGTCCGGAGCGCAGGCTTCGCACCTGGATGTTGGCCAGCGAGACCCCCAGGGTGATCAGCATCAACGGCACCGTGAAGCCGGAGATCAGCTCCACGCTGTTGGCCAGCCACCGGGGCAGGTCGGTGTCGGTGAGCAGCAAGGCCAGGGCGATCAAGATGGCATAGACCGTCGGAGTCGTGACCAGGATCTTCAGCGGGTTGCCGCGACCGGCCATCAGCGAGCCCAGGGTGAACTGGAACAGCGTCACGGTGACCATCACCGTGATCCCGAACACGAAGCCGGCGCTGCCGAAGGCATAGAGCACCACCGGCAGGCCCATGTTGCCGGTATTGGGATACATCATCGGCGCCAGCAGCACCCGCCAGTCCCGGCGCAGCAGTCGCGCCACCAGGCCGGTGGCCGCCGCCATGCACGACAGCACCAGGGCGGTGGCCAGCATGGTCCGGCCAAAACTGCCGGCATCGATCTCGGCATCGGCCAGGGAGGCCAGCACCAGGGAGGGCGTACCGATGTTGAAGACCAGCCGGGTGACAAAGTCCACGGGGTAGTCGTGGCCGAGGCGGACCCAGCCGAAGCCCAGGCCGGCGCCGGCCAGTACCGGAGCCATGACGGCGAAGAGTTCGGCAAGCATCAGAATCTTCCTTGCAGAGGGTGAATGGCGGTGCGTTCCCTGCCCGCCCGGACGTCAGGTCGACGCCGAGGAGGCAGCGGCGACGGGCGGGAGCCCGGAAGCCCGCGCCCGTTCGGCCTGATGGTGCAGCGCCAGGTCGAGACGCTCCACGAGCCCGGCGATCATCGTCCGCTGGCGGGGGCTCAGCGCCTGCCGGTCGTCGAGGGCCGCCACCAGCTCGGTCCCGGTACGATACACCTCGCCGGGGGGGCGCCCTCGGGCACTGTCCTCGAAGGCGCTGGCCAGTGCGGCGAAGAACGCCCGCCGGGCCCGGGGCAGGGGGGCGCCGCCCAGGTCGTCGAGCCGCCGGCGCAGCTGCAGGCAGGCATAGCCGATATCCAGCCCGGTCAGGCCCAGGGAAAAGAGGTGGCGCTGATCCTCGTGCAGCATGTCGTCGTGACGGGCCAGCTGCAGCAGGCGGTCGGCCATGCCGCCGATGAAACGGGTCTCCGCCTCGGGCACGGGAGCGGCCGGAAAGGCACGCAGGTCGCGGGCGATCGCACCGACCAGCCGGCGCTGGTGTAGCCGCGGCCCGAGGCCGGGGATCAGGCGGAAGCCGGAGACCACCGCACCCAACCCGATCATCACCGCGATGGCGCGGTTGAAAAAGCCGTCGAGGGAGAAATCCATGCCGTTACCGGGCATGGTCAGCAGGATGTTACCGATGGTGAAGGCCAGGCAGTAGCCCATCAGGCGCGGTGAGGCCGCGCCCAGCAGGCCCAGGAACAGCGGCGGCAGCAAGAACATCGCCAGCATGGGGAAGCCGCTGGCCTGGGCGAGCAGCACATGGCCGAACAGGAAGGCGCTGGGGATCGCCGCCAGCATGCCCTTGGCGAACATCAGACTCACCGCGGCGGGGTTGTCCCGGCTGGCGAAGAAGGCGGAGCCCAGGGTGCCCATCAGCATGGCCACCTGGCCGTTGCTCCAGCCCGTGGCCAGCCAGAAGGCCGCCAGGGTCACGAAGACGACCCCCGCGCGCAGGGCGTTGAGGCCGGCGGCCAAGTGGTCGCGGTGCCAGGCGAGGGCCGCCCCCCGCAGGCGTCGGCGTCCGGGATGGGGGATCGCCTCGCGGGCATCGAGCATGACCAGCGCATGCCCCAGCGTCTCGCGCAGCCCCAGGCGGACGCGCTGCGCCAGCGGTGTGACCTGGTTGTCGGGGCCGGCCAGGGCCCGGTGGCGCAGCGTCTGGAGGCGCCGGCGGGCTTGGGGGATCCCCGTCGCTTCCGCGGCATCGCCCAATTCCCGGGCCAGGTCGTCGGCCAGGTGGCGGGTGCCGGGATCCAGGCGGTCGCCGTAGTGGTGCAGCAGCTGCTGGAGGGCATGCAGCGTGGCCATCAGGCGCAGCGTGCGGCGGGTCAGCACATGGCTGGCGCGGATCCGTCCCGGCCCCTCGGGTCCCTCGTAGCGGGCAGCCTGGCTGTCGGTCTCGAGCTGGGTGAGAGGACCGAGGCTGCCGGTCAGGCTGGCCTGAAGCGTGCCGAGGTCGGCGCTGTCCGACAGCCGTTGCCCGGCGTGTCGGAAGGCCTCGTTGATCACCTGGTCCGCCTGGTCGGCCAGGTGGTCGCGGACCCGGATGGGCCACAGCAGGGCGCTGACCAGGGTGGCGCAGACCGCGCCCAGGGCCAGCTCCGACAGCCGCGCCACGGCGATCGCGAAGATGCCGTCGGGTTGGCTCGCGCCGATCACCACGATCAGCATGGCGGTGACCCCGCCCATGATGCAGCCGTAGGAGGCATTGTTGCGCAGCAGCGAGCTGCCGTAGGTGCACAGCATGATCCATAGCGTCAGGCTCGCCAGCGCCGAGACGGGCGCCTGGGCGAACAGCGCCATGATGGCGATCCCGACCCCACAGCCGACCAGGGTGCCGGCGAGCTGGCTCAAGCCCTTTTCGATCACCATGCCGCTCATCGGGCGGATCTGCAGGAAGGCCGCCGAGATCAGTGCCCAGTAGGGGCGCTCGAGGTCGCACCACAGCGCCACATAGAGCGCCAGCAGCATGGCGAGGGTCGCCTTGACGGCGAACCGTACGGCCTGGCCACTGGGTATCAGGTAGGCCTCCAGCCAGGGCGACATGCGCGGTTACTCCGTCGGCTCGATGTGCACCGAGGCCGTCATGCCGGCGCTCAGCACCGTCCCCTCGGGGAGCTCCTCGAGCGTGATGCGTACCGGGATGCGCTGGGCCAGGCGCACCCAGCTGTAGGTCGGCTCCACCTGAGGCAGCAGCTGGGCGTTGGAGGCGGTGTTGGGGTCGGCGATGCCGCGGCCGAGACTCTCGACGTGGCCGTCGAGCGTGGCGTTGCCGCTCATCAGGGTCACCCGCGCCGGATCGCCCACGGCGATCCGCTCGATCTTGGTTTCCTCGAAATAGCCGGTGACATAGAAGGAGTTCGCCTTGACCAGCGCCATCACCGGGTTGCCGGCGTTGACGTAATTGCCCTCGGCCAGCTGGAGGTTGAGCACGTGGCCCGCGGCCGGTGCCCTGAGGGTGGTCCGTGCCAGGTCGAGGCGGGCAGTCGCCAGCTCGCTGCGCGCCTGGTCCAGGGCGGCGGCCGCCACGTGGCTGTCGATGCGCGAGGTCTCGCGGGTCTCGTCGCTGATCGCCTGCCGGCTCAGGCGGTTACGGCGCGAGGCCTCGTGCTGGCGAAGCTCCAGCTCGGCCTGGCGCTGCGCGACCACCGCCTCGGCCTTGTCCACCGTCGCCTGGTAGCGTGCCGGGTCCAGACGGAACAGCGTCTCGCCCTCGGCAACGCGCTGGTTGTCCCTGACCGCCAGCGACACGACCTGACCCGAGACGTCGGGAGCGATGGTGACGACGTCGGCCCTGACTCGGCCATCCCGGGTCCAGGGAGTGAAGAGGTAGTAGTGCCACAGCCATAGGCCGGCGGCGATGGCCAAGGCCACGATGGCCAGGGTCACGAGACTGCGTAGCAGGATGCGCATGATTAGGCGACTCCGGCGGCGGATGAGGACAGGAAGGCGACCGCGGCGGTGCAGATCACGAAGAGCGCGGTATCGAACCAGGCCTCGAACCACAGGCGCCTCGTGCCCACCAGGTGGTGGAGCAGGGCGCGTACCAGCAGCGCGACGGCCAGCCCGAGCAGGACATACAGCAGCAGTGGCGAGAGATAGAGGCCGCCGATGGCGATTTCCCGGAGTCCCATGGCTGCTCCCGGCTATATGGTTAGCGTGCTATTATAACAGCCCCCGGCGGTGCCGGCACGGTCCGCGCCTTGACGCTCATGGGACGACTTCCTAGATTTCGGTATACAGGGCTCATGTCGCCATGAAGACATGAGGCTAGGCTGCGTCCGGGCGTTCGACGCTCGGCGCTACCTTCCTGCGATCTAGTCGGCAGGAAGCCGACCGCCTGAAGTGGCGTCGAGCCACCGTTCGCCTTGCGTGCGAAGGGGGTGGCGTGAACGCTGGCATCGCATCACACCAGAAGGTCTGCGTGGAGCACCTGTTCAAGGTCTTCGGCCCGGACCCCGACGAGACGATCCGCCGGGTGCAGGCCGGCCAGGCCAAGGATCGCATCTATGCTGACACCCACTCCGTGGCCGCCGTCGCCGACGTCTCCTTCACCGTCGACCAGGGCGAGATCTTCGTGGTCATGGGCCTCTCCGGCTCCGGCAAGTCGACCCTGATTCGTTGCCTTAATCGGCTCATCGACCCCACGCGGGGACGCATCCTGCTGGACGGCCAGGACGTGGTGGCCATGGACGCCGGCGCCCTGCGCGAGCTGCGCGCCCACAAGCTGTCCATGGTCTTCCAGCACTTCGCGCTCTTCCCCCACAAGACCGTCGGCGAGAACGTCGAATTCGGCCTCAAGGTGCGCGGGGTGCCGCCCGGTGAGCGCCGCGACAAGGCCCGGCGAGCCTTGGAGCAGGTGGGGCTCGAGGCCTATGCCGACGTCCCGCCCGACAACCTCAGTGGCGGGATGCAGCAGCGGGTGGGGCTGGCCCGGGGGCTTGCCGTGGATCCCGATATCATGCTGATGGACGAGCCCTTCAGCGCCCTCGATCCCTTGATCCGCCGCGACATGCAGGACGAGCTGCTGGCCCTCCAGGCACAGCTGCACATGACCATCCTGTTCATCACCCACGACCTGCACGAGGCCCTGCGTATCGGTGACCGCATCGCCATCATGAAGGACGGTCGCTTCGTGCAGACCGGCACGCCGGAGGAGATCGTCGCCGACCCCGCCGACGACTACGTCGCCGCCTTCACCCGTGATGTGGATCGCGGCCGGGTCTTCCGCATGGGGCGGCTGAGTCATGAGGCGCCCACCGTGACGCCGGATGACGACCCGGCGACGGCCCGGCGGCGCTGCGACGAGCACGGCGTGGCGGGCCTCCACGTGGTCGACACGGACGGCTACCCGCTGGGCATCCTGGTGCGCGCGGAGCTGGCGTCGGCCGAGGATGACGCCTTGCGTGACCTGATGCAGCCCGACTACCCGGTGGCCCGGGCCGACCAGGAGCTGATCGAGCTCTATGGCGCCTGCGCCCAGGGTCTGCCCATCGCGGTGCTCGACGACACCGGGCGCCTGCAAGGCACCGTCGACCCTCTGCGGGTCTTCGCGCTTCTGGCCGGGGAGCCGGGCGAGGGCGAGACGTCCCGCCGTGCCGAAGCCTCCGCCCCTCTGGCGGCGAGGGAGGAATGACCATGGCCGACAGTATCTCCGACTTCTACACCCTGCCCCTCGACGACTGGATCGAGGTGGCGGTCAAGGATTGGCTGGTGCCGAACTTCCGCCCGGTCTTCCAGGCGCTGCAGTGGCCGATCGATCAGGTGTTGAGCGGTCTCGAGGATTTCCTGCTCTGGCTGCCCTATCCGGTGTTCGTGGTGGTGGTGCCGCTGATCGCCTGGCGGGCCGCCGGCTCTCGGGTGGCCATCTTCGCCCTGGCGGCGGTGGTCTTCCTGGATCTGCTGGGCATCTGGCGGGAAACCATGATCACCCTGGCCATGATCGTCACCGCGGTGACCTTCTGCACGATCGTGGGGGTGCCCCTGGGGATCCTCGCGGCCCGCAGCGATCGCTTCGCCAGCGTGATCCGGCCGGTGCTGGACATCATGCAGACCATCCCGCCCTTCGTGTACCTGGTGCCCATCGTGATGCTGTTCGGCGTGGGCATCGTACCCGGCGTCATCGCCACCATCATCTTCGCGCTGCCACCGATCATCCGCCTGACCAACCTGGGCATCCGTCAGGTGCAGGGCGAGCTGGTCGAGGCCGGCCTGGCCTTCGGCGCGACCCGGCGCCAGCTGCTCTTCGAGATCCAGATCCCGCTGGCGCTGCGCACCATCATGGCCGGGCTCAACCAGACGCTGATGCTGTCGTTGTCGATGGTGGTGATCGCCGCGCTGATCGGCGCCGGCGGCCTGGGACTCACGGTGTTCACCGGGTTGGGGCGCCTGGACATCGGCAAGGCGAGCCTGGGGGGCATCGGCATCGTGCTGCTGGCGATCCTGCTCGATCGCGTCACCCAGGCGCTGGGCGAGGGCGGACGCGCCGATGCCGGCGGCAAGCGCTCCTTCAAGAAACTGCTGTCCAAGGGAGTCAGCAAGACCGACAGGGACGACGTTTCATGAGTCTTCCCCGGGCCGATCCCGGGGCTTACAGAGGAGGGAATCGTATGCATCCTAGTCGCAACGCCACACATGCCCTGGGCTGGGCGGGCCTCGCCCTGGCCCTGTCGCTGGTGCCGGGGGTGGCCCTGGCCGACCAGCACCTGCCCGGCGAGGGGGTGGACGTGACTCCGGCCCGGGCCACCTGGGACACCGGCTGGTTCCCGACCGCCGTCTACAGCCACCTGCTGGAGGAACTGGGCTATGAGGTGGACCGGCCCACCACCCTCGACAACCCGCCCTTCTATCAGTCGGTGGCCCAGGGCGACGTGGACTTCTGGGTGAACGGCTGGTTCCCGCTGCACAACACCTATCGCCGGACCTTCCGGGCGGGGGCCGAGCTGATCGGCTACGTGGCCCAGGGCGGCGCCCTGCAGGGCTACCTGGTGGACAAGAAGACCGCCGATGAGCACGGCATCACCGGCCTCGAGGACTTCAAGGACCCCGAGATCGCCGCCCTGTTCGACTCCGACGGCAACGGCAAGGCCGAGCTGGTCGCCTGCCCGCCGGGCTGGGGCTGCGAGCTGGTGATTGCCCACCATCTCGAGGCCTATGGCCTCAGCGATACCGTCGAGCCGATCAAGGCAAGTTATTCCGCCTCCATGGCCGATGCCCTGGGGCGCTACCAGGAGGGCGGCTCGATCTTCTTCTACACCTGGACCCCCAACTGGACGGTGGGCCTGCTCGAGCCGGGCAAGGACGTGGTGTGGATCACCGTGGACGAGGCCTCCCTGCCGGAGGAACAGCAGGACTTCGAGGACGATACCGTGGTCGAGGGCGTCGAGGGCTGCACCGAGAACCCCTGCAACCTGGGCTGGCCGGCCAACGACATCCGGCCGGTGGTGAACAGCGCCTTCGCCGCAGAGAACCCGGCGGCAGCGGAGCTGTTCGAAGAGGTCCGCATCCCGGTCGACGACATCTTTGCCCAGAATGCCAAGATGTTCGATGGCGAGGACAGTGCCCAGGACATCCAGCGCCACGCCGAGGAGTGGATCGCGGCGCACCGCGACGACGTCGATGGCTGGCTCGATCGGGCCCGCCAGGCAGCGAGGACGGAAGGCGAGTAGGCGCCCACGGTACGCCATTACCCACCACCCCCCGGGCCGACATCGGCCCGGCGGGTAGCGAGGGGAGTGGGAAGGGGCGTTACTGGGTAGCGTCCTCGGCGGCCTGCTGGGTCTTCTCGCCGGCTGCCTTCAGGGCGTTGCCGATGCGATCCAGGGCTTCAGAGGCGCCTTCCTGGGTGGTATCCCAGGCGCTGGCGGCGCCCTGCTTGGTCTCGCTCCAGGCCTGTTGCATGTTCTGGCGGGCCTCGCTCCACCAGGTGTCGGTGTATTCCGGTTGCTGGGTAATGGCCTGCTCGCTGAGATCGACCTGGACGCGGTACTCCATGTCGTCGAGGCTGTTGCCGTTGTGCGTCTCCACGGTGAAGTGGCTGGTCTCGATGACGTATTGCTTCTGGCCCATGTCGAGCAAGTTGCCGGTATCGATGGCCAGGGCGCGCAGGCGCATGTCGTTGTCGAGCAGCACATCCTCCACCTCGCCGATCTCCACGTCGGGATTGGCCTGGGTGTAGACATCGGCGTCGAGCAGTTCGTCGGCGGAGTAGAGGCCCTGGGTCTCGGCCTGGGCGCTCACGGAAACGGCCATGCCGCCGGCGATCAGGGCGGCGGTCAGGGCGCGGGTATGCGGTGTGTCGAGGGTCATCCTGTCTCTCCTTTCATGAGGGTCCATTCATGACACCTGACGTTGCCAGGCAATCGTTAGTGTCCTCATCGGCGCCCGGGGTTCAGTCGCCCTGGTAACGAAGTGTTAAAGCCCGGGCTTTTACTCGGGGCCATGGCGGATGCTATACCTGCCTCGTCAGGCATGGCTTCGGGAGGGCTGCGATGAGAATTCGGCGGGCGGCGATCGCCCTGATGGCGCCGCTGTGGCTGGCCGCCGGCGGCGCCGGCGCCCAGGCGCCCGACCCGGTGGAGGCCGTGGTGACCATCGGCATGATCGGCGACGTGGCGGCCCGGGTCGGCGGCGAGTGCGTCGAGGTCACGGCCATCATGGGCCCCGGTGTGGACCCGCACCTCTATCAGGCCAGCGCCCGGGATGTGGCCACCTTCCAGGGCGCCGAGCTGATCCTCTACTCGGGCTATTCCCTGGAAGGCCAGCTCGGCGAGGTGCTGGGGCGCTTCGCCGAGATCAAGCCGACCGTGGCGGTGGCGCCGTCCTCCATCGAGCCCGCCGACCTGATCACCGTCCAGGATGTCTACGGCATCGACCCCCACCTGTGGATGGACGTCTCGCTGTGGGCCCAGACCCTCCCCACCCTGGCCACGGCGATTACCGAGGCGCGCCCCGAATGCGAGGCGGCGATCCAGGCCAACGCCGAGGCCTATGGCCGCCAACTCGAGGCGCTCCACGGCTGGATCGGCGAGAGCATCGCCACCATCCCCGAGGCCCAGCGCATTTTGGTCACCGCCCATGACGCCTTCAACTACTATGGCCGGGCCTACGGCATCGAGGTCGCCGGCATCCAGGGCATCAGCACCGAGACCGAGACCGGCGTGGCCGACATCCGTGCCATGACCGAGGTGGTGGTGGAGCGTGAGGTGCCGGCGGTGTTCATCGAGAGCACCATCAATCCGCGCACCGTCCAGGCGGTGATCGACGCCGCCCGACAGCGGGGCCAGGCGGTGGCGATCGGCGGCCAGCTCTATTCCGACGCCATGGGCGAAGCGGGCACCGCCGATGGCACCTATATCGGCATGCTCCACGCCAATACCCGACATATCGTCGAGGCGCTCGGTGGCACCCCGGCGCCGCTGCCCGAGGCCCTGGCCGGCTGGGCAGAGCGCTGGGATGTCCCCATGGAGTAGGCCCGGCCGCCGACCGACAGGAAAGCACCGTCATGACACTTTCGCTGCATGAACCGGACCTCGCCTTGCACGTCGAGGACCTGACCGTCAGCTACCAGAGCAAGCCGGTGCTGTGGGACATCGACTTCGATGTGCCGCCCGGCGTGATGGCGGGCATCGTCGGCCCCAACGGTGCCGGCAAGAGCACCCTGATCAAGAGCGTGCTGGGGCTGGTGCCGGTGGTGGCCGGCCATGTGCGGCTGTTCGGGTTGCCCTACAAGGCGCGGCGCCGGCGGGTGGGCTACGTGCCGCAACGCTCCAGCGTCGATTGGGACTTCCCCACCACTGCCCTGGACGTGGTCACCATGGGGCTCTATGGCCGGCTGGGCTGGCTCAAGCGCCCTGGACGGCGGGAACGCGACGAGGCCATGGCGGCCCTGGAACAGGTCGGCATGGCGGACTTCGCCCGCCGCCAGATCAGCCAGCTCTCCGGCGGCCAGCAGCAGCGGGTCTTCCTGGCCCGGGCGCTGGTCCAGCAGGCCGACGTCTACTTCCTCGACGAGCCCATGGCCGGGGTCGACGCCACCACCGAGCGGGCCATCGTCGACATCCTTCGCCGCCTGCGCGACGACGGCAAGACGTTGATCGTGGTGCACCATGACCTGCAGACGGTGCGCAGCTACTTCGACTGGCTGTTGATCCTCAACGTGCGGGTCATCGCCCAGGGGCCGGTTCATGAGATCTACACCGCCGACAACCTCAAGCGGGCCTACGGTGGCCAGATTGCCCTGCTCGACGAGACCGGGTTCCTCTCCAATCAGGCTTCCGGCTCATGACGGGCTTCCTGGCGCTCCTGCAGGACTACACCATTCAGAACGTGGTCGCCGGCGCCGCCCTGCTGGGGCTGATCAGCGGGGTTCTGGGCAGCTTCGCGGTGCTGCGCCAGCAGAGCCTGCTCGGCGACACCATGTCTCATTCCGCGTTGCCCGGGGTCTGCCTGGGCTTCATCATCGCCGGCACCCGGCACATGGGCAGCATCCTGCTCGGGGCGCTGGCCACCGGCGCCCTGGCCGCCCTGGTCATGCTGCTGCTGACCCGCATGAGCCGGCTCAAGACCGATGCCGGCCTGGGCATCGCCCTGAGCGTCTTCTTCGCCCTGGGCGTGGTGCTGCTGACCCATATCCAGGGCATGAACAACGCCGCCCAGGGGGGGCTCGACGCCTTCCTGTTCGGCCAGGCGGCGGCCACCCTGCGTTCGGACGTCTGGATCATGGGCGCCATCACCGCCGCGGCGCTGACGCTGGTGGCGGCGCTGTGGAAGGAGTTCAAGCTGGTCACCTTCGACCCCGAGTTCGCCGCCTCCCTCGGCATGCCGGTGGTCTGGCTCGAGGTGTTGCTCACGGTGATGATCGCGCTTGCCGTGGTGGTTGGCCTGCAGATGGTGGGGGTGGTGCTGATGGCCGCCATGGTCATCGCCCCGGCGGTGGCGGCGCGCCAGTGGAGCCATCGGCTCGAGGACATGGTGTGGCTGGCCGCGGCCATCGGGGTGGCCGGCGGCGTGTTCGGCGCCCTGCTCAGCGCCCTGTCCCGGGGACTGGCCACCGGTCCGCTGATCATCCTCAGCGTCTCCGCGGTGGTGCTGGTGTCGATCACCCTGGCCCCGGGCCGCGGCCTGATCTGGGCGGCGCTGCGGCTGTGGCGGGGGCGGCGCCGGCTGCGCGATCAGCAGGTGCTGACCACCCTGTACCGGCTCGCCGCCCACCACGAGGACCCCGTCTATCGCTCCGAACAGGGCATGCTCGACACCTATCATGGCCTGGGTACCCGGGCGGCGCTGCGCAAGCTCGAACGGCGTGGCCTGGTCGAATGGGGGGAGGCGCCGCCCGCCGAGCCCGGCCCCGAGCGGCGCTGGGTACTGACCCCGGCCGGCATCGCCGAGGCTGAGCGTATCCTGGCCTCGCTGAACGGGGAGGAGGCCTGATGCTGGCCGCACTGTTCGACAACGTGCCGCTGATGATCATGCTGGTGGGCGCCCTGGTGGGGATCGCCTCCTCGCTGGTGGGTACCTTCCTGGTGCTGCGCGGCAACAGCATGCTCTCCGATGCCATCGGCCACGCCATCGTCTTCGGCATCGTCATCGTCTGGCTGCTCACCCACCAGCAGAGCGGCCCGGTGCAGCTGCTGGGTGCCGCCCTGACCGGACTGTTGACCGTGGTGCTCACCGAGCTGCTGGTGCGGACCCGGCGGGTCAAGCAGGACGCCGCCATCGGCCTGGTGTTCCCGGTGCTGTTCTCCATCGGCGTGCTGCTGCTCAACCTCTACGCCCGGGACGTGCACATCGACACCCACACGGTGCTGCTCGGCGAGATCGGCTTCGTGTGGCTGGATACCGTCACCCTCGGCGACCTTCGGGTGCCCCGGGCGCTGCTGTCCATGGGCGCGATGACGTTGCTCAACGCCGCCTTCGTGGGCCTCTTCTACAAGGAGCTCAAGCTCGCCACCTTCGACGAGACCCTGGCCCGGGCCCTGGGACTGGCGCCCGGAGTGCTCTTCTACGGCCTGCTGCTGCTGACCAGCGGCACCGCGGTGGCGGCCTTCGACGCCGTGGGCGCGGTGCTCTTCGTGGCCTTCGTCATCGTCCCGCCGGCCACCGCCTACCTGCTCACCGATCGGCTGTGGCTGATGTTCTTCTACGGCATCCTGGTGTCCATCGCCGCCAGCATCAGCGGCTACACCCTGGCGGTGGCCTGGAACGTCTCCATCGGCGGCATGATGGCGGTGATGACCGGCGTCCTGCTGATGCTGGCCTTCCTCGCCGGGCCCCGCTACGGGCTGGTCGCCCAGTGGCTGCGCCGCCGCGGCCAGCGCCGGCTCAACGAGATCCGCACTCTGGCCGTGCACCTCTACAACCACGAGGGCACCCCCGAGCAGCACGAGGAGAACGTCACCCGGGCGCTGCGCGAGCACCTGCTGTGGGACGACGCCAGGGCCCGGCGGGTGGTGGAGCGCAGCTGCGAGCGGCACCTGATCGTGCGCGCCGGCGACACCCTGACCCTGACCTCGGCCGGTCGCGAGCTGGCCCGGGAGATCCTCGAGCCGGGGCGGCGGGAAGCGCGCGCGGGAGGTGGTTAGCCATGCCAGCCTACCGGCGTGTGCGTCGAGGGCCCCTGCCGACATGCGTCCGATGCCGGTGATGCCGATACAGGCAGGGGAGCGCCGGTCTCACGCCTGCAGCGCGGTGACCTCGGTGGCCTGCCAGACGAGGCTGTCGGAGGGACCGTCGTGCAGATCGGAACACGTGTCGACCCGCCGGATCGTGGTCGTTTCGCAGACGACCTGCAGGCGACCTTGAGCGTCCGCTCGCTCCCATCGCCATAGCAGGCGTCGCCGATGCTCGTCGCCGGTGTCTTCCTGAAGGGTCAGGCGGGCGGCCGGGTAGCGCGGTTCCAGTGAGGTCAGGGCCGCGAGCTGGGCACACTGTTGCGCGGGTGTCAGCCGGGAGTCACCGCGATAGCCGGGCAGGAAGCGACAGCCGCGCGCCTCTGCCTGCAGGAAGGGCAAGGCCTGCTCCGGCGTGATGCGGCCATACTTGCGCACCGGTGCCAGCAGGATGATGCTGGCCGCGAAGCGGCAACCGCCCAGGTGGCTGCTTTCCCATACCTCGAAGGGCAGGGCGTGCGTCGCGACGACCTCGGCCAGCTGCTTGTAGGTCTGGTAGCCGTACTTGGCGCAGCACTTGTCCTTCTTGCCGTGGGTGCAGCACAGCACCAGCTCCCGGTCGACCGTCCCCCTTTCCCATTCCGTCAGCGGCGACCCTGACTGCCAGGCGGCCAGGAACGCCTCCAGTGCCGCGCGCGGCACGACGAAGCGCCGGCGTTCGGGCATCAGGAACACCTGGTGGATGTCGCCTGGCTGTTCGCGGCGATGGATCAGGTTGACCCGCCGCCCCTCGGCGGCGATGGCATCGAGCCTTCGCACCAGGTTGTCCGGCATGTCGCTGGCATGGCGCAGGTTGCGTGTCCACTTGGCGCGGGGCCAGCTGATCAGCAGGTTGCGGTCGGCATGGGCGGCACTGCCGGCCAGCGGATCATGCTGCTCGCGGCTGAGGTCCGCACAGAAGGTATGACTCACGAGATACAGCGCCGGTCGACGGTGGGCGAGGCGGGCCGGGCGGACGGCCTGGCCCCCCGCCGGGGGGTCGGCACGCAGATCGGGCTGCCCGTCTCGGGATCCTCGAGGACCCGGGCATCGAGATCGAAGACCCCCTTGAGGTGGGTGGCCGTGAACACGTCCCGTGGCGTGCCGCTGGTGACGATGCGCCCGTCGCGCATCATGACCAGCCGATCCGCGTAGGCCGCGGCCAGGTTCAGGTCGTGCAGCACCAGCAGCAGGGTGCGGCCGTGCTCGTGGGCCAGGCGAGACAGCAGCTCCAGCAGGTCCACCTGCACCTTGAGATCGAGAAAGGTGGTGGGCTCGTCGAGCAGGATCAGGTCCGTCTCCTGTGCCAGCACCATGGCGATCCAGCAACGCTGTCGCTGACCGCCGGAGAGCGCGTCGACACTGCGCTCGGCGAAGGCCGCGACATCGGTATAGGCCATCGCCGCGTGGATGGCGCGGGCGTCCCGTTCGGCATCCTGTCGCCACAGCCGCCGGTGGGGGAAGCGCCCCATGCCGACCAGCTGCCTGACCGTCAGCCCCTCCGGGGCGGAAGGCCCCTGCGGCAGGATGCCCAGGCGTTGGGCCACCTCGCGGGTGTTGCGGCGATGGATGTCCTGGCCATCCAGACAGACCCGGCCGGCACTGGGCGTCAGTGTGCGCGCCAGCGTCTTGAGCAGCGTCGACTTCCCGCTGCCGTTGGGGCCGAGCAGTACCGTCAGCTGGCCCTCGGCCACCGCCAGGTCGACGCCGTCCAGGACGCGGCGGGACTCGTACCCGGCGTGCAGGGCTTCGCCGGTCAGTCGAGGCGTCTTGGCTGGTGTCGAGGGCATGGGGCGGGCTCGTTGATGTGACGGCTGGGCCAAGGCAACGTAAAGCAAAAAATTCTCATTTTCAACATCGAGCGGTTCGGTGATTCAGCCACTGCGGTAGCGGGTGCGGTGCAATAGATAGACGAAGAAGGGCGCGCCCACCCCCGAGACGAAGATGCCGGCGGGCAGGTCCTTGGGCAGGAACGCCACCCGCCCGAGCAGGTCGGCGTAGAGCACGATCAGAGCGCCGATCAGGGCGGCGGTGGGCACCAGCCGGGCGAAGCCCCGTCCCACCAGGCGGGCGGCGATATGGGGCGCGATCAGCCCCACGAAGCTCAGCCCCCCGGCGAAGGCCACGGCCGCGCCCGCCAGCGACACGCTGCAGGCCATCAGCACCAGCCGGCTGTGCAAGACGTGCACGCCGAGCCCCTGGGCCACCTGGTCCCCCAGCGCCATGGCATCCATGTGACGAGCCCGGGTCAGGCACAGGGGAACGGCGACCAGCAGCCAGGGCAGCAGGCCGAGCACGTCCTGCCACTGGGCGGCGTAGAGGCTGCCGGTCAACCATACATAGGCATACATGGCGGCGGCATCGTCGCTGATCACGATCAGCAGGGTGGTCACGGCCCCCATGGCGGCGGAGAGCCCGATGCCGACCAGCACCATGCGCGAGGGGCTGATGCCGCGCTGCCAGGCCAGCAGGAACACCAGCAGGGCGGCCAGCAGTGCGCCGGTCAGCGCCGAGGCCGGTAGCCAGTGGATGCTCAGGGCGGTGCCGAACAGTGCCAGGAAGGCCACGGCGGCCAGGGCGGCGCCGCTGGTGATGCCGATCACGTCCGGGGAGGCCAGCGGGTTGCGCACGATGGCCTGGAGGATGGCGCCGGCCACGGCGAGAGCCGCCCCCACCAGCACGGCCAGCACGATGCGCGGTAGGCGCAGTTCCCAGACGATGAAGGCGATGTCGCTGTCCTGGGGGGTGACCAGCGCGTGCCCCACCTCGACGAACGAGGTGGGGAAGCTGCCGAGGGCGAGTGACAGGCCCATGCTGGTCAGCAGCAACAGCCCGAGCAGGGTCGCGATGCGCAGGTAGCGTGCCCGTGGGGCATCGGTGGTGCCCTCGCCTGTCTGGTTCAGGGAAGCGGAATGCGTCATGGTCAGGCCTGTTTGCTGCGCGCCAGGTAGATGAAGAAGGGCGTGCCGATCAGGGCGGTCATCACCCCCACCGGGACGTCCTGAGGGGGCATCAGGAAGCGCGAGGCCACGTCGGCCAGCAGCAGCAGGCTCGCGCCCAGCAGGGCGCAGGCCGGCAGCAGCCAGCGATGGTCGACGCCGAAGAGCCCCCGCGCCATGTGCGGCACGATGAGGCCGACGAAGCCGATCATGCCGGCGAGCGCGACCGAGCTGCCGGCGAGCAGGATTACCACCAGGCCGAGCAACAGCTTGATGGTGCCGGCGCGCATGCCCAGTCCCTTGACCATGTCATCGCCCAGCATCAGGGCATTGGCGTGGCGGACGAGCAGGGCGCACAGCAGCAGGGCGCCGCCGAACAGTGGCAGCAGCGGCACCACCAGGGACAGCTCGCGCCCGGACACCGAACCGGCCAGCCAGTACAGCACGCTCTCGAAGCTCTGCCGGTCGATGATCAGCAGGCCCTGGCTGAACGAGACGAACATGGCGGTGATCGCCACGCCCGCCAGCACGACCCGCAGCGGCGAGAGCTCCCCCTGGCGACCACGACTCAGGACCACCACCAGGCAGGCCGCGACCAGGGCGCCCAACAGCGCCGCCCAGACGTACTCGGCCGGCGTATGGAGGGGCAGCAGCGAGACCGCGATCACCACGAAGAACATGGCCCCGGCGTTGATGCCCAGGATGCCCGGCGAGGCGAGGGGGTTGCGGGTCATGGTCTGCATCAGGGCGCCGGCGATGGCCAGGCTCGCGCCGACCAGGGCGGCAATCACCGCCCGCGGCAGACGCTCGGTGTGAATGATGATATGCGCGACCCGGGAGGGGTCGTAGTGCATCAGGGCCTGGGCGAAGGTCGGCGGGGCGATCTCCGTGGTGCCCAGCATGACGCTCGCCACGAAGGCCGCCGCGACCAGCGCCAGGCCCAGCAGCAGCCCGGCGACACGGGAAACCCGGTGATTCAGCATGCGGCGAGTACCTCGTCTCGAGCCGGAGCCATCGCGGACGCCTTTCCGGCGCAGGACGCAGGGTTGGAGGAGGCCGCCTCGGTCGATATGGCCGGCCCTGGCGTCATGGGGCTGCGGGGCTGATTCAGCCCGTAGTGGGCGTAGAGGTCGTCCAGCATGGCGTTGGCGGCCAGGATGCCGCCGCCCATGATCCAGTTCACTGCATCCACCTCGAAGACGCGCCGGTGCTGCACGGCGTCCAGCCGCTGCCAGAGAGGATGGGAGGTCCAGTGCCGATAGTTCTCCGCGATGGCGGGATCATCCGGCTCCAGCAGCACGAAGATCACGTCGGCATTCATGACCGGGATGTTCTCCTCGCTGGTCAGCTTCATGCCCCAGCCCTGATCCTGCACGGAGCCCGGCTGCTCGAAGCCCAGCTCATCCAGGATCGAGCCGGCGAATCCCGTGGAGTAGAGGCGCACATGGTCGCTCTTGAAGCGGACCACGGCGGCCTTCTGCGGCCAGGCGCCGCCCAGGGTGTCTTTGATCCGCCGGCGAAAGTCCGCCACGCGTTCGTCCCAGTCCTGCAGCAGCTCCTGGGCGCGGGCCTTGCGGCCGGTGGCCTCGGCCAGCAGGGCCAGGGAGGCCCTGAAGTCGAAGACGCTGCCGGTAGCCACCGTCGGCGCGATCTTCTCCAGCAGCGGCCGGACCCGCTCATGACGAAAGCGCGTGGCCATGATCAGGTCGGGGGCCAGCCAGGCCACCTTCTCCAGGTTGGGCTGGGTCTCCAGGCCGACGTGCTCCACGCCGGCGAGGGCCTCACGCAGGTAGCGATACATGGGCGGCTCCAGCCAGGAGTCGACGACGCCGACCGGCGTGAGGCCCAGTGCCACCGCGCTGTCCGTTGCGCCCTGGTAGAGGGTGACGACGCGCCGTGGCGTGGCGGGGAGGCGCGTGTCGCCGAATGCATTGGCGACGGTTCGCCCGTCGCGGGCATCGTCGGCGGCGAGGGCGGTGGCCCCCCACGGCATGAGGGTGACCAGCAGCATTGCCAGCCAGCGATGGCGGATTCGGGCGCGGGTCGTCATTGTGGCCTCCTGGCGGATGCGGTCGTCAGGGCGTGATCGGGGGATGGCATGTCGCCGGGCGCCGCAGGCGCGTGGCGCGTCATGGCGCGGCCGAGCCGCCAGGCCAGCGGCAGGCAGCCCATGGCGATCGCTGCCAGGGCCAGGAAGGCATGCTGGAGGGCGGCGGCGCTCGCCTCGGTATAGGGCATGCCCCGCTGCAGCGCGGCCTGTACGGCCGTGTCGTAGTGGATGGACAGCGCGACGATGCCGAGCGAGGAGACCAGGCGCCTGGCCATGTTGTTCATCGCCGAGGCCTGGGCGATGTGCGGCTCGGGCAGGTTCTGCATGCCCACGGCGGTGGCCGGCAGGTAGGCGCAGCCGAGGCCGAGGCCGCGCAGGCCCATCCAGGCGCCGATCATCCACACCGGCGTGGCCTCGGTCAGGGTAGCGAGTCCCAGCAGGCTGGCCAGGGTGATCAGCAGTCCGGCGCCAATGCACCAGTGTGGCGGGTAGCGGTCGATCAGGTGACCCGCGACGGGGGAGCAGACGGAGGCGGCCAGCGCGGTGGCCAGAAACACCAGGCCAGTGGTCAGCGGACCGAACCCCAGCGCCGTCTGCATCCACAGTGGCACCAGCAGGACACAGCCGAACAGGATGATCGACTGCAGGCAGGCCAGGATGACGCTGAGCCGATACCCCCGCTGGGCGAACAGCGACAGGTCGAGCAGGGGCGTCCGGGCGCGCCCTTCGACGCGCACGAAGAGGCACAGGGCCAGCACTCCGGCGGTCAGTGGCAGCAGGGCCTGGATGCGCCACAGGTCGGTCAGCGACTCCACCCGGCTGAGGGAGAACAGCACCGCGCCCATGCCCAGGGTGATCAGCGCAAAGCCGGGCAGGTCGAACCGACGCCGACGGTTGACGGAGTCGGCTGGTAGATAGCGATAGCCGCACAGCAGCCCCAGCAGCGCGAACGGCATGTTCATCAGGAACAGCGCCCGCCAGTGGCTGACCTCGAGCAGCAGCCCGCCGACGCTGGGGCCGATGGCCGGGGCGATCATCACGGCGAAGCCCCAGATCCCGCTGGCACGGCCTCGCTGGTCGCCGGGATAGGCGGAGAAGATCAGCGACAGGGACAGGGGAATCATCAGTCCCGCGGCCATGCCCTGCAGTCCGCGTGCGAGGAGGATGCCGGTCAGGCCCTGGGCCATGGCGCCGAGCGCGGAGCCCGCCAGAAACCCCCACAGGCCCAGCAGGTAGACGCGCCGGCGGCCGAAGCGGTCGGCCAGGTAGCCGGTGAGTGGCATGGTCATGCCCATGCTGATCATGAACAGCGTCACCACCCAGCTGACCTCCGAGGCGCGGGCGTCGAAAGTGGCCATCAGGTCGGCCACGGCCAGGTTCAGGGCGCTGTTGTTGAGGCTGACGGTGAAGGTGCCCAGCAGCACACTGAACAGCACCTTGCCGCCATGCCCGGGAGCATTCGGCATGGACGTTCACTTAGCGGGGCACGGGGCGTTGCCTGGCAGAACGCCACTGCGCAACGCGTCATGGGGGCAGGATGATGACACGGCACAACGTCAAATGCAAAACGTTATCAATTGCGAGAAGACCGGGGCGGGGCCATCGGGGGAAGGATGTGCATCCCCGAGCCGCATGGTCCGGCAAGCTGCAATGAACCATCAAAAAAGCGGCGCCATGGGGCGCCGCTCAACAAGCCAGGTCACTCGGACGCTTCGGCTCCGACTCAGAAGTCGACCTGGTACCCGAGGGTGAGGGTCCGACCGCGCCCCTTGAAGTAGTAGTCGTCGCTGACGCGGGCCGCCTGGGAGTAGTAGGTGAAGTAGTCCTCGTCGGTGAGGTTCTCGATACCCAGGCTGGCGCGGCCCACCGGCAGGCGATAGGTCAGGGAGGCGTCTGCCAGGCCATAGCCGTCGAACTCGAGCTCGGGATCGTCGACGCTGCGGTCGAAGTAGTAGCGGTACTGCAGGTGCGAGGAGAGTTTCTCGCTCCAGGCGGCGCTCCAGCCCAGCTTCAGGGTGTCCGGGGCGATGTTGATGCCGGTCAGCTCGGTGTCCACGCGGCCATCGCCGTCGGTGTCCGATTCGCCCTCGGCATGGGTGTAGGACAGGCTCAGCTCATGGGCGTCGTTGAGGCGAGCATCGCCGGTGATCTCGAAGCCCTGGATCTCGGTCTTCTCGCGGTTGCCGACCCAGACACCATTCTCCTCGGTCAGGCGCTCGCCGAAGTCGGAGTTCGACTCGTAGTAGCTCAGCTCGAGCCCGTAGCGGTCCCAGTCGAAGCGGGCGCCGATCTCGCGGTTGTCGGTGACGATGGGCTGCAGCGTCAGCAGGGTATCGACGTCCTGGCCGGGGGCCTCGATGCCGCGCAGCACCCGGCCCACGTCGGGCATGCCGAAGCCCTCGGAGTAGTTGGCGTAGAGCTGGGCCCAGTCGGTGGCCTGGTAGACCAGGCCGGCGTTGAACAGGGTCTCGTCGAAGTCGGGGCTGCCGCCGTCGACATCCACCAGGTCCTGCGTCACGTCCTTGGGGTCGCCATCGTCGGTGGTGCGATCGAGGGTGCTGAAATCGTCGACGTTCAGCTCGGCCTGCTCGTGGCGGACCCCCGCGTTGACGCTCAGGGCGTCGGTCAGGGCATAGTCGCCCTGCAGGAAGACCGCATAGTTGCGGAACTGGCTTTCCGGGACATAGGTGCGGCCGGTATGCACCAGTTCCTGGCGGGTCTCGTCCTGGAGCAGGTCGAGGCCGGTGGTCAGGGTCAGGCGATCGTTAAGCAGGCCGTCCCGGGACAGGGTGAACTTGGCGCCCACCTTGTCGGACTCGTTGCGGGTCTGGTCGAAGCGGGTCTCGCCGTCGACCTGGTAGGGGAAGTAGGGCGTGGTGGCGAACCGGGCGCGAAAGCGCTGGCTGTAGAGCTGGGCGTCCAGGCTGTTGCCGAGCAAGTCGGTGTGGGAATACGACAGCCGGGCGGTGGTGACCTCGTTATAGCCAGGCTCGCCATCCGGGTCGCCCTTGCGTGCGGTGGTCGCGATGCCGGCATCACGATCGCCGGGCACCGGCACGTAGTCGCCGTCACCCTCCAGCTCGAAGTGATTGACTGCCACCTCGAGATTCTGGTCGTCGTCGAACCAGTAGCCCGCCTTGGCCAGCAGGTCGTAGCTGGTGGAGTTCTGGAGCTCGCCGGGGTAGGCAATGCCCACGCGCTCGTCGTTGCCGTCGTAGAAGACACCGCGTTCCTGGCGGCTGGCGGCTACCAGGTAGTCCCAGTCGCCGTCCTGGCCGCTGAGGCGATAGTCGAGCTTGTGGCCGAAGCCATCCGACTCGAAGTCGTCGTCGCTGGTCAGGCTGACGCCGGCATGCTGGCGGACCCCGGCGCCGTCGGGACGCTTGGTCACGTAGTTGATGATGCCGCCGGTGGCCCCCAGGCCATGCTCGGCGCTGGCCCCGTGGATGACCTCGATGCGCTCGACCATGGAGAGGTCGATGGTATAGCTGTCGCGGGCGCTGTCGCGCAGCGGGTTGCTCTGGGGGACGCCATCGACCAGGAACAGCGGCGAGCGACCGCGGAAGGACTCGCCGGCGTTGGAGAGCTTCTGGCGACTGGGCGAGTAGGAGGGGATCAGGTTACTGAGCACCTGGCCGGGGTCCTGGGTGATCGCCAGCTGCTGCTCGATCTGTTCGCGGGTGATGATGGTGACCTTCTGGGAGGTCTCGCCCTCGGTACTCTTGCTACGGGTGGCGGTGATGACGATGGGGTTCAGCTCGTCACCGCCGGCCGCTTGCTCGGACTCGGTGCTCGTGGTGGCCTGGGCGAGGGCCGTGGCGGGCAGGGCGGAGAACAGCACGAGGGGCAGCAGTCGCGTATGAGGCGATAGAGAAAGGGTGGGCATCTGACGGGCGTTCCTTGGTTGATCCTGAATGGCGCGAGTGGCTTGTTGTTGTGAGAGCTCGCGAATGACGCTGATATAGAGCGGATCAAATGATAACGATTATCATAATCGTTTTCAAAGTATTCTGTCGCCGCCACGGGCGGGGCTGGCAGCCTCGGGGAGCTCCAGCGCCGATGCCCCGGCGCCGGGGCATCGGCTAGAGGCGGCGCAGCCCCCACATGAAGTAGGCGCCGCCGAGCAGCGAGGCCACCAGGCCGGCGGGGATCTCCTCGGGGAACAGCCACTGGCGGCCCAGCCAGTCGGCCAGCACCATCAGCAGCGCCCCGGCCAGGGCGGCGCCGAGCAGATGTGCGCCGGCCCGGGAGAAGCCCAGCAGCCGGGCCAGGTGCGGGGCCAGCAGGCCGACGAAGGAGAGCGGCCCCACCACCAGGGTGGCCCCGGCGGTGAGCAGCGCCACCAGCAGCAGCAACACCAGGCGAGAGCGGGCCAGGGGTACGCCCAGGGCCGTGGCGGTGGCCCCGCCCAGGGGCAGGATGTCCAGCCAGCGGGTCAGCGGCGCGGCGACCAGGGCCAGCAGCAGGGCCGCCACGCTCACCACCAGGGCACTGGTCAGGTCGACGTAGTAGGTGGACCCGGACAGCCAGGCGATGACCTGCTGCCCCCGCGGATCGCCGCCGGCCAGCACCACGGCCTTGACCGCCTCGAACAGGGCGGTGATGGCCACCCCGGTGAGCAGCAGCCGTTCCGGCTGGAAGCCGCTCTGGCGGTTCAGCCCCACCAGTACCGCCAGGCTGGCGAGTGCCCCGAGGGTGCCGGCGGCCACCAGGGTCAGGTTGCTCGGGGCGGGCAGCAGGAAGATGGCGCCCATCAGGGCGATGGCGCTGCCGCCGCTGATGCCGAGCACCTCGGGACTGGCCATGGGGTTGGCGGTGAGGCGCTGGATCAGGGTGCCGGCGATGGCCAGCATCACCCCGCAACCGGCGGCTGCCAGTGCCCGGGGGGCTCGCCACTGCAGCACGTGCCAGTTGCTGGGGGCGACCCACTGCCAGCCGTCGGGGCCCTGGCCGGCCAGGACCGCGACCCCGGCGAGGCCCAGCAGGCCGAGGGCAAGTCCGCTGGCCAGGCGCCCGGGGGACGGATGCCGGCGGCCGAGGGCCCGGGCCTCCCGGGGCGGAGCCTCGCCGCCCAGGCGCAGCCGCGGGATCAGCCACAGCAGCAGGGGCGCGCCCAGGGCCGCGGTGGTGGCCCCCGTGGGAATCAGGGTGGGCAGGTGGCCCGAGACGCGCTGCAGCAGCAGGTCGGTGGTGGCCAGCAGCAGGGCGCCGAGCAGCGTCGACCAGGCGAGCCGCGCGCCCAGGCGCCGCGCGCCGGCCAGCCGCACGATGTTCGGGGCCGCCAGGCCGATGAAGCCGATGATGCCCACCACGCTGACCACGCAGCCGGTGAGGAAGACCGCCAGCCCCAGGCCGGCCAGGCGCAGGTGCTTGAGCGAGACCCCGAGGCTCCTGGCGCCGGCCTCGTCAAGCTCCAGCACCGCCAGCGGGCGCAGCAGCCAGGCCGCGGCCAGGGCGCCCAGCGCCAGGCGCGGCGCCAGGAAGGCGGCGTCCTGCCAGCCGTTCTGGGAAAGCGACCCGGCCCCCCAGATCAGCAGCCCTTTGAGCTCCTCCTGATGGAAAAGCAGCAGGACCATGGACAGGGCGCCGAAGTAGAGGTTGGCCACCAGGCCGCCGAGCACCACCACCACCGGCGCCAGGCCGCGCCGCCAGGCCAGGGCGAAGACCAGGCCCATGGCCATGCCCCCGCCGGCCAGGGCCACCCATTCCCGCCCCAGCCCCAGCAGGCCGGGGGCCATCAGGGTCGCGGCCATCAGCGCCAGGTTGGCGCCGCTGGCCACGCCCAGGGTGGTGGGGGCGGCCAGGGGATTGCGCAGCACCTGCTGCATCAGGACCCCGGCCAGCGCCAGGCCGCCCCCGGCGAGCAGGGCCATGGCCAGCCGTGGCCACCAGGCGTAGTGCAGCACCAGCGTCGCGGTCGCCTCGGCCGGGACGCTGGCGCGGAACAGGGCGGCGAGCCCTGTCACCAGGCCGGGGCCGGCGAGGAGGTGGTGGATGCCGAGGGCCAGCACCCCGAGGGCCAGCGGCAGGCAGAGGCGCCTCGGGGTCAGCCGGGGGCGCCACGGGCGACGGGGAGCGAGGACGTCAGGCGGCATCGTCGGGCTCCAGGGCAGTCACCAGCAGCTCGGCGAAGCGTGTCGCCGAGGGCAGAGCGCCGAAGCTCCAGACCGGCGGCAGCACGATGGGGGCCCCGCGGCTCGTCTCGACCAGGTGCTGCCACAGTCCGCCCTCGGCCAGGGCCTCGTGGACCCCGGCGGGATAGGGTTCCACCACCGCCAGGCGGGCATCGATGCCGGCCAGCGCCTCGATGCCCACCAGCGAGAAGCCCCAGGCGTTGGTGGGCCCGCTCCAGGCGTTGTCGAGGCCCAGCCGATCGAGCACCGCCTGGTAGAGGCCACCCGTGCCGAACACCCGCACATGGCGGCTATCCATGAACTGCACCACCAACAGGGGCGGTGTCGTCTCGGTGAGTCGCTGGCGCAGGGTGTCGAGCCGGGCCTCGGTGTCCTCGATCAGCCGCGTCGCCGCCTCGGGTCGCTCGACCAGGCGGCCCAGCGAGCGGGTCAGCTGGCGCATCTCGCTCCAGGTGTCGCGCCCGGGACTGTAGAGCGGCAGGGACTCCACCGGGGCGATGCGCTGGAGCCTGGGGGTCAGGTTGGCGAACATCGGCGAGATCAGGATGCGTTCCGGCATCAGGCCCGCCAGCAGCTCGAGGTTGGGCTGGCTGCGCAGCCCCAGGTCGGTGGTCGTGTCGGGCAGGGCCGGCTCGCCCACCCAGGCGTGGTAGGCCTCGACCTGGGCCACGGCACGGGGCGGGGTGCCCAGGGCTACCAGGGTCTCGGCGAGGGTCCAGTCGAGCGTGGCGAGGCGGGGCGGGCCGGCCGTGGCCGAGGTGGCCAAAAGCCCGGTCAACAGGCCGGAGAGCCAGCGGAGCCAGGGGTGTCGGTCAGGACGGCGAAGGCGAAGCAAGGCGATCTCCGGGCCTAGTGGGCGATGGCGACGCGGTGCTCGCCGGTCGGGTGGGCCATGACGTGCATGGGAATGCCGTAGATGGCCTGCAGGGTGTCGCCGTTCATCATCTCCGATGGCGCGCCCTGGGCCAGCAGGCGGCCGCCGTGCAGGGCCATCAGGTGGTCGCAGTAGCGTGATGCCATGTTGATGTCGTGGAGCACGATGATCACCCCGAGGCCCAGTTCCCGGCACAGCCGGCGGGTGAGGGCCAGCACCTCCACCTGGTGGGCGATGTCCAGGGCCGCGAGGGGCTCGTCGAGCAGCAGGAAGCGGCTGCCCTGGGCGAGCAGCATGGCCAGCCAGACCCGCTGGCGCTCGCCGCCGGACAGGGTATCGACCTGGCGGTCGGCGAAGGGCTCGGTATGGGTCAGTGCCAGGGCACGGTCGATGGCTGCCTCGTCCTCGCGGCCATGCCGGCCCAGCAGGCCATGCCAGGGATAGCGGCCGAAGCCCACCAGCTCGCGCCCGGTGAGGTTCTCGGCGGCGGGCAGATGCTGGGGCAGGTAGGCCACCCGACGAGCGAAGGCTCGATGACCCCAGGCCGTCAGCGGCTTGCCGTCCAGCTTGAGTTCGCCCCGGCTGGCGGCTTGCTGGCGGGCCAGCAGCTTGAGCAGGGTCGACTTGCCCGACCCGTTGTGGCCGATCAGGCCATGGACCCGGCCCTCATCGAAGGCCAGGTCGAGGGGATGCAGCAGGCACTGGCCGTTGACCTCGAAGGAGGCGGCGCGCGTTTCGATCATGGAAGGCTCCGCTAGCGGGAGGCCGCCACCCGGGGCGGTCCGTTGCGACGCAAAGCGTAAGGCAAACGAGAATTCTTATCAATGTTATCGGTTGGTCCGGCGACGTGCATGCCGTAGGCTTGAGCCCCCATCCACAAGGAAAGGCCCGATGTCGTCCACCGCTTCCAGTTTCCAGGCCCTGGGGCGCCTGCTGCGCTATGCCCGGGGATATCGGCGTCGCATCATCGCCGCCAGCGTCTGCTCGATCCTCAACAAGCTCTTCGATATCGCCCCGGAGATCCTGATTGGCGTGGCCATCGACGTGGTGGTCAACCAGGAGGAAAGCTTCGTGGCCGGGCTGGGCTTCACCACCGCCCAGCAGCAGATCCTGGTGCTCGGCGGGCTGACCTTCTTCATCTGGGCCGGCGAGTCGCTGTTCGAGTACCTCTTCCAGATCCTCTGGCGCAACCTGGCCCAGCGCCTGCAGGCCGACCTGCGCCAGGATGCCTACGAACACGCCCAGCGCCTGGACATGGGCTTCTTCGAGTCGCGGAGCTCCGGACAGCTGGTGGCGACCATGAACGACGACGTCAACCAGCTCGAGCGCTTCCTCGACGGCGGGGCCAACGCCATGATCCAGGTCGGCGTCACCGTGGTGGCCGTGGGCGCGGTGTTCTTCGTGCTCTCGCCGCTGATCGCCCTGCTGGCCTTCACCCCGATCCCGCTGATCGTCTGGGGGGCCTTCTACTTCCAGCGCAAGGCCGGGCCGCTGTATGCCGACGTCCGCGAACGGGTCGGCGACCTGTCCAGCCGGCTGGCCAACAACCTGGCGGGCATCGCCACCATCAAGAGCTTCACCGCCGAGGCCCGCGAGGCCGAGCGTCTCAGGGCCGCCAGCGAGGCCTATGTGGAGGCCAACCGGCGGGCCATCCGCATCAGTTCCGCCTTCATCCCGGTGATCCGCATGGCGATCCTCACCGGCTTTTTGGCCACCTTCACCGTGGGCGGCATGATGGCCCTGAAGGGCGAGCTCAACGTGGGGGCGTACGGCGTGCTGGTGTTCCTCACCCAGCGGCTGCTGTGGCCGCTCACCGGCCTGGCCCAGGTCATCGACCTCTTCGAGCGGGCCATGGCCAGCACCCGGCGCATCCTCGACCTGCTGGCCACGCCCATCCGGGTGCGCGACGACGCCGGCCAGGCGCTGGCCGAGCCGGTTCGCGGCGCGGTGACCTTCGAAGGGGTCGCCTTCCGCTACGGCGAGGGCGACGCCGGGGTCCAGGGCGTCGACCTGGCGGTACCGGCGGGGCACACCCTGGCCCTGGTGGGCGCCACCGGCTCCGGCAAGTCGACGCTGATCAAGCTGCTGCTGCGCTTCCACGACCCAGCCGAGGGGCGGGTGCAGATCGACGGCCAGCCGATCCGCGAGGTTTCCCTGGCCTCGCTGCGCCGGGCCATCGGCCTGGTCAGCCAGGACGTCTACCTGTTCGAGGGCTCGGTGCGCGACAACATCGCCTATGGCAAGCCGGACGCCGCGGAGGCCGAGATCGTCGAGGCGGCCAAGACGGCCGAGGCCTGGGACTTCATCCAGGCCCTGCCCCAGGGCCTCGACACCCCGGTGGGCGAGCGCGGCGTGCGTCTCTCCGGCGGCCAGCGCCAGCGCCTGTCGCTGGCCCGGGCGCTGCTCAAGGACCCGCCGGTGCTGGTGCTGGACGAGGCCACCAGCGCCGTGGACAACGAGACCGAGGCGGCCATCCAGCGCTCGCTCAGGCGCATCGGCCATGGCCGCACCGTGATCATGATCGCCCACCGCCTCTCGACCATCGTCCACGCCGACGAGATCGCCGTCATCGAGGCCGGCCGAGTGGTCGAGCGGGGCACCCATGCCGAGCTGCTCGCCGGCGAGGGCCGCTACGCCGCCCAGTGGCGCGTGCAGACCGGCGAGGTCGAGGCGGCGCCTGTCTCCCTGGCCTGATCGTCATCGCCATCCTGACTCCCTTCCTCGACCGGCGGCCCCTGGCCGCCGGTGCCGTTCTTGCGCGGGGCTCGGCACCAGCCAGGGCAGGGGGCGAACGAGCAGCAAGAAATAAATGTGAATCATTATTGGTTGTTGTGACCAATGCGAGTCATTATCATGCGCGTTCCCGTTGCATCAGAACTCAAGGCTTGCTCACATGTCTCATCCTGTTTCCCGTCTCTGCGGGGTCGATCCCCTCGCCCTGGCCGTGCGCCGGGCCCTCGGCCTGGCCACCGCCAGCGCCTTCGTGCTGATGTCGCCCACCCTGCTGGCCCAGCAGGCCGAGTCCGCCGAGGAACTCGAGACGGTCACCGTCGAGGCCGAGGCGCTGTCGATCGTCACCGAGGGCTCCGACGACTATCGGGTCTCGCGCACCAGCACCGCGACCCAGCTCGACCTGACGCCTCGCGAGACGCCGCAATCCGTCTCGGTGGTGACCCGCGCCCAGATCGAGGACTTCAATCTCGATACCATCAACGACGTCCTGGAGACCACGCCGGGCGTGACGGTGGAACGACTGGAGACCGACCGGACCTACTTCACCTCGCGGGGCTTCGAGATCTCCAACCTGCAGATCGACGGCCTGCGCGTGCCGATGCCCTACAACAACGTCCAGGGCGATGTCGACACGGCCGTCTACGACCGGGTCGAGGTGGTGCGCGGCGCCACCGGCCTGATGTCCGGTTCGGGCAACCCGGCGGCCACCGTCAACTTCATCCGCAAGCGGCCCACCGCGACACCCCAGGTGTCCGTCACGGGGACCCTGGGCAGCGATGACCACCGCCGCCTGGCGCTGGATGTCTCCGGCCCCCTCGACGATGAAGGCCGGGTGCGCGGCCGCCTGGTGGCCGCGGGGCAGGACGGCGACTCCTACCTGGATCGGCTGCATCGGGAGCGGGGCGTGCTGTACGGCGTCCTGGAAGCCGACCTGACGGACAGCACGCAACTGGCCCTGGGCCATACCTGGCAGCAGAACAACACCGACAGCAACATGTGGGGATCGCTGCCGCTCTACGACTCGGCCGGCGACCCGACGGACTATGATGTTTCCACTACCTCCGCGCCCGACTGGTCCTACTGGGACGTGGAGACCCAGCGCAGCTTCGTCGAGCTGACCCAGCGGCTCTCGGACGACTGGCAGATCAAGGGCACGGTGAACTACCTGGACATGGTGTCCGATACCCAGCTGCTCTACATCTGGGGGGTGCCCGATGCTGCCACGGGCACCGTCGACAGCAGCCAGCTGTTCATCAGCCAGTACGATCGCCACCTCGAGCAGTGGACCGCCGACCTGCATGCCAAGGGCGACGTCCAGGCCTTCGGGCGTCGCCATCAGCTGGTGCTGGGTACGGACTGGAGCGAGAGCCGCAACCAGCAGGAGTCCCGCTACCCCACCACGGCGCTGAGCGAGGGCCTGCCGCCGCTCGAGGAGTGGGACGGCAGCTATCCCGAGCCCGATGCCTGGATCGCCTATCCCTCCACCGTGGGGGATGCCACCATCCGGGAGCGCAGCCTCTACAGTGCCGGCAAGCTGGACCTGGCCGATCGCTGGACCGCCGTGGTCGGCGCCCGTCTGAGCTGGCTCGACACCGTGGGCGAGCAGTACGCCAGCTCCCAGGACACCAACCTCGACGAAGAGCTGACTCCGTATGCGGGCCTGATCTTCGACGTCACCGAGCAGGCCTCGCTCTACGCCAGCTACACCGAGATCTTCAATCCGCAGACCGAGATCGACGGCAATGGCGACTTCCTGGATCCCGTCGAGGGGGTGAGCTACGAGGTCGGGCTCAAGGCCGACGTCTTCGACGGCGGTGCCGATGCGGCCCTGGCGCTGTTCCGTACCGAACAGAACAACGTCGCCGAGCCGACGGGGGAGATGGTCGGTACCCAGCAGGTGCACAAAGGCGTCGACGGCATTACCAGCGAGGGCGTGGAGGTCACCCTGGCCGGCGAGCTGGCCCCGGGCTGGCAGGCCAGTGTCGGCTACACCTACCTGGAGATCGAGGACGCCGACGGCGAGGCCACCAACACCTATATCCCGCGTCATCTGGTGCGGGCCGCCACCAGCTATCGCCCGGCGTCACTGGACGCGCTCAAGGTCGGTGCCCGGGTGCGCTGGCAGGACGATATCGATCGGGAGCGTGACTTCGCCGATGGCAAGACCCGCCAGGAGGCCTACGCGCTGGTCGACCTGATGGCCAGTTACGACTTCAGCGACAGCCTGACCGGCTCGCTGAACGTCAACAACGTCACCGACGAGAAATACCTGACCAGCCTGAAGTGGGACCAGGCCTTCCACGGCGCCCCGCGCCACGTCATGGCCGAGCTGACCTGGACCTACTAAGGCCCGGAGCAGTTTAGCCAGGCCAACCAGGGCTCACCCCGGTGACGGGGTGGGCCCTTTGCGTTTCTGCGAGCAAGGCACTGCGGTGCTCGTGGGGGAGATAAGCGCCAGCCCATCCACGGGATCGCCTCGGCCATCCTCGGTGCGCTCGCAGGCTCGCTTCCGCTCGGACAAGAAAAACCGGTAGCCCGAGGGCCGCCGGTGTCGTCTTGCCAATGGCAGGGGAGGGACGGGGTCAGAAGTTATAGCTGACCGTCGCCTTCACGCTGCGTTCGGCGCCGAAGTAGCAGAAGTTGATGCTGCTGCAGCCGGAAACGTAGTCCTCGTCGAGCAGGTTGGTCACGTTGAGCCGGGTCGAGACGCCCTCGAGGCCCACCTCGGCCAGGTCATAGCCGAGGGTGGCATCGACCACGTAGTAGTCGGGCACCTTCTCGGTGTTGGCCTCGTCGGCGTAGATGTCGGCGTAGTAGCGCACGCCGAGGCCCGCATCCAGGCCGGCGAGTCCGCCCTGCTGGACGGCGTACTGCCCCCACAGCGAGGCCTGATGGCGCGGCACCCAGTTGTCGGTGTTGCCCTCGTTGGCATCGCCGGTCTTCTCGAGGGTCACGTCGGTGTAGCTGTAGCCGGCCTGCAGGCGCAGGTTGTCGGTCAGCTGGGTGTGGGCCTCCAGCTCGACCCCCCGGGACTCGATCTCGCCGGTGGCGCGGAAGAAGGTCTCGCTGGCGCGCTTGGTGGCGAGGTTTTCCTGGGTGATGTGGAACAGCGCCAGGCTGTAGCGGTCCTGGGTGCCGGTTGGCTGGAACTTCAGACCTGCTTCGACCTGCTCGCCCTGAGAGGGCTCGATCAGGTCGCCGTTCTCGTCGATGGCGGAGTTCGGGCTGAAGGAGGTGGTGTAGCTGGCGTAGGGGGCCAGGCCGTTGTCGAACAGGTAGAGCACCCCGGCGCGACCGCTGAACTGGGTATCATCCAGTTCGCTCTCGGCCCCGCTGTCGCGGTCGCTGTTGCTGACATCGACCCAGTCATGGCGCCCGCCCAGGTTCAGTCGCCAGTTCCCCTGCGCCAATTGGTCCTGGAGGTAGACGCCGGTCTGTTCGAGTTCCCGCTTGCGACGGATGTCCGGAAACATGGCGGTGGGCTCGGCGCCGTACTCGGGATCGAAGGCATCGATGGTGGGGAAGGCGCCCGAGCCCCAGACCACGTCGTTGTCGCGCTGCTGGTAGTCGACACCGGCCAGCAGGGTGTGGTCCACGGTACCGGTGGCGAGGCGGGCCTCGAGCTGGTTGTCCACCGCCAGTGCCTCCAGGGACTCGTCACCGCTGGAGAAGTAGCGGTTGAGCTCGGTGTCGTTGGCCCAGCCCCAGGCATAGACCTGCTCGAGCTCGACGTCGGATTCGGTGTAACGCAGCTTCTGGCGACCGGTCAGGGCGTCGTTGAAGCGGTGCTCCAGTTCATAACCCACCATGCGCTGCTCGCGCTCGAACTTGTCGAAGTCGTCCTCGCCCTCGAAGAAGGTATTGGAGACGCGCCGCCCGGCGTGATCCACCACCGTGCCTTCGAAGGGCAGGCCGGCATGGTAGCCGCCTTCCGGGTCCTTGTGCAGGTAGGCGTGCAGGGTCAGGCTGGTGGCATCGGTGACGTCCCAGGTCAGCTGGGGGGCGAAGGCATAGCGTTCCTCCTCCACCGGGCCGAACTGGGTGTCGGCGGCCCGGGCCAGGCCGGTCAGCCGGAAGGCGACGCGGCGCTCGTCGTCCAGCGGGCCGGTGAGGTCGAAGGCGGCGCTGCGCTGAGCATTGTTGCCGGCCCCGAGGCGCAGCTCGCCGCTGCGTTCGAACTCGGGGCGCTTGCTGGTCTGGGCGACCAGGCCGCCGGGAGAGGCACGGCCATAGAGCACAGAGGCGGGCCCCTTGACCACCTCGATGCGTTCCAGGAAGTAAGGGTCGATGACCAGCGAGCTGAAGGAGCCGCCGTCGCTCATCACCTTGAGTCCATCGAGGAAGGTATTGCTGACGCTACCGTCGGTGAAGCCGCGCAGCACCAGGTAGTCGTAGCGGTTGGAGGCGCCGACCTGGTTGGTGTAGACGCCCGGCGTGTAGTCGGCGGCGCGCTGCACGGTCGCGGCGCCGCGGGCCTCCCACTGCTCGTTCTCGACGATCGAGACCGACTGCGGCGTCTCGTTGAAGGGCGTCTCGGTCTTGGTGGCCGCCTGGGCGGTGACGGTCAGGGTGGAGAGTTGTTCGGCCTGTTCGGCCTGTTCGGCCTGTTCGGCCTGTTCGGCGTGGGCGACCAGGGCCGTGCCGGCGGCAACGAGGGATACCGCCAGCGCCAGCGGGCGTGGAGTGGGCATGAAGGGGTCCTGTAATGATACTGAGTGACTTTAGGTAATGAGAATTGTTCCCTTTTGCCTGGCCCGCGAGGTATGCGCAATGATCACTCGGCTATGCGGGATGCTCAGCTCGTCTCGGGAAGGGAACTCGGCGAATGGCCGAAGTGACGGCGGAAGGCGGTGGCGAAGTTGCTGGCGTGGCGGTAGCCGCAGAAGTGGGCCGCCTGCTGTACGCTGTAGCCCTTGCGCAGGTAGTCCCGAGCCAGGGTGAGTCGGCACTCGCGCAGGTAGTCGAACACCGAGCGGCCATAGGCCGCGCGGAACTTGCGCCTGAGGCTGGCGGGGCTCATGGCGGCGAGCTCGGCCAGGGACGCCAGGCGATGGTCGCCGGCGGGGTCCTCGTGTAGCGCCTCGCGGACTCGCTCCAGGCGCTCGCGCTCCTGGGGCGCCAGGCGCAGTGCGGAGGACGGCATGGGATCACCGAAGCAGCCGCCGTGGGCCAGCAGCTGCAGGCTCAGCCCCTCGAGCACCAGCCGCTGGGCCTCGCCCGGGAGCGGCGTGGTCAGGGCCTGCTCCAGGCCCTGGCGTAGCGGCTCGGGTAGTTGCCAGGCATGCAGGTGGGAAGCGGCGGGCGCCGGTGCCCTCGCCCCCAGCCGGGCCAGGCAGCCTTCGTCGAGGCTCAGGGTCAGGGCGCGCAGGCGCTGGCCAGCCGGCTGGGAGGCCTCAAGGCAGCGCTCGCCCTCGAGCCGCACGCTCAGCGCCATGCCGGGGCTGAGGGTAAGCGGGCCCTCGTTCCCCATGACCACCTCCGCTCGCCCCTCCAGCAGGACGATGATCGACAGCGGCGAGCTCGCCCTGGAGCGGGAGTCGTAGCGATGCAGTACCTCCACGTCGGAGGCGACCAGCTGCATGCCGTGTCGGGGGGCGAACTCGCGCACCAGGCCTCGTACCACCGGAGCCTTTGCCCGGGGCGAGAGGCCCGGGACCCGGTAGTCGAGGCCGTAGCGCCGGCCATAGGCCTGCAGGTCCCGGGGCGTGTGCGGGCGCACGCCGGCAGCGGGCAGGCTCATCCGGCCTCCTTCGCCGCCTTGCCGGCGCGCCGGCACTCCAGCGGGCAGTTGGCGCAGTAGCCGAGCTCGTCGATCAGGTAGCGGATGCAGCACAGCCGGCGGATCCGCGCGGGCGCCTCGGGCGCGTCGGGCGTGACATAGCGCACCGGCCGGTAGAGCGGGTTGCGGCGGCCGTCGGGCAGGGTTCGGCTCTCCATCAGCGCCTGGGCGGGCTCGCTCACGTCCGGGGCGGCCATGGGGTGGTCGGCCAGGGCGCCGGCGAAGTGCTCGAAGTAGTTGCCGGCGTTGCTCCAGAACACCTTGGTCGAGGCCCCGGTGGCCGTGGCCAGGGCCTCGACCAGCGGCGTCAGGTGGTCGTCGAGCAGGGTGGCGAAGCGCGTCAGGGCGCCGAGCTCGGCCAGCGGGCGGCCGGCGTGGTGCAGCTCGAGGCCGGTGGTCTGGCCCTCGGCGGATTGCACCAGGTGCAGGTCGTCCAGCCCCAGCGGCAGGTCGCGCTCGAGCAGCAGGTTGGCGGCCAGGCCATGAACCGCGAGACCGCTGAAGTGCCACTTGGACCATAGCGAGGCCACCGCCCGGCGGTCGCCGTGGCCATACTGGGCGCCGAAACGCGCGAACAGCGTATCCAGGTAGGCGGGGTCGAGCAGCATGCCGGCGGGCAGGGCGTCGGGGCCGGGCGTTGGTGCGACCCGGGGCGGCGTCAGGCCCTCCAGGGGGCCGATATAGAGCGTCGACAGCGCTTGGGTCATGGTGCCTCCACCGGGGACGTCGATGCCGGATGATAATTAAAATGCGAATCGTTATCAAATGAGGCCGCGTGTCAGGCTGCGGCCTCCAGCTGCGCCCGGCAATGCTCGATGGCCTGGGCCACGTAGCGCCCGGCCATGCGCTCGGAGACGCCGAGGCGGCGGCCGATCTCCGCCTGGGTCAGCCCCTCGAGCCGGTGCCAGGTCAGCGCCTGCCGCAAGCGTTGTGGCAGGGCGTCCAGGGCCTCGCGCAGGCGCATCAGGTGGAGGTGGTGCTCGGTCGCTTCCTCGGGACAGGGGCGCGGACAGGACAGACACAGGGCGGGGTCGTCCAGGGGGTGGCTGACGGGACGCGAGCGGCAGCGTCGATGATGGTCGATGACCAGGTTGCGGGCCATGCGGAACAGGTAGGCCCGGGGCTCCTCGAGCCGGCCGGGCTCGGGGTGCTGGCCGAGGCGCAGGAAGACCTCCTGGCAGAGGTCCTCGGCGAGGTGGGGACACTGCAGCTGGCGCCGCAGGTAGCCAGCGAGGTCCGTGGCGTAACGCTGGAAGAGGGCATCGAGATCGGGGTGGGCAGTCATGCGAGCTCCGTCCTGGGAACCGAAGTCGCGTATTCTATGATAATGAGACTTATTATCAAATATAGTTGGCCAGGCATCCCCCGCCGAGGCGACGCCTGGCCAGCGGATGGTGTCAGGCCAGGGCGTCCTCGCTGGCGTGATTGGTCGCGGTCTGCGGGCGATAGGCGGCGATGGGATTGACCAGGGTGCCGGCGAACTGGAGGTTCTTCGCCGGATCGGCCAGGTCGATCATCTGCTGGTGGTTGTTGAGCTGCAGCCGGTTCAGGCAGGAGCGGGTGAACTCCGGGGCGAAGAGGTCGTGCCGGGCGAACTTCTCGGCGAACTCGGGGTGGTCCTGCTGGTAGTCGATGACGCAGCGGGCCACCCGCTCCCAGAACTCGCCCTCGGTGATGTCGCCCTGTTCGACGAGGATCGGGGCCACGAAGCGCAGGAAGCAGTCGAAGACGTCGGTGAAGATCGACAGCACCTTGAGCGGCTCGGGCACCTCGACGGCGATGCGCGAGATGGCCTCGGGCAGCGCCACCTCGGTGTTCATGATGCCGATCTCCTCGGCGATGTCCTTCATGATGGCGCGCACCGGCACGCCGTCCTCGAGCTGCAGGATCAGGTTCTCGCCGTGGGGCATGAACACCAGGTCGTAGGCGTAGAAGCAGTGCAGCAGCGGGCGGAAGTAGACCCGCAGGTAGCGGTCCAGCCAGTCGCGGGTGGCGAGCCCCGAGGTGGCGATGAGCCGGGGCAGCAGGGCTCGCTCGTCGGCGTCCACGTGGAGCAGGGCGGCCATGGTCATCAGCCGCTGGCCGTCCTGCTGGTAGCGCACCGGGCTCTCCCGCCACAGGCAGGCCAGCATCTTCTTGTAGGCGCTGTAGCGGTCGAAGGCCGGCTCGATGGCATCGCGCCTGAAGCCGATGGCCGCCTCCTCGCGCAGCACCGTGAAGCCCTGGGCACGCAGCTCAGGGTCGCCGTCGACCAGGGCCTTGATCCAGTCGTTGATGGCCGGGGTGGCGCGCATGTAGTTGGGCGAGAGGCCGCGCATGAAGCCCATGTTGAGGATCGACAGGGCCGTCTTCACGTAGCGCCGGCTCGGCTGGCTGACGTTGAACCAGGTGCGGATCGACTGCTGGGCGCGGTACTGGTCGTGGCCGTAGCCCAGGCAGACGATGCGGCCCCGGGCCACCTCGGCGGCGAAGGTGATGGCCAGCTTGTGGAACCACTGCCAGGGATGGGCGGGCATCAGCAGGTAGTCCGCCGGGGCGAGGCCGCGGGCCTCGAGCCGGCGGTGGAAGTCGGCGAGCGTCGCCTCGCCCAGCTCGTCGCGCAGCAGGGCCATGTAGTCCAGGCCCTCGATGGCGCTGTAGTGGGCGTCCTCGCGGTGCACGGCCAGCCACACCAGGGTGATGGGGGCGGCGGCCTCCGGCGCGAAGGCATGGTAGTCCACGGCGTCGAAGCCCATGCGGCCGTTGTTGGCCACGAACACCGGGTGGCCCTCGGTCATGGCGGCCTCCAGGGTCTGGAAGTCGGCGTCGACCAGGCCGTCGGCGTCGGGGCGGGTGCCGGCGAGCTTGTAGGCGCCGCCGAACAGGGTGCTGGCGACCTCCTCCAGGTAGACCGGCAGCATCTCGTCGCCGATGCCCAGGGAGCGGCGGAACTCGAGGATGAACGCCTGGGCGTCGAGCTCCGCCGGGGCGCCGTCGACGCGCTTCTCGAGGGAGTCGAGGTCGATCACCCAGTGATCCAGCGCCAGGCGGCGGGCGCGGAAGCGGTACTCGGCCGCCTCGTCCGGGGCGGCCAGCCGGTAGTCGCCGTGGCCGTCCGCGTCGACGGACAGCGCCTCGGGCGCCAGCAGCCGCTCATGGGTGAACTCGGCGATGGCCTTGCGGATCAGCCAGCGGTTGGCTCGGGCCCAGAGTTCGGGGGTCAGGTGGTCGGCGGCGCGGGCCGGGTCGGCGGCCAGGCTCGGGTCCAGGCGCGGGTTCTCGGCGCTCACCGCCGAGGCGAAGGCCGCCCGGTCGCAGAAGGCCAGGTGGGCGGTCTTCTCGGGAAGCTCGACCTCGCGGTCGTAGACGAAGCCGACCCGGCGGTTGAGCGGATGGATCTTGCGATTGTTGACGTCCGGCTCCACCACCACTCGCCGCGTATCGGCATCCTCGAACATGAAGGCCAGGATGGTGGTGATCACCTGGGCGCTGAAGCCGGGCAGCGGCGTCTCGGCCGGGGCTACCAGGAAGTGCATGCCGCGGTCGCCTTCGGCCACCGCGTAGTGCTCGCCGATGGGATCGTGGCGGGGGTCGTAGCACTCCACCAGGAAGGCCGGCTCGCCGTCGAACAGCCCCAGGTAGCCCTGGGCGTGGTCGCTCTCCTGGAGGTCGCGGTAGAAGGCCTGGACCCGCTCCGGCGAGTGGCCCTGCATGCCCCAGAAACGGGCCCGGGGTGCGCTGACCCAGGCATGGATCCGCGCCAGGTCCTCGGGCAGGTGCAGCGGGCGCAGGCTGAAGGTGCCCAGCCCCTGGACGTGGCGTGAATAGGTGATGCGGGTGGTCGGGGTCGGGTGGAAGAGGTTCATGGGTCAGGTCCTTGCAGAAACGGGGTCGGTGGGCCGCGCCGGGGTTGCCTCGGCGCGGGCCAGCAGCAGGCGATGGGCCAGGGCGCAGAGGACGAAGCCCAGCGCGGCGACGAGGAAGGGGCTGGCCAGGCCCTGGGCGTCGACCAGGCGGCCGGCGCCCCAGGAGGCGACGAGCACGCCGAGCCCCTGGAAGACATGGATCTTGCTGAAGTCGCTGGCGTAGCGCGCCGGGGTGCTGAGCTGGAAGATGCGCACCTCCAGGCGCACGGTGACGCGGAACAGCGCCCAGCCGAACAGCAGGCGGCCAGCCAGGATGGCGGCGATCTCGCCGCTGGCCTGCAGCAGCAGGCCGGTGAGGCCGATGGCCAGCGGCAGGATGATGGCCTCGCCCCCGGGGCGGCGGCCCAGCAGGTCGAGGGCCAGCAGGGCCACGGCCACGCCGCCGGGGATGGCGAAGACCGCGCCGGCCAGCACCTCGCCGGGCAGGCCCGAGGCCAGCGCCCAGTACTGGGCGAAGAAGGGCCTCGCCAGGTAGGCGCTGAAGTAGAACAGCAGCATCACCACGCCCAGGCGCAGGATGGCGCCGCTGGTGCCTGGGGCCGGCGGGGTGGCGGGAGCGGCATGGGGCGCCCGGCCGCGACGCAGGAGCAGCAGGCAGACCGCCACCTGGAGAGCATCGCTGACCGCCATCACCCGGAATACCTGGGCCGCCTGCCAGTGCTCCAGCACCAGGCCGCCGATCACGGCGCCGAGGATGCCGCCGGCATGCACTACCACCGAGAGCAACCCGATCAGGGTGGTGTGGCGATGCTGGGGCTCGAAGTGCATCAGGTAGGGGTAGACCAGCAGGTAGCTGGCCTTGGCCACCAGCATGGCCAGCGACAGGCCCCAGAACCACGGCAGCGAGGTGACCACCGCACAGGACAGGCTCAGGCCACCGGCCAGCACCTGGGTGCCGATCAGCAGGCGCAGGGTGCCGGCCCGGCGCGCCAGTCGCGCCCAGCCGGGCAGCGCCAGCATCACCACCAGGCAGCTCATGGCCAGGTAGGCGCCGACGTGGGACGGGGCGGTCACGCCGAAGCGCTCGGCGAAGAACTGCGGGTAGAAGGGCAGCAGCATGGCGTCGCTGACCACCGCCACCGCGGTCACGGCCACCAGCCAGGGGGTCGGGCTCATGCGGGCTCCGCGTCCATGGGTTCGAAGACGGCCTCGCTGGGGGCGCCGAAGCGCTGGTAGGCGATGCGCTCCTCGATGGGGTAGACCTCCCGGCCGGTCAGGGCGCGGATGATGCAGGCGTTGCGGTAGGGGCCCATGCCCAGGTCCGGCGCCACCAGGCTGTGGGTGTGCAGCTCGGCGTTCTGCACGAAGATCTCGCCGCACCCGCCGTCGATGTCGTAGAAGCGGCCCACCGCGTAGCGCCCGGCGTCGTCGAAGGCGATGCGCGAGGTGATGGGCGCCAGGAAGTCCGGCATGTGGTAGCGGTAGCCGGTGGCCATGATCAGCGCCGGGGTGCGGTGGCGGAAGTGACGCCGCTGCTCGCTGTGCCACAGGGTCAGCTCGTACTCGCCGCGCGCGGCGTCATGGCGGCAGGTCTCCAGGCTGGTGTTGGTCAGCAGGTCGGAACGCACCTCGCCGCCCAGCTCCTTGGCGTAGCGCAGCTCGTAGATGGCGTCGATCAGCTCCAGGTTGATGCCCTTGTAGAGGCTCTTCTGCTGCTGCATCAGGGTGTTGCGGGTGGCCTCGGGCAGGGCGTGGAAGTAGTCGATGTAGTCCGGCGAGGTCATCTCCAGGGTCAGCTTGCCGTACTCCAGCGGGAAGAAGCGCGGCGAGCGGGTGATCCAGTCGAGCCGGTAGCCGAAGCGGTCGATGTCGGCGAGCAGGTCGTGGTAGATCTCGGCCGCGCTCTGGCCGCTGCCGACCAGGGTGATGGCCGCCTGGCGCTGCAGCTCGGCCTTGTGCTCCAGGTACTCGCTGGAGTGCAGCGGGCGCGGGTCCAGGTCGCGGCAGCCCTCCGGCAGGTAGGGCGTGGTGCCGGTGCCGAGCACCAGGTGCCGGGCCAGGTGGACCCGGGCCTCGCCGCTTCCGGTGTCGCGGCAGCTCACCCGGTAGACGCCCTCTGCCGCATCGAAGTCGATGCGGGTCACCTCGGTGCCGAAGCGAATGCTGTCGAGCTGCTCGACGGCCCACTGGCAGTAGCGGTTGTACTCGTTGCGCAGCAGGAAGAAGTTCTCGCGGATGTAGAAGTTGTAGAGCCGGCCCTGCTGCTTCAGGTAGTTGAGCACGCTGAAGCGGCTGGTGGGGTCGGCCATGGTGACCAGGTCCGACATGAAGGGGGTCTGCAGGGTGGCGTCCTCCAGCAGCATGCCGGGGTGCCAGTCGAAGCCGTCGCGGCGTTCCAGGAAGACACCGTCGAGTTCCTCGATGGGGTCGGTCAGGCAAGCGAGGCCCAGGTTGAAGGGCCCGAGGCCGATGGCGATAAAGTCGTGGACGTGTTGGGTCATGGTCGTGTCTCGCTGGAATTCAGGAAGCGGCGGCGCGGGTCGGGGCCTGGGCCTCGCACCAGTCACGGCCGTGGTGGACGATGCGCTCGACGATGGCGGTGAGGTCCTCGAGGCGGGTGTCGGGGTTGAGCAGGGTGAACTTGAGGTAGCGCTTCCCAGCGACCCGGGTGGCGGCGATCACCGCCTCGCTGTTCCGTGACAACGCCGTGCGCACATGGGCGTTGAGCTCGTCGAGCTCGGCGTCGGTGAGGCCCGCCGGGCGGTAGCGGAACACCAGGGTGCTCATGGGCGGGGCGAGCAGCACCTCGACCTCAGGCTGGCGGGCCAGCGCCGCGTGGGCCTCGCCGGCCAGGTCGATGACCCGCTCGAACATCTCGCCCAGGGCGTCGGCGCCCATGATGCGCAGGGTTAGCCACAGCTTGAGGGCATCGAAACGCCTGGTGGTCTGCAGACTCTTGTTGACCTGGTCCGGGGTGCCGGCCTCGGCCTGGCACAGCGGGTTGAGGTAGTCGGCGTGGTAGGTGACGTGGCGCAGGTCGCTGCGCCGACGCACCAGGAAGGCGCTGCAGCTTACCGGCTGGAAAAAGGTCTTGTGGTAGTCGACGGTCACCGAGTCGGCGTACTCGATGCCTGCCAGGCGGTGACGATAGCGATGCGAGCACAGCAGGCCCCCGCCATAGGCGGCATCCACGTGCAGCCAGATGCCGTGCTCGCGGCACAGCGCGGCGATCTCCTCGAGGGGATCGATGCTGCCGAAGTCGGTGGTGCCGGCGGTGGCCACCACGGCGAGGGGGATCAGGCCCATCGCCAGGCACTCCTCCAGGCGGGCCTTGAGGGCCGCGGGGTCCATGCGGTACTGATCGTCACAGGCCACCGGCATCACCGCCTGGTAGCCGAGCCCGAGGATCGCCGCCGACTTCTGCAGGCTGAAGTGGCTGACCTCGGAGCCGAGGATGCGCAGCCGCTGGTGGCCCGGCGGCAGCCCCTGCTGCTTGTTGCCGCCGTGGCCGGCCAGCTTTGCGCCATAGTGATCCCGGGCGATCATCAGCGCCATCAGGTTCGACTGGGTGCCGCCGCTGGTGAAGACCCCGTCGGCGTCCTCGCCCAGGCCGATGCGGCTGGCCGTCCAGTCGATTAGCGACTGCTCGATGAAGGTGCCGCCGGCGCTCTGGTCGAAGGTGTCCAGCGAGGAGTTGATCGGCGAGAGAATCGCCTCGGCGAGGATGCCGGGCAGCACGATGGGGCAGTTGAGGTGCGCCACGTAGCGGGGATGATGGAAGTAGACGGCATCGTCCAGGTAGACCCGCTCCAGTTCCTCCAGGGCCGGGCGCAGCTCGCCGAGGGGCGCGTCCAGGTCGATGGCCGCGAAGAGCCCCTCGAGATCCTCGGGGCGCGCGCCGGTGAAGGGCCGCTCCACGTGGGCCACCTTGCGCCGCACCAGGTCGATGCAGCGGGTCGCCTGCTGCCAGTAGGCCTCGGCGTGACGGGCATTGAACAGCTGGTCCATCGCCAGGGGGGCCGGCTCGGTGCCGATGTTCGGCCCCCGTTCCTCTAGCCGTGTCGTCATGGGGTCACCTTGTCAGTTCGTCGCTGCCGGGCCCCGGGCCCGGCTTGGGGGTATCGAACGGTGCCTCGCGGAGGCGAGGCAGGCTCGTATGAGAATGCGAATGCTTTTCATTTATTAGTTGTGGCCCCATGGATGACGCAGGAGCCGACGGGTTCTGAACCGCGACGACGACATTTTTTCTGGCGGCGAGGAAGGGGGCTGGAGAACAGGGTGGCTTGGAGGAAGAGTGGCCGGCCGAGGCGATCGTCACTTCATTCGACATGGAGGCGGGCACTTATCCACCGCACCGTCGAAGGTCCAGGGAAACGCCCACCGCAAGGGTGGGCGCAGGACGATTGAAACCGGCGGGGCGGCCGATCAGTAGTTGAGCGACCAGTTCAGGGTGTAGGTGCGGCCGCGTCCCTGGTAGTCATAGAGGTATTCCGGCCCGTAGTAGGGGGAATAGAACATCGCCGCGCGCTGCCCCCAGACCGTGGAGTACTGCTCGTCGAGCAGGTTCTGCACGCCGAGGCTGAACCTACCGAACTCGGTCTGCTGGCCGAGGGTCAGGTCCACGGTGGTGAAGCCCACGATCTTGCGGTCCTCCTCGTCTTCCAGGTCGAAGGCGCGGCTGGCCTGCAGGCGCGCCGAGCGGTCGAGGTCGGACCAGCCGACGAAGGCGGTGGCGGAGGACAGCGAGGCGTAGCGGGCATCGCGCTTGTCCCAGTCGCCGTCGGCATTCTTCTGCTCGGAACGGATCAGGTGCAGGGTGCCCCCGGCCTCGAAGCCATGATCAAAGTAGCGGGTCACGGCGCCCTCGAGGCCATAGTCGCGCTTTTCCTCCTCGACCACGATGACGCTCAGGTCGTCGGCATTTTCCACCGCCTTGTCGGACCAGGCGTAGTAGACCGCCGCCTGGCTCATCCATTCCGCGCCGTTATAGCGCCAGCCGAGCTCGACCTGATCGGTCTCGATGGCGGAGAGCGGGTTCTCGTCCACGCTCACCTCGGCGCTCTTGCCGTAGTACTTGGCAGGGTCCGGCAACTCGAAGCCCTGGCTGTACTGCAGCCAGCTCTGGTGACCGTTGCCGAAGTCATACAGCGCCCCGGCATTGGCCAGGGTGGCGTCGTAGTCGTTGGCGCCGCCGGGGACCCCGTTGAAGTCGTCGACCTCGACGTCGACGTGCTGGCGGCGCACCCCTGCGGAGAGCTGGAGCCCCTCGGTGACCTGCCATTCCCCCTGGGCGAAGGCGGCGAGGGTGTCAATCTCATAGCCGGGATAACGCGGCTCGATGCTGGACGCTTCCTGCACCAGGCCACCGCTGGCATCGGTGGTGGCGCGGTCGAAGATCATCTGGTTGGCATCGAAGGTTTCCCGGTCGTAGTCCACGCCGTAGGTCACCGACAGCGCATCGCTGGGGGCTGCGTCGAACAGCGCCTTGAGGCCTTGCACCTCGGTGTTCTGCTTGGAGGTCCGGAACTCGTAGAAGTCGGGGGCGCTCCAGCTGGGGGCCGGGTAGGGGAAGGCGTGGAAGCTGGCCTCCTCCTCGCGATGGAAGGCCTGCAGGTAGAAGTCCTGGCCCAGCAGGTCGGCATGATGGTACTGCAGGTTGGCCAGCGTGCGGTCCGTGGCCGGGTCGCGGTCGGAGTCGAGGCCGTCGCGGATCTCGGCGTCGTTCAGGTTGGGGCTCGAGGCATCCAGGTTCGGGAAGTAGACGCCGCGGTCGCCTTCGAAGCGCGAGCGATAGAGCTGGGCGCCGAACGTGAGGGTCTGCTGCTCGGCCAGCTGGACGTCCAGGCTGCCCATGACATCGATGCTGCGGTTGTCCTGCAGGTCGGTCTGGGCGATATCGGGGAAGATCTCATCGCCACTGGCGTCGAAATGGCGGCCGTTGTCCTGGTAGGCCACGGCGATACGCCCCTTGATGAACTGATTGCCGCCGCCCATCGACTGGGCCAGGCGATAGTCCAGGTCGTCGCCATCATTGAAGCCGGTGGTCAGCCCGGCCTCGCTGGAGAGCTGGAGGCCGTCGCCTGCTTCGGGCCGTTTGGTGATGATGTTGATGAGGCCGCCGGTGGCCCCGCCGCCATAGAGGCTGGTGGCGCCGGAGAGCACCTCGACGCGCTCGATGTTGAAGGGGTCGATGGCGTCGAACTGGCGGGAGATGCTGCGGGAGCTGTTCAGGGAAACGCCATCGATGAGCACCTGGACACTGCGGCCGCGCATGTTCTGCCCGTAGTTGGTGCGCCCCTGGGGCGCCAGGTCCAGGGCCGGGACCAGCTTGCCCAGGGCGGTCTTCAGGTCGGCGCCGGTACGGATCTGCTCGTGCAACTGCTCGCGGTCGATGACCCAGACCGCGCCGGGAATCTGGCTGATCTCGGTGGGGGCCCGGGAGCCGACCACCACCATGGTGTCTTGGACGTCCGGCTCCTGGGTTCCCTGGGCGAGTGCCGGGCCGGCCAGGGCGCCGGCCAGCACCGAGAGGCTGGCGGTGAGATGGCGTGAGTTCATGAGTTCCCTTGATGAATATTGCGGTATTTGGTGTATTAGCGGTGTTCGATTGTAATGAAACATAATGCTAACAAGAAGTATTTTGATTTGCTGGTGCGGTGTCGCCGCCTACACAGTGAGCGTCAGCGGGCACCGCGTTAATCCGGCCTGGTCCAGGCCCGTGGCGGCTGGCCGCCGCCTGACGCGGCGGGCGAGAGGGGAGCAAGGGCCGATGAGGGAGGGATGGCGGGGCGTGCTGGCCGCGAGTGGTCCACGACCAGGAACGCGGTGGGTCGTCAGCGGTCGACCAGGGTGGCCTCGAGGGTGACCGGCACCTCGTCGCCGATCTGCTCGTAGCCGAGCAGCGCCATCACGGTGCGCAGGGTCGGGTTGGCCATCAGCTCGCGGCCGTCCACCGCGATGCGCTCGGCGTTGGTCACCCGGATGCGATCCGTTCCTGCACGGGTGAAGCGCAGGGCCAGCGGCTCCTGGCGGCTGACGCCCTCGGCGTCGACGCGAAAGGTCAGCGTCTCGGTCAGCGATTCGCCCACTGCCAGGCCATCGAGTCGCGCCGGTGGCAGCCGGGTGACCAGGGTCGCCAGGGGCAGTTCGGTCATGCCGGCGAGCCAGGGCGGCAGGGGGCCCAGGCGTTCCAGCACATCGGTCTGGTTGAGTCGCAGCGGCAGGCGCAGGGTGCCATCGGCATCGATGCGACCCGAGAGCTCACGCACCTGGTGGCGATGGGGCACCGGCCCGGAGGGGGTAATCTCGATCACGGTGGCCTCGAGCCCTGAGCGTGACGGTTCCAGCTGCCAGGCCGCCTGGGTGGGCAGAGCCACCAGCCCGGCGAACGATAGCGCCAGGCATGCCACACGCGGGGCGAGGCGGCGGAATTGTGCAGCTTGTGCGATCACCGGAGGAATCTCCCAAGGGCCGTGTTAGCGTGATGGCCATGAGAGTAATCGACGCCGGAGGCAATCGCGATGCGTAACGCCAGGATCCTGCAACAGGGCATCATCCACTGTTTCCCCGCCGGCCTGCGCGACCCGCAGGGGGAGCTCGTCAACGCCGAGATCTCCGCCGCGCTGTATGACGGTGAGCGGCTGCTGCTGGCCAGTGACAAGCCGGTGCCCGGCGCGGAGCGCTCCGCAGTGTTCGCCCTGCCGCTCGGCGCCGACGGCCCCGACGATAGTCGCCTGGAATACCTGACCGCCGCCCGGCTGCAGCAGGCGGTGAAGTACGAGGACTTCGCGCTGACCACCGACGGCCGGCACGTGCTGGCGGTGACCGGTTTCGATCGCATCGACGACGAGAGCCATGCCCTGAACGACTACAATCACCTGCTGATCTGGCCGCTCGGCAAGCCCGGCGAGGTGCAGGTGGTGGACCCCGATCCCCGCGACGGCGTGGAGGGCTCGCTGGAGCTGCGCCGCAAGCTCGGTGCCGCCATCGGCTTCCCCTACTACAAGATCGAGGGGCTCGCGGCGGTGCCCGGCGACCACGGCGACGGCCTGCTGCTGTTCGGCGTGCGCGAGCAGGGCAACGCCCACGACGACTTCGAGTACGTCTCCCGGGTAGTGGGCGCCCACTACCAGATCACCGAGGGCGGCAACATCGAGTTCCTCGATGCCCTCCGCGAGTACTTCCGGTTCGATCCGGATACCCGGGAGGGCGTGCGCTTCGCCTGTGGGCTCTCGAGCCTCGAGTACGACCCCTATCATGCCCGGCTCTACCTGCTGACCAGCTTCGAGGTGGAGGAAGGCGACGAGGAGCACATCGGCGGCTACCTGTGGGAGATGAGCCTGGAGGACTTCCGCGCCGGCAAGGCCCCGGCGATGGTCACCACGCCGGAGGGGCTGCCGCTGGAGTTCGAGCACAAGGCCGAGGGCCTGGCCGTGCTCGACCGACAGCGACTGTTCGTGGCCTATGACAACGACCGCAACCTGGCCCTGGGGAGCGTGCACGAGCGTGACGAGCGCCACGCCTGCGAGGCGCCCTACACCATCCTGGGCATCGACTGAGGCCCGCGTCGCTGGCCTCGGCCAGCGGCTTTCGCTATCATACGCCCGCGCTTTCGGGCCTATAGCTCAGTTGGTTAGAGCAGGGGACTCATAATCCCTTGGTCGCAGGTTCGAGTCCTGCTGGGCCCACCAAAAATCAGTCACTTACGCTTGGTTTTCCCTTCCCTTCCGCTGTTTCTCGCTGTACCTGTCCACATTGTGTCCATCCAAGATTTCGCGTGACCACTCGGTGGTCAACGGCGACCTCGTCGCCAGGCTCTTTTGACCTACACCAGGTGTAGTCCCTGGCCTACAGCCTGCCTGAAACCTCCCGTCTAGCTTTATGTCGTCTCCAGGGAGGGCTGTCGATGAATAACATTGATTTACTACCCGATCCCATCCATGAGGGGTGGATCATGCTTTGCCGCTGCGGATGCAAAGAGATTCGGCTAGAGGAAGGGAAGCCATGGAACGAGTTTGAAGTCGTTCAGTTGTCTGGCTTCCGCTACAGGGTCACATGCCACTCATGTGGTAGCACCGCGAATGTGGATCAGGGGCTGAAAGAGCAGGCAACGGCCTGAAACGGCTCATGCTGCGTCAGAGTGGGGGGCACTTGGGGTCATCGCCCCTCACAAGCCCGGAGCCGTGGGGCCGAACTTCACCGCTTCGCTGAGGTGATCCGGCGACAGGTGGGCATAGCGCATGGTCATCTGAATGGACTGGTGGCCCAGGATCTTCTGAAGCGTGAGCAGGTTGCCGCCGTTCATCATGAAGTGACTGGCGAAGGTGTGCCGCAGGACGTGGGTTCGCTGGCCCTTGGGTAGCTCGATGCCGCTGCGATCAAGGGCCCTGGTGAAGGCCAAATAGGCGTCCTGGGGGAACACTCGGCCTACCTCGGGGCCGTGGTCCTTGAGCCGCTGAAAGAGATCCTGGTCGATAGGGACCGTCCTGGTCCGGCCGTTCTTGGTGTTCACGAAAGTGATCCGGCCTTCACGGAGAAATTCGGCTCGCAGGGTTTGAGCTTCGCTCCACCTGGCGCCGGTGGTCAGGCAGATCGAGGCGATCAACACGACGTGCTTGTTCCTGGACTGGCTCAGCTCCTGGAATAGTCGGCTGATTTGATCCTCCGACAGAAAAGACGGCTCTCGCTCAGGCAGACGCAAGGCCTGTAGCTTGGCGAAGGGGTTGTCATGTTGCCACTCGTTCATGCGGATGGCGAAGTTGAACACGGCCCGTAAGTAGCTGATGTCATGGTTGATGGTATTGGGCGAAAGGCCCTGGTCGAGACGCTTTTGCCGGAAGCGTGCCGCATCGGCAGGAGTGATGCTGATGGCCAGCGGGTTCCCCATCAGGTCAACGAGCTGACGCAGTTTCCCGAGGCGAGAACGGTTATCGCGCAAGGTGGCACCGTGCATGTCGTACCAAAGCTGGGCGAGGTCCCATAGCCGACGCTTGTCGCGTCTCGGTGGGCGGTAGTCTTCACCAGCCGCAGCCTTGGCGCGAGTGACGGCCTCAAAGCGCTTGGCTTCGCCCTGAGTCTTGAATGTCTTGCGGATACGACGCCCAAAGGTACCGTCGGGGCGAATGTCCACTTGCCAGCCGGTTTTGACCTTCCTGATCATGCCGCTTTCCCCAGCAATCGTCGCTCGATGAGCTTGTCCTCCACCAGCTGCCGGAAGGCGCCGGCCTGGATGCCGCGACGGCGGTAGTAGTGTTCCAGGTCCTCCCACATGCCGGAGCGCTTCAGGTAGTCAATCGCCTGGTAGGTGCCGAAGCCCTGGCGGGCATAGATCGAGATGAGGTTGCCGAAGGCCAGACACACGTTCTTCTCGTTTCCCAGGCCGGGGGCCTTACGGGCCCGCTTGTACATGAAGCTTGGAGCGTGGGCGAAGAAGCGCGGGTCGTCCTGGAAGAGCTGCCAGGCGGGGTCGATCAGATCCCGCGAGGCGTCCAGGCGATAGCTCTGCATAGCGCTGCGCCAGATCCCGGTGAGGTGGGGGATCACATCGGTGAAGCGCTGGAAGCCGTGAGCGTTGTCCAGGACCTCGCCGGTGTCGACGTTGCAGGGAATGCCCCGGGCGAACTCGGCCAGCACCGACTGGTGAAAGCGCATCTCGATGCGCCACACGTCCTGGTCGGGATCGTAGGCCGGCGACAGATCGTCATTGGTGGCGTTGCCCCAGATCCCCTCCCAGAAGTGCAGCTTGTCGCGGTAGTGGGCTTCCTTGGTCTTGTTGTAGATGGCGCATTGCAGGGCCCCAGCGGTGCCGAACATCAGGGTTTCGCAGCGTCCGTAGGTGGTGGCGATGTTGCCGTGATCGAAGCTGAGCGAGTCGATGCCGTCGATGCGGGTGATCTTCTTGGAGCGGGTCACGAAGCGGTCCATGAAATCGCGGGGCGGCTCCCAGCCCTGGACGTCCAGGGCGAGATGAACGGCACAGCCGGCGTATTCCATGTGATCGAGCAGGCAGGAGGCGATGAGATCCATGAAGCGTTGGCAGGCGGCGGGCTCGCGTTCCTGGATGTAGTGGGGCGATAGCTCGATCTTGAGGTGCGTGCCCACCTGGTCGGTCTTCACGTGCCGGGCCTGGAAGAACACGATCACGCCGAGGTCGTTGTTCTGCAGGCGGTAACGGAAGCCGGAGCCGGCGGCACCGGCCCCCACGGCCCAGGTTTGCCCATAGAGGTCGATGGTCGCGCCGCGACCCTCCTGGTAGACGCTGATGATCTTGTCGAACTGCGGCAGGTGGGGGAGGCCCCGGTAGAGCTGCCTCACCGTATCCACTCCCGCGTTCAGCAGACGCACTCGCTCCAGGTGGGCCTGTCCCTTGTGGCTGATGAACAGCTTGCCCCGCGGGTCCTGTTCGCCTTGTGCCAGCGACTCGACTGAATACCGTTCCCAACGCTTCATTTTGAACATCACCTATAGGTCGTTATTGGCAGTTTTCCGCACGTTCCGGCGGGAGTCTGCGAGACGTGTTACAGGGAGGGTCTCGCCGGGCCGCGCATGCGGCGCGGGGATGCGGTCGCAAGCGTCCTCTCCCGCGGCGCACGCGCGGCCCGCTCATATCAGCACCCTCAAGGCCAGAAGCCCCCACAGATGCGCCGGGTAGAACCAGCGGGTAAGCCAGCGGGGTAGGCGCATCGGCGGTAGGTGAGTGCTTACGAGGGCGAGGACCAGGAGCACCCCGACGAAGGCCGAGGCGGCGGACAGGCTCGGGCCATATTGCGCGACCGGCCAGACCAGGAGCGGAAGCAACCAGGTAAGCGGCTGGCGGATGGCCAGGGTGAAACTCAACACCAGCAGCAACGCCAGCGGGCCGTATTCGACCTGGAGCGTGGCGAGGCTGAGCGCGGCCCCCAGCATCAGGGCCAAGGGATCGCGGTGCCGGTGATAGGCCACGAGGTAGGCGGCGGCGGCCAGGGTGACGCAGATGTTGCCGAGCACTTCCCCGCGCAGGGCCATGAACGGCAGTTGCGCGAGCAGGGCGATCAACAGGATGCGGTCGGCGTAGCGCCTGGCATCGGCGGTGTGCAGCGCGTGCCAGGCGATCATGAAGCAGAACATCGGCAGCGCCAGGCGGCCGACCGTGACGCGCAGCAGGGCGGGTATGTCACCACTCACTAGCCAGACGCTGGCGTGATCCACGGCCATGGTGGTGATGGCCAGGCCTTGGACGACCGGCAGCCAGGTCGGGATGGCGCGAGCCGGGGATGCGTTGGTGATGATGGCGGTGGTCATAGCGTCAGCACCTCCACATCCAGGGGCAGGCCCAGCTCCATGGCGTTGAAGCAGTCGGGCCGGGTGGTGCGGATGGGCTTGCCGTCCTGGTCGTAGAGGCGGCAGCTGTCCTGGAAGATCGAGCCGGCGTAGGCGGTGACGGTGTCCGCTGGTGCTGTAGTGCTGGGGGAGGAAGTGGGTACCTGGGGCTGCGTGGTGGAAGCCGTTTCCTTGGATTCACCGCCCAGGAACTCGGAGACCGAGTTGGTGGCGTAGACCACACAGGCCGCCGAGCCGAGGAAGACGAAGGGGGCGATGATCAGGATGCGCGGCAGGCGGCGCTTGCCGGTATGGATCGAGGCCGACTGGTATTCGGCAAACACGGCCTTGGGATGCTTCCAGATCGACACTTCACAGTCGGCGTCGCCCTTGTGGGTCATGGGGTTGGTGTGACAGATCCCCTCGAAGCGGTAGACCAGGGCGCCGCCCATCTTGCCCCGGCGCATCAGGTGCTCGTGGACCTCGACCAGGG
>NZ_RXNS01000016.1 GCF_003966155.1 Halomonas nitroreducens
AGGCGGTGGACCTGCAGATGAACGAGGGCAAGACCTGCATCCTCGAGATCATGTGCACCCGCGAACTGGGCGACCCCTTCCGCCGCGACGCCCTGAAGAAGCCGGTGCGGCTGCTGGAGAAGTATCAGGATTACGTCTAAAGCGGGCGGCCTGGCTCACTCGCTGAGCTGACGCCCTCATCCCAGCCCCGGCCACACCGGCGACGCAGCGCGCCAGGCCGGGGCTTTCTTATGGCCGCAGCATTGCTCCCCATCACGACGGTATCGAGGAGACGATCCATGAAGGACTTCCTGATCATCGGTGGCGGCGTCATCGGCATGATGACCGCCTGGCAACTGGCCGAGGCCGGCCACGAGGTGACCCTGCTGGAGCGGGGCCCCTGCGGCGGCGAGGCCTCCTGGGCCGGGGGCGGCATCGTCTCGCCGCTCTATCCCTGGCGTCATCCGGCCCCCATCTCGCAGCTCGCGAGCTGGTCGGAAGGCCGCTACCCCCACCTGACGGCGCATCTGGCCGAGGCCACCGGCATCGATCCGGAGTTTCGCCGGCAGGGACTGCTCTATCTCGACCTGGAGGATGAGGCCTCTGCCATGGCGTGGTCGGGCCGGGTCGACAAGCCGCTGAGCCGGATCGATGCCTACGCCGTCTATGCCCGGGAGCCGCGCCTCGTCGACGGCCTGGAGGGCGGACTGTGGATGCCGACCCTGGGCAGCCTGCGCAATCCCCGGCTGGGCCAGGCGCTGCGTGCCAGGCTTCGGGCCTTGCCCGGCGTCACCGTGCGTGAGCACTGCCGGGTCGAGCGCCTGGTGGTCGAACGCGGTCGGGTCGGCGGCGTCGAGACCGCCGCCGGGCGGTTCACCGCGGGTCGCGTGATCCTCTGCGGCGGGGCCTGGACGGCCCAATTCCTGGCGCCGCTGGGGATTGCTCTCCCGGTGCGCCCGGTCAAGGGGCAGATGATGGTCTTCCGGACCCCGACCGTCACCGGCAGCCGGCAGTGGCTCGAGCGGGTGGTGTTGCGCGGCGGGCGCTACCTGATCCCCCGCGCCGACGGGCGGGTGCTGGTGGGCTCGACCCTGGAGGAGGCCGGCTACGACAAGACCCCGACCGCGGAGGCCCGCGAGTCGCTGTATGCCAGCGCGGTGTCCATGTTGCCGGCCCTGACCGAGTGCGAGATCGAGCACCACTGGTCGGGACTGCGGCCGGGTGCGCCCGACGGCCTGCCCTTTATCGGCGAGATCCCCGGCGTGGGTGGGCTGTTCGTCAATGCCGGCCACTACCGCAACGGCCTGGTGCTGGCCCCGGCCGCCACACGGCTGCTGGTCGATGAGCTGTTGGGACGCGCGCCGATCCTCGACCCGGCCCCCTTCCGCCCGGCCGCGCGGCTCGCCTCTGCGGCGGCGCTGGCCGCGACCGGCTGAGCCGGGTCGCCACGCTGGTCCAATATCCCGCCGGCAACTGGCGCTAATGCCGGGCCGGCGGGAGCAGTAGGCTCGTTAGCGATGAGGATCGAGCCCCGCCGGCCCCGTCCGCTTCGCATTCACCGCACAACGACAATGCTCAGGAGACCGAGATGAGCCAACCCGATACCGCCTTTCTCGAGGCCTTCAGCGACGCCCTGAACCGTCATGACATCGATGCCGTCATGGCCATGATGACCGAGGACTGTGTGTTCCATGCCATCGCCGGTCCGGACCTGCAGGGCAAGAGCTTTGTGGGGCAGGCGGAGGTGCGTCAGGGCCTCGAGAATGCCTGGAAGACCGCGCCGGATGCCAGCTGGATCGACGCCGAGCACTACGTGCTCGGCGACAAGGGCTTCACCGAGTCCACCTACCAGGGCACCACCACCGATGGCGTGCGCAGCGAGGCCCGCATGATCGATGCGTTCACCTTCCGCGACGGCAAGATCGCGGTGAAGAACGCCTTCCGCAAGAACCGTCCGCCCGTCAACGCCTGAGCCGGCGAGGACGAACCACGGCATCCGACTGCGAGGAGTCCGATCATGGAGACAACAATGCCAGACGCCGAGGCGGCGACGCAGCAGGCGACCTCTCCGGCCCAGCCGTACGATCCGGCCTATGATCCGCTCAAGAGTGCCACGCCGGGAGTGGGGCGCGACTATGCGCCCACCTACTGGATCGGCACGGCCGGCGAGCCGCCGGCGGACGACGGCCCGATCACGCAGGACACGGATGCCGATGTGGTGATCATCGGTTCCGGCTTCACCGGCCTGACCGCCGCCATCTTCCTGGCCCAGGAATATGGCATCAAGGCCACGGTGCTCGAGGCCAATCGCACCAGCTGGGGTTGTTCGACCCGCAACGGCGGGCAGGCCCAGTGTGCCTCCGGTCGCCTCAAGCGCTCCCAGTGGATACAGCGCTATGGCCTGGAAACCGCCCTGAAGCTCCATCGCGAGTGCCTGGACGGCATGGCGACCTTCAAGGAGTTGATCGCCGATATCGACTGCGACCCCCAGCCCGGCGGCCATCTGTACGTGGCGCATCGCGACAAGATGATGCCGACCCTCGAGAAGGAGGCGAAGCTGCTGCGCGAGACCTTCGACTACGATGCCCGCATCCTGGATGCCGAGACGGTCAAGCGCGAGTGGATCGGCGACCAGGAGGCCGCCGGCGCCATGCACGAGCCGGAAGGGATCGGCATCCATGCGGGCAAGCTGGCCTTCGGCTATCACCGCAAGGCCCGGGCGCTGGGCGTGAAGATCCACCCGGCCAGCCCAGTGCAGGGCTTCGAGACCCGGGGCGGCGTGCACTACCTGACGACCCCGGGCGGGGTGGTCAAGGCGCGCGCGGTGGGGATCGCCACCGGCGGCTACACTTCCCAGAGCCTGCATCGCGAGCTCAAGAATCGCCTGCTGCCGATCCTCTCCAACTCGATCGTCACCCGGCCGCTGTCCGACGATGAGCTGGCGGCCTGCAACATGCGCACCCATCAGGTCATCACCGATACCCGGGTGCTGCGCCATTACTACCGACTGCTGCCGGATAAGCGCCTGCAGATCGGCAGCCGTAGCGCCATCACCGGCCGCGATGCGCCTCAGAAGAAGTACGAATCGATGCTGACCGGCGACATGCACCGCAAGTTCCCGGCCCTCCAGGGCATCGATATCGACTACTCCTGGTGGGGTTGGGTCGACGTCAGCCACGACATGATGCCGCGCATCCATCAGCCCGATGCCAAGGAGACGGTCTATTACGCCTTGGGTTACGGCGGCAACGGCGTGATGTACTCGGCCCAGGCCGGCCGTCGCCTGGCGCAGTGGATCGCCGGCCACGGCCAGGCGCTGGAACTGCCGATCTTCACCTCCCGACTGCCGTTCCCCAACCTGCGCGAGATGGTCGAGTCCCAGGCCTTCGCGCCCTTCCGACGCTTTGGCCAGCGCTTCCTGTATCGCTGGTACCACCTGAAGGACGAGGTGTTCTAAGTCGTCGCGTTCCCCATTTCGCCCCCTGAAGCCGCCCTCGAGGCGGCTTCGTGGTTGGTGGAGAGGGGCGTCTTCCGCTTAGCGGGCGCCGATCGACTGGGGCACCAGCGCCGCCAGACGCTCGATCCCCGTTTCGATGCGCGACTCGGGGATGGCCGAGAATCCCAGCCGGAAGTATTGAGGGAGGGGGGTGTCGAAGAAGTGGATGTCGCCGCACTCGATGAGGATGCTCTGCTCGGCGGCGAGACGGCGCAGCTCGTGACAGTCGAGCTCGTCGGGCCCTTTCACCCAGAAGCAGGAACCGCCGTAGGTGGAGGGTACTGAAGCATGGGGCATGTGCCGTGCCAGGGCCTCTCCCATGCGCTGCCAGCGGCTATGGAAGGTCTGGTGGATCTGGCGCAGCAGGGCATCGTGGTAGCCGCGATCGAGGAACAGGGCGACGGCGCGCTGGTTGTTGGTCGGCGGGTGGCGCAACATCAGGCGGCGCAGCGCCCGGGCCTCGCGAATCAGCGCCGGGGGGCCGACCATATAGCCCAGGCGCAGGCCCGGGGCCAGGGTCTTGGACAGGCTGCCCACGTAGATCACTCGGTTATGGCGATCCAGGCTCTTCAAGGCCGGCGTGGGGTTGTCCAGATAGTTGGTCTCGCTCTCGTAGTCGTCCTCGATGATCAGGAAGTTGTCCATCTCGGCCATGTCCAGGAGCCGGCGACGGCGCTCCAGGGGCATGGTGACGGTGGTCGGTGCCTGGTGGCTGGGCGTGACATAGACCAGTTGGCAGTCGGCGATGTCGGCTTCCATGCGCATGCCCGACTCGTCCACCGGCAGCAGGCGGATATCGTCGGTGAAGGTGCGGGCGATGTTGTACATGTCCACGTAGCCGGGGTTTTCCATGCCGAAGCGGCGGCCGGCCCTGAGCAGCAGCATGCTGGTGATCCACAGCGCCTGCTGGGCGCCCACCGTGACCAGAATCTCCTCGGGGGCGGCCCAGACGCCGCGGCGCGGCAGCAAGCGCTGGTGAATCTGCTCGATCAGCAGGGGGTCGTCGTCGTTGAGGTGGTCCACCGCCCAGCTGCGGATCGCCGGCACGCTCATCGAATCCCGGCTGCATTCCCGCCAGTGCTGGGTCGGAAACAGCTCGGGATCGATCTGGCCGTAGAGGAACGGGTAGTCGTAGCGATACCAGTCGCTGGGCTTGTTGATGGTGCTCTGCCGGGAGGGGTGCATGGTGAGCAGCTCTTCCCAGGGCAGGCGTTCGGCATCGATATCGTTCAGGCGCACGGGCTTCTCGGCGCGGCCCTCGAGGATCTCGGGATTGACGAAGTAGCCGCTACGTTTCTTGGCGATCAGATAGCCGTCATCGAGGAGTTGCTCGTAGGCCAGCATCACCGTATTCCGGGCCACATGCAGTTCCTTGGCCAGCTTGCGGCTCGAGGGCAGCGCCTGATCCAGGGGCAGGTGACCGTCGAGGATGGCGCGGGCGATCTGCTCGCGTAGCTGTCGCTGGAGGCTTTCCGGCAGGTCGGGGTCGAGGTGGAAGAGAAGCTGGCTCATTGAAGTTGTGTCTCGCCAAGGCTGATGAATAGGCAATCCTCGAGTATGCCATACCCCGGCGGGCAGGGGCCGGGTACGCTGCAGCGGATGGAGGCTCCCGGCTGCCTGTGCCTCCCTTCAGAGCTGGACCAATCGACGGTGTCCCACTGGTTCTACTGGCACTCCGGACGAGTGCGTAGAACATGATAATCAGGATATGGCGAACAGCACGTATCCGATGATCGGCGGGGAGAACGCCCGGAGGTCGCGACACAGGCGATAACTCCAAGATGGCACCTCCGGACTCGTCACGGTGATTCACCTCGGAGAGTCTTTCCAGACTCGCCGATCGTCCAGGAAGGCGTTGCAGCGCGCTTACATCCTGTCTTTCCGACAATAACAAGGTTTGGAGATCACAATGCGTATCCAGAAACTGATCATCCCCATGGCAGTATCCGCCGCAAGCCTGGCCCTGAGCGGCAACGTCATGGCCGAGACCTGGAAGATGGCCCTGGGCGATGCTGCCGGGGGCACCCAGTACGAGCTGGGCACGACCTTTGCCGATCTCGTCGAGGAGAAGACCGAGGGGGAGGTCACCATCGACCTGTTTCCCAACGGCCAGCTCGGCAGCGAGCAGGACACCGTCAACAATGCCAGCATGGGCTTGCTGGACCTGTCGGTTCTGGCCATCAACAACATCACTCCGTTCTCGCCGACGGTGGGCGTGTTGACTTTGCCCTATGTCATCCAGAGTCCTGAGGATGCCAAGACGCTGACTCAGGGGGACGTCGGTGAGGAGCTGACCCAGAACACCATCCGCGATGCCGGCGTACGCATCCTGGGGTGGGCCTACTCCGGTTGCCGCCGTCTCACCAACTCCGTCAGACCGGTGGCCGAGCCCGCCGATCTGGAGGGGCTGAACATCCGCGTACCCAAGAACCAGATCATGATCGCCTCCTACCAGGCCTGGGGCGTCAATCCCAGTCCCCTGGCCTGGTCCGAGACCTTCACCGCTCTGCAGCAGGGCGTGGTCGATGGACAGGACAATCCCTATATCACCATCGACACAATGAAATTCTACGAGGTCCAGGATTACGTCACCGACAGCTGCTACGTGTTCTCCCTGCAGCCGCTGATCATCAGCGAGGGCAAGTTCCAGAGCCTCAGCCCCGAGATGCAGGAAACGGTGCTGGAAGCCGGTCAGATAGCCACCGAACACAGCTATGACTACCTGCTCGCCACCGAGGCCTCCATCAAGGAGCGGCTGGTCGAGGAGCACGGCATGGAGATCACCCAACCCGCCAATGACGAGCAGGAGTGGATCGAACTGGCAACCGGTATCTGGCCCGAGTTCTATGACAGCATCGGTGGCAAGGAGAAGCTCGACGAGGTGCTTACCGCCCTGGGCCGCGATCCCGCGCCAGCAGAGTGACCCCAGCCATCACGGCATACAATGACCCCCGCATCGGCCCTGGGGCCGATGCGGGGAGGTGCCCATCGGGAGCCTGATCGTCAAGGGGCAGTCTCATGAAAACGCTACTCTTCAAGATCATCGACAACTTGGAGGGCATCATCTGTCAGCTCCTCCTGGTGTCCTTCGTTATCCTGTTGTTCGCCCAGATCGTGCTCAGGAACCTGTTCAGCTACTCGCTGCCCTGGGGCGACGAACTGGCGACCTATGCCTTCGTGTGGTTCGCCTACCTGGGGGCGGTCTATGCCACCAAGATGTCGGCCCATAACCGGGTAACCTTCCAGTTCAAGTTTCTGCCTCGCTGGGTCGAAACGTTCTGCGCGGTGCTCACCGACCTGATCTGGATCGGCTTCAATGCCGTCTTCATCTACCTGAGCTATGACTTCGTCTTCAACAAGATGAACCTCTTCTGGAAGTCCCAGACCCTGGGCATTCCCATGAAGTATTTCTACCTGATCCTGCCCATCGCCTTTATCGCCATGACGCTGCGGATCCTCCAGAACAACTATCTCAAGTTCGTCAAGAAGGTGGATCTCGCCGACCCCGAATCCCAGGAGGTCGAGAAGTTCAAGCACCACGACGACGCGACGGGTGATGGCCCGAAACCGCGGGAGCAATGAGTATGGATCCCACGATTGTCTACATCCTGTTTGGCGCCTTCTTCCTGCTGCTGATTATCGGAGCGCCGATCACCGTTTCGCTGGGGGTAGCGGCACTGGCCACCTACCTCAGCCTGGGCGAAAATCCCATGGCGTTCGTACAGATCGCCTTTACCTCGGTGGGGTCCTTCCCGTTGATGGCCCTGCCGGCGTTCATCCTCGCCGGGGCGCTGATGGAAGCCGCCGGCATTTCCAAGCGCCTGGTCGATATCGCCGAGGCCTTCGCCGGCCCTGCCACCGGTGGCCTCGCTGCGGCCACGGTGTTTGCCTGCATGTTCTTCGGGGCGATCTCCGGCTCCGGCCCGGCGACCACCGCGGCGGTGGGCATGCTGATGATCCCGGCCATGGCCAACCGCGGCTATGATCGCGGCTACGGCTCTGCCATCACCGCCTCCTCCGGCGGTCTCGGGGTGGTGATTCCCCCCTCCATCCCGATGGTGATCTTCGGCATCTCCGGCATGGGCCTGCAGCCGCCGCCGGAAGCCGTCGCCGAGCATGGGGCCTTCCAGACGCTGTCGATTCCCAAGCTGTTCATCGCCGGCATCATGCCCGGCGTGGTCATCGCCGGCTGCCTGCTGACCATCAACTATCTCATCTCGCGCAAGCGCGGCTATCGGGGCCTGACCGATCACTGGTCCTTCCCGCAGATCCGCGGGACCCTGCGCAAGGGCATCTGGTCGATGCTGGCGCCCCTGATCATCCTCGGCGGCATCTATAGCGGACTGTTCACGCCGACCGAGTCGGCCATCGTGGCGATCTTCTACACGCTGATCGTGGGCATCTTCCTGCACAGGGAACTGGCCTGGAAGCCGACCCTGAGGACGCTGGAAACCACCACCTGGATCACCGGGCGGGTGCTGTTGATCCTGTTCACGGCCACCGTGTTCGGGCGCCTGCTGGTGGAGCAGCGGGTTCCCGCCTACATTGCTGAAGTGATGCTGGGTGTCACCGACAACACCTATGCGATCTGGGCGATGATCATCTTCTTCCTGCTGTTCGTGGGGATGTTCATGGAGACCCTGGCGGCGATCATGATCCTCACGCCGGTACTGCTGCCGATCATGTACATGCTGGGCATGGATCCGGTCCACGTGGGCATCGTGGTGGTCTGTGCCCTGGCCATCGGCTTCCAGACCCCACCGCTCGGCGAGAACCTGTTCGTGGCCTCGGGGATTGGCGGCTCCTCGATAGAGGAGATCTCGTTGAAGGCGCTACCCTTCGCGGCCGGCTCCATCGTGGCGCTGTTCATCATCGCCTACTTTCCACAGATCTCGCTCTGGTTACCCAGCGTGATGGGCTACTAGCAGTCGCGATTCGTTGCTGACGACGGCGCGGTGTCACCCGCTACCGCGCCGAGGGAGGAAGAGTCATGAGTCACGGTATCCGTCGTATCCTGTGCTGCGTGGGGCTGAGAGGCGACTGCGACCTGGTGCTGACCCAGGCAGTGGGCCTGGCGTTGGCCACCGGTGCCGAGCTCCACGTCCTGCACGCGGTCAAGTCCCTGTCCGACGACGTGGTCAACACCCTCAAGGTCAATATCCGCGACCGGAAGATGCTCGAGACGCTGATGGCGCAACGCCTCGATCAGGCTCGCGAGGAACTCGATCAGCGCCTCGACACCTTCTGGACCCGCCATGCCGAGCTTCGCGAGGCCTTCGGCGATCGGGAGGTGACGCGCAGCGTGCTGGAGGGCTATCCGGCCTCGGTAATCACCCATTTCGCCACGCGCTCCGGCAGCGACATGATCGTGATGGCGGCCAACAAGCGCAGCTTCACGGCCACTTACGCGGGCAAGATCACCAAGGGCGTGATCAAGCGGGCCAGGGTGCCGGTGGTGGTGGTGCCGACCCGACGCTAGAGCGTTTCCTCCAGCTCCGAGGCGATTTGGCGCATTAGCGGTGCCCACTCCATCAGCGATTCGATCGAATGCCGCAGTCGGGGGGCATGGATCGCCAAGGTGGCTTGCATATGACCCACCTGATCGAAGATGGGGACGGCGATGGCGACCATCCCCTGGATGAACTCCTCATTATCGGTGCTTAGACGATTCCTGGCGATCTGTCCGAGCTGCTCCTCGAGGGCGGAAGCCGAGGTCAGGGTATAGGGGGTATGGGCCTCCAGTGGCAGGCTCGACAGCAGGTCGCGCCGTCGATGAGGGGGCATCAAGGCCAGAAACAGTTTGCCACTGGCCGTGCAGTGCAATGGCAATCGAGATCCGGGTGCCAGCTGTATGCGTACCGGCCAGTTGGTTTCCACGCGATCGTAGTAGAGCAGCTGATGGCCATCGAGCAACGTCAGGTTGCAGGTCTCGCCGACTTCCTTGGCCAGACGCTCCAGCAACATCCTTCGCGGTGCCTTCAGGCTTTCATTGGCCAGTGTCCCCATGGCCATGCGATGCATCCGTGGACCGGGCAGCAGGTGACGCCCGTCCAGGTCTCGCGAGATCAGCTGCTGTTCCTCGAGCTGCTTGAGCAGGCGGTGGATCGTCGGCTTGGGGATATCCAGTCGCTTGTCGAGATCCGCGGCACTGATGCTGTGCTCGGCCGTGGCGATCTCCTCCAGCAGGCTGATCGCTCGCAGGAGGGTGGTGTTGGTGGCGTTGTCTTTGGACATGGGTGTTCCTTACGACTCGCTCCCTGGGCAATGGCTCGACCCGATGATAGCGCAGCAGGCCCCCAGAGGCTTGCTGCGCCGCTGCCGTGTCAGAGGTTGACCAGGAACATGGAAAGTGGTGGCCACAGGGAGATCGCGATCCAGGCGGTCATCAGCGCAATGAAGTACGGTATCACGAAGCGTACCAGCCTGAGATAGGGAATGCCGGTGATACTGCTGGCCACGTACAGGTTGAGGCCGAACGGCGGCGTGACGAAGCCGATGGCGGCCCCCACCAGGAAGATCACGGAGAAATGAATGGGGTCCACACCGGCATTCTGGGCGATCGGTGCCAGGATCGGGGCCAGGATGATGGTGACAGGAAGGCTCTCCAGGATCATTCCCGCGAGCAGGATCATCACCATACAGGCTCCCAGAATGGCGTAGTAACTGCCCAGGCCATTCAATAATCCTTCAAGAATCTGACCGGCACCCAGTACGGATAGCAGCTGTTGCATCACCACCGAGATGGCGATCAGTGGCGCCAGCATGCCGGCGATCTGTCCCGAGCGCAGCATGATGGCCGGCAGCCGGAAAAGACTGATCTCACGGGTGATGAGTAGCCCTGCGATCAGCGTGAAGCCGACCGTGATAGCGGCAGCCTCGGTTGGCGAGAACTTACCGGAATAGATGCCATACAGGACGACCCCGATGGTGGCGAAGCCCAGGTAGGCTCTGCGTGCAAAGCCGGCACTTTCCTTGACCTTGAAAGAGATCAGGGTTCCCCAGCCATGGCGGCGAGCTACCAGATGACAGGCGATCATCATCCCCAGCACCATCATGGCCCCGGGAATCATGCCGGCGATGAACAGGTCGCTGATCGACAGGTTCATCATGAAGCCGTAGACGATAAAGATGATGCTCGGCGGAATGATGATACCGACGGTGCCCCCGCATGCCGCAGTGGCCGCCGAGAACCGGTCGTCATAGCCGTTGTCCTTCATCTCGGGGTGCATGATCGAGCCGATGGTCGCCGTGGTGCCAGCGTTGGAGCCTGAAATCGCCGCGAACAGGCCGCAGGCGCCCAGCGTCGCCATGCCCATGCCGCCGCGCACCCAGCCGAGCACCGAGTAGGCGAAGTCGGATAGCCGTTTGGCGATCCCCGCGGCGTTGATCAGGTCGCCCGTCAGGATGAAAAGGGGAAGGGCAAGAAGGCCGAAGAAGCTAAGGCCCTGGAACAGCGTTACACCGATATTGGCCAGGGTGAAATCAATGACTATGCTGGTACCGACCACCCATAATCCAATAACCAGGAAAATGGGAACGCCAAGCAAGAAGAATATGGTTACGCCTGCCGTAATCAGGCCAATAAGAAGACCGTCTGTCATGATCTGTCCTCCTAATCCATTATCGAGGGTTGGAGGTTGAAAGGCTCACGCAGGCGGAAGCGTTGCCAGTCAGCGAAGAGATTCTGTAGAACACGGTAGATGATCAGCACCCAGGCGGCTGGTGTGGCCATGTAGAACCACCATTGCATGACGTTGTCCGTGCCCGGCACGATGGCGAAATTGTTATAGGCCAACTGCACTTGATCGATGGTGAAGTTGATCACCATGGCGCCAAAGCCAATCCAGAGCACGGCATCCAGCACGAGGCACAGGAACTGTCCTGTATAGGGCAGTCGCATGCGGATCTCGTTTAGCGACAGGTGCGTGCGGTTCTTGACGTTGAGCGAGGCACCAAACCACGTCAGCCAGAGGAAGAGCAGGACGGGGATGCTGGTGCTCCAGGGAGCCTGAACGCTGAAGAAGAAACGGCGAATCACCTCCACGAAAATGATACCGGACATTCCCGCGTAAGACAGGAGAATGATGCACTTCTCCAGGTTGTCATCCAGCCAGCGCAGGGGAACCAGCCACCGCGTGGCTGGTTGAGCTTGTTGGTAATTGTGGTTTGCCATCATGAGCCTCCGGTTCAGCCTTTCCACCAGCGCTGAGGCTTGACATTGACTGCCGCCGTGTCGCTCGGTATCTCGCGGGCAATACCATGAATTTCCTTGTAGATATCCACGCCACCTGCCCAGGAGTTGAGGCGTTCGCGCCATTGCTCCCAGGGTTCCGGGTTGAATTCTGGGGAACACAGCTTCTCGGCCTTCTCACGCTCGGCATCCGAGAGGGGAGCGACCCGGACGTTGTTCTGGGCGAAGACGGTATTTTCGGCAGGGTGCTCGGTGGCCCCGACAATCTGATAGCGACCCGCCTCGTTCATGCCCTGCGTGAAGACCTGGGCACAGTAGGCTGATTCCATGACCTGTTCCTGAAGCTCGCTTCCCAGGCTCTCGAACTTGGAGAGGTTCATGGCCGTATGCTCGGTGCCTGCAAAGAACCGCAAGTCGACTGCCTGGGAAACGACGGGTGCCATGCCCGCATAGGCCACCGCGCTCATCCAGGTCTCCGCTCCGTCGAGCAGGCCTTGACGGAGCCCGTCCAGGGTCTCCTCCCAGGCCACGGGAACGGGGTTCAGCCCCAGCTGCTCCATGGCGATGCGCCCGAGCTGTGTGCCGGTGACACGGTTCTTGGTGCCCTGAAGCTGCTCCAGGCTGGTGACCAGCGGCTCGTCCTGCCATTTCAGGCCTAGCATGATGCCCCGCAGGTCACAGTGCGTGAACAGGAACTGCAGGTTGTGGCGCTGACGCAGTGGTTCGCGCAGCAGCGTCTCACTCCGCTTGTCATAGAAGAAGTGAAACATCGAGGCGACGCTCGGGAACATATAGGCGAAGTCGAGGATGTTGAGATAGGGCGCGCCTCCTGCAGAGTTCTGTGTCGAGGCCGAGAAGATATCGACGATCCCCTGCTGGGCCTTGCTGACGCAGTCGAGCTGGTTGCAGACCTCATTGCTCCCCATGAACTCCACTCGAATTGCGCCATTGGTGCGTTCCTCGAGGTCGCGGGCAAAGAACAGCTGCCCCGACTTCTGGATATCCAGGTTGCGCTCGTTGAACCCCGAAGCACCGAACCGAAGCTGAAACTTGGGTTCGGTCTGATAGCGGCGTTGCTGCTCCTGTTCAGCGGCCCGGGCCAAGGTGCTGGCGGTGAGGCCGGCACCTAACCCGGAGGCTGCGATCAGGGTGGAGGTCAGGCCGAAGCGACCCGAGATGTTAAGAAAATCCCGGCGAGATACGTTACCAATCGGTGATTTCATGAGCAGGGCTCCCGCGTTTTGTGATTGGACTTGTGATGGGATGGTGGGTGGCGTTTGCCAGACTCCTCGCCTCTCAGTGCGGTCAAAATGAGGAGCACGGTCTCAAGCTAGGTCAGGAAGAAAGATCTTTCAAGTATTTTTGATACGAAAAATCTCGTTATTGACATCTAGAGGTCTCTGGTTCAGCCTTAATGAGACAAAGAGTATCATTAACGGTGTTATTGCAATGAATTCAACAACATACAAGCAAGAAGCCTTTGACTACATCATCGTGGGGGCTGGCTCGGCAGGCTGTGTGCTCGCTAATCGGCTCAGTGAGGATCCCGCTGCGAAGGTCTTGCTGCTTGAGGCGGGCGGCGCTGACTGGAATCCCTGGCTCCATGTTCCTGTCGGGTATTTCAAGACCATGCACAACCCTGCGACGGATTGGTGCTACCTCACCGATCCCGACGCAGGCATCAACGGACGTCGCCTGCAGTGGCCTCGTGGCAAGGTGCTGGGAGGGTCCAGCTCCCTCAACGGTCTGCTGTATATACGTGGCCAGCGCGAGGACTACGATGACTGGGCTGCGGCCGGAAATGCAGGCTGGGACTATGATTCCGTATTGCCGTACTTCAAGAAGTCCGAGTGTCAGGAGCGCGGAGCCGACCCGTATCACGGCACGGACGGTCCGTTGAAGGTCTCTGACCTGCGGCTGCGTCGCGAGATCGCCGAGCGGTTCATCGAGGCCGCCAAGGCGGCCGGGATACCCGAGAATCATGATGTTAACGGGGCGGACCAGGAAGGGGTGGGCTACTTCCAGCAGACCTCCTACAAGGGCTTTCGGTGTTCGACGGCCAAGGCGTTTCTGCGCCCTGCGGTGAAGCGAGCCAACCTTACCGTCATCAAGCGGGCGCACTGCCAACGGCTGTTGCTCGAGGGCCAGCGTGTGGTGGGAGTCGAGTATCGCCGCGGTCAGCGTCTGGAGCGCGTGCGCGCCAATCTTGAAGTCTTGCTCTCCAGTGGGGCCATTGGATCGCCGCAAATCCTGCAGTGTTCCGGCATCGGAAATCCCAAGCATCTTGAGGAGGTGGGGGTCGAGTGCCTGCACGAGCTGCCGGGAGTGGGAGAGAACCTTCAGGATCATCTGCAGATCCGTCTGGTGTTCAAGACCCGATGCAGAACGCTCAACGACGAGGTGCGTCACCCGCTGAGGAAGCTCGCGGTGGGGGCTCAATATCTCATGACGCGTACTGGCCCCCTGACCCTTGCCGCCAGCCAGGTATGTGTGTTTACCCGCTCTCGTGAAGGGCTGGATCGTCCGGATATCCAGTTTCACATGCAGCCGCTCTCTGCCGACAAGCCGGCCGAGGGCGTGCATCCCTTCTCCGCCTTCACCTCCTCGGTCTGTCAGCTGCGCCCGACTAGCCGCGGTTCCATTCGTATCACCAGCCCCGACCCCGCCGTCTATCCCTCGATCCGGCCCAACTACCTGAGCACCGAGGAGGATTGCCGGGTCGCGGTGGATGCCATCAAGGTGGCTCGGCGCATCGCCGAACAGGAGCCTCTAGCCTCGGTGATCACCGAGGAGTATGTGCCTGGGGCGAAGTATCAGAGCGACGAGGAACTCCTCGAGGCCGCGCGTCAGCACAGCCAGACGATCTATCACCCGGCCGGGACCTGCAAGATGGGGAATGACCCACTGGCCGTCGTAGATGACCAGCTCCGCGTGCATGGCCTGGAGGGCCTGCGCGTGGTGGATGCCTCGGTCATGCCGGTAATCGTCTCCGGCAATACCAATGCCCCCACGATCATGATCGCCGAGAAGGCTTCCGACATGATCAAGGAGGCACATGTCCATCGTGCCCGAGCTTCCTGAGGGGATAACGAGTTGGACTCAAGGCCGGCCGGGAACTGGTTCTAACTCCCTTCCAGAGCATCCATGCACCATAAGTCCATCGAGGATGTCAGGGGCATCTAGCATGCCTGGTCTGACGCCCAGGGAAGGCATGCCTGACGCACCCATGTCGGGCTCCGTATTCCAATAACGAAGGGGCGATTCCGGTCGCAGGAGGCGACCATCGGCCCGTGGTTTGCAAGGTGGCGAGATGACACATCGAGACACCGGTGGTTCCACCGACATGTCGACCGAAGAGAACAACAAGCGGGCCCTGCCCCGTAGCCTGGAACCCTTCCAGCGCATCATGCCCGGATTGATGATCTGCATCACCATCGCCCTGGCGACGACCTTCATCGCCGACCATTACGGCGGGCCGACGCTGCTCTATGCCCTGCTGTTCGGCATGACGCTGCATTTCCTCTCCGAGGAGGGGCGCTGCCTGGCCGGTGTCGAGTTTGCCGCCAAGAAGGTACTCCGGCTCGGCGTCGCGCTGCTGGGGGGGCGCATCACCATCGAGCAGGTTGCCGAGCTCGGCATCGGGCCGGTGCTGACGGTGGTCTGCGGCGTGATGCTGACCATTGTCCTGGGGGCCGTGCTGGCGCGCCTGCTGGGCCTCGACCGCGACATGGGGCTGCTGACCGGCGGGTCGGTGGCGATCTGCGGCGCCTCGGCGGCGCTGGCCCTGTCGGCGGTGATGCCCCGCCATGCCACTCATGAGCGCAATACCATCATGACGGTGGTGGGCGTGACCACCCTGTCCACCATGGCCATGGTGACCTATCCGCTGATCGTCGGGGTGCTGGGGCTGAGTGACACCGATGCGGGCATCTTCCTCGGCGGCACCATCCATGACGTCGCCCAGGTGGTCGGTGCCGGCTACATGATCTCCGAGGGCACCGGCGACGTCTCCACCTTCGTCAAGCTGCTTCGGGTGGCCATGCTGGTGCCGGCGGTGATGGTGTTCATGTTCCTGTTCCGGCGCGATCGCCGCGACGAGGACGGCGGCGGCAAGGTACCGATGCTGCCGGGCTTCCTGGTCGCCTTCGTCGCTCTGGTGATCGTCAACAGCCTGGGCTGGATTCCGCCGATGGTCACCGAAGGCTTCACCGACCTGTCGCGCTGGTGCCTGGTCACGGCCATCGCCGCCCTCGGCATCAAGACGTCCTTCCAGAAGCTGGCCGTGGTGGGCTGGAAGCCGGTGATCCTGATGGTGGCGGAGACCGTCTTCCTGCTCCTGCTGGTGCTGGCCTTCATCTACTTCGACCTGGCGAGCCTGTGATGATGATGCCCGTGCATATCAACGGCGAACCCCATCTCGTCGAGGATGGCTGGCGGCTCGAGGCGTTGCTCGCCGATCTCGACTTGTCCGGCTCGCGCATCGCCGTCGAGGTGAACGAGGAGGTGGTGCCCGCCAGCCGTCGCGCCGATACCGTCCTTGCCGCGGGCGATTGCATCGAGATCGTCCATGCCATCGGCGGCGGCTGAGCCCCGCCCACACAAGGAGATCCCCGATGACCCTTTCCGATCAACCGCTACGCATTGCCGGTCGCGAATTCACTTCGCGGCTGCTGGTCGGCACCGGCAAGTACCGCGATGCCGCCGAGACGGCGGCGGCGCTCGAGGCCAGCGGTACCGAGGTGGTGACCTTTGCCGTGCGTCGCACCGATCTGGGCCAGGGCAACGATGAGCCGTCCCTGCTCGAGGTGGCCCCGCCATCCCGCTATACGTTGCTGCCCAATACCGCGGGATGCTACGACGCCCGGGCCGCCGTGCGCACCTGCCGGCTCGCCCGGGAACTGCTGGACGGCCACAATCTGGTCAAGCTCGAGGTGCTGGGGGACGAGACCACCCTCTACCCCAACGTGGTCGAGACCCTCAAGGCCGCCGAGGCGCTTATCGCCGATGGCTTCGACGTCATGGCCTACACCAGCGACGACCCCATCGTCGCCCGGGAACTCGAAGCGCTCGGCTGCTGTGCCATCATGCCCCTGGGCTCGCTGATCGGCTCGGGCTGCGGTATCCAGAACCCCCACAACATCCGGCTGATCGTCGAGCGAGTCTCGGTGCCGGTGCTGATCGATGCCGGTATCGGCACCGCCTCGGAGGCCGCCCTGGCCATGGAGCTGGGCTGCGATGCCGTGCTGATGAACTCCGCCATTGCCCATGCCCGGGACCCGGTGGCCATGGCCTGGGCGATGAAGGCGGCGGTCGAGGCAGGGCGCGGCGCCTACCTGGCCGGACGCATGCCGCGCCGCGGCCAGGCAGACCCTTCCTCGCCCATGGCGGGGCGTATCAGGGGGTGACGCCGGCGCCTTTCCAGGCACCGCGGGCGCCTCAGGGGCGGCAGTAGTAGAGCCTGGCCGGGAGAATGTTGAGCGGCTCGAAATCACACTCCACGTCGGAGAAGACACGGCGTAGATCGGGCAGCACCCGGGAGGAGAACTGGTAGATCAGCATGGAACCTTGTGGCGAGAGCGCCTCCAGGCTGCTCATGAGAACAGCAGCGCGGCTCGGGGCCGACATGGTGCTGAAGGGAATGCCGGCCAGCACGTAGTCGGCGGCGGGCAGCCCCAGGCGGGTCAGTTCGGCCTGGATCGTCTCCGCGGAGCCCTGGACCACCTGGAGCCGGGGATCCGGCAGTGACCGCTGGAGGAAGTCGACGAAGTCCCGGTTGGTCTCCAGCACCAGCAGGGTCGCCTCCGCAGGCAGGCGTTGCAGGAGCTCCTGGGTGATGGTCCCGACTCCGGGCCCGTACTCGACGATGACCCGGGCATGCTGCCAGTCGATCCGCTCCAGCAATCGCCGAACGAGAAAGGGGGAGCTGGGGATGATCGAGCCCAGCATGCGGGGATGCTTGAAGAAGTTGCGTGCGAAGAGCGCTAGCTGGGCGCGTCGCCCGTTTCCTGCCAAGGCCGTGGGCCGGTCTTGCGCGGTCATGGGCGACCCTCCTGCTGTGGAAAGACGAAGTATGCTTCCACTCTAGGTCGGCAACGGGGAAGGGGAAAGGTGGAACTGTGCTGCTTCCCTGAGGCCGGCGCTCAAGCGCCCTGGCCGGCCTGGATGGCGGTCAGGGCGATGGTATAGACGATATCGTCGACCAGGGCCCCGCGGGAGAGGTCGTTCACCGGCTTGTTCAGGCCCTGCAGCATGGGGCCGACGCTGACCACCCGGGCGCTGCGCTGTACCGCCTTGTAGGTGGTGTTGCCGGTATTGAGATCGGGGAACACGAACACCGTGGCGCGACCGGCCACCGGGGACCCCGGCGCCTTCTGGCGGCCGACGCTTTCGATGGCGGCGGCGTCATATTGCAGCGGACCGTCGATCAGCAGATCCGGGGCACGCTGCCGGGCCAGCTGGGTGGCCCGGCGCACCTTCTCGACGTCGACGCCCCTGCCGGACTCGCCGGTGGAATAGCTGAGCATGGCGACCCGGGGTTCGATGCCGAAGGCGGCAGCGGAGCGCGCGCTCTGCACGGCGATCTCCGCCAGGGCCTCGGCGTCGGGGTCGGGGTTCACCGCACAGTCGCCGTAGACCACCACCTGGTCCGGCAGCAGCATGAAGAACACTGACGAGACCAGCGAATACCCGGGGGCCATCTTGATCAGCTGGAAGGCGGGCCGGACGGTATTGGCGGTGGTATGCACCGCACCCGACACCAGCCCGTCCACCTTGCCCTCGGCGAGCATCATGGTGCCCAGTACCACGTTGTCATGGAGCTGGGATTCCGCGGTCAGGGCGTTGAGCCGTCCCTGGCGGCGGGCGACCATCGGCTTGACGTAGCGCAGGCGGATGCCGTCCGGGTCGATGATCTCCAGCGCCTCGGGCAGTTCCAGACCGCGCTGGCGGGCTACCTCGGCGATCGCCTCGCGCTGGCCGAGCAGCACGCAGTCGGCGATGCCGCGGCGCTGGCAGACGATGGCGGCCTCCACGGTGCGCGGCTCGTCCCCCTCGGGCAGCACGATGCGCCGCGGGACCCGCTGCGCCATGCGCACCAGCCGGTGACGGAAGGCCGCCGGGGACAGCCGATGGGGGAACCCCTGGCTCAGTGTCTGGCGGAGCCAGTCGAGGTCCAGGTGGTCGGCGACGAAGCGCGTCACCTGCTCGGCCCGCTCGGGATCGTCCCGGGGGATGTCACGACTCATCTGGTCCAGTCGACGGGCCGTGGTATAGCTGTCGCTGTCCACGGCGAGCACCGGCAGGCCGGTCTGCAGGGCCGGGCGGCAGAAGTCGATCATCGCTGACGCGGGGGGCTCGCCATGGGTCAGCAAGAGCCCGGCCAGGCGGACCCCGTTCATGGTGGCTACCGCCGTCGCCAGCAGGGTGTCATCGCGATCTGCGGGGGTGACGATCAACCGCCCCGGCTGGAAGGCATGCAGCGAATGCGCCGCACTGCGGGCACACAGGCTGGTGCCCAGCACCCGACGTGTCGCGGCTTCGCCCTCGTGGAGGAAGCGCGCATCCAGGGCGCGGGCGACGTCCAGGATCCGCGGGGCACTCAGAGCGGCGTGATAGGGGACCGCCGCGATCAGCGGTGGCGACTCGGCGTCGAGACTGGCCAGGCGCTGTCGCCAGGTCGCGAGGATGGCCGGGGCCCGATGGGCCGAGGCCTCCGGCGGTTCGGCGGCGGCCTGTTCCTGGGAGGGCAGGCGCATCAGCATGCAGCCCAGGATGCGTCGCGCCCCGTCACCGTCGAAGGTCTGGGCATGCATGTCCAGCTGCTCGGCCAGGGTCTGGGGATCGACCGGGTCGCCATTGGCGACCAGGATGATGCGTGCATCCAGGGCGTGGGCCAGCTGGGCGTTGAGCCGGGTGGCATAGCTGCTATGCAGGCTGGGGGCCAACCCCTCCACCAGGATCAGCTCGGCGGGCTCGCCCTCCGTCGGGGCGGCCAGTTCGGCGTGGCGCGCCACGGCATGTTCCATGAGGTCGTCGAGCCGGTCCTCGCGCAGCAGTCGCTCGAGCTCCGGCTGGGGTAGGGGCAATGGCGGCGTCAGGCCCAGGGTACTGGCCACCAGGGACGAGGAGCGGTCCGGTCCCTCCCCGTTGAGGTCGTCCTGACGGAAGGGCTTCATGAAGCCGATACGCAGGCCCAGGGTGTCCAGGGCGCGCAGCAGGCCGAGACAGGCCGAGGTCAGGCCCACGCCGGCATCAGTGGGCACGACCAGCAGGGTCCGGGGCTCAGTGGCCGGGGTGTCGACAGGGCTCATGGGCAGGGGGTCTCCAGCAATCGGCGGGTTTCCGCGGCGATGTGCGCCTCCTCGTCGGTAGGGATGACCCAGATCTGGGGATGGGACCCGCCGGCATCGACGCGGCCTTCCTGACCCGCCACGGTCCGGGCGTTGGCCGTGGCCGAGAGGCGCAGCCCGAAGTGAGGCAACTGGTCGATCACTCGGGCGCGGATGGCGGCGGCATTCTCGCCGATGCCGCCGGTGAAGACGATGCCGTCCAGGCGGGGCAGGGCGCAGGTGAGGGCGGCCAGGGATTTGGCGAGGCGGTAGCAGAACACCTCGATGGCCAGGGTGGCGCCGGCGTGGTGCTCCGCGGCGGCCTGCTCGAGGCGGCGCATGTCATTGGACAGGCCGGACAAGCCGAGCAGGCCGCTCTCCTTGTTGAGCAGGGTGTCGATGCGCTCCAGCGACCAGCCCAGCCGGCGCGACAGGTGGGCGTGCAGCCCCGGGTCGACATCGCCGCTGCGAGTCCCCATCACCAGGCCTTCGAGGGGGGTCAGCCCCATGCTGGTGTCGACGCTGCGGCCTTGCCAGATCGCACAGGTGGAGCAGCCGTTGCCCAGGTGGGCGATCAGCCAGCCCCCGTGGGGGCGGTCGCTCAGCCGGTCGACGCGGCGGCTGACATAGGCATGACTGCTGCCGTGGAACCCGTAGCGGCGGATCCCCTGGTTGCGATAGAGGGCCTCGGGAAGGGCATAGCGATAGGCCCGGGGCGGCAGGGTCTGGTGGAAGGCGGTGTCGAACACCGCCACCTGAGGCAGCACCGGGAACAGCCGTCGGGTGGCGGCAACGCCCTCGAGGTTGGCGGGGTTGTGCAGCGGCGCCAGCTCGCTGATCGTCTCGAGGCCGCGCAGCACCGTGTCGTCCAGCAGGGTCGCGTCGCTGAAGCGCTCGCCGCCATGAACGATGCGGTGGCCCACGGCGACCGGCGACAGTCCCTCCAGCTGCTCCTGGATGGCCGACATGGCCTCGTGATACCCGGCTCCGTTCAGGGCGCGGGAAACGCGCTGGCCCCGGCGGTCGGTGCCCGTGAGGCGGGCATCCACGGCGCCCAGCCGTTCCACCAGGCCAGCCAGGCGAGGCGCCTGGGGGGCGCTCGGAACCAGCGCGTACTTGATCGACGACGAGCCACAGTTGATCACCAGTACCGGGTCTTGCATGCCGCTTCCTGTCGTGTCCGGGGCCGTCCTGGCGGCGGGCGGCCGAGGTCTCGAATCTACCATGGAGAGGGACTTCCCGCAGTGACCGCGACGGGCGTCCCGCTTTCCCCCTGATATCGATCAAGGCAGCATGGCGGGTTGCCCTGCCTTGTACCAGACTGTCATAGGCGATGGGGAAACATCGTTTCCCGACGGGAGGAGAATCATGAACAGAGTGGCGATTCCTGTGGTGTCCGCGGTCTGTCTGTTCGCCGCGACGGCCGTCCATGCCCAGGGCGGACCGATGATGTACCAGCCGAGCCCCTACCTCGGCGCCGATGCCCTGTTCTGGCAGCTGGATCCCGAAGGCCGGGGCGGGGATTTCGACAGTACCGGCCTGCGCGTGCGGGCGGGGGTGGCCTTCAACGATTACTTCGCCCTCGAAGGCCACCTGGGCACCGGCGGCTCGGATGGCCCGGTGGACCTCGACTACCTGGCCGGCGGCTACGCCAAGGGCATGCTGCCGGTCACGCCGCAATTCCGGATCTTCGGCCTGCTGGGTGCCACCGAGGTCGAGTTCGACGGTACGGACGACTCCGAGAGTGACCTCTCCTATGGCGGCGGGGCCAGCTATGCCGTGATGCCCAACCTCTCGGTGGATGCCGACTACATGCGCTATCTGGAGGAGTCGAGGTTCGACTTCGAAGCGGTCAGCGTCGGGGCCACCTACCACTTCTGATTGCGATCCGCACCACAGGGCGCACCAATGCGACGCCCCCGCCGGTCACGGCGGGGGCGTCGTGCGTCGTGGCGGGGCAGGGCGCCAGGCGTCGCGACGTCTGGGTACGCGTACGGGCACGGGGCGCCATCCCAGCGGACGGCGCCGCCCCGAACGGCCATGGGCGGAGGCACTGCGGGGGCTGGCGCCCAACCTGGCACGTGCCGTGCAGGGCATAGCCTGTAACCGGGACACACAAGGTGATGCCATGCCCCCCGACTGGATGTTCCCCGAGGATGCACCGTCCTCGCGACTGCTCTTCACCGACCTCGACGGTTCCCTGCTCGACCACCAGAGTTACGACTGGTCGCCGGCCGCCCCCTGGCTGGAACACCTGGCGGCATTCGGGGTGCCGGTCATCCCGGTGAGCAGCAAGACCCGCAGCGAGCTGCTGCCACTGCGCCGGACTCTGGGGCTGACGGCCTCGCCCTTCGTCGCCGAGAACGGCGCGGTGGTGGGCCTGCCGCCTGCCTGGTGCCATGCTCGGCTGGAACGCACGCCGGGCCCCGATGGCCTGGTGATCCGTACCCTGGGGGTCGACATCGGCTTTATCCGTCAGCGCCTGTCGGTATGGCGGGAACGACTGGGCGTGCGCTTCACGGCGATGAGCGAGATGGCGCTCGACGCGCTGGTCGCCTTCACCGGCCTGGACGAGCACGAGGCGGGCCAGGCCAGGAAGCGCGAGGGCAGCGAGCCCCTGGTCTGGGAGGACACGGACGCGTCCCTGGCTGCGTTCCGGGAGGGGCTCGCCGGCGACGGCCTGCGCCTGGTGCGGGGCGGGCACTTCTGGCATGTCACCGGCGAGGTCGACAAGGGCAGTGCCCTGACCTGGCTGGTGGACCGCCTCGAGGCGCTGCGCGGCGTGCGTTCCCTGACCCTGGCGCTGGGCGACGGCCCCAGCGATATCGCCATGCTCGAGGCGGTGGACCAGGCGGTGGTGATCCGTGGCTGCCATGGCCTCGAGGTCACCCCGCGTCAGCCGGTGCTCTATCGCAGCCGCGCCCGGGGCCCCGCCGGCTGGGCCGAGGGGGTGGCTCACTGGTGGGGGCGAGGCGAACGTCGGTCGCGGCCGGCGTTGAGCCGCACTGACCCGGCGGCCACGGGGAGGCGTCCGGCATAAGCGACCTCCATCAGAAGGGGCATCACCGACTGCCACAACCTGCCCCGCCGAGCCCTCGAGGCCGATCACCACCGCCGACAGGTAGGGCGACCCGCTGAGCTCCTCGACGCTGTTGGCCAGTGCCGGCCCCTCCCGCTCGGAGAGCGGCGAGGGCCGGATAAGGCTCATGGGCCGCCGCCGGGAGGGCACCTTGACCAGCAGGGTCGAGCTGCGTGGGGCATGGGGGGCCGCCGCGTGAGGCACTTTCCCTGACCACGCAGGGGACGTCCCAGCGGGCATACGGCGGCGGGAGACGCCCTCCCGCCGCGGGGCCTCATACCTCCTTGTAGAGCTCGGCGCCCTGCTCGCGGAACTTCTCCGCCTGCTCTTCCATGCCCTGCATCACGGCGTCCCGGTCGCCGTCGAGGCCCTTCTCGCTGGCGTAGTCGCGGACCTCCTGGCTGATCTTCATCGAGCAGAACTTGGGCCCGCACATGGAGCAGAAGTGTGCCACCTTGGCGGAGTCCTTGGGCAGGGTCTCGTCGTGGTACTCCCGGGCGGTGTCCGGGTCCAGGCCCAGGTTGAACTGGTCTTCCCAGCGGAACTCGAAGCGCGCCTTGGACAGCGCGTTGTCACGGCGCTGGGCGGCGGGGTGGCCCTTGGCCAGGTCGGCGGCATGGGCGGCGATCTTGTAGGTGATGATGCCGGTCTTGACGTCGTCCTTGTTGGGCAGGCCCAGGTGCTCCTTGGGCGTCACGTAGCAGAGCATGGCGCAGCCGTACCAGCCGATCATCGCCGCGCCGATGCCGGAGGTGATGTGGTCGTAGCCCGGGGCGATGTCGGTGGTCAGCGGGCCCAGGGTGTAGAAGGGCGCCTCGTCGCACTCGCGGAGCTGCTTGTCCATGTTCTCCTTGATCAGGTGCATGGGCACGTGACCGGGGCCCTCGATCATCACCTGGACGTCGTGCTGCCAGGCGATGCGGGTCAGCTCGCCGAGGGTCTCCAGCTCGGCGAACTGCGCCTCGTCGTTGGCGTCCGCCACCGAGCCCGGGCGCAGGCCGTCACCCAGCGAGAAGGCGACGTCATAGCGCTTGCAGATCTCGCAGATTTCCTCGAAGTGGGTGTAGAGGAAGCTCTCCCGGTGGTGGTAGAGGCACCACTTGGCCATGATCGAGCCGCCCCGGGAGACGATGCCGGTGACCCGCTTGGCGGTCAGCGGCACATAGCGCAGCAGCACCCCGGCGTGGATGGTGAAGTAGTCCACGCCCTGCTCGGCCTGCTCGATCAGGGTGTCGCGGAACACCTCCCAGGTCAGGTCCTCGGCCACGCCGCCTACCTTCTCCAGGGCCTGGTAGATGGGCACGGTGCCGATCGGCACCGGGGCGTTGCGGATGATCCACTCCCGAGTCTCGTGGATGTTGGCCCCGGTGGAGAGGTCCATGACGGTGTCCGAGCCCCAGCGGATGCCCCAGGTCATCTTGTCGACCTCGTCCTCGATGGAGGAGGTCACCGCCGAGTTGCCCAGGTTGCCGTTGATCTTCACCAGGAAGTTGCGGCCGATGATCATCGGCTCGGATTCCGGGTGATTGATGTTGCAGGGGATGATGGCCCGGCCGGCGGCCACCTCGTCGCGCACGAACTCCGGGGTGATCTCCTCCGGCAGGCGGGCGCCGAAGCCCTGGCCCGAATGCTGGTGGCCGAGGATGCGCTCCACCTCCTCGGTGCCGAGTGCCTGGCGGCGCTGGTTCTCGCGGATGGCGATGAACTCCATCTCCGGGGTGACGATGCCCTGGCGGGCATAGTGCAGCTGGGTGACGTTGCGGTCCGGCTTGGCGCGGCGCGGGGTGCGGGTCAGGTCGAAGCGCAGCGGGGCGAGCATGGGGTCGTTGGCGCGGCGGCGGCCGTACTCGGAGGTGGGACCGTCGAGCCACTCGGTATCGCCGCGCTCCGCGATCCAGCCGCGGCGCAGTTCGGGCAGGCCGCGGCGCAGGTCGATCTCGGCCTCGGGGTCGGTGTAGGGGCCGGAGGTGTCATAGACCAGCAGCGGCGGGTTGGCCTCGTCGGCCCCGGAGGTGCGGGTCGGTGACAGGGCGATCTCGCGGAACGGCACCCGGATGTCGGGCCGCGAGCCCTCGACGTAGATCTTGCGCGAGCCGGGCAGCGGCTGGATGGCAGCCTCGTCGACGCGGGCGCTCTCGGCGAGGAAGTGATCGGTCTTGGCCATGCGAGTCTCCTTGGGGTCCATCAGGGTTGTGGTTGTCATCGGGAGGAGACGTAGGCGGGGCGGCGTCCGGCCGGGCCGGGGCGTCGCTTGATCCCTACGCTGGTACCCTCCCCGAGGTCAGGGAATTAGCCAGTTCAGGTTCAACGGGATCCATGCTCGGGCGCCTCGCGCCGCATGATCTCAGCCGTCGTCAACGGCACCCCGTCAAGCGCGTGGTGGAGCCTGGGCTCCGGTCCTTCCTTGGTAACGGTCATCGGCCGGCGCGACCAGCGCCAACCGCGCGGAAGCAATGGGACCAGCCCGCTACAGCGAGCGATCCAGGCCCATCTGCCAGAAGTCGATCTCGAGCCGGGTGGCATCGCGGAAGATGGTCGCCAGGCGCGCGAAGCGCTCCGGCGTGACCTCGGCCAGCCGGGCATCGAGCCAGGCCCGCTCGTCGTGCATGGCGGCCTGGAAGGCGTCGCCCTCGTACATGGCGATCCAGGCCTCATAGGGGTTGGCCGCGCCGCGCACCGTGAAGGGCTGAGCGTTCAGCCAGGCCGCGATCTCGCCGTAGCCGATCAGGCAGGGGGCCAGCGCCACGTGCAGGTCGAGCAGGTCGCCGCGACTGCCGGTATCGAGCACGTAGCGGGTATAGGCGAGGGTGGCCCGGGCCTCGGGAAGCCGGGCCAGGTCGTCCTCGCCGATGCCCCACTCGTGGCAGTAGCCGACATGCAGGTCGAGTTCCACGTCGAGGATGGTCTTCAGGCCCTCGAAGGCATGGCGCAGCTCGGCCAGGGTCTGGCTCTTGTAAGCGGCCAGGGCGTAGGCCCGGGAGAAATGCACCAGGAACAGGTAGTCCTGCTCCAGGTAGTGGCGGAAGGCGTCCTCGTCGAGTCGGCCGGCACCCAGGGCGCGCACGAAGTCATGTTCGAGGTAGGCGCGCCAGTCCTGCTGGCAGGCGTCGGTCAGGTCGCTGAAGCGGTAGCCCATCTTGCCTCCGATACGGTCGGGATCCGGAGGACGGGCGAAGCGGGAGACGGGGGGAGGGCCGGACGGAAAGGAGGCGCGCCGGCTCCACCGCCTGATTCCCTACGCCGGTTCACGTGCGGGCCCGCGGCCACGCACCCACCCGGATCAGGTTCCACGGGATCGGCTCTGGGCCCTCTCGTTTCGAGCACGAGCCTGCGCCATCTCAGCCGGTTCCACCGGCACCCCGTCAAGCGAGTGGGGCCAGTCTAGCAGCTTGGGTGGGCAATGCCAGCCCCGGCAGGACAGCGGTCCCGCCGGGGCTGGCGTGCAGCCGGTCAGTGGCGCAGCAGGGCTCAGTAGAGGCGGAAGCGCTTCCAGTCGGTGCGTCCTGCCTCGCGCTCGGGGACCTTGCGATAGCGCTTGTATTCCCACTGGTACTGGGCCGGGTCCAGGGCGATGGCCGCCTGCACGCTGGCGTTGACGCCGGCGGCGGAAGTGGCCTCGTCGGCGTCGTAGACCCGCGGGTCGGCGGCCAGGAAGTGCAGGGCGAAGCCGCGCCCGGGCAGGCGCCGGGCGACGCCGGTGACCACCCGGGCCTCGGTGCGCGCGACCAGCTTGGGCAGCAGGGTGGCGGTGTAGGCCGGGCGACCAAAGAAGGGCGCGAAGACCCCGCTGCCCCAGTCCGGCTCCTGGTCGGGAAGGATGCCCACCGCCTCGCAGCCCTTCAGCGCCTTGAGCAGGGCCGCCACGCCACGGGGATTGGTGGGCACCAGGCGGGCTCCCTGGCGCTCGCGGCCCTGGCGGGTCACCGGGTCCAGGGCCGCGAGCTTGGGCGGCTCGTACATGGCGGTGAAGGGGAAGTGGCTCGACAGCCAGAAATTGAGGATTTCCCAGTTGCCGAAATGCGGGGCCAGAACGATCACGCCGCGGCCCTCGGCGCGCGCCTCGTCGAGCAGCTCGCGGCCGTGGACCTCGAGGATCGAGGCCGCGACGCGTTGCGGGTCACCCATCCAGGCAAAGCCCAGCTCGAGCATGGTGGCGCTGGAATGGGTCAGGCTGTCCCGGGCCAGGCGCCGGCGCTGGGTCTCGTCCAGCGCGGGGTAGGCCTGGGCCAGGTTGACCCGGGTGACCCGTCGCTCCCGGGGGCTGATGGCCTGGACGAGGGGGCCGGCGAGGCGGGCCAGCCGCCACAACGGGGCCGGCCGCCAGGCGGACAGCCAGTGCCACAGGGTGACGACGGCGCGAGCCTGATGGCGGCCGGCCTTGGTCTGCGTTGCTGCCATGGCCTCAGACCAGCCAGGTGTCCGGGTTGTCCGGGGCGCGCTTCTCCTGCAGGCCCTTGAAGCCCTTGACGCAGCGGATGATCAGCCACACGGCCAGGGCGACCAGCAGCGGGAAGCCGATCACGATCAGGGTGAGCAGGGCGGCGACGGCGCCGTAGAGCAGGCCGATCCAGAAGGTGCGGATCTGGTAGCGATAGTGCTCGTCCAGCCACTCCGGCCCCTTGCCGCGGTAGACATAGGCGATCACCACGCCCACCAGGGAGGTGAAGCCCACCACGAAGCTGGCCAGGTAGAGGGCATAGATCACCATGGCCATGGTGGTGTCGGGCGACGGGTTGGACTCGGCGACCACGGGATCGCGATGGTCGGTCTGGTTCTCGTTCATCGGTCGTCCTTGAGGGTGATGGAGCGGGACAGCGACTTGCCACATGATACCCGCTGAGGGGCATGATGCCACCGAGGCGGCAGGTCAGCGCACGGGACGACTGATCTCCAGCAGGTTGCCGTCCGGGTCGCGCAGGTAGAGGGACTCGAGCTCGCCATGAGCGCCCTGGCGGGTCACCGGTCCCAGTTCCACCTCGACGGACAGGGCCTCCAGGTGCCGGCGGACCTCGTCGAGGGGCAGCCGGCTGCGCAGGCACAGGTCGAGGCTGCCCGGCGTCGGCGTGGCGGCCCGGGGCTGGATGTCGGTGGCGGTCCAGTGCAGGCGCAGGGCCATGTCCCCGAGCATCAGGTCGACGCGTTCCTGGTCCCGGTAGCGCACGTCGAGGCCCAGCACCCGGGTATAGAAGTCCACGGCGCGGGATATGTCGGTCACGGTAATGACCAAATGGTCCAGACCTGACAGCATGGATGTCTCCTTGGAAGAGTGATCTGGTTCAGAGAATACGATGATGCAGTCCTGTCCGCTATGCGCATCCCCCGAGACCGCCCCCTACCACCGCGATGCGCGGCGCGACTACCTGGCCTGCCGGGAATGCGCGCTGGTCTTCGTGCCTTCCCACCAGCGCCTCGCGCCGGCCGACGAGAAGGCGGTCTACGACCGGCACCAGAACTCCCCGGACGATGCCGGCTACCGGCGCTTCCTGTCGAGGCTCTTCGCGCCCCTGGTTGCCCGGCTGGGGCCCGGGGCCCGGGGGCTCGATTTCGGTGCCGGTCCCGGCCCCACCCTCTCGGTGATGTTCGAGGAGGCCGGCCATCCCATGGCGATCTACGATCCTTTCTACGCGCCCGACCCGGGGGTGCTCGAGCATCGCTACGACTTTATTACCGCCACCGAGGTGGTCGAGCACCTCTACGCCCCCGGCCGCGAACTCGAGCGGCTGGCCGGTCGCCTGGCCCCGGGGGGCTGGCTGGGGCTGATGACCAAGCGGGTCGATACTCCCGAGGCCTTCGCCGGCTGGCACTACATCCTCGATCCCACCCATGTGTGCTTCTTCAGCGAGGCCACCTTTAGCTGGCTCGCCAGGCGTCTCGACATGCACGTGCTCTTTCCCGCCAGCGACGTCGTATTGCTGCAGCGTCGATGATCGATCAAGTTTCGATAACATGCCGTTATCGAAAGAAAAAAACTCCTTGCGCCAGAGTGTGGGGGGATTGGCGGCGACCGGCGCCGAGCGTATATTCGGGCGCAGAATCTTCTCCCTGCGCGGCTGCGGCGGCGCGCGTCACATGGTCCGTCGCGAGGTTCCGCTGATGTCCCGGCAGTTACTGCTCATGGCCCTGGCACCCCTGCTGGGGCTGTTCATTCTGGGGATCGGCAATGGCTTTCTGGCGACCCTGATCACCCTGCGCCTCGATGCTGCCGGAGAATCGCCGGTGGTGATCGGCTGGGTGTCGTCTGCCTACTTCATTGGCCTGGCACTGGGGGCGATGCTCAACGACCGCCTGCTGCTGGCCATCGGCCATATCCGAGCCTACGGCAGCTTCGCCTCCCTGGTGGCGGTCACGGTGCTGCTGCAGGGCCTGGTCTTCGAGCCCGTGGCCTGGTTCGTGCTGCGTCTGATCGGCGGCTGGGCCACGGTGGGCGTCTTCCTGGTCATCGAGAGCTGGCTGCTGGCCGCTGGCGACGCCCAGGTACGGGGCCGGCTGCTGGCGTTGTACATGATCGCCATCTACGCCGCCGGGGTGCTGGGCCAGCTGCTGCTCGGGGTCACCCAGGCCATGGGCCCCACGGCGCCGTTCATGGTGATCGGCCTGCTGGCCTCGTTGTCGGTGCTGCCCATGGCCATGCTCCCCCGGGTCACCCCGCTGCTCGACAAGGCCGAGCCGCTCTCGCCGTTGCGCCTGATCACCCTGACGCCCACCGGGGTGATGGGCAGCTTTGGCTCGGGACTGGCCGTGGCGGCGGTCTACACCCTGCTGCCGCTCTACCTGCAGCGGACCGGCTTTACGGTGGATCGAGTCGGCCAGCTGATGGCGGTGATGGTCCTCGGCGCCATGCTGTTGCAGTACCCGGTGGGGCGCTGGTCGGATCGCCATGATCGCCAGATGGTGTTGATCCTGATCGGCGCCTTCTGCGCCCTGATCTCCGCCGGCATCCTCTGGTTGCCGCTGCCGCCCTGGGGGCTGGCCGCCCTGTTGTTCCTGCTCGGGGGCGGGGTCTTCTCCCTGTACCCGGTCTCGGTCGGCCATGCTGCCGACCGCGCCCCGGCCGGTGCCCTGGTGCGCATGAGTCAGGGCCTGCTGCTGATCAACGCCATCGGCTCGACGCTGAGCCCGCCGGTCATCACCCCGGTGATGACTGTGGTCGGCGATGCCGGCTTGTTCTGGTCGCTCGGCGCCCTGGGCCTGATCCTGGTCGGCTTCTTCGGCTGGCGGCGCAGCGTGCGGCCGGCGCCGGTGCCGGTGGCGCCCTTCTCGCCCACCACGCCACTGAGCGCCGCGGGGGCCGAGCTGTCGGTGACCGAGGAGTGGGTGCAGGGCGCCCTGGAGCACGAGCACGTGGAGGACCTGTCCGGGGCCGTGCCCGACGTGGAGGTGGCCGAACCTCTGGTGGGGCCGCCGCCCCCCGACGAGGCGCATATCGTCTACTACGAGGATGACGGGACGGCCCCGGACGCGCCGGGACAGGAGGGCGTGGCCGGCGCCTCGCGGGCGTGAGGTGCGCATGCGACCTAGGGCTAATGGTTAACGAAAAGTAGTGAATCTACTATCGCCGGTATCTTTTTTCCTGAGGTGCTGCCATGACCCCCTTCACTGCCCCCGTTCGCGACGTCCGCTTCGTGCTCGAGGAACTCCTCGAGCACGATTCGCTCTCGCTGCCCGGTTTCGAGGAGAGCAGTCCCGAACTGGTTGAAGCGGTGCTGGAGGAGGCCGCCCGGCTCGCCGGCGAGGTCTGGGCGCCGCTCAATGCCAGCGGTGATCGCCAGGGCTGCCAGCGGCGTGACGACGGTGGGGTCGCCGTGCCGGATGGCTTCGCCGAGGCCTATCGCGCCTATGCCGAGGGCGGCTGGAACGGTATCGGGGTCGCCGAGGCGCTGGGCGGCCAGGGGCTTCCCGAGGTGGTGGCCAGCGCTGTGCAGGAGATGCTGCATGGCGCCAACATGGCACTGGGCCTGTGTCCCATGCTCACCGCCGGCGCCATCGAGGCCTTGGCCCATCATGGCAGTGCGGCACAGCGGGCCCGCTACCTGGCGCCGCTGGTCGAGGGCCGCTGGACCGGCACCATGAACCTCACCGAGCCCCAGGCAGGCTCGGATCTCTCCCGGGTACGCACCCGGGCGGTCCCCGAGGGAGACCACTACCGGCTCAGCGGCCAGAAGATCTATATCACCTGGGGCGAGCACGACTGCGCGGAGAACATCCTGCACCTGGTGCTGGCGCGAACCCCGGATGCCCCGGAGGGCAACCGGGGCATCTCGCTGTTCCTGGTGCCCAAGTTCCTGGTGAACGACGACGGCTCCCTTGGCGAGCGCAACGACGTGACCTGCGCCGCCCTCGAGCACAAGCTCGGTATCCATGGCTCGCCGACCTGCACCCTGAGCTTCGGCGAGAAGGGCGGCGCCATCGGCTACCTGGTCGGCGAGCTCGGCCGCGGCCTGAATCACATGTTCACCATGATGAACGAGGCCCGCCACAAGGTCGGCATCCAGGGCATCGGCGTGGCCGAGCGGGCCTGCCAGCAGGCTCTGGCCTATGCCCTCGAGCGTGTCCAGGGACGCCGCTCCAGGGCCCGGGGCGGCCAGGAGTGCGCCATTGCCGAGCACCTGGACGTCAAGCGCATGCTGCTCTCCATGCGGTCCCGCACCGACGCCCTGCGCGCCCTGGCGCTGACCTGCGCCGCGCAGATGGACGCGGCACGTCATGCCCGGGACGCCGAGACGCGCCATGCCGCCCAGGCCCGGGTCGACCTGCTGATCCCGGTGGTCAAGGCGTTCTCCACCGACCAGGCCGTGGACATCGCCTCCCTGGGGGTACAGGTCCACGGCGGCATGGGCTATGTAGAGGAGGCCGGGGCCGCCCAGCTGCTGCGCGATGCCCGCATCGCGCCCATCTACGAGGGCACCAACGGCATCCAGGCCCTGGACCTGGCCGGGCGCAAGCTGACCCGGGACGGCGGTGCCACCCTCGACAGCCTGATCGACGAGGTGGAGGCTACCGCCAGGGCGCTGTCCATCAGCGAGGACCTGCACTACCTCGGGGAGAGCCTGGCCGCCGGGGCCGCCGACTTGCGCCTGGCGGCGTCGCTGGTGCTGGAGCAGAGCCGCGACCCCGAGCTCGGCCCGGATGCCATCCAGGCCTATGCCAGCCCCTTCCTGACGCTGACCGGGCATGTGCTCTGTGCCTGGCAGATGGGCCGCGCCGCCCTCAAGGCCGAGGCCGCCCTGGCCGACGGCAGCGCCGACCCCTTCTACCCCGCCAAGCTGGCCAGTGCCGACTTCGCGCTGCGCCACTGGCTGCCCGTGGGCCGCGCCCAGCTCGCGGTGATCGAGGCCGGCATGGCGCGCCTCGCCGACCTCGATCCAACTAGCCTCTGAGCCCTGGCCGCCGCCCCCTGGTCGGCGGCTCTCTCCTCCCGCGCCGTCCATCAGCGATGGCGGTGCCCACCCGACCCGGAGCCGTCATGAACCCCAGTATCTTCGAGCAGGGCCTGCCCCAGACCCCGGCGAACTACGTGGCACTCTCGCCGCTGACCTTCATCGAGCGCAGTGCCGCCATCTATCCCGACTATCCGGCGGTGGTCCACGGCGATATCCGACGCGACTGGGCCACCACCTGGGCTCGTTGTCGCCGGCTGGCCTCGGCGCTCTTGGCGCGCGGCCTCCAGACGGGGGACACCGTGGCCGCCATGCTGCCCAACGTGCCCGCCATGTTCGAGGCCCATTTCGGCGTGCCCCTGGCCGGTTGCGTGCTCAATACCCTGAACATTCGCCTCGATGCCGAGGCCATCGCCTACATGCTGGAACACGGCGAGGCCCGGGCCGTGCTCGTCGATCCCGAGTTCAGCGAGGTGATCGAGGCGGCGGTCGCGAAGCTCGCGCGCAAGCCACTGATCATCGACGTCGACGACGCCGAGTATGCCGGCGGGCCCCGCCGCATCGGCGAGCTGGAGTACGAGGCACTGCTGGCCGAAGGCGACCCCGAGCATCCTTACCGGCTGCCCGACGACGAGTGGCAGGCGATCTCGCTGAACTACACCTCCGGCACCACCGGCAAGCCCAAGGGGGTCGTCTACCATCACCGCGGTGCCTACCTGAACGCGGTCAGCAACCTCCTCGAGTGGGCCATGCCCCATCACCCTGTCTACCTCTGGACCCTGCCGATGTTCCACTGCAATGGCTGGTGCTTCCCCTGGACCATCGCCGCCCATGCCGGCGTCAACGTCTGTCTGCGCCGGGTCGAGGCCGGGAGGGTCATGGACCTGATCGCCGACGAGGGCGTGACGCACTTCAGCGGTGCGCCGATCATCCTCAACGGCCTGGTCAACCTGCCCGACGAGCAGAAGCGCGACTTCGACCACCCGGTGAAGGTGACCACCGCGGGAGCGCCGCCGCCCGCCTCGGTGATCGCCGGGGTCGAGGCCCTGGGCATCGAGGTGACTCATGTCTACGGCCTCACCGAGGTCTACGGGCCGGTCACGGTCTGTGCCTGGCACGAGGCCTGGAACGCGCTGCCGCCGGAGGAGCGCGCCCGGCTCAAGGCCCGTCAGGGGGTGCGCTACCACATGCTCGAGGCCCTCTGCGTGGTCGACCCGGAGAACCTGGAACCGGTGCCCAAGGACGGCACTACCGTTGGCGAGATCCTGATGCGCGGCAACAACGTGATGAAGGGCTATCTCAAGAACGAGGACGCGACCCGCGAGGCCCTGGCGGGGGGCTGGTACCACACCGGCGACCTGGCCGTATGGCATGCCGACGGCTACCTCGAGATCAAGGATCGCGCCAAGGACATCATCATCTCCGGCGGCGAGAACATCTCCACCATCGAGGTGGAGGACGCCATCTATGCTCACCCGGCGGTGGAGGAGGCCGCGGTGGTGGCACGCCCGGACGAGAAGTGGGGCGAGACGCCCTGTGCCTTCGTCAAGCTCAAGGCCGGTTGCGAGGACGTCGGCGAGGCGGAGATCATCGCCCATTGCCGGGAGCGGCTGGCCCATTTCAAGGCGCCGAAGACGGTGATCTTCACCGAGCTGCCCAAGACCTCCACCGGCAAGATCCAGAAGTTCGTGCTGCGCGAGAAGGCGCGTAACCGGTAACCTGCAGGACTCGACAGAGGGTCCCATCACCTGAACAGGAGAGTGCAGCAATGAGCCAACAACCGATCGGCGTGGTCGGCGCCGGGACCATGGGACAGGGCATCGCCCAGGTGCTGGTCACCAGCGGCTTCCCGGTGCAGCTCTACGACGTGGCCGACACCCAGCTCGAGCGTGCCCGAGGCGCCATCGACAAGGGACTGGGCAAGCTGGTGGCCAAGGGCAAGCTGGCCGAGGCCGACAAGGACGCCGCCCTGGACCGGCTGGCGACCAGCACGGCGCTGGATGCCCTGGCCGATTGCGAGGTGATCATCGAGGCGGCCCCGGAGCAGCCGGCGCTCAAGGAGAAGCTGTTCCGCGACCTCAGCCACCTGACCGGCGATGCCATCCTCGCCTCCAACACCTCCTCGTTGTCGCTGACCCGCCTCGCCGCCGTCTGCGAGTGTCCCGAGCGTGTGGTGGGCATGCACTTCTTCAACCCGGTTCCGGTGCTGGGCCTCGTCGAGGTGATTCGCGCCGAACAGACCAGCGACGCCACGGTGGCGCGCATCGAGGCGCTGGCCGAGGCGCTGGGCAAGACCGCCGTGCCGGTGGGCGACTCCCCGGGGTTCGCGGTCAATCGCCTGCTGGTGCCGATGATCAACGAGGCGGCCTTCCTGGTCCAGGAGGGGGCGGCCACCCCCGAGGCCGTGGATCAGGCCATGAAGCTCGGCGCCGCCCATCCCCTCGGCCCGCTGGCCCTGGCCGACCTGATCGGGCTGGATGTCTGCCTGGCGATCATGGAGGTGCTGCAGGATGGTTTCGGCGACCCCAAGTACCGCCCCTGCCCGCTGCTCAAGCGCATGGTCGATGCCGGCTATCTGGGTCGCAAGAGCGGCCGTGGCTTCCATACCTATTCGTGAAGCCGACAAAAGGCGGGATTGCCGCCCAACCTAGCGTTCGCTAGGGTGGGGCGGTAGTCCATCCCAAGACACGCCGAGGAGGCCCCCCATGAGCGAGCAGCTGATCGAGGTACAGGACACCGCCGGTATCGTGCGCCTGACCATCAACCGTCCCAAGGCGCTCAATGCCCTGAACAGCGAGGTGATCGCCGGGCTAGAGAAGGTCCTGGTCGAGCTGGAGGCCCGCGACGACCTGCGCGCCGTGCTGATCACCGGGGCCGGGGAGAAGTCGTTCGTCGCCGGCGCCGACATCGCCGAGATGAAGGACAAGACCCCGGAGCAGGCGCGGGCTTTCGCCGGCCAGGCCCTGCGCACCATCAAGCGGCTTGAGACCCTGCCGGTGCCGGTGGTGGCCCTGGTCAACGGCTTCTGCCTGGGTGGCGGCTGCGAGCTGGCCCTGGCCTGTGACTGGGCGGTGGCCAGCGATAACGCCGTCTTTGGTCAGCCCGAGGTGCTGCTCGGCGTGATCCCGGGCTTCGGTGGCACCCAGCGCCTGCCGCGCCGGGTCGGTCCGGCCATGGCCCTGGACCTGGTCACCACCGGCCGCAAGATCGATGCCAATGAGGCGCTGCGCATCGGCCTGGTCAACCGGGTGATGCCCCAGGCCGAGCTCGAGGACTATGTCGCCGAACTGACCAAGCAGCTGGGCGGCAATGGTCCGCAGTCGGTGCGCGGTGCCAAGCAGGCGGTGCACGACGGCATGGACCAGGACCTCGACAGCGCCCTGGCGCTGGAGACCAGCCTGTTCGCGCTGTGCTTCGCCGGCGAGGAGCAGACGGAGGGCATGAGCGCCTTCGTCGAGAAGCGCAAACCGAACTTCTGATCCGTTCGAGCCGGCGTGGAAGAGGCGGCCGTGGTGGCGACACCACGGCCGCTGGCGTATCCGTCCGGGATCAGGACAGGGGGGCGACGCCCTGTCCTGCCAATTCGGGGAAGGCGTCGTGCATGGTCATCGCGGCGGTGTTCTCCCGGGCCCCCAGAAACTCGGGCCGCCGCATGGGCGCCGCGTACGGTTCCTCCAGCGTATTGCCCACGCTGTTGTAGACGAAGAACAGGTTGGAGCGCGGCCAGGGCGACATGTTCTCGTTCGAGGCATGCAGGGTGTTGCACTCGAACAGCAGCAGCGAGCCCGCCGGCCCCTTGGGGGCCTGGATACCGCCATGCTCGGCCAGCTGCGCCAGGGCCGACTTGTCCGGCACGCCGATCGTCTGGGCCTTCAGGGATTCCTTCCAGTTCATCTCCGGCGTCTCCCCCACACAGGGTACGAAGGAGCGGTGGGAACCGGGGATCAGCATCAGCGGCCCGTTGAACTCGTTGTTGTCGGTGAGCATCAAGGAAGCGCTCACTGCCCGCATCCGCGGCATACCGTCCTCGGCATGCCAGGTCTCGAAGTCGGAGTGCCAGTCGAACCCGCTGCCCTGGAAGCCGAACTTGTCGTTGATACGGGATTGATGGATATAGACTTCGCTGCCGAGCAGCTGGCGCACCATGCCGAGGATGCGCGGGTCCCGGGTCAGGCGATCGAAGCGCGCGGAGAGCTCGTGCATGCCGAACACCGAGCGGATGGCGCCGCTGTGGGGGTCCTTGATGACCCGCTCGGAGTCCATCAGGGCGTCATCCCGGGCCATCTCGCGAAGTTCCTCGAAGAAGGGCTCGGTGATGTCCCGGGAGAAGAAGCCGTTGAACCACAGGAAGCCGTCCCGCTCATAGCGCGACAGGGCCACCTCGTCCAGGGGGCCGTCCCAGCGGTATTGGTTGCGGGCGTGGACGATCGGCTCGTTGCGGGGAAGGGCGGCCCTGGGGGTGCTGAGCCGGGTCGGATAGTGATCCTCGCGATCACTCATCTTCTCTGCCTCCTGGCTTGTCGGGGCAAGCGCTGGCGGGATAGGGGCCAAAGCAAGGTGACGACCCTGCTGGCGAGCCCCCATGGTTGGCGGATCCGGGCTCTGTCCCTGAGGTGCGGGGCTACTGACTACTGTGGTGGCTGGTGGGCGGGCATTTCAAGGCGTTGCCTGAGCCGCTCGACCAGGGTCTCCATGCGGGGCACATGGCTGCCGTGCCAGTAGACCTGGCCACAGGCCTCGCATTGCAGAAAGGTGTCCACGTAGCGGCGGGTCAGTGGCTCGAGGCGATGGTCCACCGCGGCCTTGTCCACGGCCTCGAGACGCCCGTTGCAGCGAGTGCAGCGCGTGAAGGGGGCCAGTTCGTCGAGCAGCGCGAAGGCGCGGGCGACCTCCTCGAGCTGGACGAAGGGATCGTCGGCCCGCACGCAGCGACCGAGAGCGACGCGCTTGCGCTTGAGCAGGTTGCGATCTCGGGTCAGCAGGATACGCCCCTCCCGCTCGGCCTGGGCGGCCAGCTCGGCGTCGCCGGCATGATTGCGATAGCGACAGTCGAAGCCCAGCAGGCGCAGGTAGCGGGCCAGGCGGCCCAAGTGGACGTCGAGCAGGAAGCGCAGGGGATGCGGCAGGGACGGACGCAGGTGATGCGGGGCGATGACCGGCATGGCCACGTCCGCGGGATAGACGTCCACGCGATCGCCGTCCCGGAGACGGTAGTCGAAGGCCATTGATGCGCCGTCTACCAGGATGATGTCCACCTCGGGGTGGGGCACGCCCAGGGCCTCGATGGCATCCTTGATGGCGGCCTGGCGATCGAACGGATAGGCGAAGCGGCGCTCCCGCCGTTGTGGCGGCAGGAAATCGTTCAGCTCGGCATGGAAGCGGAAGCGGGCGATAGCCATGGCACGGCCCCGACGGCCAGGGGGAGCTCGGCCTCAGTCTAGGTGCTTGCCGCCGGGGGACTCAACGCAGCGCGGCGCCGGACGGCGCAGCCGGATCATGCGGGTGGCGATGGCCGTGCCGGCCAGGGTGATGGCCATGCCGGCGAGGACCTGCAGGCTCAGGGTCTCCTCGAGCAGAAGGTACCCCCACAACAGGGCGCTGACCGGCACCAGGAAGGTGACGGTGGAGGTGGCGGTGGCCCCGGCGCTGGCGATCAGGGTGAAGTAGAGCAGGAAGGCCACGGTGGTGCTGAACACCGCCAGCGCCAGGCCGTTGGCCCAGCCCAGGGCGCTGATGGGGGCCTCCGGCCACAGCCACAGGCCGGGCAGCAGCAGGATCAGCGCCGACATGGCACAGCTGCCGGCGGCCAGCACCCGCACCGGCAGGTGGGTCAGGTAGGTCTTGGAGAAGTTGGTGGCGATGCCGTAGCAGAAGGTGGCGCCGAGCACGGCGAGGATGAACCAGCCATCGCCGCCCAGGGCGAAGTCCAGCCGGTCGGCGGTGAGTACATAGACGCCGAGGAAGGCCAGCGCCAGGCCCAGGTACTGGCGGCCCTGCACGGGCGTCGCGAAGAACAGTGCCCCCAGCAGGGCGGTGAACAGCGGCGTGGTGGCGTTGATCAGCGAGGTGAAGCCGGCCTCCAGCCGCGTGGTGGCGAGTGCCAGCAGCGAGAACGGCAGCACATGGTTGACCAGGCCGAGGATCAGCAGCTTGCCCTTGTTCTCCCAGACCTGGCGCAGGTAGTGCCGCCCCAGCAGCAGCGGCAGCATCAGCAGCGCGCCCACGCCCATGCGCACCAGGATCAAGGACACCGGGCCGAACTCGGGGACGGCCACGCGCATGAAGATGAACGACATCCCCCACAGCGAGGAGAGCAGAATCAGGCGAAGGGTATCGGCCGGTGACATACAGGATCCTTGATCGTGGCGATGGCGGGGTGGCGATGAATGGGCAGGGTAGGTGTTTCCCCCGACCGCGGGAAGGGCCTGCCGTGGGGGTCACGATGCTCGGCTCGCACTTCGCTGAGAGCCGAGGGGATGTTATTCATGCCGGGGCCGCCCACGGCCTCGAGTGGCTTGCCAAGGCGTTGTTCGAGGAGGTCCGTGAAAGCAGTGTCGGCGTCATCCCGATCCATCCCGGTTTCGTGCACTCCCAGCTCACCGCCGCCGAGCGTCTCGACTCGGCAAGGTTGATCCGCGTAAGTGATATCGCCGAGATGACGGCCATGGGGGTGGAGCTGACGGTGCGGCCGCAACGCTCGCTGTACCGTCACAGCGACGACAACTGATACCGCCAGACTCAGCCATCTGTGCCGGACTTGATGCAACGCAAGGGTCATGGCCGAAGCCTATGGTGTGATGGCGATCCCAACCCTCAAGGAGGAGTCGCCCATGCCTGCCATGATGAAAGCCGCCGTTTTCCTCGAGCCCGGCCGCATCGAGATCGACGACAAGCCGGTCCCCGATATCGGGCCCGACGATGCCCTGGTCCGCGTGACCACCACCACCATCTGCGGCACTGACGTGCATATCCTCAAGGGCGAGTACCCAGTGGAGCCTGGGCTGACCATCGGTCACGAGCCGGTGGGCGTGATCGAGAAGCTCGGCGCCAACGTCCAGGGCTACCGGGAGGGCCAGCGGGTGATTGCCGGTGCCATCTGCCCGAGCTTCACCTCCTACGCCTGCCAGGACGGTTGCAGCGCCCAGGACGGTGGCCACCACGGCCATGGCTACAAGCCCATGGGTGGCTGGCGGTTCGGGAACACCATCGACGGCGCCCAGGCCGAGTACCTGCGCGTGCCGGATGCCCAGGCCAACCTCAGCCCGGTGCCCGATGGTCTCAGCGACGAACAGGTACTGATGTGTCCCGACATCATGTCCACCGGCTTCGCCGGGGCGGAATCGGCCAATATCCGGATCGGCGACTCGGTGGCGGTGTTCGCCCAGGGGCCCATCGGGCTGTGTGCCACCGCCGGGGCCCGGCTGCGGGGTGCCGGGCTGATCATTGCCGTGGATGGCGTGGACGAGCGTCTGGCGATGGCACGCCAGTTGGGGGCCGACGTGGTGCTCGACCACCGGCGGGTGGATGTGGTCGGCGAAATCCTGCGTCTCACCGGCGGCCGCGGCGTGGATGCCGCCATCGAGGCACTGGGGCTGCAGACCACCTTCGCGAACGCCCTGCGCGTGCTCAAGCCCGGCGGCACGCTCTCCAGCCTCGGCGTCTACGCCGAGGACCTGACCATCCCGCTGGAGGCCTTCCGCGCCGGTCTCGGCGACCATCGCATCGTCACCTCGCTGTGCCCCGGCGGCAAGGAGCGCATGCGCCGGCTGATGGGCGTGATCGAAACCGGGCGCCTGGACCTGGGCCCGATGGTCACGCATCACTATGCTCTGGAGGACATCGCCGCGGCCTATGACCTCTTCGCCCATCAGCGCGACGGGGTGTTGAAGGTCGCCATCCGGGCCGGCTAAGGCCCTGGGCGGCTCAGCCAGGTATCCAGGAGGGATCACCGCTAGTGAGGTGGCCCTCGAGGTTCGCTGCCGCACCTCGCCGACGTCATCGTCGAGCCACTGCGCGGACGGGACGCCGATGCGGTAATCCGCCCTTCCGGTGAGCCAGCCCGCCACGCCGGTGCCGCTCTTCGACACCGCGATGCTGTATGCCGAGATCGCGGTGGGCGCGCGCGCTCGCTGCCGGGCGGAATCCTCGGCATCGGCCTGCTAGAGTGGGAGACTTCGTGAATGCCAGGGAGGCAAGGATGCGTATCACCCAGCTCAATATCTATCCAGTCAAGTCGCTGCGCGGCATCGCCCTGGAGCGGACCTTGCTTACCCCGCGAGGTCTGGCCTTCGACCGCCACTGGATGGTCGTCGACGGCCGGGGACGCTTCGTCACTCAGCGCGAGCTGCCGGCAATGGCGAGGGTGGCCGTGCGGCTGACCGACGAGGCGCTGGTGCTGGAACATCCCCGGACCGCCCCCCTGATCGTCCCCCTGGAGACGACGGCGCAGCCGCGGTGTGCCGTGCGCATCTGGCAGGACACCTGCGAGGCCCTGGACGAGGGCGAGGCGGCGTCCCGCTGGCTCACCGAGGTGCTGGGCCGGGACCTGCGGCTGGTCCGCTTCCCCGGCGATCATCGCCGTGAGGTGGAGACGGACTATCTCAGAGTCGAGCGTGGCGAACGGGCCGATACCGCCTTCCCGGACGGCTACCCCTTCCTGGTGGCCTGCGAGGCCTCCCTCAAGGCGCTGAACGAGCGACTCGCGGCCCAGGGACTCGAGACGGTCCCCATGAGCCGCTTCCGGCCAAACGTGGTGGTGGAGGGCACCATGCCCTTCGCCGAGGGGCAATGGGACGAACTCGAGGCCGGTGAGGCAGGCTATCGGCTGGGCCTGCGCAAGCCCTGCAAGCGCTGCAAGATCATCACCCAGGACCAGCACACCGGCGAGGCACCGGTACCCAGGGAACCCCTCAGGACCCTGGTGGCGATGGATACCCAGCCAGGCTGGCAGGGTGCCTACTTCGGCCAGAATGCCATCCTGCTCGACGGCGCGGGCCGGGCGATCGGCGTCGGCGACCCTCTGACGGTTCATTGCCGCTGACCCGCAGGCGGCCAGGAGGCACTGGATGCTCGAGGTGGCGAGCGCTCGGGATCGGGACTGGGCCGGGGCCCTGGTCCGGGACAACATGGCCGAGGCCTACCGCCGACATGGGTTGGCCTGGGACCCGGCCCGCTTCGCGGCCGACTGGGCCGGCGGCGAGAACTACCTGCTGCGATGCGACGGGGGGGCCGTCGGCTATCTGCGGCTCTTGCGTCATGCGGGCCGGAGTTACCTGCAGGACCTGCAGGTGGTCGCCGAACGGCGCGGCCTCGGCCTGGGCACCCAGGCGCTCGAACAAGCCAAGGCCCTGGTCCGCGGGAGGGGAGAGGCGGCCTTGCGCCTCAAGGTCTTCGCCGACAGTCCAGCCGTGCGCCTGTATCGCCGTCACGGCTTCGTCGAGCTCCTGAACGAGCCGCCGCTGATTGGCATGGAATGCCGGCTCCCGTGAGCGGCTGGCGTTTCGGCCGCCGAAGCCGGGACGCCCCGACACCCACAAGGAGGTTTCAAATGCATGTCCCCGAGACGTTGCGCATGGCCGGTGCCGCCGAGGCCCAGGCCTTCATCGACGCCCACTCCTTCGGATTCCTTCTGACCCCGGACCTCGAGGCCACCCATCTGCCCCTGGTGCTGCGCCGCGAGGAGGGCGAGCTGGGCACGCTCTACGGCCATGTCGCCCGGGCGAACCCCCATTGGCGTACCCTCGACCATGGCGAGGCGCTGGTGGTGTTCAGCGGTCCCCACGCCTATATCTCCCCCCGCTGGTACGCCGAGGGGCCGGCGGTGCCGACCTGGAACTATGCGGTGGTCCATGCCCGCGGCCGTATTCGCCTGCTCGATGCCGCCGGCACCCGGCAGGCGGTGCGTGAGCTGGTCGCCGTCCACGAGCCCACGCTGCTCGATGACGAGGCGCTGATGCCAGTGGATTTCGAAACGCGACTGCTCCAGGCCGTGGTGGGGTTCCGGCTCGAGATCACCTCACTGGACGGCAAGCACAAGCTCGGCCAGCACCGCCGCCCGGCGGATCAGCGCGGTGTCTACCGGGCCCTCAGCGAGGCATCGGACGGCGGTGCCAGGGCCCTGGCCGCCTACATGCAGTGCACCGGACTGGGCACCGGTGAGTAGGCGCGAGCCCTAGTCGCCCGTCGGCAGCTCCAGGGCGAAGTCCAGGATGCGGCGCTTGCCCAGCCACACCTTGCCCAGGTAGACCCCTGGCTCGATCTCGCGGATCTCGTCGCGCACGGCGCGGAAGAAGAACGAGGTCCTTGAATAATCGATGACGATGGTCGGCTCGCCGTCCATCCAGCTGGGGGCGCGGTAGACCTTGGCGACGATGAAGCCCAGCCCGAACGGCGAGACCTTGTTGACCAGCACGCCGGCGGAGCCGTCCTCGGCGAACATGTCGAAGACCTTGCCCTGCCAGGCGAACAGTCGGGCAAAGCTGGCGAAGGCCTTGGCCAGCGGCGTGCCGGCGACGATGGGCGTGCCGCGGGTATCGCCCTGGGGTATCTCGCCCGGCGACCCCCGGCGGTAGAGGGAGTCGAGCTCGTCGCGGCTCATGCTCAGCCAGTGCTGCACCGTTGCGCTCATGGGGAACCTCCCGTTGGGTGTCGGCCTGCCTCGCCGGGGGATACCAGCGAAGCATGATGTTCGGTTCGCAGCGCACCCACCGCCTCGTAGATGCCGCGTCTCACACGATTGATGCCGCCTAGCGGGCGGTGATCGGGGTGGCCGTTCCAGGGATTGAAGGCCATGCCCTCGCAGCGCGATAGCGCCGCCGGGTCCTCCACCCGCTGGGCCGGCAGGGTCAGGCGCGCCACGGTATGGAAGGGGGAGCGGGTCTCGTCCCAGGCCACTGAGGCATCCTCGATGGGCATCCGCTCGGGGTCCTGCTGGAACTGCACCTGCAGCGCCAGGCAGGCGCTGCCCTCGCTCAGCCGCTCGGCCATGGCATGACGCAGGAAGTCGGGATCGCCGTCCCCGGCCGGCGCCTCGGCCGGTGACGTGTCGTCGTCACAGGGGCGCACCGCGTACTTCACCGCCTCGCCCTTGCCGTAGCGGTAGGGGGTGGTGCTCCAGAACGTCATGTTGAGCAGGCTGTTGGGCTGGCCGCGCGCCCGCCAGGCGATCCACAGCGAGCGGGGATGTGTCAGGAAGTACCACCACATCCGCTCGCCGGTGACCGCCTCGACAAAGGCATGGAAGTCCTCGGGCGTGCCGGCGAACAGCACCGGATGGCTGTTGAGCAGGAAGTCCTGGCGGCCCGGGGTGCCGTCGACGCCGCTGGCGCCGGGCACGTCCTCCACGCGGATCGACAGCCCGCGCAGGTCCGGCTCCCGGTCATCCTGGCGGGTGGCGTTGGCGAAGCGCAGGGTGGCGGGGTACTCGCCGGGCCGGGCGAAGAGCCCTCTGGCCAGCTGCTCGGGGAGCTCGGGCACCCGCAGCATGGCCGCGGGGCAGGCCAGGGTCTTGGGCTGGTTGAAGCGGGGGATGGGCCGCTCGGGGTGCGCGGTGCGCTGCCGCCGGTAGTGGGCCAGGATCGACTCGGTCATCTCGGCCTCCAGGCGAGGCTCCGCGGGGGAGGCCCGCTCTTCGGCGATGACCAGGGGCGGGTCGGCGTCACCGCAGCCCGCGAGGCCGGCGAGCATCAGCGCCAGCCCCGCATGAAGGACCCGGCGGTCGCGGTCAGGGCGTGAAGCTTTCATCGGCCTCGGCCCCCGGGCGCGGGGTCCAGTCCAGGGAGTAGTAGGTGCCCCGGTCCCGTGCCCAGGGGTCGAAGACGTTGACGACCGGGTCCAGCTCCGTGGCGAGGGCCGGTACGGTACGTTGCAGCACGCGCTTCATCGGCGACACCGGTTGGTGATGGCCGTTGGGGGCGCCGTCTTCCATGATCACGCCGTCGGGGCCGTTGTTCATCACCCAGTCGTGCCCCAGCCGGGTGTAGAACTCGGGGCGGAAGCTGGACGTGAAGAAGCGGTCGCTGAACAGGCGCCGCGAGGCGTTGAGGATGAAGACCACGAACTGGGTCTCGGAGATGGCATAGCCGTGGGGGCGCACCGGCTCGGCCAGCCAGCCGACCACCGTGTCCAGGTCCTCCACGTTGTCCACCAGGGTGCCGTCGGGATGCCCCAGGCAATCATCCGGGTAGTCGCCGTTGGCGTCGCGATAGGCATGCGAGATGACCTTGTCGGCGTCGCAGACATGTTGGCCGTAGATCTCGCGCATCCTGGCGGCCATGGTCTCCTGATGCTGGCGCTCGGGGTGGTCGGCCGGCAGTGTGGTGTCGATGAAGTCGTCGAAGCTGGTCATCTGGCGCAGGCCGTACTGGCGGCGGAATTCGTTGAAGCGGGGCACGCCTCGCTCACGGTCGCGGATGATGTCGAGGGCGGCGATGTCGAGCCGGCCGGTCTCGGAGCCCAGGTGCCCCATGGCCAGGTTCTGCAGGAAGCGGCCGTGGTTGCCCAGGGTCAGCAGGCCCAGCCGCTGGCGCCCCATGCTCAGCGCCCAGTCGGCCAGCCCTTCCTGGCGCAGCAGGTCGCTGGCGCCGGCACGAAAGCCCTCCAGGGCCGGGACCTTGGCATGGATCCGGTCGGGATCGGCAAGATCGCGGAGTTCCAGCAGGTCGGGCACCAGCGGGTGCAGCCGGTAGACGGTGACGAACTCCTCGGGAAAGTTGAACGGCGAGCCGAAGTGGTTCGTGCCGCCGTTGACATGGTCGGGATTGGCCAGCGACCAGAGGTCCTGGCGCTTCCCGCCGAGGGAGGAGAAGACCGAGGCGTTCGCGTAGCGCTCGCTGCCCAGGCCGAAGATGCCCGGGCCTGCCGCGAGCACCGAGTACCAGGCGTTGGCATGGCGGTCGTCGTCGGAGGCGCGCAGGCGGTCCAGGACCCGGGCCAGGGCCTCCTCGACCAGGCCGTGCTCGTGGAAGAGGCCCTTCCAGTTGGCATTCATGCCGCGATACAGCGGCTCGTCGTAGAGCAGCTGCGTCGTCCACTCGATGGTGTGGATCTTGGCGATCATCGCCGAGACCACCAGGCGTGCGGCCTGGAACAGCTCCTCGTCGGAGACCTCGGCATAGCGGATCATCGCGTCCGGCGCGGCGGGGTCGCGCAGGCCGGAATCGGCGTCGGGGGTCGCGGCGGCCTGGCGGCGGAAGGCCTCGACGAAGGCGTTGTGCTCCCGGGCGAAGACGTTGTGGAAGAAGGCCACGCCCACCGTCCAGTTGTCGGGGAAGGCGGTGGCTGCCTGGCCCGACCAGGCCGGGTGGATAGGGTCGCAGTCTCGGGCATCGGCAGAGGCGCAGGGGGGGGGCGAAGCGGGGCAGGTAGCCCTGGCCGTCATCGGCCTGGCCGGGCAGGGGCGGCAGCAGCAGCCTGGCCGGGTCCTCGGGGTCGCGCTTGACCCGCTGCACGCTGGTCGCGTCGTAGCCATACAGCTGGGAGGCATCCCACCAGGCGGTCACCGTATTGTCGAAGGTGCGGTGGGCGCGGGCCTGGTAGCGCTGGCCCTGGTGCTCGAAGGTCTCCGGCGCCTCGCGCTGGGCCACCAGGCTCCGCTGGAAGGCATCCCCCGGGCGGCAGCCCAGCGCCGCCGCCTGCGCCTCGGGCAGGTTGCAGCCCGCCGAGCGAAGCCCCGAGCGATCGTTCTCGCCCCCCTCCAGATGGGAGAACCAGTCATGGGTCATGAACTGGATCCAGAAGGCCGCCAGCACGTTGAAGAAGGGCGCCTTGCGATAGTCGCAGTGGGCCTCGGGGGCGTGGCCGGCCAGGCCGCGGCCCTCGTTGCACAGCTCGGGTCGCGACTGCGCCCGGGTGAACAACCGTTGGCTGATGCGCTGGGGATCGGGGGTCATCAGGTCGAGCCGGTCGCCGTGCCGCACCCGGGTCAGGGCCGTATGGCCCTCGGCGGGAAAGGTCTCGTCGAATTCCACGTTGCGGGCGAAGCGGGTATCGCTGGCGCCCATCAGGGGGTTGCGCAGGTCGTTGCAGATCCCGGTCAGGGTGCGCTGGCGGATCAGCTCGCCCTGGCACAGCTGCTCGCCGTCGCCGCCCACCGCCGCGTAGGCCGGGTGGTCCGGCGGCAGGCGCATGGCATCCCAGCGGGACAGGGTGGTGCCGGGGGCGCCGTCTCGACCCTGCACGTACTCGCGATAGGTGGCGTTGTCGAAGAGGTTGAACTTGATCAGCTCGATCCGCTGGAACTCCAGGTCCATCAGGGCGCCGTCGATTCCCCGGTCGTTGGGGTTGAGGTGGACCCGCTCGCCGAGGCCGCCGACCAGCGAGCGCAGCCAGCCGTCGTCATAGTTGGCGTTGCGCGAGGCGCCGTCGCCGGTGGCCCAGTAGCTCTGCCAGTCGACCCAGGGCCGGTCGAGGCGATGCGCTTCCAGGGCGCGCTGGCCGCCGCGGCAGTGGGCGGTGTCCGCCTCGACCTTGCCGAGGAAGCGGTCGGCGCGGTCGTCGGGCACGTCGCGCAGGCCCGAGGCCACCATGCGCTTGCAGGCCCGCAGTGAGGCCCAGGTATCGAGCCAGGAGGGACGGTCGGCCTCCGGGTGGGGGGCCGGGGGGGCATCGGCCATCAGCGGTGTCGGAGACAGGGCCAGCAGCAGGGCGAGGGGGAGAGGGTAGGCCCGGTGGCGTGCAGGGGATGATCCCAGTCGCAGGGTCGGCATGCCGAAAACCTCCATGGGATGGGGAAACGCGGCGTGCCGGCCGGCACTTCCCTGTCAGATCGGCGATAGGCATGAGAAGTATAGTCAACGCTTTTCCTACGCCGCCATGCCAAAGAATGGCTAGACTGCCTAGGACACAGTCTCGCTCGGCACCTCACCCGCATGCCGGGACAAGGATGATGCGATGGTCACGCAGTCGGCGTTGAACCTGGTGCTGCCCGTCCGCCCGGGCCACGCGGCTCTCCTCGAGGAGTCGCTGGCGACCCTGCGTCGCGATCCGGCCGACAATCCCATCCTGCCCTTTGGCCAACTGGAGGGAGTGCATTTCGCCCGCTGGGTGCTGCTGCCGGAGGCCCACCGCCGCGGCGGGCGACACTATCCGGCCCAGCTGGTGCTGACCGCCAACCTCGATGGTGACGCCATGGCGGCACTGGACGCCATCGTCACCCTGGGAGGAGCGCCCCTGCGTGCGATGCTCGCCCACTGCGCCGACTTTCCCGCAGGTGCCGATGACGGGGCGACGCGGGCCTACCTGGCCGTGCATCGCCAGCGGGTGGGGGCCTTCTACGTCAATACCCTGGGGCGCAGCCTGGCCCAGGTGAGCCTCGAGGCCCGTCTGCACGCCGCCCTCCAGCAGCACCTGGATGGCGGCGACTGGCAGGGGCGTTCGCCTCGCCAGGTCCGCCAGGCGCTGATCGACTTCGTCGCCGGCCGCGACGACCTCCGCGAGGCGCTGTCGCCGGCGGCGGGGCCGACTCCCTGGCGCTGGCTGCGAGGCTGGCTGGTGCTGGGAGCGGTCGCCCTGGCGGGGCTGGTCCTGGCCGTGCTGCTGCTGCCCCTGACCCTGCTGGCCCTGGTGGTGCTGCGCCTGCACGAGATGGCCAATGCACCCCACAACCTTCGCCCCCGGGATGCCCGGGTGCGGGCCCTCGAGGCCGACGAGGATCACGGCGTGCACAACCAGCTGTCCGCGGTGGGACACATCCAGGCGGGCCCCTTTCGTCGGGGGATCCTGCGGGTCGCGCTGTGGCTGCTGCAGTTCGCCGTCTCCCATGTCTTCTACCGGGGCAAGCTCGCCGAGATCGATACCATCCACTTCGCCCGCTGGGTGGTCATCGACCGGGGCGAGCGGGTGGTGTTCTTCAGCAACTTCGACGGTAGTCCCGAGAGCTACCAGGACGACTTCATCGAACGCGTCGCCTTCGGGCTGAACCTGGTGTTCAGCAACGGCCAGGGCTGGCCGCGCACGCGCTGGTTGCTGTTCGGTGGCGCCTCCGACGAACAGGCCTTCAAGGCCTACTACCGCGACCATCAGGTGCCCACGGCGGTGTGGTATCGGGCGCCGGCCTATGCCGGGCTGACCGCGGTCAACCTGGCCAACAACGCGGCCATCCGGGCGGGGCTCTCGGGGGCCATGAGCGATGCCGGGTGCCGAGCCTGGCTGCAACGGTTCTGATGTCATGTCCAGTCTCGAATTCGACGATATCCAGGGCATCGTCCTCAGTGGTTACGGGGAGCTGCCCCATGCCGCCTTCCTGATGCTGCACTTCGGCGAGCCGGAGGCGGCCCGGGAGTGGGTGGGGACGATGGCGCAACGGGTCGCCACCGGCGACGCGGGACGGCCCGTCAGGGATGAGGGGCGGCTGCAGCTGGCCTTCAGCTGGCCGGGTCTGGCCCACCTGGAGCTGTCCTGGCAGGCCCTGAAGGGGTTTTCCCGGGAGTTCCGCGAGGGGCTCGCCGGCTCCCTCCGACGCAGCCGGGTGCTGGGCGACTGCGAGGAAAGCGCTCCCGCCGGCTGGCGCTGGGGAGGGCCCGAGGCGCCGGCGATCCACGCCCTGCTGATGGTCTACGCGGCGACCCCGCGCAGCCTGGAGGCCCAGATCGCGCGGCAGCGCGAGGCCCTGGAGGCGGCCGACATCCGCGTGCGCGAGACCCTGGAGAGCCGGCCCCTGCCGGGTGCCAAGGAACATTTCGGCTTTCGCGACGGCATCTCCCAGCCCAAGCTGGCCGGGGTCAGCAACAGCCAGGATCCGCGTCACCGGGTGGCGGCGGGGGAATTCGTGCTCGGCTACCCCAACGAGCGCGGCCAGTACACCGCCCGGCCCCTGGTGTCGCCCATCGAGGACCCCAACGACCTGCTGCCCGAGGTGGCCGACGGCGAGGCCCGCGACCTGGGGCGCAACGGCAGCTACCTGGTGTTCCGCCAGCTGAGCCAGGACGTTCACGGCTTCTGGTCCTGGCTCGACGGCCAGGCTCCGGGCAGCGAGGCGCGCCGTGCCCTGGCGGCGAAAATGGTGGGGCGCTGGCCGGACGGCACGCCGCTGGTCAGCGCCCCCGAGGGGGAGAGCGGGGCCACGCAGGCCAACGACTTCGGCTATCACCACGAGGACCCGGAGGGGCTGAAGTGTCCGCTGGGGGCCCATGTGCGGCGCACCAACCCCCGCGACATGCTGCCGCCCAAGCCCGGCAGCCAGGACTCGCTGGCCATCAACCGCCGTCATCGGCTGTTGCGCCGTGGCCGGGTCTATGGCCCGCCCCTGGCGGAGAGCCTGGCCCCGGACGACCTGCTGGCCGCCGGCGATGACGGCGTCGAGCGGGGGCTGCTGTTCCTCTGCGTCAACGCCGATATCAGTCGCCAGTTCGAGTTCGTCCAGCAGACCTGGGTCAACAACGCCAACTTCGCCGGCCTGCACGCTGACACCGATCCGCTGATCGGCCCGCGCGGCGCGGCGCGCGAGACCTTCACCGTGCCCGACGCGCCGGTGCGTCGACGCCATCACGGCCTGCCGCGTTTCGTCCAGGTGCGCGGTGGCGCCTATTTCTTCCTGCCGGGCCGCCGGGCCCTGCGCTACCTCGCCGCGCCGCCCCCGGGCCTGACGACCCGGACCAGCGCCCCCGCGGCCCCTGCCACCCTGCTCCCGGATACCTGGTGGCTACGCGCCGGGCGGGGCTTCAACCGGGCGGTACAGCAGGGCATCGTGCTGACGCGGCGCTGCACGACGCTGCGCAACGGCCTCGACCGCCTTGTCCAGAAGCCGGCCACCGACTGGCTGCAGAGCAGGATCCGTCGGCGCCGGCAACGCCTGGGCATCGACGCCGACCTGGCCATCGCCGAGGAGCGGATCCTGCCCGAGGAGGCCGAGGTCACCCGGCGCATCACCGAGCGGATGAGCGCCTTCCTGCTGCACACCTACCGGCATGGCACCGCCGAGCGGGCCGGCAACACCAAGACCTATGGCCTGCTCGAGGCTGAGTTCGAGGTGCTGGCGCTGCCGCCGGCCTTGCGCTGCGGCCTGTTCGCGGCGCCGGGCCGCTACCATGCCTGGGTGCGCTTCGGTGGCCCCGGGCCGCGGGTCACGCCGGACATCCGCAACAACGGCGTGCTGAGCCTGGGGGTCAAGGTGACCGGCGTGCCGGGGGAGACGCTGCTCGACGACGAGGCCCACACCCAGGACTTCTCGGCGATCAGTGCCCCCACCTTCACCACGCCCGATGTCTACGAGAATGCCAAGCTGCAGCGCCTGATCGGCGCGGAGATGCCGGTGTGGTACTTCCTCAACCCCTTCGACTCCCACTACCGGGACATGCTGTTGCAGGCCCTCTATGCCAAGGCCCACGGCAGTCCCTTCGAGACCGACTACTGGAGCTGCGTGCCCTACCTCTTCGGCGAGGGCCGGGCGATCAAGTATCGGTTCGTGCCGATGCTGGCAGAGCGCTCCCCCGTGCCACTGCCGGCGCCGGACGACTACCTGCGGGAGGCCATGCAGCGCACGCTCGCCTCGTCCGCGGAGGTGGTCTTCGAGATGCGTATCCAGTGCCAGGAAGACCCCGTGACCATGCCCATCGAGGATGCCTCGGTGATCTGGAGCTCGCCGGAGATTCCGGTGGCCACCCTGCGCATTCCGGCGCAGGCCTTCGCCACCCCGGAGCGCGAGCGCCTGGCCCGCGAGCTGACCATCAATCCCTGGCACGCCTTGCCCGAACACCGGCCGCTGGGCAACCAGAACCGAGCCCGTCGGGAGATCTATTATGCGACCTCCCGGGTGCGACAGCGCATCAACGGCGAGAGCCACTTCATTCCCGACGCGGAGGCGTCGCGTCGGCGCAGTGAAGACGCGCATGCAGGCCATGGACGCGCCGGTCGAGTCCCGGAACGGGGCCGTCCACCCTGACGCCGGGCACGACCCGCTGGATCGGCAAGGGCGCCACCGGGGGCGGGGCGACGCCCATGGCGCTCAGCCAGTCGACGAGCTGTGCGGCGGAACTGGCGTAGACGATGCGCCCCAGCCCGACCCAGCCATGGGCGGCGGCACACATCGGACAGTGCTCGCCGGAGGTGTAGACCGTGGCTGCTGCGCGCTCCTCCGGGCTCAGGTGCGCGGCGGCCCAGCGGGCGATGGCGCATTCGGGGTGACGGGTCGCGTCCCCGTCAGCGATGCGGTTGCGGTCCTCGAACAGTACCCGGCCGTCGGCGTCCACCAGCCGCGAGCCGAAGGGCTCATCGCCGGCCGCCAGTGCCTCTTCGGCCAGTTGCACGCAGCGTTCGAGATGGGGGATGTCGTCATCACGAATCATCGTGCCGTCTCCTCCAGAATGACCGGTGTCCGGGCAGTCTACCCCCTCGGCATGGTGCCCGGGGAGTGTCGCCGAGCGCAGCTGTCCGTGTCCGGTCGCGTGCGGATCGATCGGCGGTGACCTGTGCTAGCTTCAAGGGCAGCGACCGGGCCGATCCCGGGCGCGGTGTTCTCCTGCGAGCGGCGGGGTCGCGACGTCCACGAGGCACTCGATAGCAAGTGCTGTCCCCGGCGCCGCGCCGAGGAGGCGCATCGCCAGGTTTTCTTCTACGTCCATGGCGGTCGGCGGTTGCCCGAGGAGGTGTTCGTCCTCGCCCGGCGGCTGACCATTCTCAAGGAGCGCCGATGAGCATCCCCCTGACCCCAGTACTGCGCGAAGAGTATGAGCGGCTCTTCGAGACTTGTGACATCCGTCCGGAACGTGCCCGCGGCGTCGAGCAGGCCGCCGAGCGATTGATCGAGCATCGTGACCGCTACCGGGAGGTCGGTGAACGCCAAGGCGTGCCCTGGGTGTTCGTGGGACTCGTCCACCAGATGGAGACCAGTGGCGACTTCGGTCGTCACCTGCACAACGGCGACCCGCTCACCGACCGCACCGTGCATGTGCCCGTCGGTCGACCACGGCGTGGCTCGCCGCCCTTCCGCTGGGAAGACAGCGCCGTGGATGCCCTGGCCATGAAACGGCTCAATCGGCACAGCGACTGGAGCCTGGCCGGGCAGCTCTACCAGTTCGAGAAGTACAACGGCTGGGGATATCGGCGCTTCCACCCGGAAGTGCTTTCGCCCTACCTGTGGAGTTTCTCTACCCACTATGACCGCGGCAAGTACGTGAGCGATGGCCGTTGGTCGGATACCGCCGTCGCCCGTCAACCAGGGGCGGCGGTGATCCTGCGGCGCCTGGCCGAGCTAGGAGAGGCGGCCTTCCCCGAGCAGCATCGTCGGGGACCGGTGACGCCCTTGGTGCCGCGTTACTCGATGCGGCGTCCCTCGCAGGCCGAGAGCCTGTCCCGGGTGGAGGCCCTGCAGCGCTGGTTGAACACCTTCCCGAGCCTGTTCGTCGGGGTGGATGGGGTGCCGGGACCTCGCACCTCCGAGGCCTATCGGCTGGCCACCGGCCACTACCTGCCCGGTGATCCGCGGGCTTGATCGGTATCATACCTTTGTTTCTAATTCGTGATGCGATTCCAGGAGAAGAGCACCTTCCCGTCCGGGGCCGCCCGGGTGCTATTGCCCTTCGCCGCGCTCCTGCAGGACATATCGCGGGTGCTGGAAGATGTCCCGGGGATCATCGAGGTCGATGGTCACACCGACGATGTTCCCATCAGCGGCAGCCGTTACGCCAGCAACTGGGACCTTTCGGCGGTCCGGGCCTCGTCGGTGGCCAAGGTTCTGCTGTCGGATTCCGGCCTGGAGCTACAGCGTCTGGTGGTGCGAGGCTTCGCCGATACCCGCCCGCTGGCCGATAACCGATCCGCCGAGGGGCGTGCCCGGAACCGGCGCGTGGAGATCGCCATCGACCTCGGCGAGTCGGACGCACCCCGAGGCACCATCGGGTTCAGGGAGCTGTCCGTTGGCTGAGCCCAAGCAGCTCAGGCGTCCGGCAGCGGCGGTACCAATCCCAGAGCCGTGACCATGCGCACCAGTTCCGCGAGGTTGGCGGCACCGAGCGCCTTCATGGCCCTCAACCGGTAGATTTCCACGGTCTTGGCGCTGATCGCCAGATGTGCGGCGATCTCCCGACTGGTCATGCCTTCCGCCACATGGACCAGGATCTGGCGCTCCTTGGGGCGCAGGGCGTCGAACCGGGCTTGAAGGGCCTCGCGACGGGCGCGCTCGTGGCGACGTCGCTGGTACTCGGTCAGGGCCTGCTGGACCAGGTCGATGAGCTGCTGATGGTTGAAGGGCTTCTCGATGAAGTCGAAGGCGCCGGCCTTCAGGGCGGTGACCGCCATGGGTACGTCGCCGTGGCCCGTCATGAAGATTACCGGGGCATCGTCGCCGCGCTCGCCCAGGCGCTGCTGGACCTGCAGCCCCGAGAGGCCGGGCATGCGCACGTCGAGCAGGACCAGGTCATGGGCCTCGGGCCCGGCGGCGAGAAAGGCCTCGCCATCCGCGTAGGGCTGGGGGCTCAAGCCCACCGATTCGAGCAGCCAGCTGAGGGATTCGCGCAGGGCCTCGTTGTCGTCGACGACGGCGATGCGGGGGGACTCGGTCACACGGGGACTCCGGTGATGGCAAGGCGGTACGGGGCGCAGCAGCAGTGTACCTCCTGGCGCCGTCTTCGGCCACGCAACCGGAAGGCACAGCAGATTAGCGCCAAGTCCGACAGGCTCCTAGCCTGTGAAAGGCGGCCGTCACCGGCGACCGACGAGACGACTGGGAGGTGATAGATGATGCGGTATTTTCCCGAGCAGGCGGGCGACGCCGGGCAGGGTGGTTCGGCCGAGACGCAGCGTTCCGGATCCGACAGCCGAGCGGCCCAGACGCTGGATCGTGCCTTCAACGCCAACCTGGCACGCTGGACCGCGGGCATCTCCCCCGCGGGACTCGCCAGCCTCTATGGCGAGTGGCTGATGCACCTGGCGTTGGCACCGGGCAAGCAACTCCAGCTCGGCGAGAAGGCCATTCGCAAGACCGGGCGGATGGCCCGTTACCTGCAGCGCCTGGCCAGCGATCCTGGCTGCGAGCCCTGCATCGAGCCCATGGTGCAGGACCGTCGCTTCCGCAGTGCAGCCTGGCAGCACTGGCCCTATAGCCTGATGTACCAGTCTTTCCTGCTGACCCAGCAGTGGTGGCACAACGCCACCACCGAGGTGCCCGGCTTGCCGGAGCCGCGCGAGCAGGCGATCAACTTCGTGGTGCGCCAGTGGCTGGACCGCTGGTCGCCGTCCAACCTGCCGTGGACGAACCCGGAAGTCACCGCCGTGACGCTGGCCACTGGCGGCCAGAACCTCGTCCAGGGCTGGCGAAACCTGACCGAGGATTGGGAGCGGGCGATATCCGGCAAGCCGCCGGTGGGGGCGGAAGGCTACCGCGTGGGCCGTGAACTCGCTGTTACTCCCGGCAAGGTGGTGTATCGCAATCACCTGATGGAGCTGATCCAGTACGCCCCCGTCACCGATCGGGTCCAGGCCGAGCCGGTGCTGATCGTCCCCGCCTGGATCATGAAGTACTACATCCTCGACCTGCAGCCCGGGGCTTCGCTGGTGGAATACCTGGTCGGGCAGGGGCACACGGTGTTCATGATCTCCTGGCGCAACCCGGACTCCGACGATCGCGACCTGGGCATGGCGGACTATCGTCGGTTGGGACCGATGACCGCTCTCGATGTGATCGGCGAGGTTACCGGGTGTGAGCGGGTGCATGGCGTGGGCTACTGCCTCGGTGGCACCCTGCTGTCGATCGCCGCGGCGGCGATGGCGCGGGACGGCGATGACCGCCTCGCCACTCTCACCACCCTGGCGACTCAGGTGGACTTCACCGAGGCCGGCGAGCTGATGCTGTTCATCGGCGAGAGTCAGGTCGCCTACCTGGAGAGCATGATGTGGGATCAAGGCTATCTGGACGGCTACCAGATGGCTGGCGCCTTCCAGATCCTGCGCTCCAACGACCTGATCTGGTCGCGGCTGGTGCACGAGTACCTGCTTGGCCGGCGCCAGTCGATGAACGCACTGATGGCGTGGAACGCCGATCTCACCCGCATGCCCTATCGCATGCACTCCGAATACCTGCGCCGGCTCTTCCTCGATAACGACCTGGCCAGCGGCCGCTATGTAGTGGGCGGCCATCCGATAGCGATCAGCGACATTCGCGCACCGATCTGCGCCGTGGCCACCACCGGCGATCACGTGGCGCCCTGGCGCTCGGTGTACAAGCTTCATCTGCTCGCCGATGCCGACGAGGTGACCTTCCTGCTGACCAATGGTGGCCACAACGCCGGCATCATCAGCGAGCCGGGGCATGAGGGGCGGCACTTCCAGCAGCACACGCTGAAGGCCAGCGATCACTATCTCGATCCGGATCGCTGGCAACAGACGGCGATGACCCAGGAAGGCTCCTGGTGGCCAGCATGGCACGACTGGCTGACCGAACGTTCCTCCGGGGACGTGGCGCCGCCGCCGATGGGGGGCAAGCGTTACCCGCCCCTGATGGATGCCCCCGGCCGCTATGTGGAGATGTCCTGAGCCGGGTTCAGTCGGCGAGGCGCAGTGTACCGGCAAAGCTGGCGCCGGCGGTGGTCTCCTCGAGGCACAGGCGGCCGCCCATGGCCTCCATCAGCGAGTGGGCGATGGCCAGTCCCATGCCCAGGCCCTCGGGCTTGGTGGTGTTAAAGGGGGCGAAGAGCTCGGCCCGCATCGTCGCGGGGATGCCCGCTCCCCGGTCACTGACCCGGAACACCAGTTCGCGCGGCGAAACTCTCTCGGCGCTGACCCTTACCCGGTCGGCGCCGGGCTGTTCGCGGCTGGCTTCCAGGGCATTGAGCAGGAGATTGACCAGCACTTGCTCCACGGCGATGGGATCCGCCTGGACCGCCGGGAGATCGGCGGGCAGGGCGCGTTCCAGGCGCACGCCGGCCTGGCGGAACTGCCATTCGCAAAGCTGCAGGGCGCCCGTCACCACCTCGGCAAAGGCCATGGGGCGACAGTGCGTGCGACCCTTGCGCACATAGGCGCGAATATGACGCAGCCGCTCGGCGAGTCCCGCCACCTGGTCATTGATGCGCTCGAGCGGGACGGCCAGCTCGTTTGCTGGCGCTGCCGGCGCGGAGCGCAGCTTCATCAACGCACCGCTGGCATAGTTGGCGATGGCCCCCAGAGGCTGGTTGAGCTCGTGGGCGATGTTGGAGGCCAGCTCGCCGGTGGTGGCCAGGCGGTTGGCGTGCGCGATCTGTGCCTGATGCCGACGGGCCTGGGCCTCGGCGGCCTTGCGCAGGCCGATATCGCGGTTGAGCAACGACAGGTGGCCGGGCTCGGCGCCGGGGCCCCGGTGGGCCAGCACCACGCTGAGCACCGGCAGCGTTCCCCCACGGCCGCGCATTGCCAGCTCGCCGCTCCAGGAGCCATAGCGGGCCACGGCGGGCAGCACGATATCCCGTAGTTCCCCCAGCGAGGCCGCGGTATAGGCATCGGCGAGGCTGGCCCCGCCGTCGCCGGTGGGCAGAACGAGCCGTCGTCTGGCGGCCTCGTTGGAGTAGAACAGCTGCTCGTTGTCGTCGGCGAAGAGCACGTAGTCGGTGGTCGATTCGACCACCCGGGCCAGGCGCTCCCGATTGGCCTCCGCCCGCAGGCGTCGTCCCACGTCGCGTGACACGCAGAGGATATCCAGCAGCTCGCCTGTCTCGGGGTCGCGACGGGTGCGACTGGTGGTCTCGAACCAGACGTAGTGGCCGTCCCGGGAGCGAAAGCGATAGGTGTACTGGTAGAAGCCGTCGCGGTGATAGACCCGGGGCGACTTGTTGAGCAGGTCGGCGAGGTCGGCCGGGTGGAAGAGCTCGTAGGCGCAGACACCGATCAGCGCCTCGGGGGCGTAGCCGAGCAGGTCTCGGGCGGCCCGGGAGGCATAGAGGAAGGTGCCGTCCCGGGCGTGGCGCGAAATCAGGTCGGTGGTGCTCTCCGCCAGCCAGCGGTAGTGACGCTTCTCCGCGTCGAGGGCCGCATTCTGGACCTCGAGCTCGACATTGCGCGCCTCGAGCGCTGCCACGCGCGCCTCGAGCCGGCGGATCCGGTCATCGGCCATCAATGGGCCGGATCCACCACGCCGCCGAGGGAGGCATTGCGCCGGAACCAGCCGGCAATGCTGGCCCGGGGCCACCGGGTCGGCAGGACCTCATGGGGCACGCTGTCGGAGAGAAAGCAGGCGAAGGTGCCGGCCTCGGGACGCACCCGGGCGACCTCGCGCGCCGGGTCGTCGGGGGCGAAGATCACCATCTCGCCGCCACCATCCTCCGGCCAGTCGGGGTTGAGGTAGCCGACGGTGGAGACCACTCGGTTGGCCCGGCCGCGGAAGCTGTCCAGGTGGCGCCGGTAGAAGGCGCCCGGCGGGTACTGGGCGAAATGGGCCTCGTACTCGAACAGGCCCAGGAACAGGGCCTGGTTCAGCGCCTGCTGCAGCTCGCCCATGGCCTCCAGGTAGCGGCGCTGGGCCAGGCTCTCGCGGTCGAGCCAGCGGATGGCGTCACCGCGCACGTCGCGACGCAGGTGGTGGGTCTGGCCACGGCCGATGCCGGCGGCTTCCAGGGCGTCGCGACGGGCCATGTCGGCGAGCTCGTCGAACAGTGGCCGGTGCAGGGCCTCGGGCAGGAAGCCCTCGCCAACGTACCAGCTCCGGTCGACCAGGGCATCGACCAAGTCGGCCAGGCGGGCCTGTGGCAGCAGGGCAGGGGAGACGCTTTCCTTCATCGATCGAGCAGCCGGCGTTCGGGATGGTGGTGCAACTCGCCGGACGGGCGGGCGAAGAGGCTGATCGGCATCCCCCAGCCCTCAGCCAGCAGTTCCACCAGCATCATCGAGGACAGGCCCCAGATGACATGGTCGTCGCGACGGTAGCTGGGCACATAGTAGTCCCGCCCCTCGACGCGGATCACGTCGGTGTGGGTGCGATGATCCTCGAGGAAGTGCGCCACCGGGACCTCGAAGATGGCGTCCAGCTCGCGGTGGTCCGGGACCAGCGGCAGGTCGGGCGGGATCACGCCGACATAGGGCGTGACCTTCAGTCCATGCAGCGAGAGCAGGTCGGAAAGCCGACCAAGTACCTCGACCCGAGACGGGGGCAGGGCGATCTCCTCCTCGGATTCGCGCAGGGCGGTGGCCAGCAGGTCGTCATCCTGCTCCTCGCGCTTGCCGCCGGGAAAGGCCACCTGGCCGCTGTGGGTGGAGAGATGGGCGGCGCGGCGGGTGAAGAGCAGCGTCGGCTCGGGGCGCGCCACCAGGGGGATCAGCACGGCCGCCTGGGGCAGGTCGGCTCGCAGCCGCCGGGGCGCATGCGCTTGCAGGCGCTCGCGAAGTTTCTCTAACATGGTGCTTCCGTCGGGTTTCATCCCATTTACCCAGTCGCCGCGAGCGGCGTCAAGTCCGGGCCATGGCCTGTCGCCAGCCTGTCAGGGAGCCACATGAACTTCTGCAGCCATTGCGGCCAGCCGGTCAGCTTCGCGATTCCGGACGGCGACGATCGACCGCGGTATCTCTGCGCGGCCTGCGGCACCATCCATTACCAGAACCCGCGCATCGTCGCCGGTACCCTGCCGATCCTCGGTTCCCGGGTGCTGTTGTGCCGTCGCGCGATCGCGCCGCGCAAGGGTTTCTGGACCCTGCCGGCAGGGTTCATGGAGAACGCCGAGACCACCGTGGAGGCGGCGGCGCGGGAGACTCGCGAGGAGGCCCTGGCCGACGTGGCGATCCATGATCTCTACACCCTGATCAACCTGCCGCACATCAACCAGGTCTTCATGATCTTTCGCGCCGACCTTGCCGGCGACTTCGGAGCCGGCCCGGAAAGCCTCGAGGTCGCGCTGTTCGAGGAGCACGAGGTGCCCTGGGATGCGCTTGCCTTCCCCACCATCGAGCGCACCCTGCGCCAGTTCTTTGCCGATCGCGCCAGCGGCGACTACCCGCTGCACATCAGCGATATCACCCCGGAAGACCGCGAGCGCTACTTCGGCTCGGCCTGAGGCCTCGGTACCGCATGCTGCGTCCGCGTTATGAGTGTGAGTCCCGCCACCAAGGGGCTCGGGGCCGAAGCACTATCTCAACGCCGTGGTGACCCGGCAGTCGGTGGCGGCGCTGTTTGCGGCCACGGTGGCCCCGCCGCTGCTGCTGATCCTCGGGCTGATCCTGGTCAACCGCCTGGCCGCGGGCCGGCTCTTCCAGGAGGTGGCCGGTGTGGCGCAGTCGTCCGGCCAGGCGCCCTCCAAGGCCCGGGTCACCTGGCAGGCGCTGCCGGCGCTGAGCCTGCCATTCATCATCCTCGGCGGTATCTACGGCGGTGTCTTCACGCCCACCGAGGCGGCGGCCGTCGCGGCCTTTGCGGCCATCGTCATCGGCTTTCTGGTGTACCGCGATCAATCCTTCAAGCACTTCTCGCGCAGCGAGATCGCCGCTGCGGAGACCACTGGCTCGATCATTCTCATCCTGCTGTTCTCCTTCATGATCGGCCGTATCCTGGCCTTCGAGCGAGTACCCCAGGACCTCACCGAGATGATCACCACCCTGATCCAGAATCCGCTGCTGATCCTGATCGCGGTGAATCTCTTCCTGGTGCTGGCCGGGGCCATTCTCGACGACGTCTCGGTGACGATGGTGGTGGCACCACTCTTCCTGCCGCTGATGGTCGACACCGGCGTCCACCCCGTGCACTTCGGCGCCATCGTCGCCTGCTCGGTGGTGATCGGGGCCAACAGTCCCCCAGTGGCACCGATTCTCTACATGGCCTGCCGGATCGGCCGGGTGTCGATCCACAAGACCTTCTCGCCGGCCCTGCAGCTGATCGCCTTCGTGGGCATCCCGGTGATGCTGATTACCACCTTCATGCCCGAGCTTTCACTGTGGCTGCCGCGCCTGCTGGGCTTCATCTAGGGGACGCACTGATTCATTACTGCGCTCGATATCTTGGCCGTCGGCGATGCTCGCAATCCTCATTGACTGGCGTGTCCACTCCGGTTGCTGCGCTTCGGCGACGGCCAATCTGTCTTCGCTCATGACATGAATCAGCACATGCCCCGACGTACCCGAATCTCCGGGCAGGGGGCTCACCGGGTACTCCATGCGACGCCACGGCTTTCTGGGCCCGTGGCGTTCTCGGTTACATGTCCGCCAGTTGCCAGATGTCATAGGCCGGCTCCTCGTAGGGATGGGCCAGCTTGAGGGCCGCCACTGCCTCGCGGATCAAGGCATCCTCGCAGACCAGCTCGACCTTGAGCTCCGCCACCGTCTCCAACTTGCCGACCCGACCGATGTGCGGCTGGGCGCCGGTCAGCGGCCGAAACTGGCCGGTGCCGGGTGTCTGGAAGCAGCAGGCCTCGTAGTCGCCGATGCGTCCGGCGCCTGTGGCAAAGACGGCTTCCTTCACCCGCTCGGCATCGTCGGCGGGCACGAAGAACGCAAGCTTGTACATGGTGATGCTCCTGGCTGGGGATGTTCTCTCGTTGTGCCACAACAAGGGAGCGACGTCAGCCAGGAGGGTGGGTGGCAGGTCGAGAAAAATAATTCTTGTCCAAAAATTATACATGACATAGATTCTGTACAGGCAAGGCGGCAGCGGTCTGGCCGCCCGGCAAGTGCCACGCCGAGCGCCCGCCACGCGCAGGCGGTATTCCATAGGAGTGAGTCAACATGAAAGCGATCATCACCCACGCCCCGCAATGGATCGGTGCCGGCATGCTGGGCCTGATGCTGGCCGGCAGCGTGCAGGCCGACAGCCATGGTATGGCCAAGGACATCGTCGACACCGCGGCAGCGGCTGGTCAGTTCGAGACCCTGGTCGCGGCCGTCCAGGCCGCGGACCTGGTCGACACCCTCAAGGGCGAGGGGCCCTTCACCGTCTTCGCGCCCACCGACGATGCCTTCGCGGCCCTGCCTGACGGTACCCTCGAGGACCTGCTCAAGCCCGAGAACAAGGAGACCCTGCAATCCATCCTCACCTACCACGTGGTGCCCGGCGAAATCATGGCCGAGGACGCCATGGCTGCCGACAGTGCCACTACGGTACAGAGCCAGGATCTCACCATCACGACCATGGATGGCCAGGTGATGGTCGACGATGCCACCGTTATCCAGGCCGACATCGAGGCCAGCAACGGGGTCATCCATGTGATCGACAGCGTACTGATGCCCGAATGATGGCTTATCGTCCCCTGCGGTTGTCTCGTGCAACCCCCTTGCCGCCCTCCGGGCGGCTTTTTTTGACAAGTCAGAGGGTGTCGGCTGAGGCTGTGGGGCATCGCTGCAGGGGAGGGAACGCATGCACCAGGAACTCGAAGGACTGCTGGGGCATATCGGCCTGACGCCCTATGGCGAGCCAGCTGGCCTGGCGGGCGGCGACATCGCCGCGGTGTTCCGGCTGGACACCGACCAGGGGGCGGTGGTGATCAAACGGGATGCTCCCGACCGCCTGGCCGGAGAAGCGGAGGGGTTGACGGTGTTGCGCGAGGCTGCGACCCGGCTGGTGGTGCCCGAGGTGCTGGGCCAGGAGGGGGAGTGGCTGGTGATGGAGGCCCTGGCGCCCTGCCGGCGGGCACCGGGAGACGAGGTGGCGCTGGGCGAGGGGCTGCGTGAGCTCCACGCGGCGAGCGGCGGGCCCCATGGCTGGCATCGGGACAATGCCTGCGGCGCCACGCCCCAGCCCAACGCGCCCCTCGCCGATGGTCGCGCCTTCCAGCGAGAGCGCCGGCTCCTGCCGCTGACCCGGGCCTGCCATGATCGGGGGTTGCTGGATCGGCGCTTGCGAGCCCGCCTGGAGGCCCTGGCAGAGGGCCTGGAGGCCTGGTGGCCGGATGCGCCGGCGAGCCTGGTCCATGGTGATCTCTGGTCCGGCAACGTCCTCTATACCGAGCGGGGGCCGGCACTCATCGACCCGGCGATCTATCGCCACTATCCCGAGGTGGACCTGGCCATGCTGACCCTCTTCGGCGCTCCGTCCGCGGCCTTCTTCGAGGCCTACTGGAACGGTGCGGGCCCGGACGACTGGCCTCGGCGCGAGGCCCTGTTCCAGCTCTATCCGCTGCTCAACCACCTGCTGCTGTTCGGGGCCGGCTATCGCGGGGCCCTGGAGCGCACTCTGGGGAGGCTGACCTTCGACTGACGCATTGGTGGAGAAGCGCTGGCGAAGCGGGTAGTGGCGAGGCAACCGGGTCACGGTCCGGGCCCTTCTGGTCTGGCGGCCCTGTCATGTCAGGAAGGGGCAGGGCGCCAGGGAGATGAGGGGGCGGAGTCCCCAGGGTGGCCGTGTACGTGGGCATCCCTGAGACGTTGCGGGGCCTGACCGGTCGGCCCGGGGGCTCATGGGCCAGGGGCGATCAGGACAGGCCACCGAGCTGGCGTAGCCAGCGACGTCCACGGCGCCACCATCCGGCCAGTGGCGTGAACGCACGCGGCAGGGAGGGCGAGGCGGCCAGGAAGTCACTGATCGGTGCCACCTGGCCGGGCCGGTCAAGCATGGGGGCATGACCGCAGCCGGGGACCTCCAGGCTGACCAGGTCGGGCTGGGTCTCGCGCATGCGGGTTACGCTCTCGGCAGTCAGCAGCGGAGAGCTCTCGCCACGCACCACCATCAGCGGGCAGCGAATCGCCTGCCAGTCGGCCCAGGTGTCGCGTGGGGTGTCATGGACGAATTGCTCGCCAATGCGTGGATCATAGTGGTAGGTCCAGCTGCCATCGGGCAACCGGCGAGCGCTGGCGAGTGCCAGGCGTCGCCAGGCGTCATCGCCCTCGATGCCGAAGCCGACATAGTGGCGGCGCAGTTCCGCCTCGAGTTCGCTGAAGCGGCAGAAGCGGTGGGGAACGCCGAAGTAGGCGGCTAGCGCGGCCAGGCCGTCGGGGTCGAGTTCCGGGCCGACATCATTGAGCACCAGGCGCTCGATGCGTCCCGCAGTGGCCGGCTCGGCGGCCAGCAGCATGCCCAGCAGTCCACCCATGGACGTGCCGACCCAGGGCGCTCGTTCCAGGCCAAAGTGGTCCAGCACCGCAACTGCTATGGTCATGTAGTGCGAATACAAATAGTCGTGTGACGGGTACAGCGACCAGCTGGACAGGCCCCGTCCCGGCGTATCGGGCGCCAGGACCCGCCAGTCGGGGCCGAGTTCCCGGGCGAAGTCGGCGAAGTCGCCGCCATGGCGGGACAGTCCGTGCCAGGCGATGACGGTTCGCGGGGCCTGCGGGTGCCAGATGCGCACCGCCACCTCCAGCTCCCTGACTCGCAGCAGTGTCAGTGCGTCCATGTCGGGCTCCCGGGATAGTCTATGCTGCATGGCAGCATAGCGGATTCGGCGAAACCTGCCGAGGACCATGAAAAATTTCACGCGGCTTGCATGGTTGACGATGGATTGGCGCCATAAACATGCGACAATGAATGTATAACCCCTATCGACACAAGGAACTTGCCGATGATGCCGTTTCGTTCGGTGCTTCCGGGCTCAGTCCCTCGCCCGGGGGCGCGGGCCCTGCTACCAATGCTGGTGGCGTCGTTGATGGCGGCGCCGGTCCAGGCAGCCGATCTGCTGACCATCGCCCGCGATGCCCTCGCCAACAATGCCGAGCTGGCCTCGGCCCGCGCCCAGTTCGGCAGCGTGGAGGCCGGTCGGGACGTCGAGCGTGGCGACCTGCTGCCGCAGGTCAATGCCTCGGGGCAGCTGGCCCACAACCGTGATTACGAAAGTCAGACCTCGCCTCTGGCCTCGCGGCTAGGCGGCGGCGCGGGGGCGGGAGACGACACCTACAACAGTGGCGCCCTGACCCTGGAGGCCACCCAGGCGCTCTATGATGCCCGCAATGGCGCCGAAGTGGAGCAGGCCGAGCGCCAGATCGACCAGCAGACCTACCAGCTTGCCGCCACCGAGCAGCAGGTCCTGATCGACGTGGCATCGGCCTACTTCGATATCCTGCGTGCCCACGAGATCCTCGAGGCCCGCCGGGCCCAGGAGCGAGCCATCGGGCGTCAGCTCGAGCAGGCCCGCGAGCAGTTCGATGTGGGCCTGATCGCCATTACCGAGGTGGAAGAGGCCCAGGCGAGGTTCGACCAGTCCCGGGCCGAGCGGATCGCGGCGGAGAGCGACCTGCAGGTCAGCTTCGAGGCCCTCGAGCGTCTCACCGGCAAGCGCTACGACAGCATCGAGTCGCTCAAGGAGGCCATGCCGGTCACCCCGCCGCAACCCGCCCGTCGCGATGCCTGGGTGGAGAAGGCCCTGGACAACAGCCCGCTGGTGCTGGCCAGCCAGGCCGGCGTCGAGGCGTCGCGCAGTGGCGTGGATGTCGCCCGGGCGCAGCGCCTGCCGGTGGTCGAGGCCTTCGCCAACTATAACTACAGCGACGACGATCGCGACGGCGTGGAGGGGTACAACTCCGCCAGCCAGGTCGGGGTCGGAGTGAGCCTGCCGCTCTATACGGGGGGACGCACCACGGCGAGCATCCGGCAGAGCACCTATGCGCTGGAAGCGAGCCAGTATGACTTCGAGTCCCAGCGCCGCGATACCGTCCAGCAGGTGCGCTCGCTTTTCACCCAGGTCAGCAATGACGTGGCCACGGTGGAGGCCCGTGCCCAGGCCATCGTCTCCAACCAGAGCGCCCTGGACGCCACCCGTGCCGGCTACGAGGTCGGGACGCGCAATATCGTCGACGTGCTCAACGCCGAGCAGAATCTCTACAACGCTGTCGCCGACTACGCCGATGCCCGCTTCAGCTACGTGACCAACCTGCTCACCCTGCGTCAGCAGTCGGGCACCCTGAACGTCGAGGCCATCGAGGAAATCAATGCCTGGCTCGACGAGGAAGAGGGCGTGTCCTTCACGCTGCCCGAGGAGGGCGAGGGGGATCGCTATGAGGCCGCGCTGGAGATCGGGGACCCCCCTCGGCCCGCCGAATGAAGCACCCCGTGCAAGCAACATACGGGAGTGAATGTATAGTTTACATTCACGACTGTATGCGTGTAATCTCTGTCGACTTTTTTCCGCGCTCAACGGGATAGCAAGGCATGAAAACGATGATCCAGAGGAGTCGGGTCGGTCTGCTGGCGCTGGCCTCGAGCCTGATGCTGGCAGCGTGTGGCCAGGAGAAGGCCCCGCAACAACAAGCCGGTGGCGGGGACGCCCCTCCCCGGCCCATGCAGGTGATGGAGGTGGTACGCCAGGATATCCCCCTGGACAAGTCTTATCCCGCCAAGCTGCGCAGCGAGAACGAGGTGACCCTGGTGGCCCGGGTGACGGGTTTCCTCGAGGCTCGCCACTTCGAGCCGGGGCAGTTGGTGGAGCAGGGCGACAGCCTCTATTCCATCGAGCCGGACCTCTATGAATCCGTCGTGGCGCAGCGCGAGGCCGACCTGGAGAGTGCCCGGGCCGAGTTGTCCCGCGCCCAGCGGGATGCCAACCGCTTCCAGCAGCTGCTCAACCAGAACTCGGTGAGCCGTCAGCAGTACGACCAGGCCCTGGCCGATCTGAACGTCGCCCGGGCCGCGGTGGCTCAGGCCGAGGCGGCCCTGGCCAACGCCCGGATCGATCTCGGCTATGCCGACGTCACCGCGCCGGTGACCGGCATGATCGGCCTGAGCCAGGTCAACGTGGGCAACCTGGTGGAGCCCGGCACCGAACTGGCGACCATCACTCCGCTGGATCCCCTGGAGGTGCGCTTCCAGCTGCCCCAGGAGGATGCCTTCGCGCTACGCCACCAGCTGAACGACCAAGCGATCACCGACATCGGCGCCCGCCTGGAGCTGCCCGGCGACGGCGGCACCCTGACGGGTCACTTGGACTTTCTCGGCTCGCGGGTCGACGAGGCCACCAGCACCGTCCAGGCCAAGGCGACCTTCGCCAATCCCGAGGCGCGAGTGCTGCCCGGCCAGTTCGTGCGGGTGCAGCTGGAGGGCATGAAGCGTTTCGATGTCCTGGCGGTCCCCGAGATCGCCCTGACCCAGGGGCTGATGGGGCCCCAGGTATTCGTGCTCGACGAGGACAACAAGGCCAGGGCGCGCACCGTGCAGCTTGGCGAGATCGCCGGTCCCTGGCAGCTCCTGCGCGATGGCCTCGAAAGCGGTGAGCGGATCGTGGTGAGCGACCCCGCGGGCCTGCAGCCCGGCACGGCCATCGCCCCCCAAGCCTTCGACGGCAATGCGGAGGCCCTGATGGCTCAGCAGACCGCGGCCGGCCCGGGGCAGGGCGCATCCGCTTCGGGCGAGGCGGACGATGACGCCGCCGCGGCCGGCCCGGACGAAGGGGATGCCGGGCAATGAACTTCTCCAACTTCTTCATCAAGCGGCCGATCTTCGCGTCGGTGCTGGCGATCATCCTGACGCTGGTCGGGCTGATGAGCATGCGGGTGCTGCCCATCGAGCAATACCCCAGCGTGGTGCCGCCCACGGTCTCGGTCAACGCCACCTTTCCGGGGGCCGACGCCGAGACCGTGGCGCAGACCGTGGCCGCGCCCCTGGCAGAGGCCATCAACGGCGTCGAGGACATGCTCTACATGACCTCGACCAGTGCCGACAATGGCTCGATGCAGCTGGAGGTGGCCTTCAACATCGGCACCGACGGCGACATCAACACCATCAACGTCAACAACCGGGTGCAGGGCGCGCTTTCCCAGCTGCCCGAGGCGGTGCAGGACCAGGGCGTGACCGTGGAGCTGCGCTCGAGCTCGATCCTGATGCTGGTCTCGCTGATCTCCCCGGAGGGCGACTACGACCGCACCTACCTGCAGAACTATGCGACCCTCAACGTCCTGGACGAACTGCGCCAGGTCCCCGGGGTCGGCGACGCCGAGGTGCTGGGCGGTGGCGAGTTCGCCATGCGGGTGTGGATGAACCCCGACAAGCTGGCCCAGTATGACCTGACGCCCAGCGAGGTTGCCGCGGCCATCCGGGCCCAGAGCACCGAGGTGCCGGCGGGCAATCTGGCGGCCACGCCCCAGTCGGACCCCCGGGCGTTCACCTACACCATCACCGCCGGTGGGCGACTGTCGAGCACCGATGACTTCCGCGAGATCTTCCTGCGCACCAATCCCGACGGCTCGGCGCTGCGCCTCGGCGACGTGGCGCGCATCGAACTGGGGGCGTCGTTCTACGGGGTCGAGGCGCGGCTCAACGGCGGCACCATGGCGCCGATCATCATCAATCAGCAGCCCGGGGCGAATGCCCTGGAGACTGCCGCGGCGGTCGAGGCCGCCATGGAGGAGCTGGCCGGCCGCTTCCCACCGGGGCTCGAATACGTGGTGCCCTACGACACCACCCAGTTCATCGATGCCTCGGTGGAGACGGTCTTCCATACCTTTATCGAGGCCTTCCTGATCGTCGGCGTCATCCTGTTCATCTTCCTGCAGAACTGGCGCTTCACGGTGATCGCCATGTCGGTGGTGCCGGTCTCGGTGCTGGCGACCTTCGCCGGCTTCTTCGCCTTCGGTTTCTCCATCAATCTGCTGACGCTGTTCGCCCTGGTACTGTCCATCGGCATCGTCGTCGACGATGCCATCCTGGTGGTGGAGAACGTGGAGCGGGTGCTCGGCGAGGACGAGGAGATCACCGTCCGCCAGGCCACCGTGCAGGCCATGCGCGAGGTGGGGGGGCCGGTTATCGCCACCTCGCTGATCATGGCGGCGGTGTTCGTGCCGGTCGCCTTCCTGGGCGGCTTCACCGGGCAGATCTACCAGCAGTTCGCGCTGACCATCGCCATCTCGGTGGGCTTCTCGGCGCTGATGGCGCTGACCTTCACCCCGGCGCTCTCGGCGCTCTTCATCAAGCGCAAGTGGCACCAGACCACCACACCCGTCGGCCGTGCCCTGGGCACCCCATTGCGGCTCTTCGACCGCCTGTTCGCGGGCATCACCGCGGTCTACATGTGGATCGTGAAGGCGCTCGTGCGCTTCTGGGGGCTGGCGCTGCTGCTGACCGCCCTGGTGGGCGGCGGTTCCTGGTGGCTCTACCAGAGCACGCCGTCGACCCTGGTGCCGGAGACCGACCAGGGCATCGTGCTGGCCGCCGTGCAGCTCCCGGATTCCGCCTCTCTGGCGCGGACCCGGGACTACATGGGCCGGCTCAGTGCGGCCATCGAGGAGATCCCCGGGGTCAAGTATTCCTCGGCCGTTGCCGGCTACGACATCCTGTCGAGTTCGGTGAACACGGCCCGTGGCATCATCTTCGTCAACATGGACCCCTGGGAGGAGCGGACCCTGACCGCTACCGGCCTGGTCGGTCGCATCATGCAGCTCGGTGCCCAGCTCGAGGGCGGCTCGGCCATGGCCTTCAACATGCCGCCAATCATGGGCCTGTCGACCACCGGCGGTTTCACCGGCTACCTGCAGTCCTTCGAGGGCGCGACGCCCCAGGAGCTGTACCAGGCATCGCTGAAGGTGATGCAGGCGGCCGGCCAGCATCCCGTGCTGAATCAGGTGTTCACCACCTTCAACGTCAACGTGCCGTCCTTCCGCGCCGAGATCGACCGGCAGAAGGCGCTTAGCTATGGAGTCTCCCTGGCGGACCTGAACGATACCCTGTCGAGCACCTTCGGCAACGGGTTCGTCAACTACTTCAACTACCAGAGCCGCAATTTCCAGGTCTACCTGCAGAACGAGGACGAGTTCCGCAAGACGCCGGACGACGTGTCCAGCATCTATGTACGCGGCGGCAACGGGGAGCGCATCCCGCTCTCCGAGTTCGTGACCCTGGAACGCCAGGCAGCGCCGGCGGTGGTCACGCGCTTCGGTGTCTATACCGGCGCCCAGTTCCAGGGCGGCCCCGCCCCGGGCTACAGCTCCGGGCAGGCGATCACCGCCATGGAGGAGATCGTCGCGGAGCAGCTCGGCGACGGCTGGGGCATGGGCTGGACCGGCACAGCCTATCAGGAGAGCCAGGCAGGCAGTGCGGCGACCCTGGCCATCGTCTTTGGCCTGTTGATGGTGTTCCTGATCCTCGCGGCGCAGTACGAGAGCTGGTCGTTGCCGCTGGCGGTACTGACCGCCACACCCTTCGCCTTCCTGGGCGGGATCGGCGGCATCTTCCTGCGTGGCCTGGATACCAGCGTCTATGTACAGATCGGCATGCTGGTGGTGGTGGGGCTGGCGGCCAAGAACGCGATTCTGATCGTCGAGTTCGCCGAGCTGCAGCGTCGCGAGATGGGCCGATCGATCCGCGAGGCTGCGGTGACGGCGGCGGAGCTGCGCTTCCGGCCGATCGTCATGACTTCCCTGGCATTCATCTTCGGCACCTTGCCGCTGGCGCTGGCCACCGGGGCGAGTGACACCAGCAGCCACCATATCGGGACCACGGTCGCGGTGGGCATGGCCTCGGTGGCGGTGCTCGGCAGCCTCTTCGTGCCGACCTTCTATGCCATGATCGCCGCAGTCTCCGACTGGTTGCAGCGCAAGACCCGCTCGACCGGGGCAGGCCAGCCAGCGTTGACCCACGACGCGCCCTGATTGCCGCGTCAGCGGCCGGCGGGCACCGCTCCTCCCGGGGGCGGTGCCCGTTTTTGTTGAGGCCTGCGACCAAAGTGCCGGCATCGTTCCCGGCGACGCTGGCTACGCTAGGAGAAGACAAACACTTTGCCGGCTAATCGAGCCGATCGGAGGCGCCGCCATGAATGCCATAGTCGATCTTGCCACGAGCTTCCCGCTGGTCGTCATCACGGTGCTGCTGGGGCTGCTGGCCGTCTACTGGCTGCTGGTGCTGCTGCGCCTGGCCCCGACCGAGCTCTTCGAGCATGACAGCCTCAAGGAGGAGCACCTGGCCAGCACCATGGTCTCGCTGGGGTTCGCCGGGGTACCCGCGTCACTGGCGCTGACCGTGCTGATCGTCCTGACGGGGGGCGTGACCCTGGTCGTCGAGCTGGCGGTGCTGCGTTGGCTGCCCCTGGGGTTCTTGCGGATCCCGCTGGGAGTGCTGGTCCTGTGGGGCGCCTTCGCCCTGGCCTCGCCCCTGGCGGCAGGGGTATGCCGGCGTCTGCATCGTCGGCTGCACCGAGCGCCCGAGCGCCTGCCACGTTGCCTGCTCGGCGAACGGGTGCGCGTCACTGCCGACGCCGGTGCCGATGGGCGCGTCACGGCCGTGCTGGATGAAGATGACAGTCATGAGGTGGTGTTGCTGGGCAAGCCGGGCCACCTGCCCCGGCCGGGCGAGCGGCACGTGCTGGTCAAGTACCTGCCGGACGCCAACGGCTATCGTTCGGTGCGGGAGCAGGATTACCTCGATGCCCGCACGCGGCTGGTGCGCCTGCACCTGCTGGAGCGCCACGAACGCCCCCTGGACGATAGTGGCCATGGGCACAATGGCTCGACACCCTCAGCCTGAGGGCGGCTGGCGGCTGAGCAGCGTCAGCTGGGCATCGACCAGTTCCATGCCGTGCTCGCTCAGCTGGAAGGCCTCGGTGTCGCGTAGCCAATCATGGAACAGCCCGCTCAGCACCGACTGCAGCAGGCGGGTGGCGAGCTCCGGCGCCATGTCTGTCCTGAGCAGGCCCTGGGCATGGGCGGCGTCGAAGTAGTCCGCCAGGGCCGCCAGGCATTCGTCGGCCATCTCGCTTTGCATGGCACCGGGGTCGATGTCGCTGAAGAATTCGCAGCGATGCACGAGGATGGCATGCACGCGGCAATGGCGGGGCTGTTCCAGCCTCAGGAAGCCCTGCTGGCACCCTAGCCGGATGGCCTGGAGGGGAGACGAGGCGGCAGCCGGATCCTCGGCCTCCTCGACCAGCTCCTCGAAGGGCATGCGGACCCTGTCCAGCATGGCCCGGAACAGGTCGGCCTTGTTGCGGAAGTGCCAGTAGACGGCGCCTCGGGTCAGGCCGGCATGGCGGGCGATCTGCTCCAGGGAAGTGCGGGCGACGCCTTTGTCGAAGAATACCTCCTCGGCGGCATCCAGCAGCGCCGCCCGGGTAGCCTCGGCTTCGGCCTTGGTACGTCTGGCCATGGGGATTTCGCCTCCGGGAAAACATCGTCTCATTCTACCGGAGCCACAGGCTGTTTTACATTCGCCCATGTATGCTGGTTGCCGCTCCGGGGCTCGTCTTTTGCTGGTGCCGGGCGTATAACGGGACATGAGGAAACACTGTTTTTGTCATACGGTTTTTGTCACACAAGGACGGCTCATGGCCCGTGCCCCCTTCGAACTTGCCGGCGTCCGGGTGGCGCCGGGATCGCGCAACCAGATCGACGTGCCCGTCGCGCGCCTCTATACCCATGCGCCGCTGTATATCCCGGTGGAGGTGGTGCATGGGCGACAGCCTGGGCCAGTGATACTGGTGTGCGGCGGCATCCATGGCGACGAGATCAATGGTGTGGAGATCGTGCGGCGCTTGCTGCGCTCCCGTCAGATCCAGCGCCTGCGCGGGACCCTGATCGGGGTGCCCATCGTCAACGTCTTCGGCTTCGTGCAGCACAGTCGCTACCTGCCGGATCGCCGTGACCTCAACCGCTGCTTTCCCGGTAGCGAGTCCGGTTCCCTGGGGGGGCGGGTGGCAGCCCTGTTCCGTCAGCAGATCGTCGACCAGGCGACACACATCATCGATCTGCATACCGGGGCCATCCATCGCACCAACCTGCCCCAGATCCGCGCCCAGCTTACGCCCGATGGCGAAACCGAGCGTATGGCCAATGCCTTCGGTGCCCCGGTGATCCTCAATGCCGACCTGCGTGAGGGGAGCCTGCGCCATTATGCCCAGACCCGGGGCATCCCGGTGCTGACCTACGAGGCCGGCGAGGCGCTGCGCTTCGACGAGTGGGCGATCGCCCCAGGGGTGCGGGGTGTGTTACGGGTGATGCGTCGGCTGGGCATGCTCAGCGGCGAGCAGCGCCGGCGGCCCCCGCCGGCGGCGGAGATCGCCAACGGCTCGAGCTGGGCGCGGGCCCCCATCGACGGCATCCTGCGGCCCCGGGTGCGGCTCGGGGCCAGAGTGGCCAGCGGGGAGTTGCTGGGACGGGTGGCCGACCCCTTCGGCAACGCCGAGGGGGAGGTGCGCTCCATTGCCGATGGTATCGTCATCGGCATGGGACGGCTGCCGCTGGTCAACGAGGGTGAGGCGCTGTTCCACATCGCCCGCTTCGATGCCATCGAGGAGGCGGAGAGCGCCGTGGAGACCTTCCAGTCCAGCCTGGAAGCGCCGCCGGATGCGCTCTATTGATCAGCCGGCCAGTGCGGGCTCGGGCGCCGGCACCAGGCCCAGGGCGTCGTCGAATACCGCCAGGCCGGCGCCGTCGCGGTGAGCGTTCTCGGACAGGTGGCGTCGGAAGCGGCGCCCGCCGGGGCAGCCCTGGAAGAGGCCGAGCAGGTGGCGGGTGAGATGGTTCAGTCGCGCGCCTTCCTCGAGGCGACTGGCGATATAGGGCCGCAGCGCCTGGGCCGCGGCATGGCGGCTTGCCGCCGGGCCCGGCACGCCGTAGAGCCGCTCGTCGACGCCGGCCAGCAGCCAGGGGTTCTGGTAGGCCTCGCGGCCGACCATCACGCTGTCGACGTGGCGCAGCTGCACCCGGCAGTCATCGAGCGACTTGAGGCCGCCGTTGATGCCGATGTGCAGCTCGGGGTGCTGGGCCTTGAGCCGATGGACCCGCGGATAGTTCAGCGGCGGTACGTCGCGATTCTCCTTGGGGGACAGGCCCTCCAGCCAGGCCTTGCGCGCATGCACGATGAAGACCTCGCAGCCGGCGTCGGCGACGGTGTCGATGAAGCGGGCCAGGTCGGCGTCCTCGTCCTGGTCGTTGATGCCGATGCGACACTTCACGGTGACCGGGATCGTCACCGCGGCGCGCATGGCCCTGACGGCTGCGGCCACCTTGTGAGGATGCGCCATCAGGCAGGCGCCGATCAGGTTGTTCTGAACCCGGTCGCTGGGGCAGCCGACATTCAGGTTCACCTCGTCGTAGCCCCAGGCCTCGGCGATGGCGGCGCATTCGGCGAGCTCGCCGGCATCGCTGCCCCCAAGCTGCAGCGCCAGCGGGTGCTCCACCGCATCATGGCCGAGGAAGCGCTCGCGGGGGCTGCCGTGGAGAATGGCGCCGGTGGTCACCATCTCGGTGTACAGCAGGGAACGCCGGGTCAGGGTCCGGGCGAAGGCGCGATAGTCGCGCGTCGTCCAATCCATCATCGGCGCGACGGAGAAGGTGCGGTCGAGATCGGTCATGGGGCATCACGGGCAGCGGACCAGGGGAGGGCGTATTCTACCAGCCGCAGCGCAGGTTGCGAGAAGTGTGGTGGTGCCGAAGTGGGCCCGATCGGCGCTATCACCTGGCAGATCGCCCATACTGTTCACATCGGCGAGGCCCCTCCGCCTGCCGTCACAAGGAGCCAGGCATGCGTGACGATCTGAGCCTATCCCAGCAGGACCTGCTGGCCCGCGTGCTGCAGCACGGGGGTGTGCTGTCCGCGCCCTTCGGGCATGTCGGGGAAGACAGCCAGCTGCCCGAGATGCTGAGGGATATTGACCACCTGGAGGCTCGTGGCATGCTTCGGGTACTGCGGGATGCCCGGGGGGCGGCCGAGCGCCTCGAGCTCACCGAGGCGGGATATGCCGCCCTGGGGATGACCTGACCGGGCATGCGGGGACGCCTCAGCACCTATGCTGGGGGAAGCGGCGGCAAGCGGCGCGCCGCCTCGAAGCATGAGCAGGCAGGAGACACGGCATGAGTGATCGGCAGGAACAACTGGAGCGGCTGCGTGACGAACTCAAGGAACGGCTGGAGCGCTATCGGGCGCATCGGCAGCGTGCGGACGGTGCAGTGGACAAGGATATGGAGGATCAGCCCCTGCAGACCCGGGATGACGAGGTGGTGGCCTCCCTCGAGGCCGAGGCCGAGGAAGAGCTCAGTCAGGTGCGGCATGCCCTGGCGCGTACCCGCGAGGGCCAGGGTGATATCTGCGAGCGCTGTGGCGAGGTCATCGATGCCGGGCGCCTGGGCGCCGTGCCCTATGCCACCCTGTGTCGCGACTGCAGTGCTGCCTGATAGGGGAGGCGGTATGGGATGTTAGGCTGGCGATCGAGCCATGGTCAGGGAGGACATGCATGAAGGCATGGAGATGGAGCGGCGTGGCCGGCCTGCTGCTGTTGCTGGTCGGCTGCGGCGGCAGTGAGGACGCCGACTCCGATTCCGCGTCCGGCGATGCGGAGCGCCTCGGCGGCGTGGCCCAGCCAGAACCGACCGCGGCGGCGCCGCCGTCACCCGAGGTCGCGCCCTTCGACGAGGCGGTGGCGATCGACGTCTCGGCGCGATTGCGCAGCGATCGCCGCCTGATGGTCGAAGGCACCACCAACCTCCCGGATAGCACTCGCTTGCAGCTCCTGGTGGAGCGGGAGCTGAGCGGTGTGCGCTGGCAGGAACGCACCGAGGTCGAGGGTGGCCGTTTCGCCGCCGGCCCGTTCGGTCCCGGCAGCGGCCTGCCGGATGGCGGCTATCGCATCACGATCAACATGCCGGCTGTCAGTATTCAGCCCCCTGAGGTCCGGGCCCGTCTCGGTGCGCAGGGTGAGCACCTGAGCGGCCCTTTGGTCGAGGAATCCCGCCATGGCCTGGGGCGTGTGATCAGTGCCAGTGAGCGTTTCCTGGTCGGCAGCCAGCCGAGGCGGACGACCGACAAGGTGGAGGTGCAGGCGCTGGAGTAAGCCCGCCAGGACTTCGCTAACAAGCCACCGCCCGGGTGGACGGGGGGAGGCGTCACAGCGGCTCGTGGCGCCACAGGGCCACCAGCTTGGCGACCAGTCGGCAATCGGGGGTGTAGGGGCGAGCCTCGGCGTCGTTCTGCCCCTGGAACATCAATTCCCCAGTGGGCCCCTGATGGACCCGGCGGATCACCAGGCGGCCGGCCTCCTCGACGAGGTACAGGCCTGGCTGGCGAAAGATGTCGGTGGGCGCGACGGCCGCCAGATCCCCCTGACACAGGAAGTCGAAGGTCTCGCCCGGGGCGGGCGTCACCAGGTGGCAGTCACCGTCCCAGCGCTGGGCCGGGGTCAACTCCATCGGCAGCTCGATGCCCTTGCTGTTGCTGGCCTGCCAGGGCTCGGGAAGTTCGTGGCGCAGGTAGAGGGGGGAGGGACGTGACGTGCCACCGTCCAGCAGCGCCGAGAGCGGACAGTTCAGGGCCTGGGCGAGGGCCACCAGGCGCTCGTGGCCGATCTGCTTGATGGCCCCGGACTCCCAGTATGAGATGGTCACGTCCGAGACGCCGACTCGGCGAGCCAGGGCGGCCTTGTTGAGCTTGGCCTCCAGCCTAAGCTGCTTGATCCGTGGGCCGAGTGTATCCATGACGCATACCTGTCAGTGGTAGGAAAGAAAGCATGGTCCGTGATCGTCCATGACTGTGCAATAGCGCGCATCAACGCTGCGCCAATCCATGAGCATCGCCGTCACCAGGCAATCGGGTCGTCGTTCCAGTCGCGAAAGTCGCCACTGTCCTCCGGTGTCCGCCGGCCCAGGACCTCCAGCAGCCGTTCGGCCACGAAGGCCGTCGAGAACAGCTTGCCCTCGGGGACACGGGACTGGAAGGGGGCCGACAGGGGGGTATCGGTGGTGCCCGGATGCAGGCACACCACGATGGCCTGCGGGTTCAGCCGATGCATCTCCACCGCGACGGTCTTCATCAACATATTATGCGCTGCCTTGCTGGCCCGGTAGGCATACCAGCCACCCAGCCGGTTGTCGCCAATCGACCCGACCCGCGCCGAGAGGCTGGCGATCACCGCCGGATGGCGCCCCTTCAGAGAGCCTTCCAATGTCCCGAGCAACAGTGCCGGGGTGGCGGCATTGACCTGGAAGAGCCGGGACAGCGCCTCGGCGTCGAGGTCGCCCAACTTCTTCTCCGGCGCGATGCCAGCCTGGGTATCGTGCAGCAGCCCCACGGTGTTGATGAGCAGATGCAGCGGCGTGTCGCCGATCGCCTCGGCCAGCCCCGCGCGGCCCTGTGGGGTGGTGATGTCCAGGGGCAGGGCGGTCAGGCGAGGGTCGGGGTGGCAAATGGCCTGCCGGCTCACCGCATAGACCCGGCCGGGACGTGGGCTCGCCAGCAGTTTCTCGACCAGGGCCGTGCCGATGCCACCGGAGGCGCCGGTCACCAAGGCAGAGAAACCGTCGGGTAGCTGGGGCAGCATGGTCGCTCCTTGCGCGTCGTCGAAATATTCAAGGATGGACCGCCGCAGCCACAAATGATTCCGTGGCCACGGCTGCCCGCCATGGGCCAGGTGCGTATAATGCGGCCATCCGCCCTGGCTCAGGGCCCCATTCCCACCATTGGACCAAGGACGACATGACCGTACGTACTCGTATCGCGCCGTCTCCCACCGGTGACCCCCATGTGGGCACTGCCTATATCGCCCTGTTCAACCTGTGCTTCGCTCGCCAGCATGGCGGGCAGTTCATCCTGCGGATCGAGGATACCGACCGGGTGCGTTCCACCGAGGAGTCGGAGCAGATGATCCTCGACTCGCTGCGCTGGCTGGGGCTGGAATGGGACGAGGGCCCCGACGTGGGGGGGCCGCACGGTCCCTATCGGCAGAGCGAGCGCGGGGATATCTACGGCGAGTATGCGCGGCAGCTGATCGAGGCCGGGCATGCCTTCCGCTGCTACCGGACCAGCGAGGAGCTCGACGAGCTGCGCGAGGCCCGCAAGGCCGCCGGGCTGCACCTGGCGCTGAAGCCTGCCGATCTGGCCCTGCCCGCCGACGAGCAGGCTCGCCGGGAGCGCGAGGGCTGGCCCCATGTGGTGCGCATGCAGGTGCCGGCCAGCGGCACCTGCGTGGTCGAGGACATGCTGCGCGGGGTCATCGAGGTGGACTGGGCCCAGGTCGATGCCCAGATCCTGCTCAAGTCCGACGGCATGCCGACCTACCACCTGGCCAACGTCGTCGATGACCACCTGATGGGGATCACCCATGTGCTGCGTGGCGAGGAGTGGATCAACTCCGCCCCCAAGCACCAGCTGCTCTACGAGTACTTCGGCTGGAAGATGCCGGTGCTCTGCCATATGCCGCTGCTGCGCAACCCGGACAAGTCCAAGCTCTCCAAGCGCAAGAACCCCACGTCCATCAACTACTACCGGCGCATGGGCTTCCTGCCCCAGGCGGTGACCAACTACCTGGGGCGCATGGGCTGGTCGATGCCCGACGAGCGCGAGAAGTTCACCCTCGACGAGATGATGAGCCATTTCGACATCCAGCGGGTGTCCTTGGGCGGGCCGGTCTTCGATCTGCAGAAGCTGACCTGGCTGAACGGCCTGTATATTCGCGAGGACCTCGACGATGAGGCCTTCCTCAAGGCCCTGCGCGATTGGGCCTTCAACGAGGACTACGTGCGCCAGATCCTGCCCCAGGTGCGCCCGCGGGTGGAGACCCTGTCCGATGTCATGCCGCTGGCGGGGCATTTCTTCTCGGGGCTGCCGGCGATCGACGAAGCGAGCTTCGATGCGGTCAAGCTGGGGCGCGAGGACCTGGTCAAGCTGCTGCAGTTCCTGGTGTGGCGCTTCGAGGTCGTGCCGGCCTGGCACAAGGACACCCTGCTCGCCGAGGTGAAGGCACTGGCGTCCCACTTCGAGCTGAAGATGAAGGATTTTCTGGCGCCGGTCTTCATCGCCATCACCGGTTCGGCGTCCAGCACCTCGGTGATGGACGCCATGGCGATCCTCGGCTCCGACATGACCCGGGCCCGTCTGCGCCACGCCATCGCGGTGCTCGGCGGCGTGTCCAAGAAGCAGACCAAGCGCTTCGAGAAGGAATATCGGGAACTGTAAGCCGTAAGCTGTAAGCTTCAAGAACACCTCGGCAAGCCCGGCAGCGGGGTTGCCGAGGTCCGATGGGAGCCCCGACGTGGGCTGTGTTCCTCTTCCAGCTTCAGGCTTACAGCTTAAAGCTCTTGTGCGAAGCACGAGGGGGTTGACGAAGGCGAGGGGAATCAGTATTATACGCCTCGTCTTCACGAGATGCGGGGCCTTAGCTCAGCTGGGAGAGCGCGACACTGGCAGTGTCGAGGTCAGCGGTTCGATCCCGCTAGGCTCCACCACCTTCTCGAACGAAGTCGATGCGTCCCATTCGTCTAGTGGTCTAGGACACCGCCCTTTCACGGCGGGAACAGGGGTTCGAACCCCCTATGGGACGCCACTCTTCCGAATTATCCCCAGGCGCTGCGAGCGTCTTTTTTTATGCCCGCCCTTCGGATGTCTTTTGTCATCCTGAGGCGATGGCATCTCATACTATCGCATTAAGAAAGTGGTACATTTCCTCTTGACTTGTCCACGAGCCCCGTTCCAGCGCCTCCTTCTGTGAATAAATTGCCCACGAGGCCCCGTGCTAGTGGGCTTTTTGTATAACTCCTTTAAAATCAATTAATTAGAGCAGGTCAAAAATTGATCAATCTGAGTCGGAGCCGCTGTTCATGGCGATTCGAGGCGCTTGTCTAAGGGTTTTAAACAGGTTTATCCACAGAATGTGTGGAAAACGCTACAGCGTCAGGCAAGGCATGGGGCGGTGGGGCGCGGTGGGGTCGGCCTGCCCGCAGGCAGGGGTGCCCCGGCCGGGCGGTCCCCCCCGCCCGAGCTGTCATTTCGTGTCCGGGTCGCGCAGGCGGCGCAGCAGGGAAGAGGTATCCCAGCGGCCGCCTCCCATCGCCTGGACGTCAGCATAGAACTGGTCCACCAGGGCGGTCACTGGCAGGCGGGCGCCGAGGCGTCGTGCCTGGTCCAGGCAGATCCCCAGGTCCTTGCGCATCCAGTCCACGGCGAAGCCGTGGTCATACTCGTCGGCGATCATGGTCCGGTGCCGGTTGTCCATCTGCCAGGAGCCGGCGGCCCCCTGGCTGATGACCTCCACCACCCGGGACGGGTCCAGGCCGGCCTTGTCGGCGAAGTGCAGGCCCTCGGCCAGCCCCTGGATCAGCCCACCGATGCAGATCTGGTTGACCATCTTGGTCAACTGGCCGCTGCCGGCCGCCCCCATCAGGTTCACCGCTCGTCCGTAATGATCGAGCAGGGGGCGAGCCCGCGCGAAATCCGCTGGCTCGCCGCCGCACATGATGGTCAGCGCTCCCGTTTCGGCCCCCTGCTGGCCGCCGGATACCGGAGCGTCCAGAAAGCCAATCTGCCGCTCGCGGCAGGCGACGTCGAGCTCGCTGGCCAGCTCGGCGGACGCCGTGGTGTGATCCACCAGCAGGCTGCCCGGGGCCATGCCCTGCAGGGCACCGCCGTCACCCTGGGTCACCTGGCGGACATCATCATCGTTGCCGACGCAGACCAGCACCAGGTCGGCGCCCCGTGCGGCCTCGCTTGGCGTGGCATGATGGCTGCCGCCGTACTCGGCCACCCAGGCGGCGGCCTTGCCGGTGGTGCGGTTGTAGACCCGGACGGTGCAGCCGGCTGTGGCCAGGTGGCCGGCCATGGGGAAGCCCATGACGCCGAGGCCGATAAAGGCGACAGTGGAGATGTCTTGCGGCATGTTCGGTCTCCTCGCTTGATGGTCTTCGAAACGCAGAAGGCCGCCCGGGGGCGGCCTTCTTCAAGGATGCTGCAGGGTGGCGACTTACTCGCTGGGATAGTCGCGCTGGTCGTGACCCACATAGAGCTGGCGCGGGCGGCCGATCTTGTAGCTGTCGGTGACCATCTCGTTCCAGTGGGAGATCCAGCCGATGGTCCGAGACACCGCGAAGATCACGGTGAACATGTTGGTCGGGATGCCCATGGCCTTGAGGATGATGCCGGAGTAGAAGTCGACATTGGGGTACAGCTTGCGCTCGATGAAGTACTCGTCCTCCAGGGCGATCTGCTCCAGGCGCTTGGCGATCTTGAGCTGGGGATCGTCGGCCATGCCCAGCTCGGCCAGTACCTCGTCGCAGGTCTCCTTCATCACCTTGGCCCGCGGATCGAAGTTGCGGTAGACGCGGTGCCCGAAGCCCATCAGCTTGAAGGGATCGTCCTTGTCCTTGGCCTTGTCGATAAAGCGCTGAATGTTCTCCTCGGACTCGTCGCCGATCTCGTCGAGCATGTTCAGCACGGCCTCGTTGGCACCACCATGGGCCGGGCCCCAGAGGGCGGCGATGCCGGCGCTGATGCAGGCGAAGGGATTGGCCCCGGTGGAGCCGGCCAGGCGCACCGTGGAGGTGGAGGCGTTCTGCTCATGGTCGGCATGCAGCATGAAGATGCGGTCCATGGCCTTGGCGAACACCGGATTGACCCGATACTCCTCGCAAGGGTTGCTGAACATCATGTAGAGAAAGTTCTCTGCATAGCTCAGGTCGTTGCGGGGATAGTTGAACGGCTGGCCAATATTGTACTTGTAGGACATCGCCGCGATCGTTGGCATCTTGGCGATCAGGCGAATGGCGCTGATCTCGCGGTCCTGCGGCTGGGTGATGTCCAGGTGGTCATGGTAGAAGGCCGCCAGGCCGCCAACCACGCCGCACAGGATGGACATCGGGTGGGCGTCGCGCCGGAAGCCCTTGTAGAAGTTGGCCAGTTGCTCGTGGACCATGGTGTGGCCGCGCACGCGACCCTCGAAATCCTGGTACTGGGCCTTGTCGGGCAGTTCGCCGAACAGCAGCATGTAGCACATCTCGACGAAGTTCGAGTGCTTCGCCAGTTGCTCGATGGGGTAGCCGCGGTGCAGCAGGACGCCCTTGCCGCCATCGATGTAGGTGATCGCCGACTGGCAAGAGGAGGTCGCCATGAAGCCGGGGTCGTAGGTAAAGAGGCCCTGCGCGCCGAGGCCGCGCACATCGATGACGTCTGGCCCCACGGTGCCCGAGTAGATCGGCAGATCGATCGGCTGGTCCAGACCCTCTACCGTCAATGTCGCTTTTCTGTCAGCCATAACTGGCCTCCTCTCGAGTTCATGGTGGCGCGATAAGTCGTTATTTCGCAGAACTTGCCGGCGAAAAGGTTCGCCCACTATAGAAGCGTCTTGGAGATTGTCAATTAGCCCATAGCCCTTCTCGTGCTGTACCAGGTCCTTCTGCTAGTATACTTTCTGTACAGGAAATGATGCTCTGCATCATCCGCAGCCCCGGCCCGCCGCGGCCCGCGACGTCATCGGGACAAGTCCCCTGACGACGGTATTTCGGGCACACTTCGGGGCCTTCCACCATGGTCGAGTCGGCGGGACGGCCATTTGTCATGGGTGGGGCATGACCCTATAATCCTGTCGCGCGACTGGCAGGAAACGACGATCACGACCCCCCAGGGGTCATGGTCCTGTCCCTTCCCGAAACCACCGCCCGTGTCGGGCCTCGCCCGAGCGTCCACCCGCGGGCCAAGAGAGTGTGTAGAGAGCCGTGAATAGCAAACGACCCGTAAATCTGGACCTGTCCACGATACAGTTCCCCCTCCCCGCCTTGACGTCGATTGCCCACCGCATCACCGGCGTCATCCTTTTCATCGGCCTGATCTTCGCCTTCTGGGCCCTCGACACGTCACTGTCGTCGCCCGCCGGCTTCGCCGCCGTGACCGACGCGCTGGCTCACAATTTCCTGGCCAAGCTGATCGCCTGGGGACTGCTGTCGGCGCTGGCCTTTCACTTCGTGGCCGGCATCAAGCACCTGCTGATGGATATCGACATCGGCGTGACCCTCGAGGGGGGCGTCAAGAAGGCACAGATCACCGTCGTGGTGAGCGTGGTCCTGATCATTCTGGCTGGAGTCTGGGTATGGTAACCAACGTCACGAACTTCGGACGCAGCGGTCTGTCCGACTGGCTTGTCCAGCGCGTCTCGGCCATCATTCTGGCCCTCTACTCTCTCTTTATTGTCGGCTACCTGCTGCTGCATCCGGGCCTGGATTACATGACCTGGAACGGGCTCTTCGCCCAGACATGGATGCGTATCTTCTCGCTGCTGGCCTTCGTGTCCCTGGCCGCCCACGCCTGGGTCGGGCTGTGGACCGTGACCACCGACTATCTCAAGCCGACCGGCATTCGTATTGCGACCCAGACCGTCATCATCCTGGCCATCTTCGTGTTCCTGGTCTGGGGCATCCAAGTTCTGTGGGGAGCCTGATCCATGTCCAACCTGCGTAGCCTGACCTTCGACGCCATCATCATCGGCGGTGGCGGTGCCGGCCTGCGGGCCGCCCTCGAGCTGGCCAAGTCCGGCAAGAAGACTGCCGTGCTGTCCAAGGTCTTCCCGACCCGCTCGCACACCGTGTCCGCCCAGGGCGGCATCACCTGTGCCATCGCCTCCGCCGACCCCAACGACGACTGGCGCTGGCACATGTACGACACCGTCAAGGGCGGGGACTACATCGCCGACCAGGACGCCGCCGAATACATGTGCTCCGAGGGCCCCAAGGCGGTCTTCGAGCTGGAGCACATGGGCCTGCCGTTCTCCCGCTTCGACAACGGTCGCATCTACCAGCGCCCGTTCGGCGGCCAGTCCAAGAACTTCGGTGAGGGAGGGCAGGCCGCCCGCACCTGCGCCGCCGCCGACCGGACCGGCCATGCGCTGCTGCACACCCTTTACCAGAACAACCTGAAGAACAATACCACCTTCCTCAACGAGTGGTACGCCGTCGACCTGGTCAAAAACGCCAACGGCGATGTGGTGGGTTGCATCGCCATGGACATCGAGACCGGCGACGTGGTTCACGTCAAGTCCAAGGCCACCGTCCTGGCCACCGGCGGCTCCGGCCGGATCTACGCCTCCACCACCAACGCCCTGATCAACACCGGGGACGGCATCGGCATGGCGCTGCGCGCCGGTTTCCCGATGCAGGACATGGAAATGTGGCAGTTCCACCCGACCGGCATCTACGGCGCGGGCACCCTGGTGACCGAGGGCTGCCGCGGCGAGGGCGGCTACCTGATCAACAAGGACGGCGAGCGTTTCATGGAGCGCTATGCGCCCAACGCCAAGGACCTGGCCGGCCGTGACGTGGTCGCCCGCTCCATGGTCATGGAGATCCTCGAGGGCCGTGGTTGCGGCGAGAAGGGCGACCACGTCTACCTCAAGCTGGACCATCTGGGCGAGGAAGTCCTCGGCAAGCGCCTGCCGGGCATCGTCGAGCTGTCCAAGACCTTTGCCCACGTGGATCCGGCCAAGGAGCCGATCCCGGTGGTGCCGACCTGCCACTACATGATGGGTGGCGTGCCCACCAACGTGCACGGGCAGGCGATCATGCAAGACGCCGAGGGCAACGACAAGATCATCAACGGCCTGTTCGCCTGCGGCGAGGCGGCCTGTGTCTCGGTGCACGGTGCCAATCGCCTGGGCGGCAACTCGTTGCTCGACCTGGTGGTCTTCGGCCGTGCCGCCGGCATGTTCATCGAGAGCGCCCTCAACGAGGGCATCGAGTACCTCGAGGCCAGCGAGTCCGACGTCGAGTCGGCCATGAAGCGCATGAACCGCTGGAACGAATCCGAGAGTGGCGAGACCGTGCCCGAGCTCAAGCGCGATCTGCAGGACATCATGCAGAACGCCTTCGGCGTCTTCCGTCAGGAAGACAACATGCAGAAGGGCGTCAAGCAGCTGGCAGAGCTCCGTGAGCGCATCAACAATGCCTACCTGCCGGACAAGTCGAACACCTTCAACACCGCCCGGGTGGAGGCACTGGAGCTCGACAATCTGATGGAGGTTGCCGAGGCCACCGCCGTTGCTGCCCTGGAGCGCAAGGAAAGTCGTGGCGCCCATTCCCGCTACGATTACCCGGATCGCGACGACGTCAACTGGCTGAAGCACTCGATGTACTTCCCGGCCGAGAAGCGACTGGGACAGCGCGAGGTCAACTTCGCGCCCAAGACCGTCGACATGTTCGAGCCGAAAGTCCGCACTTACTGAGGGGGAGTCACGATGTCCAAGCTTCAGGTATCCCTGTACCGCTACAACCCGGAAACGGACTCCGCCCCCTACATGGAGGAGTTCCAGGTCGACACCCAGGGTCGCGACCTGATGGTGCTGGATGTGCTGCATCTGGTGAAGGAACAGGACAACGGCCTGGCCTATCGTCGCAGCTGCCGCGAGGGCGTTTGCGGTTCCGACGGCATGAACATGAACGGCAAGAACGGCCTGGCCTGCATCACGCCGCTGTCCGAGGTGGTCAAGAAGGGCAAGCTCACGCTGCGTCCGCTGCCCGGCCTGCCGGTGATCCGTGACCTGGTGGTCGACATGGGGCTGTTCTACAAGCAGTACGAGCGCATCCAGCCGTACCTGCAGAACGACCAGCCGGCGCCGGCCATCGAGCGCCTGCAGTCGCCGGAGGAGCGCGACAAGCTCGACGGTCTCTACGAGTGCATCCTGTGCGCCTGCTGTTCGACCGCCTGCCCGTCGTTCTGGTGGAACCCGGACAAGTTCGTTGGCCCGGCCGGCCTGCTGCAGGCCTATCGCTTCCTGGCTGACTCCCGGGACGAGGCCACTCGCGAGCGCCTGGCCGAGCTCGAAGATCCGTTCTCCGTATTCCGCTGCCGGGGCATCATGAACTGCGTGGCCGTATGCCCCAAGGGTCTCAACCCGACACGTGCGATCGGCAAGATCCGCGAGATGCTGCTGGCGAATGCCACTTAAATCGTGGCCGTCGGCTTGTTATCATACGCACCGGCCCTGAGCTGCGGCACGTGGTCGCAGCCTTGACCCGGTGTGTCGTCGAAGAGCCGGTGCCTTGTGCACCGGCTCTTGACCATCGAATGAAAGGTGTCCGGCCTCGGCAGGCCACCCCCGATGTCGCCACGGGTGAGCCGTGGCGACGCCGATACCACCCCATCAGTGCAGGGTGACCGAGAAATGCAACAAGGCATAATGGAGTTGATGTGGCGCTCCTCCCACGTCAGTGGCAGTAATGTCCACTATGTGGAAGCGCTCTACGAGCAGTACCTCGATGACCCCTCCGCCGTTCCCGACGAATGGCGCCAGTACTTCGACCAACTGCCGAGACCTGACGGCAGCGCCACCAGCGACGTTCCGCTTGCCCCGACCCGAGAAGAGTTCTATCAGCTAGGCCGTCAGCGCCGCACCGCCCAGACCGCCGCCGCCTCCGAGAGCGACGCGAGCCGCAAGCAGGTCAAGGTGCTGCAGCTGATCAACGCCTACCGCTTCCGCGGGCACCAGAAGGCCAACATCGATCCCCTCGATCTGCGCAGCCCGACCCCGGTGCCCGACCTCGACCTGTCCTTCCATCAGCTCTCCAAGGCCGACCTGGACACCGAGTTCCAGACCGGTTCCTTCTTTCTCGGCGTGGACAAGGCGCCGCTGAAGGAGATCGTCGAGGCGCTGGAGCAGACCTATTGCCGAAGCATCGGCTGCGAGATCATGCATATCGTCGACACCGAGGAGAAACGCTGGCTGCAGCAGCGTTTCGAGTCGGTGCGCTCGGCACCAAGGTTCAGCGATGACGTGCGCAAGCACGTACTGGAGCGCCTGAGCGCCGCAGAGGGTCTGGAGAGCTACCTGGCCTCCAAGTACCCTGGCACCAAGCGCTTTGGCCTGGAAGGCGGTGAGTCCTTCATTCCCATGATGGACGAGTTGATCCAGCGCGCCGGTGGCTACGGCACCAAGGAAGTGGTGATCGGCATGGCCCACCGCGGGCGTCTCAATGTGCTGGTCAACATCCTCGGCAAGAACCCCTCCGAACTGATCGACGAGTTCGACGGCAAGAAGGTGGTCGAGCGAGGCTCCGGTGACGTCAAGTACCACCAGGGGTTCAGCTCGAACGTCATGACACCGGGGGGCGAGGTCCACCTGGCGCTGTCGTTCAACCCCTCCCATCTGGAGATCGTCGCGCCGGTGGTGGAGGGCTCGGTACGGGCCCGCCAGGATCGCCGCAACGACCATGAAGGTGGCAAGGTGCTGCCGATCAACGTGCACGGTGACGCGGCCTTCGCCGGCCAGGGCGTGGTCATGGAGACCTTCCAGATGTCCCAGACCCGCGCCTACCGCACCGGCGGTACGGTGCATATCGTGATCAACAACCAGGTGGGTTTCACCACCTCGCACCCGCTGGACTCGCGTTCCACCGAGTACTGCACCGATATCGCCAAGATGGTCCAGGCGCCGATCTTCCACGTCAATGGCGACGATCCCGATGCCGTGCTGCATGCCACCCAGGTGGCGCTGGACTATCGTCAGCAGTTCAAGAAGGACGTGGTCATCGATCTGGTCTGCTATCGCCGCCGCGGTCACAACGAGGCGGACGAGCCCTCCGGCACCCAGCCGATGATGTACGGCAAGATCAAGGCCCACCCGTCCTCGCGGACCCGCTACGTCGAGCGCCTGGTCAAGCAGGGGCTGCTCAGCGACGACGATGCCAAGGCCATGATGGAGAAGTACCGGGACGATCTGGTGGCCGGCAACCACGTCGCCAATGCCCTGGTGCAGAAGCCCAATACGGCGCTGTTCGTCAACTGGAAGCCCTACCTGGGCCACGAGTGGTCTGGCCACACCGATACCAGTTTCGACCTCAAGCGCCTGCAGCACCTGGCAGCGCGGATGTGCGAGATCCCCGACGGCATCGCTGTCCAGCGCCAGGTGGCCAAGATCTATGATGATCGCCGCAAGATGCAGGCCGGCGGCATGGCCGCCAACTGGGGGTTCGCCGAGACCCTGGCCTATGCCACCCTGCTCGACCAGGGCCATCCGGTACGCCTGACCGGCCAGGACGTGGGTCGCGGTACCTTCTCGCATCGCCACGCCGTCGTGCACAACCAGAAGGACGGCACTACCTACGTGCCGCTCCAGCACCTGGCCGATGGCCAGCCACGCTTCACCATCCACGACTCCTTCCTGTCGGAAGAGGCGGTGCTGGCCTTCGAGTACGGCTACTCGACCACGGCCCCCAACGATCTGGTGATCTGGGAAGCCCAGTTCGGTGACTTCTTCAACGGCGCCCAGGTGGTGGTCGACCAGTTCATCTCCTCGGGCGAGACCAAGTGGGAGCGGCTGTGCGGTCTGACCATGCTGCTGCCCCATGGCTACGAGGGACAGGGCCCCGAGCACTCCTCGGCGCGCCTCGAGCGCTTCCTGCAGCTGTGTGCCGAGCACAACATGCAAGTCTGCGTGCCGACCACCCCGGCCCAGATCTTCCATCTGCTGCGTCGCCAGGTGATCCGCAAGCTGAGAAAGCCCCTGGTGGTGATGTCGCCCAAGAGCCTGCTGCGCCACAAGGAGGCCACGTCCAGCCTGGACGAACTGGCCAACGGCACCTTCCAGATGGTCATCCCCGACCAGGGCGAGCGCGAGGCGGCGCAGGTCGAGCGCATCGTCCTGTGTGCCGGCAAGGTCTACTACGACCTGGCCAACTGGCGCGAGGAGAACGCTCGGGACGACGTGGCCATCCTGCGCCTCGAGCAGCTCTACCCCTTCCCCGAAGAAGAGCTCTTCGAGGCGATCCAGCACTACACCAATGTCACCGACGTGGTGTGGTGCCAGGAGGAGCCGCTCAACCAGGGGGCCTGGTATCCCAGCCAGCACCACATGCGGAGCGTCGCCGAACGCCTCAAGGCGGGCCTGGGCGGCAAGCTCAAGTTTGCCGGCCGGCCGGCCTCGGCAGCCCCCGCGGCGGGCTACATGTCCGTGCATACCGAACAGCAGCGCCAGCTGGTGGAAGACGCCTTCAACCTCTAAGGCAGCCCACCGGGACGAGAGAGAACACACAAGGGAAACGACATGGCTACCGAGATCAAGGCACCCACCTTTCCGGAATCCGTTGCCGAAGGCAGCGTGGCCGCCTGGCACAAGAAGCCGGGCGACAGCGTCGAGCGTGACGAGCTGATCGTCGAGATCGAGACCGACAAGGTGGTGCTCGAGGTCGTGGCACCCGAGGCCGGCACCCTCGCCGAGGTGCTGGTGGAGGAAGGCGATACCGTCGAGTCTGAGCAAGTGCTGGGCCGGATTGGCGAGGGCGCCGCAAGCGGCGGCGAGAGGGGCGGGGCCGAGGCCGCGTCCGAGGCGCCAGCCGAGGCCAAGGCACCGGCCGAGGCCAAGGCACCGGCCGGCGGCGGCAAGCAGCACGAGGTGAAGGCCCCGACCTTCCCCGAGTCCATCCAGGAAGGCACCGTGGCCAGCTGGAACAAGCAGGTCGGCGAGGCGGTCAAGCGCGACGAGGTACTGGCCGAGATCGAGACCGACAAGGTGGTGCTCGAGGTGGTGGCGCCGGCCGACGGCGCGCTCAGCGAGATCAAGGCCGAGGAGGGCAGCCAGGTGGAGTCCGAGGCCGTGCTCGCGCTGTTCACCGAGGGTGCCGGCGGTGCCGACGAGAGCGGCGGCGAGGACAAGGCGCCGGCGTCCGCCGACGATGGCGCCAGCGACGCGAAGGTCGGCGACAAGATCCTCGCCCCGGCAGCCCGCAAGCTGGTCGCCGAGCACGACCTCGACGTCAGCAAGCTCGAGGGCACCGGCAAGGGCGGCCGCGTCCTCAAGGAAGACGTGCAGAAGGCCGTGAAGGATGGCTCCGCCAAGAAGGCGACCAAGCCGGCTGGCGGTGCGGTCCAGGCTGCCGCAGCCGCCGCCCCGGCCGTCGAGGGTGAGCGCCCCGAGAAGCGCGTGCCGATGAGCCGCCTGCGCCAGACCATCGCCAAGCGCCTGGTCCAGGCCCAGCAGACGGCCGCCATGCTGACCACCTACAACGAGGTGGACATGGGTGCGGTCATGGACCTGCGCGCCCAGTACAAGGACACCTTCCTCAAGGCCCACGACACCAAGCTCGGCTTCATGGGCTTCTTCGTCAAGGCGGCCTCCGAGGCCCTCAAGCGCTTCCCGGACGTCAACGCCTCCATCGACGGCACCGACATCGTCTATCACGGCTACCAGGACATCGGGGTGGCCGTGTCCACGGATCGTGGCCTGGTCGTGCCGGTGCTGCGTGACACCGACAGCATGAAGATCGCCGACGTCGAGAAGGGCATCGTCGATTTCGGCAAGCGCGCCCGTGACGGCAAGCTCGGCATCGACGAGATGCAGGGTGGCACCTTCACCATCACCAACGGCGGTATCTTCGGCTCGCTGATGTCGACGCCGATCCTCAACCCGCCGCAGACCGCCATCCTGGGCATGCACAAGATCCAGGAGCGCCCCATGGCGGTGAACGGCCAGGTCGAGATCCGCCCGATGATGTACCTGGCGCTGTCATACGATCACCGCATGATCGACGGCAAGGACGCGGTGCAATTCCTGGTGACCATCAAGGAACTGCTCGAGGATCCGGCGCGCCTGCTGCTGGACATCTGATCCGCGGACCGCACTACGTATTTCAGCGAAGCGCAATGCATAGGAGCCAACATGGCCGACAAGTTTGATGTGATCGTCATTGGTGCGGGCCCCGGCGGCTACGTTGCCGCCATCCGTGCCGCTCAGCTGGGCCTGAAGACCGCCTGTGTCGAGAAGTGGATCGGCAAGGAAGGCAAGGTGGTCCACGGCGGGACCTGCCTGAACGTGGGTTGCATCCCGTCCAAGGCGCTGCTGGAGGCCTCCCACAAGTTCGTCGAGGCCAAGCATGACTTCGACGACATGGGGATCGAGGCCGGTGACGTCACCATGGACGTCAAGAAGATGATGGCCCGCAAGGACACGATCGTTAAGAACCTGACCGGCGGCATCGCCGGCCTGTTCAAGGCCAACGGCGTCACTGCCCTGGAAGGCACCGGCAAGGTGACCGGCAGCAAGCAGGTCGAGGTCACCGACAAGGACGGCAACAGTGCCAGCTATGAGGCGGACAACATCGTCGTCGCCGCCGGTTCCGTGCCGGTGGAGATCCCGCCGACGCCGCTGACCGAGGGGCTGATCGTCGACTCCACCGGGGCCCTGGAATTCCAGGAGACCCCGAAGCGGCTGGGGGTGATCGGCGCCGGTGTCATCGGCCTCGAACTCGGCAGCGTGTGGAGCCGCCTGGGCAGCGAGGTCACCGTCCTCGAGGCCATGGATGACTTCCTGCCGATGGTCGATTCCGCCATCGCCAAGGAAACCCAGAAGCTGCTCAAGAAGCAGGGCCTGGACATCAAGCTCGGTGCCCGCGTCACCGGCTCCGAGGTCAAGGGCGACGAGGTCGTGGTCAAGTACTCCGACAGCCAGGGCGAGCAGGAGCTCACCTTCGACAAGCTGATCGTCTGTGTTGGCCGCAAGCCCTACACCAAGGGCGTGATCGGTGACGGCGTCGGCGTCGACCTCGACGAGCGGGGCTTCATCCACGTCGACGACCAGTGCCGGACCAGCGTCCCGGGCGTCTATGCCATCGGCGACTGCGTGCGGGGCCCGATGCTGGCGCACAAGGCCTCCGAGGAGGGCATCATGGTTGCGGACATCATCGCCGGCCACAAGGCCGAGATGAACTATGATGCCATCCCCAACGTCATCTATACCTTCCCGGAAGTGGCCTGGGTCGGCATGACCGAGCAGGACGCCAAGGCCGCCGGCATCAAGGTCAAGACCGGCGCCTTCCCGTTCGCCGCCAGCGGTCGCGCCATGGCCAACAATGCCACCGAGGGTCAGGCCAAGGTGATCGCCGACGCCGAGACCGATCGTATGCTGGGCATGCACATCGTCGGCCAGCACGCCGGCGAGATGATTGCCCAGGGCGTGATTGCCATGGAGTTTGGCTCCAGCGCCGAGGACCTGGCGCTCTCCTGCTACGCGCACCCGACCATGTCGGAAGCCGTGCACGAGGCCGCGCTGGCCGTGGAAGGCCATGCCATCCATATGGCCAACCGCAAGAAACGCAAGTAAGACAACAAGCGCCGCCCGAGGGCGGCGCATCCCTTCCGGCCAAGTATCGGAAGGGGCCGGTGGTAGCCTGACCCTCGCGCCGCCCGGGCGCCGTCACGGCTACCGTTCGAGTCACATGCAACCAATGGCATGAATCGATGAACCTTCACGAGTATCAGAGCAAACAGCTGTTTGCCGACTATGGTCTGCCGGTTTCCAAGGGCTTCGCTGTCGACACCCCCGAGGAAGCGGCGGAAGCCTGCAAGAAGATCGGCGGCGAGATGTGGGTCGTCAAGGCCCAGGTGCATGCCGGGGGTCGCGGCAAGGCCGGCGGCGTCAAGCTGATCAAGAGCCCGGAGGAGGCCAAGGCCTTCGCCGAGCAGTGGCTGGGCAAGAACCTGGTGACCTTCCAGACCGACGAGCACGGTCAGCCGGTCGCCAAGATCCTGGTCGAGAACTGCACCGACATCGCCAACGAGCTCTACCTGGGGGCCGTGGTCGATCGCGCCACGCGCCGGGTGGTCTTCATGGCCTCCACCGAGGGCGGCGTGGAAATCGAGAAGGTCGCCGAGGAAACCCCCGAGAAGATTCTCAAGGCCGAGATCGACCCGCTGGTCGGCGCCCAGCCGTACCAGGCGCGTGAGCTGGCCTTTGCCCTGGGCCTGTCGGGCGACCAGGTCAAGCAGTTCACCAAGATCTTCCTGGGGCTGTCCAAGCTGTTCCACGACAAGGACCTGGCGCTGCTGGAAATCAACCCGCTGGTGATCACCGACGAGGGCAACCTGCACTGCCTCGACGCCAAGATCAACCTGGACGGCAACGCCCTGTACCGTCACCCGGACCTGCAGGCCATGCGCGACCCCTCCCAGGAGGATTCCCGCGAGGCCGAGGCCGCGGCCTGGGACCTGAACTACGTGGCCCTGGACGGCAACATCGGCTGCATGGTCAACGGTGCTGGCCTGGCCATGGGCACCATGGACATCATCAAGCTCAACGGCGGCCAGCCGGCCAACTTCCTCGACGTGGGGGGCGGCGCGACCAAGGAGCGGGTGGCCGAGGCGTTCAAGATCATCCTCTCCGACGATTCCGTGAAGGCCGTGCTGGTCAACATCTTCGGCGGCATCGTGCGCTGCGACATGATCGCCGAGGGCATCATCGGTGCCGTCGAGCAGGTCGGTGTCAACGTGCCGGTGGTGGTGCGTCTCGAGGGTAATAACGCCGAGCTGGGTGCCGAGAAACTGGCCTCCAGCGGTCTGAACATCATCGCTGCCAAGAGCCTGACCGACGCGGCTCAGCAGGTCGTCAAGGCAGCGGAGGGCAAGTAATGAGCATCCTGATCGACAAGAACACCAAGGTCATCTGCCAGGGCTTCACTGGCGGCCAGGGGACCTTCCACTCCGAGCAGGCGATCGCCTATGGCACCCAGATGGTCGGCGGCGTGACCCCCGGCAAGGGTGGCCAGGAGCACCTGGGCCTGCCGGTGTTCAACACCGTCAAGGAAGCCGTGGCCGAGACCGGTGCCGAGGCCAGCGTGATCTACGTGCCGGCCCCGTTCTGCAAGGACTCGATCCTCGAGGCTGCCAACGCCGGCATCAAGCTGATCGTGTGCATCACCGAGGGCATCCCGACGCTGGACATGCTCGATGTCAAGGTGAAGTGTGACGAGCTGGGCGTGCGCCTGATCGGCCCGAACTGCCCCGGCGTGATCACCCCGGGCGAGAGCAAGATCGGCATCATGCCGGGCCACATCCACAAGCCCGGCAAGGTCGGCATTGTCTCCCGCTCCGGCACCCTGACCTACGAGGCGGTCAAGCAGACCACCGACCACGGCTTCGGCCAGTCCACCTGCGTGGGTATCGGCGGTGACCCGATCCCGGGCTCCACCTTCATCGACATCCTCGAGCAGTTCGAGAAGGATCCGGCGACCGAGGCGATCGTGATGATCGGCGAGATCGGCGGTACTGCCGAGGAAGAGGCCGCGGCCTACATCAAGGAGCATGTCTCCAAGCCGGTCGTGTCCTACATCGCCGGCGTGACCGCCCCTCCCGGCAAGCGCATGGGCCATGCCGGTGCCATCATTGCCGGTGGCAAGGGCACCGCGGACGAGAAGTTCGGTGCCCTGGAGGCGGCGGGTGTCAAGACCGTGCGTTCGCTGGCCGAGATCGGCGACGCCCTGAAGGTGGCCGCCGGCTGGTAAGCCGCGCCAGCTTGCAGGAGTGAGAAAAGGGCACCCGAGGGTGCCCTTTTGCGTGCCCGCACGGAGTCACTCAGCCGGCGCAGCGCCAGCGGTCGCGGCCCTCGCGCTTGGCCTCGAGCAGGGCCTCGTCGGCGCGCTGGATGGTCGTGGCAATGTCGTCGTCGAGGCGATGCTGGGCCACGCCGATGCTGGCGGTGAGGCGCAGCCGCTCGCCCTCGAAGGTGACGCTCAGGGCGCGGAGTCGCTCGCACAGCCGAGCCACCATGGGCTCTGCCTGGTTCAGCAGGGTGGCTGGCAGCACCACCAGGAATTCCTCGCCGCCCCAGCGGGCGCAGTGGTCCGCCGCCCGCAGTTCGCTGCCCAGAGCCTTGGCCAGGGCGACCAGAAGACGGTCGCCGGCCGCATGGCCGTGGTGGTCATTGACGCGCTTGAAGTGGTCGATGTCGATCATGGCGAGGGTAAACGGGCGCCCATGACGGTGCGCGTCCACTGCCAGGCGCTGGAGCTGCTCGTCGAGCAGACGACGGTTGGCGAGGCCGGTCAGGGGGTCCAGGGTCGCGGCATCCACCAGGGCGGCGTTGCGCTCGCGCAGCAGCGCCTGGTAGCGGTCGGCAATGCGCGACAGCTTGCGCTGGCGCTTGAGCTGGCGCTGCAGCTGGTGGCGCGTCGCATGGAGGTCCTCGTGGGCGGTCTGCTGGAAGCCGTCGGCAATGCTGATCAGCCGCTCGAGGCGCTCGCGCTGTTCCAGGTGATGCGCATAGAGCTGGCTCAAGGCTTCGTGCAGTGGATGCCCCCGGTAGGCAGCGCTGTCGATCAGCGCCGCCACCCGGTCGAGGAGCGCCTGGTCCTGGGGCGTCACGGGGCGGCCTGCATCGCCGTGATGGCGAAGGGATAGCTGCAGTCCTCCTTGAACTCCTCGGCGAGTTCGGCAATGCGCTCGTTGCGGCTGTCGTAGCGCCAGGTGACGCCGACTTCGCGTCCTTGCTGGTGGGCATCCTCGAGCAGGTCGAAGATGTCCATCATCGCCTTCACCGAGCTGGTATTGAGGTAGACGAGCTCCAGGTCGAGGGCGAGGGGAGCCGAAGCCCGGGCGAGGTAGGCTTCCGTCCAGTCGGTGACCTGGCGGAACAGCTCGTAGGAGTTCTCCGGATAGGAATCCCCTTGCATGCTGAGCCGGCCGGCCTGCCAGTCGCTCTGGATCGCGGGGGTGGACGGGCTACCGGGGATATTCAGATCGTGGATCATGGGCAGGGTCCGGAATCAGATAGTGGCTGTCAGGCTAAAGAAGCTTAGCCCCGAGGGCAACGCCTGCAGCGAGGCCGTCAGCGGCTGGCTGGACTTGCGGGCCATGTCGATCAGCCCCAGCCCCGCGCCGCTCTTGTCATCCTCGCGGGGGCGCCGCAGCTGCCGCTTGTAGGCCTGCTTGAGCGCGGCGCTGTCGAGGCTGGCCAGCTGCTCGACGGTCTCGACCAGGCGTCGTCCGTCGGCCGCTTCCACCAGGTTGCCCGCCGAGACCTGGTAATGGCCCCGGGGATCCCGGGCCACGGCCAGGGTGGCGGTGGCCGTGTGCTCGTCATAGCCCTGGCGGCGGGCATAGTGGCGGATGTTCTGGGTCATCTCGATGTAGACGGCGAATACGTCCATCGCCGCACTAGGCGCCGCGGACTGGCTGTTCAGGTAGTTGCGCAGGGCATGGCCGATCTCCTCGATCAAGCTGCGGGAGATCGGGCCGTTGAAGCACAGCATGATCCGTTGCTGCAGGTAGTTGTCGCGCAGTGTCAGCAGGTCCATGACACCTCCTGGTGGACGGGACGTTCGGGACAGGTGCTGGACGCACCGCTGGCGTTCGGCGCGGTCGGGACCTCGTCATCGAAGCGGAAGCTCAGCAGGGTAATGTCGTCCCGCTGTGGGAGGTCGCCGCGGTAGCGGTCGAGGGCCTCGCCGAAGGCCTCGACCTGATGGGCCAGCGGCTCGCGGGCATGGCGCCTGAGCATCGCCTCGAAGCGGGTATGGCCGAAGCCGAAGCCGTGCTCGCCGCCGGCCTGGTCGAGGAAGCCGTCGGTGGCCAGGGTATAGGTCCAGCCCCGGTGCAGGGGCATCTCCTGGTTTTCATAGGTCATGGCGCGCTTGTGGCCCAGGGCGCGCTTGCCGCCGGCATGGACCTCGAGATGGTCGCCATCGCTGGCATACAGCGACATCTTGGCGCCGGCGAAGGTCAGCCGGCCGGCCGCGGGATCCACCCATACCAGGCCCATGTCCATGTTGGTGGCGATCGAGCGGGGCAGGGTGTCCTTGTGCAGGGTGCTGCGGTTCTGGCGGTCGGTTTCGTTGAGGATGGCGGCGGGATCGTCGGCGCCGACGTGGAGGATGGCATTGTCGATGATGGCCCGGGCCAGCATGGTCATCAGCGAGCCCGGCACCCCATGGCCGGCACAGTCGATGACCCCCATCAGCCAGCCGCGCTGGGTGGCCCGGAACACATAGAAATCGCCGCCCACCATATCCCTGGGCCGCCACATGACCGCGTGATGGCGGGGCAGGTGATCCTGCAACTGGCGGCTGGGCAGGATCGCGCGCTGGATGATGCTGGCGTATTCCAGGGACGCGTCGATCTGGCGCCGGGCCCGGACCATCTCGGCATTGGCCTGCTCCAGGTCCCGGGTGCGCTGACGCACCTTGTCCTCCAGGTCCTGGGTATGGCGCTCGACCTGCCGCGCCATGTGCGTGAAGTCCCGCGAGAGCTCGCCGATCTCGTCGTCGCGCTCGGTGGGCAGGGCATGGTCGTAATCGCCGCCGGCCATGGCCCGGGCGGACTGCTGGAGGCGGCGCAGCGGGCCGAGGATCAGGCGTTCGATGCCGAAGGCGAAGCCGGCCATCAGGATGACCAGGATCAGGCTGAGGGCGACCACCAGCGACCATAGCCAGCGGTTGTCGAGGATCGGGGCGGCGTCCAGGTCCAGGGCGGTGACCATGAGCCATTCGAGCTCCGGGATATAGCCGATGCTGAGCAGGCGGGGGGCACCCTCCAGGGTGGCCTCCAGGCTGTGGACCTGGCCAGGACGGCGCATGGCCGCCTGCATGGCCGAGGCCAGGCGCTCGCGCTGGGCCTCGTCGCCGAGCATCGACGGCAGGTGCTGCGCCTCGTTGGCCTCGAGGGCGCCGGACCCCGAGTTGAAGGCCAGTCGCCGGCGCTCGGGGTGTGCCTGGAGGAAGCCCCGTGGGTTGACGATCATCGGCGTCAGGCCGGGGGTGTCGTCGCGGAGGAAACGATCGAGGAAGCGACCGAGATCCAGGCCGCCGCCGGCGAGGCCCAGGGTATGGCCGTCGTGCTTAACCTTGACGTTGATCCAGACCTTGGCGAGGCCGAGCTTCTCGTCCAGGTTGACGTTGATGTCGTAGGCCCCGGTGCTGTCCATGGTGGAGAAATACCAGGCGTCGTCGGGATCCGCGGGGGAGAGCCGGTAGCGGGGCAGGCGGCTCAGCGGGGCGGTGGCATCGTTGTAGTAGTAGTCCCCCGTGGCATCGCGGACCACGAAATAGGCGTCGCCGCTGAACTGCCAGCGAAAGCCCTCCGCCTCGCGGAAGAAGCGCTCGCGCTTGTCGGGGTCATCGGGGTCCAGGAGCCACTCCCGGGTCACCACCGAGTCGGCGAGACGGCGCGACAGCGCCAGTTCCCGGGAGACGGGGGTGTGGATCTTCTGCATGTGCAGCAGGGTGTACTGCTCGGCATAGCCGCCGGCGAAGTGGCGCCTGACATCATCGATCGCCTGCCAGCCGATCAGCAGCGCGGGCACCAGTGCCAGCAGGCAGGCAATCAGCAGCGTCAGGGTGGACTTGCTGCGCAGCCCCCAGGAGTTGGCCATGGGCAACTTCCCTTGCGTCGCCCCGCTTGCGTCATTCGGGGCGTACTAGTTATGTAATGAATTGTGACTACTATGCCACAGTCCGAAGTGTAGTGTATTAACGGCTGGAGCGGGACGAGCGGGTCCCTCCAGGGGACCCGCCCGGACAGGCCGTCGGCTCAGCCGGCCACCTCCTCGATCGCGGTGCTGCCGAGCCCGAGGACCTGGACGTCCAGTGCCTGACCCGCCGCGTCCTGGGCCGTCATCTCGGCGGGCAGCGTATCCTCGCCGTAGGCCTTGAAGGCGAAGCGCCAGGTCTCGCCGGGCGCGAGGGTGAGGTCGCTGTCGTCGCGGGCCCGGTAGCCCTCGACTCCCTCGATGACCTCGCCATTCCACAGAGTGTCGATGTCGGCAGGCAGGTCGAAGGCAAGCTCCGGGTCGATGATCTCGTCATCGGAGACGTTCTCGACGAAGACCTCGGCCACATAGCCCGAGGACCAGCGGCTGGTGACATTGCCGGTGACCAGCATCTCGGCGTCGTCATCCAGCAGCGCCGGGGTCGCTCCCCCCTTGCCGAGAATCTCCAGGGGTTGGCCATCCTCGTCCCGGGCCGCCACCTGGCTGGGCGTCGATTCCTCGCCATAGGCCTTGTAGGCGAAGCGCCAGCTGTCTCCCGGGGCCAGGGTGATGTCGCTGTCGTCGCGCACCCAGTAGCGGTCGGTAGCCCGGGTGACGTCGCCATTCCACAGGGTATCGATGTCTGCGGCCAGGTCGAAGCCGACCTCGGGGTTGACGATGGCCTCATCGGACACATTCTCGACGAACACTTCCGCGACATAGCCAGATGACCAGCTGCTGGTGACCTGGCTGGTGATCTTCAATGCCGGGTCGTCGCCACCACCGCTGAGGATGTCCTCGGGGCTGGGCATCTCGAGGGGGCTGCCGCGGAAGGCATTCCCCGATTCCAGGTGCAGGGTGATGCCGTCGCCGAACACCGCGAATTCCATGTCGGTCAGGGTGTCCTGGCTGCCCTGGCCGGTGATGATGACGCCGCTCTCGGCGAACTGGATATCGTGGTCCGCGAAAGCGCCGGTGTAGCGGGCGGTATCGATGCCCTGGCCGCCGTCGAGGGTATCGGTGCCATCATACCAGTCGTCGCCGGGCCCGCCCTGGAGAAGGTCATCGCCGTTGCCCCCCGACAGGGTGTCATGGCCCAGGCCGCCATTCAGGTAGACGCCGTCGTCCGAGCCCTGGACCTCGTCATCGCGCCGCGAGCCGATCAGGTAGTCGAACAGCACCTCGTTGGCCTCGGGATCGGTGGGGGCGCCGAAGCTCTCGCCCTCCTCGTTGACGTAGAGTGCCGGTGACAGGGCGTCGGTTTCCGGGTCCCGGATGGAGCTCAGGACGCGGACGCTGTTGTCGTGATCGCGGCCGCCATGGAAGTTGATGTCCCGATCGGTGAAGGCGACCTCGACCTCGTTGCCGACGGACGAGCGCCAGGAGGCGAAGACCAGGCTGTGGCGCATGCCGCTGTCCTCGAGCCCGGTGAACTGGCCGTCGTAGCTCTCGTGCAGCTCATAGGCGTAGCCATTGCCGCCGCTGCCCTTGTTGAAGGCACCGTGGGCCTCGAGATCCTCGGCGACGGGATCCAGGGTCCGGGAGAAGCGGAAGGCCGTGGAGGGGCCGTCATTCACCCGGATGTCGGAAAGCTGGGTATCCGTGGTGCCAGTCAGCAGGATGGCGTTATAGCCGGTCAGTGCCTCCAGGGTGTTCTCGAAGGTGCCAGGTTCAGGTGAGCCCAGCGAAAAGTCGACGCTGAAGCCCTCGAGGGAAACGTTGTCCACGGTCTCCATGCGGGCGACCTGGGTCTTGCCACCCTCGAAGTCGAAGTGGACGCCCCGATCGAGGGTAACGGTACTGCCCTCGACCGACTCGATCCTGGCCATGCTGGTGCGCAGCTCGGCATATTGTACCTTGCGCCAGCTGGTGTCGCCGATCTCGTCGAAGAAGGCATCATCGTTGTCCTGCCAGATTCGCAGGGTGTCGCCGACCTGGAGGTCGTGTCCCTCCGCGAGCGTCAGTTGGCGGCTGCCCTCACTGATGTCGGCGGCGAGTTCCCTCTCGTAGGTCTTCTCCGTCCCGTCGAGGCGGATGGCATAGTCGTTGCCCGACAGGGCCGAGTCGGTGAAAGTCAGCATCGTCTCGCCGGCACCGGCGCCGATCAGGGAGATGTCGGAGCGCGAGATGGTCAGGGCATCATCGAACTCGTAGTGGCCGGCGGCGAAGCGCAGGGTGGCGCCGCTCGGCGCCTCGTCGATCAGGGTCTGCAGCTCGTCGGCCGTGATGGAAAGATCGATATCGATGGTCGTCATGGGTATCGCCCTCTGGATGCGCCTTGCGCGTCAACCTTGGTGGTGTCGGCCGGTGGCGAGGCAGAGCCAGTGCTGAGACCGGGGCCGACATTCCGATCACACCTCGCTGGCGGGAATGTTTCGGCACCTGCGGGGAGCCCCGGAGCGCGGCCACTCCTCGCCGACGGTCGCGAATCCTAACTATGGTTGTAGGGGAAGTAAAACGGAGTTGTGCGGCGCCCGGTGGGCGGGACTGCGGGGCTTTTCGGGGCTATTTCCGTGGATGATCCAGACTCGATCGGTAAGAAATTGATATGAGAAGGATTTGAGACGTCAGGGTGGATACATAAGAATTAATAAATTAAATGCCTAAGCTGTTTTTTGTAACAGTGAGTCATAATTTATAGTAAAAAAGTATGAATATTTGAAATGATGGCGGTGCCCGATTGGCGCTGGCGTCCGCCCCGTCTCGGGGCTGCCACCCCTGCTGACGCCATCCGGCGACAGTGCACGAAAAAGGGCACCCCGGGGGTGCCCTTGCTTCGCCGCTTGTGTCGGGCTTAAGGCCTCAGGCCGCCACTTCCTCGATGGCGATGTTGCCCAGTCCGAGGACCTGCACGTCCAGGGACTGGCCCTGCGCACTGCTGGCCGTCATCTCGTCGGGCAGTGCATCGTCGCCCCTGGCCTTGAAGGCGAAGCGCCAGGCTTCGCCCGGCGACAGGGTGTTGGCGCTGTTGTCCTGGACGTGATAGCCGTCCGTCCCTCCGGTGAACTCGCCGTTCCACAGGGTGGCGATCTCGGCGGGCAGGTCGAAGGCCATCTCGGGGTCGACGATGTCGTCGTCGGAGACGTTCTCGACGAAGATCTCGGCCACATAGCCCGCCGACCACTGGCTGGTGACATTGCCGGTGACCAGCAGCTCGGCGTCGTCGTCCAGCAGTGCCGGGGTCTCGCCGTCGCCGGTGAGGATCGCCTCGGCGTCGGGCGTCTCGAGGGCCGTGCCGGCGAAGGCATTGCCCGAGGCCAGGTGCAGGGTGGTGCCGTCGCCGAAGACCGCGAACTCCATGTCCACCAGGGTGTCCTCGCTGCCCTGGCCGGTCACCACGGTGCCGTCCTCGGTGACGGCGATCTCGTGGGCCGAAAAGTCGCCCGAGTAGCGCGCGGTATCGACTCCCTGGCCGCCGTCAAGCCGGTCGGTGCCGTCATACCAGTCATCGCCGGGGCCGCCCTGGAGGATGTCGTCGCCGGCACCGCCCAGCAGCACGTCGTGGCCCAGGCCGCCATCCAGGTAGACGCCGTCGTCCGAGCCCTGGATCTCGTCCTCGCGGCGCGAGCCGAGGACGTAGTCGAAGGTCACCCGGTTGGCGCCGGCATCGGTGGGCGCGCCGAAGCTCTCGCCGTCCTCGTTGACATACAGGGTCGGCGACAGCGCATCGGCCTCCGGGTCCCGCTCCGAGCGCAGCACGCGGACGCTGTTGTCATGATCGCGCCCGCCGTGGAAGTTGACGTCCCGGGTGGTGGAGGTCACCTCGACGTCGTTGCCCGCCGAGGACCGCCAGGAGGCGAACACCAGGCCATGACGCATGCCGCTGTCCTCGAGGCCCTTGAGCTGCCCCTCGTAGCTCTCGTGCAGCTCAAAGGCGTAGCCGTTGCCGCCGCTGCCCTTGTTGAAGGCCCCGTGGGCCTGCAGGCCGTCGGCCTGGAGATCCATGGCCCGGGAGAAGCGGAAGGCCGTTGACGGACCATCGTGGACCTGGATGTCCTCGAGGTCGCTGTTCACCGCCCCTTCCAGGTGCACCGCGCGATAGTCGGTCAGGTCTTCCTGGGTGTTCGAGAACTCGCCGGCATCGGCCTCGCCGAGCTCGAAGTCGACGCTGAAGCCCTTCAGGCTGACGTTGTCGACCGTGTCGAGTTTCTCCACCTCGGCCTTGCCCGACTGGAAGTCGAAGCGGACGCCGCGATCGAGGGTGATCTCGTTGTCCTCGACGCCGGTGACCTTGGCCATGCTGGTGCGCAGTTCCGCGTTCTCCACCTTGCGCCAGGAGCTGTCGCCGATCGCGTCGAGGAAGGCGTCGTCGTTGTCCTGCCAGATCCGGATAGTGTCGCCGATGGCAAGCTCCCGGGCGCCGTCCAGCGTCAGCCGACGTGCGCCTTCCGCGGCGTCGGCGGCGAGCTCGCCGAGATCGGTGTTTTCGCTGCCATCCACGTGAATCGCGTGGTCATCGTTCCGCGACAGGGCCGTGTAGGTGAAGGTCAGGCGTGTCTCGCCACTCCCCGCGCCGATCAGGGACACATCGGAGCGGTCGATGGTGATGGCGTCATCGAATTCGAAGTCGCCGGCAGCGAGCTTCACGGTGGTTCCAGGGGCGGCCTCCCGGATCAATGACTCGAGTTCGTCGGCGGGGGTGCCGGTGTCAATCTCGATGGTTGAGCTCATTCAAGACTCCTTGTTGTCTGGATGTTGCGACACCTTTCTCCTGGCCATTTTCACCCGAATATCGCGAGGCATTTGGCGATAAATCGGTCCGGTGCTGTCGTCAATCCGCGACGGTATCGAGAGGTTGATGATAGGCAGGGTGGCGGGTAAGGTGCCGCACGTTCCGTGATAAGACACGGCTTTTTTAGTGTTCTATAAGGCGTTGAAGGACGTCAACGGCGTGTCGGGCAATGGCCAGGATCGCTCGCTGATGTCGATCGACGATCGGCTCGTCTGAAGCAGGGAGGAGGGGCAGGACTTCGGCGGCGAGGAGGCCTGCATTCCGGATAGGCGTTATGGCATCTGACTCGAACACCACACTGCATCGCGCGCTCACCGCCTGTCGCGGCTCCCTGCTCTGGGTGGCCGGGTTCAGCCTGTGTCTCAACCTGCTGATGCTGACGCCGGCCCTGTACATGCTGCAGGTCTACGACCGGGTGATCACCACCGGCAGCGAGGAGACCCTGCTGATGCTGACCCTGGTGGTGGTCTTCCTGTTCCTGGTGGTCGGCGGCCTCGAATGGGTGCGGGCGGACATCCTGGTGCGCCTCGGCAACCGCCTCGACGCCTGGGTCAGCGAGCCCCTCCACGCGGCGATGTTCCGCCGTGGTCTGGGACGTCCGGGTGGGCATGCCGCCTGGCCCCTGGACGACCTCGCGACCCTGCGCCAGGGACTGGCCGGGGGCGGGCTGCTGGCCTTCTTCGACGTCGTCTGGGTGCCGGTCTATCTCGGCCTGCTGTACCTGTTCGACCCCTGGTTCGGGGCCTTCGCGACCTTCGCCGGCGTCATGTTGCTGACCCTGGTCGTGGCCAGCGAGAAGGCCACCCGGGGGCTGCTGGACGCGGCGGGGCGCGAGCAGAGCGGGGCCCGGGAGCTGGCCGCCGGCAACCTGCGCAACGCCGAGGCGCTCGATGCCATGGGCATGCTGTCGAGCATCGCCGGCCGTTGGCTGGCGCGCCATCGGCACGGGCTGTGGCTGCAGTCACGGGCCAGCGATCGGGCCGCGCTGCTCGCGAGCCTCACCCGGGCCCTGCGCCTGCTGCTGCAGTCGCTGATCCTGGGGCTCGGCGCCCTGCTGGTACTCGAGGAGCGCATCACCCCGGGGATGATGATCGCCGGCTCGATCCTGCTGGGCCGAGTGCTGTCGCCGGTGGATCAGCTGGTCGGCAGCTGGCGTGGCATCGTCGGGGCGCGGGCCGCCTACCGTCGCCTCGAGGCGCTGTTCCGCGAGCAGCCGGCCGCGGCGCCGGCCATGTCACTGCCGCCGCCCGCGGGTCGGCTGGCCCTGGAGGCCGTCACCGCCGGGGCGCCGGGTGGGTCGCAGCCCATCGTGGCCGGCGTCGACCTGCGCCTCGAGCCCGGGGAGCAGGTCGGCATCATCGGCCCCAGCGCCTCGGGCAAGTCGACCCTGGCGCGGCTGGTGCTGGGGATCTGGCCGACCTGGGACGGCTGCGTGCGCCTGGATGGAGCGGATATCGCCCGCTGGGATCGCGAGGCCCTGGGGCCCCATCTCGGCTATCTGCCGCAGGATGTCGAGCTGTTCAGCGGAACCATCGGCGAGAACATCGCCCGCTTCGCCCCCGTCGACAGCGACCAGGTGATCGCGGCCGCCCGCCGCGCCGGCGTCCACGAGATGATTTTGCGGCTTCCCGATGGCTACGACACCCGCATCGAGCCGAGCGGCGGCCTGCTGTCCGCGGGGCAGCGCCAGCGCATCGGGCTGGCACGGGCGCTCTACGGCCGTCCCGCCCTGGTCGTGCTGGACGAGCCCAACAGCAACCTCGATCACCGCGGCGAACAGGCCCTCTCCCACGCCATGGACGCCCTGCGCCGCGAGGGCGTCACCCTGCTGGTCATCAGCCACCGCACGGGTGTGTTGCGCCGGGTCGATCGCCTGCTGGTGCTGGAGAGTGGGCGGGTCCGGCTGTTCGGCCCGCGGGATCGCGTGCTGGCGCGGATGGCCGGCCGCGATAGCGAGGGCGGCCAGGCAGCCCGCCGTCAGTCCAGCGATTCGGAGGCCCCATGAGTCATGCTTCCCCGGTCGAGCCCTCCCGGGTACCGCCGGTCAGCGATCGGTGCCACCGTCGTCTGGGGTTGGCCCTGGTGCTGGTCTGCCTGTGCGGTTTCGGCGGCTGGGCCCTGTCGGCCGAGCTGGCCGTCTCGGTGATCGCCCCGGGGCGGGTCACCGTTGCCTCCGCCAAGAAGACGGTACAGCACCTCGAGGGGGGCATTGTCCGACGGATCGAGGTCGAGGACGGCGACCGCGTTGAGGAAGGGCAGCCCCTGCTGGTGCTGGACGATACCCGGGTCGAATCACGCCTGCAGATTGCCCGCTCGCAGTACCTGATCAATCGCGCCGCCGAGGTCCGCCTGATGGCCGAGCAGGCCGGCCAGGAGACGCTGCGTTTCCCCGCGGAACTGCGCGATCCCGATGAGGCGCGCCTGGAGCAGCTGGCGGCAGTGCAGCGCGGTCTTTTCCATGCTCGCCGGGAAGCCCTCGACGGGGCCCTGGCGTCCCTCGACCAGCAGACCGAGCAGCTGCACCGGCGTATCGAGGGACGCGAGTCGATGATCCGGGTCAGCCGCGACCAGCTGGGCTCGCTGCGCGAGGATGCCGAGGCCTACCGCTCGCTGTTCAAGGACGGCCTGGGGGACAACCGTCGCCTGCGCGAGCTGGAGCGGGAGATCCTGCAGTACCAAGGCGAGATCGAACAGCACCGCACCGAGATCGCCCGCCTGCGCTCCCAGATCAGCGAGAACGACCTGCAGAAGCAGGTGCGCATCCAGGAGTTCCGCCAGGAAGTGGGCGAGCGCCTGCGCGAGACCCGGCGGCAGATCGCCGACGCCGAGGAGCGACTGACGGCGCTGCGCGACCAGCGCCGCCGGACCACCATCGAGGCCCCGGTCGCCGGGACGGTGGTGGGCCTGGCGGTGCATACCCGGGGCGCGGTGATCGAGCCGGGAACGACGCTCTTGGAGATCGTCCCCCAGGGCGAGGCCTTCGTCGTCGAGGCGCGGGTCGCCGACCGGGACGTCGACAACGTCTATCCGGGGCAGCCCGCGGAGATCCGCTTCAGTGCCTTCAACCGGGGGCGCTCGCGGGTCATCGAGGGCACCGTGCGACGGGTCTCCGCCGACAGCTTCGCGGACGAGGCCACGGGGGGGCGCTTCTACAAGGTGCGGATCCGCGTCAGCGAGGCCGAGCGGGAAGCGATGCCCGAGGGAATGCGCCTGATGGCCGGCATGCCCGCCGAGGTCCGCCTGCACACCGCCAGCCGCACGCTGGCCAGCTACCTGGCCAAGCCGGTCACCGACATGCTGTCCCGGGCCCTGCGCGCGGACTGAGCCGGCACGGCTCAGGCGGGGCGCCGGGCAGTGGCCCGCTCCCGCCGCCTCAGGGCCGTGCCAAGCATGGCCAGGAACACCGGCCCCCCGGCCAGCAGATAGGCGTGATAGGTGACGAAGCGCCACACCACCACGGCGGCCCCCGCCGCTGGCCGGGGCGTGGAACATGGTGACATCGGCGATATGCAAGGCTCCCTCCCGATCGCGCCGTGGACTCGCCCGTCAGGGTATCCGGCCTTGGCGACAGTTCGACGACAGCCGCAACGCAAGACGGCGGCCCGCAAGGCCGCCGTCGCACGGAAGGGAGCGCGTGTCGCGGCTCAGTCGGCCGGGCGGCCGACCAGCGAGCGGGTCTCCTCGCGGGCCTCGGTCAGGGCGACCCGCAGGTGGTCGCCCAGCTTGAAGCGCTCCTCGCCCTCGATCTGGATGCGGCCTTCCTTGTCGTCGATCACCACCTTGTCGCGGTCGCTGTGCATCAGCGGCGCCGGGATGAAGGCAGTGGCGCCGTTGGCGGTCAGGCGGACTCGCATGCCGCCGCGGTTGATGGCGATGATCTCGGCGTCGAAGGCCTCGCCGGCCTCGGCCGAGGGGCTCAGGTAGCGCACATAGAGCCAGTCCTTCACGTCGCGCTCGGCCATGCGGTTGAGACGACGGCGCTCGGTGAGCTGCTCGGTGAGCGCCTGGCTGGCCTCCGCCGGGGCCTGTTCGCCCTTGAGCACGCGCTTGATCAGCCGGTGGTTGACCATGTCGCCGTACTTGCGGATCGGCGAGGTCCAGGTGGCATAGGCCTCGAGGCCCAGGCCGAAGTGGGGGCCGGGGCGCGCGGACATGCTGGTGAAGCCCTGGAAGCGGCGCAGGCGGGCGTCCAGCCAGGCGTCGTCGCGCCCCTCGAGCTCGCGCTTGAGCTCCCGGTAGCGGGGCAGCTCGGTGAGCGCCTCGGGCGCCACCGCGATGTCCTGGGCGGTGAGGAACTCGTGGGCGGCCTCGGCCTTGTCCGGCTCGAAGGCGCGGTGGACGTTGAAGATGCCATGGCCCACGTGCTCGGCCAGCAGGTGCGCGCAGCACGCATTGGCCGCGATCATCGACTCCTCGATCATGCGGTTGGCGATGCGCCGCTCCTCGGTGCGGATGTCCAGCACGTTGCCCGCCGCGTCCAGGTCGAAGACATAGTCGGGACGGTCCTTGAACACCAGGGCGTGCCGGGCTCGCCAGTCGGCCCTGGCCTCGGTGAGCGCGGCCAGAGCCTTGAGCTGCTCGCCGATGGTCTCGTTCGGCGTCCAGTCGCCCTGGCCCTCGAGCCAGTCGGAGACGCGGTCGTAGGCCAGCTTGGCATGCGAGCGGGCGGTGGCGGCGAAGAAGCGGTAGTCGCCCAGGCTGCCATCGGCCTCGATGTCCAGCGCGCAAGCCAGTACCGGGCGGTCCCGGTCCTCCCACAGCGAGCAGAGGTCGTCGGCCAGCTGCTCGGGCAGCATGGTCACGTTCTGGCCCGGCAGGTAGACGGTGAAGGCGCGGGTGCGGGCCTCCAGGTCGGCGGCGTGGCCTTCCTCCACATAGGCGGTGGGATCGGCAATGGCCACGGTCAGGCGCCAGCCACCCTCGGCGCGCGGTTCGATGCGCAGGGCATCGTCCATGTCCCGGGTCTTCTCGCCGTCGATGGTGAAGAAGGGCTCGGCGGTCAGGTCCTCGCGCGCGAGGCCCTCGTCGCGCAGCGGCCAGTCGTCGCCGGCGTCGGGGCATTCCTGCTCAAGGGCATGGCGGGCCAGGGTCACGCGCCACGGCACGGCCGGGTCGTCGGTCTTGGCCACCAGCTCGTCGATCTGGGTGAAGAAGGCGCGGTCGTCGGGCTTCAGGGGATGGCGTACCAGCCGGGCCACCACCCAGTCGCCCTCGCCGATGCTTGCCTCGTCGAGGCTGCGCTTGATGCGCGCCTTGAGAGCGTTGTTCACCGAGGGATGGTCAGGAATCACCGCCAGGCGCCCGTCGCGTTTCTGCACGCGGGCAATGAAGCGCGCCATGCCGGTCTCGACCAGGGTGTCGGGCTCCACCGACTTCTTCTCGCCCTCCTCGTGGAGGACGGCCTCGACGCGATCGCCATGGAGCACCTGCTTCATGGCGGGGGGCGGCACGAAGTAGGACTCGCCGTCATCGGTCTCGAGGAAACCGAAGCCGCGGTCGGTGGCCTTGATGACCCCCTCGACGCGGGGCGTGTTGTCGCGGATCTGTTGCTTGAGCTGAGCAAGCATCGAGTTGTTCTGCAGCATGGTCACGATCGATTGGCGGGGTAGGGGGGCCACTATACGGATTCCGCCAGCCCGCGCCAATCGGGGGACGCGCCTGATTCGTTACCCCCCGTCACCCCGGGCGCCCGGCGCGTCGTGGGTGTCGCGGCCGGCGATGCCCGGGCCGCTCCGGACGGCGGGCTGCGACCAAGGTCGGGGATTATTGGTATTTGATTGGTATTGCTAATGGTCTATATTGGTATTGTCATATTCCTCGAAGAGTCCGCCCCGATGGATGATCGCCTGCAGCAGCTGCGTCTCGACGCCACCCTCTCCACGCCGCTCTATCACCAGCTGGCCAGCCGGCTGGAGCAGGCCATCGAGGCCGGGGCCTGGCAGGCGGGGGAGGCGCTGCCCTCCGAGCGCGCCCTGGCCGAGACCCTGGACGTTTCGCGGATCACTGCCCGCAAGGCCCTGGACCGGCTGGCCGAGCGGGGCCTGATCCGCCGCACCCGGGGCTCGGGCACCTTCATCACCCCGCGCCTCAACCAGCCGCTGACCCGCCTGGTCAGCTTCACCGAGATGCTCGCCCAGCGCGGCTTCACCCCGCGTTCGCACTGGCTGTCGCGTCGCCTGGCCGCGCCCACCGCCGAGGAGAGCCTGCGCCTGGGCCTCGGCGCCGATGCCCGGGTCGCCCGGCTGCGCCGCCTGCGCCTGGCCGACGACGTGGTCATGGCGGTGGAGGAGAGCTGCCTGCCCGCGGCGATCCTCGGCGATCCCGAGGCGGTGGCGGTCTCGCTCTACGCGACCCTCGAGGCGGCCGGCCGGCCGGTCGCCCGGGCCCTGCAGCATGTCAGCGCGGTCAATGCCGATGCCGAGCTGGCGCGGCTGGCCGAGGTCCCCGAGGGCCAGGCCCTGCTCAAGGTCACCCGGTTGGGCTACCTGGCCGACGGCACCCCGGCGGAGCTGACCGTCACCTACTGCCGCACCGACTACTACGACTTCATCGTCGAGCTCACCCGCTAGACGGAGGCCCCATGCTCAAAGGCAACATCCTCACCCCCGACGGCTGGCGGCACGGCGAGCTGCAGTGCCGCGACGGCCGTATCACGGCGCTGCCCGATACGCCGGTGGACCCCGCCGACAACGACGCGCCACGCATCCTGCCCGGCTTCATCGACCTGCACGTCCACGGCGGCGGCGGGGCCGACGTCATGGAGGGCGGCGAGGCCCTGGCCACCGTGGCCCGCACCCATGCGCGCTTTGGCACCACCAGCCTGCTGGCGACCACCATGACCGCGCCCGACGCCGAGATCCGCCGGGTGCTCGGCGAGATCGGCGCCTACCTCGAGGCGCCCGGGGCGCTGGCCAGCCGGGTGCTGGGGGGCCACCTGGAGGGGCCCTACATCAATCCCGGCAAGCTCGGGGCCCAGCCGTCCCACGCCCGGTCCGGGGTGATCGAGGAGGTCGAGGCGCTGAGCCGCCTGGCGCCGATCCGCCTGCTGACCCTGGCCCCGGAACTGGCCGGACACCACGCGCTGATCCGCTGGCTCAGCGAGCGGGGCGTGCGGGTGCAGCTCGGCCACACCCTGGGAAGCTACGAGGACGGGGTGGCGGCACTGGACCATGGCGCCTGCGGCTTCACCCACCTGTTCAACGCCATGACCGGCCTGCATCACCGCAAGCCCGGCATGGTCGGGGCGGCCCTGGCCCACGCCGAGTACGCGGAGCTGATTCCCGACCTGCTGCACGTGCATCCCGGGGCCATCCGCACCGCGCTGCGCTGCATCCCCCGGCTCTATGCCGTGACCGATTCCACCGCGGCGGCGGGCATGCCCGACGGCGAGTATCGGCTCGGCGAGCAGGCCGTCACCAAGTGCCTGGGCGGCGTGCGTCTCGCCGACGGCACCCTGGCCGGCAGCACCCTGACCATGGACCAGGCGCTGCGCAACCTGGTGAGCCTGGGGCTCACGCTCGCCGAGGCCTCCGACCGGCTATCGCGCTTCCCCGCGGACTTCCTGGGACGGCAAGACCTCGGCCGGCTGGCGCCGGGCGCACACGCCGACCTGGTGGTGCTCGACCCTCACCTCAACCTGCGGGCCGTCCACGTGGCCGGTCGACGCATCGAAGGAGTTCCTCATGTCACTGATGCTTGACGAGGCACGCAATGCCCCAGAGCGAATTCACGGCCAGCTGCAGCGCAACGCCGAGGTCCTGGCGGCCCTGGGCGAGCGCCTGCGCCAGGCGCCTCCCCAAGGCGCCGTCACCGTGGCCCGGGGCAGCTCCGACCATGCGGCGGCCTACCTGGCCTACCTGGTCATGAAGCACCTGGGTGTCCCGGTGGCCTCCCTGCCGCCGTCGCTTGCCACCCTGGCCGAGGCGCCCTGGCGCCTGGCCGGCCAGCTGGCGGTGGCGATCTCCCAGTCGGGGCAGAGCCCGGACCTGGTCACCGCCCAACGGGCGCTGGCCGGCGGCGGGGCCCGGACCCTGGCGCTGGTCAACACCCCACAGTCACCGCTGGGCGCGGCCAGCGACGACGAGCTGCCGCTGTATGCCGGCGAGGAGCGCAGCGTGGCGGCCACCAAGAGCTACCTGGCCACCCTGTCTGCCGCTGCCCAGCTGGTCGCCGGCTGGGGCCCCGACTGCGCCCTGGGCGAGGCCCTGGCGGGGCTGCCCGAACGCCTGGCCCGAGCCGCGGAGCAGGACTGGTCGCCGGCCATCGAGGCGCTGGTCGGGGTCGATCGGATGATGGTGATCGGCCGCGGCGCGGGCCTGGCGGTGGCCCAGGAGGCGGCCCTCAAGTTCAAGGAGACCTGCGCCATCCAGGCCGAGCCGTTCAGTGGCGCCGAGGTCCGCCACGGGCCCATGGCGTTGATCGAGGCCGGCTACCCGGTCCTGGTGTTCGCCCCTCCCGGCGCCGAGCAGGCGGGCCTGCTCGAGCTGGCCGACTGGCTGGAAGGCGTCGGGGCGCGGGTGCTGCTGGCTGCCGATGCAGGGGTCGCCCGGCGCCGGCTGACCCTGACCGATGCCGGCCACGATGACCTGCAGCCGCTCTCGGTGATCCAGAGCTTCTACGGCATGGCGGCGGGGCTGGCCGAGGCCCGCGGCAGCGATCCCGACCGGCCGCGGCACCTGCGCAAGGTCACCCGGACCCTCTAGCCCATCGAGCATCGCGACAACAACAACCCCATGGAGATCACCATGTCCCCCCCTTCCCTGATAGTGCTGGCCCCGGTCGAGGGGGTCGTGCTGCCCCTGGCCGAGGTGCCCGATCCGGTCTTCGCCGAGCAGACCCTGGGCGAGGGCATTGCCCTCGACCCCCTGGGCGATGCCCTGCATGCCCCCTGCGACGGCGAGGTGGTGCAGTGCGCCCGCACCCGTCATGCCGTGACCCTGCGCACTGCCGAGGGCGTCGAGCTGCTGCTGCACCTGGGCCTCGACACCGTCGAACTGGACGGCGAGGGCATCGACCTCGTGGTCACGACCGGCGATCGGGTGACGGCCGGCCAGCCGCTGTGCCGCTTCGATCCGGACCTGCTGGCCCGGCGGGCCACGGCGTTGATCACCCCTGTGGTGGTCACTGAGCCCGCCGGCTTCCGGCTCGAGCCAGTCGAGTACCAGGCCGGGCGTTGCGTGGCCCGGGGCGAGCCGCTGCTGACCCTGGTGGCCGAGGCGACGGGCCCGGCACCAGCCGCGGCCGAGGGGGCAAGCCGCTCCCGGGAACTCTGCCTGGCGCTGGCGGCCGGCCTGCATGCCCGCCCGGCGGCCCGGTTGCGCGCCATCGCCCGCGATTGCGGGGTGAGCCTGACGGTGGCCTGCGCCGCCGGCCGCGCCGGTGCCGACAGCCTGAGCGCGCTGATGAACCTCGGGCTCACCGAGGGCGACCGCCTCACCCTGGAGGCCCGGGGCGAGCTGGCCGACGCGGCCCTGGACGCGGCCGAGGCGCTGCTGACCACCCCGGAGGCCGCCGAGCCGGTCCCCGCGCCGGCGGCCCCGGTGGCGGGAGAGGGGCAGCTCGCCGGCCTGGTGGCGAGCGCCGGCCTGGCGGTCGGTCCCCTGGTGTCGGTGGCGGCGGCACTGCCCCGCGTCCCCCGGGACGGGGCAGGCGCCGAGGTGGAGGCGCCGCGCCTCGACCACGCCCTGGCCCGGGTCGCCGACCACCTGGAAGGCGCGCGGCAGGCGGCCGCGGCGGCCGGGCAGGACGCCGAAGCGGAGGTCTTCGCCGCCCACCAGGCCTGGCTGGCGGACCCCGACCTGCGCGAGGCCGCCGGGGATCGCCTGGCGGCCGGCCGCAGTCCCGGGCAGGCCTGGCGCGAGGCCCTCGACGACGAGGCCGAGCGGCTGGTCGCCAGCGGCAATGCGCTGCTCGTCGGCCGGGTCGCCGACCTGCGCGACCTGCAGCGCCGGGTGATGGCCGAGTTCGCCGAGACCGCGGAGGAGGGCGACGGCGACCTTCCCGAGGGCGCCATCCTGCTCGCCGATGACCTGACGCCCTCGCAGTTCGTGGCCCTCGCCGCCCACTCTCCGGCGGGGCTCTGCCTCGCCGCGGGGGGCACCACCTCCCACGTGGCGATCCTGGCCCGGGCGCGGGGAATCCCCTGCCTGGCGGCCATGGGGGAGCTGACGGGGCTGGCCGGCGAGCGCGCGGTGCTCGACGCCGCGGCCGGCGTGCTGGAACCTGCCCCCGATCCCGCGCGGCTGGCCGAAGTCGAGGCGGCGCTGGCCGAGCGTGCCGGTCGCGAGGCCCGCGATCGGGCGGCCGCCCATGCCCCGGCCGTCACCCGGGATGGCCGCGAGGTCGAGGTCGGCGCCAACGTCGGCGCTGCCGACGAGGCCCGGCAGGCCGCCGAGGCCGGCGCTGACGGCATCGGCCTGATGCGCAGCGAGTTTCTGTTCCTCGCTCGCGAGGTTGCCCCCGACGAGGCGGACCAGCACCGCGAGTACCAGGCTGCGGTGGCGGCCCTGGACGGCAAGCCGGTGGTCATCCGTACCCTGGACATCGGCGCCGACAAGCAGCTGCCCTACCTGCGCCTGCCGGCG
>NZ_RXNS01000017.1 GCF_003966155.1 Halomonas nitroreducens
CGAAACCTCAGCTTGCCAGAAATCGTGCACCTGAATCCCGAGCGGGTCCCGATGTCACAGGCATCAGGATTTTAAAGAGCCGAAGTCATTTCATGTGCCAACTATGTTGACAGGCTCCGTCACCGAACTATAACGACGGTGTCATGCAGTGTAGACCGCACCCTGCATGAGCCAACCCAAGCCTTAAAGGGGACCAACGCGTGATAGGCCATTTTGTCACCTACTCTACGCGTACTGCCGTCCCTCAGCATCTATGTCGTCGTTATACTGGCCCGGATGCATGATCAGCACGATTCGCAGGGCACGGGTTAGTGAACCTCTTCCACGAAGCCATGAGTCAGGGCGCTGCCAAGATTGCACGGGCTTGGGTCGGCGTATTTCCTTGCGGAGATCGATCACGGCCTCTCCGGCAAAAGGGAGAGGCTGACCGGTAGGCAGCAGATAGAGGCTCACATGATTCCATGAAAGTCTTTACGCCAACCTTACCGGGGCGAGGCCGCCTCATCGTAAAAATGGACCACATTAGTGTCCTGGTTTATTGCCGGCTTCGGGCAAGTAGACCATAGCAACAATCATGCTGCTCAATCTTGTCGCATTTAGGGAGTCATGAGCACACTGGGTCTTCAACCGACCACCTGTCGGTTTGGGTGCACGTTTTCAGAAAGCAAAAGTTTGTATCCCGAGCTTCGCCCTTGCCACCCTCCACATGTATACATTCCAGAAGCAGATGGTTAGCGCAGTGGCAAGTCCAGCACCAACCGTGCCATATAATGGAATCAGCAATGCGTTCATTATGATATTGATAAGTGTAGCCATGACCATGGCTCTCATGGAGTCGACTTGGTGGCCCGTCATGTTCAATAACACACCTACTGACCCAAACAGTGCGTTTACCAGCTGCCCAACCACCAACACGAGTAATGCATGGTATCCATGAGAGTATTCAGCACCAAACACAAAACCTAGGAACCACTCACCGAAAACAGCAAAAAACAGAAACACTGGCGCTGCCAGCAGGACAGAAAATCGAGAGCTTTTAGAGACAACGTTCTGCAATCGATCCATGGCGCCTTGAGCATGCAGCCTTGCCACATGGGGAGAGACAGCCATGTTGACCACTTGCAAACCAAATGACACAAGCACAGAAACTGATGCCGCCACTTTGTAGACACCGACATCTTCTGAAGTACTCAGAAAGCCCAGCATAACGACGTCGGTTTGACTATTTAGCATTTGCAGGCCAACTACCATTCCCAAGGGCACAGCCGCATAGAGCCACGCCAAGGAGTGATAGCATGCCGATGAGGCTCTGGCAATCTCGCCTGGTTTGACTTTTTTTAAGATCCACGCCCCTGCAATAAACGCTATCAAGGCAGCCGATGCATGCAGGATCATCGCTGTGACTGACGTGAGTATGTCGCCAACAGCCCAAGCCACTAGTATTAAAATGACAAAAAGCAGTGGGCGAAACACCAGCTCAGGGAGCTGTCCTAACACAACCCTCCGTAACCCTCTAAGTGCAGCGCCTCGTAGATTTCCCAGAGCAACAAGAGGAATTAACGCGAAGCTTGCCAATAGAGTTTGCCTCGTCAGCTCATTGAGGTCTCCCTCCCACAAATAGAGCCCGAGTAGCGCCACCAGAGTTATGACCCCTGAGGTGATCCATACAGCAAGCGTACTCCATCGCCACAACCCCCTCAGAAGCTCCCACTGCCCACAGGCATGTGCTTTTGCGGTCTCGCGCATCACCAACTGTGGAATCCCAAGCTGAGCGGGTATCGCCATCAGCGAAACCAAGGCATACGCAAAGGAGTATGTGCCATATGCGCCTGCACCAAGACTACGTGCCAGAAGCGTCGCGACTATAAAAGCGAGAAATGTATGACCCACCTTTACAACAGCACTGCCGGCTCCGCCCCGAAAGAGCTGGGCTTTAAGGCCGTTTCCGTGAAATTTTGCTCGGAGATGTCGAATCGACAAAACCTTACCAACATTCACAAGCCGTACCTTCTTAATAACATTCAACCATCTACCACGCGGCTTCAAAGGTGCAATTATTGGTTAACTATCTCATTAGAAACTTGCGGCGTGTAATACCGCTTCTAAATATGACTCTATCGCATGGCTAAGGCATCAAATTCCATTCAAGGAGCGGCACGCCCCCATCAGGCACTAAGAGAGGCAGCTTTATTGTAATAAAAGAGAGTGCAACCCAACCGATGAATGTCAGCCCTCAGCCAGGCTTTTTTTAACAGCAAGCACGAATTGCATCATAAACGCCGACAATACGGCAAACAGCAGACCGAAAGCGATAGACAGTGCCAGAAGTAAACTGCGGCTCATGCCAACCGGGTTTAGCCCCCGCGCTGCAACTTTCTCGACCATCCCTTCTTTCAACTGACCCAGCTGTGCCTGAAGCTCTAATATACGGCTGGAATAGCTTGCCATCAGTTGACTTGTATATTCGCTATTGGCCTCTTTTACGGCCTCCAATCCACGTTCAGTGCTTTCCAACTGGCTTTCAAGCACGGCACGCCTTTGCTCGATCAATTCTTGCTGGTTCTCCATGACACGCTCAATCAAATCTTGGTGCAGGGTCTCAACATGATCTGCGAATTGCTCGGCGGCTTCACTATTGATCACCAACAGCTTTGTATCCGCCGGATTGGAGAAATGGATGCGAAATGGCAAACTTTCTAGATTCGTCGATTCCAGCAGGCCCCGAGTTGCCGGTGCGAAATACAGGTTCTTCAGCTTCGATTCGACGCTCTTCGGCGATTCTAGCGCTACGCTGCCTCCATGATCGCTCGACAATGCTGCCTGTTCGGCCAAATGGTATATCGTGACGTATTCGTATTGACGGGGCATCATCGCGATGTAACCAAGGGCCATCACCATGAACAGGGAGAACACGACAGCCATTATTTTCCATCGCAAAATCAATATTTTAGCAAGATCAACAAAGGATATTTCATCCTCTTTCGAGGTTGAAAGGCGGCCTTTGCCAGAATATTGGTCACTCATATGCAATCTCTTGTGTCTGAAAGAGAAGCAGGCACGCTACCGCCCTGGGATTCTCCCGGGCTTGTTCCCACGCCCTTCAAAAACAGGGGTATCGCCGGGCAAGCCTCGCTCCCGTCCCGATACCCGTCGATGATGCCGCCATTCTACGCAAGTGCTCGAATGGGCTCTACGCTCGCTGCCGCCTCCACGGCAAAAGTGTTGGTCCGAAGCTAAGGCGACTTGGATCATGAAGGATACAGACCCACTGCCAAGGCCACAACGGCGGCAGCAGCGCTAGTTGCGCCCCACGAAGCCGATGAAGGGGACCATCAAAAGCGCAGGCCCTGCAGGGCCTAGAGAGCAAGCAGACAGCGCCTGCCAGCGTGTTTTACGCCGTCGCCGCCGTGAGGCAAGAGGCCGGTGGGCAGACCTTTGACGGGGAAATCACGGTCCAGACGGGCATTGAGCCTCACTGCCCCCATGAGACTGCCTCCTCCTCAAGGAATCATGCTGTCTCCTGCTCATCCCATCGGCACTGAGGAAGGCATTTGGCAGCTGCCCAAGTCGGAGTAATGGTGGCTATCTGGATGATGCCGCCAGCGCCCCCAGCGGTGGCATCAATCAAGCAACGCCGATTGCATGCGACTGTTTAGTACAATCGATGCCCGACACCTTCGCGCCCTGGGCCGCTGGCAGGGCTCAGCCACAGTGCGCATGAGCCCGACGGCGGGGACTATGCGCCACCTGTCCAGACCCGTTCGGGAGGGGCCCTCGGCAATCTCCAACTGGGCGGGTTGTCCCCCTTGCGCCTCATGAGCTCAAAGGCTGCGGGTACAATGAGTCGTCGCTACGATGTCAACCAGGCAATGACGCCCCGACCCCAAGGGGTAGTATCGAGATGATCCATGCCAGGCGCATCGGTTTCAGGATGCAGGCCATGCCGCGTATAGGTGGTCCCAGGAGGCTCGGCAGCTTCGCATGCCCTGGCTATCTCATCACTGGACATCCAACCGGCTGGGTGGAGGCTGTCCCTATGGCCATCGATGCGCCCCCTCGTCCGGCCATCTGCCCCGCTGGAAAGTGCGGGCTAGATGTGTAAACCCACCAGGTTGTTCACGGAATGCCCCAGCCGGCTAATGGGAGGTTGGTAGTTCAGGCTGGCATGGGGCCGATGCCAGTTGTATTGGTGGAGCCAGACGGGCAGATGCTTGCCTCGTGCCTCCGAACTCTCGTAGCGCCACGCATAGGCCCATTCACGCAGCGCGGTTTGATTGAACCGCTCTGCCTTGCTATTGGTACGGGGACTGTAGGGAGGGGGACGCTTGTGATTCAGACACAGGCGGTGAAAGGCTCTGAGCGGGTAGCAGGCGCCGTTGTCGGTCAGCACCCGCGTAAAACGGGCCCCAGTCCTCGGTAATAGCGCATGGCGTCCAACAGCGCGTAACAGGCACTCCAGCCGGTTTCATCGGGGTAGCGGGTACCAGAGGCCACCCGCGGGAGATCGTCGATCGCGATGTGGACATACTCCCACCCGGCACTAGGAGAGACCTGCTGCCTATCGCCGGTGACCCGATGTCCCGGCCGCGCGAAGCGGTCGAGCTTCTTGATGTCCAGATACAGGAGCTCCCCGGGGGCGTCATGTTCGTAGCGGTTGTCGGGCCGGGCAGGCTCAAGGGCTGCCAACCGGCTTAACCCCGCGCACCTAAGTATCCGGGCCACTGTGCTATGGCCGATGCCCAGCCGCTTGGCGATCTGGCGATAGGTCTGGCACTGCCGGCGTCGTTCGATAAGCAGCTCTCTGACCTCGTCAGAGACCACATGAGGGCAGCGCCGCGTGCGCGATGAGCGGTTCTGCAGCCCGGTCTCGCCTTCTTCCCGGTAACGGCGCACCCACTTGTAGACCGTTCGCCCGCTGACGCCCTGAGCCTGGGCGACCTCCTCCGGACGGAGCCCTTCATCCAAGACGCCATGGACCAGCAGGGCTCGACCATGTGGAGTGAGACGGGCATTCTCATGGGTGTTCATCCGGGCCTCTTGGAGGTTGGCTTGGGTCACACCTCCAATTGTCCGGGTAGGCTGCGGATGAACAACCTACCGATCGATTACAGCTAGCGATGGAAATATCATCGTGCTGTGAACCGGGAACGGGGACAGACTTCCTTCCGACATCGGCTCGCCCCCGCTATGGTCGACCAGCTCCGCCAGACCACCCACAGCGGCCTGGTGCTGGGCAGCGAACGCTTCAAGCGGCAGGTGGCCGAGTTGCTCGACCGCCGCACGACACGCGGCAAGTCCGGGCGCAAACCCCGAGACCGTGAGAGCGGAAGCGTTGGATAAAAACGGCCGGCAAGAGCCGGCCGATTTTTTCATCGGGCTCCCCCCGATTAAATACGATTATTCACATTCAGCAGGCAGGTAAGCGTCACCAATAGTAGTATTCGACGCACAATCCCACGATATATTCCCACCATTATCAGTGGCATCAAAAGACAAGATCTTACCATCAGGATCACTAGATTTAATGCCAGTCAAGGTATACTGAATCTCACCACCAGCAACAAATGCCACCTTGCTTAAATAATCGCTTTCACTGGCTTGAGTAACACCAGCTAAATCTGTATCCACAGGATTATCTTTGGCTGCGGGCCAACTACCTTCTTCAGCATAATATTCTGACATCCGTAGCTTATCACCTTGCGCCAAAGAGAAAACCTCACTCACTTTGGCTCGCGCTACATAGTCTTGATAAGCAGGAATAGCGATAGAAGCCAAAATACCAATAATCGCCACCACGATCATCAGCTCGATCAGGGTAAAGCCGCCCTGACCCCCCTTGACGTACCGCTGCATGCCTTGTCTTTTCATCATCTTCACCCCTTGCTCCATCCCGCCTGCCCAGGCTGATATCGAATAGTGGTACAGGCGAACTCGTTGCCATGCCTCGGAACCCGGTCAGGATGCCGCTCGGTCAGCCGGCTTTTCCGGGTCCCCGCAGGCGGCAAGAAGGCCGCCCTACCGTTACATTAATTTACATTTTGCCACCCTGCAAGGACAAGGTACCACATTGTGTGACCGGAGGACTGACCGCCACCATACTGACGCTTGCCGTCCTGTCGTCAAGCCAAAGGTTGAAGGCCACGGGTCTGCGCTGGGCGACCCCCATGCTTACAGGCTAGAATCAAGCAGGAAAGCCATCAGCTTCCGCGGCGAGACAATTACCCCCTATGAATGACTACCGCCCTCCCGGCCCCGAGCAGGCCTATACACCCGAGCCCGCCAGCTCGCCCCTTTCCGGCGCCGCCCACCGCAGCGGCCTGCGCGGGCTGAGCCGGCGCCTGATGCACGATGGCTACCTGAGCGAGGCCGCCGCCGCCCGCGCCGAGCAGGAGGCCCGGGAGGGCGAGATCTCGCTGCTGGAGCATGTGATCCAGTCCGGCCTGGTGCCGGCCCGCCAGGCCACCCTCACGGCGGCCTGGGAATATGGCCTGCCGATCATCGACCTGGATGCCCTGCGGCTCGAGAGCCTGCCTCCTGCGGCGGACTACCCGGACAAGATCCTGCGCCGCCTGGGCGTGCTGCCCCTCAATCGGCTCGGCCATCGCCTCACCGTGGCGGTGCCCTACCCCTCCACCCTGGCCCAGCTGGATGAGCTGCAGTTCGCCACCGGCCTGACGCCGGAGGGCGTGCTGGCCCCTGTGGACCAGCTCGGCCCGGTGCTCGAGAGCTACCTCGCCCGCAACGAGAACACCATGCTCGACGAGCTGGCCAACGTGGACGACGCCATCGGCGAGCTCAGCTACGACGAGGGCGTCACCGACGTCGTCGACGAGCAGCAGGCCGTGGCCGCCGCCGGGGACGACGCGCCCATCGTCAAGTTCGTCAACAAGATCCTGCTGGACGCCATCCGCCGCGGCGCCTCGGACATCCACTTCGAGCCCTACGAGACCAGCTACCGGGTGCGCTTTCGTATCGACGGCATGCTGCACGACGTGGCACACCCGCCCTTCGCCATGCGCACGCGCATCGCCGCCCGCCTCAAGGTGATGTCGCGCCTCGATATCTCGGAGCGGCGCCTGCCCCAGGACGGCGCCATCAAGCTGAGGATCTCCACCACCCGCTCCATCGACTTTCGCGTCAACTCGCTGCCCACCGTCTATGGCGAGAAGATCGTCCTGCGGATTCTCGACCCGGCCTCGGCGCAGCTGGGCATCGAGCAGCTGGGCTTCACCCCTGAGCAGCGCGAGATCTACGAGCAGGTGCTGGACGACCCCCAGGGCATGATCCTGGTGACCGGCCCCACCGGCAGCGGCAAGAGCGTGACCCTCTACACGGGCATCAATATCCTCAACGAGGTGGAGCGCAACATCTGCACCGCCGAGGACCCGGTGGAGATCAAGGTGCCCGGCGTCAATCAGGTGAACGTGCTGCCCAAGATCGGCCTCGACTTCGCCAGCGCCCTGCGCGCCTTCCTGCGCCAGGACCCGGACGTGGTGATGGTCGGCGAGATCCGCGACCTGGAGACCGCCGAGATCGCCGTCAAGGCCGCCCAGACCGGCCACCTGGTGCTGTCCACGGTGCACACCAACTCCGCCGCCGAGACGCTGACGCGCCTGGCCAACATGGGCGTGGCACCCTTCAATATCGCCAGCTCCGTGAGCCTGATCATCGCCCAGCGCCTGGCGCGGCGCCTGTGCAAGCACTGCAAGCAGCCGGCCGATATCCCCCGAGAGGCCCTGCTCAACCAGGGCTTCACCGAAGCCGAGGTCAGCGAGGCCACCATCTTCGAGCCGGTGGGCTGCAAGCACTGCACCCAGGGCTTCAAGGGGCGGGTGGGTATCTACGAGGTGGTGCCGATCAGCAATCCCATGAGCCAGCTGATCATGAAGCAGGGCAACGCCATGGACTTCGCCACCCAGGCCCGCGAGGAGGGCCACCCGGACCTGCGCCGCAGCGGCCTGCTCAAGGTGATGCAGGGGTTGACCAGCCTGGCGGAGGTGAATCGCGTTACCAAGGATTAACAGGGGGAAGTCGCGAGGTACAAGGAGCAAGGCGTCAAGACCTTGCGGTAAGGCGTGAGGAGCAAGGAGTGAGGTGAATGCCCCCCAGGCTTGATGCCTCGCCCCTCGCCCCTCGCCCCTCGCCCCTTACACACGATAAATCGCAGGGAACAGGACCATGGCCACAGCCACGTTACGCAAGTCGCAGAAACTCAAGCTCTACCGCTGGCGATGGACCGGCAAGGGTCCCCACGGCCGCAAGGTGAGCGGTGAGATCATCGCCGGCCGGCGCGTCGAGGTCGAGAAGGAGCTCGCCGGCCAGAACATCATGATCAAGAACATCCGCCGCAAGGGGGGCATCGGCGGCGGCATGGGCAAGATCAAGCCTCGCGATATCATGCTGTTCGCCCGTCAGATGGCCACCATGATCCGCGCCGGCGTGCCGGTGCTCCAGGCCTTCCAGGTGGTCGCCGAGAGCCTCAAGAAGCCGGCCATGTGCGCGCTGGTCCAGGAGCTGATGAACGACGTGGCCGCCGGCGCCAGCTTCTCGGAGGCCCTGAAGCGCCATCCAGAGCACTTCGACCGGCTGTTCTCCAACCTGGTGGAAGCCGGCGAGCAGTCGGGCTCGCTGGATCGCATGCTCGAGCGGGTGGCCACCTACAAGGAGAAGCTGGAGACCCTCAAGAGCCGGGTCAAGAAGGCGCTGTGGTATCCCGCCGCGGTGATCGCCGTGGGCATCGCCGTCACCGCCCTGCTGCTGATCAAGGTGGTGCCCCAGTTCGAGAGTCTCTTCCATGGCTTCGGGGCGGAGCTGCCGGCCATGACGCGCATGACCATCGAGCTCTCCGAGTTCGCCCAGGCCTACTGGCTATGGGGGCTAGGCGGCGTGGCCGCCTTCATCTTCCTGATCCGGGCAGGGATGAAGCGCTCGGAGGCCTTCACCTACCGCATGCACGCGCTGGCGCTGCGCATCCCGGTGATCGGCAAGATTCTCGACAAGTCCGCCGTGGCGCGCTACTCGCGGACGCTGGCCACCACCTTTGGCGCCGGCGTGCCCCTGGTGGAAGCCCTGGATACCGCCGCCGGGGCCACCGGCAACAAGGTCTACGAGCGGGCCGTGGAACAGATTCGCGAGGATGTCTCCACCGGCCAGCAGCTGCATTTCGCCATGCGCATGACCGAGCAGTTCCCGCCGCTGGCGGTGCAGATGGTCGGCATCGGCGAGGAAGCCGGCTCGCTGGATGCCATGCTCAACCGGGTGGCGGACTACTACGAGGAGGAGGTCGACAACATGGTCGATACCCTCACCTCGCTGCTCGAGCCCTTTATCATCGTGGTGCTGGGGGTGATGGTCGGCGGCCTGGTGATTTCCATGTACCTGCCGATCTTCGAGCTGGGGAGCGTGATTTAGGGGCGAGGGACGAGGGACGAGGGACGAGGGACGAGGAGCAAGGATAACCCTCGAACCACGTGCCTCGAACCTCGAACCTCAGCTATTGCCCCTCACTCCTTTCACCTTCCCCCACCGCCCCCTCAGCTCGCCTGGCGCACGGCCGCCGGCGGCTCCGGCAAGGGGGCGTTCATGGCCGCGACCACCACCGGGCGCAGGCGGCGTACCAGGTCGCGTACCGTGACGTGCTCGTCATAGTCCTTTTCGGCGATATCGCGCAGCGCATCCAGGCCCGAGAGGGTGAAGATCACTGTGCCCAGCATGAAGTGCAGGCGCCAGAAACGCTCGGCATCCGGCAGGTCGGGGGTGGCGCGGCGCACCAGCTCGGTGAAGCGAGTGAAGACGCTGCCATACTCGTCCTGGATGTATCGTCGCAGGTGCCCCTGGGCCTGGCTGTAGGCCAGCCCCAGCAGGCGCATGAACACCTTCAGGCTGTTGCGCTCCGCCGGTACCTCCAGCACGGTGCGCGCCATGGTCTCCAGCAGCTCCTCCAGGGGGATCTCGTCGCCCTCCCCCGCGTGCCGCGCCTCGAGCTCGTCCAGGGCGGTGTGAAAGCGCGCCGTGAAGGGATCGAGGTAGCGGGCGAAGACCGCCTGGATCAGCGACTTCTTGGAGCCGAAGTGGTAGTTGACCGCCGCGAGGTTGACCTTGGCCTTGCTGGTGATGTTGCGCAGCGAGGTCTCGGCGAAACCGCGCTCGGCGAACAGCACCTCGGCAGTATCGAGGATGCGGGTAACGGTATCGGGCTGAGCCATGGTGTGCGTCCGGGTTGGAAACATTTGTTTGAATATGTCCCGAGTCTATGACACCCAAGGGCCTTGGCTCAATGCAGAGGCGGTCACGTGTTTGAAACGTATCCCCCGTGGAGCCTGGCCGCGCGAGCGACGCCCGGCGGACTGAGGTGCCGGACGGAGGCGTGAACCGGCCAACTCGCCTTTTACTGGATGGATACCCATGCTGTATACTTGCCCAATAGACTGGCAGCATGGATGCCACCCACTGGTCCCCGCCCCGGAGGTCGCATGACTCGCCCCCTCACCCCGCGTCAGCAGAATGTCTTCGACTTCATCGTCAAGACCATGAACGAGCTGGGCTACCCCCCGACCCGGGCCGAGATCTCCCGCGCCCTGGGCTTCAAGTCGCCCAACGCCGCCGAGGAGCACCTGCGTGCCCTGGAACGCAAGGGCGCCATCCGCATGATCCGCGGCACCTCCCGGGGCATCCGCCTGCCGGCCCAGGAGCCGGAGGCCGCGGCCGCCGCTGCGCCCCCGGAAGACACGCCCCCGCAGGGCCTGCCGATCATCGGCGAGGTGGCCGCCGGCAGCCCGATACTGGCTGCCGAGCATATCGACCGCTACTGCCCGCTGCCCCCGGAATACTTCACCCCCCGGGCCGATTACCTGCTGCGGGTGCGCGGGCTGTCGATGAAGGACGTGGGCATCCTCGAGGGCGACCTGCTTGCCGTGCATCGTACCGAGCGGGTCCGCGACGGCCAGATCGTGGTGGCCCGCCTGGAGGACGACGTGACCGTCAAGCGCTTCCACCGCCAGGGCCACACCGTCACCCTCGAGGCCGAGAACCCCGACTTCGCGCCCATCGAGGTGGATCTTCGCCACCAGGCGCTGGAGATCGAGGGCATCGGGGTTGGGGTGATTCGCGGCGGCAATGGCCAGGCCCTCGGCTAACCCACGGTTTCTGGCCGGCGCCCCTCGCACCGGCCATTCCCTGACCCATGACCCAGCGAGTTCGCAAGATCCTGCATGCCGACTGCGACTGCTTCTATGCGGCCGTGGAGATGCGCGATGACCCCAGCCTCAGGGAGATTCCCATCGCCATCGGCCGCTCGCGGGAGCATCGCGGGGTCATCGCCACCTGCAACTACCCTGCCCGCACCTATGGCATCCATTCCGCCATGCCCACGGCCCGGGCCCTGCGGCTCTGCCCGCACCTGACGCTGCTGCCCGGCGACTTCGACAAGTACCGGGAGGTCTCCCGGCAGATCCAGGCCATCTTCCATGAGCTCACGCCCCTGGTGGAGCCCCTCTCCCTGGACGAGGCCTTCCTGGATGTCACCGACGTGGAGGGCTTCCAGGGCAGTGCCACCTGGATGGCCCAGTGGCTCAAGCGGGAATGCCTGGCGCGCACCGGCATCACCGTCTCGGTGGGCGTGGCCCCCTCGAAGTTCCTGGCCAAGATCGCCAGCGACTGGGACAAACCCGACGGCCTCACCGTGATTCCGCCCGAGCGGGTCGAGGGCTTCGTCGAGTCCCTGCCGGTCACCAAGCTGCATGGGGTGGGCCCGGCCACCGGCGCCCGCCTGGAGGCCCTGGAGATCGCCACCTGCGCGGACCTGCGCCGGCAGCCGCTGGAGCGGTTGCTCGAGGAGTTCGGCAAGTTCGGCCACCGTCTCTATGAACTGGCCCGAGGCATCGACGAGCGGCCGGTCAAGGTGGAACGCGAGCGCAAGTCGGTGAGCGTGGAGTCCACCTTCGACCGCGACCTGCCCGACCTGGAGACTGCCAGGGCCGCCCTGGCCCCGCTGTGCGAGCGTCTCGAGGAACGCCTGGCCCGCCACGGGCATCCCCCGCTGACCGGCATCTTCGTCAAGGTGCGCTTCGATGACTTCAACCTGACGACCCTGGAGAGCCGCGGCTTGGCGACCGACCTGGCCAGCTACCGGAGCCTGCTGGAACAGGCCTGGGCCCGGGCCCACCGGCCAGTGCGCCTGCTGGGGGTCGGGGTGCGGCTATTGCCGGAAGGTGCCCGTCAGCAGTTGAGCCTGCCGATCTGAGCCGTAGCCTCTCAGCTGTGTGGCCCTTAGCCCCTGCAGCCGGCCCTGTCGCCCCCGCCGGTCTGCGGCAAGTAAAGCCCCTGGCGGCGTGCCTCCCTGGCGATGGCGGCGTCTCCCCGGCAGCGTGCCACCCGATGGATCGCCAGGCGACGGGGCAGGAATAGCACTTCCATGAGCAGCCAGGCCAGCAGGAAGCCGGGCACCACCAGCCGGCTCCAGCCCAGCAGGGTGAACTGGCTCAGCAGGGCCAGGCTGGCCGGCGTCAGCAGCAGGCCGAACCAGACCTGGTGAAGGCCGAGAAAGCGATTGTCGTTCAGCAGCTGTCGACGCAGGGAGCGGGGGGATTCGCCCAGGGGAGACGCCTTGATGTTCACGTAGAAGCTCGCACCAGCAACCATCGAGGATGGGCTACTATGCCAGCCCCGGCACCTCGCCAAAGCCGGCTGAAGATCATCAAAACCCGACCTTCTCCCCGTATGGTTACCGTAGGGCTACATAGGAACGTGATCTGGCTACATTAGCTAACACTGTGGTCAGGCAAGGGGACCAAGCGAAGCCAGGCTCGACCTAGAGCTTCCCCTGCCAGCTGGCGACCGCCTTGACCAGCAGCTGGTGCACCTGACGATAGACCTCGGGTGAGCGCCGGTGCGGGTCGGGGATCTCCTGGTGCCCTTCCAGCCAGCGCCCCAGCAGCATCGTCTTGCCCAGCGAGGCGGCATCGAGGTGCGACACCTCCCAGCGCTGGTTCTCGGTCATCACCAGCACCAGATCCGCGGCCCTGAGCATCTCGACCGTCAGCTGGCGGGCCTGATGTCCCTCAAGGGTCAGCCCCTCGGCCTCGGCCAGGGTGACGACCGCGGGGTCGGCCTCACGCCCCTGGGGGGCGGCCAGCCCCGCCGACTCGATGCGCCGGTCGGGATAGGCCTGGCGCAGCAGCGCCTCGGCCACCGGGCTGCGACAGACATTCCCCGTGCATACCACCAGAATGCGCTCGAACATGTGCGCTCCTTGTTCAGTGTCGGCAAGCCCTTGCCCCTCGCTCCTCGCTCTTCGCCCCTCGCTCCTTACCCTCTTGCTCCTTGCTCCTCACTCCTTGCTCCTCGTCCCTTACTCCTCAGTCCTCGCCCCTATTTCGTATCGATATAGCGGTGATCGTTGAAGGTGGCCACCCAGTCGGGGTGGTAGACCATCAGGATGCTCATCAGCATGCCGGTGATGAAGGCTTCCGAGGGCATCAGCAGGGGCAGGAAGCGGGCATACTCCAGCGCCTGGTGCATGGCCTGGGCATCGGTGGCGCCAAGGGCCATCAGGCCCACTGCGGCGCCCCCAGCTCCCAACGTGGCCAGCGCGGAGCCAAAAAAACAGCCCACGAACAGGAACACCATCAGGTGGTCGGGCAGGTGCCGGTCCACCAGGCGCCAGACCACACTGATGACCAAGGCCGGCACCACCCCGGTGACCAGCACGTTGACGCCCAGTAGCGGCCATTCGACCCGCCCCAGCAGCACCATGGCAAGGTTCACCGCCACGATGGAGAGCAGCGCCAGGGGCGCCTTGAACACCAGCGTCAGCAGGGCGGTGAACATCAGGTGCAGGGTGAGCCAGTCCACCGCCTGGGCGCGCAGTTGCCACAGCAGCATGACCATCACCGTGGCCGCCAGCCAGCGGTGTTGCAGCGCATGGTCGTCGAGTAGCGCCTGCCAGGGGCGGCGGCTCAGCGCCAGGCCGACGAAGGCCAGCGAGACGCCAGCCCCCAGCCACAGCAGCCACGGCGCCAGTATCAGCTCGGAAAACGACATCGCGCCTCCGGTTCAGGCGAAGACCACGGTCTTGTTGCCGTGCACCAGCACGCGATCCTCCAGGTGCCAGCGCAGGCCACGGGCCAGCACGGCCTTTTCCACGTCACGGCCGAACCTCACCAGGTCGTTGGGGGTATGACAGTGGCTGACCCGATGAATATCCTGCTCGATGATCGGACCGGCATCGAGCTCCTCGGTGACGTAGTGGCAGGTCGCGCCGATCAGTTTCACGCCCCGCTGATGGGCCTGGTGATAGGGCTTGGCACCGGCGAAGGACGGCAGGAAGCTGTGGTGGATATTGATCACCCGCCCGGCATAGCGCTCGCACAGGCTCGGCGGGAGGATCTGCATGTAACGCGCCAGCACCACGCAGTCGGCGCGCGCCTCGTCCACCAGCCGCTGCACCTCGGCGAAGGCCGGCGCCTTGTCGTCGGCGCTCACCGGCACATGGTGATAGGGAATGCCATGCCACTCGACCAGGGCGCGAAGATCGTCATGGTTGGAGATCACCGCGGCGAGGTCGCAGTCCAGCTCGCCCGCGGTCCAGCGGTAGAGCAGGTCCACCAGGCAATGACTCTCCCGGGATACCATCAGCACCACCCGACGGCGTTGGCTGGTATCGTTGAGCGCCCAGTCCATCTCGAATTCTTCGGCGATCGGCGCGAAGGCGTCGCGCAGCGACTCATGGGACATGCCGATCGAATCGGCGAGGATCTCGTAGCGCATGAAGAAGCGCCCCGACTCGAGATCGGAGTGCTGGCTGGCCTCGGTGATGGACCCCCCATAGCCGGAAATGAAGGTCGATACCCGGGAGACGATCCCCAGGCGGTCGGGACAGGAAACCACCAGTCGATAGTAGTGTGACATCGGATGACCGTTGCTGTTGGGCGGACGAGAGAGCCCGCATTGTAGCGAAATCCTCGCGTCGGGTCAGACCGGGAGCCAGCACCGGGGATGATCAGACGGAAAACGTGAGACGCTTGATAACAGGGCAATCGCAGTCGGGTGGCGCCGGGGACAGGTCGAAGAGGGGGTCCTACGCCATGGATGGCGTCGGTAGCGCCCAGGGAGGGGTTCACAGCGCCCCCTCGTAGAACTGTCGACGGAGCAGCTCCTAGCACCAAGGCTATTTGCTATAGCCCTGCGCTTGATAAGGGCTTCGTTGTGGGCCCGGGCGACGATCCCGTATAGTGAAGACACATTTCCCGGCCACCGGCCTTCTCGATGCCCCTAGCCCGTGCCCAGATTCGTCCCCGCCGTCGCCCGCCGCTGCACTTCCTGCCGCTGGGCGGATGCGGCGAGATCGGCATGAACCTGAGCCTCTACGGCCACGCGGGAGAGTGGATCGCGGTGGATTGCGGCATGATGATCCGCCAGGACCTGCCGGACAGCCCCCTGCAGGTGCCCGACCTCTCGACACTGGCCACGCTGGGCATCCAGCCCTCGGCGCTGATCATCACCCATGGCCACGAGGATCATATCGGTGCCGCCGCCTGGCTGTGGCCGAAGTGGGGCTGCCCGATCCATGCCACGCCCCTGGCCGCCGGCCTGCTGCGTGCGAAGTTTGCCGAGCGCGGACTGCGCCAGGAGGCCATCCGGGTCATCGAGCCCGGCGATGCCCTGGAGACCGGGCCCTTCACCCTGCGCTACCTGCCGCTCACCCACTCCATTCCCGAGAGCTGCGCACTACTGATCGCCGCCGGCGAGCACCGGGTGCTGCATACCGGCGACTGGAAACTCGACCCCGAGCCGTTGATCGGCCCGCCCGTGGTTCCCGAGACCTATCGCAGCCTGGCGCCGGTGGACCTGGTGGTCGGCGATTCCACCAACGCCCTCGTCCCCGGGCACTCCCGCAGCGAGGGCGAGGTCGCACTGGCCCTGGAATCGGCGATTGGCAGCTGTCGGGGCCGCGTGGTGGTCAGCTGCTTCGCCAGCAACCTGGCCCGGGTGCTGGCCATCGCTCGCGCCGCCGACCGCTGTGGGCGCCGGGTGAGCCTGATGGGCCGCTCCATGGAACGCATGGTGGGGGTGGCCCGGGGACTCGGCTACCTGGAGGATTTCCCGCCGCTGGTACCGGTCTGTGACCTCGGTTACCTGCCCCCCGAGGAGGTGCTGGTGATTGCCACCGGCAGCCAGGGCGAGCCCCGGGCCGCCCTGTCCCGGCTGGCCCGGGGGCGCCATCGTCACTTCGAGCTGGAGAGCGGCGACAGCGTGATCTTCTCGGCTCGGGCCATCCCCGGCAACGAACGGCTGATCGAGCGCTTGAAGGCCGCCCTGGGGCGCTTCGGCGTGACCCTGATGGACGATACCAACCACCCGGAACTGCACGCCTCCGGGCATCCCGCCCAGGAGGAGCTCACCACCCTCTATGGTTGGGTGCGCCCCCGGCGCCTGCTGCCGGTGCATGGCGAGCCACGCCATCAGCAGGCCCATCGGGCGCTCGCCGCAGAGCTCGGCATCGAGGCCCCCCTCACGCCCCAGAACGGCGACCTGATCCGCCTGGATGCCGAGGGCCTGCACCTCGAGGCCCGTCATCCCCAGTCGCCCCGCATGATCCACCAGGATGAGGTCGCGCCGCTGCCGGGGTTGGGCGGCGAGGATCGCTCACGCCATGGCCAGCTTCACCTGGCCTTGACGGTGGCCGCCACCGACCATGGCTGGACACGCCTGGGTCGGCTGCTGCTCGATACCAGCCAGTCGTCGCCGGTCGACGAGGACGCCTTCACCGACTGGCTGGACGACTGCCTCGAGGATATTCACGTCGACACCCTCGCCGACCTGCGCCTCGCCCTGCGCCCGCGGCTGCTGGCCTGGATGGGCGAGCACCTGCGTCGGGTGCCGGAGATCCACCTGCAGATTCTCGCCGCCGAGTCGGAAGTCCTCTCAAGCTCGTCTGACTGAAGAGGCAAGGCAACAAAACAAAGCTCCCGCCGTGATGGCGGGAGCTTTGTTCATCGCGCGATGACAGCGCCTGGGTTCAGGCGTTGTCGGCCTTCTTCGGCGGACGGCCACGCTTGCGCCGGGGCTGCTCCGGCACCAGGTCATCGACGGAGAGACCCGCCTCATTGATCTGCTCACGGATCTCGGCCAGCTTGCGAGCCTTCAGGGCTTCCTCTTCCTGGCGACGACGCTCCTCATCGTTTTTCTGCTCGATGACCTCACCGATCACTTCGGCGAGCTTATGGAGTTGCTCCATGCTGAGCTGGCGAGCCGCGGCACGCGCCACGTTCTTGTTGCGAGCGATGCGCTCCAGGGATTCGTTGGACATTGCCCCCTCCGTATCGGGAATTCTCACGTTCGGTTGTGATCAACCGGGCCATAACGAAAGTATATTCGCAGACACCCGTTTGGCAAGAATAGCCGGCAGAAATTACCTGACCTCCGTGCGTGCCTGTGGCGGGAGGTATCGTGAGAGGGAGGAAAAAATCGGCAGAGTAAGGGAGCGTGGAGGGAGCATGACCCGCCGGAAAAGGGAGTGCCTTTCCCGGCGGGACGGCAGGATTAACCGCCGGTCATGTTCATGAAGCGCACCACCTGTACGTCGCCGTCGGTGGTGAAATGATGGCGTTCCGGCTTCAGCGGCATCGCCTTGACGATGGCGTCCTTGAGGGCATCGATATCCCCCGGATGGCGACGCAGCACGGCCCGCAGGTCCACCGAGTGCTCGTTACCCAGACACAGCAGCAACCGCCCTTCCACCGTGACGCGCACCCGGTTGCAGGTCGAGCAGAAGTTGTGGCTGTGGGGCGAGATAAAGCCCACCCGGGTCTCGCTGTCCGGCATGCGGAAATAGCGCGAGGGCCCAAGCGTCGTCTCGGTGGTGGGCAGCAGCGCATGTCGCTGCTCGATCAGCGCCTGCACCTCGTCGCTGGAGCAGAAGGTCTCGGCCCGGGAGTGATCCGAGACATCGCCGAGCGGCATCTCCTCGATGAAGCTGATGTCCACGCCTTCCCGGCGGGCAAAGTCGACCAGGTCCACCACTTCGTCGTCGTTGCGGCCCTTGAGGATGACCGCATTGAGCTTGATGCGCTCGAAGCCGGCCTCGCGCGCGGCGCGAATGCCATCGATCACCTTGGCCAGCTCGCCGGTGCGGGTCAGGCGGCGGAAGCGTTCCGGATCCAGGGAATCGAGACTGATATTGAGCCGCTCAAGCCCCGCCTCGCGCAGCCGCGGGGCGAACTTGCGCAGGCTCGCGCCGTTGGTGGTCATGGCGAAGTCCCTGAGGCCCGGCAAGGCACCGATCTCGTCCACCAGGTGGTCGATGTCGCGACGGACCAGCGGCTCCCCGCCGGTCAGGCGGATCTTCTCCACCCCCATCTCGGTGAAGGCCCGGGCCACCAGCGCGAGCTCCTCGAGGGTCAGCACCTGGGCCCGCGGCAGGAAGGTCATTTCCTCGCTCATGCAATACACGCAGCGAAAGTCGCAGCGGTCCGTGACGGAGATACGCACGTAGCGCACTCGCCTGCCGAAGTCGTCGATGAGCTCGTCGTTCATGTTGAAGTCTCCCAGCGACGGGCATCGCGATGATCGCCCTCGCGTTCGGCCACCCAGTAGGCACCGCTGGCCGTGTGTTCTTTCTTCCAGAAGGGCGCGCGGGTCTTGAGGAAATCCATGATGAAGTCGCAGGCCTCGAAGGCCGCGCGCCGATGGGCACTGGCCACCACCACTAACACGATAGGATCCCCGGGGGCCAGGCGGCCAACCCGGTGAATCAGCCGCACGCCCTGGAGCGGCCAGCGCTGCTCGGCCTCGGCGACGATGTCGGCCAGCGCCGACTCGGTCATGCCGGGATAATGCTCCAGGGTCAGGGCCTGGACCTCGGGGCGTTCGTTGAAGTCGCGCACCAGCCCGGTGAAGCTGACCACCGCGCCGATATCGCTGCGCCCGCGGGTCAGGGCCTGCTGCTCGCTGCCGGCATCGAAGCGTTCTTGCTGCACACGAATCATCTGACTAGCCCCCCGTCACCGGTGGAAAGAAGGCGACCTCGTCCTCGGCGGTCAGCGGCGTGGCGTTGCCGGCCATCACCTGATTGACCGCGCACAGTACCCGGCCTTCGTCGAGGCCGGCGAAGCGCGCATCCATGGACTTGAGCAGCGCCTTGAGGCCCGCCACATCGGCGCTTTCCAGTTCGGCGAAGGGCACCGAGACCTCGCCCACGCCGAGACGCTCGCGGAGCTCGGCCAGGCACTTGACGCGGATACAGGGCTCGCCCATGGCACAGCGTACTCCCAGCGACACCTCCCCGGTGGCACCCTCGCCGGTGACGATCGGTGCCGGCTCCATGGCAGCGGGCCCGCGCTGATAGTCGCCGGACTTGCCGCCGGTCTTGGCATCCAGGTGGATGCTGCCGATCTCCATGTCCTTGTCCACCGCCTTGCACATATCGTAGAGGGTCAGGCAGGCCACCGACACGGCGGTCAGCGCCTCCATCTCGACCCCGGTGCGACCGGTCAGCCGGCAGGTGGCGCTGACGTGCACGCAGGAAGCGGCCTCGTCCAGGCGAAAGTCGACGCTGACCTTGGACAGCGCCAGGGCATGGCACAGCGGGATCAGCTCATGGGTGCGCTTGGCGGCCTGGATGCCGGCGATACGCGCCGTGGCCAGCACATCCCCCTTGGGCAGGTCGCCATCGGCCAGCAGGGCCAGGGTCGCGGGGCGCATATGGATGACGCCGGAGGCCCGCGCCTCACGGCGACTCTCCGCCTTGTCGCCGACATCGACCATGTGGGCTTCACCGCGGGGATTGAGATGGGTCAGGCTCATGGATTCAGCGCCTCATGACAGTCGAAAAAGGGGTTGGATGGTCACCGCCTCGCCGGCCTCGACGCCGTCGCGCGCCTTGTCGAGTTCGATCAGGCAGTCGGCGGCCACCATGGAAGACAGGATGCCGGAGCCCTGGGCGCCGGTGTCGCGCACCCACAGCCGTCCGGCCTCGTCGCTGCGGGTGACCCCGCGCAGGAAGTCGGTGCGCCCGGTGCGGCTGCGCAGCGGCGTCTCGGCGAGCGCGGTCAGCCGTCGCGGGGCTGTCTCCGCCCGGCCCTGCAGCCGGCCCAGCAGGGGCACCACGAACTGCAGGAAGGTGACCATGACCGCCACCGGGTTGCCCGGCAGGCCGAGGAAGGGCACCGCGCGCTCGCCGAGCTGGCCGCAGGCCAGCGGCCGCCCCGGACGGATGGCGATGCGCCAGAAGGCCAGGCGCCCCACCTCCTCCAGCGCCTGGCGGGTGAAGTCGGCCTGGCCCACCGAGACGCCGCCACTGGTGATCACCAGGTCGGCGCGCTCGGCGGCATCGCGCAGCGCCGCGATCATCGCGGCCCGGTCGTCGGCAAGGATCCCCAGGTCGATCGGCTCGGCGCCCTGCTCGCGCAGCAGGCCGGCAAGGGTAAAGCGGTTGGCATCGAAGATGCCGGCCGGGGGCAGCGGCGCGCCCGGCGGGGTGACCTCGTCGCCGGTGGAGAACACCGCCACGCGGGGCCGGCGGTGGACCGCCACCTCGGCGAGCCCCAGCGAGGCCAGCAGGCCGAGCTCCGCGGCGCCGACCCGGGTGCCGGCCGCCAGCGCCCGCTGGCCACGGGCAATGTCCTCGCCGGCCTGGCGCACGTGCTGGCCCCGCTTCACGCGCTCGGGATGCTCGACGCGCACGGCCTCCCCTTGCGTCTCGAGCTGCTCGCGCATGATCACGGTGTCGGCCCCGGCGGGCAGCGGCGCCCCGGTGGTGATGGCCACGCAGTCGCCGGGCGCGAGGGCCGCCCCATGGGAGCGACCGGCCAGCACCTCGCCGACCCGGCGCCAGGTCGCGGGCAGCGGGTCGGCCACGGGCCAGGCCAGGGCGATGCCGTCCATGGCGGCATTGGTGTTCTGGGGCACGTCGATGGGCGAGATCACGTCCTCGGCCAGTACCCGGCCATGCAGGGCGTCCAGGCTCACCCGCTCCACCGCCAGCGACGTCGGCACCAGCTCGGCAAGCGCCGCACTGGCCTGTGCGGGCGAGAGCATACGCTCGCCGAGATCGAAGCAGGACAGCGTCATGCCGGGCGCCCCTCCCGGCGCCGGTGGCGCGCCTCGGGCCAGCGCGCGGGCCAGGCGGCCACCCAGTCGGCCAGGGCCTCGAGATCGTTGAGATCCAGGGCCTCGACACCCGCGGGCAGGGGCAAGGCGGCATCGCTGGCCACCGCCTTGACCCAGGGATCCTCGGCGACGCGCAGCGGCTTGCCCACCTCGGGGCGATACAGCTCCAGCTTGGGCAGTGGCCAGGCCTTGAAGCCTTCCACCAGGATCAGGTCCGGCGCCTGGGGCCTGACCATCTCGACCAGTTCGTCGAGGTCCGCTTCCTCGCGCCCCGGGGTCTCCATCATCATCGCGATGCGCGCCCGCGAGGCCACCACCATCGGCACGGCCCCGGCCTGGCGGAGGCGATGGCTGTCCTTGCCCGGCTGGTCGACGTCGAAGCCGTGGTGGGCATGCTTGATCACCGCCACCCGCAGGCCGCGGCGCCCGAGCGCCGGCAGCAGGCGTTCCAGCAGGGTGGTCTTGCCGGTGCCGCTCCAGGCGGCGATGCCGAGCAGCGGCAGGTCGTCGCGAAGGGTCAGGGAGGCGGGTGCCGAATCGCTCATGGGCGTGCTGGCTCCTTGCCGTGCAGCCGCTCGAGGCGCTGCTTCTCGTCAGGGGTATTGAGGTTGGCGAAGGCCGCGGCGCAGTCGGAGACATCGACGCGACACCAGGCATGCCGGGCATACCAGCGATCGATCTTGCGCTCGCCCTGGGCCAGCGCACAGGCCAGGTCGTCGACCAGGTGGCGACGGATCAAGGCCACCACCGGGTGCAGCCGCTCGCCGTCGTCGGCCACGGCGATATCCATCGCGCCGATCCCCGCCGCCAGCCGCGCCACCAGGTCGTCGGGCAGCGCCGGACTGTCGCAGGGCACCACCACCACCCAGGGCGTCCTGGCGGCATGCAGGCCGCTGTAGATGCCCATCAGGGGTCCCTGGTAGCCACCCTCGGCATCGCGGACCACCCGATCGCCCTGCTCGGCATAGGCCTCGAGGTGGCGATTGGCGTTGATCAGTACCTCGGCCACCCGCCCGACCAGCGGCGCGCAGGCATGGGCCACCAGCGGACGGCCGGCGAACGGCTCGAGCCCCTTGTCACGCCCGCCCATGCGGCGCCCCTGACCGCCGGCCAGCACCAGCCCGGTGAGGTCGTCTCGGTGGATCATGAATACTCCAGCAGATTGCTCAGGCATGTCCTCATGATGCCTTAGCCACGCGACGGGTGCCATGACCGCCGCTCACGCTCGGCCCCCGCCGTGACGCCGGTCAAGGCGCGGCTTATCGAGCCCGTCGCGACACGGTATCATCTGTCAAGAATATGCCACGACCACACATTTCAGGCTGCGGCCGACGCCGCTGACAGGAACGATGATGGATGAAGGATTCGACGTGGGCGCCCGCCTGCGCCAGCTGCGCCAGGAACGTGGCCTCTCGCAGCGCGAGCTGGCCAAGCGCGCCAAGGTGACCAACAGCAGCATCTCGCTGATCGAGCAGAACAGTGTGAGCCCCTCGGTAAGCTCGCTGAAGAAGATCCTGGATGCCCTGCCGGTGTCGATCAGCGCCTTCTTCGCCGGCGACGAGCACAGCCAGCCGCGCCCCTTCTACAAGGCCTCGGAGCTCACCGAGATCGGCGATGGCGTGCTGTCCTGGCGGCTGGTCGCCGCGCGCCGGCCGGACCGGCGCATGTCGGTGCTGCACGAGCGCTACCCGCCGGGCGCCGACAGTGGCGACGAGATGCTCGAGCACGACGGCGAGGAAGGCGGCGTGGTGGTCGAAGGTGAGATCGAGATCACCGTGAACGGCGAGGTGGCGCTGCTGAGGGCCGGCGACGCCTACTATTTCGACTCCCGCCTGCCCCACCGCTTTCGCAACGTCGGCGACCGGGAATGCGTGATCGTCAGCGCCAACACCCCTCCGTCATTCTCCGATGGCGGAGAGGAGCTTCATCACGGCTAGGGAGCGCCCGCGACAAGCCCCAAGTCCCGCTCAACCAAGCTCCGCGAGTCCCCGTCCACTCGTCCACAGGTCTCGCGGGGCGTGGCGGCCACGCGATAGCACTCATCGGATTCCTTATGCGACGATTGCAGTGTTGCCTGGTCCCCACCGCCTCCTCCAGTATTTACTTAACTAACAATCTTCCAAAAAAAACTCTCGGGAGATGTCACATGGGGGCATGTCCGTGACCGACGATTTCGCCCTGCTTGAAGCGCAGCAGGATATCCACGAACTCATTGCCCAGCAGGCACCGCTGGACAAGACGCTGGAAGCCATTGCCCACTGGATCGGCCTCCAGCACCCCGGCGCCATCGTGGCTTTCATGCGCTTCGACCCGGCGCGTTGCTCCCTCAGCCTGTTTCCCAGCCAACACTTCTCTCGGCACTTTGTGGAGCGGCTTCAGGATGTGCCCGTCGGCTCGGCAGTGGCCTCCTGCGGGACGGCCGCCTATCTGCGCCGGCAGGTCATCACGGAAGACATCCAGACGGATTCGCGTTGGGCAGCCTTCCGTAGCGCGGCCCAGGCCGAGGAGCTTCGTGCCTGTTGGTCGAGCCCGGTGATCACCACCCAAGGTGAGTTACTGGGGACGTTCGGCATCTATTATCGCGAGCCCACCGCGCCCAGCGACAAGAGCAAGAGACGGCTTCGCCAGGCCGCCGCCCTGATTGCCTTGGCGATCATCAAGGACCGCGATAGCCAGCGCCACCGCACGCTGGCCGAGTGGCACCGTTCGCTGTTCGTGAACCACCCGGATGGCGTCTACGAGTTCGATCTTGAGGGCCGATTCCAGCGCGGCAATGCCGCCCTGGAACGCATCACCGGCTACCCGGAGCAGGCCCTCGTCGGCCGCCATTTCAACGACTTTGTTGCTCCCGATTATCGCGCGCTCACCCAGGTGGCGTTCGACGCTGCCAAGGCCGGGGCATCACGCCACTATGAGACAGTAGGCGTCCATGCCGACGGTCACACCTACTACCTCGAAGTCACCAATTTCCCGGTGACCGTCGATGGCGAGATCGTCGGTGTCTACGGCCTCTGTCACGACATCACCCAGCGCAAATGCCAGGAGGCCAAACTCCGCCTGTTGCAGCGGGGCATCGAGGCCAGTCCCAATGGGGTCCTGATGGCCGATGCCATCCAGCGCAACATGCCAACGGTCTATGCCAATGAGGCTTTCTATCGTCTGACAGGCTATTCCGCGGACGAAGTGCTCGGCAGAAACTGCCGTTTCCTGCAAGGCGAAGACACAGATCCAACGGCGATCGAAGTCATCCGGCAGGCGCTGAAAGCGCGTAGTGAGGTGCAGGTCACACTACTCAATTACCGCAAGGACGGTACCCCCTTCTGGAATCGCCTGGCGATCAGCCCGGTCGTCGACGAAGCCGGCCACTGCACCCACTTCATCGGCACCCAGGAGGACATCACCCGAGAGCGCCACCAGGAAGCGCAGATTGCCTATCAGGCCACCCATGATCTGCTCACCGGCCTCCCCAATCGGACGGCCCTGGATGATTGTCTCGAGCATGACCTCACGTGGAGCCGGCAGAAACAGCACCTGCTCGCGGTCATGTACCTCGATCTTGACGGGTTCAAGGCGATCAATGACGGCCTGGGCCACCGCGCCGGCAACCAGTTGCTGGTGGCCATCGCCGACCGCCTGAGGCGACTGCTGGGGCCCCGCGATACCCTGGCGCGCCTCACCGGGGACGAATTCGCCTTGCTAATGCCTGACATCACGACTCGCGAGGCAGTGGCCGCTGCCGCCGACCGGGTCGTCGCAGCCTTCGGGCGCGTCTTCGAAATCGAAAGTCGCGCCTTGCACATCAGTGCCAGCATTGGTGTCGCCTGCAGCGACGAGGAAATCCAGCAGGCTCACGAGCTGCTGCAGCATGCCGGCCTGGCATTAGAAGTGGCCAAACGGCAGGGTCGCAATACCTGGCAGTGGCACCGGGGGAATGGAAAACGCGCGATCAACGAGTACGTGCTGTTGCGCAACGACCTCCATACCGCGCTGTACGAGAACCAGTTCGAGCTCTACTACCAACCGGTGGTCGATGCCGTCAGTGGCCGCATTCATAGTGTCGAGGCCCTGATTCGCTGGCACCATCCAACACACGGGATGGTATTTCCCGCCGTGTTCATTCCCATCGCCGAGCAAACAGGCCAGATCATCCCCCTGGGCCGCTGGGTGCTGAGACAGGCCTGTCAGACCCTCGCCAACATGCGCACCCAGGGCCAACGCGTGTTCCCGGTGGCGGTCAACATCTCGTCATTGCAGTTCCACCGGGACGGGTTCCTCGATGAGGTACAAACCATTCTTCACGAGACAGGGCTACCGCCTTCATGCCTGGAGCTGGAGGTAACCGAGAGTATCCTGTTGGAGGAAGCCGAACAGGCCATCGAGATGATCGCCACACTGCGCAACATGGGCATCAGGGTCGCCATCGACGACTTCGGCACCGGTTTCTCGAGTCTCAGCTACTTGCGTGATATGCCCATCCACAAAGTCAAGCTGGACCGCGCCTTCATCCGAGACATCCTCATCAACCGCAGCAATGCCGCCATCGTCGAGGGCATCATCACCATGGCACACCACATGGATCTGTTAGTGGTCGCCGAGGGCATCGAGGAGGTGGAGCAGCAAGAGGACCTGGTGCGTCGTGACTGCGACCTGCTTCAGGGCTACCTCTTCGCCAGGCCCATGCCGCTGGAAGAGCTCCTGGCACTGCCTGATATCCTGCCGGCAATGACCGTGACATAGTCACCAAGCCTCCTCCAGGCACCTTGAACTCCTCGAGATGCCTGGACCACGCGTGAGCCGTCATGGGGAACATGGCTCACTGCGTTCCAAGGGAAAAGCGTTTGCCAGCTTTGGCATCGTTACCTGAAGTACGTTGACAGTGCTTTCTCGCGTCATGCTGCCTGGAGATAGTTCGTTGTCGCCGACAATCCTCTTCACTCGCCTGGCACTGGCCGTGGCCGTGCCTGTCGTCCTGGTGACAGCCACCCTGTCTCTGATCTTTCAGGCGCACCTTGAAGCCAGGCTCGAGGCTGCCCAGGCGGGTGCCAAGGCGATGCTCGAAGCCGGGCACGCGTCGCTGACACGCGGCATGAATGAGAGCCTCAATCATGCCTTGGCCACGGCTGAGCTTCCCAGCCTCAAGCGCTATCTCACCCGCCCAGGAAAAACCCAGCCATCCTATCAGGCGACCACCACACCATTGCCGATGAGTCGCTGTCTTCGCTGTTCGAGACCTTGCTGACCCACTATGGGCGCTATACCAAGTTGGTCCTGATCGACCCACAAGGACACGAGTTGATACGTGTTCGCCACGGCCACCAGCCCCCCAGCAATCACCCGCCCCCTCGCATGCCGCAACTAAGTATTTTCAGGAGGCCATGACACTGTCACCCCGTGACCTCTACATCTCGCCCCCCCGGCCGCAATCTGCGGTATGACAATGTCGGTGATGGCGTGGTACCCGTGGTCAACATCGCGACGCCGGTGTTCGATGCCCAGGGGGACCGCAAGGGAGTGTTACTGCTCAGCCTGGATTGGCAGTACCTGACTGCCGGCCTGCACCACGCCATGTCCATCGACGAGGCAGCACAGCCCCTCCTGGTGGATGCCCAGGGCACTTGGTTGCTGGCCGATCAAGACGGGGCGATGCACTTCGGGAGACATGTTGCAACCGAGTTTCCTGATATTTGGGAGGTACTCTCGCGGCGCACCCGCGGACAGGCGGATCTCGGGGGTCAGCGGATACTGTTCCAGCTAGAAGACATCCGCACCCAGAACTACCACAGCCAGGCCGGCAAGGTGCATAGCTTGCCAGGCTATCACCCCTGGCGGCTGGGCATCATGTTCCCCAAACCCACGCTCGGGTCCCTGCTGTCACAGGACCTTGCCCCGCTGCTGGTCATGGCCCTGCTGTACGGTCTCTGCATCGTCTTTGGCATGTTCTGGGCGCTGAGCAGTTATCGGCAACGATTCCTCAAGCAGCAAGCCCAGCAGTACGCGACGGAAGTGCGTGATCTCTATGAACATGCCCCATGCGGTTATCACTCGCTGGATGCCGACGGCCGTATCGTCAAGATGAACCGCACCGAACTCGACTGGCTGGGCTATCGTGCCGACGAGGTAATCGGCCAGGCCCACTACCGTGACTTCGTTACCCGCGAGACCCGTGACGCCTTCGAGGCTGCCTTTCAGGAGGTCCAGGGACAGAACCAGGAAGGATCAACCGAATGCGAACTGATCACCCGGGACGGGGGTAGGCTTCCCGTGGTCATCCAGGCCACGGCCTACACCACTCGCCATGGTTTCGTACACTCCCGTGCCATGGTCTTCGACCTGAGGGAACGCAAGCAACTGGAAGACACCTTGGCCCGGCAGGCCATGACCGACCCGTTGACGGGACTCGGCAATCGGCGCTACCTGCAGGGCCAGGCAGCCATGGAAATCGCCCGCGCCAAGCGCAGCGGGCAGCCACTGAGTCTGATCGCCATCGACCTGGACCATTTCAAGCACATCAATGACGAGTATGGCCACGATGTGGGTGATAGCGTCTTGCAAGCCTTCGCCAACCAGGCCAGTAAATTGCTGCGCGAGGGAGATGTACTGTGTCGGATGGGCGGAGAGGAGTTTGCCGTCCTGCTCCCTAGCACCTCCAGCGCCCAGGCTATGCAGGTCGCCGAACGGTTGCGCAACGTGCTGGAAACCTCACCGGTTGAGGTCAGTCATGAGGTCACCGAGGACGGCTGGTTACCCTACACCGCGTCTCTGGGCGTGACCCTGGTCATGGCCGAAGAGGCCTCCCTGAAGCCAGCCATCAAGCGCGCCGACCGGGGGCTGTACGCGGCTAAGGAACAAGGCCGAAACCGGGTGCACTGGCAAGCGGTGTGACGAGAGGCGCGACGCCGGCCACCCCATCACGTCGTGACGGCTCCCCGCCCGCATCAGGGTGTCGCGGAATGTTGCTGAGCGCCCCGACATCCGCTCCCTCAAGGATGCCTCCACTGCCGGGCCGAACGTCCCCAGAGGCACCCTCGACGACGTCTCGCCCCCTCATGGCACAGCTGGCCACCCGAGCGGGCAGCGAACCATCACTCCTCGTCGGCCTTGGGCAGCACCCAGTTGAGCACGATGCCGACCAGGGCGGCGAGACTCACGCCCTGCAGGGTGAACTGCCCGTTGCCGAACTGCATGCCGCCGATGCCGAAGACCAGGATCAGCGACACCACCACCAGATTGCGCGGCGCAGTCAGGGGCTTGCCGGCGCGCACCAGAGTGTTCATGCCGACCACGGCGATGGAGCCGAACAGCAGCGTCATGATGCCGCCCATCACCGGCCCGGGAATGGTCTGCAGCACCGCCCCGAGCTTGCCGAAGAAGGACAGCAGGATGGCGATGCAGGCGGTGGTCACCATGATCCAGGGATTGAAGGCCCGGGTCAGGGTCACCGCCCCGGTGACCTCGGAATAGGTGGTGTTGGGCGGCCCGCCGAACAGTGCCGCGGCGCTGGTGGCCAGGCCGTCGCCCAGCAGGGTGCGGTGCAGGCCGGGCTTGTCGAGGTAATTGCGGCGAGTCACCGAGCCGATGGCCACCATGTCGCCGATATGCTCCACCGCCGGGGCGATGGCCACCGGGAGCATGAAGAGGATCGCCGCCCAGTGGAAGCTCGGCGCGACGAAGTCGGGCAGCGCCAGCCAGGCCGCCTGATGCACGGGCGTAAAATCGACCACGCCCATCAGCACCGCCAGCACGTAGCCGGTGGCGATGCCGCCCATGATCGGCACCAGCCGGATCAGGCCACGGCTGAACACCGCCAGCACCAGGGTCACCAGCAGGCTCGCCATGGACAGGAAGATCGCCGGGCCGTAGCCGATGGCCTCGCTGGTCTCGCCGGTGGCCATGTCCACCGCCACCGGCGCCAGCGCCAGGCCGATGACCATGATCACCGGCCCCACCACCACCGGGGGCAGCAGGCGGTGCAGCCAGCCGGTGCCCTTGAGGCGCACCAGTTGCGAGATCGCCACGTAGACCAGGCCTGCCGCCAGCAGACCGCCAAGGGTCGCGGGGATGCCGAAATTGGCCACCGAGCCCTGGATCGGCGCGATAAAGGCGAAGGACGAGGCCAGAAAGACCGGCACGCTGACCCGGGTCACGCCATGGAAAACCAGGGTGCCGACGCCGGCGGTGAACAGCGCCACATTGGGGTCGAGGCCGGTGAGCAGCGGCACCAGCACCAGGGCGCCGAAGGCCACGAACAGCATCTGGGCACCGACCAGCAGGGTGCGCACGGGGGAATCGACCGGCAGGGGGGCGGCCGCCGAGGTATCGGACATGGAATAGGCTCCTGGGCATCGGGCGGTTGACATCGCGCGGCATTCTATCAGCCTCGCCGCGGTTTGGGTGATCGCCCTGTCCAGGGCGCTCAACGCTCGCCATCCCGGCGTCGACGCCCCCTGGACTAGGTGCCCTCCCCCAGCCGTTCGTCGACCGGCGATGGCGCGTCGGCGAAATACTCGTCCATGCGCATCTGAGCCTGGTCGCCAAAGAGGATATCGCAGGCCTCGCGCAGCCCCGGCGAGGTGCGGATGGTGTCCTGGGGCACCACCAGGGAGATCTTCGAGCGACGCCGCAGGAAGTCCTCGAGCCGGGTGACCATCTCGCGGCGCCGGGTCAGCTTGAGTTCGCCACGCAGGTATTCGGTCCCCGCGATCAGCACCTCGCCCTGCCGTGGATCCTGGCGGATGTCCTCGAGTACCTCCAGGGCCTGGGTGCCGTAGCGACGCCAGAGCCGCAGGCTCAGCGGCTCGGAGGCGTGGGCCGCGGTCATGGTATCCAGGTCCATCAGGCGTGCCTGGTGCATGAAGGTCTCGCGCAGCGAGGCAGCGGGCTCGCCGTACCAGCGATAGTCCGGATGGGGCATTGCCACGCCGAGCCGTTCCACCGCCTCGACCACTTCCTCGCCGACGTTGAGGCAGTCCGTCAGCTTGCCGCCGAAGATGCTCAGGTGGCGGGCCTCGCGATCGATGTCGATGGCATGCTTGCGCGACAGGTTGAGGAAGTCCCGCTCGCCACCGCTGCTGGGCTTCACCGCCAGCGGCCGCACACCACAGCGGGTGGCGATGATATCGGCCGTGCCGAGCGGCGCGTCCAGCGCGAGGCGCTTGTTGATGTTGTCGAGCACGAACTGGATGTCGTCGTCCGTCACCTCGACCTCGGGCGAGTCGACCCGGGTATCGGTGGTGCCGATGCAGGTGCGCGCGCCCATGGGAATGACGAAGAACAGCCGCCCGTCGTCGGCGAAGAAGGCCAGCACGCGGCGGTGCTCGGTGAGGCGCGGCACGATCAGGTGGATGCCCTTGGAGAAGACATGCCGGTGCTCGGTCTGCTGGCCCGAGAGGTCGTTGTGTTGGTCGACCCAGGGGCCGGCGGCATTGATCAGTACCTTCGAGCGGACCTCGAAAGTATCGCCGTCGATGACGTCACGCACCCGGGTCACCCAGAGCTCCCCTTCCCGACGTGACCCCAGGGACTCGACGTAGTTGGCGGCCACGGCACCGAAGTCCAGGGCGCCGCGCACGAAGTTGAAGACGAAGCGCGCATCGTTGTCATGCAGGTAGGCATCGGAATACTCGAAACCGCCCAGGGCGTCGCCGGTGTCGATGATCGGTTCCCGAGCCTTGATATCGGAGGCCCTGAGGAAATGCGGCCGGCGGGTGAAGCCGCTGCCCATCAGCCAGTAGAGCCAGGTGCCGACCCAGGGGTACAGGGGATGATGGCGAAAGCCCTTGTTGATGGTGGTCAGAAAGCGAATCTCCTGCACCGTGGAGGGATAGCTCCGGATCAGGTGATTGCGGCTCTTGCAGAGCTTGCGCACCAGGGCGAAGTCGCCACTCTCCATGTACTTGATGCCGCCCCACACCAGATTGGAGGAGTGCATGCTGGTGCTGCCGGCGAAATCGCCGCGATCGATCAGCGCGACACGCGCCCCCTTGCCGCTGAGGGCGGCGGCGGCGGAGGCCCCGTTGATACCGGCGCCGATCACCAGCACGTCGAACTCCGCCTCGGGCAGCTTGCGAAGATTGGTCTGTCGTAGTTGCATGTCTGGCCCTTCTTGGAAGCAAAGCGGCCCCGCTCGGCCTGCACCGAGCGGGGCCCTGGGTCCCGTTCAGGCAACCGTTCACACTGCTGTGCTGTCCTGTCGCTTGCCGACAGGCCGAGGCAGGTCCGTGGACCTGCCCAGCGGGATCAACGTGTGCCGGCGGCCATCCACTCCTCCATCATCTCGTCGTAGGGCACGGTGGTCCCCTGCGGCATCTCGTTGTCGAGCTCGGCCTTGGGCGAGCCGTCCTGGGAGAGCCAGTGCTCGGGATCACGCTCCTCGTTGAGGTTGGGGGCATAGGTCTCGAAGACCTTGGCCCGCGCCAGGCGCGCCATGATGCTGTCCAGGTCCCCGGCCAGGTTGTCGAGGGCCTCCTTGGGGGAGATATCCCCGCTGACGGCGGGCGACAGGTTCTGCCACCACAGCGGCGCCATGCGCGGATAGTCCGGCACGTTGGTGGAGGACGGCGTCCAGTTGGACTCGTTGGGGCTGCGGTAGAACTCCACCAGGCCGCCGAGCTTGGGGGCCATCTCGGTCATCTGCTCGGAGAAGATGTCGGAGCGGCGGATCGGCGTGAGGCCGGCCATCAGCTTCTCCAGCGACACGGTCTTGGCGACCGTGAACTGGGCGAACAGCCAGGCGGCGGTACGACGGTCCTCCGGGGTGGAATCGAAGAAGGTCCAGGAGCCCACGTCCTGGTAGCCGACCTTCATGCCCTCCTCCCAATACGGCCCGGTCGGCGACGGTGCCATGCGCCACTTGGGCGTGCCGTCGTCCTCGGTGACCGGCAGACCCGGGTCGGTCATGTCGGCGGTGAAGGCGGTATACCAGAACATCTGCTGGGCGACGTTACCCTGGGCCGGCACCGGCCCTGCCTCGCCGAAGGTCATGCCGCTGGCCTCGGGCGGCGCATACTGCTCCAGCCAGTCGACCATCTTGGTAACGGCGAACACCGAGGCCGGCGAGTTGGTGGCCCCGCCACGGCTCACGCTGGCCCCCACCGGCTCACTCTGCTCGTTGACGCGGATGCCCCAGTCATCGACCGGGTTGCCGAAGGGCACCCCGGGGCTGCCCATGCCGGCCATCGACAGCCAGGAGTCGTGGAAGCGCCACCCCAGCGACGGGTCGCGGCGCCCGTAGTCCATGTGGCCGTAGACCTTGGTGCCGTCGATCTCGCCGACGTGCTCGGTGAAGAACTCGGCGATGTCCTGGTAGGCGGTCCAGTTGGTGGGCACGCCAAGGTCGTAGCCGTAGAGCTCGCGGAATTGCTTCTGCAGGTCCTCGCGCTGGAACCAGTCGTAGCGGAACCAGTAGAGGTTGGCGAACTGCTGGTCGGGCAGCTGGTAGAGGCTGCCATCCGGCCCGGTGCCGTACTGCAGGCCGATGAAGTCCTCGAGGTCCAGGGTCGGCAGCGTGTAGTCCGCCCACTCGTTCTCCATGGCATTGGAGAGGTTGACGGTGGTGCCATAGCGGATGTGGGTACCGATGGCATCGGAGTCGTTGACGTAGGCGTCGTAGATGTTGCGCCCCGACTGCATCTGCGTCTGCATGTTGTTGACCACATCACCCTCGCCGATGATGTTGTGGGTGACGTCGATGCCGGTCAGCTCGCCGAAGGCCTCGGCGAGCACGTCGCGCTCGTAGATATGGGTCGTCAGGCCCTCGGCGACGGTGTTGATCTCCATGCCGCGGAAGGGCTCGGCCGCCTTGGCGAACCACATCAGCTCCTCGATCTGCTGCTCGCGGGAGAGCGTCGACTCCTGGAAATGCTCATCGACCAGTCGCTCGGCGATGGCGCGGGCATCGTGATTGTCGGCGTGCAGGGCACCGCTGGCCAGCATCACACCGGCCGCCAGCAGAGAGAGTCGCATTGTTGTCGCTTTCATATTGACCTCTTCGGTTGTTGTGCAGGGGTGTTGCAGTTAGCCGTGTGCTCGAGCTGGTCCGTCGACAGGTCTGCGAGGGGGCGCTGTGAACCCTTCCCTGGGCGCTACCGACGCCCTGCGGCGCTCTCGCGTCCCGCTTCGCTTGCAGGGCCGGTGCTGGCCATCCATGGCCAGCCCGTTCGGAGCAGTGCTCCTCACCCCTGGCGTAGGCCCCCTCTTCGACCTGTCCCCGTCGCCCCTCGACAACCAATTGCATTGCCCTGGATCGTCGTGGTCGTTCATCCGTGAACGTTCGGTTCCATGCGTGCTGTCAGCCCCAGCGCATCAACACCAGCATCCACAGGATGGAGGCACCCAGGGCGAGCCAGATACTCAGCGGCGTGAACCCCACCACCAGCAGATGGATGTAGGCGGCGGAGAGCAGGCCGATGAACAGCCGGTCTCCCCGCGTGGTCGCGATCGGCAGGAAGCCCTTGCGCTCGATCGAAGGTGAGGCGACTTCCCAGGCGGTCATGCCGGCCAGCATGGCCGCGATGGTCGAGAAGAAGATCGTGGTCGGCGTGGTCCAGACCATCCATTCCATATCGCGTCCTCCTCAGGTCCGGCCCAGGGCGAAGCCCTTGGCGATGTGGTTGCGAACGAAATAGACGACGACGATGCCCGGCAGGATGGTCAGGGTGCCGGCGGCGGCCAGCGCCCCCCAGTCGATCCCCGAGGCGCCCTTGGTCTGAGTCATGACCGAGGCGATGGGCTGGGCATTGGTGGCGGTCAGGGTGCTGGCCAGCAGCAGCTCGACCCAGGAGAACATGAACAGGAAGAACAGCGTGACGCCGATCCCCGAACTGATCATGGGAATGAAGATCCTGACGAAGAACTTCGGGAAGCTGTAGCCGTCGATGAAGGCCGTCTCGTCGATCTCCTTGGGCACGCCGCTCATGAAGCCCTCGAGGATCCACACCGCCAGGGGGATGTTGAACAGGCAGTGCGCCAGGGCCACGGCGATATGGGTATCGAAGAGCCCGACCGTGTAGTAGAGCTGGAAGTACGGCAGCAGAAATACCGCCGGCGGCGCCATCAGGTTGGTCAACAGCCAGAAGAACAGGTGCTTGTCGCCAATGAACTGGTAGCGGCTGAAGGCATAGGCCGCCGGCAGGGCCACCGCGATGCTGATCGCCATGTTCATCACCACATAGGTGATGGAGTTCACATAGCCCATGTACCAGCTCGAGTCGGTGAAGATCTTGGCGTAGTGCTCGAGGGTGAAGTCCTCGGGCCACAGGGTCAGTCCGCCGAGGATCTCGGTGTTGGACTGGAAGGACATGTTGAGCAGCCAGTAGATCGGCAACAGCACGAAGACGATGTAGGCCGCCATCAGGCCTCGCTTGCGCCACTGGCGACTCAGCGGGCGTGCCTGGCGACGGCGCCGAGCATCGGCGGAGGCGGCACGCTTGCGCACGGCCTCGGGGGTGGTGGGCATCGAATCGGTCATGTCAGGCCTCCCCATCCTGCTTGTCCTTTTGCATGTTCATGATCGCGGTGTAGAACACCCAGCTGACGAGCAGGATGATCAGGAAGTAGATCAGCGAGAACGCCGCCGAGGGGCCGAGATCCTGCTGGCCGATGGCCATGGTGGTCAGCGACTGGCTGAGGAAGGTGGTCGAGCTGCCGGGGCCCCCGCCGGTGAGCACGAAGGGCTCGGCGTAGATCATGAAGGAGTGCATGAAGCGCAGCAGCACGCCGATCACCAGTACGTTGGTCAGCTTGGGCAGCTGGATGTAGCGGAACACCGCCCACTTCGAGGCCCGGTCGATCCGCGCGGCCTGGTAGTAGGCATCGGGGATGGAGCGCAGGCCGCTGTAGCAGAGCAGCGCGATCAGCGGCGTCCAGTGCCAGACGTCCATCAGGATGATGGTCGCCCAGGCATCCACCGGGCTTGCCGTGATGTTGTAGCCGTAGCCCAGCTCGCGCAGGCTCCAGCCCATCAGGCCGATATCGCCGCGGGTGAAGATCTGCCAGATGCTGCCCACCACGTTCCAGGGGATCAGTAGCGGCATGGTCACGAGTATCAGCACCGCCGAGGCCTGCCAGCCCTTCTTGGGCATGATCAGGGCGATGCCGATCCCCAGTGGCACCTCGATGGCCAGCACCGTCAGCGAGAAGGCGAACTGGCGCAGCACCGCGGCCTGCAGGGCCGGGTCGTTGAGCATCTCCTTGAACCACTCGGTCCCCGTGAAGAAGCGGGTGTTGGCATCAAAGACATCCTGGACCGAGTAGTTGACCACGGTCATCAGCGGGATGATGGCCGAGAAGGCCACCAGCAGCAGCATGGGCAGGATCAACCACCATGCGCGGTTGTTGCGGACTTTAGTCATGGTCGATCTCCACGCGGTATTCGTCGACGTACAGGCCGAGGCGATCGTCGGGGAAACGCAGGAAGGCCCGCCCGGTCGGGGTCGGCTGATCCTCCTCGATACGCGCCTTGAGGGCGGTATCGCCGAGCTTGAGGTAGACGATGGAGTAGGTGCCGAGGTCCTGGGCGTGCTCGACCTCGGCTTCCATGCCGCCCTCCACCGGGGACTGGTGGACCTCGATGAACTCGGGGCGAATGCCCAGCTTGACGTTGCTCGAGCGGGCAGTGTCGATGGCCCGACGCACGCCCTGCCCCACCGCCAGTGCCGTGTCGCCGGCCATCACCCGGCCATTGCGCAAGGCGACATCGAGGAAGTTCATGCCGGGGCTGCCGATGAAGTAGCCCACGAAGGTGTGATTGGGGGTCTCGAACAGCTCGCGCGGGGTGCCGAACTGCACCACCTGCCCCTCGTACATCACGGCGATCTTGTCGGCGAAGGTGGAGGCCTCGAGCTGGTCATGGGTGACGTAGACCATGGTGATCTCGAAGCGCTGGTGAATCTCCTTGAGCTTGCGGCGCAGCTTCCACTTGAGCTGGGGGTCGATCACGGTGAGCGGCTCGTCGAAGAGGATCGCCGAGACATCGTCGCGCACCAGCCCACGGCCCATGGAGACCTTCTGCTTCTCGTCGGCGGTGAGGTTCTTGGCCTTGCGCTTGAGCTGCGCCGTCAACTCCAGCACGTCGGCGACCTCCATCACCCGCTCGTGGACCCGCGCCTCGGGGGTCTTCACGTTGCGTAGCGGAAAGGCCAGGTTGTCGTAGACCGTCATGGTGTCGTAGATGACGGGAAACTGGAAAACCTGGGCGATATTGCGCGCCTCGGGCGGCAGCGCATTGACCCGCTGGCCGTCAAACAGCACGTCACCGCTCGAGGGCTCCAGCAGGCCGGAGATGATATTGAGCAGGGTCGACTTGCCGCATCCGGAGGGCCCGAGCAGGGCATAGGCCCCGCCCTGGTGCCAGACGTGATCCATCTCGCGGATGGCATAGTCCTCGGGCGAGGCGGGATCGGCAAGATAGGTATGGGCGAGGGATTTCAGGGTGATCTCGGCCATCTCACATGCCTCCCAGGTGAGTCGGGATATGCACCACGGCGCCCTGCCGGTCGAAGGCATAGACCTTGTGGGTCGGGAAGTAGAGCGTCACCGGGGCGTCGACCGAAAACTCGTGCACGCCCTCGAGATGCACCGTCATGTGGAAGCGCTCGTTGTGCACGTGCAGGAAGGTCTCGGAGCCGCTGATCTCGGCCAGGTCGACGATCATCTGCACCTCGATGTCATCCTCGGCCCTGGGCGTGAGCGAGATGTGCGAGGCCCGCACGCCGAAGCGATATTCCCCCGGGGGTAGCGAGCGCAGGTCGTCGTTGATGGGGAAATGCAGGCGACTGTCGAAGGTGACCTCCGCGCCGGAGACGATGCCCTCGACGATGTTGATCGGGGGCTCGGAGAACATCTCGGCGGTGAGGATGTCCCGGGGGCGGTGGTAGACGTCCTCGGTGCGGCCATACTGCAGCAGTCGCCCCTGGTGGAGAACCGCGGTATTGCCGCCCAGGGCCAGGGCCTCGGCGGGCTCGGTGGTGGCGTAGACGGCGATGCAGTTGCGCTCGCTGAACACCGCGCGCAACTCCTCACGGAATTCCTCGCGCAGCTTGTAGTCGAGGTTCACCAGCGGCTCGTCGAAGAGCACGATATCGGCGTCCTTGACCAGCGCGCGGCCCATGGCGGTGCGCTGCTGCTGGCCACCGGACAGCTCCAGGGGCAGGCGGTCGAGGAAGGCCTCGATATGCAGCATCTCGGCGATCTCGCGGACCCGCCGGTCGATCTCGCGCCGCTCGACCTTGGCCAGCTTGAGCGGCGAGGCGATGTTGTCGTAGACGCTGAGGCTCGAGTAATTGATGAACTGCTGGTAGACCATCGAGACATTGCGCTTGCGCACCGAGCGGCCGGTGACATCCTCGCCGTCCATCAGCACCCGGCCGCGAGACGGGGTATCGAGGCCGGCCATGAGGCGCATCAGCGTGGTCTTCCCGGACAGGGTGCGGCCCAGCAGCACGTTGAAGGAACCCGGCTCCAGCTCGAGGCTCAGCCCATCGATGTGCGTCTCGCCGCCGACCACACGATCGATGTGTTCAAGGATCAGGGACATACGGTTCTCGGCTTTCGTTGTTGTTGAGGGTATTCGGGAACGACTGAGGGAACCCTAGCCGAGATTCGGATACCACCACAAATGTAAACAACCGAAAACCGACACCGACCCCTGGATAATGCCGGGCTACCGAATATATACACCTGATTAGTAACGTTTTTATGGCTGCATTGAACTTTTGTCCAAGACCGCAATGCTGTGGGTGGGAAACATACGCTCGAGAAGTGAATGCTCGCCAGTGATCGAATTCGAACATAATGAAGAAACAGCCGAAGAATAGGCCAATGCCAGGGGGGGGGCGCACTGGGCAGTACAGGAAGTGCTGGTACCGCCCCGTCGTCGATCTATGCAGTTTATCGGGGCTGAAGTGGCGGAGGGGATCCGGGCGGACACCGGTCTGCGGATCAGATCTGTATCGCGAGCCGACCCACAGGCACCCGCAGATCAATGGGCTGGCTGCTGATCGAGGAGACCATGGCGATTACGCTCTGCGAGGGCGACGGTCTCGCCACCTTGGTGGATGGGACACGCACAGGGAGGGGCTGGACAGGACGCGGCCTGCCGGCACGAGACCGGTGCGTCTTCCGCGCCATCGTGACCGCCCGTTCCGATCTATCGTGACCGACTATTCCGTTTCATCGTGACCGATGTCGACCTGTTTCCCCGGACTCCGCGGTCACGATGCCGGAATCACCGGCCACGTTCCCGGAATCTCACCTAACTCGCTGGAATGATTCGGTCTTTTACGGCATATCCCTCCTTTTGCCTTGGCCCCTGGAGGGGACATGCCAGTACCGAGGTTTCCCATGCGAACCATCACCGAGGTGTTGCGCCTCAACTACGACGTCGGCCTCAGCCACGAGACGATTGCTCGGGCCTGCGGCCTCTCCAAGGGCGTGGTCAGCAAGTACGTCAGCATGGCGCAGGTCGCCGGCGTGACCCCGAGATCTACCATCTGCCCAGCACCGACTGCCCAGCACCGACGTACCGCGCCCTGCCTCACCCGCTGACCACCATCTGCGTGGGCATCTCCGGCTTTCCTTCTCCAGCGGAGGGCTACGTCGGGCGCCCCCTGGTCTTCAACGAGAGGCTAGTGAAGCGCCCCGCAGCCAGCTTCTTCATGACCGTCATCGACGATAGCATGGAAGGCGTCGGCATCCAGGACGGCGATACCCTGATGGTGGGCCAACAGCCCTCCCAGGGCGAGGGGAATCACCACGAAGTTGCCGAGCAACAGGGCTGCCAGGAAGCGCCAACCCTTCATCCCTTGGTCGATCCGCGTCAAGGGAACCTGGGATCAGGTGGCATAGAGCAAACTGCCAAACAGCGGCCAGAGGAAGGCTTCCAGCCGGGATGTCATGTCCGGCTGGCCCAGCCCGATGGCCAAGCCCCCCAAGATACTGATCAGGTAGATCCAGGATTGGTATCGTTCCACGCAGCCGCGCATGGGACATGATCCCTGTCAGTCTTGCAGTGGTAAGCCGTCAGCCAGCCAGGCCCGTTTACCGCCCCTATAGTGGTAGACCTCGGTATAGCCGAGGCGGGCCAGGCGTTCGGCGGCACGACCGGCACGCTTGCAGTCTTCACTGGCGCAGTACACGACGATGGTCGCCTGCTTGTCGGGCAACCATCGGGGTGCTTCGTTGAGGATGTCGTCGGACACGATATTGATGGCGCCCGGCAGGTGCCCCTTGGCGAAGCTATCGGCCGGCAGGGTATCCACCAGAATGAAATCCCGGCCGCGGCTCTGCCAGTCTCGCAGCGTGTGGGTATCGATCGTTGTCATGACGCCTCCTGGTTACGCGCAGGCATTAGTTGCCGAAGTAACGGTCCAGTCCCCACAGCAGCAGGCCGAACAACAAGTGCGGCAGAGCGGAGGCCGGAATCAGCTGAGGACCGATCGCCAGACCCGCAACTCCCCAGCCTACCACGGGGAAGAACACCACCAGGATCACCCCCCATAGCACGGCGGCTAGACCCAGCGCGGTCAACAGGGTCTTGCGCGGGAAATAGCGCACGAACACCACCGACCAGAAGGTCACATAAGCCGTATGAAAGAGCAGACCGACCGGTAAGGGCAGGGACCGGCCCAGCAGGGTCTCGGCGAAGGCCAAGGAAGGTGGCTTCGGGAAAGGCGAGACGCCGGTTTTCAGCAAGGCTACCATCACGATGGCGGTCAACACCGATACCGCGATCCCGATGCCGATAGCTCTGAGCCAGGAAGGTTTGTGGGAGGTTGCCTGGATCATTTTCTACTCCTTCATATGCCTGAATCGGTGAATATGAGCCCTGTATGCTGTAAGTGTGGTGGAATCATTGCGAATAGGCCGAGGCATGGCTTCACGGCACTCTCGAGCGTACGCTGGCCACGGCATCGAACAGCAGTGCCGGCCGTTGCCATAGGGAGTTGACGAAGATGGCGGTCACACTGGCGGCCATGGCCACCATGGCCCACACCGGGTAGATCAGGCCGGTAGATGCCAGCGGAATGCCAATGCCATTGAACAGGAACGCCAGCGAGACGTTCTGCAGCATCTTGCGATACCCCCAGTGGCTGATCCGCCAGGCGGTCACCACGCTGCTCACCTGTGCGTTGAGGATGATGATGTCGGCGGCGTCGATGGCGATGTCGGTGCCGCTGCCCATGGCGATGCCCACGTCCGCCTGCATCAGCGCCGGGGCGTCGTTGATGCCGTCGCCGACCATGGCCACCCGCTCCCCGTGCTGCATCTCTCGCAACACGTCGGCCTTCTGCTCCGGCAGTACGCCGGCGTGGACGGTGTCGATGCCCACCAAGCCGGCGATATGCCGGGCGGTGCGTTCGTTGTCGCCGGTCAGCAATGCAGTCTCGATGCCCAGGGAGTGGAGCCGGTGCACGGTCTCCGCGGCATCGGTACGCAGGCCGTCACCCAGGGCAATGGCCCCCAGCAGCTGTTCGCCACGGGCGACGACGATGACCGTGTGGCCCTGATGCTCGGCGCTTTCGATGCCATCGCTCACCGATGCCAGGGCGATGCCCTGTTCGACGAGAAAGGCCGGACTGCCTACCGATACCGGTTCGCCTTCCACCTGCGCGGTGACGCCTTGGCCGGCGTGTGCCTGGAACCTGTCGACATCGGGAATCGCCAGATCCCGAGACAGAGCCGCTTCGACCACGGCACGCCCCAGGGGATGTTCCGAGGCGGACTCGACCGCAGCCGCCAGCGACAGCAGGGTGGCGTCGTCGCCATCGACACTGCTGATGTCGCGTACCGCGGGGCGGCCCTCGGTCAGGGTGCCGGTCTTGTCGAACACCACGGTGGTTACGCGTCGCAGGGCCTGAAAGGACTCGCCGGTGCGCATCAGCACGCCATGATCGGCCGCCTCGCCGGCGCCCCGCACGATGGACAGCGGCGCGGAGATGCCCACCGCGCAGGGATAGCCCATCACCAGCACTGTCAAGGCGGCGAACACGGCCCGTTCCAGGTCGGACGTGCTTCCCCAGAGTAGCGGCACACTCATCCAGAACACGAAGGCCAGTGCCGAGACGATCAGCACCGTGGGGGTATAGACCCGCAGCACCCGGTCCACCAGATGCAGCAGGCCCGGCTTGAGTGCCCGGGCATCTTCCAGGCTGCGGACCACCTGTTGGAGGAAGCTCGCCTCGCCGGTGGCTGTCACCCGCACCACCAGCGTGCCGCTGCCATTGATGGCGCCGCCGACCACCACATCGCCTACCGTCTTCTCGATCGGCAGCGGCTCGCCGGTGACCAGCGACTGATCCACGGCCGAGTCGCCCGCAATGACCTCGCCGTCCACCGGGATACGCTCGCCGGGGCAGATACGCACCCGCATGCCGGTTTCTACCTGTGCCACCGGCAGGTCACGGTCGCCGCCCTCGCTGATGACGTGGGCGGTCTCCGGCTGGAGGTCAAGCAGGCGGCGTACCGACTGGGAGCGGCGGGTCTTGACGATCAGCGAGAGCCACTCGGAAAAGAGATGGTAGGTCAGCACCATGACCGAGACGGCGAAGAAGGCGGCGGTGGGGTAGCCGTCGGGCCTCAGCACCAGACCGATACCGCCGCCGACCAACCCTGCGAAGGCCCCGATTTCCACGAGTACGTGTTGGTTGAGAATGCCGCGGCGCAGCGCCTGATAGGCCATGACCAGCATCTGCCGTGCGATACCGAACACCATGGCCACCGCCAGGATCGCGACCAAGATCGCCTCCTGGCCCGCCAGCAGGCTCCCGGCGCGTAGCGCGAACAGGACCAGCCCGCCCAGAGCCAACAGCGCGCTACCGCCCAGGGCGACTCGGGTGCCCTGGCCACGCAGGACGGCATAGCCGAAGATCACCAGGCTGACGTAGACCAGGGTGGATAGCCCCAGGGTCCAGGGCGACGTAGGATCGACGATAAGGCCCACCGCCGCCAGGCTGGTGGCCAGTGCCACCAGGAAGCGATTGCGTTCACGAGCCAGCTCGCGCTCCTGGTGAGCGTAGGGTTCGATCTTGCGAGGGTCGCTAAGGGTGTAGCCGATAGCCTGCAGGGTACCCATCAGCGTCTCGGCGCTATTCTCGCGCGTGTCGTACTCCACCAGGGCTTGTTCGTGGGTGAGGCTGACCGCCACGCGGCGTACCCCCGGTTTCTGTCCCAGAGCGCGCTCGATGGTGCCGGTGCACAGCGAGCAGTGCAGGCCGCCGATATGCGCCCTCACCCGCTGGATCTGCGGCTCCCCGGTGGATTCCAGACTCCAGGGCTGGAGGCCTTCCTCGATTGTGGTTGACGCTGTCGCACGCATCGCCTGCCTCGTGGTGAAAATGAGGTCATGCGTCAAGGATAGGGGCCGTACTTTGCTACAGGGTCAAGCGCCAATGGGTTTCAATGGGCAACGCTACAGAGGCACAGCAGAGGTGGAGCCGGTCAAGCCCTCACGTCGAGGAGAAGGCCAGCCCCAGGCTGCCCGGGGTCCCGGAGAGGCGTGGCAGGAAGCGGTTCACGCGGGCCAGGAGCCAGGGCGCGCGCCCACCGAGGTACAGCAGTCCCACGCCCGCATAGAGACTTCCCAGCAGGGCCCAGAGACCGTGCTGAAGCCCCATGAACGCACTGCCGATCAGTGCCGCGAGCACCCCGAGCCCGGCCATCAACGCGGCCCGGCTCAGGGTGAACAGCAGCGTCTGGACTGCCTGCATTCGGCGAGGCAGCCGTTCGAGATGGCGGATGAACAGCAGATGGCTACCGACCGAACAGGGCTCGACGAAGCCCAGCAACCCGAGTCCGGCGGCCAGCGGCAAGGCAGCTGCAAACCCCAAGACGCTAGCCTGCCTCTGTCACGAGGCTTGCTGAATACCCGGCGCCCTGCACCGCCTCGGCGAGCCGCTCACCGGAGGTCTGACTGGTGTCGACGGCCACCTTGGCCTCGCCGTTTTCATGGGAGACCGAGCACCCCTTGACCCCCGGCTGCTGCTCGAGAACATGGCGGACGATCTCCGCACACCCATCGCAGTGCATGCCCTTGATCGTGAGTCTTACTGTCTGCATGTCAGGCTCCTTTCGCTCGGCCGGCTCGCTGGCCAGCCTCTGGTCGTGCTCCAGGGCGTCGATGATGGAGCAGCACCGCAATGGGCCTTGTCCGGGACAGCGGTCGAGCAGCGCCATCAGCCCTCGACGGATATGCCGGAGCCGCTCGATCTTGTGGTCCACATCCTGGAGTTTGGCGGTGGCTCGCTGCCGAACCTCGATGGCATCGGTGCCGTGGCTGGCACGCAGCGAGAGCAGCTCGGCGATCTCGCGCAGGGAGAACCCGAGATGCTGGGCGCGGCGAATAAACTGCACCCGCTGCACCGTCTCATCTGGATAGACCCGATACCCCCCACTCTTGGGGCGAAGCGGCTGTTCGATGAGCCCGCGTCGCTCGTAGAAGCGAATCGTCTCGACCCCAACCCCCACCGCTTGGGCTACTTTGCCGATGGTCATGTCGCTCATGCCGGCACCTGCGCAGTCTCCGAAAAGAGTTTACAGGCCGTACCATGGTACGGTGACAAGGAGTGGACAGGAGCCAGCGAGGCAGTCATTCACCCCGCACAGCAGGACAACTGCGTCACGTCCTTGGTGAAGGTCTGGGCGCAAAGCTTGAGGCCTTCCACCATGGTCAGGCAGGGAAACAATGCGTCGCCGATGGCCTGCACCGTCATGCGGGCGCGTAGCGACATCACCGCCGCCTGGATCAGCTCCCCGGCCACCGCCTGCACGCCCAGCAACCGCCCCGAGTCACGTTCGGCCACCATCTTGATGAAACCACTGGTGTCGAAATTGACCAGCGCTCGCGGGACGTTCTCCAGGTCAAGCACGCGGGACTCCACGCTGAAGCCTTGCGCGAGCGCCTCGGCTTCCGTCAGGCCAGCGGTGTCCACCTGGGGATCGGTGAAGACCACCGCCGGCATGGCACTGAGATCCAAGGTGGCGTCGCCCTCCGTCATGTTGACGGCGGCCCGGCTGCCCCCGGCGGCGGCGACATAGACAAATTCCGGTTGATCGGTGCAGTCACCGGCGGCGTAGAGGCTCGGTGCCGTGGTTTGAGGTGCTCATCCACTAGAATCGCCCCACGCACGGTTTCTACGCCGATGCTGGCCAGGTTCAGGGCCACGGTATTGGGTGTCCGTCCAGTGGCCACCAGCAGTAGATCCGCCCGCCAGGTGCCGGCGTTGGCGTCGCCCCCGGCAGACCGAAGACGTGGCCGACCGGCGCGATGCCGGTCGGCCAGCCAGGGCGCGGGCTGCCTCAGCGGGTACCGAAGATCTTGTCCCCCGCATCACCGAGCCCCGGCACGATATAGCCGTTCTCGTCGAGGTGGTCGTCCACGGCGGCGGTGTAGATCTCGATATCCGGGTAGGAGGCCTGCACGCGCTTGATGCCTTCCGGGGCGGCCACCAGCACGATCACCTTCATGTGCTTGCAGCCCCGGTCACGGAGCATGTCCAGGGTCGCTACCATGGTGCCGCCGGTGGCCAGCATCGGGTCGATGACGATGGCCATGCGCTCGTCCAGGTCGCCCGCGAACTTCGAGAAATACGGCACCGGTTCGAGGGTCTCCTCGTCGCGGTACAGGCCCACCACGCTGATCCGGGCACTGGGGATCAGGTCGTTCACGCCCTCGAGCATACCGAGGCCGGCGCGCAGGATCGGCACGATGGTGACCTTCTTGCCCTTGAGCTGCTGCACGGGGATCGGCTCGCCGCTCCAGCCGGCAATCTCCCGCGTCTCCAGCTCGAGGTCCTGGGTCGCCTCGTAGGTGAGCAGCTTGGCCAACTCGCCGGCCAGTTCACGGAAACTCTTGGTACTGATGCCGGCTTCGCGCATCAGACCCAGCTTGTGCTGGACCAGGGGGTGCTGGATGGCATGAACGCTCATGGCGGACCTCTTCGGCGGGGATTGGATCGATGGCAGCCTTTGTCACATGCCGGGCATGTGCAAATCGGGCGCCATTCTAACCGCATCCCGCCGCCAGGTTAAGCTGGCCGAGGCCGGCCTGTCGCGGCCGCCCCGGTCAGGGAGTCTCGGGCAGCTGCCAGTCGATCGGCGTCCGGCCATGCTCGACCAGGAAGGCGTTGGCCCGGGAGAAGTGGTGGTTGCCGAAGAACCCCCGGTGGGCCGAGAGCGGCGAGGGATGCGGTGACTCCAGCACCAGATGCCGGCGGGTATCCACCAAAGCCTTCTTCTGGCGGGCATGGCTGCCCCAGAGCAGGAAAACCGAAGGGGCGGCGTGCTCGTTGACCGCGGTGATGGCGCGGTCGGTGAAGGTCTCCCAGCCCTTGCCGCGGTGGGACCCGGCGTTGCCCTGCTCCACTGTCAGCGAGGTATTGAGCAACAGCACCCCCTGACGGGCCCAGCTCTCCAGATAACCATGATTCACCGGCTGGAAGCCTACGTCTGCGGCCAGCTCCTTGTAGATATTGACCAGGGAGGGCGGGATACGCACCTCGGGGCGCACCGAGAAGCACAGGCCATGGGCCTGGTTCGGACCGTGATAGGGATCCTGGCCGAGGATCACCACCTTGACCTGGTCAAGGGGCGTCAGCTCGAAGGCCCGGAACCAGTCCGAGGAGTGCGGGTAGATGACCTTGCGGGCCGCCTTCTCGGCGGCCAGGAAGTCGCGCAGCGCCTGCATGTAGGGCGCCTCGAACTCGCCATCTAGCCAGTGCTGCCAGCTGTCGGGAAGGGGGCAGCTCATGGCTCAGCGCTTGACCTGGTCGGCCAGCGGCTCGACATAGGCCACGCCCATGTCCCAGGGAAACTGGATCCAGCAGTCCTGGGCCACCTCGGTGAGGTACTGGTCGACCAGCGGCCGCCCCTCCGGCTTGGCATAGACGGTCACGAAATGCGCCTTGGGCAGCATCTCGCGCACCTTGCGGGCGGTCTTGCCGGTGTCGACCAGGTCATCGACCAGCAGCCAGCCGTCGCCGTCGTGATCGACGCCCTTCATGACCTCGAGGCCGCCCTGCTCCATGCCCTCGTAGCTCTTGATGCAGACGGTGTCGATCAGCCGCACGTTGAGTTCACGGGCGATCAGCGCCGCGGGAATCAGCCCGCCCCGAGTGATGGCGACGATGCCCTTGAAGTCGCGCTCGACCAGACGATGGCAGAGCTCGCGAACGTCCCGGTGCAGCTGGTCCCAGGACACGGTGAAATGCTGGTGGTAGCGGTGGGTGCTCATGGCGGTGTCACTCGTCCTCGGTGAAGGAGCAGACGGAGAAGACACTATAGCCGGCATCGCGGATGCGCTGGGAGCCACTCAGGTCCGGCAGGTCGACGATCGCCGCGGTCTCCACCACATGGCCGCCGGTGCGGGTGATCAGCTTGGCCGCGGCCAGCATGGTCCCGCCGGTGGCGATCAGGTCATCGACCACCAGGATGCGGTCGCCCTCGCGGAAGGCGTCGGAGTGGAGCTCCACCTCGGCTTCGCCGTATTCCAGGGTGTAGGTCTCGCTGATGGTCTTGAACGGCAGCTTGCCCTTCTTGCGCACCGGCACGAAGCTGCAGCCCAGCTCGTAGGCCAGCGGCGCCCCGACGATGAAGCCCCGGGCATCGATGGCGGCGACGGCATCGATATCCATCTCCTGGTAGCGGTGCACGAAGCTGTCGATCAGCTTGCGAAAGGCGGCGCTGTTCTGCAGCAGCGGCGTGATATCGCGGAAATTGACGCCCGACTGCGGCCAGTCGGGGACGGTCCGGATCACGGACTTGATGTAGTCACCGTAGATGCTCATCACGATTCTCGGTTGGTCAGTGTCAGTCGAGGAACAGGAACTTGCCGGCGAAGATCAGCGCCAGCACCACCACGGCCGGGTTCAGGTCGCCAAAGCGCCCGGACAGGGCCTTGATGGCCGCGTAGCTGATAAAGCCCAGCGCGATACCCTCGGCGATGGAAAAGGTCAGCGGCATGGCCAGCGCGGAGATCAGTACCGGCGCGGCCTCGGTGGCATCGTCCCAGTCCGCGTGGGTCAGGCTGCCGGCCATCAGCACCGCCACGTACAGCAGGGCACCGGCCGTGGCATAGGCGGGGATGGAGCCGGCCAGCGGCGAGAAGAACAGGCTGATCAGGAACAGCACGGCCACCACCACGGCGGTCAGGCCGGTGCGCCCGCCGGAGACGATGCCGGCGGTGGACTCGATGTAGCTGGTCGTGGTCGAGGTGCCGAGCGCGGCCCCGGCCATGGAAGCGCCACTGTCGGCCATCATGGCCCGGCCGATGCGCGGCAGCTTGCCCTGCGCGTCGAGCAGGCCACCACGATGGGCCACGCCGATCAGCGTCCCGGAGGTGTCGAAGAGATCGACGAACAGGAAGGCGAAGACCACGCTGAACATGGCGATGTCGAAGGCCCCGGCCAGGTCCAGCTGCATGATCGTCGGCGCGATCGACGGCGGCATGGACATCACCCCGGCGAACTCGTTGTGGCCCAGAATCATGGCCAGGATGGTGATGCCGAGGATGCCGATCATCACCGCGCCGGTGATTCGCAGATAGGCCAGGGCCGTGATCACGAAGAAGCCGAGCAGCGCATAGAGGGCCGAGGGCTCGGAGAGATCGCCAAGCGCCACGTAGGTGGCCGGATTGGCCACCACGATGCCGGCGTTCTTCAGCGCGATCATCGCCAGGAACAGGCCGATACCCGCGGCAATGCCCATGCGCAGCGACATGGGAATCGAGTTGATGATCCACTCGCGGATGCGAAAGATGCTGAGCAGGAAGAAGGTGAAGCCCGAGAGGAAGACTGCGCCGAGCGCCGCTTCCCAGGTGTAGCCCATGCCGAGCACCACGCCGTAGGTAAAGAAGGCATTGAGCCCCATGCCCGGCGCCAGGGCAATGGGATAGTTGGCCCACAGCCCCATGATCAGACAGCCGATGGCCGATGCCACGCAGGTGGCCACGAAGACCGCGCCATAGTCCATCCCCGACTCCGAGAGAATGCTCGGGTTGACGAAGATGATATAGGCCATCGTCAGGAAGGTGGTGATGCCGGCGATGACCTCGGTCTTCACGTCGGTATCGTGCTCGGTGAGCTTGAAGTGGTTGTCCAGAAGGCGTTTCAGCATGAGATTCGTCCTGCGCGGGGGCGATGTCGCGTCCGGGTGCGAGAAAAGCCGCACATGGTAGCGGATGGCGACTCGTGTTGCGAGACGCCCGCGGGCAACCGGTGCGGCGAGACTCCCTGTATATAAGTGACTTCCTGGTACGATGCCAGCCGCACCGCCAACGCAGCCTGAACGCCTCAGTGACCGCGGGCGGCCAGGACGCGCTCTACGGTCTCGACAATGGCCTGGGTCTGGGGATCGATCTCGATATTGACGTAGTCGCCCGGCACCCGGTCCACCAGCACGGTCCGCGCCAGGGTCTCGGGGATCAGGTCGACGCAGAAGCGCGGGCCATGTCCGGCTGTCGCCTGGCGCGCCTCGCCGATGGTCAGGCTGGCGCCATCCACGCCGATGTAGCCCTTGTCGAACAGGAAGCGCCCCAGGGCGTGGGGCAGCTCGAACCACAGGCGCCGGTTGTTGGGCGCTTCGTCAAGCTCCACCAGCTCGGCCATGGCCATGACATGCCCGGACATGGCGTGGCCGCCGATCTCGTCGCCGAAACGGGCGGCACGCTCGAGGTTGACCCGGTCGCCCACCGCCAGCTGCCCCAGGTTGGTCACTCTGAGGGTCTCCCGCATCAGGTCGAAGCTGACCCGCTCGCCGTCGATGGCGGTGACGGTCAGGCACACCCCGTTGTGGGCCACCGAGGCGCCGATCTCGAGGCCCTCGCCAAGCGCCGGGGGCAAGGCCAGCACATGGGTGCGGAACGCCTCCGCTTCCTGGATGGCCACCACTTCCGCGGTGCCCTGCACGATGCCTGTGAACATGCCCTCTCCTCTCGCGTGGCCGGGGCCGCCGGAAGGCGACCGCAAAGCCGATAGTGTAGGGAAGCCCTGGCCACCGCGTCCATGCCGCTGGCTGTCGGCCCGCATCAAGCGGGCCGGGCGGGACAACGCGTTCGCCAAGGTCGTGGCACCGGCCCATGCACAGCAATTCTTGCTGCCATAAGGATATTTTCAGTAAAAACCGCCACCCTGAAGCGCCTCGGGCCTCAACATGGCCCAAAGCGTTTGACATACGCTTGTTCGAGACCTAGGATAGCCCGCTACATTTTGAAGGCGCCGATTTGTACCCGGATTGCGGGCGCCGACGTCGCGGGGCCCCGTGCCTCGCGACGTGAAGTGCAGCTAAAAGGGTGTGTCCAGCGTTGATGGCCACCCGTCAGGGTGGCCTTTTTTTGCCCGCTCACCTGCTCGCCCGCACCGGTCCCGGCGCTACCTCGGTGGCCCAGATGATTCGACTGCAAAACGTTTCCAAGACCTATTTCAGCAAGGGCAAAGACGCCGGCGTCGAGGCGCTCAAGACGGTCGACCTGCACGTGCCCAAGGGACAGATCCATGGCGTGATCGGCTTGTCCGGCGCGGGCAAGTCAACCCTGATCCGCTGCGTCAACCTGCTCGAGCGCCCCACCACCGGCAGCGTGACGGTGGACGGCCAGGAACTCACCGGCCTCACCGGCGACGCCCTCAACCAGGCGCGCCATCGCATCGGCATGATCTTCCAGCACTTCAACCTGCTGACCTCGCGCACCGTCTTCGCCAACGTCGCCCTGCCCCTGGAGCTGATGGGCATGAAGAAGGCCGAGATCGCCGAGCGGGTCACCCCCTTGCTCGAACTGGTCGGCCTGGCCGACAAGGCGCGCCAGCACCCGGCCCAGCTGTCCGGTGGCCAGAAGCAGCGGGTGGCCATCGCCCGGGCCCTGGCCAGCCGACCCCGGGTGCTGCTCTGCGATGAAGCCACCTCGGCCCTTGACCCGCACACCACCGGCTCGATCCTGGAACTGCTGCGCGACATCAACCAGCAGCTCGGCCTGACGATCCTGCTGATCACCCATGAGATGGAGGTGGTCAAGTCGATCTGCCATCGGGTCAGCCTGATCTCCGGTGGCGAGCTGGTCGAGGAGGCCGAGGTCGGCGACTTCTTCACCGCACCGCGCACCCAGCTGGGGCGCGACTTCCTCAACGACTTCCTGGAACTCGAGCCACCCCGAGCGCTGATCGAGCGCCTGGAGGCCGCCCCCGGCCCGCACAGCCACCCGGTGGTACGCCTGGCCTTCTCCGGCGATGCCGTCTCCACGCCATTGATCTCGCGACTGGCCCGGGAGTGCGGCGTCGACGTCAGCATCCTCCAGGCCAAGGTGGAGTCCATCCAGGACCGCACCCTGGGGCTGATGATCGCCGAACTGATGGGCGACGCGGATGACACCCGCCGCGCCCTGAGCTATCTGGAAACCCACGACCTGCAGGTGGAGGTGCTCGGCCATGTCCAGCGCGATGATTGAACTGATCCTCGAGGCCACCCTCGACACCCTCTACATGGTGGCCGTATCGGGGCTGATCGCCGCCCTGCTGGGCATCCCGCTGGGCGTGATGCTCTACGTGACGCGCCCCCGGCAGATTCTCGCCCAGCCGGCTCTCAATGGGGTGCTCGGCGTGATCACCAATATCGGCCGCTCGGTGCCTTTTATCATTCTGATGGTGGCGATCATTCCCTTCACCCGGGCGCTGGTGGGCTCCTCGATCGGTACCAATGCCGCCGTGGTGCCACTGACCATCGCCGCGATCCCCTTCATTGCTCGCCTGGTCGAGGGCGCCTTGAACGAGATCCCGCCTGGCCTGGTCGAAGCCGCACAGTCCATGGGCGCGACCCCCTGGCAGATCATTGCCAAGGTGCTGCTGCCCGAGGCCCGGGGCGGCATCTTCACTGCCCTGACGGTGACCATCGTCACCCTGGTCAGCTACTCGGCCATGGCCGGCGCCGTGGGTGGCGGCGGCCTCGGCGACCTGGGCATCCGCTATGGCTACAACCGCTTCAATCCCACCATCATGCTGATCACCGTGGTGATCCTGGTGGTGCTGGTGCAGGGCTTCCAGAGCCTGGGGGATTACCTGGTGCGAAAGAGCGATCACAAGTGAATCGATCTGCCTGATAACCAAAAAGCATTACCCATTGACTGCTTATTCCATTATTATCGCGAGCAACCATCAACACAGCCTCGCTAGGGAGACAGTGACATGCGCAACGCCCTGATCGGCACCCTCGCCGCCTCAGCCCTGACGCTGGCCATCGGCCAGGCCAATGCCGATGAGCACAGCATCAAGGTAGGCACCGTGGCCGGTCCCGAGACCGACGTCATGCAGGTGGCGGTCGACATCGCCGAGCGCGAGTACGGCCTGGAAGTCGAGCTCGTCGAGTTCACCGACTACGTGACGCCCAACGCCGCCCTGGCCGATGGCAGCCTGGATGCCAACGCCTACCAGCACGAGCCCTACATGCAGTCCATGGTCGAGGACCGCGGCTACGACTTCGCCATTGCCGGTCGCACCTTCGTCTATCCGATCGGCGCCTACTCCGAGAAGTACGACAGCCTCGAGGCGCTGCCGGACGGGGCCACCATCGCCCTGCCCAACGACCCGACCAACGAGGGCCGTTCGCTGATCCTGCTGCACAACCAGGGCCTGATCACCCTCAATGACCCGAGCAACCTGGAAGCCACCCCGCTGGACATCGTCGAGAATCCTCACGACTTCGACTTTCGCGAGATCGAGGCGGCCCAGCTGCCCCGCGTCCTGCCCGACGTGGACATGGCCTTCATCAACAACACCTTCGCCCAGCCGGCCGGCCTGAGCCTGGACGACGCCCTGGTCAAGGAGGGCCCCGAGTCGCCTTACGTGAACATCATCGCAGTGCGCGCCGGTGACGAGGATCGCGAAGCCATCCAGCAGCTGGTCGACGCCTACCAGCGCGACGAGGTCGCCGCCAAGGCCGAGGAACTGTTCAAGGGTGCAGCGGTCCCCGGCTGGAAGGAGTAAGTCGAGGCTCGCTGACGCCAGCGATGCTCGACATATGACTGTTGCATGATCGCCACGGGCCGGCATATCGCCGGCCCGTGGCCGTTGAAGGAGTGACCATGCCCACTGACGCCCCCGACTATGCCCTGCTTGCCCGCCAGCTGGATGCCCTGCTCGACGACCGGGACTGGCTGACCAACAGCGCCCAGACCTGCGCCTTCCTGATGCAGGAACTGCCGGCGCTCAACTGGGTGGGCTTCTACCTGCAGCGCGAGCCCGAATTACTCGCCCTCGGCCCCTTCCAGGGCAAGCCGGCCTGCCACCCCATCCCCTTCAGCAAGGGCGTCTGCGGCGCCGCGGCGCGCACCCGCGAGACCCAGCTCATCGACGACGTCCACGCCATCGCCGACCATATCGCCTGTGACAGCGCCTCCAATGCCGAACTGGTGGTGCCGGTGGTATGCGACGATCGCCTGTGGGGGGTCCTGGATCTCGACAGCCCCGAGCGAGGCCGCTTCAGCAAAGCCGACCAGCACGGGATCGAGCAGCTGGTGAAAGTCTTTATCGCCAGCACCGATCTGACCTGAAAGTCGCCGCTACCGAGGATCAGAGGTATCTAAGCAGCCAGCGGGCGGCGTGCTCCTGAACCGCCTCCAGGGTGCCCGGCTCCTCGAAGAGATGGGTCGCGCCGGGGACCACGACCAGCTCACAGCGCCCCGGGATCCGCTGACGTGCCAGCTCGTTGAGGCGCAACACCGTCGGGTCGTTTTCACCGACCAGCAGCAGCGTCGGCGCCTGCACCGAGCCCAGGTGATCGCCAGCGAGATCCGCCCGACCACCGCGGGAGACCACCGCCCTCACCCGCTCGGGTCTTGCCGCGGCGGCAATCAGTGCCGCCGCCGCCCCAGTACTGGCCCCGAATAGCCCGATCCCCAAGTGGCGTGTCTCGCTCGCCTGGCTGACCCGGTCCACAACGCCGATCAGGCGGCGCGAGATCAGATCGATATCGAAGCGCAGCGCCCGGGTACGCTCGTCGATAACATTCTCGTCCGGGGTGAGCAGGTCGAAGAGCAGCGCCGCCAGGCCCTGGTCAGCCAGGAAGCGGGCCACCTGCTGGTTGCGCGGGCTGAAGCGGCTGCTGCCGCTGCCATGGGCGAAGACGACGATGCCCATAGGCTGCTCCGGCATCAGCAGATCGCCCTCCAGCGTGGCATCGTCCAGCGCCAGCTCGAAAAGGTGATGAGCTACCACCATGGCGCACCTCCCGCAGTCGCGGAAACGGCAAGCATTGCGAGCTGTCGCGAGACGCCCGCCTCTCCTTGAAAGCTAGCCTTCGCCGGCCAGGGCGTTCAAACGTCGGGGCGACTGAAAACGCTGGCCCGCCAACAGGGCATCGTCTCGGTCACACGGCTGAGGGACGACATCAAGCCAACGCTTCCGGCGCCGGCCCGCGCGTCGGCTGGTGGCATAGGGGCAGGCGGCCACAACGGAAGACGCCCCCATGGCGGTGGGCCATGGGGGCGTCTCGGGATCTGGTAGGACCAAGCGGATTTGAACCGCTGACCTCCACGATGTCAACGTGGCGCTCTAACCAACTGAGCTATGGTCCTGCAAACAACAAGTTGCCGGGGAAACGCTGGTAGGACCAGGCGGATTTGAACCGCCGACCTCCACGATGTCAACGTGGCGCTCTAACCAACTGAGCTATGGTCCTACGTTTGCGGCGACGTTCGCCGTGACAACGGTTGCGTATTCTACTGTCTCGTACGGGAAATGCAACCCCTTTCTTCCCGCCACGAGGTGATCAAGTGGCGCCGGATCAGGGACTTGGGGTGTCCTGCTCCGGAGAGCAACGCACCCGATCCACGGCCTCGAGCCAGCCGGCATAGAGTCGCTCGCGTTCCGCCTCGTCCATGGCCGGGGTGAAGCTGCGCTCGCAGTGCCAGAGGGCGGCGATCTCGTCGAGATCCCGGTACCAGCCTAGCTGCAGGCCGGCCAGGTAGGCTGCCCCCAGGGCGGTAGTCTCGAGGATTCCCGGGCGGTCCACCTGCACCCCCAGCATGTCGGAGAGGAACTGCATGACCCAGTTGTTGGCCACCATGCCACCGTCCACCCGCAGGGTTCCTGGCGGCGTGCTCATATCGTCGCTCATGCATGCCTGCAGGTCCCGCGTCTGATAGCAGACCGCCTGCAGCCCTGCGGCGACGATCTCGGCGATGCCGGTATCCCGGGTGAGGCCGAGGATGGCACCCCGGGCCTTGGGATCCCAGTGCGGTGCCCCCAGGCCGGTGAAGGCCGGCACCAGGTAGACGCTGTGACCGCTCTTGGTCTCGCCGGCCAGTGACTCGGTCTCGGCGGCGTCGGCGAACAGCTTGAGCCCGTCCCGCAGCCACTGGACGGTGGCCCCGGCAACGAAGATGCTGCCCTCCATGGCATAGGTCGGCACGCCGTTCAGACGATAGCCCACGGTGGTCAACAGCCGGTTGCGGGAGACCTCGGCCTGCTCCCCGGTATTGACGATCATGAAGCAGCCGGTGCCGTAGGTGCTCTTGCCCATGCCCGGCGTGAAGCAGGCCTGTCCCACCAGGGCCGCCTGCTGGTCGCCGGCGACCCCGGCGATCGGCAAGGCCTCGCCCAGCAGATCGGCACGGGTCTGGCCGAAGTCGTCACTGGAATCGCGGACCTCGGGCAGCAGGCTGGCCGGAATGTCGAACAGTGCGAGCAGCTCCGGGTCCCAGCGCTGCGCATGGATGTCGAACAGCGCCGTGCGCGAGGCATTGGTGGCATCGGTGGCATGCACCCGACCGCCGGTCAGTCGCCAGATCAGGAAGGTATCGACGGTGCCGAACGCCAGCTCGCCGCGTTCCGCTCGCTCCCGAGCCCCCTCGACGTTGTCGAGCAGCCAGGCAAGCTTGGTGGCCGAGAAGTAGGGATCGATGAGCAGCCCGGTGCGCGCCTGGACGAGGTCGGTGTGCCCCGCTTCGCGCAGCGACTGGCAGCGATCGGCGGTGCGCCGGTCCTGCCAGACGATGGCGTTGTAGAGGGGCACGCCGGTTTCCCGATCCCACAGCAGAGTCGTCTCGCGCTGGTTGGTGATACCGATGCCGGCGATCTCCTCGAGGGCCACACCCTGGCGCTCGATCACCTCGCGACAGGTTGCCACCACGCTGTCCCAGATCGCCTCGGGGTCGTGTTCCACCCAGCCGTCGGCGGGAAACTGCTGGGGAAACTCGCGCTGGGCGGTCGCGATGCTGCGCCCGTGGCGATCGAAGAGGATCGCCCGGGAGCTGGTCGTGCCCTGGTCGATGGCAAGCAGGTAAGAAGCCATGGCGATGCATCCTGGTGTCGTTGAGCCGGAAGGCACTTTCGTTTTCCACAACGAAAATGTTCGCTTATGATCAAAAGACTACGCTAGTGGCCGATGGCGCTCAATTGACAACCTCGCTATCGCACTACGACTTTCGACGCATGATGCTAGGGGGATATGCCCCTGCAACGGCCGATGGGATGGCGTAGAATCCTGGCGATCAAGGAGTCAGCATGAACCCACAGCAGCGCCAAGACAGCATCGTCGACCTAGTCCGCCGCCAGGGCTATGCCAGCATCGAACAGCTCACCGAACATTTTGCGGTCACCCCCCAGACGATCCGCCGCGACCTCAACCGGCTGTCCAGCGAGGGGCAGCTGCGCCGCGTCCATGGGGGCGCCGGCCTCGAGTCGAGCACGGTCAACACCGCCTACTCGATGCGCAAGACCCTCAACCTGGAGGCCAAGCAGCGCATCGCGGCGCTGCTCGCCAGCCATATCCCGGACCACGCCTCGCTGTTCATCAACATCGGCACCAGCAACGAGGTGGTCGCCGAGGCGCTGCTGGACCACCACGGGCTCGAGGTCATCACCAACAACCTCAACGTGGCCGCCATCCTGCAGCGCAAGGACGACTTCAACGTCATCATCGCCGGCGGCCAGGTCCGCTCCCGGGACGGCGGCATCATCGGCGAGGCCACCATCGACTTCATCAACCAGTTCAAGGTCGACTTCGGCATCATCGGCATCAGCGGTATCGATGAGGACGGCTCGCTGCTGGAGTTCGACTACCAGGAAGTGCGGGTCGCCCAGGCCATCATCGAGAACTCCCGGCAGGTCTACCTGGCTGCCGATCACTCCAAGTTCCAGCGCAACCCCGTGGTGCGTCAGGGCAACCTCTCCCAGCTTGACGCCCTGTTCACCGACCGCCAGCCCTCCGAGCGCATCCTGCAGCTGCTGCAGGCTCACGACGTCACCCTCCACCTCGCCTGATCGCCGGCCCGCCCTTGCGGCGGGCCCCTCGTCCGCCGGCGCCGGTGCCGCGTCCTCCCCCTGGTCAGGGCCATCGCAGGTCGTCGGGGCTGATCCGCCGACTCCAACCGCTATCGCCTTGTCGCTCGGGCCTCATCTCTTGATGTTCGATTTCAATTGCTCTATTTTCGCTTTCAAACATATCGTGATCACCCTCAGACATTCCGGCCTCCCTGCCGGAGCGGAGCACCCGATGGCAACGACGCGCGACATGCTGGATCTCTTCGTGATAGGTGGTGGCATCAACGGTGCCGGCATCGCCGCCGATGCCGCCGGGCGAGGCCTCTCGGTGGGCCTGTGCGAGCAGGCCGACCTGGCGGGCGCCACCTCGTCGGCCAGCAGCAAACTGATCCATGGCGGTCTGCGCTACCTGGAGCACCACGAGTTCCGCCTGGTGCGGGAAGCGCTGCGGGAACGCGAGGTCCTGCTGACCAAGGCCCCCCATATCATCTGGCCGCTGCGTTTCATCCTGCCCCACCGCTCCCACCTGCGCCCGGCCTGGATGCTGCGCGCCGGTCTGTTCCTCTACGATCACCTGAGCAAGCGCCAGCAGCTGCCGGGGTCGCGCGGCATCAGGCTCACACCGGCCCAGGGCATGAGCCCGGACATCCGCCGCGGCTTCGAGTATTCCGACTGCTGGGTCGATGACGCCCGCCTGGTGGTCCTCAACGCCCTCCAGGCCCGGGAGCTGGGAGCCGAGATACAGGTGCGCACGCGCTGCCTCGACGCCCGCGAGGTCGACGGCCACTGGGAGATCGAGCTTGAGGACGTGGCGTCCGGTCATCGCTTCCTGCGCCGGGCCCGCGCCCTGGTCAATGCCGCGGGCCCCTGGGTGGAAGAGGTGGTCAAGGGCAAGGCCCACCGGCCATCCCGCTACGGCGTGCGCATGATCCAGGGCAGCCACCTGATCGTGCCCCGCCGCAACCGCGACGACCGGGCCTACATCCTGCAGAACACCGACCAGCGCATCGTCTTCGTGCTGCCCTATGAGGAGGACTTCAGCCTGGTGGGCACCACCGACCGTCACTACGACGGCGACCCCGCCCGCGTCGAGGCCACCGAGGAGGAGATCGACTACATCCTCTCGGTGGTCAACGATCACTTCCGCAGCCCCCTGACGCGGGACGATGTCATTCGCACCTTCGCCGGGGTCCGCCCGCTATGCGACGATGAATCCGCCGAGCCCTCCGCCATGACCCGGGACTACACCCTGGATCTCGATTCCAACGGCCCGCCCCTGCTATCGGTGTTCGGCGGCAAGATCACCACCTATCGCAAGCTCGCCGAGGCGGCCATGAGCGCCCTGGCCCCACACCTGCCGGCGATGCAGGGCGCCTGGACGGCCGAGGCGCCCCTGCCGGGCGGGGACATCGGTGACCAGGTGCGCTTCCGCGAGCGTCTGGCCACCGACTTCCCGTTCCTGAGCCCGGACCAGGTGCGGCGTTTTTCCCGCAGCTACGGCTCGCTGTGCCTGCGCTTCCTGGCCGGCCATCGCTCCCGGGAGTCCCTGGGCGAGGACTTCGGCGCGGGCCTGACCGCCGCCGAGGTGGAATATCTGATGGCCGAGGAATGGGCCCGCGAGCCCCAGGACATCCTCTGGCGCCGGACCAAGCTCGGCCTGCGCCTCTCTCCCCTCCAGGTCGAGCAGCTGACGCGCTACATGGCCCGCCATCGAGACGAGTTCGCAGCCTGAGAGCTGTCCCGTTACCCTCTGGAGGACGGGGGCGACGCGATCACGCCTGGCGGAAGTCAACTCGGGGGTAGCGCATCATGATCGAATGGGGGCTCGGCGGAATCGCCGCCGTGCTGCTGCTGGCCAGCCTGATTGCTCGAGTGCCCGGGCACTGGTGGTGGCTGCGGGCCTGCGAGTTCCCGCGCCTGCAGATCGGCCTGGGTGGCGCGGGCTGCGCCCTCGCCTCGCCCCTGGCAGGCTCGGGCGTGGCGCCCTGGATCGCCGTGGCGGGTGGCGTCGTGCTCGCCGTTCAGCTGCGCTACGTCCTGCCCTGGACGCCGCTGTGGCCTCTCCAGGTCAAGACCGCCCGGGATGATCGCCCCGATCGCTGCCTGACCCTGCTGGTGGCCAATGTGCTGACGCCGAACCGCAACAGCGACACCCTGCTGGCAATCATCCACGAGCAGGATCCGGACCTGATCCTGACCCTGGAATCCGATGACTGGTGGGGGCAGCAACTGGACGTGGGACTCGCCAGCAAGTGGCCCCATGCCGTACGCATCCCCCTGGACAACCTCTATGGCATGCACCTGTATTCGCGTCGGCCGCTGGTCGACCCCAAGGTCAAGTGGCTGATCCAGGACGATATCCCGTCCATCCACTGCGGCGTCGAACTCGAAAGCGGCGACCGGATCCGCTTCCATGCCCTGCACCCCCGGCCGCCGGCCCCCAGCGAGAGCGAGGAGTCGCTGTGGCGGGACGGCGAGCTGATGCTGGTGGCCAAGCTGATCCACCAGGATCCCGAGCCCACCGTGGTGGCGGGGGATCTCAACGACGTGGCCTGGTCACGCAGCACACGGCTTTTCTGCCGGGTGAGCGGCATGCTCGACCCGCGGCGGGGGCGTGGCATGTTCAGCACCTTCCATGCGCACTATCCCCTGATGCGCTGGCCCCTCGACCATATCTTCGTCAGCGAACACTTCACGCTGAAGAGGATGCAGCGCCTGCCCCGCTTCGGCTCGGATCACTTCCCGATCCTGGCCACCCTGTGCTATCGCCCCGCCCGGGCCGACGAGCACGAGAACCCGACGGCCACCACGGAGGAGCATCGCGATGCCAAGGGCACCGTGGAGGAGGCCCGGGAGCGGGACCAGGACGCCTGAGCCCGCCGCCCCCGGCCGCCGCTACTCGGGGATCCCGCCTCGGGTCAGTGCCGCCGGGTCGAGCAGTCTCTCGAGCTCCTCCCTGGAGAGATCGGTCTCCTCCTCGGCCACCTCGATAATCGGCCGCCCCGCCTGGTAGGCCTTCTTGGCGATGGCCGCGGCGGCATCGTAGCCGATCACCGAATTGAGCGCGGTCACCAGGATCGGGTTGCGCGACAGGGGACCGCTCAGGTGTTCCTCGCGGACCTGGAAGGTGGCGATGGCCCGATCGGCCAGCAGCCAGGCCGTGTTGCGCATCAGGGTGATGGCGGTCAGCAGGTTGTGGGCCACCAGCGGCAGCATGACATTGAGCTGGAAATTGCCGCTCTGGCCGGCCACCGTCACCGCGGTATCGAGACCGATTACCTGGGCCGCGGCCTGGGCCGCCGACTCGGGGATCACCGGGTTGACCTTGCCGGGCATGATCGAGCTGCCGGGCTGGAGGGCCTCGAGTTCGATTTCGCCGAGGCCCGCCAGGGGGCCGGAGTTCATCCAGCGCAGGTCATTGGCGATCTTCATGATGACGCAGGCGAAGCCGCGTAGCTGCCCGGACAGCTCCACGGCGGCATCCTGGGCACCGAGGCTGGCAAAGAAGCTGTCGTTGGGCGACAGCGCCAGGCCAGTCTGTTCGCTGAGGTCGCGTGCCATCCGCTCGGCGAACTCCGGGTGGGCATTGATGCCGGTGCCGACCGCCGTACCCCCCTGCGCCAGCCGGCAGAGGCGTACCATGGCACTGTCGAAACGCTCGATGGCCTGGCCCACCTGGCTGGACCAGCCGCCGAGCTCCTGACTCATGCGCAGCGGCATGGCATCCATCAGGTGGGTACGCCCGGTCTTGACCACACCGTCGAGGCCTGCGGCACGCACGTCGATCGTCTCGTGCAGGTGGACCAGCGCCGGCCGCAGTTCCCGGGTCACCTCCAGAGCGGCGGACAGGTGAAGGGCCGTGGGAACGACATCGTTGCTGGACTGCCCCATGTTGACGTGGTCATTGGGGCTCACCTGGAGGTCGCCATGGCTGGCCAGGGTGGCGATGACCTCGTTGACGTTCATGTTGCTCGAGGTGCCCGAGCCGGTCTGGAAGACATCCACCGGAAACTGGCCATCGTGGTCGCCGGCGATCACCGCCTCGGCGGCCGTCACGATGGCCGCCGCGCGTTCGGCATCGAGCAGCCCCAGGTCGCGGTTGACCCTCGCCGCGGCGAGCTTGATGCGCGCGATGGCATGGATGAAGGCCGCGGGCATGGCCTCGCCGGACACCGGGAAATTGTTGACCGCCCGCTGGGTCTGGGCGCCGTAGAGGGCACTCGCCGGCACCTCCAGCTCGCCCATGCTGTCGCGTTCGATACGCTGCTGGCTCATGATCGGCTCCTCGTGACTGGCTGCCCTGTCACCATGGTGTCCGCCGAGACGCCTTGCAAGGCGTTCCGGGGTCGGAATGAAAGAATGTGGGGCGTCGATGTTGCACTGCACAAATCTCTTTGCTATTGTGCACTGCAACAGACAAGGGAAGGCATCGGCAGACCGCCCAGGCCTTCACCCAGCCACCCTCAGGAGGGTCAGACGATGCAAAACTTCGATACCAAGCAGTTCACCCAGCAGTTCGAATCCATGTTCTTCGGCCCGGCTCGCGCCTACACGACCCTGTCCGTGGACTTCGCCGAGAAGCTGGCCAACGCCCAGCTGGAAGCCGGCAAGGCCTACACCGACACCGGTCTGGCTCAGATCCGCGCCCTGCTCGACGTCAAGGATGCCGAAGGCCTGCGCAGCTACATGGAAGGCCAGCAGAAGATCGCCAAGGACCTGACCGAGCGCCTGAAGGGCGACGCCGAGAAGGTTGTCTCCCTGCAGCAGGACTTCGTCCAGCAGAGCCAGAAGCTGACCGAAGACAGCGTCAAGCAGGCCACCGAGACCGCCACCAAGGCCGCTCAGTAAGCCTGACGTCGCCTTCGGCGACCGACAAGGGGGCCACCGCTACCGCGGTGGCCCCTTTTTTGGTTACTCTCTCTGCCGCACAGGGCCAACCCCACCGGGAGAGTGCAATGAGATACCCCATCCTGACTGCCTTGCTGGGCCTGATCCTGACCGGCTGCCAGATGCTGCCCCCCGGCGGCGCCCCCCAGCGCGAGGGCCCCGCCGAGGTCATCGACATCGGCGAATCGAAGGGGCAGACCCGCGGTCGCGTGCCCCGCCAGGTGGCCTTTCCCGCCGAGGAATACGCCGCCCTGGAGAAGGTCGGCAGCGCTGCCTTGAGCGGCCGGCTGACCCTGGACACCACCTCGGGCAAGGTGGTGGGCGCCGGCGAGACGATCTCGGTGGCCCCGGTGACCACCTATTCCGCCGAGGCCGCCGAGCAGGCCCTGGCCGGCCGCGCCGTCGAGCCGGCGGATCCCCGGGCGCGGGCCTATACCCATACCACGCGCACCGATGCCAACGGCCACTTCCTGCTGCGCGGCCTGCCCGCCGGTGAGTTCTACGTCTCGGGCAGCCTGGTGGACCCCGCCAGCGGCAAGCGGCGCGTGGTGATCCACCAGGTCTCGCTGGCCCCCGGCCAGCATCGCCAGGTCCAGCTCCGACGCTGACCCGGCCTCCATGGCGGCCTTATCCGCCGCCATCTACCCTGAAGGCTGATACAGGCATCTCTTAACCGAGGTGCCGGCTCGGACGGGAGATTCGACATGGACCGCAGCACCGACCGCCCCTTTGCCGCGCCCGGGACCCGCTGGGCGCTTGCCCTGACCCTGGCTTTTACCCCTCCCGCCATGGCGGCGACCCTGGCGGAACTCCAGGAAGCTGGCAGCATCCGCGTCGCCGTGGCCAACGAGGTGCCCTACGGCTACCTGGACGAGGACGGAGAGGGACGCGGCGCCGGCCCCGAGGTGGCCCGGCACGTCCTGGAGGAGCTCGGGATCGACCAGATCGAGTGGGTGGTCACGGCCTTCGGCGAGTTGATCCCGGGACTCGAGGAGGGGCGCTTCGACATGGCCGCCGCCGAGATGGCCATTCGCCCGGCTCGCTGTGAGCGGGTGCTGTTCTCGGCGCCCAACACCTCCTATGGCGAGGGACTGCTGGTTCGGGCCTCGAACCCACTGGAGATCGGCGGCTATGCCGATTTCGCCGAGCGCGACGACATCCGCGTCGCCGTCCTCGATGGCGCGACCCAGATCGACATCATGGAAGCGCTGGGGGTCCCGGACACCCAGGTGGTCAGAATCGCCAAGAACGAAGCCGCCATCGATACCCTGCTGGAGGGGGACGCGGAGGCCTATGCCGGCACCGGCCTCACGGTGAGCCAGCTGGACGACAGCAGCTCGGAGGTCGAGGTAGTGCAGAACTTCGAGGATCCGAAGGTCGACGGGCAGCTGGTGCGCAGCTGGGGCGCCTTCACCTTCCCCCCGGAGGCCCAGGCGCTGCGTGACGCCTTTACCGAGGAATTACTGGACTACCGCAATACCCGGACCTGGCAGGACACCCTGGAGACGCACGGCTTCACCCAGGACGACATCCTCAACGCCTTTCGCTTCGATACCGACTGGCTATGCGGTCGGCAGTGACTCCTACCAGCCCAGCGCCTGCTTGACGAAGGGAATGGTCAGCTTGCGCTGGGCCGACAGCGAGGCGCGGTCGAGGGTCTCGAGGGCCTCGAACAACGCCTCCAGACGACGGGGCCCGCGGTGCAGGATGTAGCGCGCCACCTCGTCGGGGAGCTGCATGCCGCGCACCCGGGCACGCAGCTGCAGCGCCTCCAGCCGCTCGCCGTCATCGAGTCCCTGGACATGGAAGGTCATCCCCCAGGTCAGCCGCGAGGCCAGATCCGGCAAGGCGACACCCAGCTGCCGGGGCGGCGCGGAAGCGGCGATCACCAGGCGTCGCCCCTCGTCACGCAGGCGGTTGAAGGCATGGAACAGGGCCTCCTCCCAGCGCTTGCGGCCCACCACCCGGTCGAGGTCGTCGATGGCCACCAGGTCCAGGCGCTCGACTTCCTCGAGCATCAGCGGCGGGAAGTGGCCGAGCTCCTCCAGCGGCAGGTAGAGGGCACGGCAGTCGCGGTCGGAAGCCGCGTGGCAGGCTGCCTGGAGCAGGTGACTGCGTCCCACGCCGTCGCCCCCCCACAGGTAGAGAAAGGGCTCCCCGTCGTCGTCCAGCTGGTGCTTGAGGCGATCGACCAGGGTCGCACTGGGTCCCGGGTGGAAGTTGGCGAAGGTGGCATCGTCGCGCAGCCCCACGCCCAGCGGCAGCTGTGCGGGTGCACGGCTCATGGCGACTCCTCGTCCTGGGGCCGATGGCCCGCGTCATAAAGTGAACTGTTTTTATAATGCTCGTGGAGATAACGCAACACCACCATCACCACGGCGGCCACCGGCAATGCCAGCAGCACCCCGGTGAAGCCGAACAGCTGACCCCCCGCCAGCACGGCGAAGATCACCGCCACGGGGTGCAGCCCGATCTTGTCGCCCAGCAGCTTGGGTTGCAGCAGGGTGCTCTCGACGAGCTGGCCAAAGCCGAAGACGCCCGCCACCGCAAGCAGCATCAGGATATCGCCGAACTGGAAGAACGCCACCAGGCCGGCCACCGAGATGCCCACGATCACCCCCAGGTAGGGGACGATGCTGGCCAGACCGGAGAGCAGGCCGATCAGCAGGCCGAACTTCAGACCCAGCAGGGTCAGGCCGATGGCGTAGATCACGCCCAGGCACAGCATGACGATCAGCTGGCCGCGCAGGAAGGCGGACAGCACCTCGTCGCACTCGCCGGCCAGCCGCACTGCGGCGGGCTCCCAGCTGCGTGGCAGGGAGCCGCGCAGCTTGGCCACCAGCTCATCCCAGTCGAGCAGTAGGTAGAAGGTCACCACCGGGATCAGCGCCAGGTTGCCTACCCAGGCGGCCAGCGCCAGGCCCGACTTCGACACCTGGGCCAGCAGGGTGGCGGCGACGGTGCCTGTCTCCCGCCAGTTGTCCAGCAGGGCCTGGCGCATCTGGTCGAAGTCGGTGGAAAGGTCGATGCCGGTCAGCGACTGCAGCTTGGGCAGCACGCTGCTCTGCATCCAGTTCAGGGCTACCGGCATCAGTTCCACCAGCTGGCCGAGCTGGCGGCCCAGCACGGGAATCACCAGCAGCAGGGTCAGCACGATGGCCAGTGTCAGCAGCAGGAAGACTACCGACACCGAGAGCCGGCGTGACAGCCCGTGCTCCTCCAGCCGGTCGGCCAACGGGTCGCCCAGGTAGGCCAGGACCATACTGACGAAGAACGGCATCAGCACCGGCTCGATGCTGATGAAGAACCACAATCCCAGGGCCGCGATCACGGCCACTATCCACCCCTGTCTGCGCATCGCGCTCTCCCTGTGTGATGCCTGGCCCGGCGGTGCGAGCCGCGCGTCGTGATGCTACAATTCCTGCCCACTCTTGCCCACCGTGGCGCCCCCGCGCGCGGGCCTGCCACGGCGTCGGGACGACTCTTCGACAGCAATGTTCACACAGGACAGGTCATGACCGATTCCACCAACCGCCCGAGCGGGGCTTCCCTCAGCTACAAGGATGCCGGCGTCGACATCGATGCCGGCAACGCCCTGGTCGACCGCATCAAGGGCGTCGCCCGCCGCACCACTCGCCCCGAGGTGATGGGCGGCCTGGGCGGCTTCGGCGCCCTGTGCCAGCTGCCCAGCGGCTATCGCGAGCCGGTGCTGGTGACCGGCACCGACGGCGTGGGCACCAAGCTGCGCCTGGCGATGGATCTCGGCCGTCATGACACCATCGGCATCGACCTGGTGGCCATGTGCGTCAACGACCTGGTGGTTGCCGGCGCCGAGCCGCTGCTGTTCCTCGACTACTATGCCACGGGCAAGCTGGATGTGGACATCGCCGCCGACGTGGTGACCGGCATCGGCGAGGGCTGCGAACAGGCCGGCTGCGCCCTGGTGGGCGGCGAGACCGCCGAGATGCCCGGCATGTACGAGGGCAGCGACTATGACTTGGCCGGCTTCTGCGTCGGCGTCGTCGAGAAGGACGAGATCCTCGACGGCCAGCGGGTCGCCGAGGGCGACGTGCTGCTGGGCATGGCCTCCTCCGGCCCCCACTCCAACGGCTACTCGTTGATCCGCAAGATCCTCGAGGTCTCGGGCGCCTCCCTGGACACCGCCATCGACGGCCAGCCGCTGGGCGAGGCACTACTGGCCCCGACCCGCATCTACGTCAAGCCGCTGCTGTCACTGCTCAAGGAAACCGACGTGCCGGTGCATGCGCTCTCGCACATCACCGGCGGCGGGCTGCTCGAGAACCTGCCGCGGGTGCTCCCGGAGGGGGCCGCCGCGCGCATCGACGTGGCCAGCTGGACTCGCCCGGACGTCTTCGACTGGCTGCAGGAACAGGGCAACGTCGACGAGCACGAGATGCACCGGGTGCTCAACTGCGGTATCGGCATGGTGCTGGTGGTCCCGGCGGAGAAGGCCGACCAGGCTCGCGCCCACCTCCAGGGCCTCGGCGAGACGGTGCATCGCATCGGTGAGATCGTCGCCCGCGGCGAGGACGAGGACACGGTCCGGCTGGAGAACCTCAAGGCATGAGCGAGACCGGCTACCAGAGCGACACTCTGCAGGACTTCACCCCCGAACCCACCGAGGCGCGCCGGGTGGTGGTGCTGATCTCGGGCAGCGGCAGCAACCTGCAGGCGCTGATCGACGCCCAGGAACATGACGAGCTCGGCGGCGAGATCGTCGCCGTGGTCTCCAACCAGCCCGACGCCTATGGCCTCAAGCGGGCCCGGGATGCCGGCATTGACGCCGTCGCCCTGCCCCACCGGGAGTACGAAAGCCGCGAGGCCTTCGACGGGGCGCTTATCAAGGTCATCGAGCGCCACGAGCCCGATCTGGTGGTGCTGGCCGGGTTCATGCGCATTCTCACGCCGCGCTTCGTCCAGCGCTTCCTGGGACGCATGCTCAATATCCATCCATCCCTGCTGCCGGCCTACCAGGGGCTGCATACCCACGCCCGAGCCCTGGCCGACGGCGTGGCCAGCCATGGCTGCAGCGTGCACTTCGTCACCGAGGAGCTCGACGGCGGACCGGTGGCCCTGCAGGCCGAGGTGGCTATCGCCCCGGACGAGACCGAGGACAGCCTCAAGGCCAAGGTGCAGGCCCGGGAACACCTGATCTTCCCCATCGCGGTGCGCTGGTTCCTCGAGGGCCGCCTCAAGCTGGCCGGCGACGCTGCCAGCATGGACGGCACCCCCCTGCCGTCCAGCGGCATGCGCCTCTCCCACGCCGACGCGGCCGAGGAGCTGGACGAGGACGCCGAGGAGTAAACTGGAAGCTGGAAGGCAACCTAAAGAAAACCGCCCCATGGCAAGCACCAGGGGCGGTTTTTTCTTCCAGCTTGAAGCTTATGGCTTACAGCTCCCGGGCGCAGCCCGGGCTCAGGTCCGCGGCAGGGTCACCCCCCGCTGCCCCATGTACTTGCCGCCACGGTCCTTGTAGGAGGTGGCGCAGACCTCGTCGGATTCGAGGAACAACATCTGGGCCACGCCCTCGTTGGCATAGATCTTGGCCGGCAGGTTGGTGGTGTTGGAGAACTCCAGGGTCACGTGCCCTTCCCACTCCGGCTCCAGGGGCGTGACGTTGACGATGATCCCGCAGCGGGCATAGGTGGACTTGCCGAGGCAGATGGTCAGCACGCTGCGCGGGATGCGGAAGTACTCCACGGTGCGCGCCAGGGCGAAGGAGTTGGGCGGAATCACGCAGACGTCGCCCTTGATGTCGACGAAGCTCTTGTCGTCGAAGCCCTTGGGGTCGACCACCGCCGAATGGATATTGGTGAAGACCTTGAACTCGTCGGCGCAGCGCACATCGTAGCCGTAGCTGGACGTCCCGTAGGAGATCACCCGCCGATCGTTCACATAGCGCACCTGGTCGGCCTCGAAGGGCTCGATCATGCCTTCCCGCTCGGCCATGCGGCGGATCCAGTGGTCGGATTTGATGCTCATGGGGTCGTCCTGATGGGTGTGATCGAAACAATCGGGGCCGCCATGATAGCGGCCCCGCGGGCAGGCGTCACGATGGCGCCACGCCGGCTGCTGCCCAAGAAGTGGGAAGCCCCGCCCAATCGGGCGGGGAGCCATCACTCGCTAAAGGATATCTCCGGGCCTTCGTCAGCCGCCGCACCCTTGAGCTGGTCGGCCACCTGGCGGGCCATGTCACGGAAGGTGGCGGTCACCTCGCCCTCCGGCTCGGCCACCACGGTGGGACGGCCCCCGTCGGCCTGCTCGCGGACCGACAGCGCCAGCGGCAGGCGGCCCAACACCCGGGTGTCGTACTCGCCGGCGATACGCTCCCCACCGCCCTCGCCGAAGATCGGCTCGCTGTGGCCACACTGGGAGCAGATATGCAGGCTCATGTTCTCGACCACACCGAGTACCGGCACGTTGACCTTGCGGAACATCTCGATGCCCTTGCGGGCATCCAGCAGGGCAATGTCCTGGGGCGTGGTGACGATCACGGCGCCATCCACCGGCACCTTCTGGGCCAGGGTCAGCTGAATGTCCCCGGTACCCGGCGGCATATCGATGAACAGCACGTCCAGGTCGTCCCATACGGTCTGGGTGAGCAGCTGCTGGAAGGCACCGGCCACCATGGGGCCACGCCACACCATGGGCTCGCGGATGTCGACCATAAAGGCCATGGACATGGCCTGGATGCCATGGGCCTCGAGCGGCTTCATGCGGTTCTCGCCGGCGGCCTCGGGGCGCACGCCCTCGCCGACACCCAGCATCTGGGCCTGGCTGGGCCCGTGGATATCGGCATCGAGAACGCCCACGCGATAGCCTTCGGCGGCCATGGCCAGCGCCAGATTGGCGGTAACGGTGGACTTGCCCACCCCGCCCTTGCCGGACGCCACGGCGACGATGTGCTTGACCCCTTCGATCACGACTCGCTCCTTGTGCAGTTGGCGGTGCCGACCAGGCGGCAACTGGTGCCAGTATACCCGTCACGGCGCGGGGCGATGCAATGTCGGCACCTGTCTGGAAACGACAAGGGGCGCGCCGCGGCGCGCCCCCCCCCAGGCTCGAACATGTGACGGGTTACGACTCCTTGGACTCCATGGACGCGGCTTCGGCGTCTTCCGGCGAGGCCTCCTCGCCACTGATGTCCTGATCCACCTCATCGGCCGTCGTGGTCTGAGACGACTTGCCCGCCGCGCCATCGGTGGCGGTGTCGGTCTGAGACTCGTCGGAAGCCGAGGCTTGCTCGCTTTTGACGGCGGCGCCTCCGCTGCCCTCGCCAGTCGCCGTTTCGTCGGCCTCAGAGGAGCTGGATGAGGCTTGGCCGTTGCCACCAGCAGCATCAGCATCACCGGCCTTCGTCGTTGTCGTCCCAGAGGCGGCAGCACTCTCTGACGGTGAGGTCGCGGCACTCTCGGCGACACGAGTGTCCAGTTCGGCCAGCTGATCCCGCCAGGCGTCGAGCTGCTTCTGCAGCTGCTCCAGCTGGTCGCGACCTGCCTCGACCTGGGCATCGATCTCGGCCAGCTCCTCACGGCCGATCTGGATCGCCACCTTGAGGTCCTCGAACTCGTTGCGGGTCTCGTCACGCTGAGCCTGCAGGGTCTGCTGTTCCTGGTTGAGCGCTTCCAGGGAAGCCTCGAGCTCACCAATCTGCTCCTCCAGTGCGGTGTTCTCCTGGGTCATTGCCTCGCGCTGGTCGGCGGCCTGCTGGCGAGCCTGTTCGGCTTGCTCGCGGGCGGCTTCCGCCTCTTCACGAGCCGCCTGGGCCTGATCGCGTGCCTGCTCGGCGTCCTTGGCCTGCTCCTGGACATCGCCCAGGGCCGCCTCGGCCTCGGCCAGCCGCGTCTCGGCGCTCTCGGCCTCGGCCTGCATGGTCTCGAGCCGGGCACGCACCTCCTCAAGCTGAGTCTGGGCGCTACTCAGCTCGGCCGTCTTGGTCTCGAGCTCGGCCTCGGCCTCCTGTCGGCGGGTCTCCAGATCCGCGATCGTGGTCTGGAGGTTCTCGACATCGGTTTTGGCCGCATCCAGCTGGGCGAGACGTCCGGACAACGACTCGTTCTCCGCCAACGCCGTATCGAGCCGCGTCTGGAGTGACTTGCGTGCCTCGTTGCTGGAACTCACGCTGGACTGGGCCACCAAGGCCCAGACGATGGCAACCACCGCCACGGCCGCCAAGCCTCTGACGCGGTTGTCCTTGAATAGCTGTCCCATCGAGCTATCGGCCATCGGGCATTCTCCATTGATGATTGGCTGGGGCCAGCGACACCCTCGGCAGGCGCCCCGGCAACCATTTCAGCATACACCCCGAAACGCCACCGGGTCTCGACCATCGCGGTGACCGGGGGCACCGCTGGCTTCACCGGGACTCTGCCAGGCACGGCAGGCCCCTGGGAGGGCCCGCGAAGACCGCGTCCACGGCCCGGTCTCTGCCGGCCAAGGGCGTGCAGGGGCGCCGCGGCAGCATTGACGCAGAAGGCGACCCTCGGCGTATCATGCCGAAAGCCCTGCCGACCGGATCGCCCATGACCGCACCGCCGGACCGCCCCCCCCGCCGTCACCGCGTGCTCACCCTCCTGCCACGGGTGGGCCATTTCGCCTGGCGCGTCCTGGGGGCCTTCCTGCGTAACCGGGGAATCCTGCTGGCCGGCGGCGTCGGCTACAACATCCTGCTCTCCATCGTGCCGCTGTTTGCCTTGCTCGTCGTGCTGCTTGCCCAGGTGGTGGACGAGCAGCACCTGCTCAGCGTGCTGGCGATCCAGGCCCGCCACCTGGCACCGGCCCATGCCGAGGTGCTGCTGGACGCCGTGCGCACCTTGCTCGACTCCCGGGATGCCATCGGCATCCTCGGCATCCCCGTACTGCTGGTGTTCAGCTCCTTTGCCTTTCGCATGCTCGAGGATGCCCTGGCGATCATCTTCCACGCTCCGGACACCCATACAGGGCGCTCGATCTGGGTCTCGGTGCTGATGCCCTATGCCTTCATGCTGGTCCTGGGCGCCGGCCTGTTGGGCCTGACCCTGCTGGTGAGCCTGGCCAACGCGGTGAATGCCCTGTGGATGGCGGTGCTGGGCCGCGAGCTGCCCCTGGCAGGGCTCTCCAGCACTGCCCTTAACCTGACCAGTTTCGCCGGGGTCTTCCTGCTCTTCAGCGCCATCTACAAGGTTCTGCCGGTGGTACGCATCGCCTTGCGGCGCGCCGTGGTCGGCGGCTTCGTCGCGGCCCTGCTGTGGGAAGGCGTGCGACTGCTGCTGGTGTTCTACTTCGAGAACCTGTCCTTCGTGAATGCCGTCTATGGCTCGCTGGCGACCCTGATCGTGGTGCTGCTGTCCCTGGAGGTGGGCGCCGTCATCCTCTTGCTTGGCGCCCAGGTCATCGCCGAACTCGAGCGCAATGCCCGCCTCGGTGTGCCCTGGTATCTGGACTCGCGTCATGAGGCCGTGACCCACGTGGACTAGCTGATCCCGAAGCGTGACTAGAAAGTCGAGAGCCCGGTGGCTTCCATGAGCCGATAGCGCCACCAGGTCTCCGCGCTGACATCGTCCTCCTTCGTGTAAGGGTGACTGGTCGTATGGTCCGGCGTGGACTGCCAGCGACGGGTGAAGAAGGCCGCCGCCTCGCCCAGCGAGGGGTGCTGTGGCGGGCCGGTCAGCCTTACGCTGGTCTCGAGGTTAAGGTCATCCAGGTTGCGCCGGGTGAAATTGGCCGAGCCGAGGATCAGCTCTGCCTCTCCGCCATCCACCGGATGGCGAAATAGCAGCTTGCTGTGACACTGCTCGCCGCGGGTGGCGCACCAGCGCACCGCGATGCCGGCCGCCGCCAGTTCATCGGCCACCGGCCGGTTGGGAATGCCCCCCTTCGCGATGCCGAAGGCCTCCCGGTTGGGGTCGAGAAGCACCCGGACCTCGACGCCACGTCGACGCGCGGCGATCAAGGCATCGATAAGGTCGCGATGGGCCAGGTAGAAGACCGCGATATCCAGCCGATCCCCTTCCCGGGTGCGCTCCACGGCGGTCAACAGCGCATCGAGGATGGCCCCCTCGGTCAGCAACTGCAGGCGCAGGCCGGTGACGTCGTCGTCGACTGCCGGGGGCAGCGGCCCTGCCACCTCGACACCCGACCAGGCCGCCACCGAACGCTCCGAATCCAGCAGGTCCAGCGCCGCCGGGCCTTCGAAGCGCATGGCCACGTTGCCGTGAAGGCTGCTGGCATCATGGGGGTTCGCCGAGGTCACAAGCCCCGCCCAGCCCTCGCCCTGATCCACCACCAGGGTCTTGCGATGGTTGGCATTGAAGTTGGCCATGGCCAGATAGCTGCGCAGAGTCACGCGTCCCGGCCCCAGCAGGTTGGGCAACCAGCCGGCCTGGGCGCTGTTGCCGAGCCAGCGCGGCCCGAGATGCCAGAGGCCGGACCACAGGGGGTTGGACGCACGCAGCCGCGTCAGATCGGTCATGATGACCGACACGCCTGCCTGGTGCAGGCGCTGCAGGTGATCAAGCTCGAGGCCGCCATAGAGGGTGTTGAGCGGATCGGTGATGAGTACCGCCTGGAGCTCGGGATAGCGCTCACGCTGACGCACCAGCGCCTCGGTGAGCTGTGCCGAGAGGGGGCGGAACTCGTGACCCTTGGCCTGGCCGGCAAAGTCGTTGAACAGGAACATGTCGACGACCACCAGACGTTGCGCCTGGCCGATCATGTCGAGCACTTCGTCGAAGATGACCCGCCGACGATGGCGCTCTCCCTCGGCATCGTACCAGGTCTCGTCGGCGAGGAACGTCACCGTCTCGACACCGCGAACCGGATAGGCCTCACCAACACCCTCGGGAAGCGGCTTGTAGCGTTGCCAGACGCCCATGGCTGCCCACGCCAGCAGCCCGATGGCCAGTATCCACGCTCCCATGGGCATCCTCCCCCCGCGCGACCATTGCCGCCTTCGCATCCCTGACTCTCCTTCCTTGACCGGCCGGCCCACTTCGGACACCGGCCGACGACGCTCATCAGCATAACGCGCCCGCCGACAGCGTGCAGGCGGCAGGCCGCCGGGAGGCGCTTGGCGTCGCCGCCTCAGTGCGGGGAGCGTGCCCGGAGACGCCGCAGCAGGACACGCCCCAGCAGGCTGAGGCCGACGCTCGCGAGGGCGGCGACGCCCAGCAGGACCAGGGGTGAGGGCTCGCCAGCATGCTGGTGCAACGATGGGGCGCCGTGTCCCGGATGGCCGAGGACGGGGGCACTCGCCAACAGGCCAGCGAGCACGACAAGGGGGGAAAGACGAAGCATCGAAAACTCTCCTGAATGAGAATGGGGGTCAGGCGAATACGTGGTGCGCCGCGTGGGTCGGCCGGCGCTCGGGGAGCATGCCGCGATCGAGGATGAAGGCGATAATCTCCTCCACCCCGATCCCGTCATGCAGGTTGGCGAAGACGAACGGGCGCTCGCCGCGCATGCGCCGCGAGTCACGCTCCATCACCGCCAGGGAAGCATGCACCTGCTCGGCGATATCGATCTTGTTGATGATCAGCAGGTCCGACTTGGTGATCCCGGGACCGCCCTTGCGAGGGATCTTGTCACCGGCGGAGACGTCGATGACGTAGAGCGTCAGGTCGGAGAGCTCAGGGCTGAAGGTCGCCGAGAGGTTGTCACCCCCGGATTCCACCAGCACCAGCTCGAGCCCCGGATGGCGCGCCTGCAGGTCGTCGATGGCGGCCAGGTTCATGGAGGCATCCTCACGGATGGCCGTATGCGGGCAGCCGCCGGTCTCCACCCCGAGGATGCGGACCTCGGGCAGCGCCTCGTGACGCGTCAGGAAGTCGGCGTCCTCCCGGGTATAGATATCATTAGTGACCACCGCAAGGTCGTAGTGCTCGCTCAGTGCCAGGCAGAGCTGCTTGAGCAAGGCGGTCTTGCCGGAGCCGACCGGGCCGCCGACGCCGATACGCAGACAATGGGTCATGGGGAGTCTCCTAGCTTCTGAACAGGCGTGAATACTGGGTTTCGTGCTGGGCGCTGGCCAGCGCCAGCCCCGGCAGGATGGGGCCGAGCGCCTCTTCGTCCCGCGACAGGGCCGCGTCCACGGCGGCCACCAGGGACGGCCGCAGGCGCTCGACCAGCCGCTGGGCCGCGGTGTGGCCCAGCGGCAGGGCCTTGCAGGCCACCGCAAGCTGGTTCTCCAGCCAGGCCCAAGCGAACCCCAGCAGCGCCGTACGGGGGGCGATGCCACGGGCATGGGCCAGCCAGGCGAAGACGGTGACGTAACCGGCCGGGTCGGGCAGCCGCTCGGTGGGCAACAGCTCGAGGCTCGCCAGCAGGCGGAGCAGAGCGGCGCCGAGCCGGGCGTCCTCGGCGGCCAGCTCGGCGGTCTCACGGTTGGCGGCGAGCCAGTCATTCCAGCCGACGATCGCCGCGCCGTCCCGTTCCGCCCAGGCCGACATGAGCCGGGCCAGCACCGGCAGCTCGCAACGCGCCAGGCCATCATCGAGCACGCCGTCCAGCCAGCGGCCGAGGCTCGCCTCGTCTTTGACCCAGCCCAGCTCGAAGGCGCTCTCGAGCCCCTGGGACCAGGCGAAGGCGCCGATCGGCAGCGCCGGGCTGACCAGCTGCAGCAGGCCCAGCAGCGCCAGGTCCTCGCCCCCGGCCGATATCTCCGGCCGCTCAGTGGGCATGGGCATGCTCCTGGCCGTGGTGATGTGGGTGATGATGGTGCCCCTCCCCGGCCTGGGCATAGGCCCCCGGCTCGGGATGGAAGGGTGCCGCGTGTCGCTCGAGCCGGGCCCCGAGGCGCTCGGCCAGGGTCTCCAGCACATGGTCCGGCGGGAAGCGCACCCAACCGGTTCCGGCATCGCCGCCGCCCAGGGCCAGCTGCACATGGCGGTTGCCCAGGTGATAGCACAGCCGCGCCAGCGCCAGGCCGGCCTCGATGTGTGCCGTGATCACCGGCTCCACGGCGGCACACACCCTGAGGATCTCACCGCTCTCGGCACGCAGCCCCTCGCCGTCGCGCAGCACCTGGCCGCGATCAAGGAAGACCCCAACCTCGTGGCCCGTGTCGGTGGTCGCCTTGAAGCGGCCGCGGGTGCGCATCTCAAAGGGCAACGTCAGGCTGTCGGCGGCCTGGTCGTCGTCAATGGGGCCCAGACGCTCGGTCAGTTTCAGCATGGCAAGACTCCTCAGAACAGGTGGTAGCGCTGGGCCAGGGGCAATTCGGCCAGCGGCTCGCAGGTCAGAAGCTCGCCATCGCAACGCACCTCGTAAGTCTGGGGATCCACGCTGAGGTCGGGACAGGCATCATTGAGCTTCATATCGCCCTTCCTCACCTGCCTGACGTCGCGGCAGGCGGCCAGATCACTGGCAAGCCCCAAGCGGTCCTTGATACCGGCATCCAGCGAGGCCTGGCTGACAAAGGTCAGCCGGGAGCGACTCACCGCCCGGCCGAAGGCGCCGAACATGGGACGGTAGTGCACCGGCTGTGGCGTGGGGATCGAGGCATTGGGATCGCCCATGGGCGCGGCGGCGATCATGCCCCCCTTGAGGATCAGCGCCGGCTTGACGCCGAAGAAGGCCGGGTCCCAGAGCGCCAGGTCGGCGAGCTTGCCGACCTCCACCGAGCCCACCTCGTGGGCGATGCCATGGGTGAGGGCCGGGTTGATGGTGTACTTGGCGACATAGCGACGAGCCCGCAGGTTGTCGCAGCCACGCGCCTGGTCGTCAGGCAGCAGCCCACGCTGCAGCTTCATCTTGTGGGCGGTCTGCCAGGTCCGGCAGACCACTTCCCCCACCCGTCCCATGGCCTGGGAATCCGAGGCGATCATCGAGATCACGCCCAAGTCGTGGAGGATGTCCTCGGCGGCGATGGTCTCGCGGCGGATGCGCGAGTCGGCAAAGGCCACGTCCTCGGGAATCGCCGGGTCCAGGTGATGGCAGACCATCAGCATGTCGAGATGCTCGTCGATGGTGTTCACCGTGTAGGGCCGGGTGGGGTTGGTCGACGACGGCAGCACGTAGGGCTTGGCACAGGCGGTGAGGATGTCCGGCGCATGGCCGCCCCCCGCCCCCTCGGTATGGTAGGTGTGGATGCCGCGCTCCTTGAAGGCGGCCAGGGTGTCCTCGACGAAGCCCGACTCGTTGAGGGTGTCGGTATGGATGGCCACCTGGACGTCGTAGCGCTCGGCCACGCTCAGGCAGTTGTCGATGGAGGCCGGCGTGGTGCCCCAGTCCTCGTGCAGCTTGAGCCCCATGGCCCCCGCCTCGATCTGGGCTGCCAGGGCTTCCGGCAGGCTGGCGTTGCCCTTGCCGAGAAAGCCGATGTTCATCGGCAAGCCGTCGACGGCCTGGAGCATCCGGCCAATATGCCAGGCACCCGGAGTGCAGGTGGTGGCATTCGAGCCGGTGGCCGGGCCAGTACCGCCCCCCAGCATGGTGGTGACGCCGCTCATCAGCGCCTCTTCCACCTGCTGGGGGCAGATGAAGTGGATATGGGCATCGATGGCACCGGCGGTGAGGATCTTGCCCTCCCCGGCGATGACCTCGGTACCCGGGCCGATGACCAGCTGGACATCCGGCTGGGTGTCAGGATTACCGGCCTTGCCAATGGCGGCGATGCGCCCTGCCTTGAGCCCCACGTCGGCCTTGACGATGCCCCACCAATCGAGGATCAGGGCGTTGGTGATGATGGTGTCCATGACCGCGTCGTCGAGGCGCTGGCCCTGGCCCATGCCGTCGCGGATCACCTTGCCACCGCCGAACTTGACCTCGTCGCCGTAGTGGGTGGCATCGCTCTCGACCTCGATCCACAGCTCGGTGTCGCCGAGGCGCACCCGGTCGCCGGTGGTGGGGCCGTACATGTCGGCATAGGCCTGGCGGCTGATCCTGTTCCCGGTCATGCGCGGCCTCCCTGCCGATCATCCAGCGCACCCATCACCTCGCCGCGAAAGCCGAAGATGCGCCGGCTCCCCGCATAGGGAATCAGGGTCACTTCCCGGGTCTGGCCGGGCTCGAAGCGAATCGCCGTGCCGGCGGCGACATCCAGCCGGTACCCTCGAGCCCGGCCCCTCTCGAAGACCAGGGCCGGGTTGGCCTCGGCGAAGTGGTAGTGGGAGCCGATCTGTACCGGCCGGTCGCCGGTGTTGGCGACCTCGAGAGTGATCCGTTCGCGTCCCTCGCAGAGCGCGATCTCGCCGTCTTTCAGCTGATACTCACCGGGAATCATGTCGTGGCTCCTTGCAGTGGCCGTGTGGGGCCTCTTCACACAATGGGTTCATGGATCGTGACCAGCTTGGTGCCGTCCGGGAAGGTCGCCTCGACCTGGACCTCGTCGACCATCTCGGCCACGCCTTCCATCACGTCGTCGCGGCCGAGGATCTCGCGGCCCGCGCTCATCAGCTCGGCGACGTTGCGGCCATCCCGTGCGCCCTCCATGACCTCGCAGCTGATCAGCGCCACCGCCTCGGGGTAATTCAGCTTGAGGCCGCGTGCCCGGCGCCGCTCGGCCAGCAGGCCGGCGGTGAACAGCAGCAGCTTGTCCTTGTCTCTCGGGGTCAGTTCCATCGCGATAGCTCCCTAGCCATGTCGCTTTGATTCAATGCCCAGCCAGTCGCCACCAGGCTGGAAGAGCGGCGCTCCGCGCCTGAAAGCCAGAAGCGTGAAGACATCCCATCGGCGAGATACCGCATCCTTCCGGCTTCTCGCTTCGAGCTTCCGGCTGTTATCAGGTCCGCCAGATCCGCGGCACACAGGCCTCGCGGTCGATCAGCCTCGGCCTCAAGACCCTCCAGGCCGACTCGCACAGCCGCCAGGCCTCGTTTCGCTCACTGCCCAGGTAGCGCAGCAGCAGCACGCCGTGACGCACCGTCACCGCCCAGCGGGGGCTCTCGGGGAGCCGCTCGCGAAGCGCCTCGATGGCGTCGGCCTCGTCACCCAGGCCCACCGCCCACAGGGTCGCCTGGACGCTCGCGCCGCCCTGCCCCCAGCGTCCCCGGAAGCGGGGATGGGCCGGGTCGAGGAGTTGGCGTTCCAGCCATAGCGGCTGGCCGTCGCGGAGCAGGCGAAAGCGCTGCTCGATGCGTCCGCTGACATAGGGCAGCCGGCTGGCCGGGCGCCCCAGGGCGAGCACCTCCCAGCCCAGGCAACGGGCCTCGCCGGCCAGCTCGATGGTCGTGCTCTGTCCCCCCCGGGAACCATCGAAGGCGATGGTCTCCTGGGGCAGCCACTCGAGACAGCTACCGTCCGCCGCCCGCAACCGAGTGTGCTGTTCCCAGGCCACGTCGTGATGATCGGCTCGGTAGAGCTTGTTGGCGGCCGGGGTGGTCAATAGCGCATGCGCGCCCGCCTCCACCTCGGCCGAGATGCTCAGGGCATCGCCACTGACCAGGCCACCGGGCGGGTGCAGCAGGTAGAGGTGGCAGGCGCCGGAGCGGCCTGACGCGTCGCGCCCTTCCGGGTAGAAAGGCCGCTGCACCCGCAACGGGCCGCGGTGGCGGGCACGGGCCAGGCGGGTGGTGCCCTGCCGGGAGGCAAAGCCGAGCTCCAGCGATGCCGCCCAGCGGCGGCCGGCATCGAAGCGATGCCCGGCGTCCTCGGCCCCGGTCGGGGCGGCGGGTCTGGCGGGGGAGTAGGCCGTCATCGGCAACTGCCTTCTGCTTCTGGTCGGGGACGTGAGGCACGTCGAATGGCAACTACCTGCGCAAAGCAATGGCCGTACCAGCGTGAAAAAAAACAGGAAATATACATTGATATGAACGACTTGAAACGCGTACACGATGTAGGAGCGTACCCGCCACGGCCCTTGTTGCACTGATAAGGCGCAGTCACCACCTCGCCATGCACCATGAGAGACACCAGGGACAAGGCGTGGTACGACTCTGGTGCGCCGGCCCCTACCCGCAGCACTCCGTCACTTCGCTCGCCATCCACCGGCCCGATCGCGGGCGGCCTGATGCGCCTCATGCAAAGACGGCACCTCTCGGCGGCCAGGGCACGACGCCAGGCGGGCTCCGCGGAGGAGTCGCAGCCCTGCCTAGACCGTGAGGTGCTCCTTGATCAGCGACTCGCTGAGCTCGCCGATCGCGCCGCCGGCGACCCGGCGCCCCCGATCCATGATGGCGAAGCGGTCGGCATACTTGCGGGCGAAGGACAGCTTCTGCTCCACCAGCAGCACCGTCAGACCGTCCTCACGGATCAGGCGCCGTATCACCTCGCCGATCTGGGTGACGATATTGGGCTGGATCCCCTCCCCCGGCTCGTCGAGGATCAGCAGCCACGGCTCGAGCACCAGGGCCCGGCCGATGGCCAGTTGCTGCTGCTGGCCGCCCGAGAGGTCGCCGCCGCGTCGATGCTTCATCTCCTCCAGCACCGGGAACAGCTCGTAGATGCGCTCGGGGATCGACGTGCGACCGTCGCCGCGGGCCGCCAGGCCGGTACGCAGGTTCTCCTCGACGGTGAGCAGCGGGAAGATCTGGCGTCCCTGGGGCACATAGCCGATGCCCAGCCGCGAACGGTCTTCGATGCGTTTCTTGGTCAGCTCCCGATCATCCGCATAGCGAATGCTGCCCGAGGCCACCGTGACCTCCCCCATCACCGCCTTCACCAGGGTGGTCTTGCCCACCCCGTTGCGGCCCATCACGCAGGTGCATTCCCCCGCCGGCACCTCGAGGTCGAGGGACCACAGGGTGTGGCTCTCGCCGTAGTACTGGTCGAGCTTGTCGATCGCGAGCATCAGGCCACCTCCTCGTCGGCCTCGGCGCCGAGGTAGACCTCGACGACGCGGGGATCCATGGACACCTGGTTCATGCTGCCCTCGGCCAGCACGCTGCCCTGATGGAGCACGGTGACCGTGCGGGCGATGGAGCGCACGAAGCCCATGTCGTGCTCCACCACCACCACGGACTGCTGGCCCGCCAGGCCGGTGAGCAGCTCCGCCGTACGCTCCATCTCCTGCTCGGTCATCCCGGCCACCGGCTCGTCCACCAGCAGCAGCCGCGGGCGCTGCATCAGCAGCATGCCGATCTCCAGCCACTGCTTCTGGCCGTGGGAGAGGATCCCGGCCGGCCGATGACGCAACTCGACCAGGCCAATGGTGGTCATGACCTCCTCGATCCGCGCACGGATCTCGCCGGTCGTCCGCGCCGTGAGGGTGGGCAGGATGCGCTTGTCGGCGGCCATGGCCAGTTCCAGGTTCTCGAAGACCGTAAGGGCCTCGAAGGTGGTGGGCTTCTGGAACTTGCGGCCGATGCCGAGGCTGGCGATCGCCGGCTCGTTCATGGTCAGCAGGTTGTGTCGGCTGCCGAACCAGACCTGGCCGGTATCCGGGCGTGTCTTGCCGGTGATGATGTCCATCATGGTGGTCTTGCCCGCCCCGTTGGGGCCGATGATGCAGCGCAACTCACCATCGTCGATGGTCAGGTTGAGGCGGTCGATGGCGCGGAAGCCGTCGAAGCTGACCGTCACGTCCTCGAGATAGAGGATCGGGCCATGGCGCACGTCCACCGGGGAGTCGACGGGCACCAGGAAGTCGAAGACACGATCGCGATCGGCCAGCGATGTCAGGAAGTTCATGCCGAGGCCTCCCCAGGGGTGGTGGATGGATCCGGGTCGGCGCGGCGTGGCCGGCGGTAGGCCAGCAGGCCGGCGATGCCCTTCGGCAGCAGCACCGTGACCAGCACGAAGAGCCCGCCCAGGGCGAACAGCCAGGCCTCCGGCATCACGCCGGTGAACACCGTCTTGGCGTAGTTGACGAGCAGCGCCCCGATCACTGCGCCATAGAGGGTGCCGCGGCCGCCCAGCGCCACCCACAGCACGATCTCGATGGAGAAGATCGGCGAGAACTCCCCCGGGTTGATGATGCCCACCTGGGGCACGTAGAGCGCGCCGGCGACGCCGGCCAGCATCGCCGAGACCACGAAGACGAACAGCTGGAAGCGCTCCACCCGGTAGCCCAGGAAGCGCGTGCGGGCCTCGGCGTCGCGGGTGGCCACGCAGACCCGGCCGAGCTTGCTGGCGACGATCGCCCGACACAGCACATAGCCCAGGGCCAGGGCCATGCCGGTGGCCAGGAAGAGCCAAAGGCGGGTCGCGTCGGCGGTCAGGTCGAAGCCCAGCAGCTCCTTGAAGTCGGTCAGGCCGTTGTTGCCGCCGAAGCCCATCTCGTTGCGGAAGAAGGCCAGCATCAGCGCGAAGGTCAACGCCTGGGTGATGATCGACAGATACACCCCGGTCACCCGCGAGCGAAAAGCCAGGAAGCCGAACACCAGGGCCAGCAGTCCCGGCGCCAGCAGCACCGTCAACAAGGCGAACCAGGCCATGTCGAAGCCGTGCCAGTACCAGGGCAGGCTCTGCCAGTCGAGGAAAACCATGAAGTCCGGCAGCACCGGGTCGCCATAGACCCCGCGGTCGCCGATCTGGCGCATCAGGTACATGCCCATGGCATAGCCGCCCAAGGCGAAGAAGGCGCCATGGCCGAGGCTAAGGATGCCGAGATAGCCCCACACCAGGTCCACCGCCACGGCCAGCAGCGCATAGCACAGGTACTTGCCGAGCAGCGTCACGGTATAGGTGGAGACATGCAGCGGATGCCCCGCCGGCAGCGCCAGGTTGAGCAGGCTGACGACGGCCAGGGCCGCGATCAGCACGCCGAGGAACAGCCGTGTCGAGCGCTCGTGCAAGGGTCGGGATAGCCAGGATCGAGAGGCAAGCATGAATCAGCCCTCCGCCGCCCGGCCCTTCTGCGGGAAGAGTCCGCGGGGGCGCTTCTGGATGAACAGGATAATGAAGACGAGCACCAGAATCTTGGCCAGTACGGCACCGGCCCAGGGCTCGAGGACCTGGTTGATGACGCCCAGCGAGAGGCCCGCCACCAGGGTGCCCCAGAGGTTCCCCACCCCGCCGAACACCACCACCATGAAGGAGTCGATGATGTAGTTCTGGCCAAGGTTGGGGCCCACGTTGGTGAGCTGGGACAGCGCCACCCCGGCCAGGCCCGCCACCCCGGATCCCAGGGCGAAGGTCAGGATATCGACGCGAGTGGCACGGATGCCCATGGAACGGGCCATGGCGCGATTCTGGGTCACGGCGCGAACTTCCAGGCCCAGCCGCGTACGGCGCATCACCAGCATCAGGCCGGCGAAGACCAGCAGCGCAAAGCCCAGCACGAACAGACGGTTGAGGGTCAGCGACAGCCCCTCGTTGATCATCAGCGAACCGCTCATCCATTCGGGCGAGACCACGGTGCGGTTGAGCGGCGAGATCAGGGTGCGCACCAGTTGCTGGAGGATCAGGCTGACGCCGAAGGTGGCCAGCAGGGTCTCCAGGGGACGCCCCTTGAGGAACTGGATGACACTGCGCTCGATGGCGATCCCCGCCAGGGCCGCCACCAGGAAGCCGGCGGGGATCGCCAGGATCAGCGCCAGCCCCGGCTGACCGGGCAGCAGCTGCTGCATGCCCCAGGTGGTATAGGCACCGAGCATCATCAGCTCGCCATGGGCCATGTTGATCACGCCCATCACGCCGAAGGTGATCGCCAGGCCGATGGCCGCCAGCACCAGCACCGAGCCGAGCGACAGGCCGAAATAGAGCGTCTCGACGCCGCGGTTCAGCTTGAGTTTCTGCTCGATGTCGGCGAGTGCCCCGCTCGCGGCCTCGGCCAGGGCGGCGTCGTCGCTGCGCGCGGCGGCACTGAGCGCCGCTCGGGCCTCGGGATTGAGGCTGCCGGCCAGGCCCTCGACGGCCGCGGCATCGCCCTGCTCCAGGCGATGGATGGCGATGGCCTGCGCGAGCAGGCGCTTCACCTCGCCATCGGCCTCGTCGGCCACCAGCGCCTGCAACGGGGGGAGCATGGCGGCCTCGATGTTGCCGAGCAGTTCGCGGGCCGCCTCGCGGCGTGCCCCCACGTCGTCGACGCGCAGGTCGAGCACCGCCAGGGTGCTCTGCAGCTGCCCGCGCAGCGCATTGTTGATGCCGATGCGGTCGAGCTCGCGGCGTGACATCTCGCCGGCCGCCTCGAAGCTCAGGGCGTCGACGACCGGCCAGTGGCGACCGCGGTTCTCGAGCACCACGATGAAGCGACCGGTGTCTTCCTGACGCTGCAGCTTGCCGGCCAGCAGAGCCTCGAGCCAGCGCCGGGTGCGCTCGTCGCCGCTGGCGACGAGCGCCGCGATGGCCTCGCCCTTGTCGGCGTAGGAGCGGGTATCGAGGGCCTCGAGCAGGGCCTGACCGGCGGGGTCCTGGCCGGGCGTCTGGGCCTGGGCCGACGGCACCAGTCCAACGAGCAGCCAGAGCAGCAGCCCTGGCACGAGGGCGCGGATCATCCTCATGGGCATGTCCTGTGATGGGTGTCCTGAGTGGCGTGTCATGCCACCGGACCAGGGCCCCGGTCCGGTGGGAAAGCGACTTACTCGGCGGAGGCGACGTCTTCCTCGGCCTCGCTGCCGCCGCAGCTACCCTCGACGACGTTGTAGTTGCCGCATGCCAGGGGCTGACGCCAGTCGCTGATCAGGTCACGGGAGCCGTCCAGGTAGTCGGACCAGGCATCCCCGGCGACGGTGGAGGGGGTCTCCCAGACGATGGAGAACTGGCCGTTGTCCTGGATCTCGCCGATCAGCACCGGCTTGGTGATGTGGTGGTTGGGCATCATGGCCGCATAGCCACCGGACAGGTTGGGCACGCTGACCCCGATGATGGCATCCTTCACCGCATCGACCTCGGTGGTGCCGGCCTTGCGCACGGCCTCCTTCCACATGTTGAAGCCGATGTAGTGAGCCTCCATGGGGTCGTTGGTGACGGCCATCTCGTCGCCGGTGTACTCGATCCAGCTGTCGATGAAGTCGTAGTTGGCATCGGTGTCGACGCTCATGAAGTAGTTCCAGGCGGCCAGGTGCCCCACCAGGGGCGCGGTATCGATGCCGGAGAGTTCCTGCTCGCCCACCGAGAAGGCCACCACCGGGATGTCGGCGGCATCGATGCCCTGGTTGCCCAGCTCGCGATAGAACGGCACGTTGGCATCGCCGTTGATGGTGGAGACCACCGCGGTCTTCTTGCCCTGGCTGCCGAAGCGCTTGATGTCGGCGACGATGTTCTGCCAGTCGGAATGACCGAAGGGCGTGTAGTTGACCAGGATGTCCTCGTCGGCCACGCCGTGGGCCTTGAGGTAGGCCTCGAGGATCTTGTTGGTGGTCCGCGGATAGACGTAGTCGGTACCGGCCAACACCCAGCGCTCGGCCCCGACCTCGTTCATCAGGTAGTCGACGGCGGGAATCGCCTGCTGGTTCGGTGCCGCGCCGGTGTAGACGACGTTCTCGGAGGACTCCTCCCCCTCGTACTGCACCGGGTAGAACAGCAGGCCGTTGAGTTCCTCCACCACCGGCAACACGGACTTGCGCGACACCGAGGTCCAGTTGCCGAAGATGACGTCGACCTCTTGCTGGGCCAGCAGCTCGCGGGCCTTCTCGGCGAACAGCGGCCAGTCGGAGGCCGGGTCGACGACCACCGGCTCGATCTGACGACCGAGCAGCCCCCCTTCGGCATTCTGCTGCTCGATCAGCATCAGCATGGTGTCCTTGAGGGTCGACTCGCTGATGGCCATGGTGCCGGAGAGAGAGTGCAGGATGCCCACCTTGATCGGGTCCTCCTGGGCGAGTGCCGGCGTGGAGAGACCGAGGCCGATCAGCGAGGCGGCCAGCCAACGGGTGGGATGCACGGTCGGGAAGGGGATCATGGGAACTCCTTGCGAGGTGGTTGTTATCGAGGGGCAAGGGTGCGGTGACGCCGGCACCGTGCCCACCAAACCAGCGCAAGGGACGTGCCAGAATGCAACGTCCACTAACGACCCCTTGTATTTCAGCGCCTTGGAAATCGCCGGCCCAAAGCTTGCCGCGGGTCGATGGTGATGTGTGGTGCAGGATGACACCCGACATCGAACCAGGGCGGTGCCGGTGGCCGAGGACCTGCCCCCCTGTAGGGCAGGCCCAGGTCGACCACCCCAGACAGCAGAAGGGGCGCCGGTATGGCCGGCGCCCCTCATGGCACTGCAGGGAAATCAGGCGATCAGTCGCCCTCGGGCCCGCCCGTGCCGGTGGACACCTGCATGCGGCGACGCAGCAGCGGGCCGACGATATAGGGCAGGATCAGCCCCAGGCCGGCAAAGACCCAGAGCCCCAGGGCCAGGCCGCTGTCCCAGAGGATGGTCCAGTCGCCATCGGAGATATCCATGGCGTGGCGCAGGTTCTTCTCCATCTCCGGCCCCAGCAGCAGGCCGAGGATCACCGGCACCAGCGGAATCTCCAGCTTGCGCAGCACATAGCCGGCCACGCCGAAGGCCACCATGAAGTAGAGGTCGAAGGTGGTGTTGCTGATCGAGTAGATGCCCACGAAGGCGATCATGGTGACGATCGGCAGCAGGTACATCGGCGGCACCGAGAGCAGCTTGACGAAGATCCCCACCAGCGGGATGTTCAGCACCAGCAGCAGGAAATTGCCGATCAGCAGGGCCGCGATCACGCCCCAGACGATGTCGGCGTTCTGGGTGAACATCAGCGGCCCGGGGGTGATGTTCAGCGAGATCAGCAGCGCCAGCAGCACGGCGGTGGTGCCGCTCCCGGGGACGCCAAGCGTCAGCATGGGGACCAGAGCGCCGCTGGAGGCGCCGTTGTTGCCGGCCTCGGGACCGGCCACGCCGCGCGGATCCCCCTTGCCGAAGTAGCCCTTGCTGCCGACGACCTTCTTCTCGAGGGTATAGCCGATGAAGCTGCCCAGTGACGCCCCCGCCCCGGGCAGCACGCCGGCGATGAAGCCCAGCACACCGCCGCGGATGCTCGACGGCATGATGGCGCGGATATCCTTCCACGAGAGCGTGAGCTTGTTGACGCTCATCTTCTGCTTGCCGCCCCCGGCCTTCTCCTCGATGAAGAACAGCAGCTCGGAGATGGCGAACAGGCCGACGATGGCGATGATGAAGTCGACGCCCTCGTAGAGCTCGAGCACGCCGAAGGTGTAGCGCTGCACCCCGGTATTGTCGATGCCCACGGTGGCGATCATCAGCCCGATGCAGGCCGCCACCACCGTCTTCATGGGGTTCTTGCCGGTGATGCCGCCGAGGGTGGCGAAGGCCAGCAGGAACAAGGCGAAGTACTCGGCCGGGCCGAAGGTCAGGGCGAAGTCGGCGAGGATCGGCGCCAGCAGGATCAGCCCGATCGTGGCGATCAGGCTGCCCATGAAGGAGGCCACGGCGGAGATCGCCAGGGCCTCGGCGGCCTTGCCCTGCTGGGCCATGGGATAGCCGTCCAGGCAGGTCATCATGGCCGGCTCGTCGCCGGGGATGTTGAGCAGAATGGAGGAGATCCGCCCGCCGTACATGGCGCCCGCATAGACCGCGGTGAGCATGATCAGCGCCGTCTCCGGCGCCAGCCCGAGGGTGAAGGCCAACGGGATCAGGATGGCCACGCCGTTGGCCGGCCCGAGGCCCGGCAAGGCGCCGATCAGGGTGCCGAGGAAGGCCCCCAGCAGGGCGAACATCAGGTTGTGCGGCGCCAGGGCGACGCCGAACCCGTCGATCAGGTAACCCAGCGTTTCCATCAGCTCACCTCCAGGAAGGACAGCAGGCCCAGCGGCAGCGAGAGGTCCAGGGCGAAATTGAAGATCAGGAACACCACGATGCCCGCCACGGCGCCGGTCAGGTAGGCCTTGACCGGGGTGGCGCCCATGCGCCAGCACAGGGTGCCCACCGCGAGCAGGGTGCTGAGGATGAAGCCCAGCGGCTGCAGCAGCATGGTGTAGAACACCAGCACCACCACGGCGATGATCAGCTCGACGCCGGTACGGCTCCAGGGCCAGGCATTGTCGGGGTCGGGGCGCACGATCAGGTAGAGGCTGGATAGCGCCAGCACCACCGTCAGCAGGCGTGGAAAGGTCTCGGGACCGACGGATTCGGCCCCGCCGAACGGCTCGGGGAACAGGGTGGTGCCCCAGCCGTACGCGACGGCCAGGGCGATCATCAGGACCCCGAAGATGCGGTCGTTGAAGGTCATTACTGGATCAGCCCGATGTCTTTCGAGAGTTGCTCGATGTCAGTGATCTGGTTGGCGACGAACTCCTCGAACTCGCCGGCGGTCATGTGGAATGGCATCAGGCCATTGTTTTCCATGACATCCTTCCACTCCTGGCTCTGGTAGATGGTGTCCATGGCGTCGATCCAGTACTGCTTGGCGTCGTCGGAGATGTCGGCGGGCATGTAAAAGCCGCGCCAGTTCGGCCCGATGGCGTCGATGCCCTGCTCGCGCGCGGTGGGGATGTCACTGAAATCGCCGGGCAGGCGTTCCTCCGCGAGCACCGCGAGGACTTTGAGATCTCCCGACGCCATAAAGCCCTGGGCTTCAGTGATGTCGCCGGTGAAAGCGTCCACATGGCCGCCGACCACCTGGGTCATGGCCTCGCCGCCGTTGTTGTACGACAGGTAGGGAATCCGCGGCAGGTTCTCGACGCCGGCCTTCTGAGCGGCGATCAGCACCTTGAGGTGATCCCAGCCGCCCTTGGCACTGCCGCCGGCGAACTTGACGCTGCGCGGATCCTCCTTGAGGGCATCCATCAGCTCCGGCAGGTCGTCATAGTCCGACTCCGCGGCCACCGCGATGACGCCGTAGTCGGCCCCCAGCGCACCGATCCAGTTGACCATGTCGGCAGTCATGCCCGGGAACTGGCCCTGGGCCAGGCGGGTGGTGGTCGCGGTGGACGCGGCGACCAGCAGCTGGTCATCACCGGCGCGCTTGCTCACGGTGTGGGCGAAGGCCACGCCACCGCCGGCACCGGCCATGTTGACGGTCTGCACGCTGCCCGGCACCAGGTCGAGCTCCTCCAGCACATTGCCCACGCTGCGGCAGGTGAAATCCCAGCCGCCGCCCGGGTCGGCGGGCGCCAGGCATTCGACCTTGCCCTCGGGTTCGAAGGCCATGGCGGACCCGGCGCTAACGGTGAAGGCGGCGACGGCGAAGAGCTTGAGCGGCGTTCTCATGGACATTGTTGTGGTCCCCTGATGTGGGTGGATCGAATTGGGTCTTGTAGGAGGCTGACGCCTGGCTTACAATTCTGTAAGGCAGAACTTCGTTCCTCAGGATAGAAAGCTAGGCGTCCCCCCAGAGCGGGTCAACGCCTGGCGGGGCATTTGCGACCAAAGTTGCATCGGCATCGCGCCCGCACCATGACGGGAGGAAAGGCATGGCACAGGATCGCGTCGAGGCCGTGGAGCGGGCCCTGACGGTACTCGAGACCTTCGACTCGCCCCAGGAGGCCTTCACCCTGGCCGAGCTGGCCGAGGTCACCGGGTTCTACAAGAGCACCCTGCTTCGGTTACTGGGATCGCTCTCGCGCTACGACTATGTCCAGCGTGGCAGCGACGGGCGCTGGCGGCTCGGCCACAGCCCGGTGCGTCTGGCACGCCGCCATGCCCCGACCCGCCACCTGGCAGCGCGGGTCCAGCCGCAGCTGGACCGCCTGGCGGCCGATATCGGCGAGACCGCGGCCCTGCTCGAGGCGCACCCCGGCGAAGTCGAATGTCGCCTGGTGGCGCTACCCAGCGCGGCCCTGCGCCACGACCTGCATCCCGGCAGCCGCTGGTCGACCCGCCGGGAAGACGACCCACGCCCCGCCCTACCCGGTGGCCACATGGAATGCCTCGCCCTGTCCACTGGCCCCGGCGAACCGCGCCTCTGGCTGTCGCTGTCAGGTCCTGCCGGCCGTCACCCGGCCGGGGCATGGCGCCAGGCCCTGGAGGCGGCGCGCGGGCGCCTGGAAACGCCGCCGATGGAACAGGAGACGAGCCCATGAGGTTGCTGCTGGTGGAAGATGATCGACTGCTGGCCGAGACGCTTCTCGATGCCCTGCGCCTCGAGGGACACGCCGTCGACCACCTGGCGGATGGCGATGCGGCCCGGGATCGGCTGGCCAAGCCCGTCCCGGGCCTGTCGCTGGTGCTACTGGACCTCAACCTGCCCGGCTGCGGAGGGCTGGAAGTGCTGTCGGCCCTGCGCGCCCATGATCGTGACACCCCGGTGCTGATCCTCACCGCTCGCGGCGCCATCGAGGACCGGGTGCGCGGGCTGGACCTGGGGGCCGACGACTACCTGGCGAAACCCTTTGCCCTGGACGAGCTCGAGGCCCGGGTGCGGGCGCTGCTGCGCCGCCGCGAGCGTGGTCAGCTGCTGCAGGTCGGCCCCCTGAGCTTCGATGGCCTGGCCCAGCGCTTTACCCTCGATGATGCGCCCCTCGCGCTGCCGCCCCGGGAACAGCGGCTGCTGGCCTGCCTGATGCGCCACGCCGGCGAGCCAGTGGACAAGGCACGCCTCGCCGAGGAGGCCTTTCAGGACCAGCCCATGGGAGACAATGCCATCGAGGTCTACGTCCATCGCCTGCGCAAGCGCCTGACCGATACCGGGGTGGCCCTGCGCACGGTACGCGGGCTGGGGTACCTGCTGGAGGCCACGTGATCCGCCGTGACAGCCTCTACCGGCGGCTGCTGACCTGGCTGCTGCTGCCCCTGCTGGCCCTGGGCGGGCTGATGGTGCTGCAGGCCTGGGTGGAGGCCCGCCGCACGGCCGACCGCGCCTATGACCGACTGCTCGAGGCCGCCACCCTGGCGATCGCCGAGCAGGTGCAATGGCAGGAACAGCGCCTGTGGCTCGACCTGCCTCCCGCTGCTCTGGAGATGCTGGCCACCGACGCCGAGGAGCGGGTCTTCTATGCCCTCTATGATGCCCAGGGCGACTTCGTCACCGGCAACGCCGAGCTGCCCGCCGATCCCCGCCAGGTCGGCGAGCGCGGCGATACCCTGCTCTACCGCGACATCGACTGGCACGGCCTGGCGGTGCGGCAGGGTATTCGCCGGGCGCGGCTGGAGGACTGGCGACAGCGTGAGCGCTTCGAGGTGCGGGTTGCCCATACCCGCGAGGGTCGCGAGCGGCTGGCCGCCGAGCTGCTGCGGGGCAACCTGGCCTACATCCTCACCATGGCAGCGTTGGCGGTGGGGATCCTGCTGTTGGCGATTCGTGCCGCCCTGGCCCCCCTCACCCGGTTGCGCCGTGCCATCCGCGCCCGCGACCCGCGCACCCTGTCCCCCCTGGAGCTGAGCCTGCCCAGGGAGCTCGCCGAGCTGCGCGAGACCCTGAACGATCTGCTGGCGCGCATGCGCCGGGTACGCGCCAACCAGGAACGCTTCATCGGCGACGCCTCCCACCAGCTGCGCACCCCCCTGGCGGGCCTGTCGGCGCGGGCCGAGCTGGCCCTGCGCCAGGACGACCCGGCCCGCTGGCGGGAGGCCCTCGAGGCCATGCACGCTACCAGCGTGCGCACCTCGCGCCTGGCGATCCAGCTGCTGTCGCTGACTCGCCTCGACAATCCCGAATACCGTCCCGAGCTGGCCTCGCTGGACCTCAACGCCCTGGCCCGCCAGGCCGTCAGGACCCATTGGCATGCCTGCCACCGGGACGGGATCGACCTCGGTGTCGAGACCGCGCCGGCGCCGGTGCGCATCAGGGGACTCGACTGGCAGCTGGAGGAGGCGCTGGGCAACCTGATCGACAACGCCAGGCGCTATGGCGCCCGACACGTCACCGTGCGCACCCACGCCTCGCCGCCGGCCCTGGAAGTGGAAGACGACGGGCCCGGCATCTCCCCCGGGCGCCGCCTGCTGATGCTGCGTCCCTTCCATCGCGGCAGCGAGGACTCCGACGGCTCCGGACTGGGGCTGGCCATCGTCGACGGCATCGCCCGCACCCATGGCGCCCGCCTGACCCTCGAGGACGCCAGCGGCGGCCACGGGCTGCGGGTCGTGCTGCGCTTCCCGGGAGACACGCCATGAGGTCAGGTTTCGCTACCCTGCTGCTGCTGTGGCTGTGTGCGGCTCCCCTCGCCATGGCGGAGGAGCGCCTGCACTATCCGGCGGCCCCTGTCGCCGGTCAGGCCACGGGGCAGCTGGTGATCCACGGTGCCCTGGACCTGGTGCATATTCGCCCCTTGCTGGAGCGCTTCCATCGGCAACACCCCGGCATCGAGCTTACGTACCGCAACCTGGGCACCCTGCCGCTGTATGAGCGCTTCCTGGCCACACCCGACGAGGTCGACGTGCTGATCTCCTCGGCCATGCCCTGGCAATACCGACTGGCCAACGATGGTCACGCCCAGCCCCTCGGCTCGGCGGCGGCCGCGGCCTGGCCGGACTGGGCCCGCTGGCGCCAGGAGCTGTTCGCCTTCACCTTCGAGCCGGTCGTGATGGTGGTCCGCCGCGAGCTGATCGAGCGTTTCGGCCGCCCGCAGAGTCATGCCGACCTGCTCGCCCTGCTCCAGCGCCATGGGACGGCGCTGGCGGGCCGGGTGGTGACCTATGACCCGTCGCGCAGTGGGGCCGGCTACACCTATGCCATCGAGGAATCGCGGCTGTCGCCCCGCTACTGGGATCTGGTGGCCGCCTTCGGCCAGACACGGGCCCAGCTGGTGGATACCACCGGCGAGATGCTGGCAGGGCTTGCAGAGGGACGCTACTGGCTGGGCTATAACCTGCTGGGCAGCTATGCCCGGCGGGTCGTGGCGCAGGACCCGGCGCTCGAGATGGTGATTCCCGACGACTATGCCCTGGTCACCCAGCGCCTGGCGCTGATGCCGCGCCAGGCGCCTCACCCGAGGAGCGCCCGACGCTTCCTGGACTTCCTGATCGGCCTGGAGGGCCAGCGGGTGATCGCCGAGCAGACCGCACTCGGCGCGGTCCACCCGGAACTCGAGGGCCAGGGAACCGCGGACCGCCTGCGCGCGACCCATGGGGAGGCCCTGCGGCCCCTGGCGCTGGGCCCGGGGTTGCTGGCGACCCTGGATGACCTCAAGCGACAGGCCTTGCTGGCGCGCTGGCGGCGGGAGTTCTCGCGGGACAGCGCGGCAGGCGACTGACTCGTCGACCCGCCCGCTGGGCAGGGCGCCGTCAGCGTACGTAACTGAGCTGGACGGGGGCGGTCCCGCGGCCGAGCATGCCGAGGGCACGGGCGGCCCGCTTGGAGAGGTCGATCACCCGGCCACTGACGAAGGGGCCACGGTCGATGATCTCGACCTCGACCTGGCGGCCGGTATCGCGCCGGGTCACCAGGACCTTGGTGCCGAAGGGCAGAGTGCGGTGGGCGGCGGTAAGGGCCTGCTGGTCGAAGGGCTCGCCGCTGGCCGTGGTGCGGCCCTGAAAGCGATCGCTGTAGAAGGAGGCGACGCCCTTCTGGATCGCGACATCGTCGCCGCTGGATTGATGGGCCAGCGAATCCCCTGCACAGCCGCTCAACAGCAGCAGGGACAGCCCGAGACACGCCAGACGCCACCCATGGGGACGAGTCGAGCTCGCCTTGCGGGAATCCACCATTCGTCACCTCACAACGACTTGTACGCCGATGTCGATCTCCCCGCGACTTCAGGCGCCTTGAGACGTGTCAGACGGCGTCGGGTGCTTTCCCTGCAACCAACCCAGGCTGCCGGCACGATCGTTGTCGAACCAGGCCAGCGTGTCATGCAACGTCACCACGGTGCCGACGATAATAAGTGTCGGCGGCCGAATAGTACCCAGCTCGATGGCCGGGGGCAAGCTCGCCAGGCTCCCCACATGCACCCGCTGGCGGGCGGTGGTGCCCTGCTCGATCAGGGCGAGGGGCGTATCGGCGGCCAGGCCATGAGCCTTGAGCTGCTCGGCGATGATCGCCAGGCTGCCGAGCCCCATGTAGAACACCAGGGTCTGCCCCGAGCTCGCCAGGGCCGCCCAGTCGAGGTCGCAGCCGCCATCGCGCAGATGACCGGTGATGAAGCGCACCGACTGGGCATGATCCCGATGGGTGAGGGGAATGCCGGCATAGGCCGCGCATCCCGAGGCCGCGGTGATGCCCGGCACAACCTCGACCTCGACGCCTGCGGCCACCAGCGTCTCGAGCTCCTCCCCGCCACGCCCGAAGATGAAGGGATCGCCGCCCTTGAGGCGCACTACCCGCTTGCCGGCACTCGCCCAATCGACCAGCGCCTGGTTGATGCCCTCCTGGGGCACGCTGTGGTCCGAGCGCGCCTTGCCCACGTAGAGCTTCCAGGCCGCAGGATTGGCCAGGGCAAGGATCTCGTCGCTGACCAGGCGATCGTGGAGGATCACCTCGGCGGCCTGGAGACGCCGCAAGGCCTTCACGGTCAGCAGTTCCGGATCCCCCGGCCCGGCGCCGACCAGGCTGACCCGGCCCGGCGCCAGCTCGGAGACCGCCGCGGGCAGCCGCAGGGTGTCGGGCCCCGGGGAATCACTTGCGCCACTCATATTCCATATTTCCAAGGTCAATGGGATTTAATATGCGATAAAGTAATTAATTTGCCGCCGGATTGCCACTAATGACTCTGCGCAAGCATATAACCGCTCCATCGACCCCACCCCTGATGCGCATGGCTCTCCCCCTACCCTGCCAACGACATCGCCCCCGCAAAAGCGGGGGCGATGTCGTTGGCCGTTGGCAATATCGGTTCAGGCGCCGAAGGCGCGCTTGAGCCGCGGGCTCGCCAGTTCGCCGACCAGGGTGATCACCACCAGCGCCAGCAGCAGCCAGGGCCAGTGGCTCCCGAACTGCAGCTTGGCGATCCCCAGCGCATCGACGAAGATCACCAGGATCCCCAGCGGGCTGACATAGCGGACCATGAACAGCCACAGGCCATGCACGACCGGCGACAGGCCGAGTTCCTCGCGCAGGCTCTCGCTCTTGAGCACAAAACCCGCCAGCAGCACCATGCCCAGGCCGCCGAGCGGCATCATCCAGCGGGAGGTGAGGTAGTCCAGCCAGCCGAAGAAGTGCTTGCCAGCCAGGGTCCACTCGGCTCCCACATTGAACGAGAGCATGGCCAGGGTGCTGATCACCCACAGCAGGATGCCGGTGCCCCAGGAGGCGGTGCGCCGTGAGATGCCCTTGTTATCGGTGAGCCAGGACACGGTGGCCTCGACCATGGAGATCGACGAGGTCAGCGCCGCCATGGACAGCATCACGAAGAACAGGATGCCGAACAGGGTACCCAACGGCATCGCCTGGAAGGCCAGCGGCAGACTCATGAAGATCAGGCCCGGGCCGCTGCCAGGCTCCATGCCGTTGGCGAAGATCACCGGGAAGATCGCCAGGCCGGCCATCAGGGCCACCAGGGTATCGGCCACCGCCACGGTGAGGGTCGTGCGGCCGATGGAGGCGTTGCGTGGCAGGTAGCTGCCGTAGGTCAGGATAGCGCCGGAGGCCAGCGACAAGGTGAAGAAGGCATGGCCCATGGCCGCCAGCATGCCTTCGCTGGACAGGCTGCCGGCATTGAAGGCGAACAGGAAGTGCAGTGCCTCGCCGAAGCCGCCGGAGAGGGCGCCGTAGGCGATCATGATCACCAGCATGACGACCATCCCGGGCATCATCCAGCTGACACTCTTCTCGATGCCGCCCTGCACGCCCTTGCCGACGATGACCATGGTGGCGACGGTCACCAGGGTGCTCCAGAAGCCCAGGTTGAACGGGCTCTCGTTGTTGGCGCCGAAGATCGCTGCCATGTCGTCGACACTGGAGCCGGCCAGGCCCCCGGTAAGCATCTTCCACAGGTAGGAGAACGACCAACCGGCCACGACCACGTAGAAACACAGGATCATGAAGCCGCAGAGCATGGCCATCCAGCCCAGCAGCGACCACAGCGAGGTCCCGCCGGACTCGCTGGTCACGCGGCGGATGGCGTCGATGGGACTGCCGCGGCCGCGACGGCCCAAGGCGATCTCGGTCATCATCACCGGCACGCCGATCGCCAGGATGCAGGCCAGATAGACCAGCACAAAGGCACCGCCGCCATATTCGCCGGTCATGTAGGGGAACTTCCAGACGTTGCCCAGGCCCACTGCGGAGCCGGTCGCCGCCAGAACGAAGCCCCAGCGGCCAAGCCACTGGGTACGGTTTTGCGCGTCGTTTGTCATGTCACACCAGGGATCACGGAACTGTTGTTGTCACCCGCCACGAGGCATGGAGCCAGCCAGGGCTCCCATTGTGACGGATTTTATCGTGAATGGGCAGGGAGACGGGGGATTGTTCTGGCTATCATCGCCCTGCCCATCGATCCCGGCAGGTCTGCCGGGATCGACGAGGAGTGGATCAGTCGTCGGCGTTGAGCACGCCGCGACGGATCTGGTCTTCCTCGATGGATTCGAACAGGGCCTTGAAGTTGCCCTCGCCGAAGCCGTCGTTGCCCTTGCGCTGGATGATCTCGAAGAAGATCGGCCCGATGACCGTCTCGGTGAAGATCTGCAGCAGCACCCCCTGGTCCGGGCCGCCATCCACCAGCAGGTTCAGCTCGCGCAGGTCTTCGCGGTTCTCCTCGTGATTGGGCACCCGCTCGTCGACCTTCTCGTAATAGGTGTCCGGCGTGGTCAGGAAGGTGATGCCATTGGCCTTCAGGTCGCGCACCGTGGCGTAGATGTCATCGGTGGCCATGGCCAGGTGCTGGATGCCCTCGCCGTTGTACTCGCGCAGGAATTCGGCAATCTGCGAGTTGTCGTCGGCGGACTCGTTGATGGGGATATGCATCTTGCCACAGGGCGCGGTCATGGCGCGGGAGTGAAGCCCGGTCTTCTTGCCGGCGATGTCGAAGTAGCGAATCTCGCGGAAGTTGGCCACGCGAGTGTAGAAATCCGCCCAGACGTCCATCTGGCCGCGATCGACGTTGTGGGTCAGGTGGTCGAGCACCTCGAGGCCCACGCTGTGGTCCTGGGGCGTGCGTCCGGGGATCGCCACGAAGTCGATGTCGTAGATGGTGCGCCCCTCGCCGTCGACCTTGTGGTCGACGAAGTACAGCAGCGAGCCCCCGATGCCCTTGACGGCGGGAATGCCCACCTCGCCCTTGCCCACCGGGGTCTCTACCGGCTTGGCGCCGCAGGCCACGGCATGCTCGTAGGCCTGCTTGGCATCGGCCACCTTCCATGCCATGGCACAGGCGCTGGGACCATGGACACGGGCAAACTCGGCGGCGTGGCTGTTCGGTTCGGCATTGAGCACGAAGTTGATGCCCTCCTGCTGGAACAGGGTGACGGCCTTGGAGCGATGCTTGCGGGTCTCGGTGAAGCCCAACTTGAGAAACAGCTGGCGCAGGGCCTCGATGCCCTCCTCGGTCGGGGCGGTGTACTCGACGAACTCGAAGCCATCGGTGCCGATGGGGTTGGCGGTGCTGACGGTCTGGCTCGTCTTGGCAGGGGCGTTCATGAAGACCTCCGGGTCGTTTGTGGTTGTCGTCTCCGGGCTCATCGGCCCTTGGATGCCACCAGACTAGTGCCCTCCCGCCCCCGCCGGAATGGCCGTCTTCCGCCTGCCCGGCGCCGCGACGCAGGCTGCCGGCCCCCTTTCGTCAAGCAAGCGTTACACCCCCGTCGATGCCATGACTGGTGTCGCCGGCACGGCAAGTTTTCCTGACATAGCGTCAGGTAAACGTTACAGCTCTACATCCGCCCCGCGTCACCTCGAGCGCAGCAGCGCCTCGACGCTCGTCACCTTGTCGTCCATATGCTGCTCCCGGTCGGTGCGGGTTCCCAGTTTCAGGGTAGTGGTGATGCGCGGCGCGCCCATGTCGTGCACCACCTCGTGACATCGCTTGACCACGGCCATCACCTCATCCCAGGGCCCCTCGATATTGGTGCCGTAGGCGTGCATGCAGTGCTCGAGACCCGATTCCCGGATGACCTCCTGACAGGCCGCCACCTGGGCAGACACCGAGACACCGACGCCCAGCGGCACCACGCAAAGATCACAGATGACGTGCATAACACCTTCTCCTCGTTGAAGCGGACGGCGGCATATGAATGCGCGCCTTAATCAGTCGTCTATGATGATGGGAAACGCGATTACATCGCCAGTATCCGGCATCCAGCCACTGCGGGACCAGGAGGACTCCATGACCAGTGACTCACGCCTCGGCCCTGTCGCCCTGCCCGATACCCGGGCCCGTCACGTTGTCGAGAAACTGCTGAACGGCTCCGGCGTAAGCCTCAACGGCGATGCTCCCCAGGACATCCGCGTCTATCATCCCGACTTCTTCTCCCGCATTCTCCACCAGGGCACCCTGGGGCTCGGCGAGTCCTACATGGACGGCTGGTGGGACTGTGAGCGCCTCGACCAGATGGCGAACCTGATGTTGCGCCATGGCCTCGGCGAACATTCCCAGAGCCCCTCCGAGCGACTCATGTATCGGCTGCAGTCCGGGTTCTTCAACCTGCAGAGCCGGGCCCGGGCCTACATCGTCGGCGAGGCCCACTATGACCTCGGCAACGACCTCTTCCGGCGCATGCTGGATGACACCATGTGCTACTCCTGCGGCTACTGGAAGGCCGCGGACGGCCTCCACGAGGCCCAGAAGGCCAAGCTAGAGCTGGCCTGTCGCAAGCTCGACCTGAAACCGGGCATGCATGTGCTGGATATCGGCTGCGGCTGGGGAAGCCTGGCCGAGCATGCCGCAAGGCATCATGGCGTACATGTCACCGGCATCACCATCTCCCGGGAGCAGGCCGAGCTCGCCCGAAAGCGCTGCGAAGGCCTGCCCGTGGAGATTCTGCTGGAGGACTATCGCGACCTGGAGGGGCGCTTCGACCGTATCGTCTCCATCGGGATGTTCGAGCATGTCGGCCACCGCAACTATGAAACCTACTTCGAGACGGTCCGCCGTCTGCTGCCGCCGGAAGGACTCTTCCTGCTGCACACCATCGGCTCCAACAACTCCGACATCAGTGCCGACCCCTGGATCAACCGCTATATCTTCCCCAACGGCGTGCTGCCTTCGGTCATGCACATCGCCAAGGCCAGTGAACGCCACCTGCTAATGGAGGACTGGCAGAACTTCGGTGCTGACTACGATCACACCCTGATGGCCTGGCTCGAGAACTTCGATGCCCACTGGCACGAGATCGCCGATCGCTACAACGAACGGACCCGGCGCATGTTCCGCTACTACCTGTCCGTGTGTGCCGGCGCCTTCCGTGCCCGCAACCTGCAGCTATGGCAGGTCGTCTACTCGCTGGGACGCCCGGGACGCTACGACGCGCCCCGCTGAGTACTGCCTGGATCGGGGGACTGGCGCTGTCGATACCCCCGCGCCGACTATGATCACCCCCTGATGGCCTGGCGCGAGACCTTCGATGCCCACTGGCACGAGATCGCCAATCGCGACAACGAACGGACCCGGCGCATGTTCCGCTACTACCGGTCCGTGTGTGCCGGTGCCTTGCGTGCCCGCAACCTGCAGCTATGGCAGGTCGTCTACTCGCTGGGACGCCCGGGACGCTACGACGCGCCCCGCTGAGTCCTGCCTGGATGGTGGGGGGACTGGCGCTGTCGATACCCCCGCGCTCACTATGATCACACCCTGAGGGCCTGGCGCGAGACCTTCGATGCTCACTGGCACGAGATTGCCGATCGCGACAACGCACGGACCCGGCGCATGTTCCGCTACTACCGGTGCGTGTGTGCCGGCGCCTTCCGTGCCCGCAGCCTGCAGCTATGGCAGGTCGTCTACTCGCTGGGACGCCCGGGACGCTACGACGCGCCCCGCTGAGTCCTGCCTGGATGGTGGGGGGACTGGCACTGTCGATACCCCCGCGCCGACTACGAT